>CAWAKF010000030.1:0-160577 GCA_963782435.1 uncultured delta proteobacterium
AACCAATTTTCCCCATTTAAATTCAAAAGAAATATTCAAAAAGATGTTGCAGGATCGTTATGCAGTTATAAAGACGATGAATGCTGACGATATAAACAAAGTTGTTTCTAAAGCTGATACAATAGTTGAACTTACATTAGCAGTTATTGTACATGAAAATCCTGCTTCAATGAGTTCACACTATCAAAAAGAAACTTTCGACGATATCTTCAGTTTTTTTAAAGAAAACGCACCTCGGGAATTTGAAAAATTTAATAATAAAGTTAATGTTACAGAAAATCAGAACAATTATGAATTCGGGATTCAGAAATCTGACCCCATACCAATAAGGCCACCAATATCCAAAGAAGAAGCATTTGTCGAATGGATGTTACGTTATGATGAGGATACCCTATTATTTCGCCAAATGATTTCGGATGGGAACTTAGATCATGTTGTAATGAGCACTACGAAAGAGATAATCCGTGAAGTTAACGAAAATCCAAGTGGCGAAATGCTAATGGATAAATTAGGCGCTATCGGAGAGTCTTATCAGAAATCTTTAAAACCAACCATTGAAAAAAGAAATGGCATAGAATTTTGCCCCGAAGAAATACAAATCGTGTTTCTCGCTTTCATAACAAAGATGTCAATATTGCCGTATTTTGTAAAGTACAAATATAATGTACCAGTTCCAGAGGGTTTTCTCCCCCTTAAAGAATTATAACTGCTAATGTGTGGCATGCAACCCGAGGGGGTTTCGACCTACAGAGGACGCTACACATTAGCGATAGGTGAGTGAATGGCGTCAATTACAGATAAACCACTGCCAGATAAAGATGAAGGCGAACTTGCCCTCATACAATCTAGACACTTCCCGCAAGACGAAGAGTACATTCTTGTCGAAAAAGAATGGCAAAGACGGTTAATGAAGGAACAACAGGAACTCAACAAGACCATCGTGCTGGAGCAACACTCACTAAATAAGACAATTGCAAGATCACATAAATGGACCGTCATAATAGCCGCTATTATTTCTGCTCTATCTGGAATCTTTGGGGGACTGCTTGTAAAATATACAACAGGTCCTCCCTGCTTGAAGCAATCACATCCCCAAACACAAACGCAGATAGATAAGAATATAAATAAGGAATTGACAAAACCTCCGAAAGTACTTCGTGAGACCGAACCATAAGAAAAAAAGAGAACAGGGATTGTTGTTATGATGTTTTGCCAACACTTTAATAAAAAACCTGACCCACACCTATTAATCCGATTTAGGAGGAAGAATTATGCTACAGTTATTACCAGGTAAAGTTACCATTGAAAATGATGTGGTATTTGGAACCACCGGCAGTCGGGACTTAAAATGCGATATCTACCGTCCGCCGAATGAAGGGGATCGCCGTCCCGGAGTGCTGATTATTCACGGCGGCGGCTGGTATCAGGGAGACCGGAGTCAGTTGAGGTATTATGGCATCCAACTGGCCAGGTACGGTTTTGTTGGTGTGGCCTGCGAGTATCGTTTGGCCGGGGAGGCATCCTGGCCGGCCCAGATTCATGATGTTAAAGCAGCCCTTCGATGGATGCGGGCCAAGGCCAATCAACTGGGTATCGATGAGGAGAAAATATGCGTAACCGGAAATTCAGCCGGGGCCCACTTGGCCCTGATGTTGGGTTGTGATACGGATGCCTTCGAGGGAGAAGGCGGCCACCTGAATGTAAGTTCGAAATGTGCCGCCATTTGCGCGATTTACCCGCCGACAACACTGCATTGCAATAAAAATGATGTGGAAAACCTGCTGTTTGGAAAAGCGGGAAGTGACGAGGTCGCCGCCAAAGCCAGCCCGATAAATTATGCCAAAATCGGTTTTCCGCCAACAATTTTGATTCATGGCAATGCCGATCAGGTTGTCCCTATCACTGAAAGTTTCAATATGTATCAT
The DNA here is from genome assembly GCA_963782435.1 of uncultured delta proteobacterium. Taxonomy (GTDB): domain Bacteria; phylum Desulfobacterota; class RBG-13-43-22; order RBG-13-43-22; family RBG-13-43-22; genus RBG-13-43-22. The sequence goes on from CAWAKF010000030.1 coordinate 1,926, forward strand.
GCGCTGAATAAAGCCGGCGTCGGTGTTGAGTTGCATGTGTTTGACGGCGCACCTCACGCCTTTGATAGTTTGGCGGAATTTGCCAAACCATGTGTGCAGTTGATAACCCTGTTTTTTGACCGTAAAGTAGTCGACCCCAGGTCGGTGGAGGTCCCGGAGGAAACAGGGTAATGATCGGATCTTTGAAGACTTGGGAATAGGGACATCTGTCCCTGTTTACCTCACAGTTACATAAAAATTGATCCATTAGGAAATATTTATTCATAAAAAAAGTATATTATGACAATTCCAAGAGGAGTGCCACAAGTCACCCAAAGTGAAGTTTGGATTTCATTTAAGTATCGATCAATTTTTACCCTCCGGGAAAGCCGTGTGATGCCGTCCCGCCATGGCGGGATTGGCAAGGGTTCGCAGTACGTTAGTACGGCTTCACCCTTGCCGTCGCGGATCTGCAGCATCCTTGGCTTTTGCAATATCGAGGTTTACTATAAACAGTACCTGATGCTGTATAAAATCAAGTAGAAAGAGTCCAATGAAACAACAAATACTGAGAGGATCAGCTATTCTCGTCCTTTTTTTAATAGGCCTCTTTATGCAGGCCTTAGCCCATGCCGAATCCTGTGAAAAGGTCATCCATGTGGTCAATGTGTGGCTCTCGAATGGAATTGACGAACAAGAACTGGTCCAATTGCTTCGTAGTCTTAATATGACGAACAATCAAAGGCTTCCGGCAACTTTTGTCAACAAACGGGAGGCCCGATCACAAGGATGGAAACCCGGAAGGGACCTTTGGTCTGTGAAGGGACTCAGAGGATCGAGTATCGGCGGCGATTATTTTATGAACCGGGAGGGTCGGTTGCCAGATAATAAATGGCGCGAGGCGGACCTCGATTATAAGGGGGGACACCGGGGCGGTAAACGCCTTATTTTTTCCCGCGATGGGAAACGATTCGTAACCGTGGACCACTACCAGACCTTTATGGAGGTACCGGCATGCCGATAAAACGATTTACGTTAAATGGAAGCGCCATAGGTTCGCTTGATGATCTCTATGATCGGATCTCGATCCTCTTAAATCTGTCGGAACATTTCGGGCGTAATCTCGACGCCATTTGGGACGTCCTTTCCACTGATGTCGAAGGTCCTTTCGAGATCATCTGGAGGCAGGCGGATCAGTCAAAGAAGTTGATGGGCAAGGATTTTAATCGGGTCGTGAAGTTGTTTAAGGAGTTGGAAAAAGAACGGGACGATTTCAAATTGAAGATTGCTCAGTGATATAGCGCAGAACACATTAAAATCTGTCAGGGCCTTGCAGAAAAAAGAAAAGGTCAAAGGCTTTTTTGCCACAGACCCACACGGACAAAGGCTGGACAAAAGCTTATCTCTCACAGAGCGCACAGAGACACAGAGACCAATCTTTTCATTGCGGTTGAGAGGACCGCAATGAAAAATAAGCTCGGCGCTGATGCGCACACTGGCCGGAGGCCTGAGGGTTATGAAAAATCGGCCTCTCCCCGATTTTTCATAATTTCTGGTCGTCTTTCTCTGAGAACTCTGAGAGCTCAAGTGACTGGAGGGAACGGGAGAGAGGAAAAGTTTGTGCCCCTATGGCCAGATGGTAGGAGGAAGACAAGTCGTCTTCCTCCTGTTCCGCACTTGTCTGTGGCAAAAAAAAGAAATTACTTTGTCTTTCTATTTCCCCTTAAAACGCGGTTCCCTTTTTTCGATGAAGGCATTGGCCGCTTCCTGCCGATCCTCACTCAATTCCTGGGGCAAAACATAGTCCACATATTCTCTCTCTACCCTTCGGGCGGACCGTTCCGTCTGGGTGTAATACCCGTATTTCACCGAACGGACAAACAACGGTGGAACCATCTTCAAAAGTTCGGCCCATTTTTCCGCTTCCTGCATCAGGTCGGCATCGGCTACGACGTCGTTGACCAGACCGAAGCCCATGGCCCTTTGGGCGCTCATCATTCGTCCGCCCTTCCAGGAGAGGAGCATGAATTCCAGGGCGATTTTGAAAGGCATATAGGGGGCATATTGAGGCGGGATCTGGGCCACGCCGGCCCTGCTTTCCGGATAGCCGAAAAGGGCGTTTTCGGAGGCAATGGTGATGTCACACCCAGTCACGGCAATGATGTACCCCAGTCCGAGAGCGTGGCCGCGGACGGCCCCGACGATCGGCTTGAAAAGGTCCGTGCCGTTCAAGGGGTAGGCCTCGTGGTATTCCCAGGGTTTTCCCATTTTTCGATCTTCATCGGTTAAATCAACTCCAACGGAAAAAGACTTTCCGTTGGTGCTTAAAATGGCGACTCGGGCCTCCGAATCGCTTTCAAAACGCTTCCAGGTGTCCCGTAGCGCAAAGCTCATTTCCAGATTAAAGGCGTTTAATTTTTCCGGACGATTAAGGGTGATATAGGCAATATTATTTTTTATTTCATACAAAACGGTGTCGGACATCGGGTGACCTCCTTTAGATTCTTTATAGAATGGCAACTGTTGTTGCGGGTTACGTGTTGCGGGTTTAAACCTGGAAGTTTTATCATAACTCGAAACACGTAACTTGCAACTTGCAATAGAACATGTCTTTATTCATTTCTCTCCACTCAAACCCGCTTTTTTCAACCAGGGCAGGGACAGGTCAAAATTTTTCCTGGCTACATTGGTCCGGGCAAACCCGCCTTGACTGGGAGGTGTCATCGTTCCGGTACGGGTGGCCGTCATGAGGCAGAAATTATTGAAGGAGGATTCCACCTCGGCGTTCAGGCCCATGGTTTCTTCCATGTGATTAATGGAGAATTTACACAACCGGACCCAGTAGGGAATATCCAGGTAGTTTTCCGCTACCCGCTCAGCATAGGCCAGGGTTTCTTTCTCCAGCGTTTCCGGATCAAAGACCCGATTGACAAATCCATAAGCACTGGCCTCCTGGGCGGTCATAAAGCGGTGCTCGAAAAGGATTTCCTTGGCCCGCCGGGGCCCTATGTCGTAGGGAACGGAGAAATATTCAACGAAGCCGGGCAGGAATTGGGCATCCTCGGCGGCGAAGATAATGTCCATGGAGGCCGCCACCATCCATCCGCCGAATATGCAATAGCCATGCACCATGGCTATGGTGGGTTTAGGGAGGTTACGCCAGGCCAGGCAAAACTCGATATACACTTTCCGCATATCCTCAAACCAAGGAGTTAAACCCTGTTCAGCTCGGACCGCATAGCCCTGTTGTTTCTTGTATTCTTTGTCCTCCTCGGTTCCGATATCATGGCCCGCTGAAAAGGCCCGGCCAAGCCCCGACAGGACGATGGCCCCGCAATCGGAATCCTTGGCCGCAGCTTTGAGGGCCGAATCCACCTCTTCCAACAAAAGGTAACTCTGAGCATTAAGAAACCTGGGGCGATTGAGCATGATGCGGGCTACTTTTCCGGGTTGATAAATTACGTGTTTATACTCCATGGTCGTACCTCCTTTGCGTTCATTGTTTCAATTTAATATAAATACAATCCTTCGTATCATTTAGCCGATATGATGTCAAATCATTGTAAGGTGAATTATTGGGATGGATCAAACCAGTAACCTCAGGAAATAAAGCACAAAATTTTCGAAATATTCTGTTAGAAGAAAGCAGAAAAGAGCTTGAGGAACAACTGAAATAATGGTATGGAATATTCAAAATCCCAAAACCAAAAGGAGGAAGGTATGAGAAAGGCGTCTATTTTAGCCGTTATGTTTATTGTAGTTTTTGGCTTGGTTGTGGGTGCCTCTGTCTCTCAGGCTGCGGACAGTATAACCGGAACCTGGGAGTGTACCATTAATTACGGTAGCGGCACAGGGTACCCCGCTTTTGTTTTACAACAGGACGGTGAGAAAATCACTGGAACCTATAAGGGTGCATTAGGAGACTCCGAGCTTACAGGAACAATTAAAGGCAGCGATTTCGTACTCTCATTCAAATCCAGTGGGATTGATATGATCTATAAGGGAAAGATTGAGGGGAATAAGATAAGCGGTACTGGCGACTTGGGACCAATCGGTAAAGGGCCCTTCACCGGGGAAAAGAAATAGGTTTCCCCGCGGGAATAACTGAACCTGTCCCCGGTTGCGGGGACAGGTCGAGAATTTGATGGACCGCTATCAATTCTTGTAGTGCATCCTTTCATTTTTAAGGCCGCGATCTTCAAAATTACTCCCTCAAGAATTTTTTGATGACCTTTTCCTGGAAGAGCTAACCCCAAAGGCCTCCCATAAAATCTTCCTTTCAATTTAACCCGCGCTTGAGGGTTTTATCATCAAAAATCCTTGCTAAAAAATGGATTTTTCTTTAAAATAAATAATAAGATGGATTATCCGGAAAAAATTTATACCGTTTCCCGGCTGACCGAGGAAATTAAGGACCTGCTGGAAGGGGAATTTCCCTTCTTCTGGCTGGAAGGGGAGATCTCCAATTTCCGGGTGCCTCCCAGCGGACATTATTATTTTACCTTGAAAGATAGTTCCTGCCAGATAAGGTCTGTTTTCTTTAAATCCGGCCAATTGGGATTATCCTTCAGGCCCGAGAACGGACTACAAGTGCTGTGTTTCGGCCGTCTAAGTGTCTATCCCAGTCGTGGTGAATACCAGATTATTCTTGAAAGGATGGAATTAAAAGGCTGGGGGGCGCTTCAACTGGCTTTTGAACAGTTAAAGGAACGATTATTCCAAGAGGGCTTATTTGCCCCGGAAAGAAAAAAAGCCCTACCGCTCCTTCCCCAGCGGGTGGCAGTGATCACCTCCCCGACCGGGGCCGTGATTCAGGATTTTCTGCGGATACTCTACCGCCGGTTTCAAAATATTCAGGTTTCGATCTATCCGGTTCTGGTCCAGGGAGAAACCGCCTCTTTGGAAATTGAAGAGGCCCTAAGGAGTTTAAACCAGTCCTCTTTGGGTATCGAGGTCATTGTCCTGGCCAGAGGCGGGGGCTCTCTGGAGGACCTTTGGCCCTTTAATGAAGAGCGGGTCGCCCGGGCCATTGCGGCCTCATCCATCCCGGTGATCTCGGCAATCGGGCACGAGGTGGATTTTACCATTGCTGATTTTGTGGCGGACCTCAGGGCTTCAACCCCTTCGGCCGCGGCGGAGTTGTTGATTCAACCCCAACGAGAATGGGAAATCCATATCAAAGATCTCCAGGATCGGATGGTTCAACAGGTTCTCCGGAAGATAGATCTTTTTGAGGAAAAACTTTTTCATTTTCAGAAACGGATCGGGGATCCCCGCCGGCGTTTAATTGACCTGACCCTTCGTTTGGATGATTTCGATGGCCGAATCCGTTCGGCCCTTCAAAGGATCCTGGAAAAAAACCGGGATAGGCTCGGTTGGATTCTGGATAAGCTGTTGATGAGGAACCCGCGGTCCCTGATCCTGGCCGGAGGCAACGCTCTGGAAATTCAAAAGTTAAAATTAAAAAGTCTTTTCAATAGAAAACTAAAACAGGTGGAAATGGACCTGAAGAGCCAGAATAAAACCCTTCAGGCCTTAAGTCCCTGGGGGATATTGGACCGGGGCTATGCCCTGGTCCGGATTTTGCCGGAGCTAACCCTGGTTAAAAAAGTGGAGAATGCTCCTCCCGGGAGCCGGGTCCGGGTATCCATAGCCAGGGGAGAATTAGATTGTCTGGTCGAGCAGACCCGGAAAAAGGAGGACCCTTCTTTTGTCTAAGGAACGATTTGAAGACACCTTTAAGAAATTGGAAAGCATTGTCAATAAATTAGAAAGCGGCGATATGCCCTTAGAAGATTCCATGAAATTGTTTGAGGAAGGAATGCGGTTATCCCGCCTCTGTTCTGAAAAGCTGGCCGAAGTTCAGAAAAGAGTGGATATACTGCTCAAATCGGAGGAGGGGGGGCTGCAATCACAACCCTTTCCCTTTGAAGAGGAGAAGGAGTAATTTGGTCCAACCGTTGAAGGAGAAACTGAGTAAATTTCAGGAACTGGTAGACGGAGCGCTCCGGTCCTATTTCCCACCGGCAAATCCTTATACCCATCGGGTACGAAAGGCCATGGAATACAGCCTGTTTGCCGGAGGTAAACGGATCCGGCCGATTTTGTGTTTGATGGCCTGTAAGGCCGTTGGGAGTCGGATGATCAAAGCCCTTCCCGCGGCCTGTGCCCTGGAATTTATTCATACCTATTCTTTGATTCACGATGATCTTCCGGCTTTGGACAATGATGATTATAGGAGGGGGCACCTTAGCTGTCATAAAAAATTCGGGGAAGCGACGGCTATTTTGGCCGGAGATGCCCTGCTGACCGAGGCTTTTTTCTTACTGTCCCGATGGGATGTAATGCAAAAAGTTCAAGCCCGGACCCGAATCCAAGTGATCCGGGAGATCGCCGGGGCAGCCGGCATTCAGGGCATGGTAGCCGGACAAGAGGCCGATTTGGAGGGTGAGAAAAAAAAGGTCTCTTTGGCCTATTTGCATTATAGTCATAATCAAAAAACCGGGGCCCTGATCAAGGCCGCAGTGGTCTGCGGAGGCCTGATCGGAGAGGGCACCACCCAGCAAAACCGGGCCTTGAGAATCTTCGGAGAAAAAATCGGCCTGGCCTTTCAGATTAAAGACGATTTGTTGAATGTGGAAGGGCAAGCCAGGGTCATGGGGAAAAAAACCGGTACGGATGAAAAAAAATCCAAGGCCACTTTTCCGGTAATCCTGGGCCTGGAACAATCTAAAACATTCGGACAAAAGCTATTGAATGAGGCCAATCGGGCTCTCAATATTTTTGGAAAGAATGCCGGTCCGTTGATGGAAGTGGGGGCCTATATCCTATCAAGGGACAAGTGAGTGAGTAGGTGATTGCCCATAGCCGATAGCTCACAGGCCAAGGTTCTTAAATAAAGAAAACTGTCAGCTATCAGCTAATCGCTATGAGCTAACGCGATGGAATAATCATGGATCAAAAGGTTAAAACCAAAATCGAAGAAGACCAAACCTCCCTATTGGATACTATTTCAGGCCCGGGGGATCTTAAATCCCTGTCCATGCCCCAACTGAAGCAATTGGCGGAAGAAGTTCGAAAACTAATCATTGAAACCGTTTCAAAAAATGGGGGCCATCTCGCCCCCAATCTGGGAGTGGTTGAATTGACCATCGCCCTCCATTATGTGTTTAAGAGTCCCGAAGACAAGATCATCTGGGATGTGGGGCATCAATCTTATACTCATAAAATCCTTACCGGAAGAAGAGATCAGTTTTCCACCTTAAGGACTTTTGGAGGAATAAGCGGGTTTCCAAAACGGCAGGAAAGCCCCCATGACATTTTTGATACCGGTCATAGCGGGAATTCCATATCGGTTGGTTTGGGGATAACGGCGGCCAAAGAATTAAAGGGAGAAACGTCTAAGACCATAGCGGTTATCGGTGACGGATCCATGACCGCAGGCGAGGCCTTTGAGGGATTAAACCAGACCGGACATCTTAACAAAGACCTGATCGTTGTTTTGAACGACAACGAAATGTCCATTTCTCCAAATGTGGGAGCTCTTTCTTCTTTTTTGAGTAAGCGACTGACCGGTAAAGGCTTTGTCCAGTTTAAAAGGGAAATGGAATCCTTTTTCAAATCTATTCCGGGAATTGGAGAAAATCTGATCCAGTGGGCCAAGAAAAGTGAGGATTCCTTTACCGGGTTTTTTACACCGGGAATGCTTTTTGCCGCCTTGCATTTTGATTATGTGGGACCGGTCAAAGGTCACCGGCTGGAAGACCTGATTACCGCTTTTGAGAACATCCGCCACATCCAGGCCCCCGTTCTGGTTCATGTTTTGACTACCAAGGGAAAAGGATATCCTCCGGCGGAAAAAAACCCCAGCTATTTTCATGGGGTTGGTCCATTTAACCTGGAGGCCGAGGATCCCACATTGAAAAAACCGTCGGACCTTCCCACCTATACCGAGGTCTTCGGGAAAACCCTGGTGACTCTGGCAGAAAAAGATATGCGGATAGTGGCCATTTCTGCTGCTATGCCGGAAGGGACCGGATTAAACCCCTTTGCCCAGCGGTTTCCCCAACGGTTTTTTGATGTAGGCATTGCGGAGCAACATGCCGTTACCTTTGCCGCCGGATTGGCCTTGGAGGGTCTCAAACCCATAGTGGCTATTTATTCCACTTTTATGCAAAGGGCCTATGACCAAGTACTTCTGGATGTTTGTCTGCCGAATATCCCGGTCATCTTTGCCCTGGATCGGGCCGGGATTGTCGGGGAAGACGGCCCTACCCATCAGGGTCTTTTCGATCTTTCCTTCCTGCGGCCCCTGCCCAATCTGGTGATTATGGTTCCCAAGGACGAAAGGGAGTTGCGGGACATGCTTTTTTCGGCCTTGACCTATAACCAACCGGTGGCTATCCGCTACCCCCGAGGAGTTGGGGTTGGGGTATCGTTAAGCGAAGAAGTCCAGGAAATTCCCTTCGGAAAATGGGAGGTTCTCAAGGAAGGAGAAGACCTGGCTGTCCTGGCTATCGGCAATATGGTCTATCCGGCAATGGAGGCCGCCCAGCAGTTGACTTCTGAAGGAAATTCGGCGACCATAATCAACGCCCGTTTCCTGAAACCCATCGATGAAGGGCTTTTGGCTGCGATCGGCGAAAAATTTTCTAAAATCATCACCATCGAAGAGAACATGATTCAGGGGGGATTCGGCAGTTCGGTAATGGAGAAATTCCACCAGTTTAAGATTCAGGGAATCCGGGTTCGACCACTGGGGGTTCCCGATTGTTTTGTGGAACAAGGGCCTTCAAAAAAAATCAGGAAGTTATACGGCCTGGATGCTGAAGGGATTTTCAAGGCCATGATGGAAGAACTACATGGCGCTCCGGTTGCCTAAGGTTCGCTTAGACCGGCTCTTGGTGGAAAAGGGTCTGGTTTCTTCCCAGGAAAAGGCCCGGGCTTTGATATATGCCGGAATGGTTCGAGTCGGTCAGGTGCCGGCAATGAAACCGGGAAAAATAATTGATCCGGACTCGCCTTTAGAGGTAAAACAGGCTGAACATCCATATGTTGGGCGTGGTGGGGTAAAATTAGAAAAGGCCCTGGACTGTTTTGGGATTGAAGTCCGAAGTAAAACGGCTTTGGATGTCGGGGCGTCCACTGGAGGGTTTACCCACTGTTTGTTATTAAGAGGTATAAATAAAGTTTATGCCGTTGATGTAGGGTACGGCCAACTGGCCTGGGAGATCCGTCAGGATCCCAGGGTAAAGGTCATGGAGAGAAAGAATGTCCGGTCCCTTACCTTGACCGATATTGGGGAGCAGGTAGATTTAATAGTGGTCGATACCTCCTTTATTTCTTTGACCCTGGTTATTCCCCCCTTAATCCCTATTCTTAAGAATCAGGGGGAAATAGTGGCCTTAATCAAACCCCAGTTTGAAGTGGGGAAGGGAAAGGTAGGAAAGGGGGGTGTGGTCAGAAATGAAGAGGATCAAAAAACAGTAGTGGAAAATTTAACCCTGTTTTTTCAGAAAATTGGATTCTTAGTGTTGAATACCATTGAATCCCCCATTCAAGGGGCCAAGGGGAACCGGGAATTTTTTATTCATTTAAAGAAAGGATGATATTTTAGGTAGATAGACTAAAGGCTGAAGGAAAAAGACAGTGAAAATCCTTGGCCTGATCTCTTCGCAGTCGATAACTAACAGTCTATTTGCCTTCAGCCTAACACCCTATTATAAAATCATAAGGAGGTTGCTGAAATGAAGTTGGCGGAGCGGTTAGGACAAATCAAACCATCACTGACTCTGGCGGTCGATGCCAAAGCCAAGGCCATGAAAAAATCCGGGTTGGATATCGTCAGTTTCGGTGTCGGGGAACCGGATTTTGATACACCGGATCACATTAAAGAAGCCGCTATTCAAGCCATTAAGGAAGGCTTTACCAAATATACCCCGGTTAGCGGGATTGATGAACTCAAAGAAGCGGTAGCTTTTCGATTTAAAGAGGATCTGGGGTTGGATTATAAACCCAATGAAGTAGTGGTAACCTGCGGGGGTAAACATGCCTTGTATAATATTGCTCAGGCCTTGTGGGGGACGGGAGATGAGATTATTGTACCTGCACCCTATTGGGTCTCCTATCCCCCTATGGTCCTTCTGGCCGGGGCCGACCCGATAATCGTCCCGACGAAAGAGGAAAACGGCTTTAAATTAACAGCAGAAGAGTTAAGTTCGGCCATTACCCCCCGGACGAGGGCCATTATTTTGAACAGTCCCTCCAATCCCACTGGATCGGTTTATTCGAAGACCGAATTAGAAGCCTTGGGAAAGGTCATTTTGGAAAAAGATCTGATGGTTATCAGCGATGATATCTACGATAAGATCCTGTTTGACCATCAGGTTTTTTACAATCTGGCGATGATCGACTCCCGATTTAAAGAGAGGACCATTGTTGTAAACGGTGCCTCCAAAACCTATGCTATGACCGGCTGGCGAATCGGATATCTGGCGGGGCCCCTGGCAATTATTAAGGCGATTGAAATGGTTCAAAGCCATAGTACCTCCAACCCGACATCCATTGCCCAAAAAGCGAGTGTGGCGGCTTTAAAGGGGCCTCAGGACTCTGTTAAACAAATGGTAATCGAGTTTGACCGTCGTCGGGTCTATATTGCCGATCGGCTGAAAGCCTTGCCGGGGGTGAAAACAGTACTACCGATAGGGGCCTTTTATATATTTCCAAATTTTTCAAATTATTATGGCCGTAAAACAGGGGATCGGATATTAAAGAATTCTTTGGATCTAGCCGATTATCTATTAGAAAAGGCCTTGATAGCCGTAGTGCCTGGAGCGGCCTTCGGTGAAGACGGGTGTTTGCGCTTTTCCTATGCCACATCTCTGGAGCAGATTGAAAAAGGCATGGACAGGCTGGAAAAAGCCCTTGGAGAGCTTTAAGATTATTTGGTGCAGGATCGTTCTTAAAAGGATAAGAGAATTTAATGGGTTATGGCGGTTGTCTCCCGGACCGGTCCATGAATCGCCCCTTTTTTTCTGGTGTGAGCCTTCTTGACCAGGCAAGAAGGCTCATGGCACCAGGGGTTTCTTCGGTTTCAACAAGGAAACCTATCGGGTACTGCGCTTGGAGGCCTTCAACGGATTGATCTTGGCGGCGGCTTGAACCGGGGTCTTTTTAATATGAGTGGCTAAATTGCAGTTTCCCAATTTCCATTTTTGGGAAGGATCGGGATAGGAAAGGCAATATTTTCCACTTTCAAATTCCTTGTTCCGGTCACAGCCCTCACACTGTTCGATTACAGGATAACAGGAGCCTCCATTAAACGAACACCCCTTGGGGCTCATGAAGGTACAAGCAGCTCCGGGTTTTACGGTTGAACAAACCATGGCAATCACCCCCTTTCATTAATCTTATAATATAAGATATTGTCTGATAGAATGTCAACTTATTTTTTTTTATGAAATAAATTTTAATCAAGATGGTTTAAAAAAACTCACCCCACTATTATGTTTAAAAGCAACCGTATTGGAGAATTGTTACTCCGGGAACAAAAGATCACGGCCAAACAGCTGGATGATGCCCTGGGGGAACAGAAGCGATTAGGCGGGCAGCCTAAAATCGGCAATCTCTTGATTCAGAAAGGGTTTATCGACGAAGAGACCCTTTTGATTTTCTTATCCAAACAATTCGGATTACCGATCATTGACCTCTCCCGTATTGAGTTTGATCCGAGCCTGGTCGACCTGATTCCGGACAATATCGCCCGTAAATATGAAATACTGCCCATTGGCAAGGAAGGGACCACCTTAAAAATGGCCATTTCGGATCCTTCCAACATTTTCGCCTTGGATGATCTGAAATTTTTGACCGGAAGCAATATTCAATTGTTCCTATCCACCGAAAAACAACTGAGAGAGGCCCTTGACAAACACTACAGCCTGACCTCCACCCTGAATCAGGCCTTAGAAGATCTAAAAGGAATGGAAGTTGATTTTGTCCATCCGGATGAAGAGATGGACGAATCCAGTTTGGAAATTGCCGCCAAGGAGGCGCCGGTGGTCAAACTGGCTAACCTTCTTTTGGTAGATGCCATAAAAAGGGGGGCCAGCGATATCCATTTTGAAGCTTATGACCGCGCCTTCCGGGTCCGTTATCGCATTGACGGGGTCCTCTATGAGATCATGAATCCTCCGGTAAAGCTGAAAAATGCCTTGGTATCCCGTTTGAAAATCATGTCCAACCTCAATATTGCCGAAAGGAGACTACCTCAGGATGGCCGGTTAAAACTCCGGTTTGGGGAAAATCGAGAAATGGATTTTCGGGTTTCCGTATTACCGACTTTATATGGAGAAAAAGTAGTATTGCGGCTTTTGGATAAGACGAACCTTCAGGTTGACCTGGAACGGCTCGGGTTTGAACCGGAGGCCTTAGGAAAATTTTATGAGGCGGTCCATAAACCCTACGGAATGATCTTGGTTACCGGTCCCACCGGAAGCGGGAAAACCACCACACTTTATTCCACTTTGGGTGAGTTAAATAAGGCAACCCTGAATATCTCCACCGCTGAAGATCCTGTGGAATTGAATATTTACGGGATCAATCAGGTTCAGGTTCACGAAGAAATCGGCTTAAGTTTTTCCAATGTCCTGCGCTCTTTTCTTCGTCAAGATCCTGATATCATCATGGTGGGTGAAATTCGGGATAAAGAAACAGCGGAAATTTCCATTAAGGCAGCCTTAACCGGCCATCTGGTCCTGAGTACCCTGCATACCAACGATGCCTCTAATACGGTTACCCGTTTATTGGATATGGGCATTGAACCGTTTTTGGTCGCTTCTTCAATGAATTTGGTGGTGGCCCAGAGACTGGTTCGTAAATTATGCCCAAACTGCAAAAAAAAGGTTGAGACCAGTACAGATTTACTGAAAGAGTTCGATTTGGATCCCTCGGTCCATTCCCTGTCTGAAACAGTTGGTTGCCCTGCCTGCAATTTTTCAGGGTATAAGGGACGAATTGCCATCTATGAGGTCTTACCTTTTTTTGAAAAACTGAAAGAACTGATCTTCGAGAGGGCCTCGGCAGCAGATATTCAAAAAGGTCGCCAGAATTGAGGGGATGAAAACCCTTCGGGAGAGCGGGATCACCAAAGTATTAGAGGGGGTCACCACTTTAGAGGAAGTTATCCGAGTTACCGACAAGGACTAACCAAAACTATTTTAAGTTTTTGAATCCAGAATCCTATTCTTTACCGGGTTATGTGATTATTCTTAACCCTGCAACAAAATACCTAAAGGTGTCATTCCCGGGAAAGCGGGAATTAAGTAACGGTATCATCCTCAAATGAAATAACCGAAAAATGTCTGTCAGAATATTTAGAAGTTTTAATACCTGAGTAATAATTACGGTAGAAATAAATTTTTAAAAAGAATTATTAAGAACCCAATTAAGGAAGTGCTTATGGCGACCTACATCTGGCAGGGAAAATCAAAACAGGGTGAAGTTAAAAAAGGGGAAATAGTTGCTGACAATCCAGCCGTGGCCCGCTTACAGCTCCGAAAAATGGGTATCCTGCCCGGTCGTATTCAGGAGAAACGGGAACAGGCGGGCAAAAAATTTGTCCTTCGACAAAGGATTCCCAAAAAATTAATTGTTATCTTTACACGCCAGTTTGCCACGATGATCAACGCCGGTCTCCCCTTGATCCAATGTTTAAATATCCTGGCAACACAACAGGAGAATGCCGCTTTTGCCAATGTCATAACCCAGGTCAGGGGGGACGTGGAAAGCGGACAATCATTGAACGAGGCCTTAAAAAAACATCCCAAGGTCTTTGATGAGCTTTATACCAATCTGGTAGAGGCCGGTGAAACCGGTGGGATCCTGGACGTCATTTTGGACCGGTTGTCCAATTATATCGAAAAGAGCGAGAAGCTCAAAAAAAAAGTCAAAGGGGCCATGGTTTACCCAGGGGTGGTTACCAGCGTTGCCGTGTTGGTTACGGCGGTTATTTTGATTTTTGTAATCCCGGTTTTCGAAAAAATGTTTTCAGAAGTCGGACAATCCCTCCCGGCCCCCACCCGATTTGTCATCGCCCTCAGCCGTTTTGTAACCAATAATGTGATTTATATTATTGTCGGGTTCGTGGCCTTCATTTATCTTTTACGCCGGATTTATCGGACCGAAAAAGGCAAGTATTTAATGGACGATCTTTTTCTGAAATTACCGATTTTCGGCATGTTGCTGCGAAAGGTGGCCGTGGCCAAGTTTACCCGTACCTTTGGGACTATGGTCAGCAGCGGCGTACCTATTCTGGAGGCCATGGACATTGTCGCCAAATCCTCCGGAAACAAGGTGGTGGAAAAGGCTATTTACAAGGCCAGAAGCAGTATCGCCCAAGGAAGAACCATTTCAGAACCGTTGGAGGAAAGTAAAGTTTTCCCCCCTATGGTCACCCAGATGATCGGGGTTGGGGAAGCTTCCGGAGAACTGGATACCATGCTCAATAAAATCGCTGATTTTTATGACGATGATGTGGACGCAGCTGTTAATAACCTGACCTCTATGATGGAGCCGATTATGATGGTCATTTTGGGTGGCATTGTCGGAGGATTGGTCATTTCCATGTGATCTGCCCATCTTTAAGATGGGAGAAGCTATTACCGGGTAATAATGGGTCGAAAAGCCAAAGGTTCGGCCGGATCCGTCCTGGCAAAAAACATTCACCTGTTGGGACTAAAAGAAAAAGGGGGTCCCCCCATTTTCTACCCAAAATGAAATCCGAACAATCTCCGGTCTGATTTAACCTCTAACCAAACATATTTGAAATTTGGGTTCTTAACCACGATCCTCCAAGAATAGGGGACGGTTTTAATCTTTTGAAATGATCCTGGATACTTGATACTTGATGCTGGATGCTGGATAAAAGCAAAAATCTGATGCTGGATGCTTGCTCGACTTTATCCAGAATCGAGTATCATTTTTTGTTTTTATCCAGTATCAAGTATCGCTCGTTTCGAGGTGGATGGTCGTGAGTATGAGAAATGTTAGGGAGAAATTCTCAGACTTGGTTGCTAAGAATATAACAAGGATAATAAGTTCCTGATTTAAGCATTTCATGAAATCTCCTCTGTTCATAACCTCCTCCAACCCGGGGGAAAAAATCTCTTCAAGGAACTGGTTTTATGTTGAAGAAGATTTCTTACGGAAAACCCGATGGCTGGTTTTATGGCGGCTGGTTTTTATCTCCTCTTTTCTTTTATTGACCGTTTTTCTGCATGAAAAAGAGAATTTTTTTCGTTTTCCTTTCTCTTTTTCTCCTATCTATTTTTTGATCGCCCTGCAATATTTTTTTTCGATTTTTTATCTCCTTTTCCTTTTGAGGGAAAAGGCCGTCCAAGGGGTTGTTCTCTTTCAATTGTTCATCGACGGACTTTTTGTCACGGGCGTGGTCTATTTTACCGGGGGCATTGAGAGTTTTTTTTCCTACCTCTATTTTTTAATCATCATGGCCTCCGGCATCCTTTTTTTCCGGGCTGGTGGTTTATTCTCCGCCCTATACGCGGGGATGTTATATGCCCTTCTACTTTGGCTTCAAGGAACGGGAAAAATTCCTTTTTATTACGGACTGAAGGAGGCACCTTCTTTTTTCTCCCATAGATACCTTTATTATCAGATCGTCATGAATGGCCTGGGTTTTCTTTTTGTGGGCTATCTCAGCGGTGTTTTTGCCGAACAAGCACAAAAACAACGAAGCCAGATTGAAAGCCAAAAAAAGAATATCGATCAATTAGAAGAACTGAACCGGACCGTCATAGAAAACCTGGATATGGGATTGATCACCCTGAGTCGTGAAAACAAGATCTTAAGCATCAATCCGGCTGGAGAGAAAATTTTAGGCCGGAAATCAAAGGAGTTAGTCCACCAACCCCTGATCACCTTGTTCCCCCATTTGGAAGAGGGATTCGACTTAAATGACACAATAGATGGAAAGCGGATGGAGGCCACCTATGTTACCCCGGAAGGATCAGTCACGACCTTGGGTTTTTCCTTTAATCGGGTCAAAGAAAATCGATCTATAGGGATAGGGAGGCTCTTTTCTTTTAAAGATATCTCCCAAATTAAAATTATGGAAGAACACCTGCGTCAGGTCGATCGATTAGCCTTAATGGGGAAAATGGCTGCCGGAATCGCTCATGAAGTCAGAAATCCCCTGGCTTCGATCAGCGGATCGATCCAGGTTTTGAAGGATGATTATAAGGAAAAAGGGACCGGAGAAAGACTGTTAAATATTATCTCCCGGGAAGTTTCCAAGCTGGATTCCTTGATGACTGATTTTCTGGCCTTTACCAAACCGATTCAGGTGATTCAAACCCGGTTGGATATTTCCGATGTAATCAAAGAGACGGTTGATTTGGTAAAAAGAAATCGGCAGTTTTCCCCGGCCATTACCTGGAAATTGGAAATCGACCCCGATCTTTTTCTCAAAATTTCCGCCGGGGAATTATCCCAAATCTTATGGAATCTCTTGTTGAATGCCCTGCAGGCCGTCCCCTCCGACGGCGAGATCTGCCTCACCGCCAGGAAACGGCAAACTGATGATCACCGGGATTGGATTGAGATTAAAGTGAGAGACAACGGCCCAGGTATAAGCGAGGAAGATCGGAAAAAAATTTTCGAACCCTTTTTTACCACCAAAGATCGAGGGACCGGGCTTGGTTTGAGTATTGTTCAAAAACTTGTTTCCGATCATGGTGGCCATATTAATTTAGAAAGTTTTCTCGGAAAAGGGACAGAATTTACCATATTTCTTCCGGTAGAGGTGGATTAATCTGATTGAGAAGATTGACATGCGGGGGCATTTAGGTTAAGAAAACATCCATGATTAGTATTATTGATTATAAAGCCGGCAACTTGACCAGTGTTGAACGGGCCTTGAAGAAACTGTCTATCCCCTGCCGGATTACCCATGATCCTAAGAAGATTTTGGAGTCGGAACGGGTTATTTTCCCGGGGGTTGGGGCAGCGGGAGAGGCCATGAAGGTCCTGCGAGCGTTTGAACTGGATGAAGTCATTAAAACTTTCTTTCTTTCCGGACGTCCCTTATTGGGGATTTGCCTGGGAACCCAGGTTATCCTGGATTTCAGCCAGGAAAATCAAACCTCCTGTCTGGGAATTCTTTCCGGGGAAGTGCTTCGTTTCCCCGATCCGCACCTGGATGAAAACGGGAAAGTCTTAAAAATACCCCACATGGGCTGGAACCGGGTGGAGTGGAATCGGGAGCATCCCCTGATTCGAACCCTGCCGCCCGGGAGCATCTTTTATTTTGTCCACTCTTATTACCCGGTTCCCAGAGAAGATTGTCATGTTTTAGGCCGGACTCAGTATGGATTTTCTTTCCCTTCGGCCTTGGCCTATAAGAATTTAGCGGCCCTTCAATTCCATCCTGAGAAGAGCGGACCCCCGGGACTGGCCTTGCTGAAGGCTTTTTCTGAATGGGAGGGTCAGGATGCTGACTAAACGGATTATCCCTTGCTTAGATGTGCGGGACGGGAAAACCACTAAAGGGATTCGGTTTAAAAATAATGTGGACATTGGAGACCCGGTTGAAATGGCCCGCTTTTATTATGAAGAAGGGGCGGATGAACTGGTTTTTTACGATATCACCGCTTCAGCTGAAAAAAGAGCAATCATGATCGACGTGGTTCAGCGGGTCGCCGAAGAAATTTTTATCCCCTTTTCAGTGGGAGGAGGAATATCCTGTCTGGAAGATATGCGGCAGGTCCTTTTGGCCGGGGCGGAGAAGGTCAGTATTAATTCTGCGGCGATAAAAAACCCCTTATTGATTCAAGAAGGGGCTCAAGTCTTCGGGGGGCAATGTATTGTCGTAGGCATGGATGTTAAGAAAGTCCCGGTCCATGCCGATGTTCCCTCCGGGTATGAAATGGTCATCCATGGCGGACGGACATTTACCGGAATAGATGCCTTGTGGTGGGCCAGGGAGGTGACCCGTCTGGGGGCCGGTGAAATCTGTTTGAATTCCATTGATGCCGATGGGACTCAAACGGGTTATGAAATGAATTTGACGGCCTTGATTTCAGACGCCGTTT
The DNA here is from genome assembly GCA_963782435.1 of uncultured delta proteobacterium. Classification (GTDB taxonomy): domain Bacteria; phylum Desulfobacterota; class RBG-13-43-22; order RBG-13-43-22; family RBG-13-43-22; genus RBG-13-43-22. The sequence continues at coordinate 20,009 of CAWAKF010000030.1, forward strand.
CCATCCCGGTTATTGCCTCGGGTGGGGCGGGTCTTCCGGAACATATTGAGGAGGTTTTATTGCAAGGGAAGGCCGATGCGGCCCTGATCGCCTCTATGACCCATTATGGGGCCTATACAGTGCGTCAAATTAAAGATTATTTACAAGATCATGGGGTGCCGGTGAGGTATATTTGGTAGCTCAGAGATGAAAGCTCATAGCTCATAGCTGATAGCGTAGTAAAACTGAAAGCTCAAGGCTCAAAGCTGAAAAAGGAGGCTTCTACTTTTGGGCTAAAAGCTATGAGCTATCAGCTAAAGGGGAAGGTTGTATGTTCAGTCCTGCAAACTTTTTTGAATATTCGGGTTGGGAACACCAGGAACTATTTTCCGGCGTTGAACAGGTTTGGGAGATTTTACCGAAGATAAAGCCATATTTGCAGTCGAAAATTCAGTCTAACCTGGAGGGACTGTTTTCGGACGGCCCTTTCTTGTCCCGAATGGTTGTCTTATACCAGGGCCGGGTTATTGAAAAGGGGATCTCATTTATTCCCGGAGATGCCACCAAAGGACTTTTCAAGGTTGTTTATGAAAACCGGGAACTGAAAGGGGCCATCGTGTTGTTTGGCGGCGTTACCCTGGTTGGAAAGGATATTTATATAGGCCCAGGGACGGTGGTTGAAACCGGGGCCTACATCCAGGGTCCAACCTTTATCGGCCGGGAAACTGAAGTACGACAGGGTGCCTATCTGCGCGGCGGATGCCTGGTGGGGGATCGTTGTGTGGTGGGCCATGTGACCGAAATGAAAAATTCTATTATGCTTAATGGGGCCAAGGCCGGTCATTTCGCCTATATCGGAGATAGTCTTTTAGGCAGAGACTGTAACCTGGGGGCCGGAACCAAGCTCGCCAATCTGAAGATGATTGATAGTACCATCAAGGTGAGGGGTATCGACAAAACCCATGATACCGGGCTTAGGAAATTTGGGGCTGTTTTGGGAGATTATACAGAGACCGGATGCAATTCAGTCACCAATCCTGGGACCTTGTTGGGGCCGAAAAGCCTTTTGGGCCCCAATGCTACAGTGAAGGCCGGATTTTATCCCCGTCAATCGATCATTCGATAATCTCGTTTTATCTGACGGCTCAAAGCTTGGAGCCGATAATAAGACGGCCTCCCTTGATTTAGTCAAAACCTCTTGGATTTCTAATGACAAACGGAATTCGTATCGCCTTCAGTCATCGTTTTAAAGAGTGTCCGGATGTGGTGGTCATTCAGGCCCGGCCCAACTTTTCCGATTATACCCAAGCGGAAAAGCAGCAAATAAGGGCCGCTGATAAGATCTATTACCCGACACCACTTTATGTGGATCTTTTTATGACCATGAAGAAGGCGATTTTTCCCGGCCGGGAAACCTATGTTTATTCTGGCGATAAGATCAAACAGTCCACGTTGTTCGAATTTTTACAGATTCCTCATCCCCAGACCCGGGTTTATTTCGGCCAACAAAAAAAAAGGATCCAAAAAGATTTTTCCTTTCCTTTTATTGCCAAGATTCCCCGAGGATCCTCCATGGGAAGGGGGGTTTTTCTGATCCGAAATGAAGACGAGTTGAGCCGTTATCTTCATCGATCTCCGGTGGCTTATATTCAGGAATATCTTCCCCTGGATCGAGACCTGCGGGTCATCCTGATTAATCATCAAATCATTCTGTCATATTGGAAAATGGCCCCGCAAGGGGAATTTCGGAATAATCTGGCCCTGGGGGCTTCCATAGATTTTGAGGAAATACCGGATGAAGCCTTGGCCTTTGCCCTCCAGGTTACCCGGTTATGCAATTTTGATGACGTCGGGTTGGATTTGTGCCATACTTCCGATAAGGGATGGATGGTCCTGGAAGCCAATATGAATTATGGTCTTCAGGGGTTAAAAGAAAAAGGGCTTGATATTCGGATGATATTAAAGGCCCTAATGATAGAGGGGAAGATTTAGAGAAAACTTTTGAATTCTGAAGATTGTCTTAAGAAGATCCGATCAGTAAATTGTCAGAATAGAATATTCAGGATAAACCAGGTAAAATTAATTATGATGGTTCTTGATTTACAATGTGCCAATGAACATTTCTTTGAAGGCTGGTTTGCCAATTTAGAGGCCTTTTACCACCAAAAAGAAACCGGGGAAATTCGATGTCCGGTCTGTGAAGACAATCAAATCAATCAAGTTTTATCTCCGGTAGCGATAAAGCGCTCTTCTCGCTTTTCGAAAGAAGGGGATGAGACCGATCCAGCAGTCCAAAAATTGCAACAATTTTATAAATTTATTCAAGAAAACTTTGAAGAAGTGGGGACTGAATTTACCAAGGAAGCCTTGAAAATGCATTATGGGGTCACTGATAAACGCAATATTCGAGGAACTTCGACCACCGACGAGGAAGAATTGTTAAAAGAAGAAGGGGTGGCCTTTCACAAAATCCCTTTCCCCAAGAGAGAACCTTAGATCCCCATGGGCCTGAACGTATTGAAACAACGGAGTTCGGGCGTTCTGCTTGACATTGCTTACTTGATCATAAGGGCCTGGTTCAGAACCTGTCGTCCAAGGATACTTCATGCCGACCTCCACAAGGAATTTTTTCTCGGGACCCGACAGTTCATAGGGGTCTGCTGGCACCGGGCTTCCATTTTTTTCTGTTATTATTATGGTCCGTTTCATCCCATGATTATGTTCAGCCAAAGTTCCGATGGGGAATATCTGGCCCGGTTTGCCCGGAATTGCGGCGTTATTCCGGTAAGAGGGTCGTCGACCCGTGGAGGAGAAAGAGGGTTGATCCAAATGATCCGATCGTTTCAACAAGGAACCCGGATTTGTTCCACGGTTTTGGACGGTCCGCAAGGCCCGCGTTACAAAGCCAAAAAGGGACTTCTGTATTTGGCCAAAAAGACAGGTCTTCCCTTACTTCCTTTTATGTGGTCAGCCAGAAGATCCATCACCCTGGAAAAAACTTGGGACAAAACTATGCTCCCCAAACCCTTCAGTGAGGTTGTAATCAGCTACGGAGCTCCCATGTTTGTCTCTAAGGATTGTACCGATTCGGAGTTGGAGATCTTGACTTTGGAATTGGAACAACGCTTAAATGCGGTTATGATTGAGGTGGATAAGGCTTGCAACTATAAAACCCGGTAAGAGAATTAATTGCAGATTGCGGATTTCGGATTGCGGAATAAAAAAGGAAAAAGTGAAGAATTTATCCAATTCCGGATAAATGTGATGGCTTTTGTTCGGAACCCTGTATCTGGGATCCGATATTTCCTTCTTCAAACCTCGGGTCTCAAATTCCGCAATCCGAAATTTACAATTGTTCAGTGGTAATACCCGCCGTGTAACATGCCTAATTTTTTTAGGTAGAAAATTTTGGCCAATTCCCTAAGAAGATGATTGGTGGATTCTTCAATTTTTTCCAAATCATGATCACTGAGGAACTCGGGCTCAAAGTGGGCTATCAATTCTTTTAAATTTTCAAGTTGGTGGATGATATCCAGATGGATAGCCTGACCTCCCATAAATTCATGCACTTCAAGGATAGTTTGAAGGCAATTTTGTAACCGAAGTTGTCTTTGCTTGGTTTTCATATCCGATGTGTCTGGTTATTGATCTTCTAATGATAGTCAGAGACCTTTGAAAAATATCCTCTTTTGCCCAATCTCTGTGTCAGGCTCAAATTTCAATCCTCGAAATATTTCATATATTCCTGTGGTTGAAATTTTCGCCTTTCTTGACCTTGGCCAAAATTGAACATTTTTCGAAGGTCTCAGTCAATTATTTCTTTGTACGTTTTGGAGACGGATCAGCTCTGTTCATAAGAAACAGTTAAGACAAGAGAGCCGCTTGATCCCTCCCCCCATCAGTTTTTGTTAAAGAGGGGTTTTAGTGTCCGGTCAATTGCAGCCGGGTTTGAAGAAAGACCTGGTAAAGGTCCTTCCATTGAGACCATGATTTTTTTATTTGTTTTATGATTTCCGGAAGTTTTTCCGTTTGAAGCACTAAATTGACACTGTATGAAAAGGCGGATAACATATCGCCTGATTTGATATTTTCTCCGACCCAGACTACAAAAATCTCCCTTCTCTGGCTCGTGGGCATATTCTGAATATATTCCAGCGCGGAATTTTGCTGAGACCCGCCCTGACCCAGTCCTTCCGAAAGAATGAGAAATTCAGGTTGTTCAAATTGAAGGATGGAAAAGATCTCTTCCTCTTTATTGACGGATAGAGGGATTCCCCCTTCTTCAATAATGGGTTTAACCAGGGGTTCAACCCAGGTGGGTTGACCGGCAATTAATACCATTCGATCGGCGAAAGGGTTTTCTTCAGTTGTGGTCCAAAGCCGGTTCATTTTTTATTCTTTCTGTTCAAATATAATAAGAATTATTTAAGATAATCCTGGTCTAACGACAGATCTTTTATGTCGGTTGTTTTTTCACCTCGGCGGCTTTTAATCTGGTCCATTCCCCTTTGAACAATGGCCCTTTTTGAGGCAAAGAGCCCGGCAGTTTCCTCGGAAATAATCCCTTGCTCGAATTTTTCAATAATATCCTGATCGAAGGTTTGACACCCAAAAGGTTGACTGGTCTCTATAATTTCATAGAAAGTTTTATCGGCCGACTCTCCATGCAGGATGAGATCTTGGACCCGGAGATTATTGAGCATGATTTCAAAAACCGCCACGCGTCCTTGATCATTACGTGGTAATAGTCGTTGACTGACCACCCAGCGCAGGGCTCCGGATAGGCGGATTCGAATTTGCCTTTCCTCTTCCTGATCAAAAAAACCTAATATCCGGTTTAAGGTCTGAGTAGTGTCGATGGTATGCAGGGTGGTTAAAACCAGATGGCCGGTTTCAGCCGCGGTTAAGGCTATTTCCATGGTCTCCCGATCCCGGATCTCCCCCACCAGGATGACCTTAGGGGCCTGACGCAAAGCCGCCCGGAGTCCATGGGGAAAAGAATCAAAATCGGCCCCTAATTCCCGCTGATTGAAAGTCGCTTTTTTATGGGAATGGACCATTTCAACGGGATCTTCCAAAGTGATGACATGGACCGGGTCGTTTTCGTTGATCTCATCAAGGATGGCCGCCAAAGAAGTGGTTTTTCCGGATCCGGTGGCCCCGGTGAAAAAAATAATTCCGTTTTTCTCCTGGGCCATTTTTTTGAATATCAATGGGAGGTCCAAGCCCTCAATCGTGGGAATGTCCACCGGCAGTTTTCGCATGATGATACTGTAATTATTCTTCTGAGAAAAAACGCTGACCCGGAATCGGACCTTGTCCTGGATGGCATGGGATAGGTCGCAGGAACCTTCTTTAACCAGGGTTTCAATTTTTCGCCGGTCCGAGCGTAACAGGTTCAGGGCAATGACTTCGGTTTGAAATGGGGTTAAAACTTTGGTCGATAGGTTGAGTTGTACCGGCACAAGATTCCCATAGACCTCCACCTGGAAAGGGCGTCCGACCGTTAAATTGATATCCGAAATCTGAGGAAAATGCTCAACGATTTTAGATAGGATGAAATCAAGTTCTGCTTGACGCATGGGAATTGAACTCCTTAACTTGATAAGCGATATAGGAAGAAGAATGAGTGGTCCCTTACTCCTGGTCCCTCCTGACGCTTGGATCCACTATTAGGCGACATGGACCCCCGGTTATATTTCCGTAAAATCGGTGACCAAATCTCCTACATAGGATTTAAATTTATCCTTGGCAATGCACTGATTATAGGCCTCTTCCCCGGAAATCCACCCCTTTTTTAAAAAATCCATTATGGCATCATCCAAAGATTGCATGCCGAATTTTTTTCCTGTTTGAATGACCGATGGAATTTGGAAGGTTTTCCCCTCACGGATTAAGTTACGCACGGCATGGGTCGCGATCAAAATTTCCAGTGCGGCGATCCGCCCTTTTCGGTCGATTCGCTTAAAAAGGGTTTGACAAATGACTCCACGGAGGGCATCGGCCAGTGTTGCCCGAATTTGGGCTTGCTGATCGGCAGGGAAGACTTCAATGATCCGATCGACTGTTTTTGAGGCGCTTATGGTATGCAACGTGGCGAAAACCAGATGTCCGGTCTCTGCGGCCTCGATTGCCAAAGAAACCGTTTCCAAGTCTCTCATTTCCCCTACAAGAATAATGTCCGGGTCTTCCCGCAAGGCCCCTCTGAGGGCAGCGCCAAAAGATCTGGTATGCCGACCGATTTCCCTATGATTTATGGTGCAATTAATATTTTGATGAACGAATTCAATCGGATCTTCAATGGTTAAAATGTGATCTTTACGATCCCGGTTGGCCTGGTCGATAATGGCTGCCAGAGTGGTCGATTTTCCGCTTCCCGTCGGACCGGTAACCAGAACCAATCCCTTGGGTAATAAGGCCATTCGCTTAATGACCATAGGGAGCCCTAATTCATCTATGGTTGCGATTTTGCTTGGTATCTCCCGAAAAACCGCACCCACTCCAAAGAGCTGGCGGAAAAAATTGGCCCGATATCTGGCTAATCCTGGAATTTCGTATGAAAAATCAAGATCCCCCGTTTCTTCAAATTGTTTAATCTTCTCCTCGGGGGTAATTTCATAGAGGAGGGCTTTTAGGTCATCATTCTCCAGGATGTCATATTTTATCCTTTCCAATTCTCCCCGAATCCGGAGAATCGGCTGGGAGCCCGAGGATAGATGCAGGTCCGAGGCCCCTTGGTCATGCATTAATTTAAAAAAAGCGTCTATTTGTGCCAATACTCGAAATCCTCTTTTAATAGTTAGTTAGAGACTGGCCCACCACTTGTTCGACATTAGAAAGTCGTATAGGAGTTATATCGGTTTAAAACGGTTTTTATTAAGTTTTTAACCTAATAAATTCTTCGTTCTTAATATCGAAAAGTTTTCTTTGCCGAGATTATGATTCCCGATTGATATTCGAAAAACCATTTACGGTTTTAATGGATCAGCCAATTAAAAAGCCAACTGACTAAACTGATTATCAGTGCCCCGATGACCGCAGGCCAAAAGCCTTGAATCACAAATCCTTTTATAATTAGGGAAACGAACCAGAGCATGGCGCCGTTGATGACCAGGGTGAATAAACCTAAGGTAATGATATTAATCGGCAAGGTCAGGATAATCAAAATGGGACGGATAAACACATTCAGAATCCCGAGCAGAGCAGCGGCCATGAACAGGGCAAAAGTCCCGGTAACCTGGATCCCCTTGACCAGATAAGTAGTAACCAGAAGGGCCAGGGCATTAATCAGCCATTTAAATAAAATTTTTCTCATATGATATAAATTAACATATTTTGGCCGGAGAGTAAATTTTATTTTATTGACTCCTAAACTAAAAATTTGATAATAATATACGGGAATTCGAAACATTCATCCCAGACAATTTTGAGGAGTTTATTTTAAGATACAGCTTATTAATTCAGATTGGAAAGGAGATTTGCATGGGGGCAAAAATTATCAGTGGTGCTGAAGTAGCCAAACAAATTCGCGAAGAGTTAAAGCAGGAAGTGGAACAATTAAAAATCCGTACGGGGGTTGTCCCCGGGTTGGTGACCGTTTTGGTTGGGGAAAACCCGGCCTCGGTCAGTTATGTCACCGCCAAACAAAAAACCTCAAAAGAATTAGGGTTTTTTTCCATCCAAGACAATCAACCGGCGGATATCACCGAGGAGGCTTTATTGTCCTTGATTGATAAATATAATAAAGATCCGAAGATTCATGGAATACTGGTGCAGTTACCTCTGCCCAAGCACATTAATGAGACCAATGTCCTTTATGCCATCGATCCAAAGAAAGATGTGGATGGGTTTCACCCGGTCAATGTCGGCAAATTGATGATCGGGGAGGCCGATTATCTGCCCTGTACTCCGGCCGGGATTCAAGAACTCTTGGTCCGTTCCGGTGTTAAGACCAAAGGAGCGGAACTGGTGGTCGTGGGGCGGTCCAATATCGTTGGAAAACCGATTGCCAATATCATGTTACAGAAAAAAGAAGGGGCCAATTCTACGGTAACCATCGTCCATACCGGAACTCCCCAGGAAAAAGTCATTGAGCATTGCCGCCGGGCTGATATTCTGGTTGTGGCTGCGGGTGTGGCCAAATATGTCAAAGCCGACTGGGTCAAAGAGGGGGCAGCGGTTATTGATGTTGGTGTCAATCGGATCGGTATGAGCGAATCAGGAAAAGCTATCCTGGCCGGAGATGTTGACTTTGAAACAGTAAAGGAAAAAGCCGGTTTAATTACACCGGTTCCCGGCGGAGTAGGACCGATGACCATCACCATGCTGATGAAAAATACGGTCAAGGCCGCCAAGGTAGCTGCAGGCGGTTAAAATAAAGCATAGGGTTAAGGGTTTTGAGCCGCGGTTTTTTTGATCGTTTTAACTCAAAACCCATGACCCAAAATGTACGACAGGTTGTTCAACCGCTTGGATCCACAGGATGGACTGGGACGGGGAAACGAAACTTATTGGGCCCCCGGACTATGTCCGGGGGTTTTTTTTGAAGACAACCTTTAAAACAAATACAATGAAAACCGAATGGAGAACTCGAAAAGGGCCTGATAAACCTTTTTCGAACTTAGGAGGGTGTCATGGAACGTAAAAAGGTTACTAATCAGGATTTGTTAGCCAAAAAAAAGGCCGGTAAAAAAATAACCATGTTGACCGCTTATGATTTTGCCTTGGCTTCTTTTATCGATCAATCCGGGATAGATATGATCCTGGTGGGCGATTCGTTGGGTATGGTGGTTTTAGGATATGACTCCACCGTACCGGTGACCATGGATGAGATGATCCATCATTGCAAAGCGGTTCGCCGTGGAGTGCGCTATGCTTTTTTAGTCGGAGATATGCCTTTTATGTCCTACAATGTCAGCCGGGAAGAGGCGATCGGCAATGCCGGCCGATTTATGAAAGAGGCCGGGTGTGATGCCGTGAAGCTGGAAGGAGGGCTTGAGGCGGTTGATACCGTCAGGGCTATTGTGCTGGCCGGAATTCCGGTTATGGCCCATATCGGGCTGACCCCCCAGACTGCGGGTCAGTTAGGAGGCTTCAAAGTCCAGGGAAAAGATGCCGTCTCTGCCCAACGGCTGCTGGATTCGGCCCTGGCCCTGGAAGAGGCCGGAGCCTGTTCTATTGTTATGGAATGCATTCCTGATAAATTGGCCGGGTTGATTTCCAGATCCTTGAAAATTCCTACCATCGGGATCGGGGCCGGCCCGGAATGTGACGGACAGGTTCTGGTAACCAATGATCTGTTAGGGCTGTTCGAAAGATTTACTCCAAAGTTTGTAAAACAATACCTAAAGTTGTTTCCGATAATAAAAGAAGCGGTTGCGTCTTATAAAAAAGAAGTTGAGGAAGGGAAATTCCCTGCCCCCGATCATTCTTTTGTTATGGACACCAAAGAGTTGAGCCGCATTAGGGTTAAGAAGAAAGGAAAATGAAACACTATTCACCAATGAATTTAACTAAGCCGATTTGAAATGGGGTTCTTAATTTTGTTCCTCAAAGAGTGATACTGGATACTGGATGCTGGATACTTGATTCTTGATTCTTGATGCTGGATGCTGGATAAAGTCATTCAAGCATCCAGTATCGGCTGTTTAATCCAGTATCTGGTCTTTGTTTTTATCCAGTATCCAGCATCCAGCATCGGCAGTTCTATCCAGTATCATTCGATCAGATAGATCGATCTCTCGCATTATGAAAATTTGTGATAAGTTCTCGGCTACATAAATTTTTAAGAATCTTAAATACATTAAAAGGAAAAAACAAATGAAAATTGGAGTCGTCGGTCCCGGGGCCATGGGGTGTTTACTGGCCGGAAATATCGCCCATGCCGGATATGAGGTCCTGCTTCTGGATCATATTCCGGAGCGGGTTGAAATTATTAGGCACCAGGGATTGATCATCGAAGGACTTCAGGGAACTTTTCAAGTTAAAATCCCGGTTACCCTGGATCCGATAAATTTATTGCAAACCGATTTGATACTGGTCTGTGTCAAGGCTTATGATACTCGAACCGTGGCCGAGATACTTCAAGGTATTGGCCCCGGTCCTTTGGTTCTGACCCTCCAGAACGGAGTGGGTAATGTGGAAATGCTTGGAGAATATCTCCCCAAAGAAAAAATCCTTGCCGGGATTACCTCGCATGGGGCTACCGATCTGGGGCCCGGGCAGGTGCGCCACGCAGGGCAGGGGGATACCTTTATCGGCTATGGGTTCCCTATGGTAGATAGCGATCCATGGCAAGACCCTCAATTAAACCAGGTGAAAGTGTTGTTGACCCAGGCTGGTTTTGTCAGCCAACTGGTCCCCAGGATTGAAAATTTGATCTGGAGTAAACTTTTAATCAATATCGGGATCAATGCCTTGACTGCTCTGACGCGTTTAAAGAACGGGAAACTTCTTGATTTTTCCGGCACGAAGGAAATTCTGGAAGAAGCCGTCCAAGAGGGCATTTGGATTGGGAAAAAGAAAGGCATCGAATTTATTTACCCGGATTCTCTGGGGCAGGTTAAAAAAGTCTGTCAGCTCACCAGTGCAAATATTTCTTCCATGCTCCAGGATGTCCTGAAGAAGAAAAGGACCGAAATCGATTTTATCAACGGGGTGATCGTACGTGAAGGCCAGCGTTATGGGATTTCGGTTCCGGCAAATTCCCTGCTGACCCGTTTGGTAAAAACGATCGAGGCGTCATATGATCAGACGGTATTGATGGATGAGTCTTAATGTGAAATACCGGTGCCGTGTGATATTCGATTGCGGATTGCGGATTGATAAAAGGCAGAAACGAGATTATTTGGCCTCACAACTGACTATCGTTTTTAGTTCTTCCCTCCGCAATCCGAAATCCCCCTGTATTAAGTATACCCGATTTATTTTAGACCTGAGGCGCAGCCGCCCCTTCCCGGATTGCTTTTGCCGCCAACTTTTTTCTTTTTTCCCGGCGTTGCCGTCTCCGGTCAATTTCTCGAACCCGTTCAATCTTTTTATGTTTTGCCAAAATATCGCCTCCCTTCCGTTAAATATTAGAAAGATATCGAGCGAAAGCTCAAAGAAGTATTAGAAAGAGATCTATTGATATCCTTTAAATTTCATTCCTATTATGGGAACAAACAAAGGTCCTGTCAAGTATCATATTTTCTTCCCCCCTTTTCACCTTAAACCAAATCGGTGGGCTGATCTCTTTTCTTTCGAGTGAGAGGGCTTTTTCGGGGTTGTCCAAGAAGATATCCAGACATAAAGCTAAATGACCTTTTCCTGGATAACCTCATGGGTGAAAACCCGGTCTTTTTGGGGTTCTTTCTATTGAATATTTTATCCCTTCAGGATTACTACCGTTGACCAATTTCACATTTTTTTGTGTAAATAATCCCTTTTCTTTAGATGCCTTAAAAATATAACTATTTGAAATATAATTATATTTCAAATATTGCTTATGTGGCACATGAATTGCATTAGATAATTTTTATCCAAAATTAAAACCGGGCAGGCCCCGGTTTTTTCCGAGGTGATCAGACCGGAATTCAGCATTTTTTTAAACAGGCTTATTTGGCCAAAAATCTCGCAGTCTGGAACGCCAAAGCAACAGGATGAGTGACACTGGAAATGTAGCGTGAAAATACTACGAGGAGGAATACAATGGCTCAAACCGACTTGCTGATTAAGGAATATTATTCTTTGAACCAGGATAAAATGATCGACTGCCCTTTTCAACCCGGAAACTTGAAGATATCGAAAAAGGCCTGTCTTAAACGGCACAAGGCAGCTCACCGGAAAAAGCTTGAGACCTTTAAGGTTGAAGACCTATTCAATTTTTTCGTTTCTCAAGGGCTTTCACGCTGTCAACAATGCCCGATTATCGACAATCCGGTCTCCTAACCCTTTTGGATTCCTAAAAAGCCCATTAAGTCGCATTTTCCCTGATGATCGTTATAAAAGGGGGGAAGGATTTTATTGATTTTAACCCATTAGCTTTTTTAAAAAGGCAGGATATTCATGATCCCGGTTTTAATACTATATTTAGACCAAAACTACGAAGTTACCTATTGGATTATTCGGGATGAGGTAAAAATATTTTCGCAAGTTACCATTCCCCAAGCTATCCAGTTATTAAAAAATATTGAATTCGATTTGATTGTCTCCGATCCCCAAAAAATTGCCATTCTAAAACCTTCATCAATCGACTCGGTAATTTCTGGGGAAGGGGCAACAATAATGCCCCTTCCGATAGGCCTCCTTCTCCTTCCCCCGGGCGCATAACTTAAAACATTTCTGAAATCAACCATTCTTTCCGGGTTGAATTAACCAAAGACCGGAGTATTTGATTTCCCTGCTCGGGAAAGCGGCAGATTAGGGTTCTATGATTTGATCCGGAGGAAAAACGGATCCAAATCGATTACAGTAGGCCCATTTGTGATGTTGGCGGATTCAATGACGACCCTATGTTTACTTTCTTTTTATTAAAGTTTTTCGAATATAGGGCAACAATCCTCCGGCCAAAAGGATTTTTACCTTCTCCCTCGGGATCAGTGGCTTGAGGATAATCTCCGTCTTTTTTGTTTGATTAAAGGCCCTAATAGGCTGTCCATTCTTAAGGGTCTTTATTAATTGGTGAAATTCAAACCAATCATCCCGGCAGATTAAATCATAATCCTTCGGATTGATAAAAACCAAAGGAACAATTCCGTAATTTATTAAATTACTTAAATGGATGCGAGCAAAGGATTTGACCATGACGGCCTGGACACCCAGATACATCGGAGCCAGAACCGCATGTTCTCTGGAAGAACCCTGCCCATAATTTTCTCCTCCGACGATCACCCCACCTTTGGCCTTAAGAGCCTTTTCCGCAAAGGTCGGGTCCAAGCGCGAAAAAGTGTATCGGGAAATGGCCGGGATATTCGAGCGGAAGGGTAAAACCTCCGACCCTCCGGGAAGGATATCATCAGTGGAAATGTGGTCCCCGGTTTTTATCAAAACCTGTACCTTTAAAGAATCGGGAAGAGGTTTTTTGGTGGGGATGGTCTTGATATTGGGACCCCGGATTATTTTTAGCTGGTCCGGGTTTCGGGATGGTGATTGGATTAAAAGGTCGATTCGTGATGTTTTAGGAGGATTGAAAACTACCGGGATCGATATTTTTGTGCGCCAGGGGGAAATCACTTTTCCTTTCAAGGCAATCAAGGCGGCGACCAAAGGATTGCACAGATAAACCTGGGCGGAAAGGGTTCCACTTCGACCTTTAAAATTTCGATTATAAGTCCGGAAGGAGACCCCTCCATCCGGGGGAGCGCCTCCCATCCCGATACAGGGTCCACAGGCTGATTCGAGAATTCGGGCACCGGAAGCGATCAGGATCCTCAGATCCCCTTGCACTGCCAGGGATTGAAGAACCTGACGTGATCCTGGGTTGACCAGGAGACTGGTATGTGCGTTTATCGTTTTCCCTTGGAGTATAGCGGCCACGGATTTTAGAGAGGCATAGGAAGAATTTGAACAACTGCCGATACAAACCTGGTCCACCTTTAATCCGGTCAATTCTTTTAAGGGAACTACATGGTCCGGGCTGAAAGGTTTGGCTACCAGAGGTTCCAATTTTCCTAGATCAATCTTTAGGATTTCATCATAGACGGCATCCGGATCCGGTTGAACCTCCCGCCAATCACCTGCCCGGCCTTGAGTTTTAAGAAAGGAATGGGTGATCGCGTCACTGGGAAAAAGGGAGGAAGTGGCTCCCAGTTCGGCTCCAAGGTTGCAAATCGTGGCCCGCTCAGTCACCGAAAGATCGAGACAACCCGGTCCGGAAAATTCGTTGATCCACCCTACTCCTCCGCGTACCGTCAGACGACGAAGCATTTCCAGGGCCACGTCCATGGCTGTTACCCAGGGACGATTCATTTTGCCGGTCAACCAAACCCTTCTGATTTTGGGTCGGACCAGATTATAGGGAAAACCGGCCATGGCCGCGGATATATCCAACCCTCCACAACCCATAGCCAACATGCCTACTCCACCTGAGGTGGGGGTGTGACTGTCCGAACCCAGCAGGATTTGACCCGGTTTGGCAAACCGTTCCAAATGAATTTGATGACAAATACCGTTTCCCGCTGGGGAGAAAAACGCCCCATAACGGGAAGCAGCGGTTTGGAGGTAGAGGTGATCGTCCGGGTTTCGGGAATCGGCCTGTAAGGTGTTGTGGTCCACATAAGAAACCGCCAAGGGGACCTGGATCCGGGATTGTCCCATGGCTTCGAACTGCAGATAGACCATAGTCCCGGTGGCATCTTGTGTTAAAACCTGATCTACCTTAAGCGGGATGATTTCATCGGAGGTTTGCTTTTTCTCCCAAAGATGGCTATTGCTGATTTTTTGAAAAAGATTCATTTTCATGACATTAATCCTCACTTTTTATCCGGCTCAAGGACCCGGTATTTTCTTTCAGAGATTGTTTCTTCACCCGCATCTCTCATGGTAGGCCCCTCTCTTAATCTGAAATATCATCATGCCTCGGCAAAAGGACCGTCATCGTTGTCCCCTTTTCCGAGGAATCCACCAGGATATCTCCATCATGGTCCTGGATGAGTTTATAGGAAACCGCCAACCCAAGGCCGGTTCCTTTCTTTTTGGTGGAGATAAAGGGATGAAAGAGTTTCTTTGATCTGGGGGTCTATTTTTTTTTACATTTTCCAAATTGATTATTGTTGAAGTCGAGTAACCGATAAACCCGATCGGTAGGGTCATCATAAAGACCAGGGCATAAACCACCGGAAGAAATATTTTCAGGAGATTGGGAAAACTGGTTTTTATCATTGCCGAATATTCAAAAGTAGATAGCCGCCGATAAATAAAAACAGGATATTGGAGGACCATGCGGCCCATAAGGGGGGAAATATCCCGTTCAGTCCCAGAGAGCGGGAAAATCCGAAAACGATCCAATAAATAAAAGCCACCAATAAACTGCCGACAATCCCCTGGGCGATTCCGATGCCTTTCTCTTTGCGTAAGGCCAAAGAAATACCAAAAAGGGCAAAGATCAAACAGACGACCGGGAAGGCCAGGCGGACATGTTTTTCGACAATATAGCGGGTGGCATCGTAACCTTCGCGTTGAATTTTCCGGATGCTGGCTTTAAGTTCCGGATAGGTCATCTCTTCACTGCTCTTCTCCTGGTAGCGGAAGTCATCCGGGGTTTCTGCAAGACGAACCGTTTTTTCATTGAAAGGCTCATTGGAATAGGAACCGTCCGGTTGAAAAGATTGGGAAAGGCCTTTTCTGAAAATCCAGACCCCGTTGGTCCAGATTACCTTTTCAGCATCGATCCGGGAACGTAGATTAAACTTGGCGTCAAAAAAATAGAGTGTGGCCCCATCCGCCGACTGATCTTTAAAATTGAAGTTTTGAAAGGTATAAATGGCTTGATCCCCTTTATACCAGATTTTCTCCTGGATCAAGACGGCCCGGGGTTCTATTTTTTTTACCTTAAAATTCCAGATTTCCAGGGCCCGGGCCTGGGTGAAAGGGACGAGGATTTCCCCAAGGATCAAAAGAAGAATGGTGGAGGCTAAAGAAAGCAAAATGATCGGAAAAGACAGGCGGACCATATTGATGCCACTGGATTTAAAGGCGATCAGTTGATTATTTTTGGAAAAAAAACCAAAGGTGAGTTGGGTCCCCATCAGTATGGCTACTGGAATCATTTGTTTGATAATCATAGGGATGGTGTAGATAAAATATTGGATAATGAGGCTTGGGGCCACTCCGGCCTCGTTGAAATCATATAGCTTGGCCATGATGTCCACCAACAGGAAGATAAAAACAAAAATTCCCAGGCAGAGCAGGGTCATTTTTAGAAATTCTTTGGAGATATAGTGACTGATAATTCGCACGACAAAATATTACCCAAGGTTGAGGTGTTTGTAAATATAATTTGAAGCTTAAGAAAGAGGTTTGAATTTTATTAAAAACTTGGTAAAAAGAAAATTAATTAGTAAGGCATCGGGTTTAAGTTAAAAAAATAGAGCATTAAGGGTTATATGACCATTCGGGAAACTATAGAAAAAAAGGAGAAACAGATCCTGACCCCTTGGGCGGCCTTAAGTTCCCAAAGCCGGGGCAGACAGGTTCCAGAAGAAGAATGCTCGATCCGGACCGTTTTTCAAAGGGACCGGGACCGTATCATCCATTCTAAGGCCTTTCGACGGCTGAAACACAAGACCCAGGTATTTCTTTCCCCCACCGGGGATCATTATCGAACCAGATTGACCCATACCCTGGAAGTCTCGCAAATCGCCCGGACGATCGCCCGGGCACTGGGATTGAATGAAGATCTTACCGAAGCCGTTGCCTTGGGGCATGATTTAGGCCATACCCCTTTCGGTCATGCCGGAGAAGAGGTCCTGGATCAGATTGTTCCCGGTGGTTTTGTCCATAACCTGCAAAGTCTCCGGGTGGTGGATCATTTGGAAAAGGGTGGAAAAGGTTTGAACCTGACTCTGGAGGTAAGAGACGGTATTGAAAAACACTCCAAGGGGAAAGGAGAGATCCTTCCCCAGGATCCGTCTGAAAAGGCCATGACCCTGGAAGGACAGGTGGTCAGGGTAGCCGATATCATTGCCTATATCAGTCATGATCTGGATGATGCCATCCGGGGAGAAGTGATTTCCTCACGGGATATTCCGGCCTTTTGTTCGAGGGTTTTGGGAGATAGGAGTTCAAAACGGATCGATACCATGGTCCGTAATCTGGTTACACATAGTTTGGGGGATCCTTTGGGGAGACTTTCCATCGGGGAGGAAGTCCTAAAGGCCATGATGCAATTGAGGGAATTTCTTTATGCCCGGGTCTATGACCTAGGCCGGGTCCATGATGATTTTATCAAGGCTCGAAAAGTGATCAGTGAATTATACCAGATTTTTCTTGATAACCCCAAGCTTATGGATGACTATCTGGGTTTGACGGGAAGTACTCCGGTGGCGGACCCGCAAAAGATAACGGATTTCGTTGCCGGCATGACCGATCGTTATGCCTTGAATGTTTATGAAAAAATATTTCTCCCTAAACCCTGGGCGGTTTTGTAAGGTGAAGAAAATCCTCCTCGTAGTTCCCCTTTTTTCTATGTCTATCCTCTTTCCCAGTTATTACGTATAACACCTACAAGTCCACTAAAATGGTAGCCTCTAAAACAAACTATTACCGATTGAAATTGAGCAAAACGGCGGCGAGAACATGAAGTTCACCGGGAGCCTAAGCGATCCGGTGGAACGTGTAGTTCGGCAGTCTATTGACTTTTCATTGCAGACAACCCCTGCAATTCCGGGTTATCCACGTTTGAGATCCAGGCCATCATCGTATTCAGTGCCAGCCCGACATTCCCGATCTGGCAATGGTTCTCAGCGGACTCGGCTTTCGTAAAGACTCTATCGGTCAAGGATTTTGTGTTTGCCAGGAGCGCTATCTGCCTGTCGTGCAGCTTGTAGGGGATAAAGTGATCGCCTTTACCGGTAAGAATCAGGACATCTTGATCCACCAGTTCCGAGTGCAGATTCTTTTCATTCATTTGCCAAGCGTAGTCGGCGGCGGACATGGGGGCATCAATTTTCGTAAGATACATCACATTGCTTGTCTGCCAGCCTTGCATCCCGTCTTTTTCGATGCCTTTCAGGGCCATCCTGTTTGTTGAGGCTTTGAGCTTTGAGTTGAAGAACGACATGAGCCACTGAGCAATCAGCGGTGGGATTCTGTAATAGTCGTAAGCGTGTCCATTGGCGATGACTCGTCGTATGCGCTTTCAAACGTGGAGGCCCGTAGGCAGAGCCAGCCTCCCATGGACAGACCCAATAAGGTGACATCATTTAGATGAAAGTAGTCCAAGACCACTTCGTTGGCTTCTCCCATCGATAGTCGAAGGCAATGCCATACCGCCTGCGAGTCGCACCCTGCCCCGGACCGTCAAAGCCGATCACCTCATAGCCTTCGTTCGAAAAGTGACACATCATCGAGTAAAACTCCTCAATATAGGAATCAAAGCCGCCGTGAATCACTATCGTGCCTTGCTTCACTTGTCTGTTGTGCCAAGCAACCTTATTGCGTAGGCATAAAATCCTCATAGGGAACCTTGTGGATCTCGATGCCATCGGTTGCGAATGCTTGGTAGAATAGGTCCGCGAACTGTTCCGATCAGATGCTTGACGCTTTCGGTTCGGTGGAATCGTATAGAACTCTTCGGCGCGGTAATAGAACGCGGCCTCGATCAGCTCACCTCGGTTAAGAGACTTCCGCGAGTGCGTGCATCTCACTGCGCCATGTTGCGCGAAATCCGACAATTTCTTGCCGGTGGCGACCATGGCATCATATGGTAGGTAAATTAACAAATACCAGCGATTCCGAACTGAAAATTGAATAGTTGTTTGCGGTGAAACGCGTAGTATCCGACAGGGAGTTTGAATTTGGTCCTCAATGATGTCTCTATTTGCACGTCTCCCCTTAAGGAGAAAGTGGCGAAACTGGAAGACAGGTTATCTTATTGATCTGGGCTTTGAATGGACCTCATTATACGCGATTTTGGGAATAGTAAATAGGAGATTTTTCGTTAGGCTGGGACCCTTATTTTGGAAGGGGGCTTAAACTATTAAGGATTGAGAGTTAACAAACTCCGCCTTCGTAAGCGAAGTCTTTGTTGTTCGAGGGATTTAGGTTTGGGTGGGGATCTTTAGTTGTCTGCCAAAAGTTTAAATTTCCCCCGACTTGATAACGACTAATAATTGAAGAACATCAGTGGGTTATATAAATGAGGTTGCCTTGGAAAAAATTCGGATGAGGCAGGAATTTCGTGCACTTACCAACAAACGCACTGGAACTGTTGAGAGTACTGAGAACAAATCTCTATATTTGTAGTATAGGGACGTGATTACGCAGCAGATCGGCAAACTGTTCGGGTATAATGGGTTTACTGAAGTAATAACCCTGCATCTCATCACAGGAGTGGTCCTTTAAAAAGTTCATTTGTTCTATCCGTTTCCACGCCTTCGGCGACAACGGTAAGACTTAGAGTTTTGCCCATGGCAATAATCGCCTCGGTGATCGCTTTATCTTCAGCGTCTTGCGGGATGTTGCGGATGAAGGATCGATCAACTTTAAGCGTGTCGATAGGGAAGTGTTTGATCTGGGCAAGAGAAGAGTAACCGGTGCCGAAATCGTCAATGGCCAGCCGCACACCCAAGTTCTTGATTTTGGTCAGCACAGCAATCATGCGCGCGGGATTATGCATCACCATGCTTTCGGTAATTTCGAGTTCCAGCAGGTTTGGCGCCATGCCGGAATCATTCAGCGCTGTTCTGATATCATCTATCAGATTGTCATCCGTGAGTTGGCGCAACGACAAATTTACCGCCATGCAGACAGGGGGAAGACCCTGCTGCTGCCAGGCAACATTTTGGGCGCACGCGGTCTTCATCACCCACTGCCGATCGGTATTATTAGTCCTGTTTCTTCGGCCACCGGAATGAATTGCGTGGGGGTCACTGAGCCAAGGGATGGGATTCTGCCAGCGCAGCAGCGCCTCCACGCCGGTGATCGCGTTCGTTTTGAAGTCCACTTTTGCCTGATAATGCAAAGAAAGCTCATTGCGCTCCAGGGCAAAGCGCAGGTTTGTTTCGATCGATAGACGTTCGAACGATTTTGATTGAATATCCTTGGAGTAGAACTGGTAGTTATTCTTGCCTTCCTCCTTGGCGAAATACATGGCTATGTCGGCGTTTTTCATCAAGGATTGTTCGTCTTCGGCATCTTTCGGGTATATACTGATGCCGATGCTCGCCGTTATGCGGTATTCTTCGCCCATAAGAATCATGGGTTTAATAGCGGTGGAAAGTATCTTGTGGGATACCGTGGCGACTTGACTTAAATCGTTTACCTCCTCAATCAGTATAACGAACTCGTCTCCTCCCAGACGGGCGACAACATCAACTGCCCGCAACGCTTGCTTCAATGCGTGCGCAATTTCTTGCAGAAGTTGGTCTCCTGCCTCATGACCCAGAGTGTCGTTGATAATCTTGAAACGATCCAGATCGATAAATAAAACGGCAAACTGCCTCTTATAACGCTTTGCGGACTGGATGGCGTGATTTAGCAGTTGGGTAAACATCAAACGGTTGGGCAGTCCCGTCAGGACATCATGCGTGGCCAATTTGTCTAACTCAGCATTGGTTTTAATAAGTTCTTCGGTGCGCTCCTTCACTCTTTGTTCAAGCGTGCGGCGATGCTCTTCCAGTTCCTTCGTTGTCGTTCGCAGCCGCGCCAGCGTATCCCGCAGGCTCCGCATATTTAAGTAGGTAAGGAGACCAACGGTGGAGATCAACATGAGCATCAGGAAGGATATGTTGACAAATTCACGTCCCGCCGGTCCGAAAGTGAACGGTGGGATGTAGAGGCCGGACTGATAGAGGAATAAAAGCAGTAGGAAATAAGCCACCACCCCTCCCGTCATCCACAAGGCGTAAACGGGAGCCAATAGGGTTCCGGCAATGGTTATCGTCCGGACATGGAGACCCCATGCGGTTGAGTAAATGCCGTCAAATATCAGGCGGTACCGACAAGATCGGCAAATATGTTCACGCTGGTGTAGAGTAGGATCGATGACCGGATGCGTCCCCGCCGAGCCTGGATCATGCAAAAGATAGAGAGGGGAATAAATGATAGTGGAAAAGCTGCGGCTATCCAGCCCACCGAGGTTTCTGTCACTCCGAGAGGTTTCATCAGCAGAAAGGGTAAAGTAAGGAATATTACAAGCACTATACTGATTATCATCAGGGTGTTGAAGAGACGTCCCTGGCGAATCTCTTCCTAGCAGGCAGGCGTTTTAACGGCAATCAACTGTTCCCAACGTCCGGCGGAGGACCATCCCCGCAGGTTCATGCCCCGCTCACTCATGGCTACTCCTTATCTTTACCAGTCTACATCGGTCTGAAAAGATATTGCTTTTTGTGGAGGAAACACACGACAAGACGGTTTTGTATGTCAATGGAAGAATGAGCCCAAGACAAAAACGGAATATCGCCTCATTCGGACACGCGACCTTTACAAAAGATCTTTTGATAATGTGAAAAGTATAAGGAACAAAAAAGACACGGTCAGAGAAAAATAGGGCCAAAGTTAAGGGGGAAGGGGGATCTTCCGAAGAAAACGGGCCTATGCGGGGGTTATAAATAAA
This sequence comes from uncultured delta proteobacterium, assembly GCA_963782435.1. Lineage (GTDB taxonomy): Bacteria > Desulfobacterota > RBG-13-43-22 > RBG-13-43-22 > RBG-13-43-22 > RBG-13-43-22. The sequence continues at coordinate 41,244 of CAWAKF010000030.1, forward strand.
ATTGATTATCGCTTATACTATTCTGATTTTTTAAAAATTGGAATTAGACGGATAGCAGGAAGAAGTTATTAATCTAACTTTTAAAATTATTTTTCTTTTAAATTCGTCCCGTTTACACTTTTCACAAATCTTTATGAGGGCTTGAATTCAAAGGGACCAATTATGGGTTGAAAGGTTGTTGCATAATATCAAACCATTTGTTCTCGCTGATCGGGTTGAGTGGTCATGGTGGCCATCCAATCAAAGGCATTGTTAATATACGTTTTACAAAAACTTGCTTTTCGATGATAAGTGTTTAACTTTAGATGAAAGGCTAACAAATTGAAAATGAGAGATTGTGTGAAAGCTAAAGGAAACAGGGAGAAGGGGCGGGTTGGACGTTTCTGATCCCAAGGAGATAAGACGAGGCTCTAAATAGTGTTTGAAGGTCAAAGCATCATTTTTTAATTCATCTTGGTTTTACTCGTTTTCTGATCCATGGCCTCCCTGAGATGGGGATCGAAAGCTTAACATTTAAACCAGCGCACCCCAGGAGGTGTTTATGAAGTCTCTTACTACGGAAGAAATATTAAAAAAAGCCATTGTCTTTGAAGAGCAGTCTTATTCATTTTATAAACATGTTCAGGAGATAGTATTAGACAACATGACCAAGAATACCTTGGATTTTTTGTCCAGGGAAGAATTAAAACACAAGGAGGTCCTGGAACATTACCTTCAGGGAAAACTTTTAGGAAGACCTCTTGGTTTGGCCGAGGTCCACGATAGTAAGATCGTAGAGGCCTTCCCGGCCCCGCCTGTGATACCTGACCTGCTATTAAAGGATGTCTTTTTATTGGCTGCCGAAAGGGAAAAATATTCCCATGAATTTTATCTGAATCTGGCTGAATTACATCATGACGGAGAGGTTAAAGAAATTTTCAAAAAGTTGGCCTTAGAAGAGTTGGCTCATAAAGAAAAAGTGGAATATTTGTATGCCAATGCCGCTTTTCCTCAAACAGACGGGGGATGATGGGTTCAGGTAAAAATCCACAGAAGAGAGTCTTAAAAAATTCAGGATGACCGCTTAATAATGGGTGACGTAATGGGGAACAGTGGTGCAAAAAAAACTTAATCTTAAATTCCCGATTTCATGAAATCCTTTCTAATCAACTCGACGATTTTATCAACCAGCTCGTTCATGAATTCAGGATGATCCTTGGCGATTTTGTCGATAATGGCGGCCAAAGTTCCCATGTCCAAGGTCCCCAAAAAATCACTGAGAAAAACAGTCTGCCCCCGAAGCGTTTGATTGACCGCCTTGGATAATGGAGTCGGATGAAGACTACTCAAAACGTCAGTGAAAAGTGAGGGGATCTTTTAAAATGGTTTCGTCAAGCACCATGCCCACCGCCCGATAGTCAAGGGAGCTCAGGAGGGCGACGAACAGGGTTTTATTTTTCACCAGAACGTGATTCTTTAAATCGGCCAGGGGCTTGGGATCCAAGTTTTTAAGCAATAAAGTGATTTGATCGGGATTTTCCTTAAAAACGTTATTAAGTGCCCCGGCAACCAGTACCGGATCGATCGATTTTACACAACGGCTTACTAATTTCTGGTCTTTTTGAAGCAGGTTATTGATCAAGGAGGCAATGGATTCAGGGTTCAGCCTTTTCGTCAGTTCGGAAAAGGTTTCCGGATTTTTCTGAATCAAACGATTTAGCCGAGGGCTGACTACATGGCTTATCACCCCCAACATGATCCGATCCGAAAACCAGGCGGTCCCGGCTAAAAGGATGATAACTATCAGAAAGAGAACGAGGGCGGTATTGATAATGACCAGCCATTTCTGATAAGCAAAACTTGTCAAGAGACTTTTTTTTTGGTGATTGGGATCGTCCATGTTCTTTCCTTTTTATCCGGCGCTAAATCTCCAGTCCTATTTTAAGTCCGTCGCTGATAGATTCAAACAACCCGCCCACCTGGCGGCATTGTCCAATGGCATGCACTTTATTTTTTTAGCTCCCCCAATTCTCGCAGCAGTTCATCATTGGAAACACTGCCCAATGAAAGGACGATAGTATCCACGTTTTCAATACGGCTTTGATCGCCACCTTTGGAAACGAAAACGGTTTTACCTTTTACCGATTCGATCCGTGTTCTGGTGCTTAAAGAGACATTCTTTTTTCGTAATCGATAGAACAAATGATAACTGGTAACCTTTTCCAGTTCTTGCCCTGCTTTATACTGGGGAATGAGCACATCAACGCTTTTTCCCTGATCGGCCAGAAATTCGGCCGTACCCAGGCCCTCCATACCGCCATCCGCGGCTACAACGACCACCTTTTTCCCTGTTTGAACTGTTCCCAGCAAGACATCCCGGCCCTGGACCACCTGGCCTGCTCCTGCTCCAGAAATAGACATCCCTTTGGGCAGCCCTCCGGCAGCCACTATGATTTCATCCGGCTTTTCCCTTCCGATTGTTTCCTTGGTCACAGATGCTCCCAAATGTACTAAAACACCCAGTCTTTTTAATTGATTTTGATAATAGGCAATGGGCTTTTTCATTTCCGCCCGGTTCTCCGTTTTGGAGGCGATTATTAGCTGGCCACCCAGATAGATCTCTTTTTCGTATAAAGTGACCGTATGCCCCCGTTCGGCGGCTACGCGGGCCGCCTCCATTCCTGCGGCTCCGGCGCCTATGATCATAATGCGTTTCTTTTTTACCGTAGGTATAATTTTAAATTTTTCTTCATGACCGACAGAAGGATTTAAACCACAGGTAATTCCTTCCGGATGGGCGGTTCGCGACCAACAGATCATTAATCCGATACATGGTCGTATCTCATTCAACCGGCCTTCTTTGGCTTTATTAGCCAACCCTGGGTCACACATACTGGCCCGGGTCATGCCGACCATATCGGCCCGCTTTTGGGTCACAATTTCCTCGGCCATGACCGGATCCACGATCCGGCCGATGCAGAACACCGGGACCTTTACCACCTCTTTAATCCCCTCGGCCAGATAGACATAGGCCCCATGTGGGGTGCCCATGGGGGCGATAACATTATATCCGCCCAGGCTGACATTAACGTAATCAAGGTTCCCGGAGGATACCAGCTTCGAGGTGATCCGTTTCATATCAGAAAGGGTAAGCCCCCCGGGCGTTAACTCATCACCGGTAATGCGGATACCGACCGTGAAGTCGTCACCCACTTCTTGTCGGACGGCTTTGATCACCTCCATGGGAAAACGGATACGGTTTTCCTCAGACCCCCCATATTCGTCGGTTCGAACGTTGTGAAGAGGGGACATAAATTGCAAAGGCAGATAGCCATGGGCACAATGGATTTCCACCCCATCAAGCCCCCCCTTTCGCATTCTTGCGGCACTTTCCGCATAACTACGAACCAATTCATGGATTTCTTCGATCTTCAAGGCCCGGGGCCTTCCACCATAAGCCGGGCTCGGAATGGCCGAAGAAGAGACGACTTCTTTAACGCTATAGACCAGGGTAGACTTGCCCGGATGCCAGATCTGGGCAATGATCTTTGCCCCGGCTTGGTGAATTTCTTCGACTACCGGTTTGAAGGCTTCAATAACGCCGTCACGGTAACATTGGATCATGGAAGGTCCTATCCCGGCCGTGGGATGGACGGGCTGGACTTCGGTGATGATCAGGCCGATCCCGCCCCTGGCCTTGGAACCCCAATAGTCTTTATGCCGTTCGGAAGGCATGCCCCGTTCGCCGAATCCGGTAAAATGGGCGGTACTCAGTATCCGGTTTCTGACTGTGAAAGTCCCTATACGAAGCGGGGTGAAAAGGTTAGTAAAAATCGGCCTCTGGTTTCCGGAGGCTAAATCCCCCGTACCTGGATTCTGTGCGGCCTCGCCCTTGGTGAAGGGAAGACCCAAGGCGGCACCGGTAACCGCAAACCCGGCCAGCTTCAAGGCTTCACGGCGACTGATCAACCATTCACCCTCGGTTATGAATTTGTCATCCATGGCAATCTCCTGTTGGAAGGTTCAATCAGAAATTTCCTTTACCCGCCCAAAGCTGAAGCCATATTTATTTTGGAAGTAGTAGGCCAGGACGATTTCTTTTATCTCCAGGCCGAAGGCCTTGGGTCGCCAGTCGTTATCCTTGGGAGCGGCTTCCGGATGTCCGGTCAGGGTGGCCTGCCCGACTTGCACCTTAAACGTTTCAGGATATCTTTCGGACAATTCCAACATATTGGTCTTGGCATTTCGGGCACTCGGTACCGGGTCAACTAACTTCCCATTGAGAAAATTAAGGGATGGTATCCCGGTTAAGCGTCGGAACCATTCCCTTTCTTTGTCGCTGACGGATCGGTCTTTGGTGTCCAGCGATAGTTCCAGGATAGTCTTGACGTTGGCTTTTAAGGTCCCTGAATAAACCGGCGGTTTACGGTCAAAAGTGATGTCAGCCAGTACCTTCGGGTATCCCAGGTTTCTAATCCCCCCAATTCGGGCTCGGTCCGTGGTTACTGGCATGGTGATACAATGCCAGATCTCCTCTCCTTTATATTTGGCCAGCAGGAAAACAGCCACCTCCCGATAAGGTTCGATCGACCAAGGGGCCATTTTATAATAGTCTATATCAAAGATCTCAACCAACGATTGGTCCGGGAGATCAAAAGTCTTCGGCAACAGTTCTCGATAGGCCCCTATATCTTTGGGGGTATAAAAAAGCATGATCCCGTCAAATTCTTCATACATGTTTCCTCTGCTTTGGCCGTAAACCGGACCTGTCGGTGATCCAACGGTAAAAATCCCAACCAGGCAAATTAACACTAATACACCAAAAAAATTGGCAGGTCGTTTCATCGGCATTCTCCTTTATCTTCAAGACCTTCTTTTATGATCTGATCATGGTTAATAACATTTTAAAGGGTTCAACTGCATTTAAAGCATGCGGTTCGTTGGCGGGCATGATAATCATCTCCCCTTGTTTGAGAAGAAAGGGTGTACCCGAAATTTTGATTTCAACTTGCCCGACAAGGATCTGAACCAAAGCATCAAAAGGAGCCGTATGTTCACTTAACCCCTGACCCTGGTCAAAAGAAAATAAAGTGACTGTTCCGGTCTTCTTGTCGATGATCGTTTTACTGACCACAGCCTCCTTTTGATAATCCACCATATCTACCATTGAAGTGGGATTCGGTTTTTTATTCATTTTTCCTCTCTTTAAACGATAAATTAAGGACCTGTGAAAGATAACTTTGTCTCCAGTATGATAGCATAGTAAGAAATAAAGAAAGAGGAAATTATCAAAAAATAATAAATATATTATCATGAAAAGCCAATATGATTGGAGAAAAGGGGGTTCAGCCTTTTTTTAACCAAGGTTAATAAGACCTCAACTGTTTCCATATGGTTTGAGCCGGGCACTAAAGAGTTGACCGCTTATAAACGTATTGACAGAACGATTTAAGATAAGATATGATCTCCTAAAATAAACCGGAAAATGACCTGAAAGACCTTTAATTTTTTTGAGGGTAATTTATGGAAAAATTTGAAGAGAAGATTATTGATTTAGTGGATGTCATTTCCGAACCAGAACCGGATCAACCGGGGGACCCCAACCCAACCCCGGCTGAACTGCCAATCATGGAATCTTCGATAGGACATGAACCCGGGGAACTGGAGCTCCTGGTCCGAACGGAAGTGGAACGGCTAATAAAATCAACCATTAATGATAGCATCCAAAAAATGATCAAAGAAATTATGATTCAGGAAGTAGAAAAAGCCGTAAGCCGGGAGATAGAAAGTCTGAAACGGACATAAGCTTTTCGAGAATTCGTGGAATAGAAATGAGGGGGGTTAAGCTATTTAATCCCCTTTTCTTTTATGGAGAAAACCTTAAGGATCAGTTAAAAGGGGAACCTTAGAAAAAATGATTTTAATTGGATCCAACGTTTTTTTTGACTTAAAAAAATGGAGCACCTAAATGAAAATCCCTCAGTTAGATAAAGGATATGAACCGGCTCAAGTGGAAGAGGATTTATATCGATTCTGGATTGATGAAAAACTTTTTGAGGCCAATCCAGAGGCGGATGGGCCTCCTTTTTCCATGGTCATCCCCCCGCCCAATGTCACCGGGACCCTCCACATGGGCCATGCCCTGAACAACACCCTCCAGGATATTCTTTGGCGATATCACAAAATGAAAGGGCTTAACGCCCTTTGGGTGCCGGGAACGGATCATGCCGGTATTGCCACCCAGAATGTTGTTGAACGGAGTTGGCTCAGGAAGGCTTGAGCCGCCACCAACTGGGCCGGGAAAAATTTATCGAAAAGGTCTGGGAATGGCGGGAAAAATACGGCGGGATGATCATCAACCAACTCAAACGTCTTGGGGTGCCTCCTGTGACTGGGAGCCGGGAACGGTTTACCATGGATGAAGGCCTGTCCACTGGCCGTGCGGGAAGTTTTTGTCCGGCTCTATCATGAAGGGCTGATTTACCGGGGAGATTATATCATCAACTGGTGTCCCCGCTGCCTGACGGCCCTTTCCGATGAGGAAGTGGAGCACGAGGACCATGAGGGAAATCTTTATCATATCCGCTATCCCTTTGTCGACGGTCAGAGGGCGGTGGTTGTGGCAACGACCCGGCCGGAGACCATGCTGGGGGATACGGCGGTGGCTGTTAATCCGGAGGACGAACGATATCAAGGTCTGGCCGGTCAGGAGGTTCACCTGCCTCTGACCGAAACGAAGAATTCCTATTATCGCTGATCCCTATGTGGATAAAAATTTTGGAACCGGGGCCTTGAAAGTGACTCCGGCCCACGATCGCAATGATTTTGAAATCGGCCGACGTCATGGATTGGCGATCATAAGGTCATGGACCCGGAGGCCCGAATGAATGAAGCCGGCCGGCGTCTATCAGGGGCTGGACCGTTCAGGCCTGCCGGGAGAAGGTGCTCGAAGATCTTAAATGCCCTGGGGCTGTTGGAAAAAATGGAAAAGTACACCCACAGCAGTCGGTCATTGTTATCGCTGCAAGACCATGATCGAGCCTTATCTGTCCAAGCAGTGGTTCGTCTGGGTCGAGCCCCTGGCCGAAAAAGCCGTGGAGGCGGTTGAAAACGGGCAAACCCGGATCTTTCCCAAGACCTGGGAAAAGACCTATTTCGACTGGATGACCAATATCCGCGATTGGTGCATTTCCCGTCAGATCTGGTGGGGGCACCGGATCCCGGCCTGGTACCTGTGAGGAATGCGGGGAGGTCATCGTTGCCATCGATGCCCCGACTGTTGCCCGACCTGCGGCTCGACGGAGATACGGCAGGAAACCGATGTCCTGGACACCTGGTTCAGCTCGGCCCTCTGGCCTTTTTCGACCCTGGGCTGGCCGGAGGAAACCCGGGAGCTTGAGGTCTTATTACCCCACTTCGGTACTGGTCACCGGTTTTGATATCCTCTTTTTCTGGGTGGCCCGAATGATGATGATGGGGCTGCATTTTATGGGCGAGGTCCCTTTCCACGATGTCTATCTCCATGCCTTGGTGCGGGATGCAGAGGGGCAAAAAAATGAGCAAATCCAAAGGGAATGTCATCGATCCCCTTGCTGATTATAGACCGTTATGGCACGGACGCCTTTCGGTTTACCCTGTCGGCCCTGGCGGCTCAGGGAAGAGATATCAAGCTTTCCGAGGAACGGATTGAAGGGTATCGCCATTTTGTGAATAAGATCTGGAATGCCGCCCGTTTCAGTCTTTCCCATTTTGAAAACCTTAAGGTCGCCGGTGAACCTCTGGAACCACCGCAGGATACCGTAAATCGTTGGATCATCAGCCGGATGAACCGGGTCATTCAAGTAGTGGAGCAAGGAATAAAAGAATACCGTTTTAATGAATCGGCCCATGAATTGTATCAATTTATCTGGCATGAATTCTGTGACTGGTATCTGGAATTCATTAAACCGGTTCTCTACCAGGAAGAAGAAAGCCGGGATAAACAGAATACCCGGATGACCCTCTATCGGGTTCTTTTGGCTATTGTGAAATTAATTCATCCTTTCATGCCTTTTATCAGTGAAAAGATATATCAATCTCTTCCGGAAAGGGACACCAGTATCCTCAAAGAACATTTTCCGGAAAGAGGAGATTTTCCGGAAGATGACCAGGCCGAAAAGGCCATAGAAACCCTCAAGGGCCTGATTTACGAGATCCGGAACATTCGAGGAGAAATGAACATACCTCCCTCAAAAAATGTCGAAATTTGTTTGCGGGTTTCCGAATCCGAAACCAAGGCTTTGATTGAAGGCCATCAATCCATTTTTTTAATTTTAGCCAAGGGGGTGAAATTAACCTTTTTAACTCAGAAAAAGAACCCGCCCTCTTCCGCCTCAGGGGTCTTTGAAGGGGTGGAAATTTTTATTCCCTTGAAAGGGGTCATTCAATTTGACGAAGAAGAAAAACGGCTGGAAAAAGAATTAGCCAAGCTGAGAAAAGAATGGACTCAAATCGATAAGAAATTGACCAATGAAGATTTTTTAAAAAAGGCCCCTCCGGAGGTGGTGGAGAAAGAAAAGGAAAAGATCCGTTCTTTAGGTAAAAAGACGGAAAAACTGGAAGGTCATTTGGAGAGGATTAAAGAATTGATGAAGGTTTGATTTAATAAAACGATGCAGGATGCCGGATACCGGATACCGGAAGAAAAAAAATATGCTAAGTGCGGATGTCTTTCTGAATCCTGAATCCTGGGTTCTGGATTCCAATATTTTAAATTATTGAGCCTCTTGCAAAAGTCCGGCGATGTCATTCCGGCGAAAGCCGGAATCCAGTTTTTTCAATGCATTCTGAACACCGGCTTTCGCCGGTGTGACGAAATTTGAGAGATTTGCAAGAACCTCTATTGTTAGAATCTTACCTGTACCGGTTTCCTTTCTTCCTCGAATGCTTCAGGTTTAAGAAACGGATGCATTTCCTATGGTAATGATTGCACTGCCATAATTTCCCTGGGAAATGGCTGAAATAGTGGCTGTCTCGGAATTAAGAGTCTCGGGGAGAAAGGGTGCTGTATATTTTACCTGAACCTGGCCATTTGCGTTGGTATATACCGTAATAGAGGAGATGGGATTGGTCTCATCAGGAGTATCTCCCAAAAAACCTGCCCCACAAGAAATGTTGACAGGGGTGCCGGCAGGCGCTGAATTCCCATTACCATCAAGGACTATTACCGTTACATAAGTGCTACTCCAAATAATAGAAGAAGAAGTAGATCCGTCAGGATTTGTAATTTGGGTTATTTGAGAAGCCTGTAAGGAGGATGCAGCCGGTAAGACCTGAATCCTGCTAATTGAACCCGATCCGCTGGAAGTACTGCCGGTCGAAGAAGAAGTGCATCCTTGGAAAAGGATCATTGAAACCAATAATGTACCCAAAACAGTCCCGATTTTTTTAACCAAGTTCATCCGCTTTCCTCCCTCAAGATATTTGGTACTGTTTAATGCCTTCTTCATACAGATCCCTGCCGGATGTGTCATTGATAACTACGGCCGGAAAATTTTCCACTGTCAGCCGACGAATGGCTTCCGGCCCCAATTCTTCGTAAGCAATAACCTCAGCGGCCTTGATCGCCCTGGAAATCAAGGCCCCGGCCCCGCCAGTGGCCCCCAAATAAACAGCTTTATATTTGATTATAGCCTCTTTCACTGAAGTAGCCCTTTTGCCCTTGCCTATCATACCCTTAAGGCCCAATTCCATCAAGCGGGGAGCATAAGGGTCCATCCGGTAACTGGTGGTCGGTCCGGCGGCTCCGATGACCCGGCCAGGTTTTGCCGGGGATGGACCTACATAATAAATGATCTGCCCCCGGATGTCAAAGGGCAGTGTATCCCCGGCATCTAAAAGGTCGATTAATCTTTTATGGGCCGCGTCTCTGGCCGAGTAAATGATCCCGCTTAAGAAGACCTTATCGCCTATCTCCAGTGAGGAAACCATTTCATTGGTCAAGGGGGTGGTTAATGAGACTGTTTTTGGCATACGTTGGTCCTTTGATATGAAAAAAATGTTCGTCGTTATACGTTCGTCGTTCGTCGACCTTGGTTTTCATGTCTAATGTCACCCGTAGCAAGCGGGCATGAGGGTTTAATAAATTAGAAGGTTTAATTATTTAAATGGATTTTGTTGATCCTTCGTCGCCGAACGCTGAACGGCTAACGTTATCCTCATAAGGTTACTTCCTTGTGACGGCTGGCATGGCACTGGACATTGACCGCCAGTGGTAGACTGGCGATGTGGCAGGGCAATAGCCGGACATGGACTGCCAAAGAGGTTGTTCGACCACCCAAACCCTGGGGACCGATCCCGAGTTTATTGATCAAATTGAGAAGCTCGATCTCAATTTGTTCAAGTTCCGAATCGGGGTTGGGGGTGCCGAGGGGGCGAAGCAGGGCCTTTTTGGCTTGCAAGGCGGCCTGCTCAAAAGTCCCTCCGATACCAACACCGATTATTGTTGGCGGACAGGGATTGGGGCCGGCGTCTTTAACCGTTTCTACAACTTTTTCTTTTATTCCAGCCAAGCCGGCGGAGGGGGGGAGCATATAAATACGGCTCATATTTTCACTTCCCCCGCCTTTGGGGACCACCCAAATCTTGAGCCGGTCTCCCGGAACTATATCGATATAAATCACGGCCGGAGTATTATCCCCGGTATTGGCCCGGGTAAAAGGATGGCAGGAGGATTTGCGGAGATAACCCTCCCCATATCCTTGGCGAACTCCCTTATTGACCGCTTCCTTTAAATCCCCTCCGATCAGATGAAGGTCCTGCCCGATTTCCAGGAAAATAACCGCCAGGCCGGTATCCTGACAAATAGGCATATGTTCTTCCCGGGCGATCGAGGCATTTTCGAGCAATTGTTCCATTATCTCTTTTCCGACCGGAGAAACTTCGCTTGATAGGGCTTTCTGAAAGGAGTCCAGGACATCTTTACCCAGATTCTCATTAGCCTCAATACACAAGGTTTTAACCGCTTCGGTTATGTCTTTGACATTGAGTTCTCTGATCATCCGATCTCCTGATTTGGGGTGTCTTTAAAAAAGAGTCCTTTTTGTGAATTGATATTAAATAGGGAGGAAACGAGAGTCAAGAAGAAAAAAATGGATAAGAACCTTGAAAGTCATCCATTTTTAGCAAAGGCTCTCTTGTCATTCTTTTATTGGGATGGTAAGGTTTATTTTTCTATGTACTGATTCATGATTTTTATTAAAAGAGGGTCTGGAAAAAGCAAATTATTATGACGACCGGATTGGAAAAGCAGCAATTTTATGGATGGACAACGTTAATCGGGGTCATGTCGGCCTATGCCGGTTTATGCGGAGATATTACCTATGCCTATGGGTTGTTTCTGCCGGTAATGAGCGAAACTTTTCTTTGGAGCCGTTCCGCCTTATCCGGTCCTTATGTTCTTTTCTTCGTGATCGGGGGTCTTTTAGGACCCGTGGCCGGTATGACCATTGCCGTTTTTGGTCCCAGAAAAAATATTATAGCCTTTAATCTGGTTGCCGCCTTGGGTCTTTTCGGCCTGTCACAGACTAAGGCCCTTTGGCAGGTCTACCTCTTTTTCGGCATTATGGGCGGACTGGGGATTGCCTTCGGCGAGTTCATACCGCTTACGACCGTGATTAATAACTGGTTCATCCGGCGAAGATCGATGGCCATGGGTCTGTTTCTGGCATCCGGAGGGGTTGGGGGTTTTATTTTTCCACCGCTTATCAGTAAATTGATTTCAGGTTTAGGCTGGCGATGGGGATGGGCCTACCTGGCCTGCCAACATCTTTTGTTGACCGTCATTCTGGGAGGCATCCTCATCCGAAACCGTCCGGAAGACCTGGGTCAACAGCCGGATGGATCCTATGAACCCCCCCCGGAAATCTCATTAAATCATTCGGCCAATCGCAGTCCTGTCTACCAGACGGCGGTGGATTGGTCAGTCGGACAGGCCATGAGAACTCCGGCCTTGTGGATGATCATGGCTTTATTTTCCATCATTTTATTCGTAACCAATATGCTGACCACCCACCAGGTCGCCTATCTCCAGGACCTGACCTTTTCTCCTCTGCTGTCGGCCACAGTACTAGGTTTGATGCTTGGCATGAGTATTATCGGCCGACTGGCCTGCGGTTTTCTGGGTATGAGATTCGAAGGCCGTCAATTAGCGGTTTTCTTCCTGACCGCTATGGGCCTGGGGATTGTGGCCTTGATACAGGCCCGGGGGATCTTCTACCTTTACCTCTATTCAATATTTATGGGAATCGGGTTCGGCGGCATGATAGTCCTCATGCCCAATCTTCTCGGAGATTATTTCGGACGCAGCCATTATTCCAGAATTCTCGGATGGACGGCACCGGTAATTACTCTAATCAGCGCCGGCAGTCCGACCCTGGCCGGGTTCCTCTATGATACGACGGGAAATTATTTTTTACCTTTTTCCATCGCGGCTGCCCTTGTTTTTGCCGGGATTGTCCTGGCATTCCTGCTTCGCCCACCAAAGTTTCCGGCGGTCCAACGATAGTCATGAAATTTATGGACAGCCTATTCGTATCGAAGCGCATCCACTATGTTCAATCGTGCCGCCCGCCAGGCAGGGTATAGGCTTCCAATCCCACCCAGGGCGATTACCGCCGACATGACTTCCAGTAACGAGCGGGTCGTTACTTCGACCTGGATCATGCCCTTGGCTTGCGGGTAACTGGTCAGCCAGTGGAGGCCTCCGACTCCCAGGCCCAGGCCGGCAACTTCACCCAGAAAGGCCAGAATTAAGCCTTCGAGCATGATCATGGCCACAATCCGACCGGTGGACCGGCCGACGGCCGAAAGGACGCCGATTTCGTGGGTCTGCTCCAAAACCCTCATCAGCAGGGTATTGATCATCACCACCAGGGCAATGACAATGGCCATCACCGAAATGCTCCAGGAAACAGTCCGAAAAAACTACAGGACCAAATCACTTTTGACCGCGGCCGCGGTCTCTAAAAACGACAGATCAGGAAATTGAGCTTGAAGGCGGGCTTTGACTGCAAACTTTTATCAAGCCGTTTTGGGTTGAGCCAATGATGATAGGTGACACAGATTTCTCCACCCGGATCTTTGATCCCCGGCATCTTGGTCAGGTTTGAGGCGGTCGATCCGGCGGCATTGACCAGAAGCCGGGTTTTGAGGGTCTGACCAGTATCCAATCCTACTGTAACGATTGGGCCTCTTCTCCTGATTTCTTTCAAAGGAGAAAAAGGATTAGAAATATTTTGATTTTCTTCCTAAAAGGGTCTTTTCCAGATAGGTCAATCCTTCAAGAGAAGCGTAGTGGGTCAGATCAAAACTGATCGGGGTCAGGGTAACATAACCGGCCGAAAGTAAGGCATGATCGGTATCCGGGGACTCTTCCGGTGGGGGCATAATTCCGGCCTGCCAATAATAGACATTTCCCCTGGGGTCGATGCGCTTTTCAAAGTGTTCCCTGAATCTGAAGGTTCCCTGTTTGACTAAACGAATCCCTTTGATTTCCGACAAGGGTAGGTCCGGTATATTGACATTTAGAGAAACCGCCGGAGGCAGAGGAGAATCTATAAGGTGGTCCACCAGCGTCGAGACGATTCGGGCTGCCGTCTCGAATTCACGGGTCTGGTAGGAGTCGATGGAGATGGCCATAGAGGTCAGGCCCATCATAGCCCCTTCGGTGGCGGCCGAAACGGTGCCGGAGTAAATAACATTAATCCCCACATTGGGACCCAGGTTGATTCCGGAAATAAGCAGGCGGGGTTTGGGAACAATCAGTTCATGGAGGGCGATCTTGACACAGTCGGCCGGAGTCCCGCTGACCCCATAACCGAATAAAACCCCGTTTTTGAAAATCTTTTTGACCCTTAAAGGCTGAGTCAGGGTCAGGGCATGTCCCACCGCACTTTGTTCAGACTCCGGGGCCACCACCCAGACCTGATGCTTTTTTTTCAAGACCGTTACCAGACTCTCCAAGCCTCTGGCAAAGATACCGTCATCATTGGTCAGGAGGATGGATGGGGAGGGAGGGTTGGGTGATTTGGTGGTCAATGGATAGTACCCCGTGCCTTTATTGGGTTATGAAAATTCCGTTCGTCGCCTGCAATCGGCAGGATCGTTCGTCGTTCGGAGAAACTCATTTTTAGGATTGTGGTGCTCCATAGGGGTATGAGGGTTTATTGAAGCCTGAAAACCATGATCCTCCGACCCAGGTCGGAGTTTATTGGCTTTGCCTTTTGGAAAAAAACCCCTAAAAATCAGAAATCCGTAATCCGCAATCCGAAATTTATCTTATCAGATTCCCCAACCGCTTCCAACGGATGCCGAACTCGTCCCGGTCCCAAGACCAATAGATAATAAAGGCCTCGCCGAGAATTTGTTTTTGATCCACAAAGCCCCAAAAACGGCTGTCATAGCTTTCATCGCGATTGTCACCCATAACGAATATCTTGTTGGGAGGGACGACAATGGGGCCAGTGTTGTCCCGGGGTTGTTCCATCTCAGGAATGATTCTCTCATCCGTGTGGGTTCCGTGTGGGTCTTCCATGGGTTGGTTATTGATATAAATTTTTTTGTCTTTTATTTGGATAGTATCCCCTGGAAGCCCGATCACCCTTTTGATAAAGTCTTTATTAGTCTCCTTGGGAAAAATAAAGACCACCACATCGTTCCTTTTTGGAGAACTGACCGGGATCAAGGTATAATTAAGGGCGGTAAAGGGGATCCGAAGTTTTATTCCGTAAATGAATTTGTTGACCAGGATATGATCTCCGACCAGGAGTGTAGGCTTCATGGATCCGGAAGGGATCTTAAAAGCCTGGATGACAAAGGCCCGGATCAACAGGGCCAGGAGGACGGCAACAATGATTGATTCCGTATATTCCCGGACGATTGATTTTTTATGCGCGCGGTTCTCTTTAGAATTCTTCTCTTTTTTCAAAAATTCCTCCTCAGGCCTCACCCTATTAACTATCGTTAATTAGTAAATATTTACAAAAAATAGGCCAGTTCGGTCAATGCTGGATTACCTGATATAGACTAAAACCTGTTGATTTCAATTGAAACGGCTGACCTAAAGAAGGTCAATTTCTTTCACGGGTTCGAGCTGCTTTGTAAAGTTCCCGAAGCCATGCCGTCTCTTTCATAACGGGATTATAGTCAAGAATCAAGAAAAAAGTCTTTATTTTTTTTATATTTCAAAATAATATAATTAGTTATGGACCAACTCGATGTGTCTGATATTCATTTGTCTCATCAAATACAGCCCCCTTTTCGTTTTTGTCCCCTCTGTGGAGGGAACCTGAAAAATAAACAGATCAAAGCTCAGGAACCGGACCGGCTGGTTTGCACTCGTTGCGCCTTTGTTTACTACCTCGATCCCAAGGTGGCAGCCGGGACCATAACCGTTATTGAAAACCGGATCGTCTTGGTAAAAAGAGGCATTCCTCCCGGTTATGGTAAATGGGTTATCCCGGGAGGGTTTGTAGACCGGGGTGAAACCCTGGAAAGGGCGGCTGTACGGGAAACCCTGGAAGAGACCAACCTCGACGTTCGCATAAAATCCTTATTAAATGTTTATTCCTATACAGGGTACACGGTGGTGGTTGCCGCCTTTTTAGCCGAATGGGTGGCCGGGATACCGGAGGCCTGTGATGAAACTCTTGAAGTAGGCCTGTTTCCATATGAAGAAATCCCCTGGGTGGACCTGGCTTTTCCGAGTACCAAAGATGCGTTGACGGATTTTGGAAAACAAACTAATTATAAAATAGATTGATATTATAATAGGTTAGTGGATTCTTCTTGTCAATTTGATCAATAAAGGATAGAAACAAGGTCATCGATCTTAATTTTGAAAGGTCTAATTTTGTCTTAAAGGAGTCTGAAAAGCGTGGAATTTATTAAGCCCGAACGGTTAACCGAATTATCCCCGGAAAGGAAAGAGGCCTTACTTAAAAGGTCTATGGAGGACATATCAGATATTTACGAAGAAACACGCGCTATTGTCCATGATGTGCGAATGGGGGGAGATCAATTCATTTTAAAACATTATCAAAAATATAAATCCGATATCCGTTTAAAAGATCTTATGGTTCAACCCGAAGAAGTTAAAACGGCTTATCAACTAGTGGAAAAACCCGTACAACAAGCACTGAAACAGGCGGCCAAAAATATTGAAAAGTTTCACCGTGCCCAATTGGAAAGGGAAATGTGGTCTATTGAAATCAAACCGGGAATCTTGGCCGGAAGGGTCCGAAGGGCCATGGAAACCATCGGGGCCTATGTCCCGGGGGGGAAAGCCACTTATCCCTCCAGTGTTCTTATGAACATCATCCCGGCTCGGGTTGCCGGGGTATCCACTGTAGTGGCCTGCACACCACCCCAGAAAGGGATGAAGGCCGATCCGGTGACTATCGTAGCTGCCGACATAGCCGGGGCGGATTATCTTTTCAAAGTGGGCGGGCCCTGGGCCGTTGCCGGAATGGCCTTTGGTACGGCAAGCATGCCGAAAGTGGATAAGATCGTCGGTCCTGGGAATAAATATGTGACTGCTGCCAAAATGGCTGTTTTTGGAACGGTGGACATCGATTCTCCGGCCGGACCAAGCGAGGCCCTGATCATAGCCGATGAGACAGCGCGACCGGATTGGATGATCTGGGATTTCCTTTCTCAGATCGAGCACGATCCGGATGCCGGAGCCGTTCTCGTTACTCCGTCTCCCACCCTGGCGGCCAAGGTCTGTGAAATCATCAATAAGGAGTTACCCGGGTTGGAACGGAAGGATATCATCCGGGAAGCCCTGACCCGCCATTCGGCGGTTTTAGTGACTTCCACCCTTAAAGAATCCATAGACTTTGCCAACGCTTATGCGGCCGAACACTTGCAGATTGTAACTGAAGATCCCTGGATCATCCTGCCGATGATTAAACATGCCGGATCCATTTTTATGGGTTCTTATGCCCCTGTCCCGGCAGGTGATTATGCCTCAGGGACCAATCACGTTCTACCGACCGGGGGATGCGCCCGGATGTTCTCGGGTCTTTCCGTGGATGATTTTATTAAAAAACCGACCTTTCAATACCTGAGTAAAAAGGGGTTGCAGGGTTTGCGGAAGACGATCACCCTGTTGGCCGAAAAGGAAGGATTGCCGCTCCACGCCAGGACTATTGAAGAAAGATTCAAATAACAAGATAAAGGATAAAGGTCAAAGGTTTTAGGATAAAAGGATAACAACCTTGTTCAGCGGTAAAGTTTTCCCCGCATATTTTCCCTTTAACCTTTATCCTTTTCCTCGGACCTCAAACCTGTTTTGCTGCTTCATACCCCAGATCAAAGGCCTTCAGATTGATGTCCCAAAGATTTTTTTTGAGGTTCATCTTAAGGGCCTCTTTCATTTGATCACCCGTAACCGGAACGGTTTTGCTTTGAGCCAAGGCCCCCAGCATGACGATATTGACGGCTAAGGCGGATCCGGCCTCTTCGGCCAGGGCATCGGCATTCAAGGCGATCAGCCGTTTCACCTTTTTCCGGATCAGGTTCAGGGCTTCTTTTATATCGGGATAGATTCCTTTGCCGACGGCAACCGTGAAGGGCATTAAAGGCGTCACGTTGGTAATCACCGTAGTTTCCGAGGAGCACTTATCAAGAGCCCGCAGGGTTTCCGAAGGTTCAAACCCGATCAGAACATCCGCCTCTCCGTTGGAGACGATGGAGCTCAGGGCGCCACCTAAGACCACGGCCGATTCAACCACGCCGCCCCTTTGAGCCATACCGTGAACCTCGCTGACATTGACCGGAATCCCGGCCAAAACGGCGGCTTCTCCCAAAACACGGGAGGACAGCAGGTTTCCCTGACCCCCCACACCGACAAAGACAATCCGTTTTAAATCCATAGAATGCTCCTCTTAATTTATAACGACTTCTAAAAAAGTCTATCCGTCCCGCGTTTTCCGGGAAGTGATTTACACTATTCAGTCCTCATTCGTCAGGGTTTTTCTGTCTCTCATTTCTTGGGAACTATCGCATTTTCCGGGCAGACCTGGGCACAAACCGCACATCCGATGCATAAATTTTCGTTGATTTTGACCTGGTTTTCTTCCACATAAAAAGCCGGACAGGCAAATAAATTGACACAATCCCGGTGGTTTTTGCACCGGTTTTGGTTGATCATAAATGGGCGGGTTTTGGCCGGGGGGGCCACCCTTTTGGCGTAGAGTGGACATATTTCCTTGGAAATAATGACCGAGACCCCATCGAAGGCGAGGGATTTTTTGACGGCTTCCATAGTTTCTTTGACTTTCCGAGGAGAAACCACGGTAAGCTGCTTGACCCCCACCCCGCGAACGACTTCCTCGATCGAGATCCGGGTGTTGGACTGTCCCAGCAGGGACATATCAACCCCCGGATGCGGTTGATGACCGGTCATGGCTGTGGTTTCATTATCCAGGATCACCAAGGTCAATTTATGATTATTGTGTACGGCATTCACCAGGCCGGTTATTCCGGAATGGAAAAAAGTTGAATCCCCAATAAAGGCGATAATGGGTCTTCCCGTAGCCCGTGAAAA
This sequence comes from uncultured delta proteobacterium, assembly GCA_963782435.1. Classification (GTDB taxonomy): domain Bacteria; phylum Desulfobacterota; class RBG-13-43-22; order RBG-13-43-22; family RBG-13-43-22; genus RBG-13-43-22. Next base: position 59,812 of record CAWAKF010000030.1, read on the forward strand.
CCCGGAAGCCGTGCTGACGCTGGAACCCATACAGATTAGAAAATCAGCCATACTCAGTGGGGGGAGCATGCCAAGGGTGTAACATCCGATATCAGTGGGATAAATGGCTTCATCGCCGGCCACCTTCCTAACGGCATAGAAGGTGGACCGGTGGGGGCATCCCGGGCAAAGGTTTGGAGGACGTCCGGGAAGAGGGGGAACATCTCCAAGGTCCACTGCAACACGGCCTTGATAGGATAATCCGAAATACTCGGCTATGGAGGACCTAACCCTGGCCGGATCATATTCAAAGAGACGGTTGAGTTTGCCCTTGCCCTTTCCCTGGATAGGGATAGTCAGACCAATGGTTTGGGCCACAGCCCTGATCTGTTCTTCGATGACCGGTTCCAATTCCTCCACCACCAAGACCCGATCCACCTGTTTGAGAAATTTTTTGACCTTCTCTTCCGGGAAGGGATAAGAAAAGCCGATCTTTAATATGGAAAAGGCTTCACCGACCTTCATGTCCTCCAGGGCGTCCCGGACATAACAGAAACTGACTCCCTGGGTGACAATCCCCCACTTCCCCTGTCCGATAATCTCATTAAAGGGTGATTGGTTGGCCAGCTCCAGGGCCTGATCGAACTTTTTAAGCAGTTTGATATGGAGATTTCTGGAAACGGCCGGTATGGTCACGTAACTGAAAGGGTCTTTTTTAAAGGATCCTTTAGTCTTCCTGGGCCTTATTTCTCCCAAGGTAACCACCCCACGGGAATGATTGATGCGGGTGGTTGTTCGGAGCAATACGGGCAATTTTAGTTTTTCGGAAAGATCGAAGGCCTCCAGGGTCATGTCTTTGGCCTCTTGAGGCGTCGTTGGCTCCAGCATGGGCATCCCGGAAAGCTTGGCATAGAAGCGGTTATCCTGTTCGTTTTGGCTGGAAAACAACGAAGGGTCATCGGCGGTAAGGATAACCATGCCGCCGTTAACCCCGGTGTAGGCCAAGGTCATCAAGGGGTCGGCCGCCACATTCACCCCCACATGCTTCATGGTGACCATGGTCCGGAGACCGGAGACGGCCGCTCCGGCCGCCACTTCCAAAGCTACCTTCTCGTTGGTGGAATATTCAAAATAAAGATCAGTTTCCTGTTTGATCTGATAAAAGTTTAAGGCCACTTCAGAGGAGGGCGTTCCCGGATAGGCCGTGGCAAAAGCCAGCCCCGCTTCAATGGCTCCCCGGGCAATAGCCTCATTGCCCAATAACAACATCTTATCTCCAGGTTTTCCTGTCAAAAGTTCATGCATGATTGGACTCCTTAAATACGTTCATAAGGGCGAAGGGTGAGGGGCAATGGGCGAGAGGTAAAAGACAAAAAGGGTTTCTTTTTTTACTTATAGCCTTTAGCCCCTTGCCTATAGCCCGATTAGGTTACGCTCTGTTTTTAAATTGATTTGGAAAAATATCATTATACATTATACGTTGAATGATCATTAATCTCCCAAATTTTAAAGTCCGGCTAAACGGTCTTTAACCATATTGGCATAGACGGACTGGGGGAATGATTTTAGAAGGTTTTGGTAGGCAGCCTTGGCCTCGGCTTTCTTTCCCATTTTTTGATATACCCGGGCCAGATTCAACAGTGAATCCTCCTTTAGCAGGTTCTCCTGGCCCCGGGTAATTTCTGATAAGGTTTTTGCCGCCTGTTGTAAATCGCCTTTCTGCTCGTAAGCATAGGCCAGATTCCCGAGAATCAGGGTTTTGAAGCCCGGAGGGAAAGTGCCCTTGTTAAGGGCCGATTGATAAGAAGAAACAGCCCGGGAAAAATCTTTCTTCTGGTAATAGTAGTGGCCAATAGTTACCCGGGCGGCAAAGGCGGCTTTGGTTCTTGGATAATCTTTAACAATTTCTTCCAGCTTTTTCAGTTTTTGTTCCGGATCAGTGACCTCCAGGCTGGAAAAGTACTTTTCATGACTCAGCCTTTCCTGTCGGTTCTGATAGGCGGTATACCCAAAATATAAAATTAAGAGCAAGACCACTCCTGAACCGATCCAGATGACTTTTAAATAGTGTTCCTTCGACCAGTTCAGGGTCCGGGTTGAAAGGGTGATAAATTCATCCGGTTTCTTTAGAAGTTCTTTTTTGCTTATTTTTCTCTTTCCGGCCATAAAATCCTTTCCTTTTTAGCTCATAGCGGATAGCTGCAGATAGCTGTCAGCTAATTCTTGTTTCTATCCATCGCCATTTTGGCGGCTCCCAATATGCCGCTTTTTTCTCCCAGAACCGAAATTCGTATGGAGACCAATTCCGGTTCAGCCATTGTCATTCGTTTTTTAAATTCTTTTTCCAAATATGGCAAGAAAATAGTAGAGGCCTTACTGACCCCTCCTCCCAGAATCACCCCTTCCAAGCCCAGAGTTTGTACAATATTAGCCAGTGCAATTCCGAGATAGCGTCCCAGTTCGGCAAACAGGGAAATACAAAATGAGTCCCCTTTCCTTGCCGCCTCAAAAAGGATTTTGGCTGAAAGAGGTCTTGATTTTCGGTCGGCCATTTTTGTGAGCAGGGTGGGGACTTTTTTATCCAAACCTTTTTGGGCTTTTTTGACTAAATAGGTGGCAGAAGCCAGAGTCTCCAGACAACCCCTGTTTCCACAACCACAACGTTCTCCCCGGGGTTTAATTGTGACATGACCGAATTCCGGACCACTGCCCTGACTTCCAAACCAGGGCCGGCCATTCAAAAACAGGCCGCTTCCCACACCGGTTCCCAGGGTCAGGCAGAGGAAATTTTCCAGATCTTGCCCGGTCCCGATCCATTTTTCCCCATAGGTAACGACATTGGCGTCCTTATCCATATAGGTAGGGATCCCTACCTCTTCAGCAATGAATCGGGCCAAGGGAACATCCTTCCAATCCGGAAAATTCGGAGAATGTCTGATAATCCCTTTTTCCCGGTCAATAACCCCAGGGGCCCCTAAGCCGATCATTTTGGGGTTGAAACCAATTTTCCTTGATTTTTCAAATAATTGTCTTGATATTCTTGTGATCAGCTTTAAGGCTCGATCTTTTCCCAAATCAAGCCGGGTCAAATAATTTTCCGAAAGAAGGATTTTTCCCTGCGTATCAACGAGACCTGTTTTAATCCGGGTCCCGCCAAGATCGATCCCAATGACTTTTCCTGGTTTAATGGACATGGGAAGGCCTTTCTCTTTAACGTCATCTACCTACAGACCAACTATGTATAAAATGAGTTTTTTCCTTATCTTTTATCATTTTTCGGTTATCAAAGCCAGACCTTAATCATTTTTACCTAAAAAAAAGGACATTTTTTGTTTAAGTATTTGATATAATATGTATTTTAAGAAATATCCGATTGCTTAACAATTTATAAGGGTTGACAAATAATATTTTTCTGATAAAAGAGAGCAATAAATAAAATACCTGAGGACTGAAATTATGAAGACCGTTTGGGGAATTTATTCAGAGATGGTTGCTTATGTGACCCGGATCCTGAATCTATCATTTCAGTCCTTAGAGACCCCGGTTTTATCTCCTGTGTCGATAAATAGAGGTCTGGGAAAAAAAGGTGAATATTATGCAAATCCATTATATAAAAATAATGTCGGTTGTTTTGGTTCTATTAAGTTTGTTAAGCGTAAGTGGCTTTTATTTTTTGTTGACGGCCCAGGCTCAATCCGGTCAAAACCTGTATACGACCCGAATTGACTTGCCTTTGCACTTTCCCGGTAAAACCCCAGCCTATTTGACCTTAACCCCCCAAGAAATTCAAGTTTCAGTCTCTACCTACGATCATTGGATCCAAGCCGCCTGCCGCAGACATGCCTTGGATCCCGCCCTGGTCAAGGCTGTAATCCACGCTGAATCCAGATTTGATCCTCAAGCCGTTTCTCCCAAAGGGGCGGTCGGATTGATGCAAATCGATCCGATTACAGCCAGGGCCTTAGGGATCAAAGATCCGTTTGATCCCAAACTTAATATCGAAGGCGGAGTACGATATCTGAAGGAATTATTGAACACCTTTGAAGGCAACCAGAGGCTGGCCCTGGCCGCTTACAATGCCGGCCCCACACAGGTTTATAGACACAACGGTGTGCCTCCCTTTAAAGATACTAAAAAGTATATCAAACAGGTTTTTCGATACTTAACCTATTATCAGAAAAACCGCACCAGCTAAAAATCTTTTCTATCGTCCTGCCTGTCTGTGGCAAAAAACAACTTTTCCTTTCCCTGGCCAGTAAGTTGTGTTAATGAAAAGACTTAATGGTACCATGATTATTGTTTCCCTTATGATCTCGGGGACCCGAGTCTTTTTCTTAAAACAAATTAAACCTAATAAGTTCAATGGCCAAACAGAATGAAGATTATTTTTAAAAAAGATTCCTTTATTGATTATCTTTTGATTCTGGTCAGCGCATTGCTGATTGTTCTAACTTTCCCCAGGATCTCCTGGTCATTTTTAGTTTGGGTGGCCTTCATCCCTTTTTTAAAGGTCTTGGAAGGCAAACCGGCCCGGCAGAGGTTTCGGCTGGGTTATTTGACCGGTGTCCTTTGCTCTTTTGGGATTTTTTATTGGGTAACCCATTCCATGCACTACTATGGGGGACTGGACACCCTAACCAGTTTTTCCATCCTTTCTTTAATGGTTTTTTATTTGGCCCTCTATTTCGGGGTCTTTGCCTGGTTGTGGGGGCTTTATCCGCCCCAAGGGTTCTTTTCTTTAATCTGGGGCCCTTCGATATGGGTCGGATTGGAATTCATTCGGGCTCATTTGCTTACTGGGTTCCCTTGGGCATTGATCGGACATTCTCAATACAACCACCCGACGGTTATCCAGGTTGCTGAAGTAACCGGTGTCTATGGGATCTCCTTCCTGATACTTCTGGTCAATCAGACCCTTTATCGGCTTTTCGGATCCGCCATACCTCTCCGGGGATGGAACCGGAAGTGGGGAGAAGCAACTTTTACCCTCCTATTATTGGTGGTTACCCTTAGCTTCGGTTTTTATTCCCTGTCGATTCAAAAGCAAAAGGACCGACAGGTCCCAACTTTAGGTGTAGCGGTTGTTCAGGGGAACATCGATCAGTCTTTAAAATGGGACCCTGCTTATCAGGCAGAAACTATGAAGATATACCAGGACCTTTCTAAAGAAGCACTGCCCAGGAAACCCGATTTGATCATCTGGCCGGAAACCGCAGTTCCTTTTTACTTTTTAAATGAAAACCGTTTTACCCCTGGTCTGTTCCAATTGACCCGGGAGGGGAAAACCTATTTATTGTTTGGCAGCCCGGCTGTGGGTCTTGGGCCGGGGGAACCTCGATATTATAACCGGGCCTATCTGTTAAGTCCCGAAGGACGTATCAGTTTTTACGATAAAGTCCATTTGGTTCCTTTCGGAGAATATGTTCCCATGAAACGATTCCTGCCTTTTGTGGGAAAAATGGTTCAAGCCATCGGAGATTTCAGCCCAGGGTCTGGAAGCTATGGATTGCCCCTTCCCAAAGGAAAGATCGGGGTCTTGATCTGTTTTGAAACCATTTTTCCGGAATTAAGCCGGGCCTACAAACAGGATGGCTGCCAGCTTATGGTCAATATAACTAACGATGCCTGGTTCGGTAATACTTCCGCTCCCTATCAACACCTGTCCATGCTTGTTTTTCGGGCGGTTGAAAACCGGACCTGGATTGCCCGGGCAGCCAATACAGGATTCAGCGCCGTTATTGATTCCTCCGGGCAGATCGTCAAAAGGGTTCCTTTATTTAAAACCGGATGGATTTATGATAAGATTCCTCTTCGAGGGGAAAAGACTTTTTATGCCCGCTATGGCGATTGGATAATCATTTTGTGCGGACTGGTCTTTCTGGCCGGAATATTGAGAGTGGGCAGTAAATTTAAAAGGAGATAGAAATTATGAATGAGGAAATTTTACGTTTTAAAGACAAGTTAATTAAATTAGGGGACTATCTTTGACCTGGGAACCAAAAGAGAACGCCTGACTGTCCTGGAAAAGATGATTGCCCAGAATACCCTGTGGGACAATCCGGATCAGGCCAAGGTCCTCCTGAAGGAAAGAGGAAAACTGAATCAGGCCGTTTCCGAATGGGAGCAGGCGCAAGCACAGCTTGAAGAAGCCGAGATCCTTTATGATCTGGCGGTGGCGGAAGAGGACCAGGAGACTCTGTCGGAAGTTCAAAACCGCCTCCGGGATCTGGAAAGACTACTGGCCCAACTGGAGTTCAATAAGCTTCTTTCCGGAGAAGAGGATGCCTGCCATGCCATCATGGCTATCCACGCCGGGGCCGGGGGCACCGAGGCCCAGGACTGGGCTGAAATGTTGCTTCGTATGTATTTACGTTGGAGTGAGCGGCGCGGGTTTTAAAACAGAGATTATTGATCAATTACCAGGTGATGAAGCTGGGATTAAAAGTGTTACTTTTACTATTGAGGGAAAGTATGCTTATGGCTATTTGCGCTCGGAGACCGGAATTCATCGACTGGTTCGCATTTCCCCCTTTGATGCCGGAGGTCGACGACACACCTCTTTTGCCTCTGTTTTCGTGTACCCTGAAGTGGAGGACGACATTCTGATTGAAATCAATGAAGCGGATGTCCGGGTGGACACCTTTCGGGCCAGCGGTGCCGGCGGTCAACATGTCAATAAAACCAGCTCGGCTATCCGCTTAACCCATATGCCCACGGGTATTGTCGTTCAGTGCCAGAATGAGAAGTCACAGCACCGGAACAAGGAAATGGCCTTCAAGGTTTTGAAATCGAGACTCTATGAATTGGAACTGGAGAAGAAGGAAGATAAAAAGAGGGAGATCCATGAAGGACAAGCCGATATCGCCTGGGGAAGCCAGATTCGTTCCTATACCCTGGCGCCCTATCGTCTGGTAAAAGATCACCGAAGTCAATTGGATATCGGGAATGTGGATGAGGTCCTGGATGGAGGGATCGATCCGTTCATCGAAGCCTTTTTATGGTTGAAAAAAAAATAAAGATAAGTCCTAATGTAAATAAGGAGAATAGGGGGTAGGGCGGCACAGGAAACTATTTGGGGTAGCAGAATATACTGTTGCTCCACATAAAGAGCTACATCCCGCCTTGTCGCAACCCCTTCAGCCTTCAGTCTAAACAGCTTCAGTCTGATTATTTGAATAGTTAAAATGACTTGTAACCCGTAACCTGCAGAAGGAGGAAATGATGAGTTATCAAAATATTGAATTGGAACTGAAAGAAGGACTGGCCACCATATTACTGAAACGGGAACCCCTGAATGTTTTTAATATCGCCATGATGAAAGAGATTACTCAGGCATTGGATTATCTTAAAAGGGAACAATTTAAACTCCTTTTGTTCAAGGCCAAAGGCAAGGCTTTTTCCGCCGGGGTGGATGTCGGGGAACATCTCGGCGATCAGGTGGAAGAGATGATCGAAGTTTTTCATGGCATCTTCAGACGCATGGATGCCTTACCGGTAATATCCGTGGCTGCGGTGCAAGGGGCGGCCCTGGGAGGGGGTTGTGAACTGGCCCTGTACTGCGATCTGGTCTTGGCCTCGGAGAAGGCCAAATTCGGACAACCGGAGATCCAGGTAGGGGTTTTTCCGCCTATCGCCGCCTTGATCTTCCCCCGGATTACCGGACGGAAAAAGGCTCTGGAATTGATCCTGTCAGGGGATACGATCAATGCCCAGGAAGCCCTCTCTTTGGGGTTGATCAACAAGGTGGTTCCGAATGAGACCCTGGACGAGGAACTTCAAAAGTTCTGTGGGAAGTTCCTTCCTCTGAGCGGTCTGGTATTGGCCTTGACCAAAAAAGCCTTTCAGGCCGGATTGGGGGACAATCAGGAGCAAGGGCTGAAGGCGATCGAAAAAATTTATCTGCAGGAGTTGATGAAGACCCAGGATGCCGAAGAAGGGCTGAAGGCCTTTTTGGAAAAAAGAAAGCCGATTTGGAAAGAAAAATAAATACAATTAAAATACTTATTAAATATTTTTAATTTTATACTTAAAGAAAGGATCTATAAACACCGTAAAAATAGAGTCTTGGATGGATGTAGTACCGGAATAATGGTTTTTGAGACCAGTACTCCGATACTACATCACTCCAATAGAAAAAGTAGAGAAAAATTTTCGGACTTATGGTGTATGAATCTATGGATCGGATTAAAAAGATATTAAGCGGGGATCTGCGGGCCGTGGCCCGCTTGATTCGAGATATTGACGACGGCCTGACTGAGGCCAGAGAGCGATCCTGAAAGGACTTTATCCCCATACAGGGCGAGCCTATGTCATTGGGATTACCGGATCCCCGGGAGTGGGCAAAAGTACCCTGGTGGATCGAATGATCCAGAATTTACGCACTCGAGGGAAAACCGTCGGGGTATTGGCTGTGGACCCCACCAGTCCCTTCAGCGGTGGGGCCATTCTCGGGGACCGCATTCGTATGCAGAGACATAGTACCGATGAAGGCGTCTTTATTCGCAGTTTAGCCACCCGGGGCCATTTCGGCGGGTTGACCCCTTCGACCCGGGGGGCCATTGCCGTTTTGGATGCTATGGGCAAGGATTATATCCTGGTCGAAACCGTCGGCGTAGGGCAGGATGAAATAGAGATCGTTCGGGCCGCCCACACCACCCTGATCGTCCTCATACCGGGCATGGGGGATGATATACAGGCCATCAAAGCCGGTATTCTGGAAGCCGGGGACGTTTTTGTCATCAATAAGTGCGAAAGGGATGGAGTGCAGAAAACCCGGCAGGAACTGCAGATGATGATAGAGATGGATAAAGACCCCAAAACGAAAGGGGGCTGGAAGTCGACTATTTTTACGACCGAAGCGGTTAAGAACGAAGGGGTTGAAGAATTGATGACCGGAATTGAAGAACACCGGACCTTTCTCTTTCAAAAGGATAAGGCCGGTTTTGAGCGGTTTCAACAAGACCGGGCCCGTATGGAACTTTTTGACCTGGTCAAACAGGATGTCGTTCAAGCCGTTATGGAAAACCTGACCCACACGGGGCAATGGGAGGACTTTGTCCGGGATTTGGTTGAGAAAAAAACAGACCCTTACAGCTTGAGTGAACAGATACTGGCCCGGTATCTTAAAGGTCAATGAATCTCTAATGCACCGAGCAGCGCTAAACTAAAACACTGGTTGTTTTTAATGAGTGTTTTCCTGAAGTTGTATATATCTTCTTGCATTGAACTTTAAGGCCTGTATGTGGAGAAGTCCACGATATAGAAGAGTTATATTCGCCGAATAACGAACGAACTACGACGAAAGTTTTTCCAATACCGAGTTACCAGAAAGGAGAATCCCATGAGTAATAATTTTCCATCCCTGTTTTCCCCGATTCAAATAAAAAATCTGCATTTGAAAAACCGGATCACCATGGCCCCCCTGTTTCTTGGATATGCCAATCCGGACGGTACGGTCAGTGCTTTAATCCTCGATCATTATCAGGAAATGGCTTCCTCCGGGGCCTCTTTGATTGTCGTGGAAAACATAGGTATCGATCCCCTGGGCATCGGTTCTCCCTTTACCTTACGTATCGATGAAGAGCGGTTTCTCTTCGGCCTGTCCGGCCTGGCCAAGACCATTCATCAACAAAATACCCTGGCCATTGCTCAGATCAACCATGCCGGGCGTTATGCCTATTTGCCGGAAAAAATGGCCCCCTCCCCGGTCGTCACTTATGGGTCCGCTCCCCGGGAAATGACGCAGGAGGATATTGAGCGGGTTATTAAGGCTTATGCCCTGTCGGCCCGCAGGGTGAAAGAAGCCGGGTTCGACGGGGTCGAACTTCATGGGGGAACCGGTTACCTCCTGGTCCAGTTCTTGTCCCCCCGAACCAATCTTCGGACGGATGCCTATGGGGGATCGCTTGAAAACCGGATGCGTTTTCCCCTAAGGGTGGTTGATGAGGTTTTTAAGGCGGTGGGACCTGATTTTCCAGTGGGTTATCGTTTCCTGGCTGATGAATGGCAGATAGACGGGTTGCACCTGGAAGAAACAACCCTTTACGCCAGAGAATTGGAAAAACGGGGGATCGCTTATCTCTCGGTCACGGCCGGTACTTATGATGTTTTTTTTGATCCCGAATATCTGAAGGAAGAAAAAAAAGAAGGGTATATGGTCTCCTTTGCCCGTCAAATAAAGGAAGCATTACCCCTTATGCCGGTTATTACCGCCGGAAGAATTCAAACTCCGGATTTCGCCAATCGCCTTATCGAAGAAAAACAGGCCGATCTGATCGGTCTGGCCAGGGTGTTATTGGCCGATCCCCTCTGGCCCAAGAAGGCCTTGGAGGGATTAAAGGAGCCCCTGGTCGGCTGTGAGCCTACCTGTTCGTTGTGTCTGAACCGGGTAGTCGGCGGCAAGCCGGTCTTTTGTTCCCGTTGGGACCGGGCACGGCAAAAAAAATTCCTGGAACGAATCGGAGAAAAACCGGAAAAAGAGTAACTGGAAAAAATTGTAGAGGATAGAAGGCTGAAGGCTGAAAGAACAGCAACTCTCTGCACAAAGCTTTCGGCCTTCAGCCTATCGACCTGAGGTGTCATTTATTGGCCATTAAAGGAGATTACCCATGAAGTTGTTTGACCCGATAACCATAAGGGATATGACCTTGAAAAACCGGATCATCATGCCGCCCATGCAGTTGATGCTGGGTTTAAAAAACCGGCGGGCCCGTGCCTTTTATCTGGAGCGTGCCAGGGGGGGCGCCGGAGCGATCATCATGTGCGCAACCTCGGTGGATCTTTTTAACGAAGATGAGGCCTGGGGCCGGGCGGATGGTGTGAAGTTGTTTATGGCCAGTATGCAATCCATTACCGATGAAATCCGAAATACGGGGGCAAAGATAGGCATTCAAATCTGGCATGGAAACCAATTGCCCGCAGGCAATGGTGCTCAAATGGCTGCGGGTGGGGAACTGGTAGCCCCTTCTGCCGTGGATGATAGGCGTGAGCTGACCAAGGATGAAATCCGATCCATCATTCTCAAATTTGGGTTGGCCTCAGTGAAAGCCAAAGAAGCAGGGTTTGATTTTATCGAAGTCCATGGCGCCCATGGGTATCTGCCCTGTCAATTTTTTTCAAAGGCGGATAACAAGCGCAACGATGAATACGGCGGGGACCTTCGCAGGCGAATGTGTTTCAGTATCGAGTTGGTGGAATCCATCAGAAGTCAGGTTGGATACCATTTCCCCGTTTTTTATCGAATAGGAGCGGAAGAAAAAAGACCGGACGGTATCACAATCAAGGAGAGTCAGTCCTTTGCCGTTGAGCTGGAAAAGTCCGGAGTCGATGTCTTTGATGTCTCCATCGGCCTGCCGACAGGCCGGAATGCCTCACCCACCAAGCGGGCCAAAATGGGGACCTTTGTGCCTTTGGCTGAAGCGATAAAAAAATCCGTTGCGGTTCCGGTTATGGCCGTAGGAAGGATTAATCTGCCTGAGGTAGCTGAGTCGATTTTGGAAGAAGGGAAAGCCGATTTGATCGGTATCGCCCGCCAGTTACTGGCCGATCCCTATTGGCCGAAAAAGGTGCAAGAGGGCAGGGCGGATGAGATTGTGGCTTGCAAGTCCTGCAATACCTGTTTCATCCCGATGCGAAGTGGGACCTGGAAGGCAGGTGACCCCATTTGTGCGGTCAACAAGGATGCCGGCCGGGAGGTCGAGGTCTGACACTGGGAATGTTCAATCCTTTACATAATATCCGTATTCCTTGGCATTGACATTGGTTCTCTTTTCATGGCCGATTTTCGAGCTGGGTGTCGGTCCGTAATCATGGCCGGGCCAGACGATGGTATCGTCCGGCAACTTCATAAGCTTGCGGATGGAGGCCCCCAGGGTGGGGCGATGACCGCCGGTCAGATCCGTCCGCCCGCTGTCGCCGACAAAGAGCGTGTCGCCTGTGAATAACTGGCCTTCGGCATAGAGGCAAATTCCTCCCGGAGAGTGCCCAGGGGTATGAAAAACCTGAAAGGTGATTTCACCCAACTGAAAGGTTTTTTCATCCTTCAAAAGAATATCTGCTTTTGCGTCTCCTCGCAGGTAGCCGTTTTCCAAAGTGTGGATGACGATCTTGGCACCGGTCAGCTTTTTTAAAGCCCCATTCCCATAGGTATGGTCGCCGTGATGATGGGTGTTTACGACATATTTTATTTTAAGATTTTCTTCTTCGGCTTTGGCTACGATAAGTTCCACATCTCCCCCGGGATCGATAACCATAGCTTCCCTGGTTTTTTCACACCCGATAAGATAACTGAATACATCCCAAGAACTTAATGGTATTTGTCTGACAATCATATTGGCCTCCGGTTTCTTAGCAGAGAACTTTAAAAAAATCTACTTTTGCCCGATGTCGGTACCGGACCGAAGATTTAATCCTCTTATGATCATTTATTATCATCAGCCGGATTATCAATCAATACATTTTTTGTAACATTTTAATTTGAATTAAGATAAAATGAGTCAATCCAATTATAAAATAATTTAATCAAGTTAAGAAGGAAAACGAGTATGCAAACAAGATTTCTCCAAAGCGCCGCTTTAGTATGTATGGTACTGTTTGTCTTTTCCTTTGAGATAACTGCACAGGAACAGGGTCAGATCCGACTTTTGAAACCTCAAACCGAGGGCGGTCGCCCGTTGATGCAGGTCTTGAAAGATCGAAAGACCTCCCGGTCTTTTAGTTCGGAAAAATTATCGCTCCAGATGCTTTCCAATCTGCTTTGGGCGGCCTTTGGAATCAACCGGCCGGATTCAGGAAAACGGACCGCCCCTTCGGCCGTGAATTGGCAGGAAATCGATCTTTATGTGGTCTTCCCGGAAGGATCGTATCTATATGACGCCAAGAATCACCTTTTACAACCGGTAAGTCAGGGTGATTTTCGAGGGATAACCGGTCGCCAATCCTTTGTCAGGGACGCCTCGGTTAATCTGGTTTATGTGGCCGATTTTTCAAGAATGGGCAGGGCCTCCAATGAGGATAAGGAATTCTATTCGGCCGCCGATACTGGGGTGATTGTCCAGAATGTGTATCTTTATTGCGCTTCGGAAGGATTGGCGACCGGTGTGCGGGCCATGATCGATAAACCAGCCCTGGCCAAGGCTTTGCAGCTTCGACCGGACCAGAAAATCACATTGGCTCAATCGAATGGATTTCCGAAAAAGTGATTTATTTCAGCGACCAGGGATTTAGTTAGGAGAAATAAATGTTTGTTTGTCAGCATTGCGGGAAAACAATTGAGATAGGAAGTGTTTTTTGCCCTCACTGTGGAGAAAAGATTGATTCCGCTATCCCCGATCCTTCCCTTGAATCAATTTCGGAAGGAGAGTTCAGGGATTTTCTCCGGAAGAATGCCGATTACTATCTGTATAAATTCCGGAAGTTTTCCGGCAGGGGTACGACCGGTTTTGCCTTTACCTGGAGCTGGTCGGCTTTCTTTCTGGGATTTATCTGGATGCTCTATCGAAAAATGTATCTCTGGGCCCTGGCGGCCTTTGTTATTGCCTTTACCCCGGTGGCCTACCCGTTGACCATGATCGGTTGGGGAATCGTGGGTAATTACCTTTATTATTTACATGCCAGGAAAAAAATCCTGGAATACAAGACCCGTCAGGTCCAAACACCTACCACGCTTTCTCTGTCCGACCTGGGGGGAGTGAATCGTTGGGTCTTGTTTGCTGGATTTCTTTTCTTTTTATTCCTGGTGTTAATCGTGTTTTTGGGATTCCAGTTTATCTTTCATTTTTTGGAATATACTGGATTTTATCAGCCTGAATTTATTGAGATCTAAATACCTTAAATTTTGGAGTTGAATAATATCATGAATCGTTCAATAGAATAACCGGATAAAATCCTCCTTGATCCAGGAGAGGGGTTCGTTAAAGAATGCCGTTAGTAAGGAAATTAATCCTTTCGGGTTTGGCTGGAAGAAATGATTAAGAGTCAAGAACAGGCTTGGCTTCTCTGACTCAAAGACAGGGAATAAAAAAAGGGAGGGCAAAAATATTACCCTCCCTTTTTTGTTAAATATTAGTTTGTTATATGGCTGTTACATTAATAGCCGAGGGTCCCTTTTTGCCTTGCTCAATATCAAAGCTTACTCGCTGACCTTCTGCGAGAGTCCGAAAACCCTGCATGGTGATGGCCGAATGATGGATAAAAACATCCTTATCCTGACCATCTACCTCGATAAAGCCAAATCCTTTGCTTTCGTTGAACCACTTTACGTGTCCTTCTTGCATAGTCGTATTCCTCCTTTTTGAAATATTTCTCAAGTTGGGACACGACCTGCCTAAAAAAAAGGCATCTGGCTTAAAGTCTCGATGCCTTGAATCATCGAATTTTCCACCAACTTCGACCGCTATCTTTCCCTAAAGGGCAAATAACGGATTTAATAAAAATAATATAACCCTTAATAGTATGAATGTCAAGTTTTATTTGTATTATTTATACTGATGGAGAAAAGGTCTCTGCGAGTATTGCCATTCTCTTTGACTAACCCAGATAACTCCCTTCAAATTCCTGTTTCAACATCCCGATCTTCCTTAATGCTGATTATCCGCATCTGCCCCCGGCCTAGGGGGCAGGTAAGGGGGACAACCACGGCACCCAAACCTATTGACCGGAACGTTTTTGAAAGATTATTTGAGGCGATAATTCAGGGGTTTCTCAATCCCAGGTTGAGAAGGAAAAAAGAAAAGATCTTGTGTTTAAACCAGAGCTTCTTGTACCGCTTTCTTGAGCTCCCCAAAGAATTTATCCGGACTGGTCCTTTGATAGCCAAGAAGCGATTCGGATGCACTGGTATCATACCAGTTAAGCCAGCCTGGCCGGTCTAAAAAATTCATTTCTTCAAGGGGAATGTCCATAATCTTTCCCCATCGGCTCACGTATTCCTCCCCGGACATCTGCCAGCCGGGTCCTCCCGCCAAGAGAAGGGTTTGCCCGAGAGCAGACCATTTTCCATCCACCAGAGCGATCATCGCTTTTATAAGATCCGACAGGGTTAAGAGCTCGATTCGTTGATTGTCCATAAAAGGCCAAGGTTCCGGAGGATCCAGAAAAGCCGGAATCACGATCCCTGAGATGCGTAAGTTGGCCAGGGGCAAGCCGGAGGCCTTCAATAACCGTTCGGCCTCCACTTTGCTTTCTGCGTAACAATCATTTGGGTTCACCGGATGGTCCGGCCCGATAAGCCCCTGGTACCCGGAAGTGTCCCCATAAACCGATACGGATGAGGTAAAAATAATTCGCGGGTTTCCTCCGGAAGAAGCGCAGGCCTCCAAGAGATTCTTGGTGCCTTGGATATTTACCCGGAAAGTCCTTTCCCGGGCTACTTCACTTGCCGGGGGTAAAATGGCCGCCAAATGGTAAATCAGGTCAACGCCATGCACCGCCTCAGATAGCGAAACAGAGTCCAGGATATTCCCTGCAAAGATCTGTGTATTTTCCCATCCCCGAAAGTAGTCAAAGCCGCAAGTCGGTAAATCGAATATCCGGATCCTCTGGCCAGGTTGGCGAAGCGACTGGGCCAGAGTGCGACCAAAATTTCCTGCCCCTCCCGTAATAAGGATTTCTGGCATCTTCCTCTCCTACCCCCCAGCAAGAAGGGGAACGATTTTGATCTCCTCTCCATCCTGGAGAGGTATTTCCCGGCTATCCAAATCTCTGCCCACCCCAACTGCAAGAATGCCGGCTTTGAAAGTCTTCTGGTCCGAATCCCAGAAGCGTTCATGAAAATGATGACCAAACCGCTGTCCGATTTCATCCAGGAGATGACCATAAGTAGTCCCTCGGGTTAAAGAAAACAATACTGTTTCCTGCCCGGTTTGCTCACTCAATGGTCCAAAAAATTTTACGACAACCTGCATCGGGAGTCTGTTTCTTCGGCACTATCAGCCCCTTTTCCATTTTTTGGCTTAAAAAACACCAAATCAGAAAACGTTAGAGAGGCCTTGCCGATCAGGTCATTATCACAGTTCGCTCTTTGAGTCCGGCATTTAATGATTCTACGGAGGTCACGAATTCTTCTATCAGCTCCTTAAGCTCACTCGATGTTCCTGTTTCACCGGTTTCTTCCCAGAGCTCTTCCAACCTTGTTGTGGCATCATAAACCGGGAAAGCCAGGTTCGTTCCCGGACGTGTCTTTAGTGTTGCCTTGTTTTTGATATACTCCAGGGTTTCGCAGGCCTTGGCTAACGCTTCTAATAAAGGGTCTGTCTTGAATACCTCAGTGGTTTTTAAAGCCGCCAGAAGCCGTTCTGTCTTTTCCTTGGCTTCGACGACATATTCCTTTCCATTCATAAATGAACATCCATCCTTTTTTGAAATATGATCTGAGAATTTGTTTCTCAGAATATTCTTAAATTAGGTTTGATTTTTCCAGTCATTCGGGGATCGCTTGACTTAAGGAGCATACCGCTAAAGGCGGGATTTAAGAGATGAGGCAACAGCCTTTAGCCCCAAGTTCACCTAAGATGTATGCTCCTCAAGTCTATCGACTTTTATTGTAAAAATACTATTAAACAGAATTTTTACTTCTAACTATGCAAATCCCCTATTACATGACCAAGACCCAAAAACTGAAGCCTCTCTTTGGTCGGGATGCCGTTATCATCCCAGCCCCGTAATTGATAGTATTCGTTCAACTGATACTCCAAATCCGCTGCCTTTCCGGCAGCCCCTCCATCGGCAAGAGGGGTCAGCAATCTCTTGGGAAGTGTGTCATCCTTTCGCGAGAGGCCTTCCCGGCAGGCAAAGGCTCTTTGCAGGTTGATGATGCGCTCGCCTGCCTGTAAAATGGTCTGTACATTATGGGGCTGACCGGCCACAATACCCAAAAGCAAAGCAATATGAGATGGTTGAAGTCCCATTCCGGCAAACATGCATACGGCGGTCGAATTATGTACGGCACTGAGATCTTGAGCAACCTTAGCCGCGAGCCCCTTATTTTTTTTGTCGTGCCGGCCCTGTTTATAATGAAGCCCGGCTTCCGGCGATATCACCGCCATTTCAACCGTATAGGAACCTCCCTGGACATGACAGGCCCCACGTGTTCCCGTGGCATAATTAACAGCCAGACTAAAATAACATCTTGGGTCATGCATGGGCACTTCCATCCCTTTTACCTGGACGGCATATTCCCCGGAACCCTTACCCACTTGGGCTGAGGCCTTTCGAGACCCCTGGGCCAGAAGGGCGCCGAAGCCTTCCATGTTCCCCATTTGTTCAACCATTTTCAGCACAGCATCCACATTACCCCAGGTCAATTCAATTCCTCCTGTATCTGCTTTGCTGATAGCCCCCTTCTCATAGGCTTCCATGGCCCAAGCTACGGTACACCCGGCAGAAATGGTGTCAAGACCAAACTTATTGCATAATTCGCCGATCCAGGCAATGGCTTTCAGGTCATCAATAAGGAGCATGGAGCCGAAAGCGCCCAGGGTTTCATATTCCGGCCCCGGACCCTGGTACTTGAACCGCCCTTCTGGTATCTCAACCCAGCGCGCGCATCGTATGGGACAATTGTAGCAGGCTCCGGCGTGGGGTTTTATTATGGTATTGGCCATCCGTGCTCCGCCGATCTTGGTATACCCGTCTCCTCCCTGCCAAAGACCGACCTGCCAATTTTTAGCCGGGACATCGCCTGCGGCCCAGCCCATGTCCATGCTGAAGGCTGTCCCCCACTTGGTGAAGAATCCGGCAAAAGGATCTTCAGAAATGCCCTTGACAATTTCCTGGGCCATGGGTTTGAGAAAATCATCAGCGGCCACCTCGATTTTTCGATCCCCAAGAGCCACGATGGCCTTTAGGTTCTTCGAACCCATGACGGCGCCAACCCCACCTCGTCCAGCAGCCCGGCCTTCATCATTCATCACACAGGCAATGGATGCCATTTTTTCCCCGGCCTGGCCGATACAGGCTACACGGGCCCTTTTTTTCCCGGCCCGCTCTTTTAATACTGTTTGCGTTTCATAGCTATCCTTGCCCCAAAGGTCCTTAGCATCCTTTAAGGATACTTGGTCACCCAGGATCTCCAGGTAGACCGGATGATCGGCCTTCCCCTCGAAGATGACGCCGTCGTATCCGGTCTTTTTGAGTTCCACCCCCCAAAAACCTGAGGAGCTGGATGTGGTCATGATGTTGGTGAGGGGAGATTTTGTTCCCACAACAAAACGGCCCGAGGTCGGGAAACGGGTTCCGGTAACAGGTCCGGTCATAAATGCCAACCGGTTCTTTTCCCCCAACGGATCAGTTTTAGCCTGGACCTCTTCATAAAGGCATTTTGTGGCAAATCCGGATCCCCCGATGTAATTCTGGGCCACCTGGGGGTCAACCTCCTCATCGGAGATCTTACCGGAAGAAAGGTCTACGCGAAGTATCTTTCCCATGTATCCAAACATAGCATCACCTCCTATGGCAGTCTCATATCTTCCAGATCAACTTCTTCTTCCCTTTTAAATCCGCCGGGCGGGAAAACGTCACCCTTCTTGGAAAAAACAGCGCCAAGTTTTGCTCCGGCAGGTACCGTATTGCAAAGAAACGGGGTCGGATCCGTGGCGGGTTCGACCTCGATCAGTTCGAACGATCGTTGTCCTAAGCCGATTTTTTGCCCCACATTCGGCTGGATCTCTTCACTGATCCCCAGGAAGGAGCCGCAGGCGGTAAATTTGGGCATGCCTGGATCCATGACACCCTTGGCAAAGGCAACGGAATCCGGCATTCCGGCCGATTCCTTGGCCTTTTGGAGGCAGGCTGAATCAATCGCCACCGGATCCCAGGAGGCGAACAGCCCGAGATTCGGAACAATAGGGCGATCACTGAAGTTTACGCAATCACACCAGGGGGAGATATCCAGGGCCATATTAAGGTATCCCACCTTGCCTTCTCCCACCGCCTTTACGGCCGCCAAAGCGGAATCGGAAATAGCCGCGGCAGTGGCGTCAAAAAAATCATCAGGTAAAAAGGCCACACCGCACATCGTCACGACCCCAACACAGGCCAGACAACCCATGCACTTATCCCGGTGGAACAGAACGGACTGTTCCGTATGTTCAATGGCACCTGCCGGACAGAGATTGACACAAAGCTCATATTGGGGGCATTCCTGTTTCAAACATCGTTCCGGCATCCAGTGTCTTTTATTGAGACCGTATTTAGGATGCCCTCCCATGTGAAGATTAAATTTCCCACGCTTCGAGGCGCACCCCACTCCGATATTTTTTATTGCTCCACCGTAGGTACCCATCGGGTGTCCTTTGAAATGGGTCAGGGCGATCATGCAATCGGCCAGTGCGATGCCTGTTCCGATGTATTGTTCCTTCAGAATAAATCCCTCCGGAAGGTCGATCAGCATGTCGTCCGTCCCGATGTACCCGTCCGCAATGACTATGGGACACCCAAGGGAGGCCTGGGTAAAACCGTTTCTGGCGACCGTATTCAGGTAATCAAGTGCTGTAGATCGGGAAGTAAAAGGCCAATAGGGCAAGGTAGTGGTGTCCACAACCATAGGGTTTCCACCCAGGCTTCGGACCTTTTCCACCAAGGCCCTGACGTAAACCGGCCGCAAGTAGGCCGTGTTGTTGAACTCACCCATATGCAGCTTAATTGCTGTCACATCTCCCGGTTTAATCATGTCTCCGAACCCGGCGGCATCGAAAAGTGTCAACATTTTTGCCACCAGGCTTGTCTGAATGGATGTAGATCGATCATTCATGAAGTAAACTTTTGACATCTCAAACCTCCTTCCCTTTCTTGTTTTTCTCTCGCCTTTTCTAAACCTCTTCCAATGTCACCTTAATGATTTTTCTTTTTGTATAGAATGCCTTTTATCACCCCCCAACCGATATTGAATATTGACCCTTTTATTCTTTTGTTTATGTCAATAAAGACATATAACCATTTGAAATTATAATAAACTTTTTAAATCAATTAAAAAATATTGTCAATGAGTTTAAAGGGGAAGTCTAAAAGAGGCAGGGGAGGTCACCTGGAGAAAGAAATTATTATATTATCGGAGAATGCGTTTAAGGATTGATTATGAAGGGAACAAATGTCGAGTAAAAACGATGAACTGTTTTGGACAAAATCAGGGGGTTTTATTATGCTATCTTACAAATCCCGGATGAGCACTTTTTTTCATTGATGTGGGCTTCGAACTCGGACTTAAAGTTGGACAGGACCGATAGGATGATGTGGGAGACCTTGCCGGCAAAAGAGCAATAGGGGGCCTGTTTCATCAGGACAATCAGGGATTCCATCTCGGCAACGGCATCCTTCGGAGCCCGGCCGCATCGTACGGCCTCAATTAAATCGGCCAATCTCTGGATACCCAGACGACAGGGGGCGCATTTGCCGCAGGATTCATCATAATGGAACTTGATCAGATATTCGGCGATCTCTACCATACACAAAGAGGGGTCCATAGCCATGATACAGCCGGTGGCCTTTTCCCAGATCAAATCCCCACGGATGGATTGAAGCGGGTTGAGACGGAGTAAGGGGAAAACTATTTTTCCCTGTTGAACCGTTTCTTTAATAATGGTCTCGATATGGCCTTCCTTGACCTTATGATAGAAGACACCCAGATAGGGAAAACTCAAGAAAGCGCCATCCTGACAGGTCCCGGAACAGCCGCATTTGGCCGGTTCAACCACCACCGGTATATTCAATTGTTCGGCCGCGGCTATAAGGCCTTTAAAAATATTTTCCGCCCCGCAGGTTTTGGACTTGGGATTATGACATACCGTAATCTTGGGGGTGGTGGTAATTTGGGGTTCTGCGATATTTGAAGCGGTTTTAGCCATAACCTGTTTAAACTCCGTCAATATGAAAAATCGGTGTAAGGTACACGGTGTAAGGTGAATGGTTAAAAACTGTTTTGGACCTCCTGCCTGCTGGCAGGCCTCGGACCTTACACCTTTCTTTTATGATATAATCGTCTTACAGGCCGTTTTGGCCAGGTCAATAAACCAGGCCGGTAAAGTCCCCATAAAGAGTATGGCCAGGATCAACCCATAGTTCAATACCCGGTTGGAGAAACTCAAGGTGACGGCCGGTAATCCATCGGGGTCCTGACCGTAGGCCGTGCGAACGATATTCAGGTAATAATAAATGGAAATCGCCGTATTCACCGCGGCGATGATCACCAAACCCAAATGCCCCTGATTTAAAGCGGCGATGAAAAGGTACAATTTTCCGGTAAATCCGGCCGTAGGCGGAATACCGGCCAAGGCAAAGGCCCCCACGGCCAAGGTAAAGGCCAAAAGGGGAGAACGCTTGTAAAGCCCGGAGAGGTCGCTGACCATGACATTTTCACCTTCCCGCGAAACGGTACAAATGACCAAAAAGCAGGCCAGGTTCATCAATAGATAGGCGGATATGTGGAAGATGGCCGCGGAAAAGCCGGCGGAATTGAGGGTCAAGACCCCCAGCATCACATAACCGGCATGAGCGATACTGGAATAGGCCAGCAAGCGTTTAAGATCTTTTTGGACCAGGGCTGCCAGGTTTCCGAAGGTCATGGAAACGGCCGCCAGTAAAACCAGGACCTGAATTAAAGTGACCGCCCCTGTCCCTGCCAGACTAACCATTCTGAGCAGCAGGGCTACGCCTGCCAATTTCGGCATGGTAGCGACGAAAGAGATGGTTTCATTGGCCCCACCCTGGTAAATGTCCGGGGTCCAGAAATGGAAGGGAACCACAGCCAGCTTAAAGAAGAACCCGCAGAGGACCAGAAGAAGGCCGATAACGGCTACCGGTTCCTTGATTAACAGAGGCATCCTTTGAAGGATGTCCACCAAATAAGTAGACCCCGTGATCCCGAAGATATAACTCATACCAAAAAGCATAACCCCGGTGGCCGCGGCACCGAAGATAATGTATTTGATAGCCGCTTCCATCTGGTTCCCGCCGACCTGGTTGCGGATTGGGATCAGGACATAAATGGAATAAGAGGATAGTTCCATGGCGATAAAGATGGTTAAAAGTTCTACACTGCTGACCATCAGCATCAGGCCCAGGGAACTGAGACTCAGAAACATAAAAAATTCCGGCTGAAGACGTTCCTCGATGCTTTTTAATTTCCGTCCCAGAACGATGACCAGGAATAAGCCGAGACTGATCAGGCATTTAAACAATTGCGAAAACAGATCAACCCGGTAAGCCTTATAGAAGAGATCCCCGGAGGCATTGAGACTCAACAAACTAAGGATTAATCCCAGGGCGGAAAGGAATAAGGCTAATCCCTGATTCAATGCGGCTGATGATTTCCACAAGGATTGGCAGAAAAAGATCAGGGCCATCAAAAGCAGAAAGGTTTCAGGCAGAAATAACAAGAAATTCATTATGATTCATTCCTCGGACTCATTAATGACCTAAATTAAAAAAATAAGAAATTTTTTGTCGTCATTCCGGTCCCGCATCCCGTGCGGGATAAACTCCATCCGGGATCCAGTCTTCTTAAGTTTCTCTGGACCCCGGCTTTCGCCGGGGTGACGGAATTTGTGTGTTCAGCATTCCGAAAAAAACTTTATTTCACTAAAGCCAGGACACTTCCGGCCTGCACCTGCTGGACCAGGTGATTCACACTGGCATGCATGACATCCAAAAAGGGACCCGGATTAAACCCAATCCACAAGACGAATATGGCCAATGGGACCAGGTAAATGATCTCCCGGACATTCATATCCTTGAAGGTTGGGTTCCCTTGACCTCCCCAAGCGATTTTCTGAAGTAAGCGGAGCATATAGGCGGCAGCCAAAACCACCCCAGGGATGGAGAGGGCGCCGACTGATTTTATGATGCATAAAGGTGCCGATTAAAACCAAGAGTTCTCCTACGAAACTGTTGGTTCCCGGGAAGGCCATAGATGACAAGCTGAAAAAGCCTAAAAACCCGATATAAATGGGCATGATCTTACTGATCCCGGAATTGACCGTGATCAACCGGCTATGACTTCTTTCATAAATGATCCCCACACAGAGGAAGAGGGCCCCGGTGGTGATGCCGTGATTGATCATCTGCAACATAGCCCCTTCCAGTCCGGACTTATTGAAAAGAAAGGTCCCCAAGGTGACAAACCCCATATGGGCCACACTGGAATAGGCGATCAATCGTTTCATGTCGCTTTGCCCCAAGGCCACATAACCTCCGTAAAGGATGGAGATGATGGAGATCCAAAGGACATAAGGGGCAAAGTAGATGCTGGCCTGGGGGAGGATAGGCAAACAAAAACGCACAAAACCATAGGTTCCCATCTTTAACAAAACGCTGGCCAGGATGACACTGCCGGCGGTCGGGGCCTCCACATGGGCAGCCGGCAACCAGGTATGCAAAGGGGCCATCGGGACCTTGATGGCAAAAGCGATTCCCATGGCCAGAAAGACCCAGAACTGAAAATTAAACGAGTAGGTATGGGTCATCAACTCCGGTATGCTGAAGGTGCCGGTATTCAAATAAAGGGCGATCATGGCCACCAAGAGGAAGACGCTGCCGGCCATGGTGTAGATGAAGAACTTGATCGAGGCATAGACCTTGGCCGGTCCGCCCCAGACGGCAATCAATAAATACATGGGGACCAGCATGGCCTCAAAGAAAATATAGAAAAGGACAAAATCCAGAGCCGAGAATACGCCGACGCAGGCTGTTTCAATCAAAAGGAGACAGAACAAAAATTCCTTGACCCGTTTCTCTATGTATTTCCAGGAAGCCAGGATACAAATGGGGATCAGTAAGGTGCTTAACAGGACCAAGAGGAGGCTGATACCATCCACCCCCAAGGTGTAATTGATTTTAAAATTAGGGATCCAAGGAACATGTTCTCCAAACTGGTATTTATAGGTGGAAATATCAAAGTTAAAATAAAGGGGAAGAGAAAGGGCCAAGTTAATAAGGCTGATGATCAGGGACCAGACTTTGGCCGTTGTCTCATTTCGCAGCAGGAAAAGGACTACGGCCCCGGCCAGGGGTAAAAAAATAAGCGTACTTAGGATCGGATAATTAAGCTGATTGGGAATGAGAAAATCCATGTTTATTAAGTTCCCTTATTTTATAAAAACCAATAAATCCCAACGATGGCAAAAATAACCAGCAAAGCCACGGCCAGGTAGTTCTGTATGTTTCCGGTCTGGACTTTGCGGATTTGGTTGCCGAATTCCTGAGTCCCGTAAGCCACATTATCCACCACCCCATCGATTCCCCAACGGTCGAACCAGGCAAAAAAACCGGCAAAAGCCATCAAAGCTTTGAGACCGAGGCTTCTATACAATTCTCCCCAGCCGAAATCAAAAGTCTGGATGAATCTTTGATCAAACCACATAAAACCTTGCAGGGCTTTGCGGTAAAACCAATCAAAGTCCAAATTGATCTTGGCCTCCGGGGTCAGCCTCTTGAGGAGCAGGAAAAAACCCAGCCCGGTAAACATCATCAACTGAAGGGTTTCGGAAAGATGGGGCATGTTATAAGGATGATATTCCATGGCCGCCTCTTTAAAAGGAAGCAGATCATAGAGGGCTTTGGGATAAACACCAATAAAAAAACATAAGAAAGCAGTCAGGCCCATGGCCCAGAGCATATTTTTAGGAGGTTCTTTTGGCTTGAGTCCGCAGTCTTTGCCGAAAAAGGCGAAGTAGGGAAGCTTCAAACCGACGGAAAGGAAAGTACCTACCGAGGCCAAAAGCATCATGAGCATCAAAATCGGATGATGGGCCTCTTCGGCACTGGCGATGATCATGGATTTGCTGACAAACCCGCTGAATAGGGGCCAACCGGAGATGGAGATTCCTCCCACGACATAAAATATAAGGGTCAGAGGCATATATTTATAAAGCCCGCCCAATTTATTCAATTTAGAGGTCCCGGTCATCATCAAAACCGAACCGGCCCCCATAAACAATAGGGCCTTATATAAAATGTGGGCGTAGGCATGGGCGCAGGCCCCATCTACGGCCAAGGCCGTGCCGATACCGACACCGGCGACCATGTAACCCACCTGGCTGACGATGTGATAGGAGAGGATGCGGCGCATGTCATTTTCTATGGTCGCATAACAAACGCCATAAACTGTCATCACCGTGCCCATCACGGCCAGGACATCATAACCGGGAAAGGCCCGGGCCAGGACATAGATCGCTGTTTTTGTAGTAAAGGCGCACATAAACACCCCCCCGGTGACCGTGGATTCCGGGTAGGCATCGGGCAGCCAGGCATGCAGAGGAAAGACGGCCGCGTTCAAGGCAAAACCAGCCAGGATCAGATATTCGGCTATCCCGGCACCGGCCTGAGGGATAAAAATAAAATCCATGCTACCGGTTTTAATGTAATGGAGAAAGATGCCGGCTAAAAGCAACAATCCGCCGAAAACATGCATCAGTAGATAACGGAATCCAGCCTTTATAGAAGCCGGTTCCCGGCGGAACCAGATCAAAAAGACCGAGGCAAAGGCCATCATTTCCCAGAAGATAAAGACCGTCACATAATCCCCGGCAAAGACCACCCCCAAAGAACCGCCAACATAGAAATAGGAGGCAATATGTTGGGCGTTTTCTTTGACGTGGAGGCTGTAGAGCATCCCTAAAAAAGACATCAGGGTAAAGACATGGGCAAAAACAATGCTTAATCGATCTATCCGGCCCAAGGTAATATTGAAGCCCAGGTAATGGATTTGCCCATAAACGCCAGGGGTCAGGGACAGGACATCGGCAAAGGCCAAGGCCGGGATGAGTAATAAATAAACTTTCTTGATCTTTCCCGGCAATATGGGGATCAAAAAGGCTCCTAAAATAAATAAAAGGGCTGGATGAATAAACTTATCCATAGTAATCCTCTTTTTTCATCAATACGGTGTGAGCCAACCCCTTCATAATGCGTATCAATAGGACACAGCCGATAAAACCGAAAACCGTCCAGAACCCGGGGTATTCCCAGAAGTGATGGTTCTCATGGCTGGGGACCAGAACATCAAAAGCGATCGTTGCCGCCAGGACCACGTAGAGTATTCGTTTCAAACCCTTTAAATGGTCTCTTAAATATTGTATCGGATTTGCCCAGTTCATAATTGGAAGACCACCTTAACGACATTTATAAGGTATTTTGGATCAACTGCTTTAACGATATTCATAAAATAATCCGGATAAAGCCCCAGAATAATGGAACCGAGGGCTGTTAATAATAAGGGAATCACCATAAAGGCCGGGGCTTCTTGAAGTCCATTCGTCGGGTTCAGGTGATCGGCCGGTATTTCTTCATTAGCCTTGCCGAAAAAGGCCCGAATGATTACCGGGAAAAAATAGGCCGTGTTCAATAGGGTGCTGGCCAATAAGACGACTAAAAATACATATTTGATGGGCCTGCATGGCCCCAATGGCCAGATACCATTTGGTGACAAATCCGCAGACTAAGGGAACCCCGATCATGCTTAAAGAGGCAATGGCGAAGGCCCCAAAGGTAAAGGGCATTTTGCGCCCCATGCCGGACATTTCACTGATTTTTTCTGGTATGGGCGGCCACATAAGATCGAGCCGGCGCACATAAAGAGGGTGATCTTGGAAAAGGCATGGTTGGCGATATGAATCAGCCCACCGGTCACTGCGCTGGGGGTCAATAAAGCGACCCCAAGATGATGTAAGAAAGCTGGCTGACCGTGGAATAGGCCAACCGGGCTTTTAAATCGTCTTTGGTCAGGGCGATGACGGAAGCCATGAAAATGGTAAAAGAGGCGACATAGGCCGTGGGGATTCCAAGATTCAAGGAATTTAAGAGTCCGACCCCAAAGACCGAGAGCATGACCCGGCTGGTACAGAAGACCCCGGCCTTGACAACGGCCACGGCATGGAGCAGGGCGCTGACCGGGGTGGGGGCGACCATGGCCGATGGCAGCCAGTTATGGAAAGGCATGATGGCCGCCTTGGCAAAACCGGCCATAAAGAAAATGTAGAGTGATGGTCACCAGGGTCGGGTTGGCATCCGCCGGAAAAATCCCGTTGAGAGATTCCGGAGGGGCAAAATCAAGGGTTCCGGCTAAAACATAAGTCAAGATAAGGGCCGGCAGGAGAAAGGCTTTGGCCGTACGCGGTCAGATAGACCATGTATTTCCGGGCGCCCTCATAGGCCTCTTCGTCCTGATGATGGGCAACCAAGGGATAGGTGAAGATGGTGATGATTTCATAAAAGAAATACAGGGTAAAGAGGTTGCCGGAAAAGGCCACCCCGACCGCTCCGACGATGGCTACGGCAAAACAGAAATAATACCGGGTCTGGGCATGTTCTTTCAAGGACCGCATATACCCGATGTTGTAGAAAGTGACCAGGATCCATAAGAAAGAGGCAATGGTGCCGAAAATCATTCCCAGGGCATCCACTCTGAATTTCATGGAGATCCCCGGTAATATAACAAACGGTGTTATTTCAAAGGCCTTTCCGGCCAGGACCTGCGGGGTCATCGAAAGGACGGTTAAAAAAGTAGCCACAGCGCCTAAAACCGACCAGGTCTCCCTTAAGTTCGGCTTTTTGGGCGTGAACATAATCAGCAGGGAGGCCACAGAGGCAATTAAAACGGCTAATACGGGCCGTATGGAGATAATGGTTTCCATTGGTTCCTTTTAGGTTAGAACATCTATCCTTTCAATTCACTGACGCTATCGGGCGTAATCTCTCTGAATCTACGATAGACCGTGATTATGATACTCAGGGCGATGGCCGTCTCGGCTGCGGCCAGACCCATAATAAACAAGGTAAATACCTGCCCGATAGTCGCATCCTTGGATAAAAACATATTAAAGGCCATAAAGTTCAGAGCGGCCCCATTGAGGATCAGTTCGGTGGCGACCAGCATGCCGATGAGATTACTTTGAAAAATGATGCCAAAGATCCCGATGGTAAACATCAGGATACCAATAATCAAGTAAGTTAACAGACTTTCCATGGTTAATCTCTTTTCTGGCCGATTCCTGCGATCATGATGGCGCCGATAATCGCTATGGCCAGGAGTAAGGAAATCAATTCAAAAACAAGGAAATAACGGGTCAGTAACTGTTGCCCTAATGTCTTGATGGTCCAGTCCCGTGAGGGTGGGGCATAAGGCGCCCATTTGGTATTGAGGATCGTCATGAACATGGTAACAAAGGTAATGATGCTGATCACTAAAGCGATGATGGCTTTAATTACCGGCCGTTTTGGTATTTCCAATTCCAAGGGAGGGGAGAGCATGATGGCGAAAATATAGGTGATACAAATCGCCCCGACATAAACCAGCAACTGCATCATGGATACAAACTGGCTTCCAAGATATAGATAGATCCCGGTCACACCGAACATGGACAGGGCGAGTCCCATGATATTGTGAACGATTTTAGGCAAGGCCACGGCCATAAGGGCACCGCCCAGGGTAAGAACGACCATGAGCCAGAAGATCCCCTGGGCTACTAAGATTGGCGGAATGAAGTCAGCAATGGTAGTCATGGTCTTTCCTCTAACCGACGCATGAGGTCGATAACCGTCTCCCAGCGGGAATAATAGACCAGCTCGTATTCGCTGGAAAATTTAAGCGTTTGTTCCGGGCAGACATCGACGCATAAACCGCAAAGGCTGCACTTGGAGAAATCAATTACATATTGCCGGCCCACTTTTTTATCGCCGGCTTTGGTCTTTTCCCCCTGGAGCTTGATGACATGGGAAGGACAGGTGCGGGCGCATAAACCGCAGGCCACGCAATGATGGGTCTTGGTGTCGTCAAAGCGGATGGCCTCGATGTGTCCCCGAAAATTCGGGGTCATGGTTATTTTTTGACGGGGATATTGGACTGTGACAATCCTCGTAAAGAGTCTTTTCAGAGTTATCCAGAGGCCGATTGCCAAGCTCTTGATCCGGTTAGTATCTCCCTAATATAGAGTATAAAGCCGTTGGAGGTTTTCATTTTATATGACCTTAAGGACAATAGCGGTAATCAAGAGATTGACCAGGGCAATTGGAATCAGGACTTTCCAGGCGAAATTCATCAGTTGGTCAAAACGGATCCGAGGGATAGGTCCACCGGACCCACATAATGACAAAAATCAAAAAATAGACTTTAATTAAAAACCAGATTATCCCAGAGAAAATGGGGCCATGCCATCCCCCTAAAAACAAAACCGTAGCCATGGAAGCGGAAATGACCATATTCGTGTATTCGGCCAGAAAAAACAGTGAAAATCGCATCCCGGTGTATTCGGTATGAAACCCGGAAACGAGTTCCGATTCGGCCTCGACCAGATCGAAAGGGGCCCGGTTGGTTTCTGCGGTGGTTGCAATGATAAAAATAATGGCGGCAATAGGCTGAACTAAAATAAACCAGAATGAAGACTGATCTTTTACAATGTCACCCATTTTGAAAGTGTTGGTTATTATGATGACTGACATGGTGGACAAAAGGAGTGGTATTTCATAAGCCACGTTTTGAGCCACCGATCGAACGGCGCCAATCAGGGAATATTTATTATTGGAAGACCAACCGGCCATAAGAATGGAAATTACGGAGATGCTGGAAAAAGAAAAAATTAATAAGATACCGACATTCACATCCCGAATTTGGGCTATAGGACCGAAAGGAATCGGGACAAATCCGACAAAGGCCGGAGCCACGACCAGGATTGGAGCTAAAAAGAAAAGGACCTTGTCCGACATTCCCGGGGTGACCATTTCTTTGCCCAGCAATTTCACAGCATCAACCAAGGTCTGAAGAATGCCGTGAGGCCCGACTTCCATGGGACCCGGTCGCAACTGGATATGTCCGGCCACCTTTCTCTCCGCCAAAACCAGCATAGCGACATTGATGGGGACCAAGGCGGCTACAATTATAAGTCCAATGAGGCCGGCTAAAATGTCGGACCCCAGGAAGGCATAAATATCTTTAATATATGGAAGTTGTGTTATATTCACCGATCAATCTCCGGA
Organism: uncultured delta proteobacterium; assembly: GCA_963782435.1. GTDB lineage: Bacteria > Desulfobacterota > RBG-13-43-22 > RBG-13-43-22 > RBG-13-43-22 > RBG-13-43-22. The sequence continues at coordinate 89,749 of CAWAKF010000030.1, forward strand.
ACGGTTACATCCAGACTGCCAAAAATGGCAATGACATCAGCCAGAAAATGTCCTGGACAGATTTTTGTCAGGACAAATAGGTTGGAAAAGGATGGGAGCGCGAACTTTAATGCGGTAAGGGACACGTGAACCGTCGCTGACGATATAAAAACCAGCGGCACCCTTGGCACTTTCAAAGGTGAAATAGCATTCTCCTTCGGGCGGGGTGACAAACCGGGGGACCTTGGAGCGGACCGGACCTGGGGGCAGATGGTCCAAGGCCTGTTCAATAATATTCAGACTTTGCTCCATTTCAGCCATCCTTACCTGGTAACGGGCCAGGCAATCGCCCCCTTCCCGGGTCGGGATCTCAAATTTAAATTCCGGATAAATCGAATAGGGTTCATTCTTCCGGACATCGTATCGGGATGCCCGAACCTCGTAATGTAGGACCGGTAACTCCGAATTCCAAGGCCGTCTCTTTAGTAATGACCCCGACATCTTGGGATCGTTTAATAAAAATAATGTTTTGATTAATCAGATTTTCATAATCCCAAAATCGACCTCTTAGACGGTCAATAAACCGACGGGTCCCATCGAAAAACTCTTTAGTGATATCATTACGGACCCCGCCGAAGCGGCCATAATTATAAGTCAGGCGGGAGCCGGCTATCATCTCGAGTAGATCCAGTATTTGTTCCCGGTCATCCCAACCGTACAGAAAAGGGGGTGATGGCCCCGAGACCCATGACATAATCCATGGCCCCGACAAAATGGTTGGCGATCCGGTTCAGTTCCGAAGTGATGACCCGGATAAATTCCGCCCGCCTGGGGACCTCGATGCCGCAAAGCCTCTCTACAGCCTGGCAATAGCCATAATTGAAGATCAGGCCGGACATATAATCTATTCTGGGAGGATTGGGTAAAAACTGTTCATAAATCCGGTTTTCAGCCATTTTTTCATGGCCCCGGTGGGAATAACCGATGGTCGGCTCACAGGCCACAACCACTTCACCATCCAGGGTCAGAAGGATATGCATGACCCCATGGGTGCTGGGGTGTTGGGGCCCCAGATTCAACTGATAAACCCGTTGATTGATAGAGCTATCGTCTATGGTTTTAACATTTAACATAGGATGTCGTCTATATCTGAAGTAAATTTTGTTTTGCCGAAGTTTTTAAGTAAAGGGAAATAATCCACATCATCGGGGTTGATGATCCGCCTAAGGTCCGGATGCTCCTGGAAACGGATGCCGAAGAAGTCAAAGACCTCCCGCTCCAGCCAGATGGCCTCAGTATAGATAGACGAGACACTTAATGGTGTCGCATCCCTGGATATACGGACACGGGCCTTAACCCGGCAGAATTCTTGGTAATAGGTGGAATAAAGATAAACTAATTCAAAATAGTCAATATAATCCAAAGCGGTTATCGTTTCGAGATAAAACCGTTTTTCCTTCATGGCCTGTGCCACAGGACGCATCCCGACCTGGTCCAAACGGATCTCCAGGTGATAACCGGTGCGGGCATAGTCGGTTTCATTGACTTGCCCATCGGGGACGGCCAAGGATAGGCTATTTTTTAGCTCTACGAGCAGCTTTTTCTGCCCTGCGGTTGGCATCTACGATTCCTTTGGTAATTTTGGTTTGAATTTTAAGAAAGCCTTGGAGCAAGGCTTCCGGCCGGGGGGGGCATCCGGGGATATAAACATCGACCGGAATGATTTTATCCGCCCCATTGACAATGGCATACTGTCCATCATAGGAAAAAGGGCCCCCGGAAATAGCACAATTACCCATGGCAATGACATACCTTGGCGCCGGCATTTGGTCATATAAGGTTTTAATAGTCGGGACAAGCTTATGGGGGATAGTGCCGGCAACGACCATAACATCCGACTGTCGCGGGGTGCCCCTGGGGATTATACCGAAACGATCCCAGTCAAAACGGGCTACACCGGCTGCCATCATCTCAATGGCACAACAGGCGATCCCAAAGGTAAGGGGCCAGAGAGAATTGACCCGGATAATGTCAATTAACTCTTGTACGGGAGCAAATCCCACTACTGCGGGGCTTTCCACATATTCTTTGGAAAGATCCCTGGAAGGTATGCAAATGGGGGCGCTTCCCTTTACTTCCATTTAAAAACTCCTTTACGCCAAGCATATACAATCGTCAATGATATCAGAGAGAGGAAGATGAAGAATTCAATGAATTCATAAAATCCGGTCCCCTTTTGATAGGCCATCAGGACCGGAAAAAGATAAAGAACGTCAACGTCGAAGGCCAAAAAAATCAGAGCGAAGAGATAGTAAGAGGCCCCGAATTGCATCCAGGCCGTCTTGATAGGGGGCATCCCGCTTTCGTAGGTCGCCAGTCTTTTATCTCCGTAGATACGGGGACCGAGGACGAAATTAATACCCACCATGGTAAAGGCCAATAAAAAACCGACACCAAAGAAAATAAAGACAAATAGAAATTCACCGAGACCGGCTTGTAACATTTGAGAAAACACTTAATTATTACTCCTTAAGGTCTTCAAGGTTTTCTTAAAGTCTCCGACATTTTTAAGCCCTTTCAAGCTTAAAAATGTCATGGTCGTATTACCTGTTTGAGAGGGTTTTTGTCAAGGAAAAAATTAAAAAAATAGATCAGAATTTGTTATTCTTATTCCGTCGTATTTTGGGAAATCCATATTTGGGCTTGTTCGATATCTTTATTGATTTGAGTCTTTAAGGCTTCCGGGCCGGAAAAGGTTCTTTCACCTCTAAGCCTTTTTAGGAAAAATACTTTAATATTCTTGCCATAGAGGTCATCTTTAAAGTTGAAAATAAAGGTCTCAATGGAGATGGTTTTGCCGTCGGCGAAGGTGGGGTTGAAGCCGACATTGGTTACCCCGTAAAAAAACCCCTGGGGACTTTCCACCCGGACCACATACACCCCTCGCTGGGGAATCAGTTTTTCATTAGGGTTCAGATTGGCCGTAGGAAAACCCAAAAGTGATCGGCCGATTCCTTTGCCGGGAATGATTTTTCCGGTGAGGCAGAAAGGACGACCCAGAAGGAGTTTGGCTTCTTCCATGGCCCCGGAGGAAATCAACTCCCGGACGCGGGTACTGCTGACCAGATGGTTGCCAATGGTTACCGGCGGATGGATATGGACAATAAATCCTAAGGTTTCCCCCAATTCTTTAAGCAGATGGATATTGCCTTCCCGTTTTTTCCCGAAGGTGTAGTCGTATCCGACCACAATCTCTTTCATCCCGATCCGGGCGACCAGGATATCCTCGATAAAACTCCTGGCCGTGACCTGGGAAAACTCCCGGGTGAAAGGGATGGACAGGACTGCCTCGATCCCGTATTGGAAAATCAGATCAACTTTGTTGTCATCGGAGACGATCTGTTTGGGGAATTTGCCTGGTGTCAGGACCTGGGCCGGGTGAGGGTGAAAGGTAATGACCATAGGGGTTCCTTTTATGGCCTTGGCCCTTTCCCGCACTTTTTGAAAAAGACTCTGATGACCCAGATGAATCCCGTCAAAATTCCCGATAGTCAGCACCGGGGCCTTTAGCGGTTTGGTGATTTGATTGATGTCGGAAAAATAGGTGCCCATAAATTATTGAGGTTCGAGGTATAAGGTATGAGGTTCAAGGGAAAACCTCAAATCCTAAACCTTATCTCCTAAACCTTATAAGTTGTAAATTAGACATATACCTTAAACCGTAGACCTTGGACCTTAGGCAAGTAGTTTATGTGTCAAACTGCTTGACAGCCCTAAAATATTCATTTATATTTTTAAAAAATATAAAAATCAATTAAATAATGATTGCCGAAGTGGTGAAATTGGTAGACGCGCTAGGTTCAGGGCCTAGTAGGCAATAGCCTGTAGGGGTTCGAGTCCCCCTCTTCGGCACCAGGTAGTTAGAAGCGGGCAAGTTTTCAATAACTTGCCCGCTTTTATTTTAGGGTGGGTTCGGATAGGGTGCAGAAGGGTGCTGGGAATCCGATCGGTTAACAACATCCTGGTTACTGTTCAGGATCAGGCGGCCTTAAATATTATCCGTTTTTAGGAACAGGCAGTTCAAGTATGATCTTTGGTCAGCAGAATCCTTTTTTGTTTCGTCGCAAGTCTAATCACATCTGAATCTGCTGCCCTGGGAGTAATTTCAGCAACAGCCAAAACCTCATGCTTAGCTTTCCTCAAAGCATAGACGACAGCAAAATCACAAGATTCATCGGCCAGAAAACGCATAGGCTTATTTTAAGGCCACGCGCCTGGGAGGATCTAAAAAAACCATTTCTTCATGGGCCAGGGTATCTGCCGCATAACGTATAGCGGCTTGGATATCTTTAACCCTAAGCTTTGGATAGGCCTTAAGGAGATCCGGTTCCTTGGCCCCTTCGCTGAGTTTCCTTAAAATAAGTTCCACCGTAATTCGCGTTCCACGGATTATCGGTTTTCCCATCATAACCTTGGGATTGACTTCAATTCGTTCAATAAATGTCATATGATTCCTCCTGCTTCTCTCATCGCGGCACCGCCAAGAGCATGGATCTAATAGTCTTTTTTCGTCACTACTCTTAAGATACAGGGCCGAAAGGGAGTTGGCAAGGCGTAAAAAATCTTGCCCCCGGTTCTGTTCAGTTTTCAGTCAGGCCCGCAGGGTATTGGTTTACCAAATCTCTTATCCCTTTGATCCATTTACACCCGCCGGCATCCCCGGTAACCTGACCGAATCCTTACAGACCATAAAATCCCATCTACCCACCCGTCCCCACTCTAATTTTGAAATCTTCTGAGGGGTTAATGGATGTGGGTTGGTAAGGGCATAAATTTAAATCCATTCCAATTTGTCCCCAGTTTACCATTTTTTCTGCCTTTTCACTGGCCGCCGAAATCCTCCTTCAACTGATCGACGACATCTCCTACAAAATCGTGAAATCCCCAGCCGATACCATCGGTCATCTGCTCTACTCTCGCCAACCGGTCACGGAACTGTGGATACATCCCCCTCGCCTTGCCGCGCAACAGGGCGGCCATTTCTTCCAGCGCCGACTCTACGCTGCTGTAGAATCGCTCGTCAATGTCTCCAAACTTTTGGGTGAATTTTGCGCCGGTCTCCACATAGGTCATTAGTAATTCCACCGTGCCAAGGAGGTCGCCCGTGGCCTTGCTGTAATTGCGGATAGCCTTGCGCGCTTCTCTCAGTTTCAACTTACCGAAGCCTCGTGCGGGAAAGAACTGCTCTACGATTTTGCCCCGATACTTTTCCAGGGCCTTGCCGCCGAACTCCCCGGCCTCAATGCGGGCATGGATAAAGTCGCGGTTATCAGGGGCAGATTCATAAAGGTCTTTCACCAGGGCGAGCAGTGCGGGCTTGTCCCAGGAGGTGAGATGTTTGCGGACAGTGCTCCAACCACCCGGTTTTTTAGTTGAATTCTTCATGGATTATTTCTCCAGAGGGAAAGGATGAATGATGAAGGGTGAATTATGAAACATTAGCCTTCGTCTTCTTTGAGATGGTAGTGAGGATGGCCAAGAGTTGATCGCATTCGTCCCGAAGGGCGGTAAGTTCCGCGTCAGGGACAATCGATGATTCCGCCAATAGCTCAAGCCAATAGGCAGTTTCGTCGAGTTCCTTAAGGCAGTCCCCGATCTTGGCGATGAACTCCGGCGTTGACCGAGCCCGATTTGCCTCTCGGTAATTGGCTCCAACGGATGTACCGGAGCGTAGGACCTGTTTGCCCAAAACCTGCGCTTCGGTTGACTTCGGTAATGCGGAATACATTCGAATCACCTGTAACGCAAACTCCTTCGTCCGAACCTGTAAATTTTTCAACTCTTTTTTTCCCTTCATCATTCACAATTCATCCTTCAACCTTCTTTTCCCACCAGACGCGGGCGAGGGATTGGATCTTCTTGTCGAATTCGATTTTTTTTAACCCAAAGTTTCTGAAAAATACGCCTTGTCCCAAATATTATCTCCCTTATCAAGATCCTTCTTGACCTCAGGAAAAGTAGCCAGAATTGCTTTTTTTAAGGAGAGCTTAAGTTTTCGGATGATGACTTCTATGGATTTTCCCCCATCGGATTCGACATAAATATGCAGGTGATCCGGAGCCAGCCAGAGCAGACGGGCAACTCCCCCAACGAGCCCCCCGCAACCAATAAGCGTATCAATAACTAAATTAAAATATTCTTTTTCAGGAGAAAAGACAGGTGTCCTTTGGCTGACATTCCAGGCCAAATGATACTTGAGTTCCATAAAAACCCCATCGGGATATTGTTTCAATTTCTGCAGAGCCAAGGCTTTCTGGTATTTGAACTTGTCGAAGCCCATTATTTCATGAATGGATTTATGCCTTGACTTTCGATCAACTGGAGCAGGGCGCGTTACCTCAGCCGAACCAATAAGGTTTAATCTCGGGCGAAAGGCGTGACAAGAAAAATTGTGATCATCTTGGACGGCTCGGTTCAGATGACAAAGAATCCCTTCCTTAAATTCCAAATCTCGGCAAACCAGGCAGCGGCTATCGGTCCGGACCCTATAAAACTTGTCACATTCCAGACATCTTTGAGGAGTATTTTTTTCAGGCATAGCTACTCGGTATCTTTTGAAGCGGCATGGCACGACCGGCAACATTTAGCCTTCGCATTGGGTCACGTTACCTCATAGGTTTTTTCCTCTTCACCCCAGACGCGGGCGAGAGTGGCCTGAATCTTCTTCTCGAAGCGGGCGATCAATTCGCGGTTGGCGGCAACCAACGCCTGCTCGGCTTCGATCTCGGCTACGATGGCTTGCTGCGTGGCGAGGGGTGGAAGTGGTAGCTTGAACCTCAAAACGTCGCCCTTGGTGATGTTCGGATTTTTTCGAGTGCTGTGAGCGGGTTTTTGTCCTCCGATTTGGCCTCAAGGACAATGAGCGGAAAGCCTTTGTTGTCTAACAGCAGAAAATCGATGAAACCCTTGCTCGTCTTCTCGAAGTTCTCGCCAAGGGCTTCCAGATCGGTTTTCTTGATTGTGACACCGGGTTCGAGGCGAATGTTGGCTGGGGTGCTCCCTTCCGGAAAGAAACGCCAGCCTGCCGCTTCAAGCAGCTTGTTGATTTTGATACGGGCCGTGGCTTCCTTATCAGACATTCTGATTCCTATTTTCCCCTCCTGTCCAAAATAAAACCCCCCATCTCTTTTTCAAGAATTAGGGTCTTGTCGGACTGTTTCATGGACCAGCCTTTCGGGTTTAAGAGCTATCAGCAATCAGCATTCAGTTTTCAGGAAAATATTTGGTAATAAAGACTTATGGTGGCGGCTGACTATTAATGTCTATTTGCTCTATTTTAAACCATAACAAACAGTTAAAGTCAACATTTATGGGAAAAATATCTTTAATCCTTGGGGAGGGAGTGCTCGAATCCCCAATTTAAAGTTGGGTCCCCACCTTTACGAGACGAAGAAAAACATTGCCTATAGGTTGCAAGTCGTGGTAAAATTATCACAATTTAAATAAAGTCCGTAATAGTAATAACAAGTGGTTACGATTTTTCGGCGTTTTCTCTATTCAGAAACAAAGACTGAAAAAGCGGGCAAGGTTTATAAAACTTCCCCGCTTTTTTTATAAAGAATACGGCCGGAAGGAGGGGTCAGGAGATAAGATGGAAACAGAAAAGGTTTTCAAATATGATTTTGAAACAGGGATCTACCGACCGCCGAGTGAGGGGGGGAGCTATTCTTTGCTCCTAAGGTTCACGCGAAACTGCCCCTGGAACCAGTGCACTTTTTGCGGTATGTATAAAGAAGAAAAATTTTCCTTCCGCACTGCTGAGGAAATAAAAAGCGATATTGACGCTATCTCCGCTTTTTGCGCCGGATTAATGACCATTTCCATCGAACTCGGCTTCGAGGGTGAAATCAACCGGGCCGTCGTCATGGAGATGATCCATCGAGAACCGGCTATAAATACCCATTCGGGATTCATCATGGTCCTGAACTGGCTCCTGTCCGGGGGTAAGACCGCTTTTTTACAGGATGGCAACAGCCCGGGCATGCAAACCCAAACGCTGGTCGAATCGTTGAAATATTTAAGGGAAACCTTTCCATCCCTGGAAAGGGTTACCTCCTATGCCCGGTCTAAAACCCTGGCCCGGAAGAGCCTGGAGGAATTGAAGGCCATTCATGAAGCCGGATTGGACCGGCTCCATGTGGGTTTGGAAACCGGGGATGATGTGCTTTTGAAAAGGGTCAAGAAAGGGGTCACTGGGGCCGAACATATCGAGGGCGGGAAAAAGGCTATGGAAGCCGGTTTCCAACTGTCCGAATACTGGATGCCGGGACTGGGAGGGAAAGAGGGGTGGGAAAGCCCACGCCCGGAATACGGCCCGGGTACTTAATGCCATTAACCCCCATTACATTCGGTCCCGTCCTTTTGTCCCGTCTCCAGGAACCCCTATCTTCGAAGATTTTGCAAGCGGGGTATGCCACCAATTGACCGGGGCAGAGCAATTACAAGAACTCAAGCTGATGATCGAGACATTGGAAGTCACTTCAAAGGTCTGTTTTGATCACGCCGGGAATTACTGGTTGAATCGACGGGGGCATCTGTTGTTTACCCAGGACTATGAGGGATACCGGTTTCCGGATCAAAAGTCACGGGTTCTGGCCCTGATCGAGGAAGGCCTCGAGGCCCAGAAGATCCGTCCCCAGGCGATCAGAAACGATTTTTTGCGCTGAAAAGGGAACTAAAGATATCTGAAATTTTGCAATCCTTCAAGAGGTTTTAAAGAAAATTTATTTCAAAAAACTGAACCGAAAACAATATTAGAGATAAATATTCAAATGACAGGTGTAAAAATCTATGCCTCATTCGGGAGTTACCCCGGAAGAGGGGGCCATTTACAGGGCAGTTGTCTTTGAATATTTTTCAAAAGCCCCTGTTTGTCATTCCGGGCTTGGACCCGGAATCCAATAATTTAAAAGTCTCCTGGACCCCGGCTTTTCAACATAGAGGGGTGACGGCAGTCGGTACCGTTTTTATAATCGATTAACAAAATTTTGTCGATGTATCGGCATTATACACCTAAAAGGGAGGATAATTGGAAATGGGAATAAGCTCGGAACCTTTACATTACCAATATTGGCCCAAAGGGGTCCCCCATACGGTCAATGTGCCAAGAACCTCGTTATACTACAATCTTGAAGTCTCGGCCAACCGCTACCCGGAGAAAACAGCGATTTCCTATTATGGATCACACCTTTCCTATGTCCGTTTCAAATCAGAGGTGGATGCCCTGGCCGGGTATCTTCAGCAACAGTGCGGGGTGAAGAAGGGGGATCGCATCCTTCTGTATATGCAAAACAGTCCCCAATTCATCATCGCCTACTATGCCGTGCTTCGGGCTGATGCGGTCCTGGTTCCGGCCAACCCGATGAACCTGACCGAAGAAATGAAACACTATGTGGAAGATTCCGGTGCCTTGGTAGCGATCTGTGCCCTCGACCTTTTCCCGCGCCTCCAACCCCTGATGGGCCCAGGGGGCATTGAACATGTGGTCGTGGCTGATTATGGGGATTATGTCACCGAGCCTACCGATATCCCCATACCGGATTTTATCCGTTCCTCCGGTCCTGAACCGGCCGGCAACGGGGTAACGACTTGGAAAGAAGCCTTGGCAACCGACTGTAAACCGGGACTCCACCTGGCGGGGCCCGACGACCTCGCGGCCATTTGCTATACCTCAGGAACAACCGGAAAACCGAAGGGCTGTATGCATACTCATAGCTCGCTAATGGCCACTACAGTGCTGCCCAGCGTCTGGCAATATGGTTCCTGTGAAGAGGTCCTTCTTGGCGTTGTGCCTTTTTTCCACGTGACCGGCATGCAGATTTGTATGAACATGCCTATTTATCTCGGTGCGGAGATTGTCGTCATGACCCGTTGGGATCGGGAATTGGCCCTGGTTTTAATTGACCGCCATCAGGTAACCAACTGGACCAACATTCCCACCATGATCATTGACCTCTTCGCCAGTCCCAATTTCAAGAGCGATAGCCTGAAAAGTCTGCGATACATCGGGGGTGGCGGAGCGGCCATGCCCGAGGCTGTGGCCGCAAGGCTTTTTGAACTCACCGGGCTTTCTTATGTCGAAGGCTACGGACTTACAGAAACCGCAGCGCCCTCTCATACCAACCATCCCTCCCGTCCTAAGCGACAGTGTCTCGGCATCCCTTTATGCAATACCGAATCCTTAGTGGTGAATCCCCAGACGCTGGAACCCCTGGGCCCCAACCAGACCGGTGAGATCGTCTCCCGGGGTCCCCAGGTATTCAAAGGGTACTGGAAAAATCCCCAGGCCACCCAAGACAGTTTTGTCGCGATAGACGACAAAACCTTCTTCCTCACCGGCGATCTGGGCTACTACGACGAGGATGGCTACTTTTTTATCGTGGACCGGTTGAAACGGATGATCAACGCCTCCGGTTTCAAGGTCTGGCCGGCAGAGGTGGAGTCCATGATGTTCGGCCATCCGGACATACAGGAAGCCTGTATCATTAGCGCCAGAGATGCTCATCGCGGCGAAACCGTCAAGGCGGTCGTGGTCCTTAAGGAAAATTCCAAGGGGAAGATCACCGCTCAGGATATTGTCAACTGGTGCCGGGAAAGGATGGCCGCTTACAAATATCCACGGATCATTGAGTTTGTGGATGAACTGCCCAAGTCCGGGTCCGGAAAAGTTCAGTGGCGGTTGCTGCAGGAGAAGGAAAACGCCTAAGATCATTAACCGGACATATTTTCAATCCTTTTTCGCCACGGACAAAGCAGACAAGATAGACGAAAGTCTGCAGGGGAAAAAATCCTGGCAACCCCAAGGTGGATTTTTTCAATTATGCACTCATTAGTAAGTTATAGAAAAAATTAAACTTAGAAAATAATTTTTTTCAATGGCGTGTATTCGCAACCCAGATCACCGGCCAAATTGGCACAGGTGACTTCACCTCGAAAAACGTTGACCCCTTTGGCCAGAGCCGGGTCGTCGTGGACTGCCTTGGCCAGCCCCTTGTTGGCCAAAGCCTGGGCGTAGGGCAGGGTAACATTGGTCAGGGCGAAAGTAGAAGTCCGTGAAACAGCGGCCGGCATATTAGTCACACCGTAATGAATCACACCGTCCACCAAATAAATCGGGTCTGTGTGGGTCGTGGGTTTGGTGGTCTCGCAACATCCCCCTTGGTCTACTGAAACGTCTACCACGACGGTTCCCGGTTTCATTGAACCGATCATCTCCCGGGTGACCAGGTTGGGCGTTCGGCCTCCAGGGATGAGGACCGCTCCGATAACCAGATGGGCGTCCTTTATCGAATGGGCGATGTTATCATAATTGGACATAAGGGTGTTGATCCGGGTCCCGAAGATATCATCCAGGTAGGCCAGACGCTGGGGATTGTTGTCCAGGATGGTCACATAGGCCCCCAGCCCGATGGCTATCTTGGCTGCATTGATGCCCACGGTTCCGGCCCCAATAATTGCCACTTTCCCGCGGGCCACCCCAGGCACCCCGCCCAACAAAACCCCTCGGCCGCCGTAACCCTTTTCCAGATAGTGGGATCCCACCTGAACAGCCATTCGTCCGGCCACCACGCTCATAGGTGTCAGCAGGGGCAGCGATCCATCCGCCAGTTGAATGGTTTCATAGGCTACTCCAATGATCCTGCGTTGTAACAGACCTTGGGTCAATTCAGGCGAAGGCGCCAAGTGCAGATAGGCAAACAGGATTTGCCCTTCCCTGAGGAGTGGAATTTCCTGGGGAATGGGTTCCTTGACCTTCATAACCAGCTCTGCCTGACCATAAACTTGGTCTGCCTCGGCGACTATTACGGCTCCGGCCTCGATGAATTCTTCATCCTGGATGCCGCTCCCCTCCCCGGCCCCGGCCTGGACCAAAACCTGATGTCCATCTTTCACTAGAATCCGCACGCCGGCCGGCACCACCCCCACCCGGTATTCATGATTTTTTATTTCCTTAGGGATTCCGATGATCATTGGATATCCAATCCTTTCATTGAAAAAGCGTATTAAACCCTCATGCCCGATCGAAGCGGGCGCCGACGAAGTATGAAAATGTTGTATTAACGGCGGAAAACTCGTCATTCCGGCAAAAGCCGGAATCCAGGTTAAATTAATATTATCAATCCTGGATGCCGGATCAAGTCCGGCATGACGGAGAATAAACAAGCCTGGAGTTTAATCCAGAATTATTTTTGTATTAAATATATGACTGATATTACCAACTCAATGGAAAATATTCAAATTTTTCACTCAATCAAAAAAGGGATGGGTTTCCTGCAAACCAGTTGGGCTATTGATCTTCGGGGATTTTCCAAAGTCCCTTCAAAATAATGGATCACCTCCCAGTCCTTAAACCAATCGAACAACTCCCTGGGTTCCAGAAGATAATCAGGATTATAAGGGCGACCATATAAAGTTTGTTGGCTGGTATAGGTTTCATAAATTAGGACACCTCCTGGTTTTAAGGCTTGTTTGATAAAGGGTATTAAAGAACGATGGAGGTAGCGGAAGACCAAAATAGCCCGATATTGATCTTTTTCTAATGGATTTTGACCAGTTTCCAGATTGATTTCCCAATAAGTTATTGGCAGCCCTTTTTCTTCCGCCGTTTTTTGGGCCATTCTCAAGGAATTGGGGTTTCGATCGGCCAGGACCACCGGGAAACCCATTTCCGCTAGAAAAAGACCATTTTGCCCTTTACCACAAGCCAAGTCGAGGACCGGACCCTTGATGCCCGCCTCCATAATGAGAGGAACAAAGGATTTCAGTAAAATATCGGGGTTCATTTTCTTTCCTATGATTCTTAAATTAAACCCTCTTGCCCTTCGGGGCACCACGAGGCATGAAAATAATCCGTAGGGGTGGGTTTCAACCTCCCCCTACAAAACCCCAACCGTGGTTAGGGACCGGAACCATTCTCTCTTCGAATTAAATTATCCCTATCCGATCATTAAAGTCAAATTTTTGCTGAAAAAATGATTTCCGCATTTTTTTTCTTTCCGGTTTAAAAATATTTCCATCGGTTGACATTTATCTAAAGAAATGTGTATATTTTATTTAATATTTAGAAAAGGTAAACCCTTTCCTATACGCCCCGAAAAATAGGAGGCAGGGTATTTAAACCGTTTTTTTGAAATCGATCTAATAAACTCACGTGAAAATATAGGAGGTGCACAATGGCTAAAGTTCAAGTCTTCGAAAATAAAAAGCCCACTCTCGGTATTAACGGGCTTGGCCGGATCGGAAAGCTGACGCTGTGGCATCACCTGGCACGGAAACATTTCCAGGAGATCGTTGTCAATATCGGACGGGAAGCGGGGACAGGGTTATCGACCATTGCCCAGCGAATCGAAACCGATACGACTTATGGACCGGTCCACCGATTTCTTTATGGGCTTAAAGCCCAACGGTTTATCGAGATTGTCGATGAAAAGACAGGAAAAATGATTATTGACGGCATCCCTGTGACTATTTTAAGGGAAGCACGCAACCCGGCGGAGATCAAGTGGCGTGACTATGGGGTGGATATGGTTGTGGAGTGCACCAGCCAGTTCAGGGACCCCACGATCCCCCCGGACGACAAGAAGGGCTCTATCCGGGGGCATTTGGCGGCCGGGGCTAAAGTGGTCATCAATTCCTCTCCTTTTAAAATAAAGGATAAGGCCCTGCGTACGCCTGAAGATGCCATCACGCTGATCTACGGGATCAACCACGCTGCCTTTGACAAGAAAAATCATTCTGTGCTCTCAGCTGCTTCCTGCACCACTACGGGACTGGCCCATATGGTCAAGCCCCTGCTGGAAAATGAGGAGACCAACAAGATCCTGACTGCTTCCCTGTCGACCGTACATGCCGTGACCAATTCCCAGGCTGTTCTCGATTCCATGCCCAAGGCGGGCGAAAAGGATTTGAGGAAAAATAGGAGTATCCTGAACAATATCATTCTTACCTCCACCAACGCCGCCGCTGCCTTGGCCGAGGTTATCCCGGAGGTTAAAAATATCGGGTTTATGGCTGATTCCATCCGGATACCCACCAATACGGAATCACTGATCGTCCTTAATGTTACCTTCCAAAGCAAAAATACTCCGACTGGAACAGCCCTCGAATTAGACACTAAAGTCATCAACCGGATCTACCAGAAGGTCAGTGAGCGGGACCCGGAAAAACTACTCGTTTTTTCAATGGAACAAAATGTCTCCAGCGATCTCATCGGCTTGAATGCGGCGGTGGTGATCGAAGGCCAGTTCAACCATACCCGGACCTCTTTTATCGATATCGACTGCGCTTGCATTCCCGGTCTGCCCCCACAGGCCCTTCCGTCCCTGGAGACGAATACCCTCCGGGTGCCGGTGGTCCATGCCAAGATCTTCGGGTGGTATGATAATGAGTATGGGAGTTATGTGAATCGGTTGGGGGATCTAACGGTTCATGTGCATAAACAATTGACATAAAAGATAGGGTTTAAGGTATAGGTGGAGGTATCAGGTAAGAGGTTCAAGGTTTATGGTTTTAGGTGTTTGGTAGAGAGACTTTAACTGAAGATCGAAAAAAATGGTCCAGAACAAAGGTGTTTTTCATTGTTTAAAACCAGGGACCTTACACCGTACACCTTAAACCTTATACCTCGTTGTTACAGCATAATTCGATTGGATTCCTGGGCCTCTTCCTCATGGCGGCCCTGGTAAACCGCACCGCTCCAGCCATCGATGGAAATAAAGTCGCCCCCATGAATGGTCTGACCGTCAACAGTACTATAGCCTTTGGTTTCATAGACACTTAACTTGGAAAAACCCACAACCCCGACCTTATCAAGCTGGGGGATGGTTACCGCGGCATGAGAGGTACTACCGCCCTTGGCCGTTAGAAGACCTTCCACCTGAAGAAGCACCCCAACATCATCAGGAACCGAGTCGGGCCGGATCAGGATCAGCGGTGTTTCCGGCTCCTTTTCCCGGTAGTGCCGGATTTCCTCTTCCGAATAGACGGCCCTTCCGGACAAGGCCCCGCCGCTCACCCCGATGCCGGTGCCGAGAAGAGCCCCCTTTAGTTGATCAGTTTCTTTGAATATCTTCAGTTTATGGGTTTCCCGCTGGACCATATCCCGGGTTTGAAGGATATAGAGTCCTTCCCGAGTCGCATTCTCAAAGGTGAATTCGATTTCCTGATGGTTGAACCTCTTATCGTAGATCAATCTTTCAGACAAGTGAACGAGCTCTTTAAATATTTCCGGAAAATTGGCCTCCAAGGATATCGAGGTATCCTTTCTTTCTCTCAGCCTCTGCTTTTCCGATATGGGATAGGTGGAAACCAGACCGGAGACAATGTCGTCCCCCTGCACGCCAAAAATGAAGTCCCCATACAGGTTGATGCCGGGGGATGACTCTTTGGGGTCTCTGGTAAAGATAACGCCCGATCCGGATTGGTCATTTAAATTTCCGAAGATCATGGCCTGGACGACCACAGCCGTTCCCCAATCATCGGAGACGTGCATCTGTCGCCGGTAAATTCTGGCCTGGTCTGAATTCCAGGAGGCAATGACCTGTAGAAAGGCATCTTGGAGCTGGTCCGCGGGCCGGTCAAGAATTTTTATCCCTTTCTCCTCCAGGGCCTGCTGATAGGCCAGAGCGACCTGCTTTATCTGGTCCGGGGCAAATTGGATCTTCCGGTCGACCCCATATTTCAGCTTGAAGGTGTCAATAATGGAATCGAAAAAGTTCCGATCCAGTCCCCGCAACATGCCATAGCTCTGGAGGAACCTCCGAAAGCAATCCCAGGCCGCCCAGGCGAAGTCCGACTTTTTGCTGAGGCCTTCGGCGATTTTTTCATTGATTCCGACATTCAGGATGGATTGCATCATCCCCGGCAGGGAAAGCGTGGCTCCACTGCGTACACTTAAAAGCAAGGGGTTTCGGGGATCTCCGAATTTTCGACCCACCATCTTTTCCAACCGCCGGATCTCTTTACCGATCCTGTTGTTCAGGTCTTCCAGGATGTATTGGTACCCTAACAAGCCATCAATCCTGCGGAAGACCTCGGTGGTCAGGATGAAGCCCGGCGGTACGGGGAAGCCTAAAAAGGCCAGTTCCTTGAGAAAATAACCTTTATTCCCAAGGAGCAATTGATTGTCGAGCCTTTTACTCCGTTGGTAGAGAGGGGTGATGGTCATTTCCGGATTATAGGACATGACCAGAGTCAATATCTGTTTGTTCTCTTTAAATTTCTCCAGTTCAGCCTGGAGGGTTCTTAAAATGCTGTTGATAAAATTGTCGAGCACCTGAAGGCCGAAGGCCGAGGAGATGGCCGCCCGGAAAAAATTTTCGGAGAGCTGGAAAAAGAGTTCCTCCTCCCCGGTTGAACCGGTTCCTTGGCTTGAGGGCGTGCCGTTTTCCTTGATGATTTGACCGATGACAATGGGGAGATTGGAACGGTGGGCATCGATGTGATAGTCCCGGATAATGTCCTGAATCCCCTTGGAGATGAACTGAAAGATATCAATGTACTGGTCAATGGAGAACTGTTTGATCTCCAGGGCGTTGCTGACATACTTCATTTTGGCCGTTAGACCCTCAGTGGCAATCCCTTCGATATCAAGGGCCTTCACATAAAGCCAGAGATAATGATGGATTCGCATCAGAGTGCTTTTGGTTATGAATTTCAGGTTGAGGGACTGGAGCAATTCCTCAAACAGGACCGTGGCCAGGCTCTCCAGCCGAAGGGAAAGTCCCAGGGCTTCAAATTTTTCTTCCCGGTAGGTGCCGTACATGGAAGGGATACCGGCGGCGATATGTCTTTTGCGGTAAATATTCTCCACATATTGCGTCTTCTCGGGGGAGAGGATTTTATCCTTCAGTTGGGCTAAAAATTCGAGAATAATAGCCAGACTTTTGTCTTGTTTTTTCTTATGGAGATGGCGTTTAAGCGCCTTCACCTTCGCCGGATCAAAGAGAAAGGAGGCTTCCAGATTTTTAAGGGCTTCTACGTGTTGGGGATTATATTTTTTGTAGAGGAGTTGATAAAAACGAATAAGCAGCCCGACCCGTTTCCGGTCCTTTTCAGGCAGGCCGTTTATGGTTTGAATCTCCCGTTCAATTTTGAAAACATCCCATTCCAGAAAACCCCTTGGATCCCCCTGGACCCGGTCATATAGGATTTCAAATATCGTCCGAAGGCCATTTGACTCTTGGGGGTTTTCAGGGACCTGCTCATACACCTCGTCCGGCAGATGATCACGAAGATGGATCTTTTTTCCGGAAGCCCAATAACGAAAGGCATTTTCCAGAAAGGTGACCAGCAAACTGTTACTCTCTACGTGAGATTGTTTTCTAAGGAAATGGATTACCAGGTCCTGACGGGAGGAGAGCTCATCCACCTCGGTTGATATTTCCCGGAGTTCTCCCTCCGCACCGATTTCACTGAAATAGATCGGGAACAGCCTGAGGAGTTGTTTGACTAAGTTGTAGGCCGGGGAAATGTCCGTGTTCAGAAGGGCCGAAATGTTTTTCTGAAGCAGGTCCGTGTCCCGGATGAAAACGCCGCCCAGTTTCAGGTTAATAATCAGGGCCGAGAGCAATCTTTTTGTCCAACGGGGTTTCATGGCGATGATTTCCAGCCAGGCGCGGATATTCTCGATGTGAGCGGGATTGACCCGGATCTGCCATTCCGTGGTCGATCCGGCCAACTGGGGATGCTGGAAGCCGAAAAAAATCAACTCTTCAATGAAAGTATCCACCAAGGGATGATGATTCAGATTAAAGACTTCCCTGGCCATGGTGATGACACAATTCAGGATCGTGCTGCGATATTGATTACAGGAAGTACATTTTTTCAACAGATCAAATATTTTCCGGAGAAAGTCATTCAGGTTCTCCGGCTTCTCCTCCCGGAAGACCATGGTCAAGCAGCGATTGATCTCGATCAGGGTACGGCCATGGATATCGGTTAGATCCGGGACATTAATGATATGAAATAGGAAGTCGAGCTTGATGAGATATTCCCGCCCACTATATTCCTCCGCTTTCTCCAGTTCGTCGGCTACGAGGAGGTATCCCTCGATGATTTGCGTATAATCCGGAAGGGCAAGATAAGGCGCGGTCTCGTTTGCATCCCCTCCCCGGGATATTTCGGGCAGGGATTCGAGTCGTTCGATCAGGCCGGAAATAGACCGGTGGTTTAAAGGCATTACGATGGCATCATATCGGAAGATCGCCGAGGCCTCCTCACCCTCCTGGTTGAACCAGGCGATGGGGTCGGGCTGGCCCAACCAATAAAGATAGGTGTCCTTGAAGACATTGTGGAGAAAAGCCCTCAACCCTTTCGTATCCAGGGAGATGGAATGCTCCATGGCTGTCTGAAGGAGTTTTTTCCCATAGGTCGATCCTTTTCTGAAAAGGAAGGCCTCTTTTTCAGAAAGGTCGATCAGGGAATCGATGAGCCCGGGAAAGAGGGCTATGTTCCGGGAAAGCAAACCGTTGCTTTTGGAAAGGATCAAATTTAAATAATCAAAGAGGAACCGGATCGAAGTCTCCCTGGTCTCTTCGTCAGCCCTGGAGCGGATGAGGTCCAAATAGATACCGACCAGGGTTTCCAGGGCTTTAAATCCTTTTTCGTGCCGATTGAAATCATAGAAATCCCCCATGGACAGGGTACGCAATTGTTTGAGTACATGCCCCCAGTTGACAAAGGGATGATTCATCTCTGTCAGGAGATCCTGGGTTCTTTTAAACACACCATAGTGTTCCCGGGCGATAGTGAGCAGGATCTGATACTTGACTGGAATTTCCACCGTGGCTGCTGTGCGTTCCAGGTTGACCTGGAGGGCGGAGGATATAAATTGGGGTTCCTGTTTTTTCATTTCATAATAAAAGACAAAAGTTCCAGCATCCGGTTCGAGAAGCCCCATTCGTTATCATACCAGGAAAGAATTTTGATGATATTACCGCCAATGACATTGGTATTGGGAAGATCGACTATGGAAGAATGGGGGTTCCCATTAAAATCACGGGAAACCAACTCTTCTTCGGAACACATCAGGATACCCTTCATGGGACCGGTGGCATATTCTTTGAGTTTGCCGTTCACTTCGTCTTTGGTGACGGCCCTTGAGAGGGTGGCCACAAAATCGACCAGGGAGACGTTGGGAACAGGTACCCTGATGGCGATGCCGTCTAATCGGCCCTTCATCTCCGGCATGACTTCTGAAATGGCCCTGGCCGCTCCGGTGGTCGTGGGGATCATGGAAAGGGCCGCCGCTCTGGACCGCCTGAGGTCTTTATGAGGTTCGTCGGCCACGACCTGATCGTTGGTATAGGCATGGATGGTGGTCATCAACCCGTATTCCACACCGAACTCCTTCTGGAGTATCTTGACGATCGGGGCCAGGCAGTTGGTCGTACAGGATCCCATCGAGATAACGTGATGTTTCGTTGCGTCATATTCTTCCTCATTGATCCCGAAAACTACAGTGACGTCGGGGTTCTTGGCCGGTGCCGAAATCACCACTTTCTTGGCTCCAGCCATGAGGTGTTTTTCCGCCCCGGCCCGGTCGGTGAACTTACCGGTACTCTCGAGAACGACATCCACTCCGAGTTCCTTCCAGGGCAATCCTTCCGGATCTCTTTGGGAAAAGGTCTTAATTTCTTTACCATCCACAATAAGGGAGGTATCCTTAATTTTGACCTCCGCATCAAGAATTCCATGGACGGAGTCATATTTTAAAAGATGGGCCATGGTTTTGGTTTCCGTAAGATCGTTGACGGCCACAAATTCAACATCTTTGCTTCTTAGTCCGGCGCAAAAACCAACCGACCAATCCTTCCAAAGCCATTAATGGCGACTTTGACCGGCATAACCACCTCCTGGTTTTAATTCAACATTTTATAATACATGGGTATTTTTCATTAAATATTAATATTGGTTAGATAATAGCTCAAAGATGGGGTCCTGTCAACTTTTTGTATTGACGAAAAGGATTGCAGGTAGGGGGTATTTTAGAGTAATATTAAGATTCTCTGCTTAGGGAATCGCCGTTATCATGATAAGAACAACAGAAAGGGGAATACCGGATGGATCTTCAATTTATTCAGGCCCGGGACCTGCCCGATGCCTGGTTCCAATGTGTTTCTGCAATCCTGGATTACGGGCAGGAATATGTTATCGACCGGGGTAGTTTCACCGGTCAAAAAAGATTGGAGTTTGATTATCTGACTGTTCAAATAAAATATCCCGGGACCCGTCCGCTGATTCCGGACATTCCTCCCGCTCTCGGTATTCCCAATCCAGTGGCAGAAGGTTATGTTGAGCAATATCTCCCTTATTTGATGACCTCGGTTAAGCAGCCTAATGAAGATTATACTTATGGACAATACCTGGAACCTCAAATCCAAGAAGTAATCCGCATGTATAAAGAGGAGGGCTATGGGACCAACCAGGCCTATATGACGGTGGGAAATCCGGACGCCATCTATTTAAATGATCCGCCTTGCCTGCGGGGGATCGATACCCGGATACGGGATGGTGTTCTCCATTTTTTTGTCTATTTCCGATCCTGGGATTTATGGAACGGGTTTCCGGCCAATCTGGCGGCCATCCAGTATCTCAAGGAATACATGGCCCATGAGATCGGGGTTGGAGACGGCGAGATTATTGCTGCCAGCAAAGGTCTTCATCTCTATGATTATGTCTGGGAATTGGCCAAGCTGAGGGCGTTGAAGAAGTGAAAAAAACAGGCTATGCGTTGCGAGTTGCGGGTTCCGAGTTCCGGGTTTCCAAATCAAGACAAATCAAACAAGCAAATATCCTTCGTCGTAGCACATTCGACCTTCTTCAAAACCATATTACATATCTGGAAGCGGCTCCCTTTTTTCATCTTAGCGGTTTAATCTGATTATGATTGCTTATTCTAACCCGCAACCCGCAACCCGCAACCCGCAACCGGTTTTTGACGTTATCGTCATTGGCGCCGGGGCCGCGGGGATGATGGCTGCCGGCCGGGCTGCTGAAATGGGGGCCCGGGTTCTTCTATTGGAAAAGATGACAAGGGCCGGCTTAAAACTGGGTATTACCGGAAAAGGCCGCTGTAATCTGACCAATCAGGGGGACATTCAGTCCTTCCTGGAAAGTTATTCTCCGGATGGTCGTTTTCTGCGCAACGGGTTCGCCCGTTTTTTTAATCAGGATTTAATAAAATTTTTTGAGCAGAGGGGAGTGCCTCTGGTTGTGGAAAGGGGAGGGCGGGTTTTTCCAAAATCCAACCGGGCCTTGGATGTGGTTTCCGCCCTGCTGGCCTATTTGAAGGAACAAGAGGTCATCTTGAGGAAAGAACAAACCGTAAAAGAGATCCTGGTCCATGCCGGGCAAGTCCACGGGGTTTCAACCAACCGGGAAACTCTAAAGGCCTCAGCGGTAATCCTGGCCACAGGAGGGGCCTCTTATCCCGGGACCGGTTCAACCGGGGATGGGTATCGACTGGCGCAAAGGGTGGGACATAGGATTATACCTATCCGGCCCTATTTGATCCCTTTAGTCATTAAGGAGTCATGGGTTAAGGAGCTTCAGGGGTTGTCATTAAAAAATGTTGCTGCTTCGATTTATTCCAAGGGCCTGAGGGGGCCTTCGGAATTCGGAGAATTGCTCTTTACCCATTTCGGGATTTCCGGGCCGATAATTCTGACTCTTAGCGGCCGGGTAGTCGATATTCTAAAAGAGGGCCGGGTGGAAATTTCGATTAATCTCAAACCGGCTTTGACCCCGGAACAGTTGGATGAGAGATTGAAAAGGGAATTGAAGGCC
Organism: uncultured delta proteobacterium; assembly: GCA_963782435.1. Taxonomy (GTDB): domain Bacteria; phylum Desulfobacterota; class RBG-13-43-22; order RBG-13-43-22; family RBG-13-43-22; genus RBG-13-43-22. The sequence continues at coordinate 111,574 of CAWAKF010000030.1, forward strand.
CATCATCTCAAGGGATTGCAGGCTATTTTAAAATTATTGTTACCAAACAGGATGATTCCGGTCTTTTTGGCACTGGTCAAGATTCCAGGAGACAAAAAAGGGAATCAAATTTCCGCCGAAGAACGCTTGCGAATAAGAACCTTGCTGACTGATTGGCGAATGACGGTGACCGGCCACCGGCCTCTCGAAGAGGCAATCATTACCGCCGGCGGTGTTCACCTTAAGGAAGTGGATCCCAAAACGATGGAATCGAGAATTGTTAAAGGGCTTTTCCCTTGCGGGGAAATCCTGGATATTCAGGGAAAAACCGGGGGCTATAATCTGCAAGCCGCCTTTTCCACCGGCTGGGTGGCCGGGGAGGTGGCGGCCGGAAAAGTTACGGGCGAAGAGTGAAATTGATACAAAAATTGGATTCAAATGTCGGATTTCGGAACCTGTGATCGGCAGGGGATTGCGGAATTAAAAACCTGTTTTCAAGCTTTAACCAGTAACCCGCAACTCGTAACCCGTAACCGCTACCCGCAACAAAACCAGATATATGAACAACAAAGTTGACCTTCGAAATTTGACTTTTGAAGAACTGCAGGCCTGGATTACAAACCTTGGTTTGGAATCCTACCGGGCCGAGCAGATCTCTCGTTGGTTATTCCTGCCGCATATTAAAACCTTTGATCAAATGACTAATTTATCCAAAAAATGGCGGGGTCTTTTCCGGGAGAAGGCCTACTTGAGTCATTTAATTATCTTAAAGGTTGAAAGATCTTCCGATAAAACCCAAAAATTTCTTTTTGAACTGGAAGATGGAGAGCGGATTGAAAGCGTCCTGATCCCGGAACGGGGGCACTACACCTTATGTATTTCTTCGCAGGTTGGTTGTGCCCAAAAGTGCCGGTTTTGTTATACCGGGAAAATGGGGTTGAAAAGAAACCTCAAAGCCTCGGAGATCCTGAATCAGATCTTGACTGTTCAGGAGACTTTGACTGAAAAAGACCTTCTTCTGACCAATATTGTTTTGATGGGTATGGGAGAACCCTTGGACAACTTAGAAAACACAATCCGAGCCTTGAAAATCCTGCTTTCTCCCTTTGGAATGCAATTTTCCCACCGCCATGTGACCCTGTCTACGGCCGGTCTGATTCCGCAAATGAAGATCCTGGGGGACCTCCTTCCGGTTAATTTGGCCCTTTCCTTGAATGCGGCCGATGACGCCACCAGAAACCGGCTGATGCCCATCAATCGAAAGTTTCCTCTGGCCTCCTTGATTCAAGCGTGTAAGGCCTTTCCCTTGCCGCACAAGAAAATGATTACGATTGAATACATTTTGATAAAAGGGGTTAATGATTCTCCCCAGGCCGCCAGATCCCTGGCTAAATTACTGAAAGGAGTAAAGGCCAAGATTAACCTGATCCCATTCAATGCCCATCCCGGTTCCGGGTTTAAACCCCCGGATGAAGAGGGCCTCTTAAAGTTTCAAGATATCCTGATCGATTCTCAATACACAGTAATGATTCGCAGAAGCAAGGGGGCGGATATCTCAGCCGCCTGCGGCCAGCTTCATGCCGATTGGAGTCAGGAGTTTTGAGTTCGGAGTTTGGAGTAAAAGAAAGAAGTTCTATTGCCGGATTCCCGCCCTTGCTGGATTGATAAATTTAAGAGCTTATCCGATTTGACTTTTTTAAATAAAGGAGTAAGAATAAAAAAAGTAAGAATTAGTCCAGGAGAAATGTTATGAGAATTACCGCCAAAGGACAAGTCACCATTCCCCAAAGTATAAGGGAAAAAATGGCCTTATTTCCCAACACGGAAGTTGAATTTGATATTTTGGGAGATAAGGTTTTCTTGAAGAAGGTCCGATCGAGGGGAAGCCGAGGAAGGGAAATGGTCGCCAGGATGCGCGGCAAAGCTACCGTATCAATGAGTACGGATGAAATTATGGCCCTGACCAGAGGATAGACAGTGGATATTTTAGTCGACAGCAATATTCTCTTGGATATTATCACTGAGGATAAGAAATGGTTTTTGTGGTCTTCAGAAACTTTGGCCCGGTATTCAGAAAAGAATGCACTGGCCATCAACCCCATTATTTATGCTGAAGTTTCAATAGGATTTAAACGAATTGAGGAGGTGGAAGAGGTCTTGTCCAGGGATTTTTTCCGTCGTCTACCCCTCCCTTGGGAGGCCGCTTTTCTTGCCGGTAAGTGTTTTCATTCCTATCGAAAGAAGGGGGGTAAGAGAAGATCCCCCCTTCCTGATTTTTATATTGGAGCACATGCCGCAATTGCTGGAATGGACTTAATGACTCGGGATCAGGCCCGGTATCAGACGTATTTCCCGAAGTTAAAAATTATATCGCCAACCAATTAGTAATAATTTTCCAATCCTTGGTAATTTTTACTTCAGCCCCAAAAGCGCAGCGGCATTCCCGCCAAGGATCCCATCAATTTCTTTTTTGGTAAAACTAATCCCGGCCGGGGCCTTTTCCGGCAGGTCTTTAAGTAATTGAATCAAGGTTTTTGTCGGAACAACGGCCGAGGCCATGGGATTATCCGTTCCAAAAAGCACCTTGGATGGGCCGGCATAATCGAGAATATCCCGAAGTTCACGGCAAAATAGATTATAATGGGTAAAGGTATAGTGATCCCACATGGCCAGATCGCCGTAAAGATTCGGCTGGCGGGCGGCCAAAGAGGCCCAGGGACGCCAGTTGATCATGCCCATGTGGGCGGCGATCACTTTGAGATCCGGGAAGTCAACTGCCAGATCGGACAATTCCAGGGCTTCGGCATATTTACTTCTGGATGGAGGTCCCAGTGGACTGGTGTGGGTCAACAGGATGCCGTTGTATTTGACCAGGACCTCCAGGAGTTTATACGATTCCGGCCCACAAGGATAATAGCCGTCGTCCGGGTGATATTTTAATCCCCTCACCCCATACTCCTCAAAGCACTGTCTCAACATATCGGGGGCCTCAGGTCTTCTCGGGTCCACACCGGCCAAGGCCATGATCCGGCCCGGATTTTTTCGGGCGATGTCACCGATGATTTTATTACCCCTCTGCATGTTCTCCGGTTTGATTTGGGTAATATTGGCATTGTCTACCATGCAAATCAAGGTCAGATCGATCCCCGCATCCTCCATAATAGCTAGAACCCCCTCGCCGGAAGGGTCAGGCCAGGTTGTTGAAACCTTTTTGATCAGTGCTTCCGGATCGATTTCCTTACCCAGTTCCTGGGCCTGGTGGATAGCGGATTTGGCCAGATTCCTGCACATGTTTTCTGAAAGTTTGGGAAATAAATGATAATGGACGTCGATGATCATGTTTTTCTCCTTATCTTAAATTTATTTGGGAAGTTTAATATAACGCTTCAGGCGATCCCTGAACCTATCCTTTTTTTAAAAGGGCTCTTTGGGGGCTTAAACCATTAGCTATTCACACTATCGGTTGATGCAATGATCGGCATTGTTCCGCAGCTTGCCTCTTTTTTATGAGGGACCAATCCTGCACTTTGGTCAGGGCCTGGTCGGCAAAGTGTGGTTGTTCGCGGGGGTCGTACTCCTCAAAGATTGCACCCCGGGCATCCGCAAATACCGCTCTGCCGATAGGATTGCGTATGATGACGGTTGTCCAGCCTTCCTCGGACCCGATACCCCCGAAAGAGATATCGGCATATTCAGCGGAATAATCATCACAATAAAGGCAGGCCTGCCTTTTCATAAACCCAATGTGATCTAAGGGGAGGTAGCGGATTTCCTGGTTCGATAAATGGATCATGAGATCTTCCTTAACATTCACCTTTACCACATCCTCCCACTTGAAATGGCCAAGATTTTCAAGACGCCGGCGCTGTTCTTCGCCGAAGGAAAAGTTCCCCGTGCAGAAGAGACCGAAATAATATTTTATTGAATCCGAGGGGATGATCCCAAGAACTTCCATACGCCGCAGCGCGTTTATTTGACAAGGGGTTCCGACAAAAGCGACCCTTTTGAGACGTTGTTTGGCTATTTGTTCAAGCTTGGCCATGGAAGGGGAGTAGGTTGAATACTCCTCGGAGAACATGGCCATGCCATGGGAAGTGTCGAAGTGAAACCCGGCAGCTTCAATGAGGTCCATCCGGGATAGGGCCAGCCAGGGTTGGCGACTGAAGATGCCTACTTTTTTACTGACCACGGCACCATCAATCTTTCCTTTGCTTAACAGATGGACCAATAGGCTGGTCACTATACCGCCGTCAGTGGCCCGGTCAAGAATCTCCCGGTCTAAGGAACGGGCCTTCGTCAATTTAAGGATGCGCCCCATAGGAGCACTCCAGCCAACAAGATCTTTAGTTTCCTGTTCCAGTTCATTGATAACCGGACAAACCAAATAGCATAGACCGCACTCAATGCATTTTTCTTTGTCCGTATACATGGGTTTGCCATCCTCATCAAGCCCAAGGGCTCCGTAATTGATGGCAGTACAAAACGTGACACAACCTCCGCAGTGGTGACAAAGACCCGGTTCCTGGACTTCTTTGATCAGATTAGAAAACGTTTTCATAACGCATCCTCGCCTATGCTAAAAATTATTTTAATATGATTCGGATATCTTTTTCAAAAATGGATTGGACGTTAAGGGCTTGATTTTATCTGTAAAGAGTTTAAGATAGGTTATACAAAAGGTCAAGCAGAAAGACCGGAAGGCTGAAAAAAGGGGAAGGGCAGGCGGGTTCAGGAAGATGGAAATCAAACCTATTGGTTTTGTTCATACGGATGCGGTCTCACTCCCGAGGCATTGGTCTGTTTCCGATGTCCAAGGAAACCTCGATATCCTCCCGGAATACAAGGCGGCTCTCAAAGACATCTCAATCGGGCAGCATATTGTTGTCCTTTTTCTGTTTCACAAAAGTCCCGAATTTTCATCTGACTATCTTTTTCAAACCCCACCGCATCAAAAGGAGAAAAAGGGTGTCTTCAGCATCTGCTCACCGGTGAGACCGAATCCTGTCGGTTTGTCCGTGGTGGAAGTTTTGGATATCAATGACGGCAGAATTACCGTAAAGGGAATCGATATGCTTAATGGAACGCCCGTCATTGACATAAAACCCTTTATCCGGAGTAAAGAGGACTGCCCGAGCTACAAGACCTGACGCAAAAGAAAAATGGCTCCGGGATATTTAAATGAACAGCAAAATAATTTCAAAGTTCAAAGCTAAACGATCCATCAGACCAAGCAATAACCGAATCCGTCCATGGAGACCTCCATGGGTCCCTATGGGATCGATTCTCCATAAAGAGATAAACATTCATCCCCATGTTCCGGAAGAAAGAGCTGACCTTTTTTTAAATTTTAATACCGGTTCAAGCGAAATCGAGGTGCTTAATTGGCTGTATTCAACCATCTGTCTATTAAAGCCTGAAAATATCCTGGAAACCGGAGCGGCCCACGGATTTGGGACTATAGCCCTTGCCTCGGCCTGTAAGGCAAACGGTTTTGGAACTGTTTATTCGGTGGAAATTGATCCCTCTTTCTGTCAAGCAGTGGAAGAAAAGGTGAGGAAATTAGGTTTGCAGAAATTTACCAGAATCATTTGTGATGATTCATTGGCCTTTCTTGCTAAAACCCCCTTAGTTTTTGATGTAGGATATTTCGATAGCCTTTGTGAAATTCGGGGAAAAGAATTTGCAATTTCACTGGATCGGGGCATTCTTAAAAAAATGGCGGTTTTCCATGATACCTCTCCCCATCGATATCAATCATTAATGGATATTTCAGAAAAGTCTCTTCATGAAAAATATCGAAGTGATCTTTATCAAATGAGTGCATCCGAAAAATGCTCGGGTATTTTTGAGTCAAGCTTGTCACGGGGGATTATAATAATCCCCATAAAACGTCAAGGCTCTTAAGGAGTTTTATTCGGCCCAAGGGAATTTGAGGTAAGGGCACTGAGTGGCTAAATTTTTCTCCCCCTTCCTACGTTCTTTTCCGGATTTCTTTAGCCGGGACGCCGGCAGCAAGGACATCATCCGCAATACTTTTGGTAATCACGCTTCCGGCCCCGATCAAGCAGTTCTTGCCGATGGTAACCCCGTTGACCGAACAGGAACCGACCCCGATAAAGGTATCGCTTAACACTTTAACATAGCCGGGCAGATGGACGCCGGCCCCCATGATGACGTTTTCGTAGATGATACTATCATGGTCGATGGTCACGGCGCTGTTCAGAATGGTGTGATCGCCGATGACTACCCCGGGACCGATAATAACCCCGGGTGCAATCAAACAGCCTTTCCCGATTTCGGCGCTTTTGGAAATGAGGGCTGAGGGATGGATGATGGTGATCGGGTTCAAGGACAGGTCTTTAATCTGCTGGATCCGTTCCTTCCTCTTTTCCATCGGGCTCATGGCGATGATGACCCCAAAAGGGCCGGCTTTTTCTTGAATCTTTCCCGGGAATTGGGATCCCTGAAAAACCGGAAATCCGGCAGCATCCCCCACTAAAAATCTGCTGCCCTCTCCCCACTCGACAAATCCGATCAACTCCAGATCCTCTATAGATCCCAGAATATCCGGGATGATCCTGGCCTGGGGATCTGCTCCCAGCACTAATACTTTTTTCATAGTTCACCCCATTCAGGTAGATAGACTGAAGGCCGAAGGCTGAAGGGAACAGACGGCAATAGATTGTTGTTATATTTTTATTTTCCGGCTTGTTTCAACTGTTAACTTTCTTTTGAAACTAACCGAAAGTTATGATCACCCGATGAATAAAAACGGTTCATCAGGCTGGTTTGCTTTTCCTTCAGTCTTCAGCCTTTCCACCTGAGTTGTTACAAATAATCAATTCAAATGATTGACCACCCAGTTATACGTTTCAGAACCCCAGTTCCATTTGATCCGGCCTTCCTTTCTGGCCTTTTCAGCAGTGGAGGCCAGCCAACTGGAGAAAGTCTTTTCTCCCAAAATAATCCTTTGTTGCCTGGAAAGGGGATGTTGGGGTTCCTTGCCGGTAATTTTCAAGATAAAAAATCCCTTGACAGTGTTCAGGGGAGGGGAAACCTGGCCGATGGGAAGATTAAAAGCTATGTCATCAATTACCTTTCCCCTTGGAGACTTTTCGATCACCTTGATGATCCAAAAACCTTCCGGGGATTGAATTGGGTTGCTCACTTCTCCGGGATTAAGGGCATAGGCTTCAGCGGCATAGGGTTTTCCCTCTTGAAAATCGGCCGAATTCCAACCCAGATAGCCGCCTTCTTTGGCGGTTTCCTGATCCAATGAATAGGATCGGGCCAGTTTTCCAATATCCTGCCCGGATAGGACCATTTCCCTGATTTTATCGGCCTCGGCCTTGGTTTTGGTCAAAATGCCCACAGCGCGTAATTGTCCCGAGGTCATTAATTCATCTACCCCTTTGGGAATCCAGCCCAAATCCCCCCCTTTTTTAGCAGAATCGAGATCTATAGAAATTTCTTTTGCCAACCGGGAAAAGTCTTCCCCCTTTTGCAATCTGATCCTGGCTGCTTTAGCCTGTGCGGCAGTTCCCGTGATGATGACAGATAAATGAATTTCTTCGGCTTGTTCCGGTGTTCTTTTCAGAAAGGAAAGTAAAAGCTTGCCCCGGAAAATATCGGCCTGAACCAACGAGCGGTATTCCTTTTCCGTAAGCCCCATTCTTCTGAGCAAAGAAGTGTAAAGCTCTTCAAAATTACCTTCGGCCGGGGCCGAGGCCATGACCCTTCTTTTGACTTCCTGCTCCAGTTCCTGTTCCGAAACATTGATGTTTTGTTTTAAAGCCTCCTGCCTGATCAGTTCTTCATTTTGTATATCCTGCAGGAGGGTGGTCGTTGCCTCCAACTGATTGGTGCCGGTGGCAGACGGATTCAGGCGGAGTCTTTTGATCAGGTCCTGGGTGGTAATGCGAACCTCACCTACCTGCAGAACCGTTTTTCTCTTGGGGGCTATGGTCTTAAAATAGAACGGAAGGCCTATGATGAGACAGACCAGTAGAACATATGACGCTGTGATAAGGATAATCCTTTTGCTTCCGGATTTTCCAGAAGATGTTGCTTGGAAATCAGACTTGATGTCGGGTTGGTTAGAAAATCCGTTACCTTCCATTTTTTCTTTTTTCATTTCTTATTATGCTGGGAGGAGGGTAGGGTGGTTCCTGGACCAACCTCATCAGCACCTCGCAATAGATGTTGTGCATAATATAAAGTACAGGACTGTTTTTTAAGTTAACATAATATTGATCCCCTTGGGGGGTTTGGGAGCCAAAATAAATCTCCAGGGGTTCAGACCGGGTCTGTATGTTAAGGGTCACGATCATTCGGGGGTTGTTAAGTCCAAATTGCGTCAGATCATCCACTTTTTCAGAAATCATCCTCTTTGATTTCGGCCCGGAGACAAGCTGAACGATCCCTCCCCAGCGTTTTATGTCCACTGGAAGCTGGTCCTTATCTTCGAAACGCCACTTCTCCTCCTTGTCCTTGAAAAAAGCGACGTCTTGGTGAGTTAAAGGTAATCGAATCCTTATCCGTTCTATCTTTCCTTCTTCCACCGACCACATTTGGGGCCGATTTTCGGCTTTTCCTCCGGATTCAACCTTGAGGAAATAATAGGCAGTTCCGGCCAGCAGAATCAAAAGACCGGAAAGGATTAGAATCGGTTTAGCCTTCATGAGTATATTTTTTACTCTATAACTCTTAGAATTTATCTTTAATTTTTAGCACAATTTTAAAAAAGTTGCCCAGACCTTACCGCTTTTTCCACCAGATCACCCCACCCAGGATCAACATTAAAAGTGGCAAAAAAAACAAACTGGAATAACGAATGAATCTCAGTTCATTTTGGTTGATCAGGAGTTTTCTGAAGGAGTACGGTTTCGGCCGGATAGAAATCAGATTTTCTTCTTCGGACAACCAGTTGACCGCATTCAGGAAAAGATCGCCGTTCCCACCGTTTCGGATATGGAGGTTGGAGGCGAAATCCGAATCGCCGACAACGATCAACCTGGTCAATTTATCTTTTTTCCCCGGTACGGGAGTGGTTGAACTTGATCCAACAGGACCTCCGGCAATGATCATGGCGCCCAGAGCTTGGGGACCTTTATTTTTTTCCAGTCGATTAGAGTCCTTTCCCGACTTATCCAGCCAGCTCTCCGGCGTTGAAAGCAGGGTCGGCAGAATAGCCAGGTTCCGGTATTGAATCGCCCTTAGGGGCCAGCCGGTCTTAACCTGCCCTTCTTTTTGCATGGCTTCCAAAACCCTTGAAAGTTCGCTGGTCAGTACGAAGGAAACGGCTCCCGGGAAATAGGTGGTATCAAGACCTCTGGTAATAACTACCGAAGGATAGTGACCCTTGAATACGGCCGGGACGGCCATGTCCGGGGCTACATAGGCCCCGGGATCCATGACCCGTCCCTCATTGACGGCTAAGCCCCATTCGCCCAGGAGGTCCTTAAGCTCTTCCGGAGGATGTGGATCGATCAGCATCAGGATCTTCCCGTTATTGACTAAATAAGCCCGGATGACCTTGACGGTTTCTTGGGGCAGATCTTTTTTGGTCCCGGCCATTATTAATACGGCGCAATCTCTGGGAATTTCACTCGAAAGGGTCAGATTGAGGGTCCTGACCTGGTAAAGGTCCCGGATTAAACCTTTTCGGGCTTCACTGTATCCATCATCATTTTCCTGATTCAGGTCATGCTCCCCGTTTCCGGTCAGGAAATAAACTTGTTTGGCCTGGATCCCGGAGATCTCCAGCAGGGCATTGGTAAATTGTTGTTCAGTTGGATCAGTTACGGTTTTTTGCCGCCCAAGGCCATCAAAAATAATCGTCCCATGGGCGACTACTTTATATTGGTTAGCCTGGGCCGGGTTTGCTTCCGGGTCAATGAATTGGAATGTGATTTTTTTATTGATGTAACGATATTCTTCCAGGAGCTCCCGGGTACTTCTTTTCGCCTCTTCATAGGCCGGATCATCCGGAAAAAAACAAAGGACTTTTACCGTTTCCTTCAATCCCTTGACAATATTGATTGTCTGGGGAGCCAGGGTGAATTTCCCGGAAGCAGTTAAGTCGAACCGGTGGTGTTTGATAATCCCCAGAATATTGGCCAGGATCAAAACAGCGATGAAAAGCAGGATCAGTATCAGGGTATTTAACCCATACCGGGCCTGTTTACTGACTAAAAAGATCAGAATGGATTTCCACGACCCGATGACGGCAAATAATAACAAAAGAAGCCCAAGAATCAACAAACCGAAGACGGATTCTGTCAACTCGGGGAGAAAGAAACGGACCGGGAGGATCAGAAACAGGCTGATCACCCCCAATACCCCAGTTTCTTTTTTAAAGTTAGATATAACGGAAATGATCGATCCCATTTACCGCCATCTCCTGGATTCAATGGACCTCAAGGTCAAGAAAAGAAAAATCAAGGCCACGCTCAAAAAATAAATGACCCCAGTGCTGTCGATGATTCCCCGATTGAAAGAAGGGAAATAGGTAGAGAGGGAGATCGTTTGAAATATCCTTCCCGTCCAAGTCCCGCCTATACTCCCGGCTTGTCCAATGAACCATAAAAAAAGAACCAGGGCACTGGCCATTATATAAGCTACGATCTGATTAGCCGTGAGTGATGAGGCAAAAAGGCCTATGGAGAGAAAAACCGCCCCCAACAGAAAGATCCCCAGATATCCGCTGAAGAGAGGGCCTGCATCCGGGTGGCCGAAAAAGGCAAGAAGGAAGGGATAATAGAGCGAAAGAATTAACATCAAGGAAAAAACGCCCAAGGCGGCGAGATATTTTCCTATAACGATCTCAAAATCCCTCAGCGGTGCGGTCAAAAGCAGTTCCAGGGTCCCCAGTTTTTCTTCTTCGGAGAATAAGCGGACGGTCAAGGCCGGGCCGAGAAAGAGCAGAAAAAAACCTCCCCAATTCAAGAATCCCTGAATGGAGGACTCCAGATAAGTGGCCGGAGACCATCCAAAGCCGTATCCGGTAACCAATAGAAAGACAGCGATGATGATATAAAACGAAGGGGCGCCAAGAAAGGCATGAAATTCTTTTCCGGCGATGGCAATGATGTTCCTCATGATTTACTCCTTATCCTGTTTGGTCAGCCGGAGAAAAATGTCTTCCAGACTCATTTCTTTGGTCGTTAACCCCAAAAGACGAAATCCTCCCTTCATGATCGCTGAAGTCAAGGCATCCCGGATATCCCTTCCGGCTTGGGTTTCCACCCAGAAGCGTCTTTCCTCCCCCCTTCCTTTCGCCCTTACGGTTACGACGCCTTCAACCTTCGCAATCAGATCCAATATCTTTTTCTCATCCCCGGCAGCTTCAATCTCAAATTTATGGGTCCCTTCGATTCCGGCGGCCAGCTTATCCGGGCGGTCCACGGCGATGATACGGCCCTGATCCATGACCATGATTCTTTCACAGATCATACTCACTTCGGGAAGGATGTGGCTGCTAAGGATCACGGTGTGTTTTCGGCCGTATTCCTTAATAAGGTTTCGGATGTGAACCACCTGCCGGGGATCGATGCCGATAGTCGGTTCATCCAGAATCAGGACTTCCGGTTCATGGATAATGGCTTGAGCGATGCCGACGAGCTGTCTGTACCCTTTCGAAAGTCTGGTGATGGGAGATTGTTCATATTCGGCCAAACGACACAGTTTAAGGACCTCTTTAATCCTTATATCCCGCTGTTTCCCGATGACCCCACGTATGGTAGCCAGAAATCGAAGAAAAGCGCTGACAGTCATTTCCCTGTACAGGGGAACGCTTTCCGGGAGGTATCCAATTCGTTTTCGGACCTGGATGGGTTCTTTAGAAAGATCAAAGCCGGCTATTCTAACTTTTCCGGTGTCGGGGGGCAAAAAGCCTGTCAGTATACGCATGGTCGTTGTTTTCCCGGCCCCATTGGGACCGAGAAAACCGACGATTTCCCCTTTTTTTATTTGGAAACTAACTCCCTTGAGGGCTTGAAAGGACCCGTAATATTTGGTTAGGTTTTCGGCTTCGATCAATTTGCCCCCAATTCGTCTTTCAAAAAAATGAATCTGCTGGTATATCTTCTGAAAATTGGTTTCTGATAAATGAAGGGAACCAGAGGTCTAAGGTGCAAGGTTAAAGGTGCAAGATTGAAGAAGAACCCTTTCCATGGATCGTGGACTGGGAACCTTACACCGGCAGATACAAATCCTTGAACCCTTGAATCTTCGAACCCTTTTATTCATTTTTATTACGAAGCCCCTTTAAAGGAGAAATGACAGGCGACCAGATGATCGGGAGAAATTTCCTGCAAGGCCGGGACCTCCTTCGAACAGCCCGGTTGCGCCTCGGGACATCGGGTGTGAAATCGACATCCCGAAGGAATATGAAGCGGGCTGGGCACCTCTCCGGTCAGAATGATTTCATTCTTTTGCTCATCCGGATGGGAGGGGAGGGCCGCCGAGAGGAGGGCCCTGGTATAAGGATGTAAGGGGTTTTGATATAACTCGGAGCTTTCTCCTGTTTCCACCAGTTTCCCCAGATACATCACTCCTATGCGGTTGCTCATATGCTTGACTACGGCCAGATCATGGGCGATGAGCAGGTAGGTCAACCCGAATTGGTCCTGAATTTCTTTCAGGAGATTCATAATCTGGGCCCGGATGGATACATCCAGAGCCGATACCGGTTCATCCAAGAGGATCAGTTTCGGATTCAGAGCTAGTGCTCTGGCCACGGCGATTCTTTGCCGTTGACCACCGCTGAATTCATGGGGATAGCGGTCGGCATGATCGGCCTGAAGCCCCACCACCTCCAGGACCTCGACAACCTTATCCCGGATCTGTTTTCGGCTGAATTGTTTATGAACAATCACCGGCTCGGCGATGATCGATCCCACCCGCATCCTCGGGCTTAGTGAGCTATAGGGATCCTGAAATACCGCCTGGACCTCGCTACGATAATTTTTGTGTTCCAGGTCCGACATCTTCCCGATGTCGTGACCTTCAAAAAATATATGGCCCGAGGTGATGGATTCGAGCAGCAGGATCAGTTTGGCCGTGGTGGTTTTGCCACATCCGGATTCCCCCACCAACCCGAAGGTCTCCCCTTTGGCGATATTAAAACTCACCCCGTCCACGGCCTTGATGGCTCCGATCTGCTTCATGAGGATGAGCCCTTTGGAAATCGGAAAATGCTTAATCAGATTTGTAACCTGAAGGACTTTTGGTTCCATGAATTTTACCCCTATCCAGCCAGCCAACAACGCATGAAATGATCCTGGTCGAGTCTCGATTCCTCAGGGGCTTCTTTTTTACAAACAGCCATGACCCGGGAACATCGGGGGGCGAAACTGCATCCCGGTGGGAGATGGCCCAGATCTGGCGGTTGCCCGGTAATCGAAGGGAGCCGTTGCGTTTTTTGGTCCATCCTGGGGAGCGAGGACATAAGAGCCACGGTATAGGGATGACGGGGACGGCTAAAAATTTCCCGGATCGGTCCGGTTTCCACGATTTTTCCGGCATACATGACCGCCACGCGATCGCAGACTTTAGCCACGATCCCGAAATCATGGGTGACCACAATCAGGGCCAGGTTAAATTCCCTTTGAATGGATTTCAATAAGGCCAGGAATTGGGCCTGTATGGTGACATCGAGAGCGGTGGTGGGCTCGTCGGCAATTAAAAGCTTGGGCTGACAGCTCAAGGCCATGGCCCCGACGATCCTCTGCCGCATGCCCCCGCTCATCTGGTGGGGATATTCTCCCACCCGTACTTCCGGCAAGGGGATTTTCACCAGCCCCAACATTTCTTTGGCTTTTTCCCAGGCCGTTTTTCTATCCAACCCCTGATGGATCCGAATCGGTTCGGCTACCTGATGGCCGATGGTAAAGACCGGATTCAAAGAGGTCATGGGGTCCTGCAGGATCATGGAGATCTCAGCCCCCCTGATCTTGCGCATTTCCTTTATACTTTTTTGGAGCAGGTCTTCCCCATTCAGAAGGATTTCTCCCCCGACAATACGGCCGGCGGGCTGGGGCACCAGTCTCAGGATCGAGAGGCAGGAGATACTCTTGCCCGATCCGGATTCGCCGACAATCCCCAGGGTTTCCCCTTTGGCCACATGATAACTGACCCCATCCACCGCCTTGACAATACCGCTGCGGGTATAAAAATGCGTTTTCAGGTCTTTGACTTCCAGGGTGTTGTTACTCAAGGATTTCCTTCCATAGGTAATCACCACAGAGCCAAAGAGAACACAGAGAAATTTTCCTTTTCTTTGGCGGGGAAACCGCCAAAGAAAAACCAACTTGTCGCTTCGCAAACGGGCACATTATCAGGTGCCGCAAGCAGACTGGATTTTAAAAATCGGCATCTCCCGATTTTTTAAAAAAAAAGTCTCTGTGCTCTCTGTGACTCTGTGGTGAATAAGAGTCTTATAAAACTAGTGTGTTACAAAACCTTTCAAAACCGTGTCTGACGGAACTTGGGATCCAATCGGACCCGCAACCAATCCCCCAGCAGGTTAAAGCTCAAAACAACCAGGAGGATGGCTATCCCCGGCCAAAGGCTGAGCCACCAAGCCTGCCCGATATAATTCCTGCCCTCATTGATCATCCCTCCCCAGGCCGGGGCTGGCGGGGGAATTCCAAGTCCCAGAAAACTGAGCGAGGCCTCGGCGATGATGACCACTCCCAGGTTAAGGGTAGCCAGAACCACCAGGCTGTTGACGATATTGGGAAAGATATGGCGCAGCATGATCCTGGATTTACTGCATCCGGCCACAATGGCCAGGCGGACAAAATCACTTTCTTTGATCTTCAATACCTCGGACCGAAGCACCCGGGCATACCAGGCCCAGGCTACTCCGGCCAGAATAATGATCAGATTATATTTGCTCGCCCCCACAATGGCGGCCAGGGTCACCGCCAGTATAAGGAAGGGCATGGAAAGGACCATATCCACGAAACGCATCACCAGCATGTCTACCTTGCCTCCAATATAACCTCCCAAGGTAGCCATCAATGCCCCGATCAGACCGGCAAAAACAACCACCATGATGCCGACCTCTAAGGAGACACCGGCCCCGACGATCATGCGGCTCAGGATGTCCCGTCCCAGATGGTCCGTCCCAAGAGGGTAGGTCCAGAGTCCCCCTTCCATCCAGCAGGGGGGGGTCAAGGCCAGACGAAAGGAGGTTGCCGTCGGATCATGGGGGGCGATCCATCTTCCGAAAAGACCGCAGAAGATGAAAATAACCAAAATAACCAGGGGGAACTTGGGGACTTCCCCAATGTTTGAAAGAATCTTTTTAACGGCTGATTTTTGAAAACCAGTCTCAATCCCTATGGTGTTTTCTTCTTCTGACAAAAGACCTTATCTCCTTCTTTTCCTTTTTCAGGTGGAGTCCCTATTGATACCTGATTCTTGGATCCAGATAAGCATAGGCGATATCGACGATCAGGTTGGCGAAAACAAAAAAACTGGAAGAGATCAAAACGCACATCTGCACCACCGGATAATCCCGTCCGAAAATGGATTCAACAATCAGTCTTCCCAAGCCCGGCCAGTTGAAAACCGTCTCAATAATCATGGTGCCGTTCATCAGGGCTACGAACTGTAAGACGGACATGGTTAACACCGGGGCAGAGGCGTTCTTAAAGGCGTGCTTAAGAAAGACCCAGAACTCCGAAACGCCCTTGACTCGGGCCATCTTGATATATTCGGTGTCCAGAACATCCAGCATGGCCGAACGGCTTAAACGGGTCAGGGCGGCCATGGTATACCAGCCCAGGGTGAAGGCGGGCATGAGGTAATATTGCCAGCCGCCCATACCGGAGGTGGGCAGCCATCGGAGCTTCGTAGAAAAAAGAATGATCAGGATGATCCCCACCCAGAATCCGGGCAGGGCTTGCCCCATCAGGGCGAAAATCTTACCGAAACTGTCAAATTTTCCTCCGATCCGCACCGAGGAGAGAATACCGATGGGGATTCCGAAGACGAGGGCGAACCCCATGCTGGCGATGGCCAGCTTCAGGGTATTGGGAAACCGATCCCAGAACATCTCGATGGCCGGCATGTTCCCGCGGATCGATTTTCCGAAATCTCCCCGTACTGCCCCGGAGATATATTTCCAGTACTGAACATAAATCGGTTGGTCAAAACCATATTCAACCCGGATTTTTTCCAAATCTTCCAGAGTAGCGCTCTGGGGAGCCATGAGGGCCACCGGATCACCGGTGAGGTGGGTTAAGAAAAAAACAATCATCGATATCCCGATGATGGTGATCAAGGCCTGCCCGATTCGTTTCAGTATATACCGCTTCATCGCTTCCTTATGGGGTTGTTAAACAAGAAAATTAAAACAAGCTTTCTTTAAATTCAAAAACGTAAACAAACCATCATTGAGGAAATGGATTATTTGTCCGCTATCGATTTTTTCATAACATCTCTGCGTGGGAAAAAGCAACTTTTTTTTCTTCCTGATATTTTTTTGACTATTGTTTTCATCTACTTGAATAAGCAACGCGATCATGAGGCCTTTAATGAAGCAACAGGTGCTGATGAATTCTTGATGTATAGAGCCATTACATCCCGGGAAACCTATGGATAAACCATTAAACAGTAAAAGGTCATAAGGACTGTTCGATCTCCGGGTACCTACAGGCCCTTTATTTTTTCTTGACTTTCCCAAAATACTTTATACCATAAAACTCTAAAGACATATTATTATAATCAATTACTACTTCATAAGCGTTTTCTTTATATTAATACGCTGACAGTTAAATAAATAAAATGGGGCCTTATTGATATAATGAGAAACCAATACTGATGGACTAAAAAAAGTTGTCACCCCGGTGAAAACCGGGGTCCAGGGGTTTTCTAACCTACCAAGACTCCTGGATTCCGACTTCCGTCAGACAGAGACAGCCTTTTAGCGACTTTTTTAAAATTTGTTTGTAATACCTTTTTAAAAATTTAATTGCCGATGTAATATTAAATATTCAAAGGAGGTGATAGCGGATTCTACAGGGATTTTGATTGAATTGTAATTAAAATGATTAACTTCTATCAGAAGGAGGTCGTTGCATGAAAGGATTTGGATTTAAAAAGATGTTTTGGTGTTGTTCGTTGGCACTTATTGTATCCTTTTTTCTCACCCCATCTTTAGGGCTGGCTGTACCGCCGAAAGGGGAAGTGGTATATGCCGTCCCGGCCAGTAATTTTTATCAGATCGGCGGTGACCCTGCCACCCAAGCCGCCGGGCTGCCGTTGTTGGCCAGGACGATTTTCGATTCTCTGGTTTATGTAAATAAGGACGATAAGCTATTACCCAGTTTAGCCAAATCGTGGAAAATCGATCCCAACTGGAAATATATTGATTTTTTCCTTAGAGATGATGTGACCTTCCATAACGGCGATAAATTTACAGCGGAAGATGTAAAATTCAGCTTTGAAACCTATCTGCGCAAAGAACTTAGATATCTCTTTACTCCCATGTGGTCACGGAACATCGCCAAACTTGAAATCGTTGGCCCCTATCATTTTCGAATCTATTTAAACAGGCCGGACCCGGGTTTTCTGGGCCGCCTGTGGTGGTCAACCGGCATGATGCCTAAGAAATATCGGGAGAAGGTGGGCGATAAAGGGTTTGCCGACAAACCGGTCGGCACCGGACCTTTCAAATGGGTAGATTACAAACAGGATTCCTACTGGAAAGTGGAGGCCGTTAAAAAACATTTCCGTCACACCCCGGCCATAAAAACTTTTAAAGTGGTCTATGTACCCGGATCACGCCACACGGCTGGCCATGCTCAAAGCCGGGGAGGCGGACATGACCACGCTTATCGGACCTCATACAGTAGAAGTAAAAGCCGACCCAAACTTGCGATTAGTGGAGGGTAAATACACCAGCCTGACCTGTATCACCTTTGCCGATTTGACTTTTCCCAAGGAACCCAGCCCTTTTCATGACATCCGGGTTCGTGAGGCGGCCAGCTTGGCCGTTGACCGGGAAGGGATTACCAAAAAAGTCCTCTTCAGTATGTCCGAACCTTACGGAGACTTCTGCTCTCCTATCACCCTAGGGCATGATCCCTCCATCAAACCTGATCCTTATAACCCTGAGAGGGCCAAAAAGCTACTGGCGGAAGCGGGTTACCCCAAGGGTTTTGAAACCGTGATTACCACCACCCCTGAAAGCCGTTACTGGGTTGAAGCCATCGCCTATAACCTGGGGGAGGTGGGGATAAAAACGAAGGTCGATATTGTGGAAGGCGGGACCTATGTTAAGAACTTTATAACTAAAAAGTTTAAGGGGCTTTTGACCCAGGGGCTTTGGTGGCATGCGGAAATATCCGCTGCCGCCGATGCCGGCGATCACTTTTTAAGTTATATGCCCTATTGTTACAATACCACCCCGGAGATTCAAAAAGCGATTATAGACGGAGCCTCTGCCATAACAGACGAGGAGATGAAAGTGGCCGGTGTCAAAATTTCCAAAGCAATTCGCGAAAGCCGGAATAAAGCCCTCCTCTGGGCTAACAGTATTCCCTATGGCCTGGGGCCGAGAATCGAGTATTGGGAACCGGAGGTCGGGGCCTTACCGGCCAGTGGTTTTGAAATGATTCGTTTAAAGAAGCAATATCAATAATAGAACGAAAATACGTTCGGAGTTAAGTGTTCGGGGTTCGGAGAAAATCTATTCCGAGGATTCAAGGGGTTAAGGGGCCGAGGGTTCAAGTGAAAGATTCATAGTTAAAACACTTGATCCCTCGACCCCTTTTTTTTATCAATCCTTGATTTTCATATATTCAAATCTTGTTCCCGGATAGGAACCCAAATGCTGTTCCCATTTCACGATTTTTTTACTTGTTCCGAAATTGCCATGTTGAGACCATAAGGGGGGTCTAAAGTATTTTTCACGAATCATTTTGGATAATTTCCTTCCCCATTTGGCCATATCCTCTTCGGTATAAGCGCTCATGGAATCATCGATGGCCTTTTCCACTTCGGCGTCAGTCGAATAAACAAAGACAGCGTCTTTATTAAAAGCGTTCTGGATGTATGCTCCCGGATGGCGCTCGGCGTCGTACCACAATCCGCCCAATTTCAAACCGGTCATTTTCTTTCTTCGGTGGGCATCATACCAGGCTCCTCCTTCAAAAACGTTAATCTTGGCTGAGATCCCTGCCTCCGCCAAATTAGCCTGAAGGGCCTCCATCATCTCTTTATCCCTGGTCATACAGTTCAAGGCGGTTTCAAATCCTTTGGGATACCCGGCCTCTGTCAGGAGCTTTTTTGCTCTTTCAGTGTCATAGGGGTCGGGTTGGACAGTGGGGTCATAACCAAGGTTGTAGGGGCAGAGGACTTCACCCCAG
Organism: uncultured delta proteobacterium; assembly: GCA_963782435.1. GTDB lineage: Bacteria > Desulfobacterota > RBG-13-43-22 > RBG-13-43-22 > RBG-13-43-22 > RBG-13-43-22. Next base: position 130,935 of record CAWAKF010000030.1, read on the forward strand.
GCACTGGCAGAACTAAAAGTGAAGTGATGTTTAAAACGAGAAAAGGTAGGGCTAATGATTTGTCGATCGGATTTTATTTAATAGAAAAAATATTGCACCTCCAGGAAAATGGTTAGAAATTTGACCTGGAGGTGCTTGGGTTTGGTTAATCCTTTACCTTCATATACTCAAAACGGGTGGCCGGGAAGGAACCCAACTGTTGATCCCACTCAACGATCTTCTGGCTGGTGCCGTAATTGGCATAGGTGGACCAGAGATGGATATTGATTCGGCTGTCCCGGATGAGCTTGGAAAGTTTCCGGCCCAATTCCGCCGCTTCCTTATCATTCTTAGCCGCAATGGTTTTTTTAAGGGCGTCGGAGATTTCCTTGGTAGTTACATAAGCCCATGGCATCCCTTGCATATAGGCGTCCTGCAGATCGGCACCGGCATTTGTTTCGGCATCATACCAGGAATTTCGTTGAATAATTCCACGCAGTTTTTTCCCGAGATAGGCATCGGTCAAGGCAGCGCCTTCAAGTATTTTCATCTCAGATTTAATACCCACATCGGCCAGATTGCTGGCAATAGCCTCCATATAATATTTAGTGCCCTGGCCGGCATAAATCGTGGTCTTAAAGCCATTAGGGTATCCTGCTTGGGCCAACAATTTTTTGGCCTTCTCCGGGTCATAGGGATCGGGCTTGACTGTCGAATCCCAGCCCATGGTGTAGGGAGAGATTACCTCGCCATAAGGCTCGGCCCCTCCAAAAAGTATCTTATCACAGATACCCTTGCGGTCAATGGCCAGACTGGCTGCCTCACGGACCCGGATATCCTGGAAAGGACTTTTTTCATCGGGGAAGGGGAGATCGGCATAGGCCAAGGTCACTCCGATAATATGCTTGACTTGAACGAGTTTAAATTTTGGGTCAGCCTTGATTTGAGGGATGTGTGGCCCTGCAAGTTGGATAATATCGGCCTCACCGGATTGAAGCATGGCCAATCTGGTCGAGTTGTCAGGGACAAACATGATCTTTAAAGTTTTGAATTCGGGGGTTTTGCGATGATGGTTGGGTACCGCCTCCATGGTGAAATACTGATCCTGCTTGTAATCCACCCACTTGAAAGGACCGGACCCGATAGGCTTATCGGCAAAACCGGCATCCCCGACCTTTTCACGGTATTTCTTGGGCATGATAGCCCCGTCCCACCAAAAGCGCTTTATTAAATCAGGGGCGGGCATTTTAAGATTGAAACGAACTTTGTATGGACCCAGGACTTCGATATCCTTGATCCGTGCTCTATAAGTTACTCCAAGAACCTGCCTCAGTTCCGGACGCATATGGGTCTCAAAACTGAATTTTACATCTTCGGCGGTAAGGGGATCCCCATTATGAAATTTGATCCCTTCATTCAGTTCAAATTCAATGTAACTCCAGTCGTGGGCGATTCTCCAGGATTTGGCCACGGCAGGGAGGGTCTCCAGCCTCACCCCCATATCGACCAAACCTTCAAAAACCGTGGTGGCAATCAACGGCCCGTTCCCGGCGGCGTGGGTGGCCGGATCACCTCCCCTTTGGTAGAAAGCGGGGTAGGCGCTGACATAGACTACCTGCCCTTTTGGAGTAGCCTGTCCGGAGAGGGGAACTAAAAGAAATAAAAGAAGACATCCCATTAAAAAAATTACTACCGGTTTACCTCTGTTTTTTTTCATTCCAAGCCTCCTTTTTGCCATGACCCGAAATCCTTTTTCTTCGGTTAGCCGTCACAGCCGGTTTGATTGTTGAGGAATTTTATATGATAAAACAAAAATGGTTATAGACGATTCCCTTTGGGTGAAAAAATTATATTTCGAGCGAGAAAGCGTGTCAAGAGAAATTAAAAAAAGCCGGGACTGAATTAAAAAAAATTCCCTTGTGCATTGAACTGGGTTAAGGTTTTACCTTATAATGCTTAGGAGGATTAACCATGAAAAAAACAAAGAGCTTGCCGCTACTCGATGACAAAGATTTCCCCATCAATCGTATCCGACAGACCATGGTCAGAGGAACAGGCACCGATGTGGAGGAACTTAGACAAAAGCCTTTGATCGCCATAGTCAATTCCCACACCGAATTGAATCCCGGCCATATGCATCTCGGGCTTCTGGCTGAAAAAGTCAAAAACGGGGTTCATGCCGCCGGGGGGGTTCCTTTTGAGTTCAATGTTCCGGCCCCCTGTGACGGGATGTCGGAAGGGCATGAAGGGATGCGCTATATCCTGCCGCAAAGGGAGTTGATCGCCGATATTGTCGAGACCCATGTCCGCAGTATGATTTTTGATGGAATGGTCATGATCGCCAGTTGCGACAAAATTATTCCCGGGATGATTATGGCTGCGGCCCGATTGGATATCCCCACCATTTTTCTGACCGGCGGCCCCAGCGCTTGGCAAAGGCAGATCGTGGGGGAGAAAAGACCTGATGGCTCCAATATCGCCTCTTGTGGGGCTTGTGATATTATGGGAACGGCCAATACCTTCCAATGCATGGCCGAGGTCCTGGGACTGACGATCCCCGGTTCGGCCAATGTCCCCGGATTTCACACCGACAAATTGCTTTTTGCCCGTCAGACCGGAAAACGCATCGTTCAAATGATCGAAGCAGGGCTGACGGCCAGAAAAATTCTTTCCGCCAAAGCAATTGAAAATGCGGTCATCATGGACCTGGCCATTGGGGGTTCAACTAATTCAACCCTTCATTTGCCGGCCATTGCCCATGAACTCGGTTTGGCCTTGGCCCTTTCCCGGTTCAATGAGCTCAACCGAAAAATTCCTACCCTGCTGTCCATTCGTCCCAGTGGACCCCACGGAATTATCGATCTTTATGCTGCCGGGGGGATTCCTGCGGTGATGAAGGTGATGGCGGATGATCTTCAATTGGATGCCTTGAATGTTACCGGACAGACCTTTAAAGAGATTGTTGAGACTGCCCAGGTTTTTGATGAAACCATCATACCGCCTCGAGAACAAACCCTATCTGCCCGAAGGTGGCACAGTGATTCTTTTTGGAAATTTGGCCCCGGATGGGGCGGTGATAAAACAATCGGCCGTGGATCCGGAAATGCGGACCTTCACCGGTAAGGCACGGGTCATGGAATCTGAGGCTGAGGCCTTGAAGGCCTTTCGGGAGAAAGCAATCCAAGAGGAAGAAGTAATTGTAATCAGAAATGAAGGGCCTAAAGGAGGGCCGGGTATGCCGGAAACCCTGGCGGTTACCATGGCTATCATGACTTCCGGTATGAAACGGGTGGCCCTGGTTACGGATGGTCGTTTTTCCGGAGCCACTTCCGGACCTTGTGTGGGTCATGTTTCTCCTGAGGCCTATGTAGGGGGACCTATAGCCGCTTTGCGGAATGGAGACATCATAACCATCGATATCCCCAATCGAAAGATCGAAGTAAACCTCTCTGATGAAGAGATACGACAACGTCTCCAGGGATTTAAACCTATCAAGAAAGAGGTCCCCCCGGGTTTCATGCAGCGCTATATCAAATATGTGTCTTCAGCCGCCAAAGGGGCCGTTTTGGAGTAAGCTAAACAAAAGAGTTACAAAAAGAGTGATCCTTATGGAGATGGGGAAAATAGTATTAATCGGTTTGTTGTTTGCCGTGGCGGGTAACATCTGGGCGGCATCAGAGGAGGGGTTCCTTCTAAAACAAGAGAAAATGGTCAGGGAGCAGATCGAGGGGCGGGGCATAAAAGATCAGCGCCTGTTGGCGGCAATGAGAAAAGTTAAGCGTCATTTGTTTGTCCCCTCCCATCTGCAAAACGCCGCCTATGATGATCGGCCCCTGCCCATTGGTTACGGCCAGACTATCTCCCAACCTTTTATTGTTGCCTATATGACCGAGGCCGTAAAAATCAGCCCCACCGACCGTGTTCTGGAGATCGGGACCGGTTCCGGGTACCAGGCGGCAGTATTGGCCGAACTCGCCAGGGAGGTTTACACTATAGAAATAATAAAACCCCTGGCGGATAGTACTCGCCTTCTTTTGGAAAAGTTGGGATATAAGAATATCAGAATAAAATGCGGAGACGGGTATCAGGGTTGGAAGGAGTATGCCCCGTTTGACGCCATTATAGTTACCGCGGCTCCAACCGAGATTCCGGGAGAACTGGTAAAGGAGTTAAAAATGGGGGGTAGGATGGTCGTACCCATAGGCGGTTTTTTTCAAGAACTTTATCGCATAACCAAAACGGAAAAAGGATTTAATAAGGAGACCCTTTTACCTGTCCGATTCGTTCCCATGGTTCATTCCCCCAAAGGGGAAAAGTGATAATAGTAAATCTCGGATTTTGGATTTCGGATTGCGGAATATAACAATCCCTTTTCTATTCTAATTTCGTTGCAAGATAGATTATTTTATTTTGCTTCCAATAGCTCCTTTCATTATCGCCAATCCTTCCTCAAGCTCTTCCTGCTTGATATTCAAGGCCGGAAAAATCCGGATCATGTTTCCTTGGGTCTGCCTGACAAAAAGCCCTTTGGTCAGACAGGCTTCGGATATTTTTGTCGCTGTTGGTTCATCTCGGAGTTCAACGGCCAGGAGCAGGCCCAGCCCGCGAACATCCGTAACCACTTCAGGAAAGGCTTGCCTCCATTCAGTCATTTGATTCAATGCAAAACGCCCCATTGCTTCAACATGAACGGAGATTTGCTGATCAAGCAGATGTCTAATCACCGCATAAGAGACGGAGCAGCCGAGGGGATTTCCGCAGTACGTGCCTCCATGATCCCCCGGTTCAAGTTTGGAGGCAACGGCTTCCGAGAGGGCGAAGGCCCCAAAAGGAAACCCTCCGGCAATCCCTTTGGCCATGGTCAAAAAGTCGGCCTGGGCACAAGTTCGGCTGATAGCGAACATAGGGCCGCAACGGGCAAATCCGGTCTGGACTTCGTCAATGATCAAAAGACTGCCGTTTTCCCGGCACATCCGGCTGACCTGTTCGAGATAGTTTTCCGAAGGAATCTGAACCCCGCCTTCGCCTTGAACCGGTTCCAGGATGATCGCGGCAACCGAGGTGTCGAGATTCTGTTCCAAGGCTTTAAGGTCATTAAAGGGGATAAATCGATAGTTGGGCATAAGGGGATTGAATTTCTCCCGGTGCTTGGCTTGTCCGGTGGCTGAGGCCGTACTGATCGTCCGCCCATGGAAGCTTTGATCGGTGGATATAACATCCATTCTACCAGTGGCCTTGCGGGCCAGTTTGATGGCTGCATCATTGGCTTCCGCCCCGCTGTTGGAGAAAAAGATCCGGGTCAGGTTCGAGGGCAATATTTCCCGCATCAACTCCAGAAGACGAGCCCGGATCGGAGAATAGGTCAAACCGGAATTGGGGTTCTGGATAATCTTTCGACTCTGTTCCTCAAGGGCCTTGGTGATGACGGGGGACGCGTGACCGAGGCAGGTGACCCCCCAGCCGGAAGTAAAATCCAGATATCGTTTCCCTTCTTCGTCCCACACATACACGCCTTCCCCCCGCTCAATGGAAACGGGAATTTTGTTAAAGAAGGGCGGGGAGAATTGATCTTCGATCTCTGTCGTTTTTTTGGTGCTCATAACTATTCCCCGATTCTAAGGAGGAAATTAACCGCTTCCGCTCTTTCCGTCCAGCCTTGTTTTTTATAAAAGCCGCGTTTATATGATTCACGATCACGCAGATTAAGCAACATTAATCTGGAACAACCTCTTTTTTCAGCTTCGAATTTGACTGTTTTCAGCAATTGGCCGCCAATCCCCATTCCTCGGGCGGATTCCCTTAAAAACAGCTCCGATACATATCCTTCCGGACCGGAAGACAGGAGATAGGACAGCCAATGGACCGCGCAATATCCAAGGATTTCTCCTGCCTTTTTTAAGGCCAGATAAACGGAATGGCTGGCGTCAGCCATATTTAGTTGGAGATTTTTGGAAACCTGTTCCTGTATGACCTCCGGGGTTTTGTTCCGGATATGGGGAAACAGCTCTAATGACCTTAATAACTCGGCTATGGCCGGAGAGTCTTCTTCGGTCGCCTCTCTGATTAGAAAGTCCTTGTTCATAACTTAGCTATTCTCTTTATAAAGGGTTGAGGAACTTTTCATAACCCGGATCATCTTACACATCTCGGCGATCCGTTTGCCTTCAAGGTCATCCAAAAAGGAATCATACCAGTAGAATTCCGTTTTACCCGTCACCCCGACGAAAACAATCCGGCCATGGACCTTGTAAGGGGTATCGGCCAGGATCGGACCATTGATGTTGCGGAATTCCGTAGTCCCGAAAAAACCGACCGCCGAACAGTCCATCCGTTCCGGAAGTGCCCCTTCACGGTAAATCAATTGCAGGGCATCGTGCATGTTCTGAGGTGGTAGAACGGATTTTCCCCAGGGAGAAGATCCTTTGTACCAGTCGATGGGGTCGGTGGTAATCTCCAACCGTTGATTGACCTTGGATTGAGGAATGAGGCAATCATGGCTCCCCAGGTCGTATCCTGCCGAAAGGTTGGCAAAGACCCTCGGTTCTTCACCCGAGGTCGTCATTTGGATGGACTGAATATAAGTTGGTTCCTTAGGTTCTCCGACTGAAACCGTGCCTTTGCCGACGATCTGACCGTTGGGCATTTCCAGTCGGGCTTCCACCTGCACGTCTTTGGCCCCTTGAGGGGGAAGGCCGATGACGGCCCGGACCTCTTCCCGGTCGGTGGTCATATAGGTATAGAAAATGCTCAAGGTGCCCTTTTCAAACCAGCGGGGCCCGAAGGCTTCGAGCAGAAGGGGCACAAAAATATCCAGGTGATTGGTTCCGGCTACGGCTCCGCCCCGAATGCCTATTTTTTGGGCCACCTCTTCATCATGGATGGAGCCTTTGACCTGGATGGCCGAGTTTACCGTTCGACGCCAGGCCCCGATAAGTTGATTGTCCTTTTTTACAATACCTTCAGACAGATCCGTTCCTCCTTTAAACTACAGCTTAACGATTCATTTCCTTTTTAAGGGCATCGTGACCAGCCGAACTTATCGTTAGGAAACAAAAAGTTGAGGTCGACGAACCTTAAAAGCAGAATCTTGAATATCATTTTTATTCTTATCATTAAATACATAACTAAAAAAAATTCTAAAATCAATCCCAATAATTCCCTTATTTCCATTTATATCTTGCGGCGAATTTATCTTGACAGGAAAAAAGTGCCGGACCTATACTTCACAATCGAAAATAGACGCTGTGAGGAGGGTGCGAATCATGTTTGATCTCAAGGGACATGTAAGTGTCATCACCGGGGGAAACGGAGGTATCGGGCTGGGGATGGCCCGGGGACTGGCGAAATCAGGAGCCAGTATTGCCATATGGGGAAGGAACCGGGATAAAAACGCCAAAGCTGATGCTGAGTTAAAAGGCCTCGGTGCGGAGGCCAAGTCCTTTGAGTGTGATGTATCGAAGGAAGAACAGATTGTGAAAGCCATGACCGATACCCTGGCTTCTTTCGGCCGGGTGGACTCCTGCTTTGCCAATGCCGGAACCGGTATCGCCAAGCCGGCTATCGAGACCACAATAGAAGATTGGAACTCGGTGGTTGAGATTAATTTGACGGGAGTTTTTATAACCTTCCGGGAGGCTGCCAAACACATGATTGCCCGTGGGGGAGGGGGAAAACTGATTGCCACTTCCTCTATAGGATCGATCCACGGAATGCCGCGCAATGCCAGTTATTCGGCCACAAAAGCCGGGGTAATCGCCGTCGTTCGTTCGCTGGCCGTAGAACTGGCCCGCTATAATATTCAGGCCAATGCCATCATCCCGGGATGGATTGATACTGACATGACGGTTGATGCCAGGGCCTTTGAAAAATTGAACAAGACGATCATCCAAAGGACCCCTGCTCACCGCTGGGGCGAACCAAGAGATTTTGAAGGACTGGCGGTTTACCTGGCCTCGAAAGAATCTGATTTTCAAACAGGCACCGCTATCCCGATTGATGGCGGCTACACCATTTTTTGAAAAGGATTAAAAAAATTTCGGGAAGGGCGGTTTTTGAAGTGAACCAGATTTTTTCCTTAGGGCTCATTTATTACTTTATTTTCTTTTAATTTTTTTATAGAATCACCCCAAATAGTTCATTAACCTAATTTTCAGGAGGGCAGAAAAATGAAAAGGATGCGATGGGTACCATTAATGGTGGGTGTTCTCATGTTCATGGCTGCCGGTGTTTGGGCCGCTGGTCCGGATACCACGGGTCCGATTAAAATAGGGTTTATGGGCAATTTATCGGCCCCTTCTTCCTTAAGTGCCAAGGCAGCGGCGATGATGGCGGTGGATGAGATGAATAAGGCCGGCGGCATTTTGGGAAGACCGATCACGCTGATCGTGGAGGATACCAAGGGGGAAATCCCGAAATGTGTGGAATTGTATAAAAAATTAGTGATGAGTGACCGGGTCTTAGCGGTTATCATCGCCGAAAAAGTAGAAATGGGTATTGCCGGAATGGAAATCGGGGCTGAATTGTTTCCCGAATATCCCCATATTTTTTTCAGTACCATCGGTTCCGGGGATGATATCTGGCACCATGTAAGAGACAATTATAAAAAATACCACTTCGGATTCCAGACTTATTATTCTATCTCCACCAATTACTTAAAAATCAATGCTGATATCAATGCCGATATTTTTAAAAACATGATCAAGGCCAAAAAAATGGCCATCATTTACGAAGACATGGAATGGACCAAACCCCTGCGTAAAGGTTTGCCGGGTGTCTCTCCACCTTTAGTGGATGTTTATAAGAGCAAAGGATTGAATGTTGTTTTTGAGACGACCGTATCTCTCGACCAAAAAATGTTTAACCCTATCTTTGAAAAGATTGCCGAGTCCGGTGCCGGGGTGATCGATTGTGCTGTAGGGTATATTGACCAAGGTGCTTTCATCAAGCAATGGGCTCAATCGAGTGCCAAGAATATCCCCTTGAATATTTGGGGAGGGTTGGCGGGGATGCCTCAGGCCTGGAAGATGACCGAGGGCAAGGTGGCCGGTGTATTGGTCGGTTCCTCCCTGGTTAAAGTGCCTATCACCCCCAAAACCATCCCGTTTATGGACAACCTGGTCAAAAATTATAAAGTCGGTCCCATCTTCGGCTCCCATACAACCTATGACACCCTCTATGGGTTTAAAAAGGCCATCGAGAAAGCAAAGGGGACTGGAAATGTGGAGGCCCTTATTAAACAATTGGAACAGGTACAGGAGGTGGCTGTTTTGGGCACCATCGGCTGGGACCCCAAGTTTCACTACAATCTTCCTTACCCCAAATACATTACCCCCATTGTCCAATGGCAAAAGGGAGACATGAAGGTCATTTTCCCTAAAGAATATAAGGCAGGGCAATATATCTCTCCGGCCGATCTAAGAAAGTAGTTTCAAGGTAAAAGTCGCTTAAAATATTTTCAGGAATGCCTTTTGGGTAACCGGGCTGGTGGATCCTTTCCCTTAAGACCTGAGGGGCAGGATTAGACTTGAGATATCTAAAGACTCCCCCTACCTTAAAAGGGGGGGAGTCGAAAGAGACCCAATGAATGAGACTATCCTTTCTATTCTGGTCTATACCTTTATCTGGGGTTCCATCTATCTCTTAATTTCCCTCGGTTTCTCTTTGATCTGCGGGGTGCTCCGGATTTTTCATCTCGGTTACGGGGCAACTTTTATCATCGCCGCCTACGGCGTTTGGGCCTTTATGGAGAATGCCGGATTGGGATTGATACCCAGCATCTTCCTGATGCTTCTGGTGCAAATCGGATTTTCCCTTTTTGTCTTTTATAAGGGCGTCTTTCAGCGCTATCTGGAACAAGAAGAGATCCTCTTAACCCTTTCCGTACTGATCTTTATTCTGATCGCCCATCTGGCTAATTATCTTTACCCAATCACCGCCGGGGTTTCTATTCCGACAACCTTGAGCGACGGTATGATATCCATCGGGAAGGTCAAAATTGCCACGCAGATGGTTCTGGCGGCCTTGGTGGGAATCCTGGTAACCGCAATTTATGTGATCTGGTTTCTGAAAACCAGAACCGGTTTAATCATTCGGGCCATCAGTCAGAATCTGTCTGCGGCCACGCTGATGGGTGCCGGTGTCAATCGGATGTACTATCTGGCCATTATCCTCTCGGTCATCCCGCCGACCATCTGCATGCTGGTCATCGCACCTTTTTGGGGAATCGATCCTTTTATGGGCTCCCCGCTGCTCATGACCGCCATGCTCATTGCCATCCTCGGCGGACTGGGCAATTTGAAAGGGAGCATTGTCGCTTCTTATTTGATCGGGTTCATTCATTCCTCGGTGAGCTTTCTCTATGTTTCCCGTTTCATGGGCCTGGCGGCCCTGATCATCACCTTGATCGTCATGATTGTCCGGCGAGGGGGAATATTCGCAGGAGAAACCATATGGTAAATTTTGAATTACGACGGGATCGTATCCTGGCCCGCTGGGGGGACCAGAAATACGAATGGGTCATCGAACCCCGCTATTGGCGGAACCCGGCCATCGGGGTGGCCCTTCTGGCGATGATTCCCATTTTCATTCACTCTTATCCAAACATCCTGACCATGATAACCACGGCCAACCTGTACGCCGCCGTGGCCATACCCTTGGGCTTGCAGATGCTGGGAACGGCCCGGGTCAATTTCGGCCCTCAGCTTTTTTTGGGGATCGGTGGATACACCGCCGCTTTGCTGAACCTACATTTTGGCTTCGGTCCGGCATTAACGCTGGCAGCCACGATCCTGGTTTGTACCGCCATTGCCTTACTTCTCAGCCCGACGACCTGGATTGCCAAAGGGTTGTATTTTTCTTTGATCACCTTGATCTTGCCTTTGACCTTTCTGGATGTCACCTTCATCTGGGGTGATATTTTTCGCGGGGAAGTGGGGCTGGTGGGGATGAGTCCTTTATTGAGCTTCAGGAAAGTCAGTTGGAATTACCTGGCCTATTTTTATTTGTCCCTTTTCTTGATGCTGAGTTACTTGTTTATCTCCGATAAGATCGTTCGCTCCCGATTCGGAGTCAATCTGGCGGCCATCAACGAAAATGAAGATGTAGCCCGGATGATGGGGGTTAACGTGGAACGCTACAAAGTATTTTACTATGTTTTCCCTTCCGTCCTCACCGGGATCGTCGGCTGGTTTATCGTTCATACTTTTCGAACCTTCGCCGGAGTCACCTACCTGCCCCTTGATTTCATGACCAAGATTTTAATTATCGTCATCATTGGGGGGCGTGCTTTTGTCTATGGGGCCATCCCCGGGGCTTATTTGATATCCATTGTGGAAGATTCTCTGCGGAGTCTGGGGCCGATTAATTATGTCCTTTTCCCGCTGGTTTTGGTTATTGCCATTATTGTCCTCCCCAGGGGGGAAGGGCTATGGGGCCTGTACCATAAACGGCACCACCGGGATTATTTTCCAACCCTGCATGTCAGGAGAGATTAACCGTGCTTGAAATCAACCAGGTGACGAAAACTTTCGGTGGTCTTTCTGCCGTCGATGAGGTCAGCTTTCAGGTCAATGAAGGAGAGGTGGTCGGCCTTATCGGACCGAACGGAGCCGGGAAAACCACTCTGTTAAATCTGATCTGCGGCCTGTATAAACCGAATTCCGGGTCGATCCGTTTTGACGGGACTGATATTACCGGGCAATCTTCCAACCGCGTATGCAGACTGGGTATATCCCGTACCTACCAGATTCCTAAGCCTTTTGAGGCCATGACCGCCCTGAGCGGCGTTTTGGTGAGTGTCTTGAACGGAAAAAGGCGCCAGAATATGAGCCTTTCCGATGCGGTTATGGAAGCCTCTTATTATCTGGAGTTCGTGGGGTTGTTTGCTAAAAGGGATACCTTGGCCCGTCATCTAACCCTTTATGAGTTGCGGATGCTCGAATTGGCCAGGGCGCTGGCCACCACCCCGAAACTTTTATTATTAGATGAAGCTATGGCCGGGTTGAACCCGACCGAAGCCTCACGTGCGCTGGAGATGATCTGGAATGCTCAGGATCAGTTTGCCATTACCATCCTCTGGATCGAGCATGTCATGAAAATCATCATGAGTGCCGCCCAACGGATTGTGGTTCTCCAATACGGAAAGAAGATCGCCGAAGGCTCGCCTCAGGAAATCACCAACGATCCGAAGACCATTGAGGCTTATCTGGGAGTACAGTATGCTCAACATCAGTAATCTGAATGCCTCATACGGGGTGATACCCATCCTTCATGATGTGAGTCTGGAGATAGGGGAAGGGGAAATCGTTGCCCTTCTGGGGGGAAATGGTGCCGGAAAAACGACCTTACTGAACGCCATTTCCGGTGTGTTAAAAACTCAATCGGGAAAAATTGTTTTTCTGGGTAATGAAATCCAAAACCGTCCTGCGGAAAAAATAGTCCAATGGGGGATAGCTCAGATACCGGAAGGCCGAAAAATTTTCCCCTATCTGTCGGTCAAGGAAAACCTGCTGATGGGGGCTTGTACATCCAGGGCCTGGCGAAAGCGGCGTGAGATGTTGGAAAAAGTCTGTACTATTTTTCCCATTCTCAAAGAAAGGGCTGGACAACGGGCCAGTCTTATGAGCGGAGGGGAACAGCAGATGCTGGTTATTGCCCGGGGATTGATGGCCCGTCCCAAACTGTTGATTATTGATGAACCCTCTTTGGGGCTCAGCCCTTTGATCATGAATCAGATTTATGAGGTCATTAAGACTTTTCCGGCTGAAGGCATCACCGTTTTGTTGTCGGAACAAAATGCCCTCTATGCATTGGAAGTTTCCTCCAGAGGATATGTGCTGCAGGACGGTCATGTGGTGTTGGAAGGAAAGAGTGATTTTCTTTTGAATAGTGAACTGGTGAAGAAGGCCTATATCGGCATGTAGCCGGTTGATGAAAAAAGCCCATCTGCGGTGTTGTCCTCATCCCTCGTCGGTTCAACGTACATTAGTACGCCTCCCTCCACGGGATTTCGGACGCCTTGCATCTGGGCCTTTTTGATCAACCGGCAACCGTAGTCCTTTTCGGAATTTGAGATTGAAGACTAAAAAATTTCTAACCGGTAGGAGATAAGGATGGCCGAAGATTATTTTACGTATACCGAAAAAATATTCGATCCTAATGAGATTCCCGGAAAACCTGAAGCCTTGAAAGGGATCCGGGTCCTCGATCTGTCCCACATGATCTTCGGCCCCACCGCCGCCAAGTTTCTGGGACAATTCGGGGCGGAAGTGATCAAAGTGGAAGTCCCCTACCAGGGCGACTACTGGCGGGGAGGAACCTACTGGGGAAAATTTTGGAAACATTCTAACCCTCTTTGGCATTTTATCAACCAGAATAAATATTTCGTTGCCATCGATGTTAAGAAACCCAAAGGAAAAGATCTGATTTTAAGGTTGGCCGAGAAATCCGACGTGGTCATAGAAAACTTTACCTCCGGAACAGTGGAGGCCTGGGGGATCGGTTATACCCAGGTGAGCAAGATCAACCCCAAAGTTATCTACGCCTCGTTAAGTACCTACGGCCAATATGGTCCTTTCCGCTATTTTCCGGGTTGGGATTTACTGGCCCAGGGGGCCAGTGGAGTCCTTTCCATTACCGGCCATCCGGAAACAGAAAAATATTTCAAGATTCCCGATTTTTTCGGTGATTTTTTCCCGGGTCATTATGCCGCCATGCAAATTCTGATGGCCCTTAACTATCGGGAAAGGACTGGAGAAGGCCAGTATCTCGATTGTTGTCAGGCTGAAATTCTGATGAGGTCCCTCTTTCATTTCACCCTTCACGAAGCCACCGGGGATGATCTGGGGCGTACCGGAAACATGGACCCCACCATGGCCCCTTCAGGGATTTTTAAAACCCGGGACGAAAAATTCATCGCCCTGGCCATTGGGACGGATAAACAATTTCAGGCCCTCTGCCGGGTCCTTGGTCGGGAAGATCTGGCGCAAGACAAAAAATTTAAAAAGGCCTTTGACCGGCTTAAGCTGGAAAATGCCTCCGAATTAGATCGGATCGTTGAAGAATGGGTTTCCTCCCAGGAGGCTTCTGTGATCATTGACCTGGGCAGAAAACATCATTTCGCCGTGGCCGAAGTCATGGATGATGTGCAAATCGGTCAGGATCCCTGGCGGCAGGAGCGGGGAAGCGTCATCCGTTTCCATGATGACATGTATAAAGAACTGGAATTGGAAGGCCCGATTGCCATGCTCAGTAAAACTCCGGGGAGGACCAAGTGGCTTACCCGGCCTCTGGGGTATCATAACCGGTATATCTTTAAAAAAATTTTGGGTCTTACCGAAAAACAGATTAAGACCTTGGAAAAAGAAAGGGCTGTGGGCTACTGGGATTTCCGGGTCGGCCAGCGCCCGCCTATTTATTACAATTTGGAAAAGGATCCTATTTTTAATTATCAAGGGGGTGAGGACCATTAAAGAGCAGGTCTTTTCAAGATATTTACAAAAAAAAGGCTCCTCCCATCGACTTTCCGCCTGGAGTGAGTTTTTATCGAAAATGATGGTTGCCGAGGGAAAGGCGGAAGCCTTGGATGATATGGTGGTCCTGGACCTGAGTTATGCCAATTTTTCAGGGAATATTACTGCCAGCTTTTTTGCCGAAGCCGGAGCCGAGGTGATCAAGATAGAACCTCCTGATGGAGATCCGGCCAGAGTGATGAGTCCCTATGGGACCCAGGTCAAGGGAGTTGGGATCCCTTTTCTGATGGAAAGCCGGAATAAACGGAACATCACCTTAGATGTCGCTGATCCTGAGGATCGGGAAAACTTTAAGCGCCTGGCCTCCCGGGCCGATGTGGTCATCGAAACCTTCGCACCCGGTGAAATGGATGCCTGGGGGATCGGCTATCGCCAGTTAAAGGAGCTGAACCCCGGACTGGTCTATATTGCCATAACACCTTATGGGCATTATACGGCCAAAGCCAAAGAAATGGCCGGAATGCCCTGGACCGATTTGACCAGTCAGGCCGAATCAGGACTGACCGCATTGATTGGAGATCTCCCGGATACGCCGGATCCTTTTAACTGGCCCACCCGGGCCGGGTTTTATGCCGCTGGGTATACCACGGCCGTGGGTGCGGCCTGTGGAGGGCTGACGGCTTCTTTTTTCAAGCGCCGGACCGGAGAAGGTCAGATGATTGATATTGCCTCCGCCGATGCCTATACCTCCTGCGTCGGTTTTCCGCCTACCATCGGCTATGTCTGGAAAAAACCCCGGTTGCGCTATGGAACTCTGGACTACGGCCTATGTCCTTATGGATTTTTCAAGGCTAAAGACGGCTATGTGGCTATCGCCTGTTTTCGAGACCAGGACTTCCGGGCGGCCATGAAGATTCTGGGTACCTGGAAATTGGAGGAAGACTGGAAATCTCTCTTAGACCGAATCACCGATGATATCGATAAGGTAAAAGAATTGAACGAAGCGGTGGAAAAGGCGGTTGGTCGGTATACCTATAAGGAAATCTCCGATAAATTTTCCAGATACAGCGTCAAGTCGGCCCGGTCCAAATGGCGGGGCGGGGGGTTGCCGGTAACGACCAAGATGTTGACTCCCAAAGAGGTGTTAGACCAAGAGCACTGGAAGGTTCGCGGCTCATTTGCCAAAGTGGACCATCCAGCCTTCGGGATCGTTACCTTGCCGGTTACCGGCAAAATGTCCAAAACACCGTTGCGCGTGAAATGGATCTCGGCCAATATCGGGGAGGATAATGACTATATTTTCAAAAAATATGGATTGGAACCCAAAAAAGAAGGAAAGGATATATAAAAAAATTTCAATTCCCATGAGAGCTTTCAGCGATTAGCGGGCAGCTCTTAGAAAACCATTTTAATAGCGTTTTTACTGACTGCTTAAGGCTAAAAGCTGTCCGCTCCATCCGGAACTTATCAATTTCAGGATGGAAATCGACTAAGCCCGGTCTCCTCTGCTTTCAGGAAGCTGATCCAGGTACCACTCCATGGGATTGAGCAGGGTAAATCCCAATGCCTTCAGTTTCTTTTTCACGGCCGTCACATTGTTGGTCAAGAGATAAGGGAAGACCATCCGTTTTCCTTCTTCCCAATGTCTGGCGACCAGGATACTGCCGAAAGGGATCCTTTCCTCACTAATGGCATCCACAATTTTTTTCATCGTCCCCAACTTATCTTCGGCCAGAATACACAAGAGTGTTCCCGGTTGTTCGATCCCCAGGACATTGATAAAAGCGCGCATTAAATCCAACCGGGAAATAATCCCTATTACCTTCCCTTTCTGATCCACAACGGGAAAGGCCCCGACCCGAACTTTCTGCATCATCAGCAGGGCATCCTCAAGAGTCTGGCTGGGGGAGACCGTAACAGGATTTTTGGTCATAATATCTTTTATTTTTAATTGGGACACTCGGTCTTTCTCACTTTCCCTGTCTTGCTCGGATAAAAAGCCGGACGGCAAAGCGCTTCTGATGTCTCGGTCCGTAACAATCCCGATGAGGAGGTCATCTCCCTCGACCACGGGCAGTGAATGGATATGGTGTTTTTCCAGCCTTTCCGTGGCTTCCAGAATGCCGGCCTCCGGTTCAATAGTGATCACATTTTTGGTCATAGATCGATCGATAAACATAATGCCTCCGTTCTTAGGCTATGAAGGGTTTGATTCTTTCATCCTCAAGTGGTTATCGGCCAGCAGTATTTTTAAGTGATTGGTAATGAGTTCCGGGAGTCGGTTAAGGCAATAGCCTCCCTCAAGGATTGAAATAACCCTTCCTTGCGCGTATTGGTCGGCCATATTGACGATCTCTTCCATAATCCAGGAGAATCCCTCCGTAGACAAGTTAATGTCGGACATATCATCATCCATATGGGCATCAAATCCGGCGGAAACCAGAATTACCTCGGGTTTGAATCGGGCAAAGGCCGGAATCAAATCCCGTTCAATTAAGGCCCGGTATTCTTTATCCCCCTGACTCGGCAGAACCGGGGAGTTCAAAGTGAAGCCGTATCCTTCGCCCACACCTTTCTCAAATTCCCGGCCCGTACCCGGATAAGCAAAAGTTGGATGCTCGTGGATTGAATAGTAGAACACTGAAGAGTCCTGCTCAAAAATGTGTTGGGTGCCGTTTCCATGATGCACATCAAAATCGACGATACCGACCCGCTCGATTTTCCAAGTCCTTTGCAGGTGCCGGGCGGCTATGGCCACGTTGTTGAAATAACAGAATCCTAATGCCTGGTTGACTTCTGCATGATGTCCGGGGGGCCGCACAGCACAAAAGGCATTATCCAGTTTTCCCTCCATTACCCGGTCGACCGCTTCCAGGACACCGCCAACTGCTAATAAGGCGGTTTCAAAGCTCTCGAATGAGATCTGGTTGTCGGGATGGCCGAGTTCGGTCAAGCCGTTATAACAGGCATCCCGAAATCGGCTTATTAAATCGGAACTGTGAACCATTCGAATTGTCTTTTCGTCGGCCGGTCGACCCGGGATCAAGGTTAGTTTGGGCAACAACCCTGCCGCCTGAATCCCTTGAAATATGGCCTCAAGTCTCTCGGGGACTTCCGGATGACCGGGACCGGTAAGATGGTTCAGAAAGCGTTTGTTATACAAAAAACCTGTTCTTTTCATAATTGTCCCTAATGTGTATCGTTGGATAGAGATTGGTTTTAATCCTCAATTCGAACGCTCCCTCTCACAGGTGAGGGCACGAAGTGGCCAGAATCATTGTGCCTTGAGATGTCAGGCAAGCTTTTTTTGTCGTCTGATGATTTCAGCTAGTGATCTTAAGGCTTGATTCACCGAGTCATGGTCGGGGAAAACTTTTGCAACGTCTGGCTCAATGACCACGATGTTTGTTCCCTCCTCATACATCTTTGCATATTTACCCTGAATACCCTTACTGAAATCGTATTCCTCAAGCATGTCTGGATCTTTTTGCATTCTCTTCATATTGTTTCCTTTCTTTTTTGGTTGCTTTTCTTGCACTAATCAACCTAATGCTATTGAGTCTTTCCGTGTGAACAACAACCAGAAGACGGTTATTGTGAGAATTTCCGATCAAGACAAATCGGTCTTCTTCATTAGAATGTAATGGATCATAAATTGCCAGTGAACGCCCATCGCGAAAGACCGTGCTTGCTTCATCAAAAGAAATCCTATGAATTTCAAGATTCTTTTTTGCTTTCTTTGGGTCCCATTCAAATAGAAGCACTTTATTCTCCTTCAGAATTTCATTATACTCCAATAACCATTGTCTGACAATCAAAGCATGGTCTCATTTTGCATAACAATGAGTCGAGACGCCAGCAGCTTTTTCTCCGTATCCTTCTCGAACGATAACGATTTCCTCCGGGGTTCAGAGGTGTAATGCGACATCGTAGCGCCTGGTCTTTATTTTTTATAATTGATTATCTGTATTGTATTAAGAGCGTTAAGGCATTAAGGTGTCGGATCTAATCAGCTCTTTTTAAATTTACTCTTCTATCCCTCACAAGCGATTGGTCAGGCGGTTTTTTTCTTTTGTTCTTTTTTGTGGAAAATTCCAAGCAGTCCATCCATGGATATATCTTCATCTATCAAAGGCCAGTGGATCCCATAACCTGAAGAAGAAATCTCAAATGAATTCCTTTCATTTTGAGATGCCTTTTCCAAAGAAGATGATATCTCTCTGATTCTAAATTATTTTTCATCTCCGTCAACGGTCAATTCCATATACTCGCTGTTGAAATGCAGGTTCTTGATATCGTGATAAGCTTTTATTGCTCTTGGTTAAAGGCCCTTGGTTCGTAAATCTTCTCAGATTCTGTGTAACTCATTATAAATCATAAATAATATCGTGACAATTTATTTAAACCATTCAGTTGAAACCTGGATTACTTAAATTAAAAGTCTCATAATTAAGAACTGACATTATGCCTTTGCTTCAAAGGGTAAAAATATCTGGACCCCGGCTTTCGCCGGAGTGACGGATAAGGGGAAAATGCCTTAGTTATTCCGGGCTTGACCCGGAATCCAGTGGCTTTATGTTTATTTTATTTTGGGACTTTTACTAAGTCAAAAAAAGGTTCGAAGGTTATATTTCTCCCCTTACTCCCTTTGTTTCAAAGTCATACTCGATAAAAACAGTAGAACCAGGCCATAGAGAATTAAAACGCCGAATTGTCTGAGATGGGCCAGTAAGCCTCCGGTCTCGGCGATCATGGCTTTAATCAATATCTGGGCATAGGTGAAAGGGATCAGATAGGACAACCAGCGTACACTCCAGGGGATGCTCGAAAGGGGCAGGATCAACCCGGAGATAAAAATCGTCGTGAGGATAAACAAAGGGATGAAGGGAAAGATCTGGGCCTCGGTTCTGGCCAGATCGGAGACCATGATCCCCAGGGCAATGGAGATCAGTGACAAGGTCCACATAACGGCGAATAAAGAGAGCATCAGGCCCAATCCATAGGACAATTGGAATAATAGATTCACCTCCAGCAAGATGAGTATCGCCTGAAGAGTTGCCAGAGAAGCATAGCCCAGGAGGTAGCCGATGACCACCTCCGTGCGGCTGAAGTTGTTGACAAACATCCGGATGAGGGTTTCATCCCGACGTTCCCGGACGATGACAAGCAGGCAGAGCACGTAGGAGGTGAAGTGAATGATAAAGGCCGTGATCATGATATACAATTCCTGGGGATTGGTTAGGAGGGCAACCGGCAAAGTCCGGATAAATACTTTGAAAAGGTAAAAGATGATCAAGGGCAAAAAAATGGCCAGGCACAGAAAACGCCGGTCTCCAATAAGCTGATTGTCGATGCGGGCGGCAATGGCCAGTGTATTCTTAACCATTTTCCTCTTTCTCTTTAAGGAGCTTCAGAAAAATATCTTCAAGGCTCTCCTGCCGAATTGAGATTTTAGAAATGTCCGACCTAAGTCCGTATTGGTTTAACAACCCGGGGAGTTCACGAGGATAATCGTTTAATTCTTTTGTGATCGGCCTGCCGGTTATTTCCAGGATTACTTCTGTTTTTCCCCTGGCCAAAATGCTCCCCGGAGTATCGTCGATGAGCAGATGTCCTTCGCGCAGAATCCCCAGCCGGTCACAGGACAGGGGTTTGTCCATGAGGTGGGTGGTGATGAGGATCGTTTTACCTTGGTCCTTCAGTTCACGAAAGTACTTCCAAAATCCTTCTTTAAGGACCGGGTCCACCCCGGCGGTAGGTTCGTCCAACAGCAAAAGTTCCGGTTCATGGATCAGGGCGCAGGCCAGGGAACAACGTTGTTTGAGTCCCCCGGAAAGGGTTTCTGTTTTGCGGCCGGCCAGATCAGACAAGCCAACAAAGGCCAGGACCCGGTCGATCCGCTCTTCCAAATGGTCGAGTTGGTGAGCGCCGGCAAAGAATTTGACATTGGCCCGAACGGAAATGTCGCCGTACAAGGCCGGGTTCTGAGGCATATAACCCAGACGGCTCCTGACCGATCGGGCCTCCTTCGGCATGGTTTGTCCCAGTACCACAGCCTTACCGGTCGTTGGTTTGACCGCACCTACCAGAGTTTTGATCAGGGTTGATTTTCCTGAACCGTTCGGTCCCAACAAGCCGTAAATCTGTCCTGCCTCAATGGTCAGATCAAGCCCTCGCAAGGCCTTTACCCGGCCGTAGTTTTTAGACAGACCGGAAATGGTTATGGCCGGCTGCATAGATCCTCTTCCAATGATTCTTGAATAACAGTAGGCCAATTTGTGATAGAGGAATGGTTCAAAGCCTGCAGGGCATAATAAATCGAGCTGACGTGCAGGGCCTGAAGAAAATCCCCCCTTTGCACCATTTCTATAGCCTTTTCCAATGGGGTCAGGACGGTTTGAACCTCTTCAGTCTCGTCCAACTTTGGATCAGCCACTTTTTTGAGATCTTTGGCTAAAAAGCAATAAGTGAGATTGGTATGGTTAGCCGGGTTGGGAGAAACCACACCGGTCTGGATGAAATGGTCGCTGGTATAGCCGATTTCCTCCAGCAATTCCCGCTTAGCTGCATCTATAGGATTTTTGTCCGAGACCTCAATAGCGCCACTGGGCAACTCCACAACCACTCTTCCGATTCCATGCCGGTATTGCCGGACCAGGATCACCTCATTTCGAGTCGTAATCCCGAAAACATTGATCCAATCCGGATATTCCAAAACATAGTAAGGATCAATAATCTTTCCATTGGGCAATTGGCACTGATCGGCTCGAACCTTTAACCATTGGTCGTCCACCAGATATCTGGAATTTTTAATCTGCCATTTCATGGGTTTTTATCAGTCCCCTTTTTCCATCAAGACCTAATTTTAAAATCGGAAGCAAGAAGCTTCAAAATTTTAAATAATTTTCAATAGGCCCAAACCTTCCCGAATAAGCACCGCAGCGAAAATACACAGGAGAAGGGCCAGAAAACGTAAGGTATACAGGTACCAGCTCCCGGTTAAAAATGATTTTGACTTGCCGACCAGGAGGGCTATCACCACTTTCGACCCAATCAGAAAAAGATAAAAACTGAGGATAAAGGCTCCGGTTGCCCAAACCCCTACCCTCATCGATTTGGCAATCATTGATGCCCCGACACTGAACCAAAAGAGATAAGGGTGGGGGTTTAACAGGTTGACTACAATCCCTTTGGTCAAAGATTTTGGATTTTCCAGCTCAAGCGCTGTTTCCATGCCTTTTACTCGAAAGCCTTTATATCCCATATAAAGGAGTGCCAACCCGCCGATCAAGGAAATAACCCCCAGCACAGAATGAAAAGCGGATAATTGACTCAGGATGATTACCGTCAAAAGGATTATCGGTAGATCGGTGATTATGGGGCTGAGTGCTACTTTAATCCCGGACCTAAAATCATACCGAAGGGTTTCGGAAACAAGCAGCGTCAGCAGAGGCCCCGGGGAAAGACCCGCGGAAAGGCCGAGCAGGGTCCCGATCATCAAAAAGGTTGTCATTGTTCTTCGTTTTCACCGGGTCTCGATTGTCGTAACCTCCGGAACACCAATTAAAATAATCTGCTGGCCCCGGACAAAATCCCCCGGCCGGCCACCATCCGGTTGATCTGGTTGGTGCCCTCGAAGATCTGGGTCAACTTGGCATCCCGCATAAGTTTCTCGACCACCGTCCCTCGCATATATCCTGATCCACCTAATATCTGGACGGCATCGGTGGTGATTTTCATAACGGCATCGGTGGAAAAAAATTTGGCCAAGGCCCCTTCGGTGGTGCACCGCAGGCCCTGATCCAGCATCCAGCCCACCTGGAGATACATGGCCCGGGAGGCCATGACCAGGGCATTCATGTCGGCCAACATAAATTGGACCCCCTGGTGGTTTCCTATGGGTTGGCCGAATTGAACACGGGTTTTGGCCCACCCAATCGATTCATCCAGGGCCTTTTGGGCGATTCCGGTACAGATGGAGGCGATGTTCACCCGGCCCCGATCCAGGGCCATCATGGCCAGTTTAAAACCCTGGCCTTCCTGACCGATCAAATGGTCCTGACTTAACTCCAGATCTTCAAAAAACAGTTCGGCCACGTTCAAGGCCCGGTGGCCCATTTTATCCTCGATGCGCCCGACACGGATACCCGGGGTGTCACGAGGGACGGCAAAACAGCAGATTCCCCTGGTGCCCAGACTTGTATCCGTTGTGGCGAACAAACAAAGCAGATCGGCATACTGGCCATTGGTGATATAGCATTTCGATCCGTTTATGATGTAGCGATCCTCTTTCTTCTCCGCCAGGGTTCGCATGACACCGGCATCCGACCCGGCCTCGGGTTCGGTGAGACAAAAACAAGCGCTTTGATAACCTTCGGTCATGGTCCCGATAAATTTTTTCTTTTGCTCTTCCGTACCCCCGAGAAGGATCGCACCTGTGGCCAGATGAGCTATGCCGATCATCTGACCGATGGCGCAACATTCATAATTCAGAGCTTCGGTCACCAGATAATGCTCCAGAAAACTCATCCCTGATCCGCCGTATGCTTTGGGAATATTGGTATACATAAATCCGAGCTCATGGGCTTTTTTTAGAATGGTCTCCGGATAGGTGCCCTCCCGGTCATACTCGATGGCCACAGGTTTTATTTCCTTGGCAGCAAAGTCCCTGGCCAGCTCCAATAAACGTTTTTGGCTTTCACTCAAGCTGAAATCGATCATGATTTTTTATCCTTTCCGTGGTTGTTAAAAATCTTAAATCCCTTCCGGTAAAATCCTTCCTACACCAATTCAAACTAAAAGAGTATTTGAAATAAAAGGTCAATGACCAACCAGGAGAAACCATACCAGCAGAAAGAGTCCACTCCACCAGCCTAAAAAGGAAATGATAAATCCGATGGTAATTTTGACCTGCCAGGAAGAAGGAAGTAATTCATCCGATCTGCCCTCTTTCTCTCGTTTTAATAAAAAAGGGCTGACGCGAAAACTTAAAAAAAGGCCGTTTAAAACTAAAAAAACGCCGATGATCGTCTGATAAAGAGGAATTCCGGTTAAACCGGTTTTCCGATAGGTTATCAAACCGCCAATGATGGTCAGCAAAAGGCCGACCCAGATAAGGGGTTTGGTCACTTTGTGGGTCCGTGTGGTCGCCTCGGTCCAGTAAGGGGATTTCCTGCCCAGAAATCCATGCAGGTCAATAACTGTGACTGCTCCCAAGCCGATGATAAATCCGGCCAGGAAAACAAAAAGGCCTAAAATATCTGTCCAAGGGGTTTCCGGCATTATTCAAAACTCCTTTTTAGCTTCCTTGCTTTTTTAAGTTGCGATAACGTTTCTTCCAGAATCGGAAGGCGAAATTTTTCTTTAGGATCTTTGGATGATCTTTTAAGCGCAACCAAGGTTTCCAGATCAAGTACGCGGATCGTATGGCCCCGGAAATCAATTTTAGTGGTATGTTCAATAAGGTCTGTATAGGTTTTTCCTTTTTCAATGACCGCCAACACATCAAGAGGGCCGAAACGTGTGGTGAAAAGCAAATGACCTTTAGCGGAGAGATGTTCCACCGTCGGAGGGATTACTTTTTCGTCAGCTCGACGATGGATAGCCCCGATCGACTTGAGAAAAACAAGCAGCCTCTTAATATTCTCAGGTGTTTGGTGATGGACGATATCAACATCCATTGTGGTTAAAGGTGATCCCTGGACGACAGTCGCCAAGCCACCTACCAGGATGAACTCAACTCCGGCCGATACCAGACCTTCAAGAAGGGCGCTTAGGCCTGTGTTTTCCGCTTTTATTTTTTTCGAAGGCATTTCTCAACTCCTTGATGGTATTCATGGCCTGGTCGTTGGCCGATAGGCGTTCCTCTGCCGACATTTTGATGAACAACGCAATCAATCCTTTATCAATGGTGGATTGGTTTTTTTTGGCATTCATGACTTTTTTCAATTCCTTTAATCCTTAGTCTCGGGTATTTGCCCGATCATTGTTCTGTAAAGAATGTCTTTTGAAAAATTCCCAGATGATGTCAGTTGCTTTGATTTTGGCCGTGTTTTTTCCTGCCAGGATCTCCGGTAGGTCCTGTCGGCCGCCAGGCCAGTGGTGACCGTGCCCTTCGATAGTATAGAGGGCGACTTCATCGTCCTTACCTGGACAACCATAGGAAGTTCCTTTGGTCCCCTCCTGGTCGAACACCACACGCGGGCTCTTCTTTACAATCAAGCATGGCTATCCATTTCCCGATCATCTCTAAAGTGGCCGGTTTTTTGCCGTAGGACTTTACCCCAATTCGGATTTCACCCCCATGGAAAGGATTCAGAGGATCGGCGGTTCCGGTAATATACAAAAGAGGAACCAATCTCCTTGGTTTTTTTCCTACCAGCCAATCGGCACCGGCCACAGGGGCGGCGGCAGCAATGACTTCTGATATCTCACGGGATAGTCGGAAAGCCATGGAAGCCCCGTTGGAGAACCCGGTGACATAGATTCGTTTTTTGTCCACCTTGAAATGTTTGCCCAGGTCGGAGAGCATGGCCGATACGAAAGCCACATCGTCCACATTTCGATCAACAGCGCCGATACCGTATCGGACGGACCCGTCATTCCAGGTCTGAGGATTGTCACGGAACCGGCCTGGACGGGAGGGGTCCGGCGGGGTGCCTTCGGGAAACACGGCCAGGAAGCCTTCCTGGTCGGCTTTCTCCGTCCATCCGATTTCCCATATGGCAGCCTTGGCCGTACCCCCGCCTCCATGAAACACGATCACCACCGGCCACTTTTGTTCTTCATTGTACCCCGCTGGAATATGAATGATATATTGACGTGATAATCCATCAACCGTAATCTGGTAGGTTTGAATGCCAGGGGCTACCTTCCCGGGTGTTACCGAAGCCGCTTCTTCGGCCATGGACCAATGCCCCGCACACAGGAACAGAAATCCCATCAAAAATGCTGCAATAATTCTTTTCGATCGTATCATCAAATTTTCCTTTTAATGCCTTTCGATTCCATTTACTTTATTGTCTACTCCTCGGCGGCCTCCATCATGTGTCTCCCGATCCCTCTATGCCGGTACTGGGGGTCGACAGCGAGATAATTGATCCATCCTCGGTGACCGTCATACCCGGCCATGACGGTAGCGATAATCTGGCCGTCGATTAAAGAGACCAGGAATCCTTCGGCCTGAACCTTGAGTTTTCGCCCGATGTCCCGGTGGGGATTATTCCAGGGAACAACAAGCCCGCAGTCAGTCCAAAGCTGAACCACGGATTTTTCATCGGAAGGGGTGAAGGGTCTGATTCCCATGTTCAACCTATCATTCTTTATAGCGATTATAAGTGTCCTTTTTCAAACTCAGCTCAAGAACATCATGATCCGTGAAGGGTGGAGGAGAGTTTCAATACTTTTCTCTCGGTTCTTGATTGAATTTGTTTGTAGACTCCTGGTCTTCCTTGAGCCAGAGGAGAGGTAGTGCCAAATTCCAATGCAGAGCAGCCAGCCGAAGGATCAAGGTGGCTAAAGCGGCGATAAAAAAAATGAGAGGACTTGGCAGCCCGAAATGAACGAGAATCGCCAATAAAAGGGCGCCGCAAAGGCTGGCCAAGGCGTAGATCTCCCGGCGAAGGATCAAAGGGATCTCCCCTGAAAGGAGGTCACGGATGATGCCGCCAACAACACCCGTGCTGACGCCCATGACAATTCCGATGCTGTAATCATGGGTTGCCTGTATCCCTTTCTGAAAACCAATAACTGTGAAAACCGCAAGGCCCACCGCATCCGCATATATCAGGACTGTGGTCGGAAGTTTCCAATGCCCGCTGAAAGAAAGGTACCGATGGACGAGATCGCAGCCACCCAAAGATAGATCGCGTTTGAAATCCAGAAGATTGGATAGGCCCCAAGGATTACGTCCCGTATAGTTCCCCCGCCGAGAGCGGTCACACAGCCCAGCACAACCACCCCAAAGATATCCATCCTTTTCCTGCCGGCTGCGAGCGCCCCGGTGATGGCAAAGACAGCCGTGCCGACAAGATCGAGAATGTGCATCGTGTTATTTAAGGTAAGATCCACCCAATTTCCCCCGCTGTGGCAGATAAGATGCTTTTTAGATAGTGAAGGAACATATCATAAATTAGACCTAAATGTTACCTTATATACGAATTTTATTTTTGGGTATTAAGATAATGGTGCCAGAAAATCCGTGCGGCAACCGCCCTCCAGGGTTCCCAGGCCATACTCAGCGTTTCCAGTTCCAGCGGTGAAGGTCGAGCTTTGAGTCCCTTGACCCGCTGAACGGCAGAGGCCAGGGCCAGATCTCCAATGGGCCAGACATCCGGTCGACGGAGGGCCATGAGAAGATAGATGTCCGCCGTCCATCGACCGATCCCCTTTATTTTAATCAACTCGACCCGAACTTGTTCATCCTCCAGCTTCCTGAGTGCCTCCAAGTTAAGGGCACCTGAAATAATGGATTCGGCCAGGTGAATACAGTAGAAAGCCTTCTGTCGGCTGAAACCTATTTGCTTGAGCGTTTTTCCGTCCAGTTTCAGGAATTCTTCCGGGATTAAAACGGAGACGGCCTGTGACAGACGATTAAAGGCCGCCCTGGCTGAGGATAGAGAGACCTGCTGTTCAAGAATAATCTGCACCAGAGTTGGAAAACCGGGATCGCGTTTCCACATGGGCGGCGGGCCGAGGGTGGTAAGGACCTCACCCAGATCAGAATCCCGATCTTTTAGAATATTTAGAGCCTGGTGGAAGACCGGTTGGGTGAGCGGGTTATTTTTTATCTTTGTATTTTTCAAAATTACACTTCAGTGTCCTGGGAAAAGCGTCTTAATCGAGCATTGCCGAGCCGCTTTTTTTATCATTATTTATGTTGATTATGAAAGGCAATTGCAGCCTTTAAAAAGGAGATCACCAAGGGATGAGGTTCAGAGGGAGTTGACGAAAGCTGTGGTAAAAATAACGTCGCAATGAAAAAGGCATGGTCCGCCATTTCCACTATTCTCACTTCTCCATTTTCGTCAACACCGGCAATCTGCAAGGGTCCATTAAAAATTTCATCCCGAAAGGCAGGATTGAGGCCGAAATTGCAATGAAACTTTTCATTAGACTTATCTCTCCCATAGGCTTTGGTCGAATCCGTTCCCGGGATCAGCTTTATTTCCCGGGTTTGCCCGGTAATGACACACTCCAGGCGGCTGATAAGTAAAGTTCCCCCATCCGGAGAAGTCTCTTCGTGGTCGGCTTCTGTAATGTTTAGGACGTTGCGGGCATACTCTATCAGAGTATGTTGAAATCCGCCTCAGGTGGCAAAAAACGGCCAGCCTTGCTCCCGGGCGAAATGTATCCCCCTAATGGCTCCTTCCATATTTTTATAGGGGCTCCCGGGCGAACACCAGATCCCATCAAATGATGTTAACGACTCCTTGACCGAATTTTGAGCCAGGGTTGGCGTCGGTATCCAGGATATTGAAACAGGGAATCCGAGGTCTCTCCGGCATGGGCGATAGCCTTGTTAGTAGAGGTATGCACCAGATAGGACGGATTAAAATCACCAATAACAGCGATTTTTAACTCAACTCCCATTCATTAACCTCCTTGGTTAGGATAATATTCCCTCATTAAATTTTTTTCGTTATTTCTTTTTTTGAATATAGTCCCCATAAAGTTCCCCGGCGAACTTGAAAAACGCTTGATTGGCCTGTGGACCGCTGATGTTGGCCGTGATAACCATGGCCGCATCCTCTTTGGTATCCAGCCAGATATGGGCCAGGTTCATGCCATTCGAACCGCCATGATAGAGCAGGGGATCGGGCGCCCAGTCGACGGTCAGTTCTCCCCAACCAAGGGCATATTTCCCGCCGGGCGGGGTGCCGGGGGTGGCCTCCTTTTTCTCCGGCATAGTAATGACCGGCGTGTGGAGCTTGCGCAGGGTTTCCGGCTTGACCAGGGACGGTTTACGCTTTCCTTCGCCGGCATTCCATCCGGCCCAGCGGGCGAAATCAAGGATGGACATGTGGGCGATCCCGGCCGGACCGATAATGGCCGGGTTGTCGCCGTTCGGGCCGGCGAGGAAGGCCTTCACCTTCCCATTGACCAGGGCATGCCCCAGAGGAGCATCGATCTTGCCGAGGGAGGCCTGGGGACCGAGACCGGCTGTTCTCAGATTCAGCGGGCTGAAGATCCGTTCGGTTATCAGCTCGTCCCAGGTCTCTCCTGTGATCCGTTCGATCATGGCCCCGACAATAGTATATCCCATGTTCGAATAGGCGAATTTCGTACCCGGAGGGGAGGCAAGAGGCCGCTTGCTCCACTGTCGGACGAGCCAGTAACGCATTTCATCAAGGTTTCCTTCCTGGGACATCGCCTCCAAATAAACCTTGAGATTTCCTCATTGTCGGTCGGAATGCCGCTGGTATGGGAAGCAGTTGCTCCAGGGTGACGCCTCGCAAACCGGGGTCCATCTTCTCGGCCAGTTCGGGAAAGACCTCTTTAACGGGGGTGTCCCAATGAAGTTTTCCCTCTTCCACCAGCATAGCCGCCAGCAGGGCGGTCATGGCCTTGGTATCCGAACCCAGGTGGAACCGGTCATTGATGGTCACGGGAATATTCAAACCTGCTCTGCGGGTGCCCACAGCTCCGGCTGCAACGATCCTTCCCCCTTTAACGACCGCCGCGGCAATGGCCGGCAGGTCATACCGGGATAGATAGGGGTGAGCAGGGCATTGAGAGATCTTTGAGCCTGGGCGGTTCCGAAGGTGAAGAACAACGTTGAGACGACAATGGGTCCCAGCAGATATCGACGGAGGCTATGCATGACATTGACCCTTTCATTAAGAGTTTCTTGATTGGCGCTTAGTGACTGTGCATCGACAAAGTTTTGTTGATCAATTTAAAAACCCGGTATCACCTGCCGTTACCCCGGCGAAAGCCGGGGTCCAGGAGACTTTTAAATTCCTGGATTCCGGGTCAAGCCCGGAATGACCAACAGGGTCTTTTGAAAAAATATTCAAAGGCAACTGCCCCGTAAAGGGTCCCCTCTTCCGGGAAATTCCCCAGATGAGGCTTAGTTCCGTGGACAGTTTCTATCCTTTTTTGAAGGCCAATAAACCAGGGTAGTTCGAAGATAAGAACCAATTCCTTTGATTGGATGTTTTTCAACCCGGCATTGCCCTTTATCAAGTCCCACCTA
>CAWAKF010000031.1:0-91657 GCA_963782435.1 uncultured delta proteobacterium
CAGCGTATTATTTTAGTAGGTATTCCAGGATTTGAACCAAGTATTATGATATCCGTTGGGGCGAATGAAAGCGTGGGTGGCATAGGAGAACTGAGGCTGCCAGGGAACAAGATCCCTTTTTGGCAGAAACGATATCGTTCGCCCTGTTGATGAAAGCGGGTATGCCATGTTCAATATTCAATCCGGGGTGGACCATTTTTTAAAAGAAAACGCCGTTGAGATCATTAGCGGAAACTTAAACACGTTGCCACCGATTAGTCTGAAGTTGGCCCATCAATCATTTATGGAATCCCTTTGGGACCGGTTGGTCCACCAATATCAGTATCTAAGTTATCAAAAACTGTTAGGGCATCGCTTAAAATACCTGGCCTTGATCTAAAATTGTCCGGTAGCCGCCTTATCCTTTAGTGCCCCGGCGTTGAAAGTCGAGGCCCGGGATCGATTTATCGGCTGGTCAGCGGATCAGCGAAAAAGATACCTGCCGCACTTAGCCAACAACAGCCGCTTTCTTATTTTACCCTGGGTTCAGGTTCCCCATTTACCTCTCATGTCCTGTCCTTGGCCATTGATCAGGTGAGGAGGGACCCGCCGAGTCAGTTTACATCTCCCCTATGGCTTTTAGAGACCGATGTTGATCCCCAACATTTCAAAGGGACCAGTTATAAAGCGGCCAACTGGGAGCGAGTAGGTCAAACCCAGGGTTATGGCAAACAAGGCGTTCGTTATATCTACATGGAGCCCCCAAGGAGGTCCATGTTTATGTTAGAACCCCGGTTCGAACCATTATCCGCTGTCAGCCCCAGCCAATCCACGGTCATTGTCCTCTTCCATTGATCCAACAACTGGAGGAGCTGAAGATGATTCTCAACATACCCCTTTTGATCCGGATATCGTTCCCTGGATGAAATTGACCGAAACCGATATAGCCATGATGGCCGAAGAACTGGTCCGTTTTCATGAACAATTCCAGGGCTGTTATGGTCGTAAAGAGCATCAACGGAAAGGGCTTACCTATCTTTCCGGGCTGATGAGTAAACTGGAAGCCAAGTCGGCTGAACCGATAGCCCTGGAATTTTTAGGAGCCGGTGGCTTTGTCCTTTGAACGATTATGAAAAATGACCATTGGGATCATGAAGCCATAAGTCCCTGCATCAGGTCATGGTTTCCAAATTACTAACCATCCCGAGGGGATGATCACCGTCGACAGTTCTGAATTTGTCAAAAAGGGAAGGAGTCTGTCTGGGTGGCCCGCCAGTACTGTGGGGCCTTAGGCAAAGTCGAAAATCGTCAATCCGGGGTCTTTGTCGGATATACCAGTCAAAACGGCTATGGGTTGCTCAAGGGCTGACTCTATCTTCCGGAGGTCTGGTTTTTAAAGACTATGAACAACGGCGAAAAGATAATTGGGTTCCTGGAGATCTGGTTTTTAAAACCAAGATAGAGATTGCTGAAGACTTAATCCAGGAAGTTACCCAAAATAAGTTATTCCCCTCTCGCTGGATTGGCTTTGACAGCATTTTCGGATCCGATCTTCACTTTCTGGGATCCTTGCCAAGGAGTATACCTATTTCGCCGCAATCCGTTCGAACACCCGCGTGTTTCTTAAAAAAACCTCCGTCGGAGATCCCGGTTATTCTGGTCCAGGTCCCCGACCTAAAAAAAACGACGGTTGTTGCCGGATCAATTGGGTCCCCAAACCGTAGCCGATATCGCTCGCCGACCTCACCTTCGCTGGAAAAGAGTGGTCTTGACCGAAGGGGCTAAAGGCCCTATCCTGGCCGAGCTCACTTGCCTTCGGGTCTATCCCTCCCGAGATGGACTTCCCCTTTCTTATCCCTTGTGGCTCTTTTTGCGCCGCAATCTTGATGGCCAAATCAAATATGCCTTCTCTAATGCTTCGCCCGATACCCCCTGGTCCGATCTGTGTCAGGCCGCTATTCTGCGCTGGCCGATTGAACAATGTTTTGAAGAAGGCAAAGACCAAGTGGGAATGGATCATTATGAGCACCGCTCTTGGCCAGCCTGGCATCGTCATATGATTTATGTCTTCCTGGCCTTGCATTTCTTCTACCCTATTACGCATCCGTTTTAAAAAAAAGCCCAATGCTGACTTTACCTCAAGCCCGTCGGTTGATAGCGACGATTTTCGAACTTCGAACTCTCAGTTTAACCAACGCCCTGGAGATTGTAAAATACCATACTCAACGTAATTATATCGCTTATGTCTCACATAGAAAAAAACAATTGGCTAAATTAAATTCGTTTAAAAATTAAATGCCGCTGTAGTATTAATTAAATCCCATTTAATCCAAGCTTTTCATGTTCATGTCAAAATTATTTTGAAACCCATAATAATAAAACAAAGCAGGTTAAGAGTTTAGCTTTTGTAAGAGCCAAGCCATATTTTCCCCAAGGGATTGCATGATGGATATACCCTCTTCGTCTTTCTCCACATCTCCCGGCATAAGTCCGATGCCAATGTTCCAGTATTTGGCGGCAGGAACAATCATCTGTGAAATCATAAAGAACTGGTTTAGGGTATTGAAAGCCATCATGCTCCCTGCTCTTCGGGCGGTAACAACGGCCGCACCAACCTTCCGTTTCAACATCGTGTTGCCGTTACCCAGGACAACCATAGAGGCTCGGTCGATCAGAGCTTTTATTTCAGCCGTAATACTCGACACATAGGTGGGAGAAGCCAGAATAATTCCATCCGCCTCTGCCATTTTTTTAATGCAATCATTAAAATCATCGTTCTTTACCGCACATCTCTGATCCTGGTTGGTAAAACATTTGAAGCAGCTCAGGCACCCGTGGATCTTTTTTCCGGCAAGCTGGACCAGTTCGGTCTCAATGCCTCCTTTTTCAAGTTCGGAAAACACATGCTTAACCAGCATCGTTGTATTTCCTTCTTTCCGGGGACTGCCGTTAAAAGCGACCACTTTCATAAGTCATCCTCCTTTTTTGTTGGATTGTTTTATTATTTTTAAGAACGCCGGTTCACCGTCGAAGTTTAAAAACCCCTTATTAAGTCAAGGTGATGAAATTAAGGGAATTGATTCCGCCCACCTGGCCGGGAGCGACCATTTCGGTCAAGATCAGTCGGTCTCCCTTCCGGGCTAAACGCTGTTCTCTGACAAAGGTCAAAAGGTTGTCATATTCAAAGGGGTTTTTCCTCTCTAATATATAGGGGGAGACACCGTAAGATAAGGATAAAAAATCCCGGGTTGATTCATCCAGGCAGAAGGCCAACACCCAACACCCGGGTTTAAATCTTGAAATCCGCCGGGGGGTGGTCCCCGTATGGGTAGGAGTCAGGATCAGTTTTGTTTCCAGTACACGCAAGGCCTCCATTACGTTCAAGGAGACCGCGTTACTGACCGATACTTTCTCCCTCCCGATATCCGTTTTAAGGTGGTTATAGGCAGGGGAGTCGGGGTTGAGCGTCTTCCTCTGTTTTTCAATGGAATGGGCGATGCGAACCATCATTTTTACGGTTTCCAGAGGATAGCGGCCGATAGCTGTTTCTTCCGAGAGCATAACCGCATCGCTGCCATCCAAAATGGCATTAGCCACATCAGTGACCTCGGCCCGGGTGGGACGGATATTTTCAGTCATGGATTCCAGCATTTGAGTGGCGGTAATGACCGGCCGCCCCAGGAGATTGGCTTGATAGATCAGCTGCTTTTGAATACCCGGGACATTTTCAATGGGGATTTCCACCCCCAGATCACCTCGAGCGATCATAATCCCATCGGCCACAGTAAGGATGGATTTAATATTTTTAACGGCCTCGGCCCGTTCGATTTTAGCGATGAGATGAATGGTTTTCCCTCTTTTCCCGGCGAATTCTCGGACTTTGATGATGTCCTCGCCCCGCTCCACAAAAGAAAGGCTGAACATATCCAGTCCTTCTTTCAGAGCAAAATCCACCAAATCCAAATCTTCATCGGTTACCGGATCAGCCAGCGTTTTAGCCTTGGGGAGGTTTAAACCTTTATGGGAAAGCAAAGATCCGCCCATGACCACCTTACAGGCTACCTCCTGTTCAGTAATCTCCAGGACACGCAATTGAATAAAACCGTCATTGAGATAGATCTTCCCTCCCCTGGAAACGTTTTTGGAAAAATTGGGATACTCCACCGGTATTCGGGAGGGTTTGTCTATGGGTCCTACGGCAACCAGGGTAATCCGTTCCCCTTTTTTCAGAATCAACGGTTCCGAAAAAAGTTTTCCGATACGAATCTTGGGTCCGGGGAGGTCTACCAGGATGGAACAGTTCCGGTTCATCTTTTTTGATAAAGTTCGAATAAGCCGGATATCTTCCCGATGTTCTTCAAGAGTTCCATGGGCAAAGTTGAGCCGGGCCACATTCATCCCTTGACTGATGAGTTTTTTTAAAACGGCTGCAGAACGAGAGGCTGGGCCGATGGTACAAACGATCTTGGTTTTATGGTCCGGCAATCTATTGGCAACAGGCATCTTTCAGGCCCCCCTTATTTTTTATTTGCTCCATGTTGGAGAAGTTATCCGTTTGATTGGAAAAAATTTTATTTCATTCCCGTCCAACTCTTCCGGGCCGATCCATCGATAGGAATACTCCGGCATTAAAATATCATGGGAATTAGGGCTTCTGGCAGAAAGACCTTCTTTGAACTTAGTATCAAAAGATAGAGATAAATTCTCAGAGTTATTGTCTAAGAGTCTATAAAGAGTATAAAAGAAGAAGCAGGCTGGATCAAGGAGGAAAATAGAGGAAAATAGAAAGAATGGTATAATATAAACAAAATAGGGACCTTGGAGAACCTGATTTCGCATAATTTTCATTTTGACGAAATCCCATTTTGACGATAATATAAAAATACATGCCCGCTTCGATATCGGGACTGATTCTTTCGGGGATCTGGCCATTTTTATCAGGGGATGGCCGGGTGGATAGAATCCCCAAAAAATCTAAAAGAATTGATCGGTGCTGGCCCCCCTCAAAGGGTTTCATCACCCAACCCACAATTTAAATAAGGGAGATATTTATTTATGACGTCAAAAGCTTTGAACAATCTGAAGGTCCTGGAATTCGCCCAAGAGGTTTCCGGACCCTATTGTGGTAAGCTCTTCGCCGACCTCGGAGCCGAGGTTGTTAAGGTGGAACCGCCGGAGGGCGATCCTTCCCGTTCCTATGGGCCTTTTCCTGATCAAATATCCCATCCCGAAAAAAGTGCCCTGTTTCTCTATCTCAACTCCAATAAGAAAGGGGTCATCCTTGATTTGAACCAAGAGGACCAAAGGAAACGATTCGGGGAATTGATTCAATGGGCCGATATCTTAATTGATAACCATTCTCCGGAGGTTCTGGAGCAACATGGGTTTGGCTGGGACCAGTTGCAGCAACTCAATGCCGGTTTGATATATCTTTCTATAACGCCCTTTGGAAGAACCGGACCGAGATCAAGGGTAAAGGGCGGTGAATTGACCGTTTCTCATGGAGGGGCTTTGGCGAATCTCTTGCCGGCCCGCTCTGTAAAAATCGATCTTCCTCCGGTAAAAATGGGCGGTTTTTTTGCCGGATATCATGGCGGACTTGCCGCGGCCCTGGCCGGACTGGCCCTCTTTATCGGACTAACGGAAAGCGGACACGGCCGGATTATCGATATTTCGCTGGAAGAAGTCGTGCTGGCTTTGGTGAGTCCCGTGGTGGCTTCCACCCGATATCACGGAACAACCTGGTCCCGTGTTCCGGACCGCCCCCCGGCCATGGGACGCATGGAAACCAGTGATGGTTACGTTGTTTTAGGAGCGGCGGACGATCATCATTTTCGAGCCTTCAGGGAACTGATGGGAAAACCGGAGTGGGCCGCCAGTGATCGATGGGATGATCGATTCTATCGGATGAATCACCTGATGGATATCGCCCCTCTGATGGAGGCCTGGATGTTGCATCAGAAAAAGGATGATATTCATCACCGGGCAGCCAAGGCCAAGATCCCTATCGGCCCATTCAACACGGCTGCTGATTTGATGGTCGATGAACAGTATAGGGCACGAGGATATTTTGTCGAGATCGAACATCCCGTGGCAGGAAAATATACTTATCCGGGCTGGCCTTATCGAATGACGGCCTCTCCGCCGGGAATAGAACGTCCGGCTCCCCTCCTGGGTCAACACAATAATGAGATATTCGGATCAACCGGAGTATTGCCGAAGAAAACAACCCCCGCCGGCACAACCCCGAGGATTTCAGAGAGTTCACGCCTGCCCCTGGAAGGCATCCGAGTCCTGGACTTCAGCTGGGTCTGGGCCGGCCCCTATGGCGGCCGGGCCCTGGCTGAGCTCGGGGCCGAGGTGATTAAGATCGAGGGGCATAAGAGGTCCGATCTCACCAGGCGATCCGTGGTCTGGCCCCTCTCGGATGCGGTCCCCACCAAAGTAAGACCTAATCAGGGTCTGGGCAATATTACGGTCAACCTGAACAAAAAGAGCCTCACCCTGGATTTAAGCAAACCGGAAGGCGTTCGGATTGCCAGACAACTGGCCGCTCAAAGTGATCTGGTTATCGATAATATGCGGCCAGGGGCCATGGATAAACTGGGCCTTGGTTATGACGAATTGAGAAAAGTCCGGCGGGATATCATTGTCGCCACTCTTTCCAGCCGCGGATATGGCGGGCCCCATACGGACTATCTGGGTTTTGCCACTATCCACCAGGCGGTGGGGGGAGTGGCCTATATCTCCGGTCATCCGGAAAGTCATCCCACCCACGGGACACCCGGAGATGCGGATTTGATGAACGGCCTCACTCTGGCCTATGCCTGTCTGGCTGCCCTGAATCACCGTTCGAAAACCGGGGAGGGTCAATTTATCGATTTCTCCCAATGTGAAGGGGTGAGTTCCCTGATCGGTGAAACCCTGCTGGGGTATGCGATGACCGGACGGATCCAGGAACGGATGGGGAACAAACATGATTTTTATTGCCCGCATAATGTTTACCCCTGCTGGGGTGTGGATCGCTGGATGGCACTTGAGGTTCATTCAGATCGGGAATTTACCATTCTGGGGCAAATCATTTCCCGGCCCGAATTGGCCCAAGATCCCCGGTTTATCGACATGGCCTCGCGTAAACAAAACGAGGCCGAACTGGACCGCATCATCGAATCCTGGACATCCCTGAGGGACCGCGACTGGATGGTCAATGAAATATGCGCGGCCGGTCTGGCCGCCTCTCCGTCCCGGGAGGCCAGGGACGTGTATGCTGACCCGCATTTTCGCAAAAGAAACGTTTTTCTGCCGATCGAGCACCCAGAGATCGGCCATTTGGAAATTGTCGACACCCCCTGGAAGATCAGCGGACTGCAAAAACCCGGCCGCCATGCCCCCTTGCTTGGAGAGCATAATGAATATGTGCTCAAGGAATTACTGGGGTTGAGTGATCGAGAAATCAAAGAGCTTCAGGAAAAGGAAATCATCCTGGGAGAAGGCGGGGAGGAATTTTATTTGGATTAAGCAGGAGGATTTATCGTTGGTGATGTCCAAGATTTTTAAGGGCCTCATAATAATCTTGATTTGAAACGTTTTGGCTCATATTTGACTGAGGACCGGGGGGGTTTATTTTTGGGGTTGTCCACCCCAACGCCTTGAGCTTCTTTTCCGGGCTAAATTTTTTTACTAGGTCTGAAGTAGGCCTACACCTTTTCATGCAATAGGCACCGGTGAAGGCCCTGCCTCGAATCATACTTTGCTGGACTGGCCGGGATGGGGCGATAAGTTACCCTTTGGACAACCCCAAAAATAAACCCCCCTGGTCCTTTTTGATTAATATTATTTTGAGACCCTTAATAAGTTCATGGATTTCTTGTCAAGGGATACTTGATATTATTCAGGAAAAATATCTGACACAGACGCCTACTTCCGAGGCCTTGTTCGGATCCCATTCTCCAGCCAGGCTTCCAACGACGGTTCTTAGCTCCCGATCGGTATAGGTTACTACTATCTTGAATCCCTGTTCCCGATACACATCGATGGGCATTCCTCCCATATACTCGATAATGGATCGGTATCCCGGACATCCCTTGGCGATTACGGCTTCAAATCCGGCCTGTTCCGCCCACCTGAGTGTTTCCTGCAAGAGGCGCAATCCAATTCCTTTTCCAAAATAACGCGGGTCACGGGCCTGGGTATTATCGGTTTGTCCGACATGATAGCAAAATAAAGACAGGGTTTTGTCGGGCAGGTCCGGGGCCTGGCCTTGAAAGTCCATCCAATATAGCGGATCGAGAAGTCCTTGGGGTGATACCGTGTTGGGGACATAGGGTCTGAATTGAAGCTGTCCAATGTGTTTTGGGCCGTCAAATACCAGCATGGCGGAAGAACCGATTCGGGAGATCCGATCCCGGATCTCTTCCGGCTCTCCCTGTCAGCGCGTTGGTAAATAAACGATATCCTCAGCGGTAAACAGACGATACTGAAAATCCTTGGCTTCCATATTTATCCCTCCAGGATGTTTTCCGTTTCCTTAATGGTTTTTAATTTTTTAACCGGTTAATCTTCAGGCTTTCCCCGGTCCACCTTATAAATACGCCGGGCGTGATGGGGTCAGTAGGGCAGGGGTGTGACCGATTTTTGCAGACCATTTTTAAAGAACCCCTCAAAGGTCTTCGAAATCGTATTGGTCAATGTTCCGGGTTTTCCGTTCCCTATTTTCTGTCCCTCAACCTCCACCACCGGCGCCACATGCTTGGAGGTTCCGGTGATAAAAATCTCTTCACTGTCCCATAATTCTTCCAGCTTCACTACCCGTTCTTCCACCGGCATCAGGTCAAGGGCAACCTGCAGAACATACTTTCGGGTTATGCCTGGCAAGACTCCGGG
Source organism: uncultured delta proteobacterium (assembly GCA_963782435.1). GTDB lineage: Bacteria > Desulfobacterota > RBG-13-43-22 > RBG-13-43-22 > RBG-13-43-22 > RBG-13-43-22. Next base: position 8,863 of record CAWAKF010000031.1, read on the forward strand.
AGAAGGAGTTATCAGTATATCATTTTTGATCAGGAAAATATTGGCGCGAGTGGTCTCGGAGATTATGCCGTTGTGATGGTAAAGAATTTCCACGGCCCCTTTTTCTTTCAGTTTTGGAAAGAGGACGATGGAGGGAAGATAGAATGTGGTTTTTACTTCGGGAATATGACGCTGGTAATCGAGAAGGATTAGTTTCACCCCTTCCCCGAAATCTCCCGGCTGGTGGGTAACCGGCAGGTTCAGGATCATGAAATTCGGGGATGATGGAGAATATAGATCTTCCGAATATCCTCCCGTGAGCAGTATTTTGATCCCCGACGCGCCGAATTTGTTCTGCTGAAGCAAATATCCGATTTTCTCTTTCACCCGTTCCCGTTCCAGCGGGACTTCCATGTTCAGCCGTTCAGCCGATCCATAAAACCGGTCAAGATAATCCTCCAGGAATGGTATCCGGCCTTCCAGTTCAACAAAATAATCAAAAATCCCGTAACCGCGCTGGATCGCAAGGTCTGAAACATGAAGGTGAGCCTCAGCATATGGCAGGAACTGGTTGTTTATGAAGCATAGGGGGGAGGACATAAGGCTCAAATTAGTTTGGGGTTCAAAGTTGATTTGGTTTTAAAAAAGAATTTATTTTAAGAACGACTATAAGGAAAGAAAAAGAGACGGTCAGAGAATAAAAAAAGAAGAAAAATCCTTAAATCATCCCTGCTTGAAGGGACCAGCAAACGACCGGAATTTTTTTAAAGATTATTTACCCCCACCTTGCACTTGTTCCGGAGGTGTTTTAGCTTAATATAAAAGGAACAAAATAAAGACCCGAAAAGGTGAAGGGGGATCATGCCCAACCATCTGATGTCTGAAAAAAGTCCCTATCTCCTTCAACATGCCCACAATCCGGTTGATTGGTATCCCTGGGGCCCGGAAGCCCTTGAAAAAGCCCGGAAAGAGGAAAAACCGATATTTCTTTCCATCGGATACGCCACCTGTCATTGGTGCCACGTTATGGCCCATGAATCTTTTGAGGACGAAACAGTGGCCCGGCAGCTCAATCAATCCTTTGTGGCCATCAAAGTGGATCGAGAAGAAAGGCCGGATATCGATCAGGTCTACATGTCGGTCTGCCAGGCCTTGACCGGCCGGGGTGGCTGGCCCCTGTCCATTTTTATGACGCCTGAGGCCAAGCCTTTCTTCGCCGGGACCTATTTCCCTAAAACAAGCCGGCTGGGGATGTCGGGATTCGTTGAGTTGTTGACTCAGATCGCTACCATCTGGCAGCGGGATCGGGAGCGGATTTTCCAGGCTGCCGAACAGACCACTCAAGCGATTCAACAAAGCACCGCACCCGGTTCCGAGGGGATAACCTTAAGCGAATCAACCTTGCACCTTGGCACCGAGCAGCTCAAAAAGGCTTTTGATCCCCAATGGGGCGGGTTTGGGGGGGCACCTAAATTTCCAACCCCTCATCACCTGACCTTCCTGTTGCGCCGCCATCGGCACAGCCAGGATCCACAAGTCCAAATAATCATCGAAAAAACCCTTGAAGCCATGCGCTTCGGTGGCCTTTTTGATCAGATCGGTGGAGGTTTTCACCGCTACTCGGTGGATGAAAAGTGGCTGGTTCCCCATTTTGAAAAGATGCTTTACGATCAGGCCCTCCTGGCCATGGCTTATACCGAAGCCTATCAGGCCCTGAAAAATCCTCTTCAGGCCAAGGTGGGCCAAGAGATCTTCAGGTATGTTTTAAGGGATATGACTTCCCCGGAAGGGGGCTTTTATTCCGCCGAAGATGCCGACAGCGAGGGGAAAGAAGGACTTTTTTACCTCTGGACCCATCAACAGGTCCGGGATTCATTGGATCGGGACACGGCAGATCTCTTTTGCCGTTTCTATAACATCACCCCGGCCGGAAATTTTGAAGAAGGGAGGAATATTCCCCATATTTCCATTTCACTGGAGGAATTTGCCCAAAAGGAAAAAATGGGACTTCCGGAATTGGAAACCCGATTAAATGAGGCGCGAGAGCGGCTTTTTTCAATCCGGGAGAAGCGGGTTCATCCCTTAAAGGATGATAAAATTCTGACCTCCTGGAATGGTTTGATGATCGCCGCCCTGGCCAAAGGGGCCCAGGCCTTGGGTGATCCGGCCTATGCCCAGGCGGCGGGGAAAGCGGCCGGGTTTGTTTTGGAAAGAATGCGCACCAACGATGGCGGGCTCTATCGTCGATACCGGGATGGACAGGTGGCCTATCCGGGTTTCCTGGACGATTACGCTTTTTTTATCTGGGGCTTGATTGAACTTTATGAAACCCTTTTTGAGGTCCGTTACCTGGAGGAAGCAGTAGCCTTGAATGAGCATCTGATCGACTTGTTCTGGGACCAAGAAAAAGGCGGGTGTTTTTTTACGGCAGGAGAAGGGGAGAAACTTATTTTTAGGGAAAAGGACCTTTATGATGGGGCGACCCCTTCCGGAAATTCGATCACAGCCCTGAATTTTTTACGCTTGGGTCGAATGACCGGAAACACCGACTTAGAGCAAAAGGCCGATCAACTGTTTAAAAATTTTTCAGCCGCCGTGTCCGGATATCCTATGGCTTATACCCAGTTTCTCAATGCCCTGGATTTTGGAGTTGGCCCTGCTCAGGAGATCGTGGTGGCCGGAAACATTGGGGAAAACACCGCCAGGGAAATGATCTCAAAGATTCAGAGGAGGTTTTCTCCCAATAAGGTTTTGTTACTACGGTCCCATGAGGAAAAAGAAGCGCAAAGGGCGTTCAAGCTTGCCCCTTTTTTAGAGTCCCTGACCCCGCAAAATTTCCGGCCCACGGTTTTCCTTTGTACCCAATATGCCTGCCGGTCACCCATAACAGAATTGGCTGAACTGGAAAAGGCTTTAAACGGAACAGAGGATTAAAAAATATCTGTCCTCTTTTCCCCATGTTTAACGATATAGCCCCGATTCCTTGATCATTCAACGGAGGGTCAGCTTAGGTAATCCCGGTTGATGCGCCAGCCGACGTAGACTCCAACCACGCTGCCGATGGTGCTAAGCACAAAAGCAGTCATGATTCCAATCCTGTCTCCTATCCACCATCCGATCCAACCAAGAACCGTCATGCCTATAAAGATGCAGAACTTGTTCATGTTTTACCCCTATTACCCATGATACGCTACCTGACAAGGAATTGGAATCGCCTTTTTACAAGGTCTCCAGGTCCGTTAAATACTATTACGAAAAGTCATCGAAAGACCTCCTGTTAGAGGGAAAAGAGAGTGCTCTAACAGAATATAGTAACCTGGAAATCTCAGGTCTTGATATATTCAAGACCGCTGAACCGAAGAAAGAAATCAAAAGCGTTTATCCTAACTGTTGTTCACAGGCCAATACCACCTTGTCCACGGATATGCTCGCCAGGCAAAGGGGGTCTCGGCATTTTTTCTGAAGGCAGGGTTCACAGTCCGGTTTCTGGTAAAAAACGGTATGTTTTTCAAAATCCTGCCGTGGCCCATACAAATCCGGACTGGTCGGGCCAAAAAAGGAAACCGTTTTGGTTCCCAGGGCAATAGCGATATGCATCGGTCCGGTATCATTGGTCACCAGTAGTCGGATATCGTTGATCAGGGCGGCGATCATCCCGATGGATAATTGTCCGGCCAGATTAAATACCCGTGGACTGTCTATTCCTTTATGGATACGGCCGCAGAGCCGTTTTTCCTTTCGGTTCCCCAACAAAAAAATGATAAGCTGGGGATTCCTTTGGAGAAGTCTTTTGCCCAACTCAATAAAATGGCTTTCCGGCCAGCACTTGTAAATATAGGACGCACCCACCTGAAAAGCAATTTTCGGAGATTCTGCTGAAAGACCTAATTTTTTATAAAACACCCTAAGCTCTTCCGACTTAAAGGCCTCTCGGGAAAGGACCATCCGTTGGTCGTCTATGGGACATCCTGCCATTTGAGCGGTCTTCAATCTCCCGTCTATGGCATGTTCGGAAAAGTAGTCCCTGTCCCCTTGAGGATTGGACAGTAAAAATGCAAATTCCCCTATGGAAGGACGTCTGAGAATGATCGGGGCCCCCGACAGATAAGCCATAGGGACGACCTGGGGATCATTTCCGTGAAAAATAAAAACCAGGTCAAACTTTTCCTGACGAAAGGTTTTTACAGTCGAAAAAATTTTTTTAAACCTTCTATTGTAAGTCCCCTCATAAGGTATCACCCGGTCCAAATCGGGATGTTCTTTGAAAAGCTCGATATATTTTTTATGAAAATGGCCGACGATCCTCGCTCGGGGGAAAGCCAGGCGAACGGCACGGATGGCCGGTGTGGACAACACTGAATCTCCAAGGCCGGTTGTGGATATGACTAATACAGAGGAAATATTATCAGGGTCCACTGTCTTAAGGGACCGGTCTCTACGATCCTTCTTATATAGAAGGTGCATATATTGAAGAAGAAGCCAATCAGTTAGATGAAAGGCCATTTGCCCCGCCTTTTTTTTCCTGAAGGACTTCATGATACAACCCGGTAAGATTCTTAATGTGTTGATCCCAGGAAAATTGAGGTAATATTTTATCCAGGGTTTGACGGACTTCTTCCTTATCCAGCAATAAGGCTTGGGCAACAGCCTCTGCCAGCCTCTGTATATCGGCAGGATCTTTAACCACTACACCATTCTTCCCGGGAACAATAACTTCTGCTGCCCCGGCCGCTTCACTCGTTACGACCGGCAGACCATAAGACATGGCCTCCAAACAGACATTCCCAAACGGTTCATATATACTCGGCAAGACCAGGACATCGGCAGCCTGGTAATAGGGGGTAATCTCTCTTGTCGGGCCTACCAGAGTGATCAGGTCAGTTACCTTTTCCTTCTCCGCTAACTGTTTCACTTTGTTTTGATTGTCTGCGCCGATAACCACCAAATGAACGGGCTCTATTTTTTGAAGATGCCGAAGAGTTTTGATAAGGAAAAAAAGTCCCTTCCTGAAATATCCGGAACCTACAAAAAGAATTGTTTTTTCCTTTTTCTTCGGCAAGTGATTTCTTTCCATCGTAAGGTCAGGGCTTTTCAGGTCCAGGCCATTATAGATCACCCGTATTCTTTCTCCTGCCTGTGGATAATGAGTCCTGATCTCTTCCCGGCCTCGGTTGGAAATGGCAATGAAATATCTTGTCGGGCTGTTTTCAAAAAGCCTTTTCTCCAGCGCCAGATTGATCCAATGGAACGGATTGATCTTTACCCCTATTCGCCTTAAGACCGGCTCATAACGTCTGCGCTGTGCCAGCCATTGTCGGTGGCAGCCGTCATCACCATGATAAAGATCCTGAAAATTTGTTTTTTCCGAACTTTGGATAATATCAAAGGAATCTTTGGATAGGGCCTGGTTGACATTTCGGTAAAAAGTCAGAAGTTCCAGTAATCCTTGGCCCCTTACCATAGGAACCGAGTGGATGATTATGGATGAGATATCCTTGGGGGAAGGCCAACGGGTGCTGAAAATATGAACCTCGTGTCCTGCTCTGGACAAATGAATGGAAAGGTCTTCCAGGTACCGTTCAGCGCCACCAAAAGCGGAATATTTCCGTCGGACTAAGGCTATTTTCAACCTAAATCCCCCTCTTTGGAAAAGCAATCGAACCCCAAAAGGAGCTCTCAAAAGGACTTTTATATTTCACGGGTAATCCCCAAAAAGGAAATGGGCCATTCTTAAGTGATTAAAAAATAGATGTCAAATTTCGTCATTATTGAGGATCCCTTTTTTAAATAGCCCCTTTTTATAAATAGCCATGATTTTATCTAACATAACCTCTTCACTGAATTCCCGAATCACTTTCTGCCGTCCTGATTGGGCCATTCCCCTGGCCCAATCAGGACGGTTTAAAACTTCCAACAGATTTGTCGTCAGTTCATGAACATTGTTGGGTTCCACTAAGAGTCCGGTCTGCCCGTGGATCACAACCTGAGGGATGGCTCCCACCCGGGTGGCCACTACCGGGAGATTCATAGCCAGATATTGCAATATTACCTGTGGCAGCCCCTCGGATTCTGAGGTAAGGACGCCCACATCTGAGATCGATAGAAGATTGGGGATATCATCACGATGCCCGGTTGCAATAACTCTGTCTGCAAGCCCCCGTTTTTCGATCTCCTTCTCAATCCTCTCTCGATCCGGTCCTCCTCCCACAATAAGCCCGGCCACTTTAGGGAAAGACCTCTTGATCTCCAACACTGCGTCGAGAAATATTTCATGCCTTTTTTGGGTTCGCAAAAGACCGACCATGGTGATAACCGGATAAAAGCCCTCAAGTCCGATTGTATTTTTCAGGCCTTGATCTCTCAAGTCAGGAGAAAACCGATCGAGGGGAACTCCGGTAGGAACGGAAAATATTTTTTCCGAATCAAGATGGTTGACTCGTATTAACTCTTCCCGAATGCCCTCACCGGCGGTAAGAATCAAATCGGGCATTCGCCAGACAAAATTTAGCGGATTGTTAGAAACCGGCGAAGCAATATGTCGGGTACGTATCAAAAGAGGTGCCCGGACCCATTTGGCAGCCACAGAAGCTACCCAACTGTCAACTGAACTGTGGGTATTAACGATATGAAAACCTTCCCTTCTGATAAGTTGAATTAATTTGCCGATAGCCGAAAGATCCCACTCAGCACGCAAAGGCATTGAAAATACATTGATGCCGGCCTCCTGGGCGCGTTTTTCAATGTCGCTCCCGGGCTGAGCAAGGATGGAAAGATGGTGCCCTTTTTTTGTAAAGCCGACCGCCTCTTGAAGGATACGGATCTCCTGCCCTCCCCAGGCCATGGACCATTCAGTATGTAATATTTTCAAAGGGTGCGTAAAACTTATCCTTCGGCATAAAATGGGTGTTCTTTAAACCATAACCATTTCTCAAAATAAAATTTGACTACAGAACCGGGTTATATTGATTCCCTTATTCTTTTTTCATCCGAGCATAAGCAGTTCCAAAGGAGGGTCTGGAAAAAATAAACAGGGTCTTTCTCAGCCACCAACCGGGCATGGTATCCTTGACGGATATTCGTTTAATCCTTAATGGATCCCCGCCGGGGACATTAATCCCCCGATAAGTTGTGAACATGGCTTGATAGCCGATCTCCTTAGCCAGATCAATTTTCTGCTGGTCGAAGTCACCCCAGGGCCAGCATAGAAATTCACACGATCTGTTCAGATTGAATTCAATAAGATTTTTAGAACGCTGGAGATCCTCTTCCAGCTCCTTACTCCGTCCGGAAGTATATTTTATGTGCTCGTGGGTGTGTGATTCAATCCGGACCAGGCGGCTCGCTTCCATTTCCCTGACTTGATCCCAGGTGACCATTATTCCACGCGCCTCCCCTTCTCTAATTTTAGTGACTGCTTCTCGATGAGGAATGGGAATATACTCAAAAGACAGGGAGGGTTTTTGTGAAGCCGATTCGATCCATCCGGTTACCGCAAAAATGGTGGCCTTGTGACCATAGGTTTTAAGAATGGGGAAGGCAAAGATGTAATTATCCAGAAAACCATCATCAAAGGTGATCATCAAAGTTCTTGCCGGGAGCTCCACCCTGCCGTTCATAAAATCCAGCAACTCCTTGCAGTGGATCGTCCGATAACCCTGGTTTTTGATATAGGCCATTTGGGCCTCAAAATGGGAAGGGTGAACGGTCACCATATCCCCGGCTATCGGGCTCACATGATGATACATAAGTACGGTAATAGACCGCATTTAACAAACCTCTTTAAGACAATTTGCGTCAATCCGAAACGAATCATTCTCGTATAGACGCATTTAATTCACAGGAATCGGTTATCAGTCCCCTTATTTCCCCTTTTCCTTTAATTTGGCGTACTTGGTAAAAGTATAATAGGAATACAAAACAGCCAATACTAAACCTTTAGACCCATCTAAAAATCCTCTTTGGAGAACCCACATTCGAAAAAAAGTGAACCAGGTTCTTAATAGAATTTCAAACCAAGAGACCCTTTTCCCCTCTAACCGATATTGCCGGGCCGATAACTCGGAATAATGGTCCATCCGTCTCAGGTAATCGGAGATGGAGTCATAGGTATAATGTTCAAGCGGAGATGTCAGGGTCCCGACTTTCCCTTCAACGACGACTTGTTCATGAACTTCCCGCGGGGCAAAGACTCCGACGTCATTCCGGTAAAGACGCAGCAGGTAATTGGGATACCATCCTCCATGACGGATCCACTGGTTGCAGAAAAAATTCTTCCGGGGTATTTTGTAGCCGGCGAAAGAAGGTTTTTGATCAAGCAAGGACAAGATTTCTTCTTTTAATTCCGGCGTGACCCGTTCGTCAGCATCGACATTTAAAATCCAGGGCCCTTGGGCTTTATCCTGAGCCAGGTTTTTTTGGCCGGCGTAACCCCTCCAGGGTTCCTGAAAGACCTTGGAAGTAAATCTTTTTGCAATATCCACAGTTGAATCCATACTGCCGCTGTCTACAACGATGATCTCATCGGCAAAGGCCACACTTTCCAAACAGGCAGGCAGGTTCTTTGCTTCATTCAGGGTTATAATGGTAACCGATAACATTTTTCTTATTTTTTCCCTTTTAATAAGGGGCTCATAATAACTTTGCCGTAAAACTGAAGGGCTTGAATTAAATTGGACCGGGAGGATCTGTTTTGGGGTTGACCAATGGGTAAGGCATCGCCCTTTCCCGGCTAATCGGACTTTCAGTGTCTCTGCCTGAGCCTTCGCTACTCGATTTATTCAAAAAGGTCTTCTTGCCTTGTACTCATATTTAACATTTATTCTTATTAGTTGCCAAGCATAATCATTAAGAAAGGACAGCCGTTGAGGTATCAACCCCTTTTAAAGACTCCAGGTTAAAAATCAACTCTGTCAACCTTCGTCCCGGTATTTATTATGGACCTTAAATAACCTGTAATCTTATCCTTACATTGGGGAGGACCTCATTCGACCCTATTATTCTCCTTCCCCCCGTTTTTTCCTTGTGGATACTCTTAGTTTCCTATCAAATTACCTGGGAGGATCTATTATCATGACCAAGATCAAATGGCGATCTTCCGAGTATTGTCGGCAGTGACCCAATTGGATTAATAGGCCAATTATTTCAGCTTATTGTCTCTTGAATTCCGGCGGAACATTCAACTCAAATAGCCAGACCTTATCCGGATCGGAGATAGAACCAATTATCCTGGCATAGTTTAAGAGCCAACGTGTTGCGGTTTTGACCACTTTTTCATGTTCCCAGTTATCTAATAGCAGGTAAACATGCCCTCCCGCCTTTTGGACAGCTCGAATCCTATCTGTCAATTCCGGCTCCGAGACCAAATCATAACGGGCAGTGGGAAGATTGGCATAGAAACGCAGGGGGCCGCTGTATAACATAGCAAATATAAGTGCCGGATGCTTTATGGTGTGCTGTGCCATTGAAGCAGCCTTGGTGTATTTTGTTTCAGAAATCCGATCATTAAAGACAAAATGAGTATTGGTGAAATTAATAGAAGCCCAGACAAAACCCAAAAAAATCAACGACAATAAAGCGGTGTTCCATTTTTTCCATTTCCTGGTTGATATGAATTGCCATAGGAACGATGCTTCAAGAACAGCTATGGCCGGCATAGTTGGTAGAAGGAATCGAAAATACCACCAGGCATCATCCCAGCGATAAGCCGAAAAGAAGATTAAAAAAGTGATAAAAATACCGGCCAAAAGCAAACGCCTGGAGAGTGAGAACCTCCCAAACAGGAGTCCCATAAGGACCAGGAAAATTCCAATACCGGCCTGTTGATCCTGCAGTCGCATCAGGTGACGGATCCCCCGATCCAGGGTATTCAAAAAAGTGTCCCCTATCGGAAGATTCCCATAGCCGGTTGTCCAGGGAGAGCCATATAAGTACCCATTGAGTAGGCTGTTGGCCAAGATATAAAGAAAAACTATCGAACCAAAGCGGATGAGCCTCGGCCATTCTTTTCGAAAGGCAAACCAGAACGCTAGTGGTAATGCCAATAAGATCATATTCGGACGGACCCATATCCCAAATCCAAGAGAAGCCCCCAAGAGTAGGTCGGTGAGGCGAGAAGGGCGCAGAACCAGTAAGGAAAAGAGGACGAGGGCGGAAAAAAAGGCGGCCGGGACATCGCTCATTGGAAAAAACGAACTATGAAGGAAGTTGGGTAAAAACAAAACGAACCCCGCGGCCATGACCCCTCCCATCCCGCCGAGGCAAGCCCTCCCTATCCCATAAATGAGAACAATCGTCCCCGCAGCCAAAAGGGGTGTTACCCAATAGGCTCCCTGGAGACCAAAGATCTTAATGAAAGCGGCCATAATAAGAGGATAGCCGAAGGGGTAGGTGGGCACGGTCCCTTGGCTGGTTTTTTCTATATACCCTAAAGGATGGGTTTTCTCTGATTCTTCAGGAAGTCCGAAAAAAGAATAGACCTTTTCTGGTTCGTAAAAATGTCCCTGGCTCAGACGTACGGCTTCTGAAACATATCCATAGGTGTCTGCAAAGCCGGCCACATCGGCTGTGTTATGATGAACAAAGAAAGTAATGGCCAAAAAAACGATTCCAATGGAAAGCCCTTCAGCCCAATGATGATGTCCTGTACCGATGCCGATTTGATTCGGTTCAATGGCCCTTTCCCCGCCCGTTTTGAAGATCAGCCATATTGTTTTTAACAAACCTGTTACAAACGGTCGGTCTTTATAGGTTCCCAATGCCTTAAAAATGAAGGCGAGGAGAAATAGACCAAGGGAGATGCGAATGGGGTTGACAAATGAAGTAAAAGAGAACTTATGGCTGAATATCTCGGTCTCAATAGGGCCAAAAAAAATGAAGACGGATAAGGCTGTACCGATATACCCGATACCTGAAAAAAGAAGGAGTCGATGAAAAAACAAAAAAATTTTCTTTTGCATTTTTGGAGATCAAAAGTCTTTATCTATTTGGAAAAGAGGGGAATTTTTCGGCCGCCTGCGGATGTATAAAAACTAAGTTGCATCACGGAAGGGGCACAGGCAATCGAGACCCTTACCTTTTAGAAGGATCTGCTGACGGAGTATTTCCCCGGAAGCAATTGCTTTTTTCCCTTATACTAATCCGGAATGGGTTTAGTTTTTCCCGGTAACCAGCGGCTTGGCCTCTTCTATCAACATGATTGGAATGTCATCCTTGATTTCATAGATTAGCCGGCACTTTTCACAGACCAAGCCGTCTTCGCCCTCGTTCAGATAGATATCCCCTTTGCATTTGGGACACGCCAGGATTTCCAAGAGTTCTTGACTAATAGCCATAATCGATCCTCCAATATAAGTTCATTCTATTGATGAAAACCTCTTTACGGTAACATATTTTCCGAAATAATAATTGAACCTGTCAACCAATACTATTTTAATAAGGGATCTGAAGACTAAGGCAAATAAAAAATTGAAAGAGTGAAGCCCTTTCTTCCTCTCCCTTCAACTCTCCTGTTTCGGCCAAGGTTTATAGGGCCGTGTCTTCCAGCGTTGGTGGACCCAAAAATAATGGTCCGGATACTGCCGCGCCATATCCTCAATCACTTGATTATACTGGGCCGTATTTTCTTCAATCTCTTTGGTTCGATCCCCATAATACAACCAGGGGAGGGCCGGCTTAAATTCAATCAGGTACTTTCCTCGACCTTGGTAAACGATGAAAAGCGGCACTACCGGAACCTGGGTTTTTCTGGCCAACAAGGCCAATCCTTTATTGGTACAGGCCCTTTTGTTAAAAAAGGGGACAAAGACCCCGTCATACCAATCGATATTTTGATCCAAAAGAATAGCAATAGTGGCCCCTTGTCTTAAAACCTGAATCAGCCTGCGCATCGATTTTTCTTTGGAAATAGATTGATTTCCACTGATCCCCCTGATGGTCTGGGTTAATCTTTCGGCCGGCTTGAAGTCCAGAGGTTTGGTCACCAGATGGACGGGAGACACAAAAAAGCCTACACAAACACCCATAAGCTCCCAACAACCAAAGTGCCCGGTCAATAAAACCACTCCCTTGTTTTGGGCCCGGGCCTCTTCGAAATGATTCACCCCTTTAAATTCAACATAGGAAGCCAGTCCGCTTTTATTAACCCGGATTAAACGACAGATTTCAAAAAAATGGCGCCCAAGAAATTGAAAACTCTTTTTAGCCAGGGCCTGCCGTTCATTGACCCCCAGTTGATCACCAAAGGCAATGGCCAGATTATTTAAAGCGACTATTCTTCTCCGTTTTAACAACCAATAGAAGGTCCACCCCCAAAAACTCCCCAAATAGAGGCCAACTGACCTTGGAATCCAGGAAAGGAGATAAACCAGGCTGTAAAGTATCAGGTACATAGGAACAAAATGGTCCTTTTCTTTCTCACTCCGAGCCCCCTAAAAAGGGCTGAAGCGAATCCAAAACTTCATCGACACTAATGGCGGCCATACAATCACAGCGCCCTTGACATACGGGGGACTTATTATTCGGGGTTAGCAGACAAGGACTGCAAGGAAATTCTTTATAAAGAACGGTGTGTGAATTTCCGTATGGCTTGGACCAGCCGGGATCTGTTCCCCCAAACAGGGCAATAACCGGCAATCCCAGAGCTGCAGCCAAGTGAAGAGGGCCGGTATCTCCTCCAATGAATAATCGGCATTGCGCAATCAAAGACATCAACTGGCGCAGGGAAAGTTTCCCCATGGTATTGATCACCTTGGGGGGTAATTGGGAAAGAGGGGGGATTAATCTTTCCTGGTCGGTTTTATCCCCAAAAAGGATGATTCGGACTTGAGGGAGTTTGGAAACCTGTTCTAAAAAAGCCCAATATTTATCAGGCGGCCAACACTTCTGGGGCGCAATGGCCCCAAATTGAAGACCAAGAAGCCTGTCCCCGTCCGACAATCCATTATCCTCTAAAAAGTCTTTGGCCCAGACCTTTTCCGCCTCTTTAATGGCCAGGATAAATTCCGGGACCACGTTCTTGACCCCTAAAAATTCAGCTACATTCAAATTACTGTCGATTACGTGTGATCCTTTTGCCTCCGGGATTCTCCGAGATATCAGGTAACTCATTTCTTTCAGCCCTGAACACCCGATTCGATAAGGGGCACCTGCCATCAGGGCCATTAACCCTGACTTGGCAAGACCTTGCAGATCAAGGGAAAGATCAACCTTCAACTCCCTTAAAGAGCGTCTCAAAAGGTTCAACCGTTTCAAGGCCTGTCCCCATTTTCGCCGGGAGAGTAAAGACTGGATTTCCTGCCGGGGATAAACGAGGACCGAATCCAAAAGAGGATGATTTTCCAATATTGGAGCGCAACGATCCTCGACCACCCAATGGAGTTTTAAGAAGGGAAAGGCCTTCTTTAATGAGGCAGCCACCGGTAAGGCATGGATGACATCCCCGAGTGAAGTCAATTTGATCAAAAGAACCCGCTTAATGTTATGGGTTTCGATAAAGCTGACAGACTGATCGTACTGTTTCCAAGACATCGGAGACCTCTATGGCCTTCATACATTTTTTGTCGGTGCAGTTTCTATTCCGGCAAGGACTGCAAGACACCTCTTTTTTAACGATCCTGGTGTTAGGGCCAAAAGGGCCGGTTAATTCTGGGATGGTAGGGCCTATGATGGCTACCACCGGTTTACCCAAGGCCGCGGCTAGGTGCATGGGACCGGCTTCATTTCCGATAAAAAGGTCGGCCTGATCAAGCAGGGTTATTAATTGTTTTAAATTCAACCGGTGAACCAGATTGATGACCGGTACCCAGGTCAAAGAAAACAATTGACGGAAAAGGTCTTCTTCCTTACTGCCGCCCTCGGCCCCCCCGATAACCGCCAGTTGCACAGGAGCATCCTTTTTTAATTTATAGATCAATTCGGCAAAACTTTCAACCGGCCAACGCCGGGAAAGCCAGCCGGCGCCGGGATGAATAACAATCAAAGGGCTCCCCTTTTCGTAACCGGCCTGCTGTAAAAGAGCCGCGACTTCCTCTCGATGGGTCGAGGAAATCCTGAATTTGAATTCCGGAGGGTCCACTTCCCCACCGAGAAACCGAACCAGAGCCAGATTCCGCTCTACAGTATGATAATCCTGAGGCCCCGGGGGGACCTCTTTGGAAAAGAAACCGCTCAATTCCTTCATGCCGTTGGTATTAGCCGAACCGATCCGGTACCGCGCCCCGGCCATAAGGACCAAAAGGGCCGACTTTCCCAGCCCATGAAGATCCACCGACAAATCAAAAGACCGTCCTTGCAAATCCCTTTTTATCTGTTTCAGGGTTTGTAAAATCCATAGCCATCTTTTTTCCTTTAAAGCCTTTTCCAGGGCCTTGAAGGGGATCACGATAATCTCATCCAGATCAGGATGGCCCTCCACCAATTCTCTACACCGCTCATCCACCAGCCAGGATATCCGAGCCGCAGGGAACACCTGCCGCAACCCGCTAAGGGTAGGAAGGCTGAAAACAATATCGCCTATCCGGCTGGGTTGAATCAAGGCAATGCTTCGGATTTGTTCCGGGGGAAAAGACAGGGGAAGATGGCTCTGAGCGGCTATCATCATTCCCAAATACCTTGCGCTTTCATCTCTAAAAGGGTTTCCCAAACCTCATCGACCGTTATGGCCTCCATACAGGTTTTGGTCTCGGGGCAAACTTTTTTCAGACAAGGACTGCAAGGAAAGTCTTTTTTAATCACCCGGCTGATCCCCCCCCAAGGTCCGGTTCGCTGGAGATTGGTCGAGCCGAAGAGGGCCACTAAGGGGACATTCAGGGCCGAGGCCGCATGCATCAATCCGGAATCATTACAAATCATCAGTCGACATCTTTGAATCAGGGCCAAGGCCTCACTTAGGGAAGTCTTACCCAACAGGTTGCGGTTATTCGTGGTTTCATTAATAGGACCCGAGAGGGTATCGGTATCCGTCCCCAGAAGGATCACTTTAGCCCGCCACTCTTTTTTAAAACGTTCAGTCAACAATTCAAATCGATCAAAAGGCCAACACTTGGCCGACCCAAAAATCGCCCCAGGGGCCAACCCCACTAAAAAATCAGAGGAACTGATGCCCAGGGAATGTAATCGGGCATCAGCCTGTTGAAGGCTTTGTCGGCCAACATGCAGTTCCAAGGGGTTTTTCTCAGGAGTGGGATTTTCCCGGATCCCCAGAGGTTCCAAAAGGTGAAAAAAGAAAGGGACTTGATGTTCTTTTTTCCGGTCTGAAGTTATTTTGAGAGGGTCAGACAATAAAAAACCGCGCCCTTCCGTGGCATATCCGATCCGAATAGGGGTCCGGCTTAAAAAAGAGATCCAGGCCGATTCAAAAGAATGGGGAAAATGAACAACGACGTCAAATCCCTTTCTTTTTAATTCCTGGGCTAACTTCCACTGCCCCCCCACTCCTTGATGAGTCCCCTGTTTTTGATAAGTAATCACTTGGTCTACAGCCGGATTAGCCTCAAATACAGGAGTTACCCAGGGTTTGGCCAACACCGTGATCCGGGAATCAGGGAAATGGGTTTTTATACAACGCACTACCGGAGTGGTTAACAGGGCATCTCCCACCCAGTTAGGCGACCTGATCAAGAAATTATTCATCACCCGAATGGATTTTTCGTGCCTCATGCCCCGGGCTCCATGCTTTGTGCCTCTTGCTTGATTCTCTGATCTAAAAATTCCCAGAATCCAGACCCCTGGATCTCGACTTCAATCCCTAATACAATAAGTTGCAAATCGATGGGGGCCCAATCCCCTAGCTTCAAGGCATCTTTCTCGGTAGTTACCAATCGATTGATTTTTAAAGACCGACAGAGATTTTCCAGAGATCGTTTATCTTTCTCCTGATAAAAGTGGTGATCCGGAAATTTAACCGAATGGACCAGATCGGCCTGGAGTTGTTTCAAACTAAAAAACAAGGATTCGGGGTCGGCCAGTCCACAAAAAGCAACCACCGGGTTCCCGGCTAACTCGTTGAGGGGGATCTCTTTTTTATCGGGATAGCTCCAGAGGACCAGGGGTTTATGTTCGGAAAAAAAAACCGGAATCGATGGGACCATGGAACGAATATTTGCAGTGATTTCATCACGTTGTGGGAAGCCCAGTCTTTCTGCATGTGTAATTAAAATGATATCGGCTCTTTGCATTTCCTCGATCGGCTCCCGGAGATCCCCCAAAGGCAAAAGTCTTTTCGAGCCAAAGGGCTCATGACCCGGCATGAGCAATATATCGATCTCCCTTTTCAGATTCAGGTGTTGAAAACCGTCATCCAAAATCACCCACTCGGTTTGCCATTGTTGAAAGCAGAGCCATCCCGAGCGATAACGATCCTTGCCAATCACCACCGGGATTCCCGGCAGTTTTTGGGCCAGCCAGTAAGGCTCTTCTCCCCCTTCTTCGAGAGTCCCCCGAATAGAACTCCTATCGGAAATAACCCCCCCTTCTTTCATCTTCTTTCCCCGGTACCCCCGACTCAAGACCGCCGTTTTAATCCCTTTGTTTTGTAAATAGCGAGCTACCAAGGCCGTATGAGGAGTTTTCCCGGTCCCACCGGTAACCAAGTTACCTATACTGATTACCTTCAAGGGCAGGGTTTGGGTCGGCAGAAGATGCCGTTGATACAGCCAAAGACGACATCGAATACCGGAACCATATAAGCCGGAAAACACACAGAGAATCGGTTGCAGCAGTTGCTTCTTAAAGAAATAATGTTTATTGTTTATCATTCGATGTTTAGATTCTTAGCAACCAAGTCTAAGAATTTCTCCTTAACCTTTCTCACATTCACGACCTGCATCCCCGGAACGAACGATCCTGGATGCTGGTTTCTTGATACTGGATAAAAACAAAAACCGATACTCGATTCTGGATAAAGACAAACAAGGATTCAGCCTCGGCTGTTTAATCCAGTATCAGGTTTTTGCTTTTATCCAGCAACCAGGATCAAGTATCCAGGATCATTTCAAAAGATTGAGACCGTTCCATATTCATGGAGGGTCGTGGTTAAGAACCCAAACTTCAAATATGTTTGGTTAGTTATTAAGGGTCCCATAATAGTCTTGAAATGAAAAAGAAGAGCTCGAATTACATGGTACCGGGAGGTCTTCTTTCAAGGATTCGTTTCAACCAATCCATCAAGTCCTTTATCCCCGTCAACCACCTCATTTCTTTTTCTTTCCAGGTAACCCAGAACAAGTATCCCCCCATAACCCCCACTATCATATTGGGAAGCCATAACCCAACCAAAGGGCTTAAAATTCCCTTTTCCCCCAAACTGAAGGCCAAAGAGAGGATCAGGTAATAAATAAAAAAAACAATTCCCCCCAAAACCACGGCCCAGGCCCTTCCGGCTAGGCGGGATTGCAGCCCGAGGGGGAAGGCGATCATCCCAAAAACAAGGCAGGAAAAGGGGAGACTGAATTTTTTATAATATTCAATTTGATATACATAATATTTTTTCTCTCCGGGAGAGGTCTGACGGATTTTCTCTTTCAGTTCCAAAGGATATAATTCAGTCTCCGTTTTTTCCCTTTTCCCCTGAGCCGCGACCATCTGATCCAAGGGTAATACTAAATTGTAAGTCTTAAAATTGATATTTTGAGCGCTGCGGGAACCGAGGGATACATTATAAATGATCCCATTACCCAGGCGGAGATTGAGGGTTCGTTCCCAGGGATCAGGAATCAACCAACCTTTTTTAGCTACAATGGTTTGAGGGACATCTTTCTGCCGTTGATCGAATATAAAAACATCGTCCATTTCACCTTCGGGGCTCACCTTCTGAATATAAAAAACCAGGTCTTTAAAGTCGTTGTTAAACACCCGTTCTTTTAAAGTGACCTTGGCCTGAACGACGGCAATATTAAAAATCAAATTTTTTAAAGAATACTCGCTCCAGGGTTGGGCCACCATAGCCATAAAACTGGTCAGGAGATAACTGGCCAGGCTTAAAATCAAAACCGGAGGAAGAAGCTGAAAAAAACCGATCCCCGAGGCCTTCAGGGCGGTCACTTCATTGTCGCTGGAAAGTCTTAAAAAACCCAACAGAATGGAAATAAAAAAGGCCATAGGGACGATATAGACAAACAGGAAAGGGAGGGTGTAACCCAGCAATCGGGCGATATCCCAAAGGCCCACCCCCTTCTGAACGATCATATCAATCAACTGCATCAAATTACCGAGTAAAAAGATTAAGGTAAAGACGAGAAGGGTAACCCCAAAAGGAGTCAGGATTTCTTTGAAAATATATCGGGAGATGATTCTCATCGGCCTAATTGGAACAATAAAACAGCCTGAATTTTTTTACGACCCGCCCTTGTCTGAAAATCGGAACTTCCGAAATCAGCTCGACTTTTTTAAAAAGGGCCCTGGTTTTCTCCTGGTCCTTTTCGCAAGTGTCGAGAGGACAAACCAACAGGGCCCCGTTTTGTTTTATTTCTTCTACCGTGACCCAGATGTTTCTCTTCGATTTTCCATAAGAATAAGGGATCGGATGCTGGGGGGTGTAGAATGAAACGGCTCCAGCTATTTGATAGTCATCGGCGAGCACATAAACTCTTTTCTGATTGGGGAAATAGTGCTGATATTCTTTCCCCAAAGCGTTTCCCAACTGGCGCCATCCTCTCATTTCCAGAGTACGATCCCCGGGAATAACGGATTCGAAAAAAGGGTATAAGGTGTGAAGAGTCAACAGACCCATAGGAAACCACCCGGTTAGAAATACCAGCCCACCAGTGATGATCCCCTTTTTAATTGATCCGGCTGAGAACCGATCGGAAAAAACCTTAGCGACCAAAATGGCTCCAAAGGGCCAGCCGATATCAGTCCAGACCGGATCGGAATATTCCCCTCGTAAAGCCGCCAGTCCGAAAACCAGCAGAGGGATGGCAGTCAAAAGAACCAAGTAAGCATAACGATAATCTTGATTGAATTTTTTTATACCGGACCAAAGGGCCATTAAAAAAAAGAGGAACAGCACCGGTCCCAGAATCAAGGGTTGTCCGAGCCAGAAGCCGAGCACCGAATTCCAACTCCTGCTTTCGGCGATCAGCCCTTTTTCCAATTGGAATTTAAAAGAGATCCAATCATGACTCAGATTCCAGAAAATAAAAGGAGAAAAGATCACCAGACCCAGCAACAAAGCCAAATATAAATGGGGCCCCTGAAGCAACTTTCTCCTTTCCCGGGAGACTAATAAAAAGAGAAAAGTCGCAAAAGGAAAGAGGACGGCCGAGACCTTAGACAATAAAGAAAAGCCTAAAGCTATCCCGGCATAATAATAGTATTTTTTGTCTCTTTGCTCAAACCCTTTCAGGAAAGCCAGGGTCGCCCAAATAAAAAACAGGTTACAAACATTATTAATGTGAAAAATCATACTCCCTGCGGAAAATAAAGGGGTCGCTTCCAGGGTCAGGATACTGAAAAAGGCTACCCGAGTCCCGAAGGTTTGTCGTGCTAAAAGGAAAATGCCGAGGAAAGACAGCAGGGCGACAACCTGGGTGCCTGTTTCTATGGCCAATTGGTTATTCCCCAGCAGAAAAGTAAAGAGGCGGATGGTCCAGGCCACCATGGGAGGGTGCTCATAATATCCCCAGGACAGATACTGGGACCAGACCCAATGATCGGCCGTATCGGGATGAAGATCCAAGACTATGCCTAATGAAAACCAGATCAGGAAATGAAAGCCCAACAACCCGTAAAAAGCCCGGGAATAAAAACGATCTTTTTCAGGATTCACTTTAGGGATCCTCCTAAATCAGTCGGTCTGGCCCGGTTTTTAAGGTAGTCCAGGTTGCCGAATAAACTTCCCATGGGAAAGGTCTCCAATAGTCTTTCAAATTTTTGCAGGGTATCCCCTATATGGAGGGTGACCCAGCGGGCCTTCAACTGCTGGAGATGCTGTGGAGAACGTTTCCAGAGGTCCCAGGGATGAAAATAAAAGAGGCTATCCATCCCCTGCCGGATTTGTCGGTTCACTATTCTCCGAATCAGCGGATATGGCAAACAGTTAAAATAAACCCCACCTGAATAGGCTATTCGTCCCGGCCCCAGCTTGAGGATAGAAACCGGGATTTCCAATAGTCTCAATTGCCGGCCCCGGATCACGGGGAAAAATGGTTCCATTGGGGCAGAGGGAAAACCATAGAGAAAATTCTTAATCGGAAAAATTGAGCTATCATATAAAAAACCGAATGAATCCAAGATTTCCAGGACCCAGAGGTTACTCCCGTTAACCGACCAGGATGGAGCTCGAAACCCCAGGGGTGGTTTTCCGGTAATTCGCTGAAAGGCTTGCAGTGCCCCCTCCAGTTCTTTTTTGAATTGATCAGGGGTCTTGCCGGTCAGCAAGTGGTGGTCCAAGCCATGGAGGGCCAGTTCTTGTCCCTGTTCGACAATCCATTCCCCGATCTCAGGTCTTTTTTCCAGGAGGCGGCCCAATATGAAAAAAGTCCCCTGGATCCCCCGGACTTTACAATAATCCGTCAGTTTCCTGGTTTTCTCAAACAGGGTCTGGTGATCTTCCTGCTGGTCAAAGACGGTAAAGTCAACTTTGGGATAATTGACATGATACCAATCTTCGATATCAAAGGTCAGCAGATTCATGGACCTTCATCTTTCGGGAAAGTTCGTCGACCTTATCCCGCAACAAGGCGATCTCCTGAGCCAGGATCCTTTTTTTAGATTTATAATCGGAAAGTTGAATGGAGATATGGATCAGGATAAAAAGGGTCACCACATTAAGAAATAAAAAGAGGGCCGAAGGCCCATATTCAATTCCCAGGGCATGAGCCACTTTGTCCATGATCGGCTGAAAAAAGGAAAGGACCAGGAAAACCCCGGCGATGCAGATCCACAAAAAGGAATATTCTTCCATTAAAAGTCTTCGACGGACCAGAGAAAAAATCCAGACCAATAAAAATACCGATAAAAAGAACGTGCTGATTTTCAGTGCTAAAAAGTTCATCAATCACCTCCGGGAATACCGGTTAAAAGAAATGATCGAGGTTAGGACCCGAACCATGTAATAGACACTCCCGGTAAAGGGAGAGATGGAAGATTTCCCCCCCGGCCGGTTCCTCATTTCAACCGGAACCTCGATGATTTTACAACGTTTGCTTTTAAGATAACTGATGGATTCCGGTTCAGGGTATTCACCAAGATATGTTTTAGATAAAATGGAAATAGCCCGTTTAGAATAGGCCCTGAATCCGGAAGTATTGTCGACAATCCTCGCTCCGACCACGAGGGCATTAACCCACTGAATCATACGGTTCCCCGCACGCCTCCCCCAAGTCCCCTGGTAGCCGGTGTGTTCAATAAAGCGGGAACCGATTACCAGATCAGCCTCTTCCTCTCTTAGGACCTTAAGCAATCGAGGCCCTTCCTCGGCCGGATGTTGATAATCACCGTCAATTTGCAAGGCTTGCTCATAATGGTATTCGTTGGCATAGAGTAAACCCGTTTGGATGGTTGCCCCGATTCCCATATTATAAGGATGATCAATAACCTTGACGCCCGCTTCGCGGGCCAAATAAGGAGTTTGGTCCATTGAACCGTCGTTTACCACCAGAATATCCGCATTGGGTATATGGAGTTGGACATCCTCTATGACTTTAACGATATTGGCCTCTTCCTGGTAGGCCGGTACGATGATCAAGGTGGTCTTCATTTGGTAATCCGGTAATCTAAATTCTAATCAAAGTGTTTTGAAGTTGCGTTTCTTAACCCCGATTCTCCAATTTTGAGGCGAACTCAATATAGTAAAAAGATGTTGAATACTGGAGGTTGAATTTTACTTTTTATCCAGTATCGGCTGTTTGATCCGGTATCGTCCTATCCGATGCGGTTAATCTCCTATTTTGAAAAAATTAGAGATGAATTCTCAGATCTAAAACCTCAGAATTTAAAATCAGTCGTTCATTCCATGTCCCGGAATTGGATTTCATAAAGTCGTTTATATTCCCCATCCAAATCCATTAACCGATCATGGTTGCCTTCTTCAATTATCCTTCCGTTGGCCAGAACGAGAATCCGGTCCACATTCCGGATGGTTGAAAAGCGGTGGGCGATGATAAACGTAGTGCGCCCTTTCATCAGATTTTCCAGAGCCCGTTGGACTTCCGCCTCCGAATCCGAATCCAAGGAAGAGGTGGCCTCATCCAGGATCAGGATAGGGGCATCTTTGAGCAACGCCCGGGCAATAGAAATGCGTTGTCGTTCCCCTCCGGAAAGACGTACCCCTTGTTCCCCGATAACGGTATCCATTTGTTGAGGCAGGCGTTGGATAAAGTCGTAAGCGTAGGCGGCCTGAGCGGCCTGCAGGATATCGTCTTCTGTCTTCTGCGGAGAGCCGTAGGCGATATTGTTGCGGACGGTGTCATTAAACAAGATGGTCTGTTGAGTAACAATGCCGATCTGCCGACGTAAAGAGGACTGGATGATTGTTTTTATGGGTCGGTCATCGATAAAAATTTCCCCCTCGCTGGCCTCATAAAACCGGGGTATCAGATTAACCAGGGTGGTTTTTCCACCGCCGCTGGTGCCGACAATGGCTATGATCTCCCCCAACTTGACTTCAAAATTTATTTCCCGGAGCACCCATTGGTCTCCATACCCGAAGGATACATTTTTTAAACGGATCCCCTTATGGATACCATGGATGGTTACGGCCTCTTTTTGATCGCGAATTTCCGTTTGGATGTCCATGACTTCAAAAACACGAATGGCCGCAGCCATCCCCTGTTGAATGGTGTTATTGACCCCGCTCAAATGTTTGATCGGTTCATAGAGCATCATCAGGGCCGTTAAAAAAGAAAAGAAGGTCCCGGTAGTGGAATAGCCATGAATGACATGATATCCCCCATACCATATTATGGAGGCTATACCGATCCCGCCTAGAAATTCCATGATGGGTGAAGACATGGATTTGATGGAAACGTCTTTCATGGTCAGTTGAAAATATTTCTGGACCCGTTGATTGAAACGTTCAATCTCATAGTCTTCGGTGTTAAAAGCCTTGACGATCCGGTTTCCGGTTAAGGTTTCGTGCAGATGAATGGATATATCGGCCATGGTCTTCTGGCTTTGGGTGCTGATCTTCCGGAGCTTCCGCCCAAATTTTACAATAGGGAAAACCATGATCGGAAGTACCAGGACAGCCAGGATGGCCAGTTTCCAGTCTTGGTAGAAAATGACTCCAATCAGACCCATGATGGTAAATGCATCTTTGAGGATACCGGTCACCGCGCTGGAAACGGCCCCCTGAATCAGATTGACATCATTGATAATCCGGGACATAAGTAACCCGGTGGCGGTTCGGTCAAAATAGGAAAGGGAAAGTTTTTGTAAATGAGAATATAGACCCTCCCGCAAGCCGGCTACGATCTTCTCTCCCACAAAACTCATTAAATAGGATTGACCGTATGCAAAAAAACCTTTTATGACAAATAGTAAAATAATCAAAAGTGGTATTAAAGAAAGGGTTGAGTAATTCTTCTGAATAAAAATATCATCCAAAACCGGCTTAACCATAAAGGCCATCAAGGAAGTAGCCCCGGCCACTACCAGCATACAGACCATGGCAACCGACAATCGAAGCCAATAGGGCTTAATGAGATGGATCAGTCTCTGAGTGATCATATCAACGCATCATTTCCCGGGCCATTTGGGCTACTCGAACGGAGGCCCCAGGAAGGCCCAATTGCTTTCCAACCTCTAACAGCCGGCGGCGTATATCCTGATAATACGCGGGATTTTCCAGATATCGTACCGCCCCCTCCATGATGGCTTTCGGAACGACTCTCCCTTGAATATATTCAGGGATTATTTTTTCCCCGGCTACCCAGTTAACCAGCCCCACGTAGGGAACATCGATCAGAAGCCGGGCAATCCAATAATTGACCGGAGAGAATTTATAGACAATAAGGATCGGGATTCCAAGAATGGCTGCTTCCAGGGTAACTGTCCCTGAAGCCATAATGGCCAGATGGCAGCGGCCCAGGGTCTTCTGGGAATCCCCAGAAGTGAGTTCCAGTGAAACCCCCTGGTCTTGATATGGCCGGATTTCTTCCTGCATCTGTTTGAAATCCAGGGTGCCGGCTACCGGCAGGATAAACCGAATTCTTTGGCCGTATTGCCGGGTTAAAAGGACAGCCGTCTCTAACAATGGGGGAAGGATGGTCTTTATTTCCGCCGGACGGCTACCTGGGAAAAGGCCGATCAGGACAGGGTCCGGAGGTTCATCCGGGGAAAGGGTCTCCTTCTCACCGGTCTTATTTTTAATCTGGTCCAGAAGCGGGTGACCTACAAATTCAACCTGAATCCCGAAGGTTTTATAAAAAGCCACTTCAAAGGGCAGGATGACCGCCAAACGATCCACATAGCGGGCAATGGATTTAACCCGACCGGAACGCCAGGCCCAAACCTGGGGGCTGATATAATAAAGAACGGGTATTTTTTCCTTATGAGCCGCTTTGGCCAGGCGGAGATTCATATCGGGATAATCGATCAAGATGATTAAATCCGGTTTATGATAGCCCCAAGCTTCCTTGACTTTTTGATAGGCCTTGAATAAATGAGAAATTCTAAAAACTACCTCACTGAAACCCACCACATTTAAGGGCGGCGGATAGACCATTTCTACCCCCATTTCTTCAAGAAGAGGGCCGCCTAAACCGAAAAGGAAAATGGGTTCACCGGATTGCTGTAAGGCCTTTACCAGAGAAGCCCCGTGGAGGTCTCCGGAGGCTTCACCGGCGATGATACATATTTTTTTAATTGCTGGCTCCTTACTGAGATTCTCTGGGGAAAGTAATGCCCGGTAATTGTCTTAAAAACTCCAATGCCCCCGGATTTTGGGTAGCCGATTTTAAATTCTTTTCAATCTCCCGGTTAATCCAAAGGGCCATACCCAGGGCTTTTTTACCATCCTCACCGCAGACCACCGGAGCACATCGGGTCCTTACCGCTTCGACAAAGGATAGCAGTTCCATTTCCAACGCGTCTCCGGAATCTACGATGCCCTTCTCAGAGAAAAAATCGGGTCCTCTGGAAGAACTTTCACCTTGGGATTGCAGGCGGACGACCGTATACGATTTTATTCCAAAATCCAAAGAGATATAAGCTGCCGGCTGAAAGATTCTCATCTTACGCATTTCCTGTAGGGAGATCCGACTGGCGGTAATATTGGCCACACATCCGCTTTGAAACTGAATCCTGACATTGGCGATGTCCACTCGGGAGGAAACCACCGGGACCCCTACGGCCTGTATCTGCTCTGCCGGGGATTGAACCAAATGTAATATCAGATCCAAATCATGGATCATTAAATCCAAAACCACATCGACATCGATGCCCCTGGCCTTAAATGGGCTCAACCGATGGCTTTCAAAAAAAAGGGGGTTATTTATATAAGGTTTGGTCTTAAGGTAAACCGGGTTGAACCGTTCCAGATGACCCACCTGCAACAAACAGCCCCTGGTCGCAGCCAAGGAGATCAGTTCTTCCGCCTCGGATATGGACCTGGTGATGGGTTTTTCAATTAGAACATCGACCTTCTGATCCAAAAAATCCCTGGCCACCGAAGCATGGTCCGTGGTCGGTACTACTATACTGACAGCATCAACTTGGGGAATCAATCGACGATAATCGCCATAACCGGGAATGGCATACTGGCGGGAAAGGGCCTCCCGCCTTTCCGGAGAAATGTCGGCTATCCCCACCAATTCGACATCCGGCATCCGGGCATACTTCTCTACATGAAATTTCCCCAAGTGCCCGACTCCGACTACACCAACTTTGATTTTTTCCATTCTATGGCTTTAATCTCACATATCCGCTGGTAGCGGCCACTACTATTAAACGTGAAGAGGGGTTCGTCGCCCAGCTAATGGGCAACGACACGCGTTTTACTAATATTAACAAGATATAAGAAAACGCTTCTTTACAGGTTGCTAAAAAAGGTCCAGATATCAGGCGCCTGAGATTCCGAAGAATGAGGCGACCATTCAAGTACGGCGCAATGACGGGGATGAGGGCAACACTGTAGATGGGCCTTTTCGGTAACCTGTTAGCTATTTTGAAACAATAACCATCCTGTATTTATTCGCCAGACGAACGGTGGCCTCACGGTCAAAAATAATCGTTTTATGGGCCTCGATGGCCAGGACGCCGGCTTTAACCTCATGCATGGTTTGAATAGTCTGCCGACCGACGGCCGGCAAATCAAAACGAAGGTCTTGGTTGGGCTTACTGACCTTGATGACCACCGCCTTCTTTTGGGCCAGTTTTCCTCCCCGCCGAATGGTCTCATCAGTCCCTTCAATGGCTTCCAGGGCCAGCACGGCCCCGTTCCGGACCAGCAGACATTGTCCGATATCCAGCTTTCCCAGTTCCTTGGCCAGAGGCCAGCCGAATTCAATGTCCCGTTCCTCTTCGGCAGTAGGCTGACGCTTAGTCAAAACCCCCGGAGGGGCTAACAAGAAAGGGAGAAAGGCCGTGGAATGATGAACTTGAAATCCTTCTTTCTCTAATTGGTCGGCAAACATTCTCAAAACAAAGTCATCGTTTCGATTTCCCATTTTATCTAAAAGTGAAAGGACTTTCTTATCCGGTTGGACCTTGGAAAACATCTTTTTTTGTCGACCCCACCTGCCATCAGGATTTCTTTTACCCCCTGCTGTTTAAAAAACCGGATCAGTTTTCCCAATTCACCCAGTCGAACCCAACATATCTTTTCTACCAGGGAACGCAGTTCAGCCTGGGTTTCCCCCACATGGGCTGCGGCAACCACCTTTTTCCCTTCCTGGCGAATGGCCCTGGCAATCAAGAGAGGGAAATTCCCATTGCCGGCAATTAAACCCAGAGGAGAAGATCCCATCATCGACGCGTTATGCCCTGTTGAGAATTTCGGATAAAGTCTAAAAATCGTCTAACTTCCGGAATGGAAGGGACTTCCTTTTCAACCCGAGTCAAGGCTTCTTGAACGGTCAGGTGAGAACGAATAATAATTTGATAAGTTTTTCTCAGTGCGGTGATAACCTCATCGGAAAAATCATGACGTTTTAATCCGATGGTGTTCAGCCCCAATAATTTGGCCTTATCCCCATCCGCGAAGACATAAGGGAGAATATCTTTTCTTACCCCTGACTTCGCTCCTACCATGGCATAAGCCCCCACCCGAACGAATTGCTGGACAGCCACCAGGGCATTAAGACGGCAATAATCTTCGAGGACCACATGACCGGCCAATACGGACAAATTGACCATAATAATTCCATTACCCAGTTGACAATCATGCCCCACATGGCAATAGGCCATTATCAGGTTCTGATTGCCTATGGTGGTTGACCCCCCTCCTCCTGAAGTCCCTCGGTTGATAGTGACATATTCGCGAATGTCGTTTCCATCGCCTATAACGACCTGGGTTTTTTCCCCCTTGAATTTTATGTCTTGTGGAGGAGTTCCAATGGACGCAAAAGGTGAAATCCGGCAGTTCTTTCCGATATGGGTATGGCGGTCGATATAGACATGGGCACCGACCTGAGTCCCTGAATCAATAAAAACCTCTCCCTCAATGATTGTATACGGTCCGATAATAACATTTTCTCCCACCTCGGTTTTGGGGCCGATTATTGCGGTGGGATGAATGGTGTGTGTGGACATTAAGTCTCCTCCCTGCCCGATGTCTCTTTGTCGGTGGAAATACTGGCCGTCAATTCCGCCTCAGCCACCAGGTTTTCCCGGACAAAGGTCTTACCCTGCATCTTCCAGACCCTCTCTCCCCGTCGCAAGGCAACCAGTTCTAATATCAGTTGATCTCCCGGGATCACCGGTTTCCTAAATTTGACTTTATCGATAGCTAAAAAATAAATCAGATTTTTCCCAATGTGTTGGGGATTGGACATAAAGGCCAGGATCCCCCCGGCCTGAGCCATGGCTTCAACAATCAAAACTCCGGGCATAATGGGATTTCCCGGAAAATGACCCTGGAAAAAAGGTTCATTGACCGTCACGTTTTTCAAGCCGATCACTTTTTCATTCACCGTAATTTCCAATACCCGATCCAATAATAAAAAAGGGTATCGGTGGGGTAAAATCTTTTGGATTTCCTCATGACTTAATTCCATGGTCTTCCTTCCTCTCCTCCATAATCTTAGATTCCAAGAGACGAACCCGGTCCTCCAATACCCGTATTTGTTTGGTCATTTCAGGTAATCGCTGAATAAGGGCCCTGGTGCGTAAAAAGGTTTGATGAGGCATGGTCGGGAAACCAGAAACGACCTCTCCTGCAGGAATGGATTTAATCACCCCCGATTTGGCACCCACCTTCACTCCGTCTCCAATGGTCAGATGCCCGGTCACACCGACCTGCCCGGCCAGTATGACCCCCTGGCCGATGGTAACACTCCCGGAAATACCCACCTGGGCAATGAGAAGGGTATGTTCGCCGACCACCACGTTGTGAGCCACATGGACCTGATTGTCTGTTTTGACCCCGGTTTTTATCCAGGTTTTTCCCAAGGCCGCCCGATCGATGGTATTGTTGGCCCCGATCTCACAGTCGTCATCAATCTGGACGATCCCTGTTTGAGGAATCTTGACCTGGATCATCCCGTCCTGCGCAAACCCAAATCCGTCACTTCCGATCACCGTACCGCTATGAATGATCACCCTTTGGCCGATGATCGTCCCGGACAAAATGGAAACGTTGGGGTAAACGATGGAATCCTTTCCGATCCGGACTGAATCCCCGACATAGACCCCCGGATACAAAGTGACGCCGTCTTCAATTTCTACCCGGTTTCCCAGATAAACCAGGGGATAAATGGAAACCTTTTCCCCAATTCGGCAATCTTCCCCGCAATGGGCCATGGGACTGACGCCTAACGGGTGATGGGGTTTAGGAGTAAAAAACTGGGCGATCTTGGCATAGGCCAAATATGGATTAGAGGTTACCAATAACGGCTTGGAGGTTTGGGGAAATGGCGATCCGACAATTACAGCCGAAGCCTGGATCGTTTCCAAATCTTTCCCGTATTTGGGATCAACCAAGAAGGTGATTTGCCCTTTTCTTGCCTCCCGGATCCCGGCAATACCGACAAGCAACTCCTCACAGATCCCCCGGACCTCCCCCCCAACCAACCGGGCCAGTTCCTCCAATGTCACCCCAGAAGGGGATGTTGAGGACGCCTTCTCCATGTTTATTTCTTTTTTTCCTTTTTGGCTTCATTGGCGAGTTTAATTACTTTATCGGTAATTTCTTCGACGGGTTTATTGAAAAAAACCACCCCAGACTTGGATTCCAATATCAGAGTAAACCCTTCATCCTTAGCCAGTTTTTTAGTTACTTCAAATAAATCGCTTAAAAGAGGCTGCATGGCATTATATTCATCCTTGCGCATTTCTTCTTCTTTTTTTCGAATTAATTCCCTTAAATCCTCATCCTTCCGGATCAGTTCCTTTTCTCTCTCTCTTTTGGCATCAGCACTGAGGATGTTGCTTTTCTTATTGAAATCTTCACTCAGCTTTTTCAATTCATCCCGTCTGGCCTCCAAATCCTTTTTGATCCGATCGGCTTTATCCTGCAGGCCTTTGGAGGCTTTTTTGCCGGCCTCGGATTGGTGGATACACTTCTGCAAATCAATAACCCCGATTTTAAGGGCTTCGCCGGCCCAGGAAGGGGAGGCAGTCCAAAGAAAAACAAGGCCCAATAAAAAAGAAACAACCTTCGGCAAAAAAAACTTACTCATGTTCAATCTCCTAACTGATATTAATTTTTAAGACCCAACCCCGTCGATAGGACGACAGGAAGCCTTGAATCCTCGACTCCTAAATTAAATTAAAAAAATGTCCCTATGGTGAATTCCCAATTGCTTTGAGATTCCCCGGGTTGGGGTTCAAGGTTATAGCCCCATTCCAGCCGCAAGGGGCCTATCGGGGAATACCAACGAACCCCGACCCCGGCACTTTTCCGCAGGTTTCCTAAATCAATCGACTGGTCTTTGGACCAGACATTTCCGGCATCAAAAAATACCAATCCCTTAAGACCGGCCTTTTCAATCAAGGGGAATATATATTCAAAATTAAACTGCACCATCTGTTCACCGCCGATCCTTTGGCCGGTTGCGGGATCGGACGGGCTGATGTCGTTGAATTTAAATCCTCGGATTGAATTGATACCGCCCAAATAAAATTTTTCATAGAGGGGCAAATCTCCCCCTGGATTCTGAGTGATATATCCCCATTTACCGTTCAGGAAAAAGTTGGTCCCAGCAAAGAAGGGCAAATACCAACCCGAACTGGCCAGATACCGGGTGAAATAATTGGTTCCTCCGAGAGGGCCGCCGGCATATTCCACCGAAACACTGTTAACCGACCCCTTGGTGGTGTTGAAGATCAGATCTCTGGTATCCCTTCGTAGAGCTAAGCGAATACTGCTGCTTTGATGGCGGCCCGACATGTCCTTAATGATCTGAGCCGCGTCATCATGAACTTGGGTCACGTTAGCGTCATCGTAAGCATAGGTCACATACCCCCGGGTGTATTCCTCCAGAATTGGATAACCGAGACCCCACGAACCTCCTACACTGTCTTTATAATATTCATCATAAATCCTGGTCCAATCATAAATGTTGGTATCGCTCGAAACCCTGGTATCAAAGAGCCAAGGCTCAAAAAAGCCCAAATTATAACGGGTAGTCACTGCTCCGAGTTGGGCATCCAGACTTAAGCGTTGCCCCCGTCCAAAAAGATTTCTTTCCGCAACCTGGCCCATAACCATAAACTGTTCGACGGCACTATAGCCGGCGCCTACGGAAAAAGAACCGGTCATCTTCTCCTTGACTTCCACTTTCAATTTCATTTGATCTTCCCGAGTCCCGGGAGAAGTCGAGAGATTGATCTCCTCAAAATAATCAAGACGATGAAGATTTTGATTGCTCGTTCTTAGGGCCTTAGAATCAAAAAGGCCTTTTTCGGTCACTTTTAATTCCCGTCGAATAACCTTGTCCCGGGTTTTCACATTTCCGACAATATCGATGCGTTCAAAATAAACTTTGGATCCCTTCTTGATATCAAAAACAAGATCGACCTTATGGGCCTCAGGATCTTCTTTAATTTGAGGATTGATTTCAGCAAAGGCATACCCTTCATAGGCATATAGATCACTCAGTTTCAAAATGTCGTTGCGGATCTTTTCCCGATTATAAAATTTTTCTTTGGGGATAGCCAGGGAGGCCAATAGTTTTTCCCGAGGTTGAATCAAATCCCCACGGATATCCACCTGACCCATTTGATAAGGCAGACCTTCCTCGATCGGAATAGTTATATACAGCCATTCTCCTTCATGCCGCACGACCGGTTCCCCAACCCTGGCTTTTAAATAACCATGGTTGTAATAAAAAGAAGTTATTTTTTCCAGGTCTTGTTCCAGGAGTTCCTTCTTATAAACACCGGAGGAGGTGATCCAGGAAAAAAACCCCTTCTCATTGGTATCCATGATGGATTTGAGTTGCTTTCCGGAATAGGCTTTGTTCCCTTGGAAGGTGATGGTTTTGATATAGACTTTCTTCCCCTCGACGATATTGAAAACGACAACGGCCGCTTGTCCTTTATCCTCATAAGTGACCGAATAGGTAATCCGGACATTATAGTATCCTTTGGAGCGGTAAAAGGCCGTCAACTTTTCCAAGGTTTCATTGACCGTGTTCAAGTTTAAAATCGTAAAGGCTTTGATAGTCACCTGGCCTTTGAGGTCTTCTTCTTTGACTTCTTTATTTCCTTTAAAATCAAACCGCTTAACAAAAGGGCGTTCCTCAACCACAAAAGTGATCAATTTCCCCTGAGGATCGTCCTTCACTTCCAACCGTACATCGGAAAAATATCCCATCTTGAAAATGGTCCGGAGGTCCTGATCTAGGAATGCAGGGATATAGGGTTCACCGACTTTTGATTTCAGTTCTTTTTCAATCGCCTGAGCTTCAATCCTTTGATTCCCCTTAATAGCAATGCCCGCTATTTTTTCCTGGCCCAAAATTCTCGCACCCACTGCTTTTGAAAATCGTTCCATCAACTTGAGAATGTTTTCCAATCCTTCTTCCGTCAATGAAAATGTCAGAGGGGGTTTTTGAGTTTTGATATCCAAGAGATTTCCGGTCAGGTTTAATCGTTGCCCGATTTTGGTCAGGCTGCCATAAATGAGAAAGTCGGCCTCTATTTGTTTTCCTATGTTTCGAAGTTCGTTCCAGTCACTGGGGATCTTTTTAGTCAGCCAAGGTTCGGTTCTGGACAGGGGAAGGATTAAGATATCCTGGTTTTTTAATCCGTCGGAAAGGGCGTCCAAAATATTTTTCTGCAGATAGGCCAGGTTAATCTGACTGTGGATCGTAAAAGGCATCAGGGCCACCTTAACCTCCGAATCGGCCCGGGCGTTTGATCTAATCAACAACGGAACCATCATAAAAACCATTAAGAACAAAATGATTTTCTTCGGCATAGGAGCTCCCCTTCAGTCATTAAATATTTCTACGGCTTGGCCGTCCACGATCTCTACATTTCTCTTGAATCGCTTGGACAAATCCTGATTATGGGTTACCATCAAAAAGGTCACCCCTTTTTCCTGGTTGAGTTGGTTGAATAGTTCGATGATCTGGGTCCCGGTTTTTCGGTCCAGATTGCCCGTCGGTTCATCGGCCAGGATCAGTTGAGGCGCCCGGATCAAAGCCCGGGCAATAGCTACCCGTTGCTGTTCGCCGCCTGATAGTTCTCCGATTCGGTGCAATAAACGCTCCTTCAGCCCCAACTGGGTTAGAATCTCCTCGGCCTGTCCCCGGGCCTCCCGTTTGCCCTCCCCGGCGATCAACAGAGGCATCATCGTATTTTCAAGAGCTGTGAATTCCGGTAGCAAATGGTGAAACTGGAATACAAACCCGATTCTCTGATTACGAAATCGGGCTTGGTCTGTAAGGGATTGTTCAAAGATGTTCTGTCCTTCAAACAAGACCTTTCCTCCGGAAGGGCGATCCAAAGTCCCCAGGATATGTAATAAGGTTGATTTCCCGGATCCGGAGGCCCCTACCACAGACAAGGTATCCCGGCTTTGAAGTTCCAAGTCGAGTTTTTTAAGCACCTCCACTCGATGCTGGTTGTTGATAAAAAACTTCTCTAAATTCTTGACTGCGATCAAAGGTTGAGACATTGCCTACTCATAGCGTATGGCTTCAGCCGGGTCAAGACGGGCGGCCTGCCAGGCAGGATACAGGGTGGCAATCAAACTGATCCCCAGGGCCGAAGCCACGATCATTAGAATATCCCCCCCCTTCATCAATACCGGGAGAGCTGAGATATAGTAAACGTCACTGGGCAATTTGATAAACTGATACTTTTCAAGAATCCGGCATAAACCCACACCCCCCAGAAGACCCAGCGTTGTGCCTACCGAACCGATAATAATCCCTTCCAGCATAAAGATCTTCATAATACTTCCGGCGGTTGCTCCCATAGATTTGAGAATGGCGATATCCTTGGTTTTTTCCATGACGACCATAATCAAAGAGGCGACGATATTAAAGGCGGCCACCAGTATAATCAGTGTCAGGATGATAAACATGACTAATTTTTCAAGTTTCAAGGCGGAGAACAGGTTTTTATTCATCCGCATCCAATCCTTGGTCCAAAAGGGGAACCCCAGTTTACTTTGGATAGCCCGGGCAATCCCGGCCGCCTGGTAAAAATCCCGGGTCTTTACTTCCAAACCGGTTACCTTATTCCCAAGTCCTAAAAAAGCCTGGGCCTGAGAAAGAGAAATAAAGGCTATGGTGGAATCATATTCGAACATGCCCGATTCAAAAATTCCTACCAGCTTGAAAGGTCTCATTTTTGGGACCCTTCCCAAGGGAGTCATTTCCCCCAAAGGGGAAATGATGGACAAGGTATCATTTAAAGAAAGGCCCAGGCTCCTGGCCAATTCCTGGCCCAAAATAATTCCACCCGGCCCCTGCTCCTTTTGCCCTTCGGTTTGGGCCGGGGTTTCCAAAGCCTGCCAGGTCCCTTTCTTTAATATTCGATCCAGGGAAATCACCTTGGGGGCGGTTCGGATATCAATCCCTCGAAGAACGGCCCCGGTCACCTGGGTCCCGGTACTCACCATGACCTGGGTCAGGATAAAAGGGGTGGCCGCCGTTACCCCGGGAACGGTTTCCACCTTTTTGGCCACCCGGTCATAATTTTCCATGGCATTGTTCCAGCTTAATACCAGAGCATGTGAATTCAAGCCAAGGATTTTATTTTTCAAATCATTTTCAAAACCGCTCATGACTGCAATAACAACAATCAGGGCCATAACCCCCAGAGCGACTCCGCCCATGGAGATAAAGGTAATAATGGAAATAAAGGTCTGTTTCCTTTTAGCCTTCAGATAGCGGTAACTGACAAAAAATTCAAAAGACATTCTTACCCTTTAAACCCCGATACTGGATACTGGATGCTGGATAATTCTCCAGGTTGATTTTTAAAAGCCTATTATTTTTATCTAGCATCCAGTATCTAGTATCCAGCATCTGTTTTATATTTTATCCAATTTCAGACCACTGGCACCTTTTCAGGCCTTAACAGGGGAAACAAAATTACTTCCCGAATAGATGGGGCGTCGGTAAAAAGCATGACCATCCGATCGATACCGATCCCTTCCCCGGCTGTCGGCGGCAATCCATACTCGAGAGCCGTTAAATAATCCCAATCAATGTCTTGGGCTTCCTCATCCCCTGCCTCTTTGGCCTTCATCTGATTAATAAAACGTTCCTTTTGATCCAGAGGATCATTGAGTTCCGTAAACCCATTGGCAAACTCACGTCCGCAGATAAACAACTCGAATCGATCCGTTAACTCCGGGTCTTCTTTGCTTCTCTTGGCTAGAGGGGAAACTTCTATGGGATAGCCGGTGACAAAGGTAGGCTGCCGGAGATTAGGTTCTACTACCTGTTCAAATATTTTGGTCAGGGCCTTTCCTGAGTCCATCGACGGATTTTAAATCCGCCCCCAGGGAACGAGCCAAATCAAGGGCCCGCTCGGGATCTTTCAAGACCAGGGGGTCAATATTTCCTATCTCGACCAGGGACTGCAAGAAAGGGATGCGTCTCCAGGGAGGGGTTAAATCAATAGACTCCTCCTGGTAGGTCCAGGTTAAACTTCCTTTGAGATTCTGGGCCAGGACTGAAAACAGTCCCTCGGTCAAAGCCATTAAATCCTGATAAGTGGCATAGGCCTGATAGAACTCAATCATGGTAAATTCGGGATTATGCTTGATAGAAATCCCTTCATTCCTAAAATTCCGATTTATTTCAAAGACCTTATCCAGGCCACCAATGATCAGACGCTTCAAATACAGTTCCGGGGCGATCCTTAAAAAAAGGGGAAGACTCAAAGCGTTGTGAAAAGTCTCAAAAGGTTTAGCCGTAGCCCCACCGGCAACGGGCTGCATCATCGGGGTTTCAACCTCTAAAAACCCTCTCTCCGTCATAAAACTCCGAATTAAATGAACCATTCGGGAGCGTAGCTGAAAGATATCCCGGACCTTGGGATTGACTAAAAGATCCAGATAGCGCTGGCGATAACGCTGTTCCACATCGATCAGACCATGAAATTTTTCCGGCATTGATCGTAGAGATTTTGACAACAATTCTATGTTCTTAATTAATAATGTCAACTCTCCGGTCTTGGTTCTGAATAGGCTACCTTCTAAACCTAGAAAATCTCCCAGGTCTATTTTTTTAAAAAGTTGAAACTGCTCCTCCCCGACCAGATCTTTTTTCAGGTACCCCTGAATCCGTCCTGTCCCGTCTTGAATATGAAAAAATATGCTTTTCCCAAAATCCCGTTGGGTCATTAATCTCCCCGCGGTCCGGATGGTTGGTGTTGATTCATCCGGTGCGGAGCCTTCGAGGAACCCAAACTGGGCATGAATTTCATTAATTTTATGACTAAGCCGGTTATAACTGGGATAGAGGTCTATCCCAAGCGTTTTCAGCTCCTCTGCTTTTTTCAACCGTTGTTGCCTTAACTGGTTTTCTTCTTCCATTGACTAAGTCCTTTAAACCCGTTACTATTATCCATCTTTCATCATCAAAGTGAAAGATAATAAACATTGAATTTTAAATTATTTTCCATAATTAGTCAAGGATAAACCCTGATAATTTTTGATGGAATGAACAACCATTAGTTGATCAAAAAATCTTATTTCAATTGAGTTTGGCCCACATGGTTACCGATATCAACCAA
Source organism: uncultured delta proteobacterium (assembly GCA_963782435.1). Taxonomy (GTDB): domain Bacteria; phylum Desulfobacterota; class RBG-13-43-22; order RBG-13-43-22; family RBG-13-43-22; genus RBG-13-43-22. The sequence goes on from CAWAKF010000031.1 coordinate 45,139, forward strand.
GGGATCGTTCCCGCTTTTCTGCCCTTCATGATGGGTATGCCCGTCTTGGGGTTTTTGTTCTGCTTGCTTTTATCCACAGCCGCTTTTCTTCAGTCTAAAGAGTCTGTGGTGTATTCCTTATCAATGAGGTCAAAAATATTACGGACCCTTGTCCCCTTTGATTGCGTCACCTTTTGAGGAAATTTTCGATTCCCGTAAAAAAATAAATTGTGAAGAGATTAATTTTCAATTATAAGAAGTTATTGGGAATCAGAAGAGGATAATTATCCAGGATTCTTCTAAGAAAAGATGCAAGGCTCCTTTTCCCTTTCCAATGGGATCCTCAGGAAGGAAATCAACTGGAAGATTTTTTAATAACTTGTTAGATTTAATGTGAAAATACTACATACTGAAATAGGAGAAGATTGATGAAATTAAAACTTATTTTCCTGATAGTCTTTGGGTTGCATTTTGTCTTCTTTGCGGGATGTGGAGGGAGCAGTAGCGGGGGTTCCTCTTATTTATCAATCGTGGGTTCTTGGAACGAAACAAGTTTTACAGGAGACGGTGCGAATTTGCCGACCCAATTGATTTTCAATGTAAATTCATACGGAAGCTCCTCGGGAGGTGTCTACGCGACCTCACTGTTTTATTGGACCTATTACGGCATTACGTTAAGTTTCTATTACAGCCAACAAATTGGGCAGCATGAAATAACGCCATTTTTAGTACTCACCGCACCTGAGGTCGGTACGGTGGAAAGTCCTCTCACTTTGACCACTTCTACTGGTGGAACGGCTACTTATACTCGTTAATTAAGTGGAGGTCTGGATTTGTTGTAAACCTTGAAACCCTCAGGACCCAATAGATTCATCGGCACCCATAGTAGAAAAGATCCCGGCCCCAGGCTATTAGCTCAATCTACTGAACCGATATTTTAATTTTAACCTCTTCAAATTCTAAAAACCCCCCTTTTTCTAAAAAAACACCCTGCCCAATAAGGTGCATCAATCCTTTACAAGGTGTCATATTTTTTTTACATCCCTGACCTTTAAGGTTTCAAAAAAAATCAATATTGATCGTAGAAATTACCGGCAAATTCATAACTTATTGTTTTTAAATTATTTTCTAATTATTGGATTGAACGATTTTTGTCAGGGTTTCTGGCATGGATATTGCCTTCTTTTTATCACAAAGAAAAGAAGACCTGTTTGGTTTAATTTATTTTATCCCTCAAGGAGGATACCAATGCAAGGAATATGGAAAAAAATACTTTTTTTAGCGGGGATGGTGCTTTTATTGATCCCAGAGTTTGCCCTGGCCTCAGGAGATAAAGGCGATTTAGTGGTTATTGTAGCCGATACCCGCCGTTTGACGGGGTGGGAAGCATGGTGGGCTAACCTATATAATGAAAGCCATGTCTACTTTACCGCCGTTACGGTTACAACAATCCCCTTGGTCGGCTTGATCCTTGGACTATCTGCCGATTTTGTAATGAAACATATCGGTATCGACCTGACCTCCAGGGAATTGTCGGAGCATTAGTTGGAAAACAGGGTTTAAAGGATCAAGGATTCAAGTATCAAAGAAATAATATGATCTTTTAAATGAAACCCTGACCCCGAGAACCCCTTATTCCCCTTGGGGGAAACAAATGATTGTTTAGATCATAAGATTATTGAGGAGGATATATCACTATGGATTGGTTATATGTTTTAATGCCTATTTCCGGAGTAAACATTTTCTGGCCGGGTTTAATTATCCTGGGACTGGGAGTCGGAATAATCGGCGGTTTTTTTGGAATGGGCGGGGCCTGGATGGTGACCCCCGGTCTTAATATCCTCGGTTTTCCCATGGCCTTCGCCATAGGAACCGATGCAGCTCACATGGCCGGGAAATCCCTGATATCGACCCTGCGTCATGGTAAGTTCGGCAATGTCGATTATAAATTAGGATTGATAATGCTCATCGGCACTATCATTGGGATTGAGATAGGGGCCCAAATGATTATGTGGTTCGAACGTCTGGGCAAGGTTGATCTGTACGTTCGATGGTTATACGTAATCTTGTTGACCTTGATCGCCTGGATGGTCTTTACTGATGTGTTCAAAAAAAGAAGGAAGGAAAAGGAGCTCAGAGCCGCGGGAAAAGATATGGATAGTTTGGCTACGGGTATTGAATGGCACAAAACCATGCATAAAATCAAAATCCCCCCGATGATCCATTTTAAAACGGCCCAGATCTATTGTTCGGCCTGGCTCCCTATCTTTGTCAGTTTTTTAACCGGCTGGCTGGCCGGGATCCTGGGTATCGGCGGAGGGCTTATCCGCATGCCCGCCTTGATCTATTTTATCGGGTGTCCAACCCATGTGGCGGTTGGGACCGATCTGTTTGAAGTGATGATTTCAGGTCTTTACGAGGCCGGCACTTTTACCTTCAAAGGCCGAACCGAACTCTTGGCCGCCCTGATCATGCTGATCGGTGCGGCTATCGGGGCTCAGATCGGAACCGTAGCCACCAAATATATCAAGGGTTACGGGATCCGAATCGCCTTTGGGCTGGCAGTCATCGGCTGTGAGGTTTCAGTCATTATGAAACTCCTCCCCAGGTATTTGCCATCCTGGAAAGGCTTGTTGGACGGTTCGGCAACTGTCCTGGTCCTGGGATTGGTCAGCGCCTTATCCCTTTATATTTTTGTCAAGATGATTCAGGGGGCCAAAAAAGAGCTGGCCATGAAGAAAAGATAGGAAAGAGGTGCCTTATGAGAAAAAGCTATTGGATAATCGCACTGGCGTTGATACCGGTTATGATAACCCTGGGTTGTGGAAAGTTGGGCAAAGTGGACCAAGGCAGGGTTATTCAATTCGACACAAACCAAAAGACGGTAACCCTGATACGGGATATAAAAAATGATCCCAAAAATCCGGAGTACAGTTATCTCCCGCCCATAACCTATACCCTTCCGGCCGATCCTTATGAAACGGGGCCGGAGCCAAAGGCCGGGTTAAGAATGAAACTGGATCTCCCCAAAAAGGAGATTGTTATTTTTGATCCTTCTGCTCAAAATTTTAAAACCCTTCAATATACCGTGGTGGATCAAAAAGAAAAAATCAAAAAAGATGATCCATTGGTCTTTGATCCCGATCAGGAAAAGCCCAAAAAATTTCCGGTTATCGATCGGGAAAAGAAGACCATTACCATTTATTCCAAAAGGCAACAAACCTTAATCACCTTTTCCCTTCCTGAAGAATACCTTGCTTTGCCGGACTATACCTGGGATTCCGGAGATGAGGTCCGTATTTATTACAAGGAAGAGGGAAAAGCGCTGAGATTTATGAATGTAACCAAAACAGATATTTTTAAAAAATAAATAATTAGGCAAAAGGCGAGAGGCAATGGGCAATAACAAATGCGTAAAGGATTCAAGATCCAAGGCAATAGAATATATTCATCCTTTTCTGTTTCACTTAGATCTTAGTCCTTTACCCTATTGCCTCTTGCCCATAGCCTGTTTTCATAAGGAATTTTAATGACCCTAAACCAAACCTCAACCGGAAGTCGATGGGCAGGAAGAACAGGATCTTTTCTCTGCATCCTGCTTTTACTGATTATTATCGATGTCCTGGTTTCCAGATTCAGGGAACCCCATAACCGATTTTCCGCTTTGCCGGGGGACCACTTAGCCGTCAACGGTCCCCTGGCGGAAAAAACGGAACAACTCGGGGAATTAACCTATCGAACCAATTCCCTGGATATTCAACTCGAGATTGAAGCCATTCAGACCGGCTTCTGGTTGGGAGGCTACCTGTGGAACGGCACATTAAATATAAGCCCACGGATTCAGCCGGGTAAATATCAACTACTGGTTCATCCCAAGAAATCTCTTGAAAAAGAATCAGCTTCTCATTTCCAAATCGAAGTGTATAATGACCTAAGGGGATTACAGAGAAGCTCAAAATCTGTCATGGTGCATTACCTTGGAATTTACCCCTGGCAGGCCGCTGTCGCCTTAATCCCTTTTATTATTTTTACCTTTGGAATTGTTTTTTACTTATCGCATAAAACAGAAGGCTTTTTGGCCGAACAAGGGAAGGCCGAAGTTTATCGCATCCGGAAAAGGGAAAAGGGTTACGAAATATTCTTTGGACTCGGAAGGGAACAAGGTGTTCATCCGGGAAGTCGCCTTTTCCTTTCTGACCGCCTGGGAAAAACAATCGGCCCGATATCCGCGGTAGAGGTATTTGAAGACCATTCAACCCGCGAGTGGGTTTTGAGTTAAACATTCGGCCGGGGTTCATTATTTCCAGGACATGAAAAAATTAATTTATGGAAGAAAAACATTACAAAAAATTATGGCTCAAGATTATCTTTACCACCCTCGGTTTTTCAATCATCCCCCTGATTGCTTTAGGGGTAACCATCTATTACCAGTTCAGTGTTTCTTACTCGGCCAAAATTTATGAAAACCTGAGAACCTTGGCTGAAAATCGGCGCAGTGCCTTGGACCTTTTCTTCGACGAACGGGTTTCCCAGTTGGCCACTATTGCCCATACCCATTCGCTGAAACAAATAGGAAACGAGGCCTATTTAAATAAACTTTTTTATACCATGCAAACCCGTTCCAAGTCCTATATTGATATCGGCATCATCGATCAGGAAGGTAATCATCTGGCCTATATCGGTCCCCACCCTGAGTTGAAAGAGGTCAATTATAAAAAAGAAGATTGGTTTCAATCAGCTATGTCCGGCGGGATCTATATCAGCGATGTTTTCCTGGGTTATCGAAAATTTCCCCATTTCATCATTGCCGTTATGAGCCGCGAAGGAGACAAAAGCTGGATCCTTCGCGCAACCATTAATTCCGATATCATCGATAATATCGTCCGAGCGGCCCAAATCGGGAAAAAGGGAGATGCCTTTATTGTCAACAAGAGGAATATCCTGCAAACCTCCCCGCGTTTCAGCGGTGAACTTTTCGGGATCCCCAGATCTCCCGATTTTTCCAAAATCGTCGAGCCTCAGGTGGATTCGATAAAAATCGACGGGGAACCCAGTCTTTTTGCCGCCACGCAACTCATCAGCACCAACTGGATTCTGGTGGTCAAAGAAGACCCCAGAGAACAGCTAACTCCTTTACTTCGGGCTCGAACGATTGCCGGTTTTCTTTTTTTGGGCGGCATTCTGTTGATCGTCGTTGGGGCCTTTTTATCCACCCGCTCCTTGATGCAGCAATTGATTCGGGTCGATCGGGAAAAGGCTGCCAGTGAGGATATGGTAATCCAATCCAGCAAAATGGCCGCCCTTGGAAAAATGGCTGCGGGGATCGCCCATGAAATCAATAATCCTCTGGCGGTCATTGGAGAAAAAGCCGGATGGATTAAAGACCTGCTGGCCGAAGAAGATCTTTCAAAAAGTGAAAATTTTAAAGAATTTGAAGATGCGGTCAAAAGAATCGAATTTCATGTGGAACGAGCCAAAAAAGTGACTCACCGTCTCCTCGGTTTTGCTCGAAGGATGGAACCCGTCCTGGAACAGGTGGATATCAACAAAACCCTGCATGAAACCGTTGACTTTTTGGAAAACGAATCCAGGTTCCGAAATATCGATATTCAGATTGATCCTCAAACAAATATACCCACTATTATGAGCGATTCTTCCCAATTGCAACAGGTTTTTCTGAATATTATTAACAACGCCATCGATGCCATTGGAAAGGGGGGTGAAATCCGTATCCGAACCACTTATCTTTCAACAAACAATGAAATTTTAATCGTGATCGCTGATAATGGCCCGGGAATACCCAAAGAAAACCTGGGGAAGATTTTTGACCCCTTCTTCACCACCAAAGAAGTAGGTAAAGGAACAGGGTTAGGTCTTTCAATCGTCTACAGCATTATTGAAAAATTAGGGGGCCGGATTATGGTAGCCAGTGAAGAAGGCCAAGGGACAACCTTCACCATCTATCTGCCTGTTAAATAATCCCGGATTGGCGGAAAGGAGGATTATGGCGGAAAATTTTAATATTTTAATTGTGGACGACGAAGAAGATTTTCGGGTTACCCTGGTCAAACGATTACAAAAGCGCCATTTACAAGTCTTCGGTGCCGAAAGCGGTCAAAAGGCCCTGACCCTGATGGAAGCAATGGTTTTTGACGTGGTAGTCTTGGATGTCAAAATGCCCGGCATGGACGGGATTGAAACCATTCGGGAAATGAAGAAAAAAAATCCCTTAACGGAGGTAATCCTGCTTACCGGCCATGCCTCGATGGAATCGGGGATAGAGGGAATGAAATTGGGAGCCTTTGATTATCTCATGAAACCGGTAAATATTGATGAGTTGTTGGAAAAAATACGTCAAGCTTATGAGAGAAAACAGATTCAGGAGCAGGAGAGACTATAGTTGCCTTCCAGGAAATTCTTGGCCAGGGCCTCGACACTGGTCTCACTGTGCATGAGCATATCCATCTGACGGGTATAGAGAAGCAGTCGGCCGAGTTGATCTAACTTTTCTTCAATCAAGGCGCTCTCATATTTTTGAAAACGGGCATCCACCCGATCCCCATTGACATCCACTACAAAATCAAGGGCCTTCAGAATCAAACCGATTGTCCGGACTCTTCGATTCCGGCGGGTATCGTCCGCCGCCCCTCCCTTGAAGGAAAAGGTGATATAATTCATATTTTCAATCGGACCGCAATAGGAATCCAGAATGCTGTAATGATACCCTACCCGGGAACTGAAATTGAGATATTTGTCGGAAATAATGGCATAACTTCTGTCTCCAAAACGTTCGCTACCGGCTTGGGGAGAGGCCATCATCTGTTCCCGCATCACGGAAAAAAACCCGCCTAAACTGACCGGCCGTAATTGGGGCTGCTGAAACACTTCATGCATCATCCCATTCAAGAGGGCCTTAAATGGTACCGAGGCGATTTCGCTGACGGTTATTTTCTTTAGTATCTCTTCGGCCTTGGTAACGATCAACCCTTCTCCCAAATCGATCACATGGAGATCTAAAGGAATCTTTGCTTCCAGTTTAAAAGCAAATCCCTCTTTTCCGGAGACCAGGTCGCTGAGCTGAAACATCTCGGAATAGGAGCGCTCATGAACTAGTCGCCCGATGTCATGGAGGGTTCGGCAAAATTCGGGAGCGAAGTTTGAAGCCTTGGGATCCATTAAAGATAAAGGGACTATCCAATCGGCGGCACGGCGCAAGGTTTGGTAGACCGGAGTTCCCTCCATCGGAGATTCAGAAGATTTCTGAAAAGCCAATAACTCCTGAACGTTTCCTTGATACACCCGGCCGGAGTAGGCATCCACGGTAATTTCCATGCCGGTGGGAATAGCCGCAGTGGCCTGGCGCGTGTCCAGAATGGTGGGAACGCCAAATTCTCTGGCCAGAGAGGCCATATGACCGGTGACGCTCCCCAAGTCGGTCAGGATGGCCTGGGCTTTGGTCATAACGATGACAAACTGAGGTGAAGAATGTTTGGCCACCAAGACGGCCCCTTCGGGAAAATTCAACAGATCTTCTTCTGATTGAATTTGGAAAGCCGGTCCAAATCCGATACCGGGAAAGGCGATGACCCCATCTTCAATCAACAAGGGGTAATTCGGGATCAAGGGGATTGAGTTAAGGCCTGATTCAGCAGAGTGGACCTGTAGGGGACGGGATTGGAGGATGATCAGCCGCCCGGTTTCATCCAGGGCCCACTCAATATCCTGTGGGCTTTTAAAGTGTTCTTCTAATTTTAGAGCATATTCAGCCAGGGTGCTGATCTGTTCCGGAGAAAGACAGGGAATATCCTGGTTTTCTATAAGAACCGGTATTTCCTTGACCCCGCCCTGGGGATCATTGATTAATTGAACCGGTTTATGAGAAATCGCGGTGACCAAAATATTGAAGGAGCCGTCTTTGGCTACAGTATAAGAGTCAGGAGTGATCCGCCCTTCTACGGCATAGGGTCCCAATCCCCAGACGGCGGTAATATTAATATTATCCTCTAACGGATTAAACGGATGATGGGTATAGATTACACCACTGGAAAGGGAGTCGATCATATATAGGCAGGCCACACCCATGGCTATATCCTCATCTCGAATCCCCTTATTCAAGCGGTAGGCTATGGCCCTTGGGGTATATAAACTGGCCACGATCTTTTTATAGGTCTCAACCAATTGATCGGAAGTGACGTTCAAAACGGACAAATATTGCCCGGCAAAGGAAAGTTCGCTGTCTTCGCCAATGGCACTGCTTCGCAGAGCCACCCTTGGTGAGGGATCTTTTAAACCGGTTTCATGTATCCTTTGAGTCATTTGGACAAAGGCCGACCGGATGCCTTCTTCCAATTCAATGGGCACCTGAGAGGCAAGAATGAGCTCTTGAATTTCCTCACTGGCCCGGTTAATTGATTCTGTATCATAGGGATCAATTTCCATCTTTTTAGTATTGATCTGTTCAAAAAGGTTATTATGACCCAATAACGTCTCAAAAGCCCGGGTGGTAATGGCAAATCCTTCCGGAACGGGGAGGTGCAATTGACTGTGGATTTCCCCGAGATTGGCATTTTTCCCTCCCACCCAATCCACCATCTCTTTGTTTATTTGAGGATAAACCAAGGTCAGATTGTCCGGTGGGGATTCTTTTTTCTGTCCCAATTCCTTATGAATTTTTTCTTTAATATCTTCAATAACGTCAAAGAGCCGTCCATACCGGTGGTTGGATAGGTCATCCAAATTTTTTACCATCCTTAACACATGGAAGACAGCCCGGTCCGTTTGGGTTTTAACATAAGACATACCGAAAATTTCCCGTCCTCTGAGCTTTTCCTCGATGTCCGTTATGACCTTCAAGAATTGAGAATTCGAATCCAGGAGCATCTTAAAAGAAGAATATTTATATCGGAACAAAAGAGCCAGACGATCCTTGGATGGGACTTTTTTGCGGGTTTTCCATCTATTAATTAGGTTAAATTTCTCTTTCATTGAACAGGAATATAATTAAGACCCATAAAGATTGCAACCTTTTCCTGAGGGTTCCCCTTTCCAGAAACCTCAGCTGGAATTACTTTTTCAACCGGAGGAAAAATATCGACATTCCCAACGCAAAAAGCCATACCTTTAATCAGCTACCCTGGAGCATTCGGACGGGATTCCGGATTTTAAACGGTAAAATGCCATTTAACCCCTTGGGAGGTGCCGATGGATGGATTACCCACTCTTGAAATTTCAAATATCTTTCAGGATTTTTCTGCCCTTCGGATCAAAAGACTTATTGCCTTCAAAGGGAGGAACAGGGGCCGGTTCTTTTGGAGTACCTTCACATTTCTATTGGCCGCACAGCCGTGTTTGCTTTTTGCCGCCCCTCTGGGCCAGGTGGATTCCGCTATAGAAACCAGGGTCCTCCCCCGCCTTTTTTTCAGTTTGTCTTTTCCCTGATACCTTCCGGGGTCTTGATCCTTGCGTCCATTTTCAATAATTACAGGCAGAAGGGAAAAAATCCCCAAGACAACGAGGTTCGATTTCAAACCATCTTAGAGAACCTGCCGATCGGTATTTCTATAACCGATAAAGAGGGAAATATCATCTACGCAAATCAGGTCTCCGAAAAACTCCTGGGAATCCCTCGTACTGAACACATCCGCAGAAATCTGAAGAGTCTCTCCTGGAAGATTATTCGTCCGGACGGGTCCCCTATGCCCCCGGAAGCCTCACGCATTATGGGCTATGAGGTAAATGAGCTGATCGGGATGAGGCTTAAGGATTTAGCTATTCCCGAGTTTCGAGATCTGGTAGACGTGGCCCTGGAAGAGATTCAGCGAAAGGGGGTCATTCAGGGAAGACTTAGTGTTATTTCCCGTCAAGGAGAAAGACGCCTTTGGGAATACAATGGTTTTCTGCGGGTTAAAGGGGTGGAGAAACCGGTCGTCAGCGGTTTTGCCAAGGATATCACCGAGCGATGGCAAGCTGAAAAGGCCCTGAAGAAAAGCGAAGAAAAATACCGGCAACTGGCAGAAACCGCGCAGGACTTAATCCTTTCCATAGACCTCACAGGGAAACCAACCTATGTGAATCCGGCGGCCCTGAGGATAAGCGGATACACGAAGGAAGAAGCCCTACAGATTAATATCTTTGACCTTCTTACTGAAGAAACCCGGCCCACAGCTATAGAAATGTTTGACCGGCGGATGTCCGGGGATGACAACCCTTGGGTTTTTGAGGTGGAGTTCATCAATAAACTTGGAAAAAGGATTCCCCTCGAGGTCAACTCCACACTCTTGAATGAAAAAGATAAACCTTCGGGGGTCCTGGTTATCGCCAGGGACCTGACCTATCGAAAAGAGGCTGAGGACCAGCGGCGGAAAATGGAGGATCAGTTACCGCACGTCCAGAAGCTGGAAAGTCTGGGAGTACTGGCCGGTGGGATTGCCCATGATTTTAATAATCTTCTAATGGCTATTTTAGGAAATGCTTATTTGGCGCTGATGGAATTATCTCCGGCCTCCCCGGCCCGTCCCAATATTCAGGAAATTGAAAAAGCCTCTCGGCGGGCTGCGGAGCTCTGCCGTCAGATGCTGGCTTACTCCGGAAAAGGGAAATTCTTCGTTGAAAAATTGAACCTTTCAGAGGTCGTTCAAGAAATGGGGCATATGCTGGAAATCTCCATTTCCAAGAAGGCCGCGCTTCGTTATCATTTCGATCCAAACCTCCCGATGATTAAAGCCGACGCCACCCAGCTTCGGCAGGTTATCTTGAATTTAATCACCAATGCATCCGAGGCCATCGGAGAATCCAATGGGGTTATTGCCGTTTCGACCGGGGTAATCCACTGTGACAGTCAGTATTTAGGCGGGACCTTTTTGGATGACCATCTGCAGGCGGGCCTTTATGTGTTTCTGGAAGTGGCCGATACCGGATGCAGCATGGATGAAGAAACCCGGAAAAAGATCTTCGACCCTTTCTTCACCAACAAATTTACCGGACGGGGATTGGGACTGGCCGCCATCCTGGGTATCATCCGGGGGCATCAGGGCGCCATCAAGGTTTACAGTGAACCGGGAAAGGGGTCTACCTTTAAAGTCCTCTTTCCTGCAGTCCCTCTTGATCCAAAAGAATTGGCAATCAAACTTCGGGCAGAAGAACAGATTTGGCGAGGAAGTGGATTGGTCTTGCTGGCTGACGACGATGAAACCGTTCTTCAGGTTGGGAAGCAAATGCTGGAACGCTTAGGTTTTGAGGTGATTCATGTCTCGGATGGACAGGAGGCCGTTGAACGATACCGCCTCCAGGCGGACCAAATTCGTTGTGTCCTTCTGGATCTGACCATGCCTCGTCTGGATGGGGAGGAGTGTTTTCGGGAATTGCGCCGGATCAGGAAAGATGTTCGGGTGGTGGTGACCAGCGGTTATAATGAACAGGAGGTCACTCAACGTTTTACCGGGAAGGGTCGGCGGGATTTGTTCAAAAACCCTTTACGTTAGGTACCCTTCAGGAAACCCTGAAATCGGTCTTGGAGGGACCTTTACCGGTATAAAAAAGAAATACCCTTTAAATCAGGATGGCCTGGTCCATGGCGCTCAACAATTCCCGCAGGGTCTCTTCCTTTAAAGCGCAGATCGGAATGGCCTGATAGCGGGCACTCTGGGCAGCTGTATACTCCTTTGAAACCAGATCTGTTTTGTTGAACACCCGAAGCATCCGGATCCGGGAAAGGTCAAGCTCTTTAAGCAGGTTTTCCACGACCAGCATTTGATCTTCAAACCGGGGATGACTGATATCAATCACATGCAGCAGGAGATCGGCTTCCTCCAATTCCTCCAGGGTGGCTCTAAAAGCGGTCAGTAAATCCTTAGGCAGGTTTTTGATAAAGCCCACTGTATCGGTGATGATAACTTCCTGATCCTTTGGAAATCTCAGGCGGCGGCTGGTCGGATCCAGGGTGGCAAAATAAAGATCTTCCGCCTTCTGACCACTGTGGGTCAGGGTGTTTAGTAGTGTGGATTTACCGGCATTTGTGTAGCCGACGATAGAGATCACCGGCAATCCCTTCCGGTTCCTTCTCCCCCGCCTTTGCTTTCGCTGGGTTCGGATGGCTTCCAATTCTTTCTGAAGTCGATGAATTTTTTCCCGAACCCGGCGGCGATCGATTTCCAGTCTGGTTTCCCCAGGTCCCCGGCCTCCGATGCCCCCGGTCAACCGGGACAGGGCATCGTCCCGCCCGACCAGACGGGGCAGGATATATTTCAATTGGGCCGTTTCCACCTGGAGTTTTCCTTCCCGGGTCCTCGCTCGCTGGGCAAAGATATCCAGAATTAGCTGGGTGCGGTCGATAACTTTCAGGTCGGTGAAGTTTGTTAATGAGCGGACCTGAGAGGCGTTCAAGTCCTGATCAAAAATCAGCAAGGTGGCCCCGAGTTGAAGCGCCCTAATAGACAGACTGCTCAATCGGTCTTTGCCCATAAGAAATTTGTAGCTGACTTCTTTTCTGGATTGGATTACCGTTTCCAGGACCCAAAGCCCGGCCGACCGGGCCAGCTCCTCCAATTCCTCCATGGATTCCAGGACCGCTGCCCTGGGCTGGGTGGTCACACTGACCAGAATGGCCCGTTCACCTCGGGAAGGGATTTTTTTAGAAGCAATTTTTTTACCCCATTCTTCTTCAAGGGAGCGGATCAATGCCCCGACATCCACATCGGATTGCCCGATCTGTTCCGGGTCCATAATCGTCCATTGTTTCCCTTCCGGGTTGTCGGGCAGCAAGTGAGCCGTATACAGCCGCTGGGCCAGTCCGGCCGGATTGACTCCGATAGCGGAAACCAGGTCCAATCGCAGCAAGGCCAGATCCATCTTGTCTTCCTCGCTAATCGGTTCTCCTTTCAGGTGGGTATGAAGTAAACGCAGCCCCTTAAGCCGGCCGGCTCCAATCCGGGATTGGGGCAATTGGGGGATGACAATGGATTGGTCATCTCCCAGGATAACTGTTTCGACTCCCCCTTTACGATTAATTAACAATCCGATTTGACGATTGAGTTCATGGGAAAGTTGGGCCAAAAAATTGGCCAGTTCAGGAGAAACGATCTGAGAAGGATTGATCTGACGGCGAAACAGAGATTCGAGCTTTTTTAAATGGAGGGCTTTGAGACCGGCTGTTTGTCCGAAAATGCGGTTAATCCCCGGATCCTTTAAAAGGGTTCTTCAACGTCAAAGGCCAGATCTTCAAACCTGGTCTGTTCACTAAAAAATTTCAAAGGGACCGACCCTGTCGGTCCGTTGCGATGTTTCCGAAGTAAAATTTCAGCGACCCCTTTGTGTTTGGAATTTTCCTCATACATCTCTTCCCGAAAAATAAAACAAATCACATCGGCGTCCTGTTCAATGGCCCCTGATTCCCGAAGATCGGCCAGAACCGGCTTTTTATCATCCCGGCCTTCAGGCCTCCGATTAAGCTGGGACAAGGCGATAACCGGAAGATTCAATTCTTTGGCCAGGGCCTTTAACGACCTTGAGATCTCGGATATTTCCTGTTCTCTTCTTTCGCTGCCCTCTCGTCCTTTCATCAACTGGAGATAATCGATCACCACCAAACCCAGGCCCCGCTCGGATTTTAATCGTCGGGCTTTGGCCCGCATCTGTAAGACGGTCATGGTCGCTGAGTCATCGATAAATATCGGAGCCTCGGATAAAACCCCGGCAGCGGTTGTCAGTTTAGTCCAGTCTCTTTCCCCGATAAACCCGCTCCGAACTTTATAGGAATCCACCTGGGCCTCGCTGCAAAGCAACCGTAAGGCCAGTTGATGCCGGGACATCTCCAATGAAAAAACCACTACCGGCACTTCGTGATCGACCGCAGCATTTCGGGCGATGTTTAAGGCAAAGGCTGTTTTCCCCATACTGGGGCGGCCGGCAATAATGACCAGGTCGGAGTTTTGAAAACCGGAGGTGAGTTTGTCAAGCTGGGAGAACCCGGTAGGGACCCCGGTTACCATTTCTTTGCGGTCAAATAATTGTTCGATGGTACCGATACTTTCTTTAATGACCAGACTGAGCGGATAAACCTGGGGATTGATCTTGTCCTCTGAAATTGCAAAGATCGATTTTTCAGCTTCATCCAACAAGTCCTCGGCATCACCGGCAAAATTATATCCTTTGCTGGCGATCTCCGTAGCCCGGTTGATCAATCGACGCAGGATGGACTTTTCCCGGATTATCCGGGCATAGACATCGACATGAATGGCTGAAGGAATGGCATCGGTCAACGAGGTCAGGTAGCTGGCCCCTCCGATTTCATCCAACTGGCCTTTATTTTGGAGTATTTCCATAAGGGTAATCAGATCAACGGGGGTCCCTTTTCGATAAAGGTCCAGCATGGAAGTAAAGATTTTTCGGTGGGCCTCGCGGTAGAAATCATCACCACTCATGACTTCCAGGACCCGGGAGAGGGCTTCCGGCTCCAAAAGGACACTTCCCAAGACCGATTGTTCGGCCTCAAGGTTCTGAGGAGGGATTTTTAAATTGGTGAAATCCTCATTGCTCATCGGGATTTTTATTTGGCTTCGATTACCGACACTTTTAGGGTTGCAGTGATTCCCGCATCCAGTTTAACCGGTACTTCATAATTACCCAGACTGCGAATCGGATCCTTTAAGGAAATCTTTTTCCGGTCCAGCACGATGTTTTGCTCGGCCAATTTTTCCATCAGGTCTTTGGCCGAAACCGATCCGTATATTTTCCCTTCTTCCTGTACCTTTCGGGACAATTCAAGGGTCAGGGCTTCAAATTTCTCGGCTTGGGATTGTGCAGTTTCCAGTTCCTGGGCCTTTCTTTTTAAAATAATCCGCCTTTGCTCCTCCAACTGTTTTTGGTGATGGGGCGTGGCTTCCAGGGCTTTTCCCTGGGGGATCAAAAAATTTCGGCCATAGCCTCTAGCCACCTCGACCAGATCACCGGCCTTCCCCAAGGTAGAAATATCTTCTTTTAAAATGACTTTCATAATCCGAACCTCCTGAAGATGATATATGAATATTATCTGATTTTTTCACTTAAGGCAAGCTTTTGGGATGACGGCCTTGATCTAAGAGAAAAAAGGAAAGGATCCGAGGCAAATCTACAGTTCAGGGCAATCCGTTCCATATTTATACCCTTCACTCCTAACCGCCGAAAGAAAATGATGGACCCTTTCGAGTCCATCATTTCTTAAATTCTTTCCGATCGTTAAATAGGCGTTTTTTAATGCTGAATGGAAGAAGCCAGATAAGGCAACAGGGCGATCTGCCGAGCCCTTTTAATGGCGGCCGTTAATTCCCGCTGATGTTTGGCACAATTTCCGGTGATCCTTCGGGGGATTATCTTTCCCCGCTCCGAAGTAAAGTGTTTCAATAATTTCGAATCCTTATAATCGATGATCATCGTACTGTCGGCACAAAAACGACAGACCTTCCTGCGGGGGAAAATTCGTTTTTTCCTTCTGGGTTGCAACATGGTCTATTCTCCTTCCTTTTCTGGGTCGATTTCTTCCACAACCGGTTCCGGGGTTTCAGCCGGTTCGGTTTCATCGGGAGAGATTTGGGCTTCCTGAAGGAGTTGTTCTTTCTTCCTTTCTTCTTCCAGAGTTTCGGGATCGAAGGGGTCCCTGGTTTTAACTGTTATGAATTTCAGTATGTTATCGTCAATTTTGAGATTCCGTTCAATCTCCCGAATCATGGCCCCGGGTCCATAGAAATCAACCAGGATATAGTTCCCTCTGGACTGTTTTTTTATGTCATAGGCCAGACGCCGTTTACCCCAGTCCTCAGTCTTTATTATGATTCCTTTTTGGGCCGTAATGATCTGAAGGTACCGATCCGAAATGGCCTTGGTTTCCTCATCGCTCAGTTCAGGCTGAACGATAAAAATAAGTTCATATCTCCTCATACTTCCTCCTTTTGGCTGATAAAGCCCCCTAATGGGAGCAAGGGGAAATAACAAATATACCTTCCTTTTGGTGGGTTGTCAATTAAAATTTATTTTTTGTTACCTGTCGTCGAACCCCGAACGGCTCGACCTGAGCTCATCGATAGGTCTTGTTGAAGGGCTCGCCGAAGTCTCCCTACTCCGTACTTCATTTGCCTCACGCCCTCGTGCCTTATCCTTTTTTATTCGCCGAACGTTCTTTCTTTAAAATCCCGCTGTGGTCTTTCAGTTATGAGCCGATAGCTCTGTCCTCTTTTCAATAATACTGATAACATTTTCAGGCCGTAGTCTAAATTTGTCATTGACATTTTCCTAATATAGTCTAAAATAGTTATCATGGAAATTGAACGAAAACTCCAACCCTTAATTCTTTCCGACCTTAAACAATATAATCAAATGCTGTTTATTTCAGGACCCCGTCAGTGCGGCAAGACGACCTTAGCCAAAACGATTCTTAATAAGATCGGCGTCGGCCGTTACTGGAATTATGATATTCCGGAAGATCAGGTCCTTCTTTCTAAGAAACCTTCTTTTTTTGAAGAGATCGACCGGGGAAAGGGGATCAAACCCCTGATCGTTTTTGACGAGATCCACAAATATCTCCATTGGAAAAATGTACTCAAGGGGGCTTATGACCGCTCAGGAGAGGAATTCCGCTTTTTGATTACCGGTAGTGGGCGGTTGGACCTTTACCAAAAAGGTGGTGACAGTTTAGCCGGCCGTTATTTCCTCAGTCATCTTTTTCCCCTCACTATCAATGAATTGACCGCCCAGGCCACCAACAAAATATCCCTGGACGAATTCCTAAAAAATCCTGACGAGTTGCCGGAAGAAAAGGAAGACAATTGGCCCAGTTGGAAGGCATTAGAAACGTTAAGCGGCTTTCCGGAACCCTTTATTCGAGGAACGGAGACCTTCTACCGTCGTTGGGACAGGGCCTATGGCAGACAGATTATCCGTGAAGATATCCGGGACCTTACTCATACCAGACAGTTAGGGCAAATGGAAATCCTGGCGTCTTTATTGCCGGACAAAGTGGGCAGCCTCCTACCCATCAATTCATTACGGGAAGACATTAAGGTCTCTTTTGAAACCTTGAAAAGTTGGATAGGGATATTGGAAGACTTTTTTTATGCCTTCTTGGTTTCTCCGTGGAGCAAAAATGTAATCCGGGCCATTCAAAAAGAACCCAAATTGTATCTATATAACTGGGCTGGGGTTTCAGACCCGGGAGCCCGGTTTGAAAATATGGTTGCCCTTCATTTATATCAGGCGTTAACTTTTTGGAATGAGCGGGGGCGGGGTGAATTTGGTTTGCACTTTGTCCGGGATCGACAAAAAAATGAAGTGGACTTTTTGATCAGAAAAAAGAAAGAGCCCTTATTCTTAGTTGAAGCTAAGCTGGAAGAAACCGAACCTTCTGCTTCTTTAATAAAAATGAAAAAACTATTTAACGTGCCGGCGATCCAGTTGGTCAATCGACCCGCTGTCAGTCGCCAGGTAACCCGCCATGAAGAAAGGATCCTTATTTCTTCTGCCGACCGCTGGCTTAGCGCATTGCCCTAATTCCCCTTTCAGCTTTCAAGCTTGAGTTTTCTCTTTCCCCCTCTCCGCCCTCTGCTCCCTGCCCCTTGCCTCCTGTGTCTCCTAAGTCCTACTTCCGAACTTTCTTTTGGTCACATGCCTCACGCCTCTTTATTCGCCGAACGACAAACCCTCCTGCCAATCGCAGGCGCCGAACGTTTTTGCATTTTTTCTTGACATTCCCCCTTTTTCCTTTTATTTTCTAACTATTACCTGAATTTCCTGAGTACATTTTTCTAAGACCTCTTCACCTGCAATTTGAAAATTTGATATCTCCTTGTTATGAAATTTAGTGAACTCGTTCGAATATTAGAACAAAATGACTTCAGGATCATAAAGGAGAAAGGGTCAATTCGTTATTATGGAAAGGCCGGTTGGAACAATTTAGTACGGCTTGATTATCATGGATCAAAGGAGGTTCCAAAGGGTACTTGTCAGGCGATATTAAAAGCCGCTGGGATCAAAAAATAAGCTATGGAGGTGAAATAAAAATGATAGACTTGGAATATTCACTGATCATTGAGGCAACGAAGGACCCTGATTTTTTTGGATTCTATTCACCTTATTTGCCAGGTTTTTCAGGTGTAGGACATTCCATTGAGGATTGTCTTTATAAGGCAAAATGGGGAATGATTGAACATATTAACCTGTTAAAAGAACAATGTTTGCCGATTCCGACCAAACCTGAAAATCTAAAAATTATTATTCAAAATGAAGAGGTAACATTAAAAGCTGCTTAAGAATATTCAATAGCGCGGGGTCCGCCCTGCTTTAGCTGTCGGCCATAATCCCTCATCCCTCATTCCTTTCGAATCGTCCCTCGCTCCTCGCACCTTTTTCCTGCCTCGCCGAACGTCGAACACCCAACGCCGAACGCCCTTTCAGGGTTTTTTCGCCGGCATTTTGTGAAGTTAGCATTTAATTAATTTTTGATATTGAAAGGGATAGCGAGCGTATTCCCCGCAGGTTACTGCGGGGTAGGTGAGCGAACTACAAATATAGACAATTTCCTTGCCGGGAAGATTCCCTGCCCTTTGGTGCAGGGAGCTTCAAAATATAGGGTGTGCCCTTTTTTTTCGACCAGACAAGCCAAATAGACCAAATCGACCAAACGACCAATGTGACGTTTGAAGTGATAGCTGAGCAGATTTTTCTTTATTAAAATGTTAAAAAATTGTTATGTTGTCCCCCGATTTTGGCCGATGCCCTTCCTCCTGTTAATTACAGAAGGACTCGTCGCTCTGCTTTATGTGATCGGTCTGCCGGCGGCGTTCCTTCTCGGGGCGATGGGTGCGGCCATGATCCTTGTCGGCAGCGGGGCAACACTGCAGTTGCCTGGCTGGCTCTTTCCAGTCGCGCAGGCGGTTGTGGGTTGCCTCATCGCGCGGTAACTTTATGCCTGACCTGTTCCACACCATCGGCCAACACGTTGCCCTCTTTGGCGGCGCAGCTCTCTCCGTACTGCTTGTCGCGACAGCACTCGGCCTGGTGCTCACCCGCCTACGCATCCTGCCGGGCAGCACAGCGTTGTGGGGCTCCTTCCCCGGCGCAGCAACAGTGATGGTGCTGCTTTCCGATTCCTTCGGCGGCGACATGCCCCTGGTTGCTTTGATGCAGTACCTGCGCGTCGTCCTTGTCGTTTTAACGGCGTCGTTCGTGGGTTGGCTCTGGGGCCTCGCCGGCGCCGGCGTGTATCATCCGGTGTGGCTCGCGCCGGTCGCCTGGCCGTCTTTTGCCATCGGGCTCGCGGTCATCTTCATTAGCGGCCTCCTCAGGCCGCGGCTGTGCCTCCCTACCGCCCCCTTGCTCCTGCCCATGGTCATTATGACGGTCCTGCATAACCTGGGCTATCTTCGAGTCGAGCTGCCGCAGCCGCTCCTTGCTGTTAGCTACCTGATCATCGGCTGGTCAATTGGTTTGCGCTTCAGTCGCGATGTCTTCCGCCAGGCGGCCCACGCACTGCCACGAGTGTTCACCTCAATTGCGACCCTGGTAGGGACCTGTGCCATGATCGGCTGGGCGCTCGCATACTCACTTCGCGGCACCTTGACGGACTCACCGCCTACCTTGCCACAAGCCCTGGGGGCGTGGACTCGATCGCGATCATTGCTGCCGGTACCCACGTCAACACGCCACTCGTGATGGCGATCCAGACCGGCCGTTTCCTTTCCGTTTTGCTGCTTGGCCCGGTGCTTGCCAAGGGCGCCGCGCGGCTCACTGGCGCCACCCCCAAGCCCGGAAAAGAAGAATCATGAGCCGCTACGTCGCCTACTTCTACAACGTCCTGTTCTTCGCGATCACAGGGCAGTACCTCTCGTACACCTATCCGGGAGCCCAGGTTGCTCAATACCGATGCCGGTCCCTCCGCCATTCAAGACCTCTTAGGGTATAGCCAAGTGAAAACAACCCAATGGGGTGGTCAACAAAAAAGGACATAAAATAAATAGGTTAACGGATTCCAATAACTTTAGATAGAGTAGACAGGAGGGGTAGAAGGGTTTTCCGGGAGATTGATACTTTGTTCTTAGGGAAAAATTATCGCGGGTCACACAAATATTCCAGGAGAAATTCCTTGGCCATGATTGGCCTAATCCTCTTTATTAAAGATATATCCACAAATATTCATTTATATCTCATTTAGTTATATAATATATTTACTTATTTAACGACGTCCCTCTTTACGGGATATGGGTATCTGCAATCAAACCAATTCGCATTTCTTAACGATTGTTCCTCTCTCCCCGGACCTCCGCACAAGACATCTCTGTTAGGCTTTACTTCCGGGGTTGACTAAATAAAGGTGTCTTTTTTTGAGGGCCGGAATGACGGGTTGGAGGTTTAGATCACAGAACCTCACCACCCGTATATACTCCAATCTT
Source organism: uncultured delta proteobacterium (assembly GCA_963782435.1). Taxonomy (GTDB): domain Bacteria; phylum Desulfobacterota; class RBG-13-43-22; order RBG-13-43-22; family RBG-13-43-22; genus RBG-13-43-22. The sequence continues at coordinate 65,529 of CAWAKF010000031.1, forward strand.
TCTTCCAGGGGGATCGAAAGGAGTGGATAACTAAATACCTGCCCGAGGTAATTCTTCCCCGTATAACCGCAAAGACACCGCCCACATTCACAGACGTATTTCCGGCACAGCGTGCAACCTAATGAACTCTTCTTCCGCGAAAGTTCGGAATGGTCAAAGGTGCATCGAGGGGCTTCCTCCTCTAGTAGCTCTCCATAATTTAATTCACGGTCTGGGTGAAAGAGATGACCCTTCTGCAGGGCCAAGTCGAGAAACAACTCAAGAACTTTTCGCTGGTCAAAAGGAATGACGGTTATTGGATGCCGTAAGGTAATTTCCTTGACAGACTCAAACCGGATCGTGTTTCCATCCAACACAAGAATCATTTCTTCCAATGAGCGCAAAATAGTCCTGAGAATAAGGGCCGGGTTCCCTTCCTCAGTCACTCGCAGCGCATCACGACGCAATGGCTCGCTCTCTCCTGTCATTGGATCCGATTTTCCAAATAAAAAAAATAGGAGTTATAAAGTACAAAGATTCGGTCCCAATCCTACAACCGACACACAACATCAAAATTTACACAGCGTTTATCCTTCTATTTCGGCAGGAATCCTACATCGAGATTCGAGAAGTTGTGCTCGATGCCCATTTCGTCCAGGATCTGTGATATCTGCCCGCGGTGATGGATGCCGTGTGTGACGACCGTGCTCAAGAGGTAATGTAGGGGCACCGAGTCCGGGTTCCCGCCGAACCACTTTACCTTGACCGGGAGGACGAAATCGCTTTCGTTGAGGTTGGCGATGAAATCGACGGTCGCCTGGTCGACAATTGTGGCAACCTTCTTAAGCTCGGCCCATTGGTCCGCGTCGAGGGAATCGCCCCTGGGAGCCTTGAGGCCTTCGGTAGCTTTGAGTGCCGAGGACGCCGCGGGTACTGCCGTGCGTAAAACACCATGGAAAAAGGGGAGTGCGCCGAAGATATGGCCGGCGAGACCGGAGAGAGTCTTGTAGTAACTTTTTCTACTTTCGTTGCGAGCCTCCTCCGATAGGCCGTCGAGCAAGGCGATGACTGAGGCGTCAGCCCTTTGGGTGTACTTTGCATACATAAGCAGCAGATCTTTCATACAATACCTCCTGATTAGAATTTATAGTTTGATTACTAATAATCTTATCTGTACCATAAAATCAATTTTAATAATAAATAAATTTGGTTCATCTCCAAAAGATTTGGCGATGACCAAAGGGTTCCAGGGTCTGCGGGCATGTAGGAAGGTTTCAAGGGCCGCGGAGCGGAGGGAAATGCTGAAGAATTACAAAGAGCTTAAGGTTCAGGAAAAGTCCTTTCAACACTGTCTGGAGGTTTATCGGATTACCCAAGATCAAAATCAATGATCTGACTTAATTAGTGCTCATCCGGAAATATCATTTCCGGATGGAAACTAATTATTCAGATTATGAAATTGGAATGAAAAATAAGACAGGAAGGAAGCAGGGAATAATCAGTCATTATCCTCTATCTTACTCATGTAGAGTTTCACGACTCCTTTCCTGACGAAGCCGAGTTGTTTGGCCAGCCCATAGGATACATCCAGATCTCGGCCTTTAATGTAGGGTCCCCGGTCATTAACAACCCCTATTATGGATTTTTTGTTATCGAGGGTGACAAGCCGGACCTTGGTCCCGAAGGGTAATGTCCTGTGGGCCAGGGTGTTTTTAAACATGTTGTACCGCTGTCCGTTTGCCGTTACCTTTTTGTGGTGTCTCGGTCCATACCAACCGGCGGTCACTCTCTGTTTCACATCCCCGATAATCTTCACATCTCCGCTTTGAATAGTCCCGGAAGACTGACTGCCGAGAACCACCGATGCCATACTGATGAATAGAAGGCAAAGCAAAACTGCAAACCAGTATGCCGTTTTATTAAAAGAATTAATTACTGTCATGGCTCACCTTCCTGCGTCTATCTCAGAAAAAAAGTATTTTACTGTATAGGCTCAAATAGGAATCACGTCGACAAAAGGTAATTATTTTGGGATATCGAAAAGGGCTGAAGAGAGGCCCCATAATATATATAAACGCAGATTTAGATTTTTGCGAATTTGCTAAAGATTCTTTTTTGAAGTTTTATAAAAAAGGCAGGGATAGACATAACATAAAACTTTTTTCAAGTCAATCCTCAATTGAAGCTCCCTGCTCCATGGTTTAGGGAGCTTCAATAATTTAAAAATATCAGTTTAAATCCTCCCTTTAAGCCAAATGAATGATTTATGATCGTCCCTCATTTCCATTTTAATCCCCACCGGGGGAAAGTCTAAACAAATGGTCTCATCTTCATTCATAGATCAGGTCAACCGATTTGGCTCCACTCTTAGGTGGTAATTTTGTTATCGCTAAAAATAGTGGCTTTGAGACAAACTGGAAAAAAATCAGGGACAGCGTCTATATGTTTTTTTCCTAATAGGTAGGCGCTGTCCCTGATTTTTTACAAATTTATACTACCGAAAGGTTTACTCACCTCGTAATGCCTTCATCTCATCGATCAAACGCAGAAGCCTACGATCCAGGATATCATACTTTCCCGCCTTATCGATTGGAAGGGGGCCGACTTTTTTTCCAAGGACCATCCATTGGGGGTTATCGACTGAAAATTTCGGCCATCCGGGAATCCCGCTGCTGTTTGGATCACCCGTTTTGGCGAAATTGGTCCAGTAGTCACCCATGATTTTCACCAAGGATTGATCCTCCTTGGTTAAGGGTAAGATGGGGACCGTCGTCCCATGGACAAAAGGAATTTCAGCCGCATGAAAGGCTCCAGCCGTCTGACGAGGCGAGGGTGGGACCCGGTTAAAGAAATAAAAATAGACCGGTTGCCCGGCCTTGGCCGCCTGGGCCGCGTTAGAAACGGGCTTTGTGACCGAACATACAATCTCCCATCAACGACGCTCCAGCTTCAGGCTTCCCTTCCGCAAGACCGGGGTATTGGTTCATAAGGGCCTCGGCGTCTTCACCAAAGGCTTGGTGGAGATGCCCCGGTATTGCAGATGGCGACAACGGTTCTTCGGACAACTCTATGACCGGTGATTGGAACATTGGAAAAAGGATGGATCCTTCATCCGAGTTGACGCCCAAGAGCAGCGGCACTTTTTCCTGGTCACCGTTATAAAAGGCTTCGAAGGGGCTTTTTTCCAGGACGAATCCGTCGATTACCGGGTAGAAATAGCCGACCGTTTTTAGCTGACGGATCAACTGATAAAGTTTTTGGGCCGGGATGCGGCGAAGATCCTCGATTGGACGTTGAGACGTCCCGACAAATTTCTTTGCAAATTCCTCCCCCTTTTTTTCCGCTGCCGCATGTTTTACAAAGGACTTCTTTAAAAAACACATCTGTCCGCTGTTGGCCCCGCTCTCAATGATGGCCTTCTCAAACAATCCCCTGGCCAGTGGGGAGGTCATCATATGGGCGACTGATTCCCCTCCGGCTGATTCCCCGAAGATGGTCACCTTATCAGGATCTCCGCCAAAGGCGGAAATGTTATTCTTTACCCATTTGAGGGCGGCAATTTGATCCAAGGTGCCGTAATTCCCGGAGAACCCTCTCCCGGATTCCAGGCTTAATTCAGGATGGGCAAAATAGCCCATAAGTCCCAGGCGATAATTGATCGTAACCAACACGACACCACGGTTGGGGAGGGCATTCCCGATATAATAGGGATCATGTCCCGCGCCGTCCTGATGATCCCCACCATGAATCCAGACCATAACCGGTAATTTGGCGGTTTTGGTCAGGTCAGGTGTTCGAATGTTAAGATAGAGGCAATCTTCATCCTGTTTGGGGGTGGGCATTATATTGAACAGGAATTTTATAAAGGAACTTCTGAAAATTCCCCAGCCCTGGCCGTCTATCAGGGCATTGAAAAATTCCTTGATCATACTGGCGGCCTGCCAGGCCATGGGACCATGTTTTTTAGCCTCCCTCACCCCATTCCATGGTTCGACGGGTTCAGGAGGACGCCATCTCAGATCACCTATCGGTGGTCTGGCATAAGGGATCCCTTTAAAAACCGCTATGTTTCCTTTTTCTTCATAAACACCGCTGATTTTTCCCCCCTCGATCTCGGTCAGGGGCCTTTCATTGGGATTAGCCATCATTCCCCCTTTCTTTTTGTAGGTATTAAAGTTTGCCCTTCTCCATTTTTTGCAGAAAAGGGAATATCAAAAAGAGTTGAGAATTTCCAGGATAGTCGGTTTTATTATAACCCTAATGGTTAAATTAAAGATATGAAAAATTACATCTTAATCTCCCCTGAAACTGCCGACAGGTAATAATAAGACGTTACAACCATCCCCCTACGCCAGCTTCTCCTGGAACCCGATGGTCGGAAAAACAAGGTGGAAGTTCTGATCATCAACCTGGGAAAGGTCTATTGTCGGATTTTAACGCCTACCAAGTATGATGGACTTGTAAAAAGTCGCCGAAGCCCATTATCGTCATTCCCGTGAAAACGGGAATCCAGGGAATTCAATAAGTTCTGGACCCCCGCTTTCGCGGGGGTGACGGTCCTTCTGGTTTTTTACGAATTTGTCAAGTATATCCTAACAAAAAAAAACAGTATTTCTAAAATATTCTCCGATCTGCTATATATATATTTAATTGAAACCTGATCGGGGGGAAGCACCATGGATAGCAATGATCGGCTTTTTTTCTCAACCTGCGGCCTTGATTGCGGCAGCAGTTGTCTGTTAAAAATTAAGGTCAAAGAAGGAATAGTGCAGGGGATTGCCACCGATGACCAGCCCGGCCCCGGTTTGAAGGCCTGTCCGCGGGGGCTGACCCAGCGCAATGTTCTCTATGCCCGGGACAGGCTGCGGACACCACTGAAAAGGGTCGGGGAAAGGGGCAGCGGACGATTCGAGCCCATATCCTGGGAAGAGGCCCTGGATCACATTGCCCGGGAACTCCGAAACATGAAGGATCGATATGGACCTCAATCGATATTTTGGCTGGGCCATTCCGGTTCCTCCGGCCTCCTGCATAGCACCGGCCGAACCGGTCCCGGGGGGCGTTTTTTTTCACTTTTCGGGGGGTGTACCACTTATTGGGGCAACACTTCTGCAGAGGCAGCTATTTTTTCTTCCCAGATGACCTTCGGCAGCCCTTTTACCCGAAATTCCCGGGACAACTTTCTTTTTTCCAAGCTGATCATTTTATGGGGATGGAATCCCCTGGTGACCCGTTTCGGCCCCGATACCATCCATTATCTGGTGGAGGCAAAGAAAAAAGGGACCCAGTTCATTTGTGTCGATCCCCGCTTGAATCCCACGGCTAAGCTCCTGGGAGCTCAGTGGATACCCATCAAACCGGCTACGGATACGGCCCTCCTTTTAGCCATAGCCCAGGTCATGATCGATGAGGACCTCTATGATCATACGTTCATTGAAAGGTATACCACCGGTTTTGATTTGTTTGAAGAATATATTATGGGAGGTGAAGATAATGTCCCCAAGACTCCGGCCTGGGCTGAAAAGCGGACCGGGGTGCCGGCGGCTACCATTATCCATCTGGCCCGTGAATACGCCCGGCAAAAGCCGGCCGCTCTCTGTACCGGCTGGGCGGCCGGGCGAACGGCTTATGGGGAGCAATTTCACCGGGCCGTCTCCATCCTGGCGGCCCTGACCGGCAACATCGGAATTCCCGGGGGATTTGTATCCGGAGGCACCGATAGCATGGCCATGGGGTCCTTAAGGGGATTGCCCAGACCCAAAAGTTCATTTTCCCGTGTTCATGTCTGTGATCTCTATGACCTGTTCATCAAGGGCCGGGCCGGGGGATTTCCCAGCGACATCAAAGCCCTCTATATTACCGGCTGTAATCTGCTGAATCAATGGCCGAACGTGAACAAGGGGAAGGAGGCTTTGAAGCGGCCGGACCTGATTGTGGTCCACGAGCTGTTTATGACCCCCACGGCCCGCTATGCCGATTTGGTTCTTCCGGTAGCCCATTTTCTGGAGAGAGAGGATTTGGGACTCCCCTGGACCGGAGGACCTTATAACCTGATCATGGAAAAGGCCGTAGAGCCTTTGGGACAGGTGAAGTCCGATCTGGAGATCTTTAGCGATTTGGCTTCCCGGCTGGGAATAGACGGCTTTAATGAGAAGACGGAGGCGGAATGGCTCCATGACTTCATGGCTTCAAATCCGGGTTTTCCGGAATATGACCAGCTTAAAAAAGAGAAGATCCATCACCATGCCGTAGAGAAACCCTGGGTAGCCTTCCGTCAGGAGATCGAGGACCCGGCCAATCATCCTTTTAAAACACCCTCCGGAAAGATTGAGATCTACAGCCAAAAAATCACCGAACTGAACGATCCTTTGATTCCTCCCGTACCGAAATACATAGCCCCCTGGGAGGGACCTACGGACCCCTTGACTAAAGACTATCCCTTTCAATTGGTCAGCCCTCATTCCAAAGCAAGAGTCAACTCTTCCCTGGACAATGTTGCACGGCTCAACGCCATAGCCGACGATGAACTATGGCTTAACACGGAAGATGCCGCCAAATTAGGGGTGAAGTCGGGAGATGAAGTTCGTGTTTTTAATGAACGGGGGGAAATGATTCGGAGGGTCAAGGTAACCGATCGCATCATGAATGGGGTTGTCAGCCTGGATGCCGGAACCTGGTACGATTCCGACGAGCAGGGCGTCGATCAAGGGGGCTGTGTGAATGTGCTGACCATAGATAAAAAATCCCCCGCCGGGGCCTTCCCCTGTAACAGTTGTCTGGTTCAAGTGAGGGTTAAAAAAGAAAAATAGGATCTAAATTTGGATTTCGGATTGCGGATTGCGGAATCCAATAACCCTATTTTTGTGGTTCGTCCTGCCAAAACAACCATTTTCTCCTTGACCAGTTTTTTTCACTCCTTTATACGCTTACCAATAAAAAACTTAACCAAATCAAATAAATTGGGGAGTCAAGACCATGTTTGGATTTGACCGTATTACATTTGACCCTCAAGTTATGGGTGGGCTCGCTTGCATTCGAGGAATGAGAATAACCGTTTCCCTTATCATCAACCTCATTGCCAATGGGATGTCGGCTGAAGAAATTATAAAGGCCTATCCGTATATTCAAGCGGATGATATCAAGCAGGTCCTCGAATACGCCGCTTGGACGACCGAAGAAAGGGTGTATGCTTAGGCGGGTTATCCTCCGAATTCGCATTTCCAGAGGATTTTGAATGAAATAACAACGCACCCAGAATCACTCAATTCCCCTCAAAGTCCCTTTAGTCTCAGGCAGACAGCTCTCCGATCCACTTGCCGGCACTGACAATGGAGATATTTCCAATCTGTTGTTCCCGTCGGAGATTTTGAACCAGCTGAAAAGCCTTTGCCTCAGGGAGTTTCTTCGCCAGCTGAGTAAGCGACGGGGAAAGCGCATCGTCTGAAAGCTTTACCTCGATGAGATGTGTCGCCCTGCCTTCCTGACTGAGCACAAAGTCAACCTCTTTTCCGTCTTTGGTTCTAATGTAATTGAGTTCAATATCCTCACCGGCGATGTCCTGCAGATACTGAACGTGTTTTAACAGACAAGCCGCGCAGGTGTTTTCCAATTGAATTCCCTCACCACCCTGAACAAAACCGCTGTCGTAAAAATACAGTTTGGGCTCTTTCAGGATCGCCCGCGCCACATTCTTATGAAAGGGACGCACCGTAAATACAATGCAGAGGTCCTCCAGAATATCAATATATCTGCGCACGGTATTGGGAGCGATCTGCAGATCCTGCGCAATCGAAGTATAAGAAACCGGCGCCCCGACCCGTGAGCGAAGAAGCTCAAGAAGGAGCCGCATAGATCTGACCTCCTGCAACCTGCCGAACTCCAGGATATCTTCCCGGATCAGGTCGGTATAATACTGATTTCTCCAGCGGGCGGCTTCCGTTTCGGAACCGGAAGGAATGGTTCCGGAAAGCCGCCTAGTCGGTTCAGAAGCGGCAGGGCTTCATCGGGAGGCAGGGTGCCTTTGAGTTCACGAACGGAGATCGGATTGAGACGCATTGGGAAGTAGCGTCCTGCCAGGGACTCGCCGGACTGTCGATAGGTGTCCAGTCTCGCGCTGCCAGTAAGAAGAATAGCCTGATTTTCCGATCGCGTGTCAAAAAAGCCTTTAACGAATCTTTTCCATTCCCGCTTCTTGTGGATTTCATCAAGGATAAGTAGATCGCTTTTGAGTGGCCAGGACTGAGCATCAATGATTCTGGCATCAGCGATATTGTCATAATTCAAATATTGGGGTGATAGGAATTCCGGCATCAGAGCTTTGGCCAGCCATGTTTTGCCCACCTGCCGGGGACCGGTCAGAATGACCATTTTCTTGAGCAGATCTTTCTTTATCGGATCATAAAGGTATCTTTTCATGTCTGACTATTTAGCATAGTTTTGCACAAAAGTCAAAACTATTATGCATTTCTCTGCACAATAGTCGTCAAACTACCCCTTGATCCTATAATAAAAAACCAACTCAAGCGGATGAAACTTAATAACTTAACCATTTCCCTCTTTTATCATAGCAATATGAAAGAATTGACCCCGCTTCTCTCCCCACTACGGGGTGACCTGTTCGGGATGGGGACGGGTGTGGCTCCTTTGCCATAGCCACCAGGAAACTATCTCACACCAGACAATCAACTGCACGACCGCAATTCCTCAGTCAAGGAAAATTTTGATGATTTTCCATTGTTTTGTCCTTAGAGTCTCAACGGGAATAAGGCAATAGTGTATTGACCGGGAGGTTGGTTCTGAATTGAGTTGCTTTTTCAACTTATTGGATTTGATTACGAAAAATTATTTCCATCCTTCCAAATGTAAATCACTTCTCCCGGGATACATCAAAATTCCCCTTTTTTCTTTTCCGGTGATATAAACCCCCATGCCACAGAATGACAGGGAACCTAAATCCGAAATCAGAAATCCGAAATGGTAATACGGTTTCCCAGTGGCAATGGCGAAGGAGCCACACCCGTTCCCATCTCGAACACGGAAGTTAAGCCCTTCTGTGCCGATGGTACTGCCTGGGCAGTCCCGCTGAAGCGGGATGGGAAGTAGGATCCCGCTGGGAATTTTTCTTAAGCCCGTTTTCAATTTTGATCGATTGAAAACGGGCTTTTTGTTTTATTATACCATTGGACTTTTGTTTCTACCGAACCTTCGTTTCTTCCAGGACTTCTTTTTTTTCTTGACGTACTCAATTTTAAGAGTATATTTATAAGTAAATAAATATGGCTTCCTGGGGGTATGTTAGATGAAAACCAAAACCTATGATCAGCCGGTTGTCAAGACTACTGTTTTTTTTGAAAAACAACTTCTTTATGAGATTGATCAAAGTAATCCTTTTTCAACCAGAAAAGAATTTCTGGTTAAAGCCTGTCAGCACTACCTGCAAGGATTAAAAAGAAAACGGATTGACCGGGATCTGGCCCAGGCTTGTGCTGAAGCCCAAAAGGAAGACTTGGCGGTGAATGAAGAATGGGAGCCTATAACCTTGGAGGGTTGGAAGTGAGCTATCCTAAAAGGGGGGAAATATACTGGATTAATTTAGATCCGACCATCGGTTCGGAAATAAAAAAAGTCCGTCCCTGTGTCATTATTTCCCCGGATGCAGCCAACCAAAGCGGCCCCTTGATCATTGTTGCCCCTATAACCAAGGTGGAAGGGAAAAAAATATTTTTTCATGAAATTCACCTTCCCAAGGGAACGGCTAATTCCCCTTATGCTTCCAAAATAAAGGTTTTTCAATTACGTTGTATAGACAAAAAAAGAATCCAGGGAAAAAAGATGGGGGTCTTGCCGGAAGATCTTCTTGAAGACCTGAATGAAAAAATAAGGATAGTAACCGGCCTTTATTAATCTTCCAGACATTTATGCTAATTTTGCACAACTGACTTTTTACGTTTTCATCAAAACCAGGTTTTAAAAAGGAGATGAATATGGATTACATGGAAGAAATGGCTAAATATTACACCACACAAAAACAGAAAGAGTTTACGCCTGATTTTCTTGATGAAAAGCAGATCGATAAATATGAATTCTGGGATGAGATACAAATTGGTGAGGAGAGTGAAATACCCACCAAATTTGAAGTGAAAGCCGAAGACCTGAAAGCCTTTGCCGCCTCGGTCCCTGACGATAATCCGATTTTTTATAATGAGGACTATGCCAAACAATGCGGCCATGACGGGATCGTGGCCCATCCTCTCTTTGTTACTCAGATCAGGTTTTTCCTTTTGAAGGGAGGGGGACATGGCAGTTGGAATAGGACCCCGGGAGCCAGAAACCCGGGACAAATCATTGAGTATTATGACCCCATAAGGGTGGGAGATATCCTGACCCTTAAATTAACCAGCTATGATAAATGGATCAAGAGAGGGAAATACTATATGAGAGCCTTGTCCCGGATCTATGATCAATATGGGAACCTGAAAATGATATACTATAGTACTTTAATTTTGCCCAGGACCAAGGCCGACGTCCAGAGATTTTTAAAGGGAGAGCATGCCCTGGAGGCCTGAGCCATATGTACAATTTATGCAAAACTCAATCATTCCGGAAGGATCGAAAAAATGGAAAATAAACTTACTTTTGAATCCATAAAATGTGGAGATAAATTACCGACAGTTAAACAGCATTTGAGTCAGGAAGACATCTGGCACTTCGCGGTAGGTTCGCTCGATATGAATCCGGTTCATTGTTCGCCTGAATGGTGCCAAAAATCACAGGTGTTTGGTATTCCAGAAACCGTGCAGCATGGACAAATGACGCTTTCTCTCTTATCCAAGGTTATTACCAACTGGGCCTATTCTTCCGGCGGAACCCTAAAGACCTTTGAGGCCAAACTGATTAAGCCCGTACCGGTCAATTCAACCTGTATCTATGGCGGTGAAGTGTCCGAGCTCCACCCCGTGAAGACAGGAAAAGATTTTGTGACGGTTGAATTGTGGACCACTGATCAGGATGGAGATAAAGTAGCCGTCGGAAAAGCCCAGGTGATTATACCTCAATGATATCTCTTTTTTAACTGTTCTTTTCTTTTTGTGGTCCGGATTCTGGGGAAATCCATGATAGGGTGGCGTAGGGTCGCCGGAAAGAAAGCAGTTAACTCTAAAAATGACCAAAAAGAAGACCCCAGACCGCTTCTCAGAACAAAAATGAAGAGAATAACTACAGCCCTTCAAGTTTATATTCTTTGGAAAGTTGAGAATAGATGGACGGGCTTTCATTTATCCACCAATGCTGATCGGCGGACACCTCACCCTTGATTTCTCCCGGAAGGCCGAGTACAAGGTACAAAGAACCGGTCGCGAATTTTCATTCTTTCTCTGACGAGACACCCGGTAGCTATGATACAGTAGTCGCTGTTCTTGGCATCATGCAGCAGGGTGGCATTCATGCCGATGAGGACATGATTGCTTATTTTATGGCAGTTGCTGACAGCCCCATGGCCCATGACAACGCCATCCCCGATGATTACAGTCCCATCGGAGGCGGCCTCGCGGATAGAGGCGGAATCGGCTATTTTAGGTATCTTACCGCTCAAGCTCCTGATCATATCTGCCTTCAAATGCCGGTTTTTTTTGCCTTGTTATCAAGAGTCTCAAAATAATATTGACTAAAACCCCTCCGGTCTTCAGCCTAATATGAACCAAAACGTTTCAAGCCAAGATTATTATTAGACCTGCGAGAATAAGTCATCAAACCTTTTTCCTCTTGACCTCCATCCCGGCTTCCCTTACATTCTTTCTATCAATAAAGAAAGGGATATCAAATTAATAAGGTGATTCAAAATAACCTTACCCTGATAAAATTTTTGAATAAACCTGCTTTGCCAAGGTAATAGATAGCCTTAAAAGATAGGAGCCGGTTGATGACCAAATCAAGCAAGAGCGATTATGTTAAAAATTCTCCCCTTCAGGGCATTTTTGTCCTTGAATATGGTGTGTTTCATGCCGGTCCGGGGGCCGGTGCCATATTGGGTGATCTTGGAGCGGAAGTGGTTAAAATAGAAGAAATGACCGGAGACCCCGCCCGATATTGGACCCGAGTTGGTACTCTGGACACGAAGATGCCCAGTGGAGACAATGCCATCTTCCATTACTCGAATCGGAACAAACGGTCGATCTGCCTGGACATTAAATCGACCAAAGGTCGGAGGGTTTTTGAACAACTGGTCGCCCGCACCGATGTCTTCCTGACAAATTTGCGCCAGTCCACCAAGAAGAAACTGGGACTCGATTACCAAACCCTGCAGAGTCTTAATTCACGCCTGATCCATGCCAATGTTTCCGGTTACGGGCCGGAAGGGCAAATGTCGGACCTGGGAGCTTTCGATCCCCTGGGGCTGGCGCGGTCCGGCTTGCTGTTTGCTACAGGAGCCCCGGAACCTAAACTGATGCATATTGGTTTGCTGGATCAGGCTACGGCCATCGCCGCCAGTCATGCGATCATGACGGCCCTTTTTACCCGGGAACGAAGCGGCATGGGCCAGGAAGTCCATGTGTCCCTTTACAGCACGGGGCAGTGGCTCAACGGCATAGCCCTGATGATCAACAGCCTTCTGGGGATAGATCCAATCGTCCCTGAAGATCGGACAGTCCATTCTCCTTTACGAAACAGGTATTTTTGTAAGGACGGGAAATGGATTATCTGCACCCACCACCCGGAGGAAAAATATTGGCCCACATTCTGTGAGGCGATTGGACAAAAACCTTGGCTTTCCGATCCCCGCTTTACCGATACCGACAGCCGCGGGACAAACCAGGTCGAGCTTATTGAACTCCTGGACGAGATATTTAAAACCAAAACGAGTGATGAGTGGATGGCGATTTTTGTGGACAAAGGGCTTATGTTCTGCCCGGTGCAGCATGTAACGGAGATTCCAACCGATCCCCAGGCCCTGGTCAACCAATATATGGTGGATTTTCAAGAGCCGGAGGTTGGAAGTTTCCGGATTGCCGGTTACCCCATTCACTTCAGTACCCATTCGGCCGGTACCCGTTCACTGGCACCTTCCCTGGGTCAGCATACTTCAGAAATCATGGGGGAGCTGGGCTTTTCCCAAGAGGAAATCGAAGGATTTAAAAAGGAGGGCGTAATTCAATAAACCCGCCAAGACCTTTTATCCTCAAACTTACTGCCAGAGGGGTGGTTAATATACATTCAGGATCTCGTATTATAGAACGGCGAATGAATTCGTTCTCTTCAAAGTTAAATCCCGGCTTCCCGGTATTTGTCAAAAAACGCCAGATAGGATTGATTCCCGGATTCGAGCCGTTTCATGACACCGGATTTGACCTCTCCCTGGATTTTGCCCGGAACGCCCATGACCAATGAACGGTCCGGGATTTTCATCCCCGGACTCACTACACAGCCCGCTCCTATGACGCAATAATCACCGATCTCGCTATTGTCGAGTATGGTGGAGTTACTCCCGATAAGGGTGTTATTCCCAATCCTTTTCCCATGTAAGACTACACTGTGCCCAACGATGACATTATTTCCGACTTCCATGGGCGCACCGCAATGGACCACGCAATTATCCTCGATAATAGTCCCGCATCCTATTTTGATCGAGGAGAAATCCCCCCGAATCACCACACCGGGCCAGACCCCGGATTGTTCTCCGATCTCCACATCTCCCATGATAAAAGCGGTCTGGCAGACATAGGCGGATTCGGCAATTTTAGGTGTTTTTCCATCAAAAGGTTTGATCATGGTTATTTCCTTTTATAAAAGTTAATAACAGAAAAAGTTCAACGAAACTTGCCATAGATTTAAATCGAAGCTACATTACCTTATTTTTAGCCCACTTGACAAGCCTTCTGATAAACCATAAAATACATAAAACCAATGCTGGAGGCCTTATGAGTTGGAAAAAGGAGACCGAAATTTCCCTTAAAGGACAATTCCTGATCGCCATGCCCAGTCTGCTGGACCCGAATTTTTTTCAGACAGTAACCTGCATCTGCGAACATTCACTGGAAGGGGCCTTGGGACTGGTGATAAACCGGGTATTGCCTGAATTGACCGGTACGATGATTTTTCAGGAATTGGGTTTGGATCCTGTTCCCCAATTGGGTGCCATCCCCGTGTATTTAGGCGGCCCGGTTCACAAGGGACAGATATTCATTCTTCATGGCCCCCCTTTTGATTGGGAGAGTTTTCATCTGGTTACCCCTACTCTGGCCTTAAGTAACTCCAAAGATATTCTGGCTGCCCTGGCCAGGGGAAAGGGCCGGATTCGTTTATCCTCGCACTGGGTTGCGCCGGTTGGGGCCCCGGACAGTTGGAATCGGAAATCATGGCCAATGCCTGGCTTACCAGTCCGGTGAACGAACCCATCCTTTTTAAAACTCAGCCGGAAAAACGTTGGGAGCATTCGGCAAAACTTTTGGGGATTGATATCAGCTTGCTTGGTGACACTGTCGGTCATGCCTAAAGAAATGTGACGGGTGACGAGAAAGACCAAAAAATAAAAAAAGATTTTGGAATCCAGAATCCAGGAGTCAGGAGACAGAATGAGGATGAATCCTTAAAAAGATTTAAAAAATTTTTCTGACTTCTTAATGTCGAAAAGAGATACTATAAGTAAAATTCAAAATTTTTATTTTACAATAGGTGTTAAATGGCCGAGATCAAGAGTACCCTGGACCTGATTATGGAAAAGACTAAAGGCCTGACCTTGAGTCCGAAGGAAAAGGAAGAAATTCAGCATGAGGAGTGGTTGAAAAAAGCCAAAGGCTGGGTCCAGAAGTTCCTGGACGGATGGGTAGAGATGGACAAGGTGAAGAGCGAGCTCTTTAGTAAGGAAGCCCCCACAGGATGGAAAAAAATTTTACAACGGGAAATAATCGGCCCCATGGACCCGGAAGAGGATCCCGAGAAACGACTTCAATTAATCTCTGAACTTCTGGAAGTGCCTCTCGGCCCCTTTTTAAAAATAATGAAGGGGTTCAATCAAAAAGTAGAGAGAGAAAAGATTCGGTTGTCGGATCAATCCATAAAGCGATTATCAGACCAGAGGATTTCCGGCTCGGCCGTTTTACCCAACCTGGACCGCGATCCCTCCTGGATCCGATTCATGGATCAGGAAAAGAAGTCCCTTAAAGAGAACTTAATCGATCTTTAATGATCTTCAAAGATAATCAAACCAGGTGCTTTCTATCATTCGAAAATTGGCTTCCACGGCCTTTTTACCCTTAATCAACTCCCCATGACCGCTGAGTAAGTATTCAATATCCAAGCAGGCAATTTGCATGATACTCTCTTTTAACTGGGCCCCGTTTCCACCCGGAAGGTCGGTCCGCCCCACCCCCTGATTGAAAATCAAGTCCCCGGTAAACAGGGCCTTATGTTCAGGCCAATAGAGACAAATAGAACCCGGTGAGTGCCCGGGGGTTGTAATGATCTGAAAGTTCAGGTCTTCGATGGTAAGATCCCCATCCTGCAGGAAGAAGTCAGGTTCAAAGCCTTTTCCCGCGTCCCGGCCAAACCGGTTAAGCCATTGTTTGGCAAAATCAAACTCAGCCAAGCCCATAGTGAATAAGGTGGGCTTTTTGAACAGGGAGACGGATTCCATGTGGTCCGGATGAGCATGGGTGATCATGATCAGGTTTATCTGTTCGGGGGTAAGTTTTAAGTCCAAAAGCCCGGCCCGGACATAGTCAAAAAGATGGACATGCCCCGGGTCAATAAGAATTGTACCGGCCCCTTTAATTAGATAGGTGTTGCAATTATTGGCCTGGGGATTGCGCCAGATAAAAGCATAGAGGTTATCGGTAATTTTCATCAAGGACCTCCTTTATGAGAACAGTTCCATCTGATCCTTTGAGGATTTTTTCTTTTTCCGTTTCTTGGGCGGCAGTAGGGGGGAAGGCGGACAGTCTAAATCCATAAGAGGGGGCTGTTTGGGTTCTATCTTATCGGGGGGATGAACGTCTCCCTGGTTTTGTCCGGAAATATCTTCCGGGGCGTTCTTGATTTTAACCGGATCTTCCGGCCTTTTATCTACAGGAATTTCTTTTTGGTTGCCTTTCAAAAAAAAGGAATTAAGGGTTTCAGCCCGGCGTCTGATTTTTTCCAGACGGGAAGAAGACGCCAGGATGATCTCCGGGGAAAGGGTTTTGACAACTTTTTCCGAAGAGAAAAAATTCGCTTGATATAATCCAAACAATTCCGGCCAGAACCGCAGATGGTCCAAGGGGTATAATAATTCAATTTTCTTGTTTGTTCCGGTGCCGTGCTCGACCCGGAAGAATTTTCCCTGACTTTCCAGGATCAAAGGCGCTTTTATAACTGGACCTTTTTCTTCCCTGGAAAGCCGGATATATAGAGGTTGGACCAGATAGCATTTTAGAAGGGCAATCCCCAAATCGATCTGCTTATCGGGGGCAAGGGCAGCCCATTTTTCTTTCACCGGTTTATCTCCGGCCACCAGAAAATAGTCCAACCACAGGGCCAAATACGGACCGGGTGAAAAGGCCGAACCTTCTCCATTTTCTGGTCCCCAAAAAGCAGACAGGCTCGAGGCCGGATCAGCAAATAGTTCGGTCCATTCCTTTAGAGACTGTTCCAGTGAAGGGTCTTCTTTCATTTCAGAAATTGCTCCAGGGCCTCCTGATAATGAAGGGGACGATATCCTGTAGCCAGAGTCAGGTATTGGATGTCCAAAACCGAATAAGCCGGTCGAGGAGCCGGTCGATCAAGATCCTGACAATGGATGGGAAGGATTTCTTTCTTCAACCCCTTGATTCTAAATATAGCCTTGCTGAAATCATACCAACTGATTCCTCCCTCGGTTTGATCGGTCAAATGATAAATCCCGAAATTACCCGAAGCCAGGACCTGCAAAATACCTTTTGAGAGATTGACGCTCCAGGTGGGGGACATAACCTGATCACACACAATCGTTAACGGTGCATTTTCTTGGGTCTTGTCAATAATCGCCTGTACGAAATTGTTGCCGTGTTTTCCATAAAGGGAACTGGTCCGGATGATATAAAATTGGGTCAGCAGTTGTCCTATGAAAAAATCCCCGGCCTGTTTGGAGGCCCCGTAGATATTGATTGGATTGGGAACATCCCAAGGTTGGTAAGGGCGGCTGGTCCGGCCGTCAAAAACATAATCCGTGCTTATTTGACAAAGGATCACCCCAAATTGACGGCAGGCCAGGGCCAGGTGGTGGGCCCCCAGGGCATTGATCCTAAAAGCTTCTTCCCAATCTTTTTCCGCCTGGTCTACCGCCGTATAGCCGGCACAGTTGATGACCACATCCGGAAGATGGGTTTCTATGGTTTTAAAGACTTCTCCCTTCCGGGTGATATCAAGGTCCCCAATGGATAAGGGGAACACTTGATGATCCGCTTGCAGGATGGGCACCAGGTCGTTGGACAATAATCCAGGGTAGCCGGTCACCAGAATCTTCATGGCTTACTCCAGAAACCCTTGCTTTCCTGCTGCAGCCGGTCTTTGAGAGGCTTCCACCAGTCGGCATGATCCTGATACCATTGGACGGTCCGGACGAGGCCTTCCGAGAATGGCATCCCGGGGTGCCAGCCGGTTTCTTTTTTAATCTTATCATTACTCAAGGCATAACGTAAATCATGCCCAGGGCGGTCGGTGACGAATTGAAGGTGTTCTTCTCCTTTATTTAAAAAGGAAAGGACTTGGCGGGCCACGTCGATATTCGCCTTTTCGGATTCACCTCCGATGTTGTAGGCCTCACCGGCTCGTCCCTGCTTAAGGACCTGATCAATACCCCGGCAGGCATCTTCCACAAATAGCCAGTCACGAACATTATTACCCTGTCCGTAGATCGGGATGGGTTTATTTTCCAATAGATTGGTTATCATCAAGGGAATAAATTTTTCCGGGAATTGAAAGGGGCCATAATTATTGGAAGGGCGGACAATCAGGGTCGGAAAACAGTAGGTTTCAAAATATGCCCTGACCAACAAGTCGGCACCGGCCTTGCTGGCCGAATAGGGTGAGTTGGGGTGGAAGGGTGTTTCTTCGGTGAAAATCCCCTCCAGCCCGAGGGCGCCGTAAACCTCATCCGTGGAGATGTGGAGGAAACGAAACTCCGGATCCGCTCCCAGATTTTCTTGCCAATATTGTTTAAAAACTTCCAATAAGGTGTGGGTTCCCAGGACATTGGTTCGGATAAATTCTTTGGACCCCAGGATGGAACGATCCACGTGAGACTCGGCAGCAAAATGGATTACAGCCTGGAAAGGTAAGTCCCGAATGAGCTGATGGAGCAGGCTCTCATCCAATATATCACCCTGGATAAAGCGGTAACGGGGATCGGTGGAAAAATCGGTCAGATTTTCGGGATTGGCCGAATAGGTCAAATGGTCCAGGTTGACGATATAGTCTTCCGGATGATTTTGGTAATAGTGGCGGATAAAGTTAGAGCCGATGAACCCCATCCCGCCGGTGACTAAGATGGTTTTACTCATAAGGGTCCTTTTGTCTATCTGGCCTGTTGGGTTTTTGGGTTCGTTGGGTTATTTGTGTTATCGGGTTCCTTGAGTTATTGGGTTCGGCATGTTTATCTTTCCTTGAACGCTACAAACCAGCTATTAAGGGTCTCAAAATAATATTGACTAAAAAGGACTGGGGAGGTCTTCTTTTTGGGGATTGTCCAAAGGGTAATTTATCGCCCTCTATCCCGGCCAGTCCAGCGATGTTTGATTCGAGGCAGGCCTGGAGGCCCCCAGGTACACCGTAGCCTGTTACTGGCACTGGTGAAGGCCTGCTTCAGATTTACTTAAACAATTTGCCCGGCAAAGAAGCTTCCAGGTTCAGGGTGGACAACCCCCAAAAGAAGACCTCCCCGGTCCTCAATCTATTTCGAATCACAACCTTTCATGTCAAGACTATTTTGAGACCCTTAATTACTCAATGAACCCAATAAACTCAAAAAGCGACTACTGGCTTTCTCCTGTCGGCTGTCAGCCATAAGCTATGAGCTTTGTTACACTTCCACCACGGCATTGTCGCCGATCATCAAGCGAAGGGCCTTGGAATGATTTTTCCCCTGAGTGACATGGGCCTCTCGCCCGATCAGGCTGTCTTCAAGGCGGATAATATTTTCTACCAGACAATCAGCCATCAAGACGGAATGTTCAATGGCTGAATGAATTACTCGGCTGTTAGGTCCGATGGTCGTGTAGGGCCCGATAAAGGAGTGAATGATCTGGGCCCCTTCTCCGATTACCACCGGCCCCCGAATGATACTGCCGATCACTTTGCTTTTTTTCCCCAGACGGACCCGGCCGATGATTTGACTTTTGCTGTCGCATTTCCCGCAGATGTCCCGTTTAATGTAATCATCCAGAACAGTGGTGTTAGCCGCCAGGAAATCATCCTTTTTCCCCGTATCCAGCCACCACCCTTCCAGAATATGTCCTTTGACCAAGCCTTTCATGTTCATAAGTTCCTGGATGGCATCGGTGATCTCCAGTTCTCCCCGGGCCGAGGGCTTGATGTGGCTAATGGCCTGATGAATTTTGGGAGAAAAGAAATAAACCCCTACCAGGGCCAGGTTGGAAGGAGGCTTTTCAGGTTTTTCGATCAGACGGGTGATATGCCCTTTCTTATTCAGGACGGCCACCCCAAAGGCCTTGGGGTTCTCCACCTCTTTTAAGAATAAAAAGGCATCGAGATTATCTTTCAAGAATCGTTCCTGATAATCTTTAATCCCTTCAGCCAGAAGATTGTCTCCCAGGTACATGACAAAAGGCGAAGACCCTAAAAAAGGTTGGGCAGTCTTCACGGCGTGGGCCAGCCCCATAGGTTTATCTTGGAGGATATACTGTATCCGCAAACCCCAGCGGTCGCCATTCTTTAAAAAGCTCTTGACGTCAGCCTGGGTTTCCGGGGCAACCACCACTCCGACTTCTTTGATGCCGGCCTCCATGAGGTGTTGAAAAACATAGCCCAGAATAGGTTCATTGGCCACAGGCACCAACTGTTTGGCCATGGTATGAGTGATGGGCCGCAATCGGGTCCCTTTTCCTCCGGATAGCACCAGGGCTTTCATCAATAATCTTCCTTCTTTAAATATTTTAGTTGGTTATACCGGGATTGCCCCTGGAAGTCAAGCCTTTTGGTCTATGGCCTCCCGAAAAACCCGGCCGATTCTTTATTGGGAAAACTTCACCTCGGTCAGAGAGGTAATGGCATGGTTTCCCTTGCCTTCCTACCTTTATTTTGTTAAAGAGCTTTATTAATTAGTGCTTGAAGGGAAAGCGACAAGTGTCAATGTAGACAGCTTGTTGCGGCAGATTTTATCAGTGAAGATTTTCCGGGTTGGTGCAAAAAGAACTTGCGCCGATTACCCGCAACTGGTATATATCTTATTGATATCGATATAAATATTGGTTGCGACCGATTTTCGCGAATCGGACGTTTTGAGTAAAACCCGGAAAATCTTCATGGTGAAATGGTATGCGAAAAGTGATCGAGAATCAACTGAAAATTGGCCAGGTGGACATTTCGAGCATCGACATCGATCTCAAATGCCGGGACGAAATACCGCAATTGTTGATGGGCTTGCAGACGATTTATAGGGACCGCCGTTTGCGGGATGAGGTATTTGGAGTTTTGAAAAACATCGTACCTTCCCATGTGGACATGGGCAACGGCCGACCCGGGATGGATCTGTGGAAGATATTGGTACTGGGGACCTTGCGATTGAACTGCAACTGGGACTACGACAAGCTGCACAACATTTCCAATGAGCATAAGACCGTGCGAGAGTTTTTGGGGCATACGATTTATGAATTTGATCAACAATACAGTTTGCAGTCGCTGAAAGACAACCTGGCGCTTTTCACTCTGGATCTGCTCGATGAAATCAATCAGATAGTGGTAAGAGCCGGACACGATCGGGTTGGTGGTCAAGGGGAATTTCGGCTGAAGGGACGTTGTGATTCGTTTGTGGTGGAAACCGATGTTCATTATCCTACCGACATCAACTTGCTATTGGATGCCATCCGTAAGGTGGTGTTTCTGATCGGGGAGCTTTGTGATCAGTTGGGAGTCACCGATTGGCGGCAGTATCGGCATATTTTCAAAAAGATCCGGAAGCAATTTAACGTGGTGCGCCGGCTCAAACATTCGTCATCAAAGGATGGTGCGAAAAAGGCTCAACGGGAGCAGTTGATTATCGAGGCGCATCGGCAATACGTGGATTTGGTTGATCATTATGTGCAGCGAGCCCAGGCCAGCCTTGGTGTTTTGAATGTGCTGGATATGGGCACGATGGCCCAAATAATGGTCATTGAAGGATATATCGCTCATGCGGAACGTCAGATCGATCAGATTCGACGTCGCGTTTTGGAGGGTAGCGCCATTGCCCACCAGGAGAAGGTGTTTTCGATTTTTGAAGAGCATACGGAATGGATATCTAAGGGAAAAGCCGGAGTGTCTCAGGAGCTTGGATTGGGAGTTTGTGTGTTGGAAGATCAGTATGGTTTTATCATGCATCATCAGGTGATGGAACACGAGAAGGATGTCGACCTGGCGGTGTCAATGGTCGCCGAAGCCCAGCGGAGATTTCCGGCATTGGCGGTGTGCAGTTTTGACAAAGGGTTTTATAGCCCTGCCAACAGAAGCGATCTTGGGGTGTTGCTGGAGGAGGCCGTGCTTCCCAAGAAGGGGAAATTGTCCAGAAGCGATAAACAGATCGAGTACTCGGAGCCCTTTGTCGAATCCCGGCGCAAGCACGCGGCCGTGGAATCGGCGATCAACGCGCTTGAGAATCACGGTCTGGATCGTTGTTTGGATCATGGATTGAACGGCTTCAAGCGCTATGTTGCGCTGGCAGTGCTGGCGCGCAACCTTCAGAAACTGGGATCACTGCAACGAGAAAGGGAACTTAGGAGGCTGAAGCGGAAAAGAAAACTGGCTGCCTGAGACGGTAACCAAAGCGACATAAAAAATGGGATAGAGGAGAAGTGTTTCCAAAATTCACTAAAACCAAGCTTGAAATCAGTTAT
The DNA here is from genome assembly GCA_963782435.1 of uncultured delta proteobacterium. Lineage (GTDB taxonomy): Bacteria > Desulfobacterota > RBG-13-43-22 > RBG-13-43-22 > RBG-13-43-22 > RBG-13-43-22. Next base: position 87,563 of record CAWAKF010000031.1, read on the forward strand.
CCGCCTTCCAGAGGATGCGCGAACACATTTTAACTCCTAAAAGTATTTTTTCGTATGCCAGCGTATCTCAAAAAATTGGGGTTTTCGGTCAGACACTAATTAAGAAAGAGGATTCTATTTATGATCCGCCCCGCTATTCTTTTATGCTTTTTCTTGTCAGGATTCAGTAGCCTTCTTTATGAAGTCCTTTGGTTGAGGATGCTTATTTTGATATTTGGCTCGACCACCCTGGCCGTCAGTACGGTCCTGACTTCTTTCATGGGGGGGCTGGCCCTGGGGAGTTATCTCTTCGGCCGGATGATGGATCGAAAAAAACGCCCTTTATTGTATTATGGTATTCTTGAAGGCCTTATAGGTCTCTATGCCTTGATGATCCCCTGGCTCTTTTCTTTCCTGATACCCGCTTATCGGGTCCTCTGGGTACATTTCCATCCTAATTTTTTAGGATTTACTTTAGTACAATTTCTGTTGGTTCCCTGGTTCTGGTTATCCCGACGACCTGCATGGGCGCCACTCTACCCATCTTGAGCAAATGGGCCGTTCAGCAGGATACTACTTTGGGGGTTACCATCGGCCGCCTTTACGCCCTGAATACCTTCGGTGCAGTGATAGGGACGGCTTTGAGCGGTTTTTTCCTCATTCCCCTATTGGGGGTAAATAGAACTCTGGGAATTGCCTTAGCAGTCAATCTTCTGGTCGCTTTAAGCATCTTTTGGCTCATCCGTCACTACCCTGCCCCTCCAACTCCTCAAAGGCTACCATCTTTTGCAGAGAAAGAACCCGGCCAATCTAAGACGACCCCATTCTCCCCTATGCCGAGAGGGGTCATCTGGTCGGTGGTGCTGGGTATTTCCTTGTCTGGATTTATCTCCATGATCTATGAGGTGGCCTGGAGCCGGACCCTCTCCCTCTTAGTAGATTCTTCGGTTTATGGGTTTACCATTATGCTGACCACCTTCCTGGTGGGGATCGCCCTGGGTTCCTATGTTTTTTCCTACAAGGTGGATAGCCTCCGGTTTCAGGGATTTGTCTGGGCCTGGCTGCAAATAGGGATCGGTGTTTTTGCCTTTCTAAGCCTGCTTTTTTTTCAGGAGCTCCCCTACTGGTATCTTCTTCTCTATCGTTCTCTCGGACAATCTATCAATTTTCTGCTGGCCGGGAAATTCATATTGGCCTTTTTTATTATGCTGGCCCCAACCCTTTTTATGGGTGCTATTTTCCCTTTAACCATTAAGATTTATGCTTCCAACATAAATCGGGTGAGCCGGCTGGTGGGAAATATTTATACCATCAATACCCTCGGTTGCATTCTAGGATCATTTGCCGGCGGTTTTTTTCTTATCCCACTTTGGGGAATCCGAAATACCCTGCTTTTAGGAATCGGTCTGAATCTCCTTCTGGGTTTGTTCCTGTTATTGATCACCCCGGCCCCCCGACCCGGATTAAAATGGGTCTTCAGTCCGGCGGTCCTGTTATTAACCGGGATTATCCTGTGGTTTCCTCCTGCCTGGAAAGCTCCCTTGATGGTCAGCGGGGTTTATATTTATGCGCAGTATTTTGATAAAACCTCCCGCCGGGATTTGCTGAAAATGTATGAACCTAAAAACGATCCGCTGTTATTTTATAAAGAAGGACATACCTGCACCATCAGTGTTCACAAATCCAGACGTACCGGGGCCGTTTACATGAAATCCAACGGCAAGGTGGAGGCCTCTTCCCGGGGAGACGTGCCCACACAGGTCCTGGGGGTCAGATTGCCATGCTGCTGGCCCCTCGATTGGAAGAAGTCCTGGTGGTGGGCATGGGCGCGGAGTGACCCGTGGGTTCGGTTATCCCCTTTCCGGCTAAAAAAATACTCTGGTGGAACTGGAGAAGGCGGTCATTGAAGGACCCACTATTTTGATCAGTTCAACAATCAACCTCTAAAAGACCCTCGTCTGGTCCTTCAGGTGGCCGATGCCCGTAATTACCTTCTGGTCACTCCCGACCGGTATGATGTCATCATCTCCGAACCATCCAACCCCTGGATGGCCGGGGTGGCCAATGTGTTCACCCGGGAGTTTTTTACATTGGGATATGATAAATTAAAACCGGAGGGGGTCTTTTGCCAGTGGCTCCAACTCTATAAGATTTCTCCGGAAAGTTTTAAACCCTTTTGACCACTTTCCATAAGGTTTTCCCCCATGTCTATGTTTTTCGGCCACAAGAAAAAGATCTGGTAATGGTGGGTTTTACAAAAGCCCGATTTATCCCTGGCTCGGATAGCAGAGAGGATGAAATGGAAACCAGTTGAACAGGACTTGAAACGGGTGGGGGTTTTCGATGTGGAAAATCTGATGTCCCGATTTATCTTAGGACCGGATGAAGTATCCAGGATAACTCAGGAGGGAAAGTTAAATACCGATGACAATGCCCTGATCGAATTTTCACTCCCAAGACCCTCTTTACCGAAACAGAGGATTTAAACGCCCGGATACTGGAACCGTACCGGCAGTCGGCCGGGAAATACTTTAAGTAGTGGAAACATGAGCGACAATCCAGAGATCATCCTTGAAAATAAAAAGATCAGGACTCTTCGCCTTCTGGTAGATTCGGCCGGCTTATGGTTGAGCCGGGGAGATTTAAGAGAGAAGAATGCTGGAATTGGTGGAGAAGGTCAAGCAATGGGCGGTCATTCTTTTCCCTGGGAAGGAAGATACTTTTGATTTGATTTATCTTTCCCGTTTTCGCGTCATCATTGAAGAACGTTATCCCCTTCATTGAGAAATTTATTACCGGCAGCAATTTTTTCTAATAATTGGGACGAATACTTATAACGACAAACCCCCCTTGCTTGACAAAGTCGTTCAGGTCTATATAATTTAACGAAGTCATGTTCGAGAGTTGTAGCGTTGAATGAGGGTGTTCGCTATGAAGGGAATCAGGAAAGGGAAAAATGACGGTTCATGAGTCTTTATTGAAAAACAATGGTCCTGAGGCGATCGAGACCAAGAATGTAGGCATTCTTTGGAACGTTTATTGAGAGAGATTCATTCCCCCTCCTCATTGGATGAAATTTGGCCAATATTTCAGGACAATTCGGTTTATCAGGACATGATCGAGAATTGGCCGTTATGGGCTGAAACCTACCGGGAACGCCGTTGGGAGGCTGTATGCCGGGAGTTGGAAAAGACCGCTTATGCCACCCGTCCCTACTGCCTTGGCTGTGGGGATTGCTGCCGCCAGGGCAGTCCAACCCTTATATATAGATGATAGGCCGATCCTGCATAAAGGGATTATCAAGAGGTTTGAATTAGTAACCTTAGGGGCCGGTGAAATCGGATTTTCCAATGCCACCCAGGACCTTGTTTTACTCCCCGAGGAACGGATTAAGATTAAAGAAAAGCCAGGCAGTCGTGAATGTCATTTCCTCGCATCGGAAACCAACAAATGCCGAATTTATCAAGATCGGCCGCTCCAATGCCGGATCATGGAATGCTGGAACCCGGAAAATTTTCAAAGTCTGGAAGCCCAAACCTTTCTTTTGAGAAAAGACCTGCTCAATCCCGATGATCCAATAATCCCGATCATCGAATCCCATGCCAAGCGATGTGCGGTGGACGATCTTCAAAAGGTCTTGACCCGGGCTAAAAGAGGATTTGCCGATGCCGAGGAGAACCCTGGATATCCTGTTTTTTGATGAACATCTTCGTGGTCATTTAGAGGAAGAGCAAGGGATCAAACGGGAAAATCAACTTTTCTTGTTTGGAAGGCCGATTGCCGATCTCATTACTTCCTTTGGCTTTCGCCTTGAAGAAGCTCAGGAAGGAAAAATTAGGTTAACCCTCGATGTCCAATCTTAACTGGGATTTCATAGAAGAATGAAAACTAATTTCGACAAACAACCCTGCCCCTCGCAGGCACTCAACGGCGAACGACTTTGGGGTTGACCTCCATGGCTTCATCCTCTTACCCACCATTAAAATCCCTCAGTCAGAATTTTTTAAGAAATGAAGCCCAGGCCAAAGATCTGGTGGATCGACTTCCCCTGAACCCTTTGGATACCTTGGTGGAATTAGGGGCCGGCTCCGGGGCCATAACTTTCTTACTGGCCAA
>CAWAKF010000032.1:0-100427 GCA_963782435.1 uncultured delta proteobacterium
AGCGTATTATTTTAGTAGACATTTAGGATTGAACCAAGTATTATGATATCCGTTGGGGCGAATGAAAGCGTGGGTGGCATAGGAGAACTGAGTCTGCCAGGGAACAAGATCCCTTTTGGCAGAAACGATATCGTTCGCCCTGTTGATGAAAGCGGGTATGCCATGTTCAATATTCAATCCGGGGTGGACCATTTTTTAAAAGAAAACGCCGTTGAGATTATTAGCGGAAACTTAAACACGTTGCCACCGATTAGTCTGAAGTTGGCCCATCAATCATTTATGGAATCCCTTTGGGACCGGTTGGTCCACCAATATCATTATCTAAGTTATCAAAAACTGTTAGGGCATCGCTTAAAATACCTGGCCTTGATGCAAAATTGTCCGGTAGCCGCCTTATCCTTTAGTGCCCCGGCGTTGAAAGTCGAGGCCCGGGATCGATTTATCGGCTGGTCGGCGGATCAGCGAAAAAGATACCTGCCGCACTTAGCCAACAACAGCCGCTTTCTTATTTTACCCTGGGTTCAGGTTCCCCATTTAGCCTCTCATGTCCTGTCCTTGGCCATTGATCAGGTGAGGAGGGACTGGCCGAGTCAGTTTCATACTCCCCTATGGCTTTTAGAGACCTATGTCGATCCCCAACATTTCAAAGGGACCAGTTATAAAGCGGCCAACTGGGAGCGAGTAGGTCAAACCCAGGGTTATGGCAAACAAGGCGTTCGTTATATCTATCATGGAGCCCCCAAGGAGGTCTATGTTTATGTCTTAGAACCCCGGTTTCGAACCATTATTGGCTGTCAGCCCCAGCCGACCCACGGCGCTCATCGTCCTCTTCCATCGATCCAACAACTGGAGGAGCTGAAGATGATTCTCAGAGATACCCCTTTTGATCCGGATATCGTTCCCTGGATGAAATTGACCGAAACCGATATAGCCATGATGGCCGAAGAACTGGTCCGTTTTCATGAACAATTCCAGGGCTGTTATGGTCGTAAAGAGCATCAACGGAAAGGGCTTACCTATCTTTCCGGGCTGATGAGTAAACTGGAAGCCAAGTCGGCTGAACCGATAGCCCTGGAATTTTTAGGAGCCGGTGGCGTTCGTCCTTTGCAACGATTTATGAAAAATGACCATTGGGATCATGAAGCCATGAAGTCCCTGCATCAGGTCATGGTTTCCAAATTACTAACCGATCCCGAGGGGATGATCACCGTCGACAGTTCTGAATTTGTCAAAAAGGGCAAGGAGTCTGTCGGGGTGGCCCGCCAGTACTGTGGGGCCTTAGGCAAAGTCGAAAACTGTCAATCCGGGGTCTTTGTCGGATATACCAGTCAAAACGGCTATGGGTTGCTCACGGGCCGACTCTATCTTCCGGAGGTCTGGTTTTCTAAAGACTATGAACAACGGCGAAAAGATAATTGGGTTCCTGGAGATCTGGTTTTTCAAACCAAGATAGAGATTGCTCAAGACTTAATCCAGGAAGTCACCCAAACTCAGTTATTCCCCTCTCGCTGGATTGGCTTTGACAGCACTTTCGGATCCGATCTTCACTTTCTGGAATCCTTGCCAAAGGAGTATACTTATTTCGCCGCAATCCGTTCGAACACCCGCGTGTTTCTTAAAAAACCTCCGTCGGAGATCCCGGCTTACTCCGGTCGAGGTCCCCGACCTAAAAAACGACGGTTGTTGCCGGATCAATTGGGTCCCCAAACCGTAGCCGATATCGCTCGCCGACCTCACCTTCGCTGGAAAAGAGTGGTCTTGACCGAAGGGGCTAAAGGCCCTATCCTGGCCGAGGTGACTTGCCTTCGGGTCTATCCCTCCCGAGATGGACTTCCCCTTTCTTATCCCTTGTGGCTCTTTTTGCGCCGCAATCTTGATGGCCAAATCAAATATGCCTTCTCTAATGCTTCGCCCGATACCCCCTGGTCCGATCTGTGTCAGGCCGCTATTCTGCGCTGGCCGATTGAACAATGTTTTGAAGAAGGCAAAGACCAAGTGGGAATGGATCATTATGAGCACCGCTCTTGGCCAGCCTGGCATCGTCATATGATTTATGTCTTCCTGGCCTTGCATTTCTTGACCCGATTACGCATCCGTTTTAAAAAAAAGCCCAATGCTGACTTTACCTCAAGCCCGTCGGTTGATAGCGACGATTTTCGAACTTCGAACTCTCAGTTTAACCAACGCCCTGGAGATTGTAAAATACCATACTCAACGTAATTATATCGCTTATGTCTCACATAGAAAAAAACAATTGGCTAAATTAAATTCGTTTAAAAATTAAATGCCGCTGTAGTAATAATTCATTCCTAAATTGAGCGATTATTTTGATCCAGAAAGTGACAGCTCAGTTTAACGAAATATTTATGACTCATAGACCTTAATTTTCCAAAGTGGAGTGAGTGTGTTTGATACAAAATGCGAAAGATGCAATTAAAGACAGATCAGAAAGAAACAGGGAACATTTTAGGGCATACCTCACCATCGATATTTTTTGACAAGAAAATGAACCGAGCGGCTTTTTAGGTCTGCCCAATGGGTATGGGATTTTCACTTTTGATCCACAAATGATAAAAATTAAGAGCCTGCCAGGCAGCTTGGGTAATTTTGAGGGTGGTTCTATCCGCATGGCGAATAATCTTTCCAGCCACATCAAGTATTTTTCGTCTCAAGGTAGTAGCGTAGCTGCTCACCCCGACTACCGGCGCACAAACATCTTCTTTAAAGGCCTCATAAATAAAAAAACCTATCACCATAGTGAAATAAAAGGCCGCATTTTGATGAAATCGTTTAAACGGAAGCTGTTGACTGCCAAAATCTTTCAAGGCCCGGTTAACCAACTCATCTCCCCCGCGATCATGATAAGATTCTACAATGCCCCCAGGGGTCAACATCTTGCCCATTCCAGCCTCTTCCAGCCCCTTATCCAGTTCGGTCTCTCCTCCCAAATTGGTGTAGATTATCGTATCCGGACGGGCAAAGTTCAGAAGCATCTGTCTGTCTTTATAAAGAGGCCGGCAAAAAATCACTCGGCGGGCTTGATCCCAACTGTTCCGCTGGTCCATAAATTCCGTATACTCCCAGACCTGGTTCCCATTCTTATGGGAGCCCCAACACGAATGATCCATCTGGCCTACCCGCACTTTGATATCCTCGTAGAGCTTCCCGCCGCAGATATACCCCACCTTCAGCGATTCAAAAACCTTGAAAATCTTCTGGTCAAAAAAGCCACTATCCAATCGAATAATAATCGGCACATCTTGGCGATAGTCCTTCCGGATAAAAGTCACCATACGACGGACCATCTTCTCGACATCCGTTCCATGATTAGAGTGTTTGTCCCCACTACGGAAAAGGGCATCCACGATAAATCGACTCCAGGTCATCTGCAGGGGTTGAAACCCTTTTTCCTTCTTATAGGTCGGTTTAACTCCTTCCCGTTTCTCCGCCTCATCATTGTCCATTACCATCGTATCTATACCCAGAATGATCACCAATGGCTTCACTATTTGAAGCCGCCATCCAAAAAGCCTAAGCAACACTTGGCGAAACAAATGGGTCCAGTGAACCAAGAGGGATTGATAAAATCTCTTGACCGAATGCGAAGAAAGCATATGGTCGCTATCGGTCTCAATGGTCCTAGCATATCCCTCATCATTCTTAAGACTATCAAAGTAAACCAAATGTCGACTGGTCCCATCCATCAAAAAACAGAACATTTGCTTAAAAATCTCTGTCAGGGCTTGCCCTTTGCAACTCTTTCGGAGAGGGCCAAAAAGCTGCTCAATATAGGGCAACAGGGCAATGTTTCTCAAATAGCGAACATACAAAGTCAAGCCCGCTCGACTCGTCATAACATTTCCTGTTATTCCAACAGCATCAATTTTTCGGTTGCTTTTACATCCGTCCGTGCTATTATTTTTCACGTTTCCTCCCACCCAATGGGTTCCTCGGTTATCAAGAGGTTGTTTTCCGTTCTCTTGTTATACCAAATAGTTGCCCATTTGGGTGGGTTTTTTTATGCCCAAAACGATTTTTTTAGGTCATTATAAATGATGGGTATCCCCCTGGCAATTTATTTCAAAAAGTTAAGTTTTTTTTGACTTGTAGGGGCGGTAGAGGGATAGGGCGTATCTATTAAAGTAATCTGGTGGAAATCGCTGGAGGGTGGTCCTTTATGACATGTCTAAGTTTGAATGGCAGGGGATGAATCCGGTGGTTGGGGGATAAATAAAATTAACTACCGCAAAGCCTTCGGTTAGCTTCGGGAGTAGATGCGGAGCATTATCAATTATTGGAAATACATTGAAGCAGTTCCCGGTACACCTCTTCTTCTTTTTGAGCGCACTCTCGCAATATGTTCGCCATGGCCGGGTAAGAGTCCTTTTCTGTTGCCCGACCTTTGCAATTTCGGGCACCGCTTACCGCAAAATCACGCCAGCGGTCACCGATTTGGGTCATTTTCCGGGATAAGGTCAAAAGCCGATCCTCTTTAAGTAACTCAGCGGCTTCTTGGAGAAAGGCTGCGTACATAAAACGGAAGCCGCCGCCACCTGTACCGATCTCTTCCTGCATCCTGACTACCTGAGCCAGATAGAGAGAAGCCTCATGATCCCCCAGTTTTTCCGGCCATTTTTCGACCTGCCCGGCCAGATAACGGATCCCCCTGACCCCGATAAGGGGAATAGGGGCCTTGACCATGGTATTACAAACTGACTTGATCCCCCGGAGAATGGGCTTGGAAAAATCCTTTTGGCCGGGTACATGGGTCATATAATACATCTTGCCTTTGGGGGCCAAAGCGCCCTTTGAAAAACGGGCTTTCATCAGATCTTTTCGGGGGCAGACCACTGTATCCTCAAAAACAGGATCACTGATGATATAATCCTCTCCCTCTTTACCGATGACGACCAGATTGTGCATGTTGAAATGAAACCTGAATAAGGGAGGGAAATAGGGCAGCCAGTATCCCCCGGTCTGACATCCCACCGGGATCCCCCTGGCCAGTAATTCGTCCAGGGCCTCCATGGCCTTTTCCTGATCGCGGAACTGTTGTATTTTCACTTCCACGTCTAACTCTTTAGTGACCCTTTTGAAGATGCCTCCCACGGCGCAACGATAGGTGGTCAAAGGAAGTTGATTAAGCTTGATAAAGGGGAGATAACCAAAGAACAATCCCGCTCCAATGCCAAAAGCCATAGCTTCGGTACAAGTGAGGCCATGATGATGAAGAAGGTTTGAGGTGACCCCGCACTCACAATGGGCGGATTGTCGGTGGACAAAATCGATTTTCATATTAGTTGGAATCCTTGTCTGCTGCAAAGGGTATGGACTCGGGAATTTTTACAAGCTGATCTATGGAAAGGCTGAAAACTTCGGCATATCGGTTTAGGAGAGCCGGCTCCAGACCCTTGAATCCTTCCGGTTTAAGGTGTCGCTTTACTTTCCACCGGGGGAGCCGAACGTACTTGGCCAGCAGTTTGACGTCCATCTGGTTTTTTTCCATATGAAAGGCCAAAGGACTGAGTTTTCCTTCGTGTATCTGCGTCAAGGCCTCTTTTGTTCTTTGATGAATTAAATCCCAGGCTAGGCTGTTAACGATGTTCTTGGGTTCCCATCCGAGACTCGGCGACAGGACGTACCTGCCCTGGTCGTCCACCGCGTAACAGACCTCATGCCCGTAATCTTCAATCATGCCATTGTCCTGAGGGACTTCTTCAATTTTCATATTAAACCCTGCACAGTTTAATTGCCATTTTGGGTGTCAACGGTAAGGGATCGGCGGGCTAATCGGGGGACCCGGAAATTTCACCCTATCACATTTGTAAAAAATAAGAAGTTTCTACTTTTGGGAAAGAGTATAAAATAAGGGAATGATACGGTCAAGCTAAAATATTTTCCTTTAAAACCCAGTTGCGAATCTTGGCATCCAGTTCCTTCAGGGTTCCATGCTTAGATCCGACCAGTTTTTTAAGATCATCATATTCAATGGAAAAATCATTTGTGGGCCCATGGGCCTGGCCGGGCCGGGATATTTTTTTGATCCGAATCCGGCCCCAGGGAGTGGTAATGGTTTGGATGGTCCGGGGTAAGGACCGGCGGTCCACTTGATAAGACCTGACACCAAGCGTAGTGGTTTCATTTAAGAGGATCGTTTGTAAAGGGGCCAGGGTTTCCGGTTTGGATAAGACCTGGAGCAAAACCGCGGGTCTGTTTTTCTTCATCTGACAGGGTATCAAGAGGCAATCCAAGGCCCCGGCCTCAAACAGGTGCTCCATCAAATGATCGTACCACTGAGGATTCATGTCGTCGATATTGGTTTCCAGAACGATCAGTTTTTCATTCGTCTGGCCGGCATTTTTTTCTCCCAGCCAGATTCTAAGGGCATTGGGACGATCCTGAAGATGGATTTGCCCCAGGCCGTAACCCACTCCTTTTAAAGTCAAGGCCGGCGGAGGTCCATAGGACCGGGCAAAATGAGTCAGGATGGCTGCTCCGGTAGGGGTCACCAATTCCTTTTCCCCGTTGGATGGAATCACCGCCGCTCCCTTGAGCAGGGCCAGTGTGGCCGGGGCCGGGAGGGGCAGGGGGCCATGGCCGCTTTGGATCCAGCCCCGGCCGACGGGAAGGGGGGAGGAAATCACCTCCTGAATTTGAAAATAGTCAAAAGCCAGGGCCGCCCCGACAATATCCACGATGGTGTCTAAGGCCCCGATTTCATGGAAGTGGACCTCCTCCAGTTCGATGCCATGGATTTTGCCCTCGACCTGGGCCAAACGTTTTAGAATCGCCAGACTGTTTTCTTTGACCGGGAGGGGAATTTTGCTTTTATCAATAAGCTGTTTGATGGAATTATAAGTACGGGCGATGGGTTTCCCTTTTTTCCCATGCACTTGAAGAGAAAAACCGGTGATACGGGAACGTTCTTCCCGCTTTATCAGTAAACGGAGTTCGGGAAGAAGTATCTGGCTTAAAGTTTGCCGTAGGAGTTTCTGGGGGAGGCCGAGGTCCAAAAAGGCCCCCAGGATCATATCTCCGCTAATACCGGAGAAGCAGTCGAAGTAAGCAATGTTCATGGTTTGATCCAATTTCCTTTTGTCAAATATTAATGTTATCGAAAAAAACAGGATTTGTGAAAATACGGGTTGGTTCAAGGTCTAAGGTACAAGGTGAAAGGGAAAAACCTTAAACCTTGAACCTTGAACCCCCGGACTCCTGAATCCTGCTTTATTATTTCTTGCGCAGTAGCCCGCCTTTTGGTTTGGGAGGACGAACCAAGGCCAGATCAACCACTTCATCGATATCCTTGACCAAAACAAATTCGATACGACGGCGTATGGCTCGGGGAATGTCCATGAGATCCCTTTTGTTTAGTTCGGGAAGAATCATTGTTTTTATTTTGGCCCGGATGGCCGCCAAAGTTTTTTCCTTAAGTCCGCCGATGGGCAGGACCTTGCCCCGGAGGGTGATTTCTCCGGTCATAGCGATGTCTTTATTGACCGGGGTCTTAGTCAAAGCGGAAATCAAGGAGGTCACCAGGGTGACGCCGGCCGAGGGGCCGTCCTTGGGAATGGCCCCGGCCGGAACATGGATGTGGATATCCAGATGTTCATAAAAACTATCTTTGAGATGGAGCCGTTCCGACCTGGATCGGGCGTAACTTAAGGCCGCCTGGGCCGATTCTTTCATCACCTCCCCCAATTGGCCGGTCAAGGTAAAGTTCCCTTTACCCTTCAGGATCATTGTTTCCACATACAATAATTCGCCGCCGCTCTGAGTCCAGGCCAATCCTGTGGCCACCCCCACTTCGTGAAGATTGCGGACTTCATCGGGCAGATAAGTGGGCGTGCCCAGAAAGCGGTGCAGGTTCCCTTTGGAAACGGTGAAAGGCCCTTTTTCTCCTTCGGCAATGCGGCGGGCGGTCTTGCGGCAAATGGCGGCCAATTCCTTTTCCAAATTGCGCAGGCCGGCCTCATCGGTATATTCGTTGATAATCGTCAGAATGGTTTCCCGGCTGATTTTCAATTGCTCATGCTTCAATCCATTTTCCTTGAGTTGTCTGGGCAGCAGATAAGAAAGGGCGATCTTCAATTTTTCATCATCGGTGTAGCCGGATAGCTCGATAACCTCCATCCGGTCCTTAAGGGCCGAGGGAATGGGGTCAGTCGAATTGGCCGTAGTGATGAACATAACTGAAGAAAGGTCGAAAGGGATATTCAAGTAATGATCACTGAAGGAAAAGTTTTGTTCAGGGTCCAGGACCTCCAGTAAGGCGGCCGCGGGGTTCCCACGGAAATCCGATCCGATTTTGTCCACCTCATCCATCATAAAAACCGGGTTATTGGTGCCCACCTGTTTGAGGCCCTGCAGGATTCTTCCTGGTAAGGCCCCGATGTAAGTGCGGCGATGCCCTCGGATTTCTGCTTCATCGCGGACCCCGCCCAGGGAGATGCGAATAAATTTCCTACCCATAGCCCTGGCAATAGACCTGCCCAAAGAGGTTTTTCCAACTCCCGGGGGTCCGACGAAACACAGAATAGGGCCTTTCATTGAGGGATTCAATTTTCGAACACTTAGAAACTCCAGAATCCGCTCTTTGACCTTTTTCAAGTTATAATGATCTTCATCCAGGATTTTCTGGGCCTCTTTTACCTTGATTTTGTCCCGGGTTTTTTTGTCCCAAGGCAAAGACACGATCCAGTCCACATAGGTCCTGGATAATGGAGGTCTCGGCCGAATCAGGGTGCATCTGCTCCAGGCGGGAAACCTGTTTTAAGGCTTCTTCCTTGGCCTCTTTCGGCATGCGCATTCCATCGAGCTTAGTTCTATATTCTTTCAGTTCAGCCGTTTTTTCTTCATATTCTCCCAATTCACGACGGATGGCCCGGAGTTGTTCCCGAAGGTAAAACTCTCGCTGGCCCTTGCCCATCTCCTCCTTGGCTTCCGACTGGATACGGGCTTGGACCGTGGAAACCTCCAGCTCTTTAGCCAGATGTTCGTTAATCCGTTGAAGGCGGGCCAGGGGATCGGACAACTCCAGGATTTCCTGGGAGGCTTCGATCTTCAATCTTAAATTTGAAGCAACCAGGTCGGCCAGCTGTCCCGGCTCATCAATGCTATTCAAGATGGCGATCACATCCGCCGAAAGCATGTCTTTCAGGGAAAGGATCTTTTCGCTTTGTTCCCGGACGTTACGCATCAGGGCCTCGGTCTCCACCTGGTTTACGGAGGTGATTTGTTCCGACAAGGGTTGGATTCGGACCCGTATAAATGGCTGGAGTTCCAGAAATTCCAAGATCTTGACCCTGGCCACCCCCTGGACCAGGATTTTTATAGTTCCATCCATAAGCTTCAGGGTTCTCAGAATAATGGCAGCAGTCCCTATGGAATAGAGGTCTTCGGGTTTTGGATCTTCGATCAGAGAATCTTTTTGGGCGGTTAACAGAACCAGACGATCCTGAGCCACAGCCTTTTCCACGGCCATAATGGAACTTTCCCTGCCTACCAGCAAGGGCAGGATCATGTCGGTATAAACAACCACGTCTCTGACGGGAATCAGGGACAGCACGGATGGGATAGTCAGGTCCTTAAAGGGTTCTCCGACAATCTTGTCCGTTTCAAAATCGATATCTTGAAAGGCCATAATTTGTATCTAACTGATAATAAATAATTAAGTAATTTTTTAAAAAAACCGCTGCCCTTTAATGAGTCCGGCAATCGGTCCGAGCATAGACGGGATTAAACGCAGACCTTTTTGAAAATAATCCCCTTAGGGATATAACCAGTTGGGGACTCCGGTTGCCTAACCTCTCTATTTTACACAAAACCTGTAATTTTGAGCCCGGATCCTATTAGCTAACTTTAATTTTTTATTTATGGATCGTCAAGGGATTTAACGAAATGATAAAAAAGCTCTATATTTTTCTTGACCTTATTTAAACCCTTGTGATAAAAATTACATTTCAATTTATCAATTGGTGACCGGAATGAAAGGGATCAAGAAAAAAACCGCCCTGACAACCGAAGGAATACATGAGGCCCTGGACCGAATGGTGACTCAACTGGTTGTCGATTATCCGGAAATGGAACAGTTGGTTTTAATCGGAATCCGAACCGGAGGGGCTTTTTTGGCCAATCGACTCCAAGACCTTCTAAAGGCCAAGAAAGGGTTCACCGTTCCCACGGGGGCTTTGGACATCACCCTCTATCGGGATGATTGGACCCGTATTAATCATAAGCCCATCGTCGGAAAAACGGAAGTTCCGGTTTGTCTGGATGATAAAATGATTATTCTGGTGGATGACGTTCTCTATACGGGCCGCACTGTACGGGCCGCTATGGATGCCCTGATCGATTTTGGAAGACCTCGTCGCATTTCTTTAGCGGTTCTGGTTGACCGTGGTGGAAGAGAATTGCCCATCTGTGCGGACTATTCCGGGATCCAGTTGGACGCCAAATCCGAAGAACGGGTCAATGTCTATCTTAAGGAAATGGGGATAAACGATCAGGTAGTTATCGAGAAAGAGACTGAAATAAAAAATTAATTTGACAGTTAAATTAAATTCACAGGAGTTCTTATGGCTTCAGAGAGAAAGAGATCCAAAGGCGAAAAAATCGGAGCGGTGATGGTGGTTGGGGGAGGTATTGCGGGGATGCAGTCAGCCCTTGATCTGGCCAATTCAGGTTATTATGTCTATCTCATCGAGAAATCCCCTTCCATCGGAGGCGGGATGTCCCAGTTGGATAAGACCTTCCCGACCAATGATTGCGCCATGTGAATTATCTCGCCCAAATTGGTCGAGGTCGGCCGACACATCAACATCGAATTACTGACTATGAGTGAAGTTACCTCCATCAGCGGAGAAGAAGGTAATTTCGAAGTTCAGGTCCATCAAAAACCCCGATACATTGATATGAATAAGTGTATTGCCTGTGGTTTATGCGCCGAAAAATGCCCGAAGAAGGTCAACGATACATATAATGAGGGAATGGGAGTTCGCAAAGCCGTCTATGTCAAATATGCCCAGGCCGTTCCTTTAAAATATGTCATCGATGAAGAAAACTGTATTTTTTTCCAAAAGGGAAAATGCCGGGCCTGTGAAAAATTTTGTCCCAGCCAGGCGGTTAATTTTCAGGAAAAACCAAAAGATCTGACCTTACAGGTCGGATCGGTCATATTTGCCGCCGGTTTTAAGTGTTATGATCCGACTCAATACGACGCCTATTCCTATTCCAAATTACCCAATGTCGTTACCGCCATGGAATTTGAAAGGTTGCTTTCGGCTTCCGGACCTTTTATGGGACACCTGGTCCGTCCTTCCGACCAGAAAGAACCCCAGAAAATAGCCTGGCTCCAATGTGTGGGGTCACGGGACGTGAATCACTGCGATCATGGCTATTGTTCGGCGGTCTGCTGCATGTATGCCATCAAGGAAGCCATTATTGCAAAAGAACATAGTAAAGACGGACTGGATGGTACGGTCTTTTTTATGGATATCCGCTCCCATGGGAAGGATTTTGAACGCTATTACAACAAGGCCAAAGATCAGGGGATTCGATTTGTCCGCTCCCGTATTCATACCGTCGATCAGGTTTTAGGGTCCGATGACCTGAGGATCAGTTATATTACCGAGAAAGGGGAGGTCGTTTCCGAAGAATTCGATATGGTCGTCCTTTCGGTGGGGCTGGAGATTTCTCAGGAGACCGTAGTTCAAAGTCAAAAGTTTAACCTGGCCTTGGATCATTATCATTTTTTACAGAGCAGCAGTTTCGCCCCGGTGGCCACTTCTGTTCCCGGCATTTACGGTTGCGGCGTTGTTTCCGGTCCCAAGGATATCCCCCAATCGGTGGTCGAGGCCAGTGCGGCCGCCTGTGCGGCAGCCCGCAACCTGTCTTCCGCCAGAAATACCCTTACCCAGGAAAAAATCGTTCCCAAGCCCCGTATCGTGGCCGGCGAACGCCCCAGGATCGGGGTCTTTGTCTGTGACTGCGGCATTAATATCGCCGGCGTGGTTCGGGTCCCGGAAGTGGCCGCTTATGCCAAGACGCTGCCCTATGTGGAATATGTGGAAGAAAATCTATTTACCTGTTCCCAGGATACTCAGGATAAGCTGAAGGAGATGATCCGGGAACACCGATTGAACCGGATCGTTGTGGCGGCTTGTACTCCGCGAACGCACGAACCCCTGTTTCAGGAGACCTTGGTCGAAAGCGGCTTGAATAAATACCTCTTTGAAATGGCCAATATCCGTAATCATGATTCCTGGGTTCATTCCAATGACCCGGATGCGGCGACGGTCAAGGCCAAAGACCTGGTCCGAATGGCCGTCTCCAAATCGGCCCTGTTGGAACCTTTGCAGGAGACTGAGGTGGAAGTGACCCAGTCCGGGCTGGTGGTTGGAGGCGGAGTGGCCGGTATGACCGCAGCCCTCGAGTTGGCCGAACAAGGGTATCAGGTCTATCTGGTGGAAAAATCATCCCGGTTAGGTGGGCAGGCCTTAAAGCTAAATACAACCTGGCGGGGAGAAGATATTCAGGGTTATTTGAAAGATCTGGTCCATTCGGTGGATGAACACCCCAGGATAAAGAGTTATATCGGACACCAGGTGACCCAGGTCGATGGGTTTGTGGGTCAATTCAAGACCCGTTTGGCCAAGACGGATGATCCGTCGGCTACAACCGATCTGGAACATGGCGTTGTCATCATTGCTACCGGCGCCGAGGAATTAAAACCCGAGGAATATCTCTATGCCAAAGACCCCAGGGTGTTGACCCATCTGGATCTGGATCAGAAAATGGCTGGAAAGGACCCCTTAGTAGAAAAGGCCAAGGCCATTGTTTTCATCCAGTGTGTCGGCTCCCGTGAACCGGAAAGGCCCTATTGCAGTAGAGTTTGCTGCACTCATTCGGTCCATTCGGCCCTTAAGTTGAAAAAAGAAAATCCCGATCGGGATATTTATATTCTCTATCGCGACCTCAGGACCTTCGGCGAACGGGAAGATCTTTATAAAGAAGCCCGTCAAGCCGGCATTCTCTTTATCCGCTATTCCCACGAAGAAAAGCCGATGGTGCAGGTCAAGGACAATGAGTTGTCCGTTACGGTCAAGGATCATATCCTGGATCAGGATATCCGGATCCAGGCCGATTTGGTGACCCTGGCCGGGGCGATCATCTCGACCCAAGACCATGAACTGGCTCAGGCTTTTAAAGTGCCTTTGAATGAAGACGGGTTTTTCGTAGAGGCCCACGCCAAACTGAGACCAGTCGATTTTGCCACCGACGGGGTGTTTTTGTGCGGTCTGGCCCATTATCCTAAACCCATCGACGAATCCATTGCCCAAGCCCAGGCGGCCGCAGCCCGGGCTATTACCTTGTTGGCCGGTCTGAAGATTCAGGTAAGCGGTGCCGTGGCCCAGACCAATCCGAGTGCCTGCAGTCAATGCGGTATGTGCATTGCCATTTGTCCCTATTCGGCTCCGGGCTGGAATGAAAGAACGGGCAAGGCCGAAATTAACCCGGCCCTGTGTAAGGGATGCGGCTTGTGTGTGGCCTCCTGCCGATCCGGGGCCATCAATTTGAAAGGATTTGATCAAGGGCAAATATTCGCCATGATCGAAGCAGCATAATTTCTGTTGCGGGTTGCGCGTTACGCGTTGCGGGTTTAGAGTCCAAGCAGAGAAACCCGAAACCCGTAACCCGGAACCCGGAACCCGAAACGAGGTTTTATATGAACGAACCCTTTGAACCGAAAATAATCGCTTTTTTGTGTAACTGGTGCAGTTATGGAGGGGCCGATCTGGCCGGGGTCAGTCGATTGCAATATCCCCCTAATATCCGAGTGGTCCGTATCCCCTGTTCCGGAAGGCTGGACCCCAAATTTATTCTGGCCTCCTTTCGACGCGGGGCTGACGGGGTTTGGATTTCCGGCTGTCATCCCGGGGATTGCCATTATATCGCCGGTAACTATTACGCCCGCCGGAAATTCGCCTTGCTCAAAGGACTTCTTGAACACATGGGGATCGAATCGGGTCGTTTGCATTTTTCCTGGGTTTCCTCGGCTGAAGCTACCAAGTTTCAGCAAGTGGTTATCGAGGTTACCGCTGCGGTCAAGGCCATGGGACCGGCCCAACATTTTATCAAGCATATGCCTGAGGTGGCTTAGATGGTGGAATACACAAAAAAAATACAAGAGATAGCCAAAAAGCTTTTAGCGGAAAAAAAGGTCGATGCCGTTATTGGCTATCGGCGGGGCACTATTCCCATGATGAACGAACCCCTGCTGGTCAGAGATGCTGAAGGAGCCGATCAGCTTTACTGGGACTCATTCTGTGGGATAAATCTGGCTAACTATCTGCCCAAACGGAAAGAAAAACTGGCTATCGTGGCTAAAGGCTGTGACTCCCGGAATATCGTCATTCATCTCCAGGAAGGGCAGATTAAACGGGAACAACTTCATATCATCGGCCTTCCTTGCCAAGGTATGGCGGACCGGAAAAAGGTCTGGGCTGCACTGGGGGGAAAAGAGCCTATCCAAGTTGAGGAAAAGGGAGATCAGATTATTGCCTCAGGAAAAGATTTCCAGGAGATGTTTAATAAAGTCGATCTACTTCAGGACAATTGTGCCATCTGTATTCACCGGAATCCCGTCCTTTATGATGAGCTGGCTGGAGAATTGGTTACGGAACAGACCGATGTGGATCGTTATAAAGATGTCCGAGCTGTGGAAGCGATGGATTCAGAGGCACGCTGGCAGTTTTTTGAAGCACTGACCAAGGATTGTATTCGATGTTATGCCTGCCGGAATGCCTGTCCCTTGTGTTATTGCCCGACCTGTTTTGTCGACGAATCCCGTCCGCAATGGATGGGCAAGAGCCTGGATCCCACGGATATCAGGACTTTTCATTTCCTAAGGGCCTTTCATTGTGCCGGGCGCTGTACTGACTGCGGAGCCTGTGAACGGGCCTGTCCGGTGGGGATCAAAGTTCGGCAGTTCACCAAGAAGCTGGAAAAGGATACCCTGGACCTTTATCATTTTGAAGCTGGGATGGTCCTGGAGGGAAGACCTCCTCTGGATACCTACCGGCCGGACGACCCGGAAAATTTCATAAAATAAAACCAGGCCAGAGGCGCCTGCGGACAGGCAGGGGCAATGGGCCAAAAAATACAAGGTTAGATGAAAATTGCTTTTCGGATATTAAAACCTCATGACTTTAAATTCCGAAATCCGCAATCCTCAATCCGAAATTAAGAGTAGGGGATCAGACGAATGATCGAAAAATTATTCTCCAAAAATGAATTCAATGACTGGCTGAATGAACTTAGAAAATCTTTTGAAGTGTACGGGCCTGTAACCCAGGGCGATCAAACTAACTTCGCTCCCCTGAACGAGGGGACCGAACCGGATTTTACTATTCAGAATACCCGGCTTTCTCCCAAGGGCCTGGTTCAACCGCCTTCAGAACGGATGTTCCGGTTCTCTCTGGACCCGGAAAACCCTGAGGCCAATATCTTAAAAGAAGAACCCAAAAAAGAGACCAATCGCCTTCTGGCCGGCCTTCGACCCTGTGATGCCCGGGCTTTCGAACTGGTACGTATCAATTTTATCACAAACCAGTATGAGGACCCTTTTTGGAAACAGGGCCGGGATCGTTTGATCCTGATGGGATTAGGGTGTAACCAGCCCTGTTCGACCTGCTTTTGCACCTCTGTAGGCGGTAACCCCTTTGATACCGCTGGAATGGATCTCCTGATGACCGATCTTGGGGACCGCTTTTTGATTCAGAGCTGTAATGAAAAAGGGGAGGGGCTGCTGAAAAATTCTCAGGGAAAAGGTGCGACCGAGAAAGAGCAGAAACAGGCGGCCCAGATCAAAACGCAAGCCGAGGAAATGATATCCTTCAAGGTTTCAACCGATCGGCTGAAAGATCAACCGCTGTTGGATTTGTTCAATGCCCCGTTTTGGGAGGAGGTTCAGTTCGCCTGTATTAACTGTGGGACCTGCACCTATTTATGCCCGACCTGCTGGTGTTTTGATATCCAGGATGAGGTTCAGGGGACCGAGGGGGTCCGCATGCGGAACTGGGATTCCTGTATGTATCCTTTGTTTACGCTTCATGGATCCGGTCATAACCCAAGAGGGGAAAAGGTACAGAGGGTCCGGCAGCGCTTTATGCACAAATTTAAATATTATGTCGATAAATATGGAAACGGCGTGGCCTGTGTGGGATGCGGACGATGCGTGCAATTTTGCCCGGTCAATATCGATATCCGGCGCGTCGGTCAGTTGATGAATGATTATAAGGCCTAACTAAACGTATTGAATATTTTGAAACGGTCCAAGGGGGTCTTGTTTTTGGGGATTGTCCAAAGGGTAACTTATTGCCCTATCCCGGCCCGTCCGGCAAAGTTTGATTCGAGGCAGGGCATACACCATAGCCCGTTTCGATCTTAGATGAAGGCCTGTTCTGGATTTAGTTAAACAATTGGCCCGGCAAAGAAGCTTCCAGGTTCAGGGTGGACAACCCCAAAAACAAGACCTCCTTGAACCTTGATTTTGAAAGTTAGAAATAAATTCTCAGAGTAATAGTGTAAGACAAATAGAGGGGGTGTTTTGTGGAAAATCCGTATCTACCCTATCCGGTCCGCATAGACCAGATCATTACCGAAACCGAAGATCGTAATATAAAAACTTTCAAGCTGGTTTTCCTTAACCCGGGAGATGAAACGAAGTTTGCCTATCATTCCGGACAGTTTTCCGAACTTTCCATTGCCGGAAAAGGGGAGATCCCAATCGGGATAGCCTCTTCCCCGACCGAAAAAGGCTTTCTCCTTTTTACGGTGAACAAGACGGGTTTGGTAACGACCTTTTTGCACAACATGAAAGAGGGTGACATTATGGGTGTCCGGGGGCCTATGGGAAACTGGTATCCCCTGGACCAGCTGGAAGGAAAAAATATTGTTATCGTCGCCGGGGGGTTTGCCTTTACTACTTTGCGGTCCACGATTATTTACCTTCTGGATCCGGTCAATCGTCCCCGATTCAAAGATATTACAGTTATCTATGGGGCGCGTACCCCCGGTATGCTCCTTTATAAGGATGAATTGGCCGCCTGGGAAGCCCGGGACGATATCAAGGTTCATATCACCGTTGACGGTACCGATGATCCGGACTGGAAATATAATATCGGTTTTGTGCCTGCTATTACTGAAAAAAAGGCCCCAAATGCTGACAATGCTTATGCCCTGGTTTGCGGTCCTCCGATCATGATCAAATTCACCCAACCGGCCTTGGAAAAACTGGGATTTCCGGCCGAGCGGATTATTATGAGTTTGGAAAACCGGATGAAATGCGGTATTGGGATGTGCGGCCGGTGTAGCGTGGGGTCGGAATTTGTCTGTAAGGACGGACCGGTTTTCACCCTGGCCAAGCTGAACACGTTGCCGAAGGAATATTAAATAAAAAGTATTTGAAATTTGGGAATCCAGAATCCATGAGCCAGAATTCAGAATAAGAACAGAACCGATAGAAAGATTTCCTGCCTTCTTCTGGATTCTGAATTCTGACTCCTGAATTCCCGGACGGACAACTTGTCCAATAATTTCTCTTGCCATAAGAAGAGAGAATAGGATAAAATTGAAAAATATTTATTTAAAAGGAGCGATTTTATGCCCGAACCTTTGATTATCAACAAAAAGAATCGGAAACTGGCCGTAGATGCCAAGATGGCCGATGTCTGCTTCACCTGCGGTACCTGTGCCGGCGGCTGCCCGGTGACCGGGGTAGACGGCTTTGATCCCCGGAAAGCCATCCGTATGGCCGCCTTGGGCCTGGATGATGAACTCATCGATTCCCGCTGGCCATGGATCTGTACCCTTTGCGGCCGCTGTGAAAACCAGTGCCCCATGGGGGTCAACCTGATGAAGACCTTCCGTAAGGCCAGGACCCTCAGAGACCGGGACAAGGTCCCAGGACCGATTCATAAAGGGACCATGATGAATTTACAGCGAGGGAACAACCTGGGTATCCCTAAAGATGATTTTCTGAGTCTTTTGGCTGACCTGGGTCAGGAACTGGCCAATGACGAATGCCCGGGATTTTATGTGCCGGTGGATAAAAAAGGGGCCAACATTATCACCACTATCAATTCCAAGGAACCTTTCGGCGAACCGGACGACATGAAGTTCTGGTGGAAGATCTTTTACGCTGCCAAGGAGGATTGGACGGTTTCCTCCACCAACTGGGAGGGGGTCAACTGGGGATTGTTTTCCGGGGACGACCCGGCCTGGAAAGAACAGGTGGGCCGCGTCTTGGAGAATGCGAGGAGGCTGGAATGTAAAACCCTCCTTCTACCGGAGTGAGGCCATGCTTATTATGCGACCAGGGTTGGTCTGCAAAATTGGTTTCCGGAAGCTTTTAAAGAATTCAAGGTGATTAATGTTTTTGAACTGATGATCGAATATATCCAGAGCGGGCGGGTGACGATCGATAAATCCAAACATCCGCAACTGACGACGGTTCACGATCCCTGCAACTACACCCGAAAAAGTGAGATGGCCGTGGGGAAGAGCTATAGTCCGGAAATTCGCTGGATTACCCAGCAGCTCGTGGATAACTTTGTTGATATGTATCCCTCGGGAATGAATAACTATTGCTGCGGTGCCGGAGGCGGGGCCTGGGCCATGCCTTATGAAAAGGAACGTATATTTTACGGCAGGGTCAAAGCCAAACAGATCCAGGAAACCGGAGCGGAACTGGTGGTCGCCCCTTGCCATAACTGCAGGGATCAGATCCTGAAAAGTCTGACCAAGGAATATCAACTGGGGATCGAAACCATGTACCTCTGGGAACTCCTGGCCGAGTCGATTATCATCGAGCCCTGGAGCGAAGAGGAGATCGAGAGGGCCACGGCCTTACGGGATGCCCAATTTGAACGGGACGGGGTGGTTCTGGAAGAAATGGAAGAAGAGGAATAATCTCCTATTGAACGAATATCAAAAGGGTCTTGCTAACCGGTAAGACCCTTTTTTTATTGGTTTAGAAAAAAGGAGTCAAGGAGTCAAGGGGACGAGGATTTTTCCCCAAACCTTTCAATTGAACCCTTGAACCCTATTTTTTTTAAAAAGAGAGGCTTAAAACATGCTCAGTATCATGCGGAAACACGCCCAATCCTGGATCATCAAAATAGCCTTGTTTGTAATTGCCATTGTCTTTGTTTTTTGGGGAGTCGGCAGTTATCGTTCTGAAAGGGCCACACGAGTGGCCCAGGTTGACGGAAAATCCATTTCCATCAGCGAATATCAGCAAACCTATCGCGAAACCCTGGATAAAATCAAAGAGGCTTATGGCCAACAGGTGGATGATAAGTCCTTTTACACCCCGGAATTCAAACGGAAAGTCCTGGACGGTATCATAGAAAAAAGGCTCATTCTTGGGGCTGGAAAGGCCCTGGGGTTTTCGGTAAGCTCCGATGAACTGGCCCGGGCCATCCAACAGATGCCGTATTTTCAGGATAACGGCAAATTTAGTTTTACCAAATATAAAAGGATCCTTCAAGCAAGCCGACTGACTCCCGAAACCTTTGAGGCCGAACAGAAGACCACCTTGCTTTTAGAAAGGGTTAATGCCTTCCTGAATGATTTTATCAAGGTTGAACCGGAGGAGGTTCGAAATTTTTATTCCTTCCTGAATAATGAAATCAATGACTACTTCATACGCTTTACGAAAGAGGAATACAAAAGCCAGGTTGTCATTACCCAAGATCAATTAAAGGCTTATTTTGTCCAGAACCAATCCCGTTACCGGACTCCGGTCCAGGTTCGAATGGCTTATCTGGATATCCGTCCAAAAGATTTTGAGGCTGGTGTGACGGTGACCGAAAAAGAGGTCCGGGAATATTATCAACAAAACCAGCAAAAATTCACCGATCCTAAAACAAATCAACCCCTTCCTTTGGATCAGGTTCAGAATAGTATTCAAAACCTCTTGAAGACAGAGAAGAGTAGTGAACTGGCCCGCCAGAAGGCCGAAGAACTCTATGATCGCGTTCTTTCCAAAGGCAATATAAAAGTCTTCAGTCGGGAATCGAAGGTTCCTATCAAGGAGACGGAGTGGATGACCTCCGGGGAAAATAAGACCGGTATTGAGGGCGTTAAAGAATTCAACCAAAAGGCCTTTGGTTTGAAAAAGGGGGAATTAACTCCGGTTTTGGATTTAGGGTATGAATGGGGTTTTGTCATTCTTCAAGTAACGGATCGAAAGGAATCGCAATCCATGACTTTGGAACAGGCCGAATCCCGTGTCAAAGCCGATTTAATAGAAGAAAAAGCGGGCCAGATAGCCCGTTCTGAAGCAGAGGCCTTTCTAAAAGAGCTTCGCCAACAAAAGGACATTAACCGGATAGCCCAGGAAAAGAAAAAAACCGTAGAAGAAACAGGTTTTTTCTCCCGGGTTAAGAATCGTCCTCCCTGGGTGGAGACTCCTGAAGTCCAGGAGGCCTTGTTTTCCATAGGGCCATCCAATCCCCTCCCTGAAAAGCCTTTTAAATTGGGGACCGATTATGGAATAGTCGTTTATAAAGAATCTCGTTCAGCTTCCATGGAGGATTTTGAGAAGGATCAGGTGCGGTTTTCCCAGGCCCTTCAAAAAGAAAAACGAACCGCTATCTTACAACAATGGACCCGCCTTCTGCAGGAAAAAGCCAAGGTATCTATAAATCAGGATTTGTTGTAATAAAACTGGTAACGAGTGACTTATTAAATCCGGAGAAAGATACCGGAAGACGCGGAGACACGGTGAAGGGGAAAGGCGATGAAAGGGAGATACGGTGAAGGGGAGACGCGGTGAAAAAAAACCGTTTAGTCCCGGTTTCCCGTAGTTATTGTATTATTGCCTTTCTCCATCCCGGTGTCCCTCAATCTCCGCTTCTCCGCGTCCCTGCTTCCCCGTGTCCCCGCCTATCCGCCTCTCCGCGCCTTTTTCAAAAATTAGGTCATATTCAATGATTAATCTACTCCATAGGGCTCGGAAGAATATCCTCCTTAAATTCGTTTCAGAAGTCCTGATTCGTTCTCTGGCTTTCCTTTTCATCGTTGTGGCTGCCCGTTATTTGGGAGATCAGGATTATGGGCACTACTCTCTGGCCTATTTTTTCGCCGGATTGTTGACTATTTTTTCGGATTTAGGATTGAATACGGTCCTGATTCGCGATGTTTCCCGTGATCACCGTCTCTTGGCCTCCTATGCCGGAAATATCCTTTTAATAAAAATATTGTTTTCTCTGGTCTTACTCTTCTTGGGACCTGGTATCCTGTTTCTGCTGGGTTACTCGGGGATCTTATTTTAATGATCTTTCTTAGTATGGTGTATATGCAGGGCATTTACCTCTTGGAGTTTTTTGTTGCCCTGACCAACAGCCTGGAGAAAATGGAATATGAACTTATGATCAAGGGAATATATAAGGCCCTGGTCGTGGCTATTCCGATCTTCTTTCTCTGGAGGGGATTTGGTTTATGGGGGCTTTTATTATCGCTTATCGGCTCATACGGTCTCAGTTGTATTATATCCGGATGGATTATCCGGAAAAAGATCACCCCATTGAATCTCCGGCGGGAAATGAGTTTATGGAAACAACTCCTCCGTTCGGCCTGGCCTATCGGCTTATCCAGCCTTTTTATGACTGTTTATGCCCGAATCGATATGGTCATGCTGTCCCTCTTCGGGATTTCCCCGGCTGAAATAGGATGGTACGCCGTTCCGGTAAAGATTGTTGAAATGTTTTCTTTATTTCCCCTTTTGATTATGGCCGGATTATTTCCTATTTTTTCCGTTTTAACGTCCGAAGACCGGGAGACCTTGAAGAGGACTTATCAAAAAGCCTTGATCTATCTCACGATGGTTTCCATACCTTTGGTCTTGTCCACTTATATCCTGTCTGATTCCTGGGTGGTTTTTTTCTTTGGTCCGGCCTTTACCCATTCGGCTCCCTCCTTAAAAATTCTGATAGGCGCCTTACCGTTTATCTTTCTTAATTATGTATTAATCAACACCTTGATCGCCCTTAATCAGGAAAAAATGATTACCTGGGGAAGCGGGTTGGCCATCCTATTCAATGTGGGGATTAATATTTTCATTTTACCCAGATACGGTTACCTTGGGGCCAGTTGGACCACGGTAGCCACTGAGATACTGCTTTCAATCTGCTTCTTGGGATTCCTGCAGTTATATTTTTTTCACCTCCCTTTGTTACGACTGACTCTAAAGCTGGGTGTGAGCGGAGGACTGATGGGACTTTCTTTTTGGGGGATGAAGACCTTCCCGCCTGTGGTGGTCTGGATTACGGCTTTTACGGCTTATGGGTCAGGTCTTATTCTCTTACGCCTGGTTACCTGGGAAGATTGGCTGTTTTTAAAAAGAATTTTGACTCAACCCCTGTCCGAGCCAAGTGTCAAACCAGAGGTTGAATCCTTATCCAATTTTTAGTAAAGATAGAGATATCCAAAATGAATAGCCAAAGTTCTTAATTATGAAAATCGCCATTGATGTTCGAACCGTTCTTCCCAATCGTTCCGGTGTGGGTAATTATGTCCTCCATCTCATCCAGAACTTGAGACAGGTTGACCCGGATCCGATCTACTATTTCCTGGCCCAGAAAAAAAATTTATCCCTACTGGGGCATTTGGCCCGGGAACAGAATCCTTTCCTGACCCTGTTTTCGCACGAGAATCATCCTCTGAGTGATTTTTGGGAGCATTTCATCCTACCTCTCCGGTTGAAAGAGATGGGCATCCATGTTTTTCACGGCCCTGCTTCCTTGATCCCTTTTCGAAAGGATCATTGTGGTTTGGTTGTGACCATTCATGACCTGGTGGCATTTCTTTTTCCGGAAACCATCCCTTTGAAATATGGGGCCTATATGCGCTACTTGCTTAGGCAGGCGGTAAAAAAGGCTGACCGGATCATTGCCGTCTCCAACCATACCAAACAGGATTTGATCAATATATTAAAAGTGCCTTTGGAAAAGATTGTGGTTATCCATGAGGCCTCCTCTCCAGTTTTTTACCCTCAGGACAAGCAGGAAGTGCAAGCCCTCCTGAAGAAGAACTATGGAATTACTAAAAAATTCATTTATCACCTGGGGAATATTGAGCCCCGAAAAAACTTGATAGTTCTACTGGAGGCCTTTACCCTGGTCTGTCGAGAATTTGGGGATCAATACCAATTGGTGGTGAGTGGGCAAAGGGGATGGTTGACCGGTTCATTAAACCGGTTTTTTAGAAATTATCCCGTACGGGATCAGGTTTTTTTTACTGGATATGTCCCGGCGGAACACATTCCTTTGTTTATGAATGGGGCGGAGCTCTTTGTTTTCCCCTCCCTCTATGAGGGGTTTGGTCTGCCGGTTTTGGAGGCTATGAGTTGTGGAACGCCGGTCATCTCATCCAATTGCTCCTCAATCCCGGAAATTATAGGTTCGGCCGGTTTATTAGTGGACCCGACCAAAATCAAAGACCTGGCTGACCGTATCATTGAGTTGTTAAGTAATTCGGATCTGAGAAGACGTTTGAGTCAGTTGGGAATAAAACAGGCCAGCCGGTTTTCCTGGATTGAAGCCGCTCGGCAAAGCCTCGATGTTTATCGATCGGTCGAGAAACATGAAAATTGTATTTGATGCTCGTGTCCTTGGGGGCCGGATGCACGGGATATCCCGCTATTGCTTAAACCTGCTCCAACAGCTACTGGCCGAAGACCAGGGCCACGAATACCTCATCCTGACCGGTCATCCTCAAACTCCGGAGTTGTTCAACCCGGCAGTTCCGGTCCGTTGGCTTCGAACCCGGGTCCCCCTTTACAGCGTTCAAGAACAATTCCTGATCCCTTTTCAAATACGAGAAGAAACATTTGATCTCTTCCATTCTCCGACTTATACCATCCCTCTCCGTTCTTCCTCCAAGGGGATTATGACCATTCATGACCTGATTCCTCTTGCTTTTCCTGAATATTTTGATTTCAGGCATCGCCTTTTTTTTCGTTTTATTGTTCGACGGGCCATTTCCCGGTGTCTAAAGGTTTTTACCGTTTCCGAACAGTCTAAAAAGGATATTCTTGAATTTTTTCAGGGTCCGCAAGAGCGAATAGTAATTACTCCTAACGGCCTGGATCCTCGGTGGGGACCAAAACCTTTGACTCCGGATTTTAAAGAACGGTATGGGTTGGATCCAAGCTATATTGTTTTTGTCGGAAACCCAAAACCGCACAAAAATTTTTCCCGGGTTTTGTCGGCCTTTGAATTGCTGGTAAAGGAGGATCGTTATCCCGGTAAACTGGTGTCCATTGGATTGGAATACCGGGATCTATGTTCCGAAATAAGGGATCGGGTTGTGATCGTCCCCCACTGCAATGATTTGGATCTGGGTCTGTTTTATTCAGGGGCCGATCTTTTGGCCGCCCCCTCCCTTTATGAAGGGTTCGGGCTTCCGGTCCTGGAGGCCATGACCTGCAGTTGCCCGGTCCTGATCGGCAACAAAGGGGCCTTGCCGGAAATTGCCGGGGATGCCGGTTTCCAAGTGAATCCTTATGATATCCGTGCTATAAAAGAGGGGATGAAAGAAATCATTTTTCAACCTGATCTCCGCCAAAGAATGAAGGATCGGGGGATCAGGAGGTCCGGGGAATTTTCCTGGATAAAAACAGCCCAGATTGTGATGGACACTTATAAATCTTTGGAAGGAAATGGGTAAATTTTTAGTGCGAGAGGGACGTTCGGCGTTGAGCGCCTGCGAGGGGCAGAGGCGTTCGGCAAAAACCTTTTTTCAAACTCTTTGGTGTCTAAATGGGGAGGAAGGTTCAATATCGGATAATAAATATCAACTGTCGAAAAATTCTCTTTACTAAGGAAAACCAACAGGAGGAGAAAACTCGCAGTACTTATTTTACGCCGAACGCCGAACGCAATACACCGGGTTATAACGCCTAACTATAAAAAAAGCCGATGACCGAACCTGTAAGTGAATATCAAAAAAAATTATCCTCCCTTCGGGTGGCTTTAGTCCATGACTGGCTGACCGGGATGAGGGGCGGCGAAAAATGCCTTGAAATCTTTTGCGAGATCTTTCCTCAGGCCGATCTTTTTACCCTGCTTCATGTCAAGGGTTCCGTTTCACCGATTATTGAAAACCACCGGATCCGGACTACCTGGGCCCAACACCTTCCCGGAGTAGAAAAAAAGTATCGCCATTATCTCCCTTTTTTCCCTTTAGCCGTTCGAAATATTGATTTAAGAGGATATGACCTGGTTCTGTCCAGCAGTCATTGTGTGGCTAAGGGGGTTCGGGTGTATCCCCCGACTGTACACATCTCCTATGTTTTTACTCCTATTCGGTATGTCTGGGATATGTATGATATTTATTTCGGCAAAGATTCCTCGGCCGGATTGTTGGTCCGAATGGTGATGCCCGCTGTGGCTGCCATGCTTCGTCGATGGGATGTCCGTACCAGTCAGAGAGTGGATTATCTTCTGGCTGATTCAGAAAATGTCCGCCGGAGAATTTTAAAATATTACCAGCGGGAGGCTGAGGTCATCCCGGTTCCGGTGGATACCGATCAGTTTGACTTGACTTTTGAACCCCAAGACTATTATTTAATGGTTTCAGCCTTGGCCCCATATAAACGTATTGATCTGGCTGTTCAGGCCTTTAATCGAAACCAAAAACCCCTGGTGGTTGTCGGTACCGGCCCATTGATGGAAGCCTTACAAAACGAATCCGGTCCTAATATTTCCTGGCTGGGATGGCAGCCGGCGGAAAACTTAAAAAAACTGTATGGAGAATGCCGGGCTCTGATTTTTCCCGGGGAAGAAGATGCCGGCATTACCCCTTTGGAAGCCCAAGCCTCCGGTAGGCCGGTAGTTGCCTTTGGTCGCGGAGGGGCCTTGGAAACGATTGCGCCCTTGGAGGATTTTCTGGAGGGGCGAAAGGATTTTTTCAGCGGAGTCTTTTTCCCGGAACAGACGGAAGCCTCCCTGGTGGAGGCCATTGAAAGGCTTGAGCAGCATGCCCATCTCTTAAACCCGTCCAAGATCCGGAGCCATGCCCTTCAGTTTGATAGGGAGGTTTTTAAAGATAGAATCATTCAAACCGTCAAGGAAAAACTAAGAAAATCTAATTGAAAAGTCTCTGGTATGGGTTGCGAGTTACGAGTGGCGGTTTAAAGAATTGTACTCCCGACTGTCCCAACCCGTAACCCACAACACGCAACAAAAATTGATAAAGAAAGAATCCTCAAAATCAATATGGATCCCTTAAATGGAAAGTGATCGATGAAAAAACGTGCCTTGATTACCGGGATAACCGGTCAGGATGGGAGTTATTTGGCCGAGTTACTCATTTCGAAGGGTTATGAGGTCCATGGTATTGTCCGGCGGATGGCTCTGGAAGATCCCCTGCACCGTCTCTGGCGGCTTCGGCATATACTGGACAAAATTTCTCTTCATGCTGGCTCCATGGAAAGTTATCCCAGCATCTTCAACGTGATCGAAACGGTTGGACCTGACGAATGTTATCATCTGGCCGCCCAGAGTTTCGTCAGTTATTCCTTTGAAGATGAATTTTCGACCATTAATACCAACATCAATGGGACCCATTATCTGCTGTCCTCTATAAAACGAAAGGCCCCCCACTGCCGTTTTTATTTTGCCGCCTCCAGCGAGACCTTCGGAAAGGTGCGGGAGACCCCACAGGATGAAAATACGCCTTTTCATCCCCGTTCCCCTTACGGCATTTCCAAAGTGGCTGGGTTTGAACTGACCCGGAATTACCGGGAAGCCTATGACCTGCATGCCTCCTGCGGTATTCTATTCAATCATGAATCTCCCCGCCGGGGACATGAATTCGTCACCCGTAAGATTACCTCTCATGCCGCTTTGATCAAACTTGGCAAAGAGAAACGGATCAAACTAGGAAACATTCAGGCCAAACGGGATTGGGGGCATGCCTGGGATTTTGTCCAAGCCATGTGGTTGATGCTCCAGCAAGACAAACCGGATGACTATGTCATTGCTACCGGACAATGTCACACCGTTGAAGAATTCCTGCAAAATTCCTTTGCCTTACTGGAATTGGATTATCGGAATTACCTGGATATTGACCCGAACCTTTACCGGCCTTCGGAAGTTATGGCTTTGATGGGTAATTATTCCAAGGCGCAAAGGACATTTGGCTGGCAGCCGATAACTCCCTTTGAGGAACTCATCCGGGAAATGGTGGAAAGTGATTTGAAATTATATTCGACATGAAGGTAGATAGGCTGAACGAATAGGCTAAAGGTAGATAAGCCGAAGGCTGAAGAAAGAAGAGGGGGATACCTCGTTGGGAATTTCCCTTCGGTCTTCAGCTTTCGGCCTAAGGCCCTCCAATCTAACGGCCTTATTTTTAAAAAGGAGATACACTCATGGAAACAATATCCGTTTATTCGTTACCCTCCTGACCGGAGTGCCTGGCTACGAAAGAGTTCTTTCGTCAAAAAGGGATTGCCTTTGAGGAATTCGATCTTTCCAAGGATCAAGCCGCGGTTTCGAAAATGCTAAAATTGACCCGCCAAAAGAGGGTTCCGGTCATTCAAAAAGGGGAAAAATTCATCGTCGGGTTTAACTCGGAGGACATTGAGAAATTAATTGACTTTTAGAACTGGAAGCATATAAAATATACAGATTCAATATGATCCCTGGTTGAAATGAAAATGGACAAAGAATAGTCCTCCCTTGGCCGGGACAGGGAGGAATGCTGATTTTTCTTTTGGTGTGAGACACGAGATAAGAGAATAGATCGACCTTCCTTCCTTTTGATTTCCGCCCCCCCCCCTCACACTTAGTATTGCTTAATACCTTTATTTAAGGGGAGGACAGCCCTTTGAATATTTTCCGCCTGTTTCCTTTCTTTACCGGAATCCGAAAAAAAGCAGAATTAAAAACCGACCCTACTATTCCGGATCATTCCGAGGAGTCCCTGCGGCGATCCGAAGATCGGTATCGTTCTATCCTGACCAGCATGGAAGATGGCTATTTTGAAGTCGATCTGACCGGCAACATGCTTTTCAGCAATGAAGCCAATGACCGCATTTTCGGCTATGCGCCGGGAGAGCCGATAAGGGTAAATTACCGTGAATATACGGATCCGGAAACTGCAAAAAAGTTATTTGAAATCTATAATCGGGTTTACCGGACCAATGTGCCTCAAAAAGGATTTGCGTGGGAAGTAATTAAAAGAGACGGGACAAAGGTTTATGTGGAAACCTCGGTCGCCTTAATCCTGGATTCCAACCACCAAAAGATCGGCTTTCGAGGGATTCTCCGGGATATCACCCGCCAGAAGCAGACGGAAGCGGCCCTGCGGCAATCGGAAGAAAGATATCGCACCATCTTAGAAAATATTGAAGACGGGTATTTTGAGGTCGATCTTACCGGTAATATGATTTTCTGTAATGAAGCACACTGCCGAATTTATGGTTATTCCCGAGACGAGTTGAATGGTTTAAATTACCGGGAATATACGGATGAGGGAAACAGCAAAAAAGTATATGAAGTTTTCAACAAGGTTTATCAATCCGGGTTACCGGAAAAAGTTCTTGATTTTGAATTGATCCGAAAGGATGGAACCAAGATCTATGTGGAAACTTCGATCTCCTTGATCCTGGATTCCGACCAACAAAAGATCGGTTTTCGTGGGATTCTCCGGGATGCAACTCGTCGGAAACAGACCGAAGAGGCCTTGAAGGCCCTTTCCTTAATTGATGACCTGACCGGGCTTTATAATCGGAGAGGATTTTTGACCTTGGCTGAGCAGGAGTTAAAGATCGCCCAACGTATGGAAAGGGGAATATTTTTGCTGTTCGCCGACGTGGATGGCCTGAAAGAGATTAATGACACCTTCGGACATTTGGAAGGGGATCAGGCTCTAATTGAGATCGCCCGTATTATCAATGAGAATTTTCGCGATCCGGATATCATTGCCCGTATTGGAGGGGATGAGTTTGTGATTCTGGCCATAGAGGGGATCTCCGAAGGCGGTCCGGAGTTACTCATAGAAAGATTGCAAGAGAATCTTCAGAGTTATAATGATGGGGAGTCAAACAGGAAGTATCGGTTGTCGCTCAGTATTGGGGCTGTTGCCTATGACCCGGAGCACCCGGTGTACATTGAGACGCTTGTGTCCCAGGCCGATAAAAACATGTACCAGGAAAAACAGGAGAAAAAGAAAAACATCCAAATGAGATTAGAATTTTAATAATAATTCCTCAATTCCTCAATTCTTAAATCTTAAATCTCCGCAGACGCAGAGAATTACTCACCACAGAAACCGAACTGAAGGCCATGGCCGCCGAAGCCAGGATCGGATTCAGCAAGATTCCCCAAATAGGGTAGAGTATTCCGGCAGCAATGGGAATTCCCAGAACATTGTAAAAAAAAGCCCAGAAGAGATTTTGCCGGATGGTCCGGATGGTCTGCCTAGACAGTTTTATGGCTGTCAGAATGATCCGAAGATCATCGCGGATCAGAGTAATATCAGAGGCTTCCATCGCCACATCCGTTCCTGTGCCGATGGCGATGCCCACATCGGCCTGGGCCAGGGCCGGGGCGTCGTTGATCCCGTCTCCCACCATGGCCACTTTTTTCCCCTCCGACTGGAGGATTTTGATCTGGGCCGTCTTGTCCTGGGGCAGAACCTCGGCAATAACCCGGTCTAATTGGAGTTGGCGACCAATAGCCTGAGCCGTCTGCTGATTGTCTCCAGTGAGCATTACCACTTCCAGACCCATGCTTTTCAAACCAGACACCGCTTCCGGGGAATGTTCCTTGAGTGTATCGGCCAGGGCCATGACCCCGATAACTTTTTTGTCTCGGGCCACAAACATCAAGGTCTTCCCCTGATTGGCCAGGGCCTCGGCAGAGACTTGAACGGAGGTCAAGTCCAGACCTTGGGACTCCATGAGTCGTTTGTTCCCGATATGGATTTCCTGCCCTTCCCATTTTGCGGTTACCCCTTGCCCCGCAAGGGCTTCGAAATCCTCTACTCCCGCCAGGGTCAGCCCCTCTTCTTTGGCCTTTCGGACAACGGCTTCCCCAAGGGGGTGTTCGGAATTTCTTTCCACCGATGCGGCTATGGTCAGAATTGTACTGGTCTCGATACCCTCTATGGAAACAATGTCGGTAACCGCCAACTCCCCTCGGGTTAACGTTCCTGTCTTATCAAAAACAATAGTGGTCAATTTATGGATCGACTCGAGACTTTCTCCGCCTTTGATCAGGATGCCATGTTCCGCCCCTTTGCCGGTTCCTACCATGATGGCTGTCGGGGTGGCCAGACCCAGGGCGCAGGGGCAGGCGATGATCATCACCGCCACAAAATTAAGTAAAGCAAAGGTCAGCGTGGGGGCAGGTCCCCAAAAATACCAGATGATAAAGGTCAGTACAGCAATCCCCATAACGATGGGTACAAAAACACCGGCCACCTGGTCGGCCAGCCGCTGAATCGGGGCCTTGCTTCCCTGGGCCTGTTCTACCAGAAGAATGATTTGAGCCAGGGCGGTCTCTTCGCCGATACGGGTGGCTTCAAAGGTGAAACTCCCGTTCTTGTTCAGGGTGGCCCCGATCACCTCATCGCCGGGATTTTTATCCACCGGCAGACTTTCACCGGTAAGCATGGATTCATCCACGGCTGAACGGCCTTCTTTAATCCGACCGTCCACCGGAATCTTCTCCCCTGGTCGAACAATTATAAGATCCCCTTTATGTACCTCCTCTACTGGAATATCCGTTTCCTGGTTATCCCGGATGACCCGGGCCGTCTTTGGGGCCAGGCCGATCAACTTGCGTATGGCCTCGGAGGTCTGTCCTTTGGCCCGGGCTTCGAGTAACCGCCCCAATAGGATCAAGGCAATGATCATGGCCGCGCTGTCAAAATAGATTTCAGCTTTCACGCCGCTATTATGAAAAAGGGAGGGGAAAAAGGTAACCACCGAAGAATAGATATAGGCGGATAATGTCCCTACGGCGATCAGGGTGTTCATATCGGCACTGCCATGGCGGGCCGCACCCCAGGCCCCGGTCAAAAACTGCTTACCGGCCCAGAACTGAACCGGGGTGGTCAGGACAAAAAGGATATAAAAAAGAATATAATGCGGGACATCCCGAAGATAGGGGATGTAGTGAGGCATGGAAAGGACCATGATCAGGACACCGAAAATTACACTGAAGATAAACTTTTTTTTCAACAAGGCCAGGTCTCTTTCCCGTTCCTCCCGCTCCCGATCACGAAGCTCGGCCCGGGCCAGACCGCGGAACTGATAACCGGCGTCCTCTATGGCCTTTCTGAATTTTTCCAGATCAACCTTCTTGGGATCGTAGGTCACCTGGGCCTTTTCAGTGGCAAAATTGACGGCCGCCTGTTCTACTCCTTCCAGTCTGCCCAGGGCCTTTTCCACGCGGACCACACAGGCGGCACAACTCATGCCGCCCACCGACAGGGCCGTCTGTTCCAAATCTTTATTATTTTCTTGTGGTTCCATCTCGAAACTTATCTTATTAGAGATTTCTGTTTATTAAAGATAATCCGAGTTTGGTTTTTGTCAAATCGTAACTGGTTTTTAAATCGACATTCCTATTTAACCCTCTGAGTTGCTTCCCTTTCTCCTTACGATTCAAAAGAGATTTCAAGGGAACAGATTTTTTTAGCTGAATTTTACTGTAGTTCCCAAGTGCGGATAGCGGTCAACACCTCTTGGGAAGTATTGGTAGACCTAAGGGTTTGAAGCAGTTGTCTGTTTTGAGCTGCACGAGCAGCCAGACCTAAAACTTTAACTTGGAGGTCAGATGAGTGGGATGGGGAAAGGATCAGGAAAATAATCTCGATGGGTTTTTCTGTTGTAAGATCTTCGACTCCCTTTCTGGGTAATCCCAAGGCGACTAACGGAGAAGAAATGCCGGTAACTCTGACGTGGGGGAAGGCTGCGCCTTCATTAAAAAAGGTCGATCCCTGTTCCTCCCGCTTCAAAACCTCTCTCAGGATGATTTCCGGATCGCTGATCTCCTTTTGCTTAGCGGTTACTTCCGCCAGTTTTTGGAGAATCGCCATTTTAGAGATTGGTTGATCCCAAATGAGAATACGCTCCGGATCAAGAAGCTGATATAACATCAGCGGGTTCAGAAGAGCAGGTTCGATTTCAGAAGGAGTTGGAGAGGGCGGGACCTTTTCTGGAATTTCCTTGAGATCCAGGATCGGACGTGGTTCCACTTCAAGGGTATCCAGAACAATCACCGTGATTCCCCGGGCACTTTTAATAAGATTGCCAACTATGTTTTTATTCTTACCAAATTTTTTGAAAAAGGGCTTAGGTCCCGGACTCCCGATAACAATATGCCCAACACGGTATTCTCTGGCAAACCGGAGGATAGTATCCCCGATATCTTCTCCTTTATAAGTAAACACCAGGGCCCCTAATTGCTTGGCCAAAGTCAAAGTGTCGGAGAGCAGACGCTGAGTTTGGGCGTCGATGACCGTGGCCTCCTCGGAAGGGGTTTGGACATAAACCGCATACCAGTTTCGGTTCAATTTTCCGGCGAGCCGGGAGGTATACCGCAGTAACTTGTCGCTATTGGGGCCGCGCGAGCTCAGGCAGACCATCAACTGGTCCGGAGTGGCGTCACTTTCCTTTTCTTCCGTCTCCCGCCTTCTCAAATCGATCTGAGACGCGAGTTCCCGTAGGGTCAATTCCCGAAGTTTTTCCAGATTTGAAGTCCTAAAAAAATTGCTCAGCGCGGTCTGAATACGCTCTGGGGGATAGATTTTTCCTTCTTCCAACCGTTTTTGTAAATCTTCGGTCGATAAATCCACATCGACAATCTGGTCGGCTTCGGTTAAGATTGAATCCGGAAGACGCTCTCGAACCTTGACCCCCACAGCCTGTTCGACTAGATTGTAGAGGCTTTCTAAATGTTGGACATTCAAGGTAGTAATGACATGAATCCCTGCGGCCAGGATGTCCTGAACATCTTGATAGCGTTTGGGGTTTGCGCTCCCCGGGATATTGGTATGGGCCAGTTCATCGATAAGGGCTACTTGGGGTTTGCGCTTCAGGATGGCCTCCGTATCCATCTCTTCCACAGGAACACCGCGATATTCCTGCCGGCGCCGAGGGACGACCTCCAGCCTTTCAGACAGTCTTGTGATATCGGCCCGACCGTGAGTCTCCAAAAGTCCGATAACCAGGTCAATCCCCTCGTTTGTAAGGCGATGGCCCTCTTGGAGCATCTGGTAGGTTTTACCCACCCCGGGGCCGTAACCTAGATAAACCTTCAGCCGTCCGCGCTGGGCGTGACGAATCATCCTCAAAAAGGCATTCGCTCTGTTGTCACTCATTTATTTTGTAATTCTATCAGGGCCAAATTAAGCATCAACACATTAACCCTCGGTTCACCGAAGATTCCCAAGTCCCGGCCTTCGGTGTAGTGTCTAATCTGTTTCAAAATGGTTTGATCGCCTATCCCCCGGGCTGCGCCCACGCGGGGCGCCTGCAGTAAAGCATTTTTTAAACTGATGTGCGGGTCCAGGCCGCTGGCCGAGGCGGTTACGGCGTCGGCCGGGATCAAGACCTGAGGAGAAAGTTTATTTTCAGTACGGTATTGGTCCAGGCGTTCTTTAAGATTATCGTTCAGTTTTCGGGATAGAGGTCCAAGATTGCTGCCTCCGGAATTAAGCCCGTCATAGCCCTGCCCGGCGGCTGATGGACGAGGATGGAAGTATTTTGGATCTCCAAACCCCTGGGCGATAAGGCGCGATCCCCGGATCATCCGCTTTTCCATAATCAGCGAACCATTGGCCTTATCCGAGAATAATCCCTGGGACAGAGCCCAGACTGCAAGTGGATAAAAACCACAGAGAATCACAGCCAGGGATAAGGTGGCCAGCAAGGCGATACGAAGTTCAGCAAAAATATTTTTCATGGTCTTAAGTCTTTCAAAAATAATTCAAAAATGGTTCTAAATTCCAGATGTTTTGTATTGAGGCGGAAGGTATATGGTATCCGGTTTTCCTAAACCTTGAACATTAGACCTCGAACCTTTTCTGTGGCTTATACCATATGCAAAGCATTAACGATCCAATCGATCAGCTTAATGCCCGGGAAAGGGGCTATGAGACCACCCAGGCCATAAATTAACAGGTTGCGCTCTGAGCAACACAGCGGCCCCTACCGGACGAAAACGCACCCCCCGCAAGGCCAAAGGAATGAGAGTAATTATAATCAGGGCATTGAAAATAACAGCACTCAGAATAGCGCTTTGAGGGGATTTAAGCCCCATGACGTTGAGGGGAGCGATAACCGGAAAGACACTCATCAGCATGGCCGGGATGATGGCAAAGTATTTGGCCACATCGTTGGCGATACTGAAGGTGGTCAAGGCCCCTCGGGTGATGAGCAGTCTGTTTGCCTATTTCAACCACCTCGATCAACTTGGTCGGGTTGAATCCAGGTCCACCATATTGCCTGCTTCTTTGGCCGCCTGGGTCCCGGTGTTCATAGCCACCCCGACATCGGCCTGGGCCAGGGCCGGGGCATCGTTGGTGCCGTCCCCGGTCATAGCCACCAAGTGACCGGCCGCCTGTTCTTTGCGAATCAAGGCCAGCTTATCCTCCGGCTTGGCTTCGGCAATGAATTCATCCACACCGGCCTCCCGGGCAATGGCGGCGGCTGTCAGGGGGTTGTCCCCGGTGACCATGACGGTCTTGATACCCATGGCCCTGAATCGCTCGAAACGATCCTTCAATCCACCTTTGACAATATCCTTCAAATGGATGACCCCCAGCACCTTCTCCTTATCGACTACGAGCAAAGGGGTCCCGCCGGAAAGGGAAATGGTGTCCACGGCTTCTTGAACCTCCAAGGGAAGATCCTTTCCAATAAAGGTCTGGACGGCGTCTATAGCCCCTTTACGGATCTGTCTTTCCCCCACATCCACGCCACTCATTCTGGTCTGGGCGGAAAAGGTGATAAATCGGGCATCAGACATTTCAGAGATGGAACGCCCCCGTAAACCATATTGTTTAGCCAGTACAACGATGCTTCGGCCTTCGGGTGTTTCGTCGGCCAGGGAGGCCAATTGGGCCGCATCGGCCAGGTCTTCGGTTCGTACTCCGGGGGCGGGAAGAAAGACGCTGGCCTGTCGGTCCCCCAAGGTGATGGTCCCTGTTTTGTCCAGGAGCAGTACGTCAATATCCCCCGCGGCTTCGACGGCCCGGCCGCTCATGGCCAGGACATTTTTTTGGACCATCCGATCGATCCCTGCGATACCGATGGCACTAAGCAACCCACCGATAGTAGTGGGAATCAGGCAGACCAACAAGGCCACCAAGACGGTCATTGAAAAGGCCACCCCCGAGTAAAGACCAAGAGGCTTCAGGGTGAGACAGACCAATAAGAAAATGATGGTCAAGGCCGAAAGCAGAATCGTCAGGGCGATTTCGTTCGGGGTTTTCTGACGATTGGCCCCTTCAACCAACTGGATCATTCGATCCAGAAAACTTTCTCCCGGATTGGCGGTTACCAGGACCTTGATCTGGTCCGATAAAACCCTGGTACCGCCGGTGACGGCGCTTCGATCCCCGCCGGCCTCCCGGATGACCGGGGCCGACTCTCCGGTAATGGCCGATTCGTCCACCGTGGCCACCCCGGCTATGATTTCACCGTCCGAGGGAATAATCTCTCCGGCCGACACCAGGACAAGGTTCCCCTTCTTCAGGCGGTCGGCTTCGATCTGCTCCTCCGAGCCATCGGATTTCAATCGATTGGCAATGGTCTGGGTTCGGGTCTTTCGCAGGGCCTTGGCTTGGGCCTTCCCCCGTCCTTCGGCCATGGCCTCGGCGAAATTAGCGAAAAGGACGGTAAACCAGAGCCAAAGGGTGACTTGCAGGATAAACCCGAAAGGATCTTGCCCGGGCCTGAAAAATAAGTCGAGGGTGGTCAAGGCCGCCCCGACTTCGGTTACAAATATAACCGGATTTTTCAACAACGAAATCGGATTGAGTTTTTTAAATGAATCAATAATGGCCTGTTCGATAATGGCCCGATCAAAAAGGGAATGGGTTTTAGCCGCCATGTTTCTTTACCCCTTAAAAGAGAATTTTTGATCCGGTCATCAAAAAGTGCTCGACGATTGGACCTAAGGCCAGGGCCGGAAGAAAGGTCAAGGCCCCAACGATTACGATTGTTCCAACTAAGACCAAAGTAAAAGTCAAACCCCAGACAGGAAAGCTCCCTCCTGATGGGGGAACGATTTTTTTGCCGGCCAGACTCCCGGCCAGGGCCATGACCGGGACCAGCATAATAAACCGTCCGAAAAGCATGGCTAGCCCCAGGGTGGTGTTGTACCAGATTGTATTCCCGCTCAGTCCGGCGAAGGCGCTGCCGTTATTTCCGGTAGCCGAGGAAAAGGCATAGAGTATCTCACTCAACCCGTGGGGGCCGCCATTATTCAAGCCGGCCAATCCCCATTTCCTGACCAAGGCCCAGGCCGAGAAGCCGAGAATACTGAAAATTAATATCATCAGGGCCAGGACACTCACTTTTACATCGTAGGGTTCAATCTTTTTACCAAGATACTCGGGAGTGCGGCCGACCATTAAACCGGTCAAAAATACGGCCAGAATAACAAATATCAGCATCCCATAAAGCCCGGCACCGACTCCCCCGAAAACAACCTCACCCAACTGGATATTGAACAGAGGGATCAATCCCCCCAAGGGGGTAAAGGAATCGTGCAGGGCATTAACGGCCCCGCAAGAGGCATCGGTGGTGATCGAGGCAAAAAGGGCGGAGTTAAATATTCCGAAACGAACTTCTTTCCCTTCCATATTCCCCATGATCGGATCTATACCAAGGGCTTGCAGACGTGGATTACCGGCCGATTCCGCCCACCAGCAGACCAAAAAAGTACAAAGGAGGAGGATGGTCATGGCGCTCCAGATGGCCCAGCCATGTTTCTGATTTTTGACCATACGGCCCAGGTAATAGGTGAGACCGCTGGGGATGAGAAAGATGGCCAGCATTTGTAAAAAGTTGGATAAGGGGGTCGGGTTCTCATAAGGGTGGGAGGCGTTGGCGTTGAAAAAACCACCCCCGTTGGTTCCCAACATCTTAATGGCCACCTGTGAAGCTACCGGACCCTGGGGAAGGATCTGTTGCTCGACCTTCTGCTCTTTCATCAACGGATTGCCCTGTCCATCTTTGAGTTCCTGCCCGGTAGGATCTTTTTGGGGTACCTGGATGGTCAAGGGTTCGACGAGCTTAGCCGTTTCATAGGATTTAAAGTTCTGGATGATACCCTGTGAAGTAAGCAAGACAGCCAATACCAGGCTGATAGGCAGAAGTAGATAAAGGTTGCCCCGAATTAAATCGACCCAGAAATTACCAATCGTTTTGGCTGAATGACGGGCAATACTGCGGACCAATGCCCCGGCCGCGCCCAGTCCTACAGCGGCGGAGGCAAAGTTATGAAAAACAAGACCGACCATCTGCGAGAAATAAGAGAGTGTTGATTCCCCACCATAATTCTGCCAATTGGTGTTGGTGGTAAAACTGACCGCGGTATTAAAAGCCAAGTCGGCAGGAACCGGTCCGAATCCTTGGGGATTGAGCGGCAGCAGATGCTGAAGACGGAGAACCCCGTAGGTAAACAATAACCCGACAAGACTGAATAGAAGCAAAGAAAAAGTATAGCTTTTCCAGTCCTGCTCTTTTTTCGGGTCCAAACCCAGGAACCGATACAAAACCCTTTCTACGGGTCTGAGCACCGGGTCAAAAAAGGTTTTGCCTTCGGGGTTCAGCACTTGAACCAGATAAATCCCTATGGGTTTGGTTAATGCCAGCAGAACCAGCATATAAAGGGTGAGTTGAATCCATCCATAAAGGTCCGTCATTTTACCCTCGCATCAAAATTTTTCAGGTCGAAGGACAGTTATAAAGAGATAAATGATCAGGATAAGCCCGATAATCAATCCAATGATATCTCCCATGAATCAAAGCCTTTCACAGGCCCGCATATACAGAACACACAAGCCGAAAAAAAAGATCGTAACTAAAATATAAATAATGTCAGTCATGAATTATCCTCTTGCCTCAAAGTCTGATCGACCGTTCGCAGAGTAAAGGTAAAGGTGCTGCCTTTCCCTTCCTCACTTTCCGCGCTAACTGTTCCCCCGTGAGCCTCGATAATCTCTTTTACAATAGCCAGTCCTAGTCCGGCCCCTGAATTTTTTTCCTGGTTAGGGACTCGAAAGAATTGCTCGAAAATCCTGGGGAGATATTGCTTCGGGATCCCCTTTCCCGTGTCCGAGATGGAAAAACGGACCTCATTCTCTTCCGCTTTAGCTGAAAAGGTAATTTTACCGCCGGGCTGGGTGTACTTAAGGGAATTGGAAAGAAGATTGCCAAAAACATAATAAATTCTGGTCGGATCAGCCCAGACCTCGGGGAGATCTCCCGGTATGTCGACACTCAAAGTGACGCCCTGGTCGTGGGCCGCCCTCCAAAAAGGTTCCAGTGCCTCCATTTGAAGAGAATTGGGGGAAATTGTCCGGAGTTCCATCTTAGTCTTGCCGGATTCTATGCGGCTGATATCCAGCAGGTTGTTGAGAATATTGTGCAGCCGGTCGCTGTCTTCCCGGGCCGCCAAAAGAAGATCGACCTGTTGTTCCGTCAAGGGGCCTACTTTTTCTTCCAACAGGAGGTGGATGGCCATACGAACGGAAGTGAGAGGCGTTTTAAGCTGATGGGACACGGTGGAAATCATTCCTTTTTTTAGTTCATCCTGCTGTCTGAGTTGGGTGACGTCCTGTAAGATCAGTACAAACCCGGTGGGTTGTCTTTCACTATCCATGATGGGTATCGCCTCCGGGCGAAAGAAGTGCTCTTCTCCTTTGATAAAATGTTGGATAACCCTTTGGTTGCCATTGGGCTCCGTTGTGCGGTTCAGCTTAAGGACCTCCTGTACAAACCCGTTAACCCACTCCAGGGGCAAATCTTTGATAAAGGTATTAGGCTGGAGTCCAAAAGAATTTTTAGCCGCTTCTGTGGCTATTTCCACCTTTCCCTCCAGGTCGATAACCGCAACGGCCTCAGGCAGACTATCGAAAGCCTGTTGGGTGGCCCGTTGGATTCGAAACAATTTTGAACGGTTGGAACGGCGAAATTCCCGGATGCTGGCCGCCATTTCATTGAAGGCGTCGGACAGGTGTCCGATTTCATCGTGGGAACCACTTGTTACCACCAGGTTAAGATTTCC
Organism: uncultured delta proteobacterium; assembly: GCA_963782435.1. Lineage (GTDB taxonomy): Bacteria > Desulfobacterota > RBG-13-43-22 > RBG-13-43-22 > RBG-13-43-22 > RBG-13-43-22. The sequence continues at coordinate 39,324 of CAWAKF010000032.1, forward strand.
CTTTTTGATTTCATTCGCCGACTCAATCAGGTGATTGATCGGACGTAAGACCCATTTCCCTATAAAGAAGATAAACCCAACGGCAATGATCGTTCCCGTCAATAAAAGAATATACATCCCTTTTTTCGCTGCTGCGGCATTATCGCGGGCTTGATTATTAGCCTGGGTCATATTTTGTTGATTCAATTGAAGGATTTCATCGGCCGTGTTTTTAATGATATAGAATAAAGGAAGAAGTCGGCTGAAATAAAGTTGGCGGCGAATGATAACTGAACGGGTTCCATTCTCCATCCCCTTAAGCATCATTTTGTACTGGCCAAATTGTTGCTCCAGGAGGTTTGCCTTATCGCCTTCTCCGGGAAGGGTAATGTTATTCAGCTCAGTTCGGAGGGTTTTTTCAAAGACCTGTTCATTTTTGCCGATCAGGTTTTTCCCTTTTTCCAAATATCCCTGAAGAATAAAAAGGGTACCGCTGTCTATGCGTTCTAAGGCTTCTTTCATTTCCTGGCAGGCAATGACGCTCCGGTAGTTTTCTCGGAGAATGACATCGATGGACTCCCCCAGTTTGCTGAGGTGGGTAATACTTTGAACCCCGATCACCAGGATAATGGCCAGGAGTCCCCCTAACCCAAGAGAAAGCTTTTGACGCAACCCCCACATTTGTTTGCCTCCTTATGATTTTATTTTGCAAACTCCAGGCCAAAGATTTCTACAACCAACTTGTTGTAAAAATAGAGTTTTTAAATTTAGTGATATTGACCGGATTGCATTTCTCAAATGAAGACCCTAAAATGTCTTGAAAATTGCAAGGGAGAGAATAACGGGTTTCTATAGGAAGACAGGAGATTAGGAGTCTTATATCCCGTATTTTTTACGACGCCGCCAAAGGGTGGCCTGGTCGATCCCCAGGATGTCGGCGGCCTCTTGAAGGGATTTGGTGAAGGCTAAGATTCTTCGGATATGTTGTTCTTCGATTTTTTCCAGGGTGACCGGATCACCGATGGTTGGGAGGGATTCGTTCGGGAGCAGGTTGCCGGGAAGGCATTCGATCCCGACATGCTCGGTTCGGCAAAAGATAGCCGCCCGCTCAATAATATTACTTAATTCCCGGACATTGCCCGGCCAAGTATATTGCTTGAGTGCCTGGACCGCTTCCGGGGTAAACCCCAAAAAAGAGCGATGATTGCTCCGGCCATAGAAAATCAGTAATTGTTCTGCAAGGGCTATCACATCGTCCGGACGTTCACGCAAGGGAGGAATTTCAATCTGAATCACATTGAGTCGAAAAAAGAGATCTTCCCGAAAACGACCTTCCTTGACCGCTTTTTCCAAATCCCAATTTGTAGCTGTAATAAGACGAACATCGGCTTTACGAGTTGAGGAGTCACCAACCCGTTCATATTCCCTTTCCTGGATAAAACGCAGCAGTTTGGGTTGAAGGGCCAGGGGCAAATCACCGATCTCATCCAGAAGGAGTGTTCCTCCCTGGCAGGCGGCAATACGACCGGGGTTGTCGCGGATGGCCCCGGTGAAAGCCCCTTTGATATGTCCGAATAGCTCGCTTTCGAGCAATTCCGAAGAAAACGATGGGCAGGAAATGATACCGAGGGGTTTGGCCGCCCTGTTGCTCCAGGAATGAATGGCCTTGGCCAGGACGGTTTTGCCGGTTCCGCTTTCTCCACGAAGAAGAATCGTGGCCTCGGATGGAGCAGCCTGCCGGGCCAGATTGACCGCTCGCTGCATCGTTGGGCTGGTACTATCCAGTCTAATCTCGGGATTGGAGCGTCCCAGGTCATCCTGCAAGGCGGCCACTTTTTGCTCCAGGGTGCGTATCTGAAACGTTTTTTGGACGGCCAGTTTGACCTGGGTGGGAGTGAAAGGTTTGGGAATATAGTCCGTAGCGCCACGACGCATGGCCTCAACCGCCGTGTCAATGGAGACATAGGCGGTGATAACAATGATTTTGAGCCAGGGCGACGCAGCCAGTAAGGCTGGAATCAAATCAAGGCCGTCCTCGGTGCCGAGACGCAAATCGACAAAAGCCAGATCAAAAGACCGGTGTGCGGCTTCAATCAGGGCATCCTGAAAATTGCTGACAGCGATAACCTTATGGCCTTCGGTCTCCAGGCAAACCGATAAGGTCTTACGGATATTGACTTCGTCATCCACAATTAGAATTTGTAAGGCCTGCATCATGACTGCTTTTCCCGTTTCCTGAAAATAATCTTGATCGGGCACAGGGTGAATCTGAAATGTTCCCGGAGCTGATTAGTCAGATAGCGCTGGTAGGAGAAATGGATGTTTTCCGGATAATTGGCAAAGAAGATAAAGGTGGGGGGTTTGATCTCCACCTGGGCGGCAAAATAAATCTTGACCCGCTGCCCGCCCCGTAAAGGCAGGGAGTGTCCGGCTAGGATGGTCTTTAAGGCCTGGTTCAAGGGGCCGGTGTCCACTCGGCGGGTGTACTGACGGTAGACTTCATGCACGGTATTCAGGAGTTTTTCCCTTCCCAGGCCGGTTTTGGCCGAGAGAGGCAGGATGGGGGCAAAGGAAAGATATTTGAGATGGTAACGGATTTCTTCCAGAAATTGTTTTTTGTTTTTCAAATTTTTCTCTATCAGGTCCCATTTGTTCACTCCGACAATAACCCCCTTGCCTTTTTCATAGGCCAGACCGGCGATGCGGGCATCCTGATCGGTTACACCCTGTGTGGCATCTAAAAGTATGACAGTCAGATCGCTTTGATCAATTCCTTTAATGGCCCCGAGAACAGAAAATTTTTCCAACCGCTGGGCGATCCGGGCCTTACGGCGGATTCCGGCCGTATCGATCAGGAGATATCCCCGGTTTTTGTATTCAAAGGGGGTGTCTATGACATCCCGTGTCGTTCCCGGTTCGGAGCTCACCAAGACCCGTTCAAACCCCAAGATGGAATTGACCAGAGAGGATTTGCCCACGTTAGGGCGGCCGATAACGGTCAGGCGGACCCGTTTTTCTTCCCCCACCGGTCCTGTCATGGGTGGCAAAAGGGAGGAGATGGTTTCCATTAACGCCGATACCCCATTGCCATGAAGAGCGGAAAGAGGGAAGGGGGTATCCATCCCGAGACGGTGATAGTCTGCCAGGCTTTCCCCTATTTTGGGATTATCAATTTTATTGACTGTAAAAAGGACCGGTTTGGAGGTTTTCCGTAAACGATGGATGACCTGTTCGTCGGCCGGGGTCAAACCTTTTTGACCGTCTCCCACAAAGACGATCAGGTCGGCTTCCCCCAGGGCCATTTCAATCTGTTCTCTGAGACCGGTATCCATTTGGCTTTTTTTGTCCCATTCAAAACCGCCGGTATCGACCAGGGTGATGGGTTTGCCTTCCCAGACAACCTCCTGGTAATTACGGTCCCGGGTGACCCCGGGCTGATCGTCCACTATGGCCTTTCGTTTTCGAATCAGGCGATTAAAGAGGGTGGACTTGCCCACATTGGGCGCACCGACGATGGCAACGATGAAACTCATAAATGAATCCTTTTGGACTGTTTTGACCTAATTTTAAATTACTTAAAATTGATTTTAACACAGGTTGGTTTATACTGCAAATTACATTGGAATGGAGGGTGCCCTAGGAAACCTTTCCGAGAGAGGCCGTTTTTTTTGGTTGACAACCCTTATGAAAGGTTTAAATTACCCTCCGTCATCCCCAATCTTGCAGGATGACCGGCGAATTCTCCGAAACCAAGCCGGAGGAGCGGGGGACCCGATCAATCGGGGCGAATCCGTTTATACGGTAGGGCACTATTCACCTCCTGCCCGAGCCCGTCAGCTAACCTCGCAGCCATGAGGGGGTAATTTGATAAAGATCGTTGTTCTAACGGTTCTCAATGCCGGGCTGATTGTACTGTTTGGTGCCCTTTTGAGACGGCGCAATCTTCTCTCCTATCATCAGGGGGGGAGGGTCTGGCTCACCTATTTGTCCATAGGGGTCATCACCCTAATGGACGAGTTTACCTCCATCTTTTACGTCCCGGCGGAGGCCTACCGTTTTATCGGTTTAAGCGCCATACCCTTTATCGTCATCACCAGCCTGTTGATCCGTTTTGTCAGCACCCGCCTTACGGAAATTGCCGAAATCCTCGAGCATCATCAACTCATCGGAGGCGGGGTCTACTCTTTTCTTATCTGGTCTTGGGGCCGATGATGTCTTTTGTGGCCGTATCCTCGATTATGGTGGATTACATCCTGACCGCCTGTATCTCCGCGGTCAGTGCGGTCTCCAATGCCACCTCCTTTTTCCCGATCCCTCAATCAACGGCCTTGATTCTGGTGCTGGCCATCATCTGGGCCGTGGCCGGTTTGAATATTTCCGGGATCAGGGAAAATGCCCGGTTCACCTTCATGATCTTTATCGGTGCTGCTTTTGTCATTCTTAATTTGATCGTCTCCGGTATCCTTAATCTGGACCAAGGTTCTTTTGGCCAAATGCACCTGGCGACATCTCAGGCCTTTAAACACGTCAACACCGGGTCGATGCTGGGGGATTACGGCCATGTTATTTCAAGTATTGCTTTTTGCATCCTGGCCTACTCCGGGGTTGAATCTGTGCTCCAAACGGCCGGGTTTGTGCGCAGTTGGAAAGAAATCCGTAAGGCCTACTGGTTTCTGGCCTTGACTGTGGGGGTGGTGACCCCTTTAGTGACCATCCTGGTCCTATCGACCCGGATCGATTTCAAGGCCCATGAAGGGGACCTGATTACCCATTATGCCACCTTGCTAAATGGGATCCCTTTTGGCTTGGTGGTAGGTGCCCTGGCCAGCTTTACCCTGACTCTAGCCGTGAATACCGCCTTTGTGGCCTCCAGCGAGCTCATGGAACGGGTTGCCGACCGCTACGGTTTTCATTGGCTGATCGCCACCAATCGGCGACAATCTCTGTATCGTATCCATCTGTCCAGTGCCGTTTTCTTTTCTTTTATTGTCCTTCTCACCATGGGGAGTCAGGCGCAACTGGCTAACATGTATGCCCTGGGGCTTTTGGCTTCCTTTTGTATCAACATGGGTTCCCTTATTATTTACCGGTATTTTCAAGGTAAGGGGGATGGGATCACCTATTCCACCAGCCGCTTCGGAACTCTGATTCTCTGGGTCATTCTGGTCAGTTGTTTTATTTTTCTGGCTTTTGACAAACCCCAGGCGACCATGCTTTGGGCCACGGTGACCGGAGCGATGCTCCTTCTTGGATTTTGGGTGGCTAAAAAACGTTCTCCGGAGACCAAAGAGATCGAACAGGGGGAAAATGAAATGGGGATGCTTCTTTATCTGGCCGAGTCCGAGGAGCGGGATATTCATCTCTTTTTCAGAAGATCGGAGGAAACCGATGAGACCAAGGCCAAAGGGAATGAGGCCTATATTTCTTTTTATTCCCCTCGGGTGGGTGGGCTACCCCCTAAGACGGTGCCCAATCAATTTCGCTTTCCTTTGTCCAAAATCAGTCTTTTTCATCGTATCATGAGCCTGCTCCGGGTGGTCGAATATGAAATGGGCGATCGATCCGTTACGGTTCATTTTGGCTGGCCCATGTCTTCCTGGTGGGAGCGGTTATCCATCGGGGTCATGGTTTTCAATCTGATGAAGTTACCGAGACTTTTTCCTCAATTCGAATTCGAAATTTATTATAAAAAGCGGCCCTTCCTTTCAAAAAAGGGAGATTAATGCTATTGTAAAAATCGATGATCAGCAAAGTCGTCTGAAAAAAGGAAAGGAATACCATGGGAAAAAATCAACTAGCCCCTTCAGGCGGAGCCAGCGGTCCGATCGTTATTTTGAGTATTTTGTTACTGGCAGCAGTATTGCTCGCGGTTATAAGCCAGTTCAAAAGTATCCATTTAAACCTCGAGGATTACCCCGGGCTCCAGGTCAAAGAGCTGGATCTGATTTCCCGGATGCAATTGAACCTTTTCAAATCCGTTGAAGCCGAAAAAATGTCGGTGACGACCGATACCGACGAATCTTCCAAGACTTTTGCCGATCAGTCACAGCAGAAATCAGACACTGTGGAGCGGGATCGTCAGGAGCTCGGTTTATTGATTAAGAAAGACCCTACCGATCGGGAAACGAATTTGCTTCGAGAGTTTGACCACAGTTGGATGGAGTTTCGAAGAATTGATGGGGAGCTTCTTGGATTTGCGGTTAAAAACACCAACGTGAAGGCCTCCCAACTTTCATTTGGTCAAGGCAGTGAGGTTCTCGTACGCCTTGAAAAAGCTTTAACTGAATTCAGAAGGGTTGATTCAATGAACGGGAAGGAACAACGGGCTGCCTGTCTGGCAAATGATGCCCTGGTAGCCGGACTTAAAATTCATTATCTTCACGCCCCGCACATTGCCGCATCCGATGATAAGCAGATGGATAAAATTGAGGCCGACATCAAAAAAAACAAACAGATCATTACCAACGCATTAAATGAGATGAAATCTCTCGTTCCGGAAAAAAAGCTGACCTTTTTAAAAGAGGCCAACCTCGCCTTTAAAGACTTGATCAAGTTAACCGCCCAGGTCGTTGACCTGTCCCGTCAGAACACGAATGTCAAATCCTTTGAGCTGTCTCTCGGCCGGAAGCGAAAAGTAACCGCTCAATGTGATGAGATTTTAAAAAGCCTGGAAGAAGCAATACGGAGCCGATCCTTTAAGGCTACCCGATGATAGAACCAGACGGGATAAAACCATTTCGACCGTTAAAGTTTTTGCTGGTGTTTAAATAAAAACAGCCATGTTCAAGGATGGGCACACCCTTTTATTTTATTGGCCTGTTTTAAACAAAGGGTGAAATAGATGACAAAAAGAATGGATATCTGGAAGAAGTTGGTTTTTTATAACGAATTAGGGCTATAATAGGTTTTGTTAATTCTTATTGTGTTGTTAGAGGAAATGCTATAATAAAAAACCACTTTGTCAGCCAAAAAGCGGAGGAAACCGGCCGGGCTCTATCGATCCGCCTGAGTGAAGATTGGGATTTTTTCGATGAATAAAGTGAAAAAGATTCTATTGACTATCGTTGTTGTTATTGCAGTGGTCAATATCGGGGTTTTGATCTTGATGAATTTTGCACCGAAGGCGCAAATTGCCGGGGCCATCATTTATTTTGAGCGAACCCGAGCCGGCCTCGAGAGAAAAACCATTGAGATTCCGGGATTCCGAGTGGCCTACCTGGAAGGGGGCTCCGGCGACCCCTTGTTACTCCTTCACGGAAGCGGCGATGATAAGGACATCTGGACGCCGGTGTCGAATTATTTAACAAAGCACTTTCGCGTGATCGCCTTGGATCTGCCTGGTTTCGGAGAGAGTGATAAACCGGCCGAACGAACCTATACGGCGCAAGGCCAGGTGGAAAACGTCAAGGCTTTTACCCGTGCCCTGGGGCTCACCTCCTTTCATCTCGGAGGTCATTCCCTGGGTGGTAAAATATCAGCCATCTATGCCGCAAAAAACCCTTCCCAAGTCAAGAGTCTTTGGTTGCTGGCACCGGCCGGGGTGTATTCGGCCCAGCCCAGTGAGATGCACAAATATATCCATAAGCGATATCGAATTCCCATTTACGGTCGAACTCTGGAAGAGTTCGACCAATTACTTTTTTTCACTATGAACAAACCCCCTTACATCCCTAAACCGGTCAAGAAAGTACTGATCGAACGTGCTGCGGTCGATCACGAACTGCATAATAAGATCTACCAGGAGATTTATCAGGGAAGCCTTTCATCTGGAGGAAATTGCCGAGGGCCTGGCCGTGCCGACCCGAATCGTCTGGGGCGATCAAGACCGAATACTTCATTGTTCCGGAGCTAAGATTCTGGATAAATTATTGCCCGACTCTTCCGTGCTGGTCCTGAAAGGGGTCGGCCATGTCCCTATGATCGAGAAGCCCAGGCTGGTTGCCGAAGATTTTAAGGCCTTTATTGAATCGGCGATAAACTAATACCATCCTGATTACTTCAATTTTGAATCCTTTCAGAATGCCTTCCCGTAGAATAATCCTCGGTCTGTCCTGTCCGGTGGGCGATCCAAATCAATTTGGTTGCAGCCACATCTAACAATTTACCTAAAAAAAGCTTTTCCGAATGTGAGGCCAACCAGGGGGGGGAAACCATATTCTCTCCTTTCTGTGATAAAAAATAGGACTATTAATTAATACTGACATGGTGTTGTCAGTCTGGTAGGATATTTTATTACTCGAATGCCGTTCGTTGTTAAGCCTTTGTCGTCTGCCGGAACTCACTCTCAGGGTTCGACGATGTCTCATAGGGAAATGAAGGATTGATATAAAGGAAGATGAACCATGTCCTATAAATTTGATTCGCTGATGCTGATCCTGAATAAGATGGACAGCCAGGAGAAGGTGACAGTCGATTCTTTGAAAGAAGAACTGGGCGTGAGTGAAAGGACAATTTTTCGGTATATGAACACCCTGCTGGCGGCGGGGTTTCCCGTCGCCTTTGATAAAGAAAAAGGAGGATATCGGTTTATGGAAGGCTATGGCTTAAAAAAGCCGGATTTATCCCTGAATGAGACGTTGGCCCTGGGCATTTCCAGGAAGATGATGGCCGGCATGGGCGGAGGCTGGGAAGAGAGCATGAAACGGATCGAAGAGAAACTTTCTGTCAAAAAGCCGGGACTACCTCGGCACATTGTCCTGTCCGGCGGACCTTTGCCGGAGGCGGTGGCCGGGCATATCGGGATGATCCATAAGGCCATTATGAATTTCCAGAAAATTAAAATGACCTATTCACCCCTCTATTCGGATGAAAAAACCAAACGGAAAGTGGATCCCTATTATCTATTTTTTGAAGAGGACTTCTGGTATTTCCGCGGATATTGTCACCTCCGGGAAGAGGTCCGCACTTTTGCCCTGGACCGGATTATGAGTTTAAAAGTTCTGGAAGAACATTTCATCCCCAGGAACATCGCCCCGGAGGAGGAACTGTCCGGGGCTTTCGGAACTGTGGTGGACGGGGAGCCGGTGGAGATTGTCTTAAGATTCGATGCTGAGAGCCGCCCTTATCTTCAAAGAAAAAGATGGCACGAAAGTCAACGGGAAAGAATCCTAAGAGACGGCCGGCTGGAATTACGATTTACCGTCAACGGCCTGGAGGGGATCACCCCCTGGATTTATCGCTGGCTGCCTCATGTGGAGGTGGTTTCTCCGGCAAGATTGAGGGAGGGGGTTAAGGAAGAATTAAGGCAGGCCTTAAAAAAATACGCCTGACCCGCAAATGGCCGGGATCAGGCTTGGCTTGCCCTAACCGTTGACAATCGGAAGTCCCTGTGGTATTTTCCGACTATCTTATTAATTTATCTTTTCTTTTTGTCTTTTATCCAAATACGGGGAGGATAAGATGAAGATCAAAGGCCCTTTTCCTTTTTCAGGACGAGGGCCTTTTTTGTCCATTTCCCGGAGGTTCAAAATTATTCAAAGAGTATTAGCGGCTTGGGAACTTTTACCGTCGCAATAGGCAACCTTAAAAAGTGGACGCCCCAATAGAAAAAGATCTATTTTCATGAACTTCCCTTAGGTTTTGGCCATGGGTTAGATTTGATCACGGACAAACCGGACCATTTTTCCCTTCGTACTGAAGTGGTTCAGAAGACTTGCAATGACTGGGTCACCCGGGAAAAAGAAATGAAAATAAAAGAGAAAATATTTAAAATTATTCCCTATCTTCAAACCTCTGAAGGCGTTTTTTTATTAGTCTTTTCTATTGTCATAGGAATGGGAGCGGGTTTCGGGGCTGTCCTCTTCCGTTGGCTTATCAAAAATTTTAACTTCCTGTTCTTCGACCAGGGGCATAGTCTGCTCCGATTCATGGGACCCTATTACGTTATCCTCATCCCTGCCCTGGGAGGGTTGATTATCGGACCGATCATTCATTTCTTTGCCAAAGAGACCAAGGGCCATGGGGTCCCGGAAGTGATGTTGGCCGTATCCACTTCGGGGGGCCGGATTAGACTAAGGGTAGCGGCTATCAAGGCCTTAGTTTCATCCATCTGCATCGGTTCCGGAGGTTCAGCCGGTCGGGAAGGGCCTATTGTTCAAATCGGTTCTGCTTTGGGTTCAGGCTTGGGACAGTTTTTTAAACTTTCAGACGAGAAGGTCCGAATTTTAGTTGCCTGTGGGGCCGGAGGGGGGATTGCCGCCACTTTCAATACCCCGTTGGCCGGCATCTTTTTCGCCTTAGAGGTTATTTTAGGGGAGTATGGCATCCGATTTTTTTCTGCGGTCGTTCTTTCATCGGTGACCGCTACAATCGTCTCCAGACATTTTTTGGGAGACCATCCTGCATTTTTGACTCCGACCTATCAGTTCTTAAGTGCCTGGGAGATCCCTCTATATTTTATTTTTGGGTTTTTAGCCGCGTTTACAGCGCTGCTCTTTATCAAAATACTTTATCAAAGCGAGGATTGGTTTGACTCCTGGAAGGTCCCAGAATATGCCAAACCGGCTATCGGAGGATTGATTATCGGGTTAATCGGGCTCTATTTCCCAGAGATATTCGGGGTGGGGTATGAATCAATAGAACTGGCTTTATATGGAGGAAATACGGCCATGATTGCCCTTGTTCTCGTCCTAGCTAAAATTGCAGCCACCTCGGTAACACTGGGTTCAGGCGGGTCTGGAGGGGTTTTTGCGCCATCCTTATTTATTGGCGCTATGTTAGGAGAAGTATTCGGGAGACTGACTCAATTTTTGCTGCCTGATTTCGGTATCCCGCCGGGTGCCTGTGCTTTAGTGGGGATGGGGGCGGTTTTTTCCGGAGCAGCCCATGCTCCGGTGTCCGCCATTCTCATTCTGTTTGAAATGACCGGGGATTATAAGATCATTCTGCCCTTAATGATTACTTGTATCATCTCCGTAGCCGTGGTCAGGGAATTCACAAAAGATTCCATTTATACCCTGAAGCTGAGAAGGAGGGGGATCGATTACCAGAATATTAGAGGCAGAGACTTGATGGAGAGAATAACGGTTTCTGAAGCCATGTTCAAAAATTTATCCACCATGGATGAAATGACTCCGGTCAGGGATGCCGAAATGATGATCCAATTGACGCATCATATAGGATTTCCGGTTGTTGACCTTAACGGCAATTTGGTGGGAATAGTGACCCACCAGGATATCCATAAAGCCTTGGGTGATGGGAATTCGGAAATTCCGGTAAAAGAGATTATGACCAAAGATATTATTGTTTGCTATCCTGATGAAAGTTTAAGAAGCGCCCTGGAAAAGATAGGGGATAGAGATATCGGACGAATCCCCGTGGTAGAGCGGGATAACCCCCAACACTTAATAGGGTTGGTCACCCGAAGGAGTATCCTCGTCGTTTATAATCAGGCCTTGAGGAGACAGAAAGAGGCTAATCAACGTCAATGATCCAAACTCTCTTTTATGGAATAACGTCCATTCAATACCTTCGGAGCGAAGATAACCGGCAGAACCCCCATGAGTGAAACCGGAAACAGAGACCTCGGATATTGGGAGGTAACCGCCATAGGGATCGGCGGTATGGTCGGGGGTGGAATTTTTGCCGTTCTTGGCTTATCCGTGTATTTGGCCCACGGGGGAGCGCCCATAGCCTTTTTCATTGCGGGGATCGTTGCTCTGGTCACCTCTTATTCATACGCACGACTATCAGTCACTTTTCCGAGTCAGGGAGGAACCGTGGCCTTCCTGGATCGCGCCTTCGGCCCGGGCCTGCTGACCGGGAGTATGAACATTTTGCTCTGGATAAGCTACATCATCATGTTGTCGCTGTATGCCTATGCCTTCGGAAGTTACGGATCAACCTTGTTCCCGTCCGACTCACAACTATATTGGAAACATATTCTGATCACCGGCAGTGTCGTCGCCATTACCGGGCTGAACCTATTGAGCGCCAAGCTGATCGGTGAAGCGGAGGACTGGATTGTGCTCATCAAGCTGGCGATTCTGTTCCTTTTCATTGCCGTTGGGTTCTGGGGTATTGACAGTAAAAGGCTGGCCCCATCGGCCTGGGCTTCCCCTTTGGGGTTGGTTGCCGGCGGGATGATCATCTTTCTGGCTTATGAGGGATTTGAGTTGATTGCCAACACCGCTCAGGATGTTCGGAATCCCCTCAAGACCTTGCCTCGTGCCTTTTATTCCAGCGTTGGTTTCGTAATCATTCTTTATGTTCTTGTGTCGGTCGTTGCCGTCGGCACTCTGCCCATCGCCAAGATTATCGATGCCAAAGACTATGCGCTGGCTGAGGCCGCCCGGCCATTCCTGGGTCAAGCCGGGTTCCTTTTGATCGCCATCGCGGCCATGCTTTCAACGGCTTCGGCCATCAATGCTACGGTATATGGTGCCGCCCGGTTGAGTTATGTCATTACCAAAGACGGCGAGCTTCCAAGCGGATTGGAACGAAAGGCCTGGGGAAGGCCAATCGAGGGACTGTTGATTACGGCCGGGGCCACCCTGCTCATCGCCAACCTGACTGACCTCTCCAGCCTGTCGACTATGGGTAGTGCCGGCTTCCTGTTGATCTTTGCCGCCGTCAATGGGGCCAACGGGGTCCTGGCAAAGAACACACAGAGCCGGCGTTGGCTTTCTCTTTTCGGAACTGGACTTTGTCTTAGTGCCTTAGCCAGCCTTCTCTGGCAGACGGCCAAGAGTTCACCCGGTCAGATCTGGTTTCTGGCGGTCATGGCCGGGGCCGCCTTTCTGATCGAAATCACTTTCCGGTTGACTACGGGGCGAAGCATAAATCTTTCAACAGACCCAAAAAAGAATTGATCCATATTCTAAGACCGGTCTGAACTATTCGTCGGTTAATGTTTTATTAGCGGTAAAGAATCGGGGAGAGCCCTTCACTATAATCCGAAACTGTTATCCCTGCCAGGCCTGGAAAAGTATTCTTATGCCTACAAATCCCAAGGCCACGGCCAGGCTCCGGATGATCCAGGTCCCCTGAATCCGGTTGGAAAGCCGGGCTCCCAGTTGGGCGCCCGCCATTACCCCAATGGCCAGAAAAACCGTCCGGTGCACCCCATGAGAAAAAGTGCCCGTTAAAATATGGGTCAAGGTTCCGGTTAGGGCCATATTGGCCAGGATGAAGTGCGATGTGGCCGTAGCGATATGAACCGGAAAATTCATGAGGTAAACCAGGGCCGGCACATGAATAATCCCGCCGCCGATGCCTAAAAGACTGGAAAAAAATCCCACAAAGAAACTAAGGATCATCCCCAGGACCGGATTATAGGAATAGGTGTGCTCCGTGCCGTCTGCCTCTATCAGATGGCGGGAAAGACCTTGATAGGGCATTTTGGGTACGGCTCCTTTTTTGTTTAAACGGGTTTCAAAAAAGAGGTAGATAGTTGCGCTGATCATTAAGAAACCGAAGACGGTATCAAAGAGCCATCTGGGAATGAGAGATGTCGTCAGTGCCCCGATAACTGCTCCGGGAACGCTGGCACCTGAAAACAACAGGCCGGATTTATAATCCACCCGTTTCATCATGGCATAGGCTTCCGTGCCTGAGAGGGCATTGAAAAAAACAACGGCCAAAGAAATGCTGGTCAGGATTTCAGGACTTTCTTTGGGATAGAGGAGGAGCAAAACCGGCAGGAGGACGAAGCCGCCGCCGGCCCCGATAAGGGTGCCATACCCTCCGGTGAAAAATCCCAAAATCAATAACCCGATATCCGGTCCGATTTGCATGCCTTCCTTCCCCTATTGATAAGAAAGAATACCAGGATAAAATCTCCTTGTAAACCTCGTAGTTACAAAAAAAAATTCAAGAACTAATCCGAGTTGGACAAAATCTTACGCATTCGGAAATTTGTGTTCCTTAAGGTGAGGAATGAAACTCAAACGAAAAATCGGCCTTGAATTGAAAGAGAAACAGGCCGGGTTTGAGAAAAAGATTCAGGGAAAAAATGAAGCGTTGAATTTCATCTTTGTTTTGTTTGTAAAGTGAAGTTCTGTTTTTCAGAACTTTATTCTTGACATAATAAATATTCTTGGATAACCTATGTCATGCATGTGATCGCACGAAAGGTTCTGAACGAATTTTCCAACAGTTATCCCCGGTCCAGGAAACCACTTGATTCCTGGTGGACCATTTGTAACAAGAATCATTTTCCAAACTTTGTTGAATTGAAAAAAACTTTTGGAACAGTCAACTTGATCAATAATTGTCTTGTTTTCAATATCGGCGGCGGTAAATACAGGTTGGTTGTCAGGGTGAATTTTTCCGCTCAGAGGATGTGGATTAAATACGTTTTGAGTCATGAAGAATATGATAAGATTGATTTAAAAGGAGATCCAAGATGCCGTTAGCCCGCAAAAAAGACTTTTCAAAAAATCTATATCCATTGAAGGTCATAAAAAATGAAGAAGATTACCAGGAGGCCCTGAAATCCATGAAGGCGGTTTTTGACGAAACTGAAGGGGATTTAGCGGATTATACCGAAACCCTGACCCTTCTGATTGAAAAGTATGAAGAGTCCCTTGTTTCCTTCCCGGAATCGTCAGGAATTGAAGTATTGAAATTCCTGATGGATCAAAACGGACTAAAACAAAAGGATCTGGCCGGTATTTTGGGCGGCAAATCCACTGTTTCCGAATTGCTTAATGGTAAAAGACCTTTTAACCTGAACCATATAAGATTATTGGCCAAGAAGTTTAATGTAAGACCAGCCACGTTTGTTTAACTCGGAAGATGAAAACAATTATGTAGGTCGGGGTATTTTTGGGGACCTTTGATAAGAAACCGGCCCAAACTACGGATAACCTCCATTAAAAATATTTCTTTGCAAATTAGCCAGTTATATTCTATAATTCCCTTTTAGTCTCAATCTTTCAAATACCCTTCCTTAAGATCTTAAGGAGATTCATGGCCCTGATCCAGATCTTAAAAGATCCATTCGATAAAACACCAATTCCAGTAGGTTATATCCGCCGCTTTATTAATCAGTTTAAATACCATTATTTTAGAGAAAGACATCTTAGTATTTTTCCTGAATGACAGGGAAATAGACCCCGGTGGTGCCATCTCGCCGGGCAAGTACTCTATGCCCGAAGGGCATTGAGAATAAATAAAAAGGAGAAACACGACAATGATAGGATTAATAGGGTGGATTGTCTTATATCTGGTAGGTTTTATTATTCTGGTCCTTATCCTTCGCGGTTTTTGTTTAATCGGCGCCAATCAAGTCGGTATCCTGACTAAAAACATGTTCGGCAAAAAAATGCCTGAGGGACAGATCATCGCCCGTCATGGAGAAATAGGGGTCCAAGCAAAAACGTTGATGCCGGGACTCTATTGGAGGCTTCCTATCATTTGGTCATTTACAAAAATTCCGGTCGTGACGGTAGATATTGCCAGTATCGGGATCGTCGAATCGATTGACGGCGAACCGCTCCCCAAAGGCAGAGTGTTAGCCGACGAAGTCGAGTGCAATCAATTTCAAGATGCGGAGATGTTCTTGGCCAACCATGGAAAGAAGGGACCGCAGGTTGGAATTCTACGTCCAGGCACTTACCGGATCAATATGAAACTGTTCAATATTACCAAAGCGCCGGCGATAAAAATAGCTGAGAATACCATTGGTATCGCCGTGGCTAAAGATGGTATTCCCTTACCGACCGGCTATGTCATCGCCCCGAAGGCTCTCAATGATGACGGGTCCGAAGCGGACCACAAAGCGTATCAAAACGGGCAGCTCTTTATCGATAGCAAAGGATACCGGGGACCGCAGTTGGATACCCTCCAGCCGGGAATATATTTCATCAATCCGAACTTATTTGATATTAAAATTGAAGCGGTAGCCGAGGTACTTCCGGGATATGTGGCCGTAATCCGATCTAACGTGGGTTTGGAGTTGGAGAGGGTACCTGAAGGGCCCGATCGAAGTACCGGTGAAGGAAAATTCGGCGGTCCGATCCATGAAGATGTCGAGAAAATACTGATAACCGATAAATACACCCGCGGCATTTGGAGGGAGCCGATAGCACCTGGAAAATACAATCTGAATGCGGTTGCTTTCACCGCCTATCAAGTGCCAACTTCCGCGGTTACCATTGATTGGGCCACCGAGGGAAGAATCGGGACAGAGGTCAGGGGAGTTAAATCATCGGAGACCAAGGCTGCTGCGGTCTTATACAGTTTTGATCCCTTGAAGGTGACTTCCAAAGACGGCTTTCAACTGGAAGTCAATGTACGAATGGTGATTCGAATTCAGCCAGGCAATGCGGCCTATATCATAGCCCGGTTCGGGTCGGTGGCCAATCTGATTGATCAAATCGTCCATCCGCTGATTGATTCTTCCTTCAGGAATAAAGCCGGCGAGAAGAAAGCGATCGACTTTTTCCAAAGCCGGACGGACTTACAGACCGAAGCCCTGATCCATGCCAAAGAAAGATTTGCCGAGTACAATGTGGAGGCCCAAAACCTGCTCATCGCTTATATCGACATCCCTAAGGATTTGCTGGACACTCAAACCAAAAAAGAGATTGCCAATCAACAGCAAGCTCAGTACGACCAGGAGGCGATGGCTCAAGAAAAGCGTATCGCGGTCATGGAGAAATCGTCCCGGGCGGATAAACAAAAAGATGTTATTGATGCCAAATTATCCATAGACATCAATAATGACCGGGCCGAGGCCAAGGTTAAGGAAGCGGACGGTAACCGGCGGTCTGTGATTCTCCAAGCCCAAGGGACCAGAGAATCCACCATATTGATGGCTCAAGGGACCAAAGAATCGACCATCCTGGTGGCGGACGCCAATTCGTACAAAAGCAAGATTGAGGGGGACGGGGTGGCCGCCGCCTACAATGCTCAGAAGGAGGCCATTGGTCAGCAGAACGTAGCGATCATCAAACTGATTCAGGAAATAGCAGCCGGAAAGATTCAGATTGTGCCCCAGGTTTTGGTTGGGGGCGGGGAGGGCTCAGCCAGCGGAAACCTGTTCAATGCCTGGCTATCCCAAATGATTTCTCAAAACGTAGCGAAAAGTGAAGAAAAAGAGATGAAAGCGGATGAATGATAAATGGGACAACCGGCCCTTTTAATTCTATGCTCCTAAAATAATCATTTCTGGAAAGTAAAAACTGATTATTTAAATAGGTATCGTGGCCCGACCCGGTTTAGGCCCGTTTAGGTCATTAAAAAAGGAGGAAAAGACATGCAATCGAGTGAACTTTCTCTTAGGGAAAAAAAACACATTTTTCAATCAAGGGTCCGTAAACCTATCTTCATCAGCCTGATCGCCTTGTTGGCCCTGTCATTTCTGGGCGGTGTCAGCCAATCGAGCTCGGATCATCAAAAAATGATCCATGAGATGGAATCCCGGGTAATGCCATTTGACTTGAACAAAACACAACATGTTTTCCATATGACTGAAAGCGGCGGAATACAACAGGTGATTGTAAGGGACCCAAGAGACTCCGATCAAGTTCCTCTCATTCGCCGGCATCTTCGTCATGAGGCAATGCAATTTTCCAAAGGAAACTTTTCAGATCCTACAAAGCTGCACGGAGAAACCATACCAGGAATCAAGGAACTTGAAGCGGGGGCCTCGAAAGTAAAAATAACTTATAGCGAATTGCCGAATGGCGCCCGGGTGACATTCGTGACTTCGGATATCCATCTGATTACAGCCATTCACAGGTGGTTTGGAGCACAATTGTCTGATCACGGATCTGATGCAACTTATCGTTAAGTTTTGAGTGTCTGAAAAAGGATATCAGTAATTGGGTCTATGGAATACAAACCCCGAACGGAGTCAGGTCCTGCGAACTAATTGATCCGACAATTTGGTGAAAGTTTTAGGAGAGTTGCTGCTGTAATTATCGTTTTTAAAAAATAAATAGATAGGTATAATAACCCAGAGCATCTTTCACAATTTAATTCAAAGAGGAGAAAAATATGTCTTATTCCGGTACCCACATCCCATCTGCCAAAAATTGCAGCTACCCACTTGGGTTCGGAAATAGAATTGTACCACTTATTGATGGTGCGCCGGCTTTCCGAAGGATCTGCGAGGCCGTGGTGCAGGCCAAACATTCCGTATGGGTAACCGTGGCATTTTTGGAGATGGAATTCCAGATGCCGGACGGTCACGGCTCTGTTTTCGATGTTTTGGATCGGGCCAAAGAAAGGGGCCTTGATGTCCGGGTCATTTTTTGGCGGTCTGAATGGGCCACCGACATTCATTTTCATGGATCTGCTGAACATCGTAAATTTCTGTCATCCAGAGGTAGTACTTTTCTGGCCCGGTGGGACCGCTTGGAAAAGACCTGGTGCCATCACCAAAAAAGCTGGTTAATCGATGCCGGCCAAGATTCGGAAGTTGCTTTCGTCGGTGGGATCAATCTGGAACCCCATTCCGTGGTTGATCCCGGTCATGAGGGACATGAGAACGGCAGTATACATGACATTTATGTTGAGGTTCAAGGTCCTGCTGCGACAGATGTCCATCATAATTTTGTCCAACGCTGGAATGAAGCCAGCGAGAGAAATCTTCCTGACGGACGATGGCCAGCAGATGCAATGCTTTCCGATCTGCCTTTTCCCGAATATTTATCACATTCTAAAGGAGAAATACCCGTTCAGTTGTCCCGGACCGTCCGGCGGGGAAGCTATAGCGACGTCACACCAGCCATCGGGGCGGAACCCTTTCCAATCATGAAGGGAGAACAGAGCTGCCTGGAGCAGTATATTTTGGCCATAGAGGCAGCAAACGAAGTCATTTATATAGAAGATCAGGCCATAGGATCGATTGTGGTCGTTGAACTGATGGAAAAGGCACTGGAAAGAGGCGTTACGATCGTTTATGTTCTTCCAGGCCGGATAAGTGATCTCGTGATACAGACCTTGGATGATCCCCGCTCCCAGCCCTTATACGACAAGCTGCACGCTTTGGGGCGTTTCCCGAATTTTACCATGGCCGCTTTGGCAGCCAATCGAGGTCCCGGAAAATATCTGGACATCTATGTCCATGCCAAAATTGCCATAGTCGATGGCGTTTGGGCAACTATCGGATCATGCAATATAGCGGGACGGTCCTTTTTCTCTGATACGGAGTTGAATGCCTCCTTTTGGCACCAAGAGACCGCGCACCGGTTTCGAAATGATTTATTTAAAGAACATCTCGGAATGGATGTTTCCCATTTGAGTGACCTGGAAGCGCTGAACTTATTCAAGGAAATAGCCCGGGAAAATACTTTGAGACGGGTGCGTGGAGAGGTCCTAAAGGGTTTGGCCTTTCAACTTGATCCGGCCCACTATCCATCTGTGGTGCCTTGGCTGCCAAATTTGAATTAATCCAAACATTCCAGTAGACAGGTAGAGGTTCGGAGGATGTTATTTTGACCAAAAGTGAATTATTATTTCATTGTTCGTGGCCTATCCGATGAAAAGCTTCCTGAAATCCTCAAAATCAGATCTTGTATTGCTATGCCAGATTTCAATTTATAATTTTTGGATCATCTCCCGATTAGTTGGCGAAAGCCTGATAAATTTTTAAAGAAAAGTAACGCAGGTCATGAAAGCCATAGGCTTTTCGTTTAATGACTTTAATTTTGTTATTCACCCCTTCCAGGACGCTGGTATGGAGTGGGTAATCACAGTGATTGATAAGGCCATAGCTGTACCGTTCTAAAGTGTTTACGAACTTGGTCACGGTCCTATTTTGAAGAGACCGCGCCAATGCGCACCAATGATCCAGGGCTTTGGTAGCCCAGGTTCGGGACTTATAGGACCAGATATGTTTTAGCTGATCTTTAAGGATGTACACCGTGTTAATGACCTCGTTAAGTTTTAACAATTCGGCTAACTGGATCCGCTCCTTAGAACGCCGAACGGTATTTTTAAGCAAAAGGTATTTGGCTCCTTTAAAGATCTCTTTTTGATCTTTGGAAGCTTTTCGGTATTCACTATTGCGGACTTTATCGATAACTCGGCTGAATTGGTTTATAACATGAAACAGGTCAAAGACGATCTGGACATGAGGTACTTTATCTTTGACGGCTTTGATATAGGGGTCCCACATATCCATGGCAATGGCTTCCAAGTGTTTTTTTTGACTCTTAGACAGTAGATTAAAGAATGTTTTTAAGGTCCGGGCTTTACGCTTTTGGCCGATCCAGACTACGCGACCGGATTCATAATCCAGGATAACAGTCAAGTAACGATGTCCTTTTGGGTGTACGACAAATTTATGGGTAAAATATTACGCCGCAATCCGACTTTCCCAAAAATCTTCCCAGCGGTTGCTCATGATGCAGCAGCGCAGGGCAATAATACTGTTTGCTCCCCTGACTGTCCAGTGCATCCCTGACTGTTTCAACCTTTGTCCAATGACCGCTCGGCAACCTGCCTCTAGAACGCCTGAACCTACAAAAAATCCTCTTTTTCTGAAATCCGCATACCTCATCCGCTCCATATTTTTCCTAAAATAGCCGATTTCTTTTTCACATACTGCCTTATCGTTCCCCGGAAGGCACATGCATTTATAGATGGATTCAATGACTTCTTCCACTCTGCCTTCATCCAGTTCCTTTCGACGTTCTTCTGCCCACAGATGGAGTCTCTCACTATTCTGCCCGAAACATACTTTGGCAACATTCCAGTAATGTCCCCGCGCATGATACAGGTCGACAATCTGGGTGGCACCATAAAAATGCTCATCCGCTATATTCCATATCCAAGACGCCCCGTCCCCAAGCACGCAAACCTCGCCTGCCCGATCCATACCACGTCTCATGGCCTCTTGATAAATCCGCTGTCCAAACGTCTCAGCCACTTCGATCGCCCCCGTATAACTGGTTGACTCTTCATCTCGCACCGGACGACCTTTTTTATCAAAACCTGTTTGGGTAAAGACACAGCCCAACTTCACTTCCCTGGTCTTGGCTTGGCCGTCTTTCCCCTTTCCCTGTCCACCAACCGTTTCTTTCTTCACCACGGGAACTCCGGTCCCGTCCATGCATACATACAACCAAGGAACTGGCTTGATCGAAACGCCCTTCCTTGATAACGATGCCTTGCCCTCGGCCAATTGAAAAGCTTCCGTCTGATGGCCTACCCTCTGGGATATCCGCTCTACTTCCTTGGCGCTGACACGGATACCTGCCAGTTCATACAAGTCTTCATGGCCAAGACCAAATGACCGATAGGCCCCTACCTTGCTCATCATCCGGCGCACGCCGGAACTGTACGAAGTCCCTTCAATATCTAGGCTATGATCTTTCGGACACCAACCAACCTGACATCCCTGATCGTAATAGTAGGCCCTCTTCACGGCCACTGGGCCTAACACCGTCAGCAGTTCCTTATCTCGATACTCAACAAATTCATAGTAATGTTCTTTCTCGCAGGGTATAGTCCTGCCCCGATATCCTCCACCATCGGCGTTTATAAGCTTTTCAAGCAGGCTACATCCTATACGGTGCATCGAGGAACGAATATTCAGTTCAAACGATTCCAGATCAAAGCCGCCGCTCTGCCCCTTCTCAGCACCATAACACTCAATAATCCGACCTATCTCGTTTTGTATTTCTTCGTAAACCGCTCCTGCAATTTTTTTTTTAGATCGTTCAGTTCTTTATCATCTGTTACTTGCGGCACCGGACGTACCTCGCAAATACGCTCGTTTATCTCCACAATTTCCTCGCAGAGTTTTAAAAACTTTTGATGGTTGGCAATTTCGTCCAGATATTTTTGCATCTCCGGACCAAGCTTCAGGCTCTTGGCATAACTTTTCCCTTTGATCGTTGTATTCCATAAATGTTGCGGTCCATGCCCCGGATGCCCTTCTTTGTTACAGGCACAATTCCTTTTTCCACATTTACGGTATATTACCGAAATTATGCCCCGCCTGAAATCTCCGGTTTCCTGCAACTGCTTATACAAATTCCCCCTCTTTTTTTCTAAACTTTCAATCGTTTCTCCCATCGGCTCCCCCATTAATATCTGATTGCTTATATTGCATTCAGATAATATTGGATCAAACCGATTTTGTCAACTGTTTATTCTTTCCTACCCATATCTATGTCGCAGACCCTGTCCTTTTCGAATAGCGATTTCATCAACAGCCAAAAGACGAAGTCCGTCAAAATGGGGGGTTCCATATTGGGCCTCCAGAAAATATTTGTCGATGTTTTTAACCGTTTTCCAATTTAGGTCAAGATGATCGGCTACCTCCTTGACGGTCATGACTCGGCACAGACAATGAATATATAAGGCCAATCGTTTGGTAACTCGGAAATAGGGATGGAGAAGCTCCAGATCTTCTTCGATAACAATCTGTCCACAAGTGAGGCAGAAGATCTTTCGAAAATGGCAATGAAGATATACTTGGGTCGATGCCAGATTCAGATCCCGGATGCTGCGTTGGCTCCAACTGTGAACCCGGAGGGCCTTCTGACCACACAGGTGACAGATGGGTTCAAATCGCTTGTCTGGAGAACAACCTTCAGCCAAGATTCGTGAGCTTGGGGATAGACAAATTGATCTATAACTCGAATTCGACAAAAGGGGAAATAGGGCGTTATACTGAGTTGGGACATCGCAGGCCTCCAAGGGTTTTGTTTTGTTTGGCAACAAACTTATATCCCCAAGAGATACCGGATGTCCATTTTCTTTTGTTATCATCTGCTTAACCCTATTTCCTATCAACTAATTGGGATATGAACCTAATTTTTAAACTGCCATCCACAATAGCATGTCATTTGACCGCGAGGATTGTTTTATGGAACTCTTCAGTTACTTTTTTCGTTATCTGATCTCTGCATTGTTGTTAATTATTATGTATTCTATCGCCATACCGGTAGGGATAATAAGCCGGCCTCTTGCCTGGAGAATTATTAAACAAGGGGACAGGATCTTTTTAAAAATGTTCGGAGTTGAAGTAATCTGGGAATATGACACTCAATATATTGACCCCGTTTCAGGATTTGCTGTCCCCCCGTCTTCAGGAGGTGTCGTTATCGGATTAACCCCAAAAAGCCTTATTGACCCAATAATCGCCCAGTCCAAGGCACCAAGGATATTTATGTCAATCTGGAATATTGAATATGCCCTGATACCATTTATTGGTTGGATATCATGGATTTTTGGATGGGTAATTATTCGACAGCTTCCTAATCAGGCTAAGGGGAAAACTATTAAAGCGGAATCTTATCTTCGAAAAGGCGGTTTAGTTGATTTAGAAACCCCCGCCCTAAGGGCGGGGTCATGTGGACTGGCTATGCCGGTCCCGAATGGGCTTGGCTGAAAGGCCATTTCTTGGCCCGTTTCGGCATTCCGGGCTTGACCCGCTTCCTGCCCGTAGGCATCCAGGCCTGAGGCGGAATCCAGGGATTTCAGCTTTTCCTGGACCCCGGCTTTCGCCGGGGTGAAGGCATCTATTAGATTTTAAAGTTTAGGGTTCAGGTTTGAATCTGTTATTTTAAGCCCCCCTCTGGGGGGCCCAATTAAAGCCACGTCCTATGGGCGTGGATTATTTACTTGACAAACAGTAGTAGGTGGAGGAGAGCCCTTGGGGATAAGGAGGTATTTTTCGAGGAAGATCGATTTGCTGCTTCCTGAAATGTTGTTTTTAAAATTTTTTCAAAAATGCCAAATGGTAATCATCAACGAAATAGAGATATACCATTCAGGATTTCCTTGGATCGACAGACAGTTTAATATGAGACCAAACCCGAAGTGGGATGGAGAGGTTGGTTTGCAATTTGGGACTTTGGCCCCAGCTTCCTTTCTATTGGATTCCATTTACTCAATCCGGCACCCATATCCCTCAACTGGTCAGCCAAAAAAAACCCTTAAGTCTCTTTTCCTACTTTATTTTTTATCCTTGATCTCTCATTTGGCTCAATTTATACTCAGTCCATCCCAACGGAAATTATTATCAAAGATGTCCTGGACGAGGAGAGGTTAAAAAAACCTTACAATTATTACAGGCAACTATATGAAAGTTATCGATTTTAAAAAAATTATTGATGAGTATAGAGAAAAGTTGTCCTTATACAATGATTTTTGCATGACAATGAACAACCTCCTGGTCTATTTGTTAGTGGATAGAAAGTATAAATACCAAATTTCCTATCGGATAAAATCCCTTGACAGCTTAACAAAGAAAATAATTAAAAAAACCGCTGAAGGGACAAAATTTAAAAAATTAAGCGACATCGAAGACATGGCGGGAATTCGGATTGTTTTTTATTTGGATAGCGACAAAAAACGATTCGTCTCCGACTTATTCAAAGAATTTACACCGCATAACCTGAAGTTGGAAGAACGCCATAAGGAAAAAGGGTACCGTGCGACTCATGTGATTGCAAAAATCGGCACAAAAAGAATAATTTTGAATGAATATAAAAGATTTAAAGGCCTGAAATGTGAAATTCAATTAACTTCCGCTTTGTATCATGCCTGGTCTGAAATAGAGCATGATATTTTTTATAAGCCAAATTTAAAAATTGAAAAAAACAACGAGAAACCCTTATGGAGTTGAAAATGGAGTTGGAAAAGACCATGACCAACCACATTGAAAAGGCCTCCGATTTATTCGAATCGGTCGCCAAAAGAGTGCATGATATCAGCATCAAAAAAAGATATCATAAATAACGACACCTGCCTTCAGGTGACCCACGTCGTTCTGCCTTTCAACCTGTAATCATTCGCTTTCAGCCAAGTTCCCGAACAAGACTTGGAAGAGATAAATTTGGGGTAAGCAGGTATTTTTCGAGGCATATCGTTTTGCTTCTGAACTCTTCATTTCTAAAAATTTGAAAGTAGTATATATTATAAATCAAGATCCATAAAAGGTAAGCTCGCCCATAAGGCAGGAGACAAGATCCTCCATGACCAGGAATGAATACGCGCTATGCGACTATATCTGATCAATCCTTCAAACCCGCTGGTCGCCATCACCAAAGTCAAAGAGAGCCGCTGGAACCGTTACCGGGTATGGAAACCCCTCGGCCTTATGGTTCTCGCGGGATTGACTCCACCGGAGTGGGAAATCTCGATTATGGATGAGAACCTCGGGGTGCCGGACTATTCAGTTATGCCGAGGCCGGACCTGGTGGGCATTACCGCTTTTACTTCCCAGGCGAACCGTGCCTATGAAGTGGCCGCTTATTTCCGGAATCTGGGTGTTCCCGTCGTCATGGGCGGTATTCACGCAACCATGTGTTTAGAGGAGGTCATGGAGCGTGTGGACTCGGTTGTCACAGGGGAAGCCGAGAGCGTCTGGCGGCAGGTCCTGGAAGATGCCCGGCAAGGGAGTCTGAAGCGCCGGTATGACGGAGGGTTCGCCGAGATTGATGATGTCCCCTTAGCCCGTCATGATTTGCTCGATACGGGATATGCCTTCGGAGCCATCCAGACCACACGGGGCTGCCCACTGAACTGCACCTTTTGCAGCGTGACAGCCTTTAACGGTGCCCAGTACCGGCAGCGACCCATCCCGGATGTCGTCCGGGAGTTCCAGTTGATCCGTGAGAAACATGTTCTGGTGGTGGACGACAATCTCATCGGCACACGTCCTGAACATATCGCCCGTGCTAAAGACCTGTTCCGTGCCATGGCACAGGCGAACCTGCGAAAGGAATGGGTTGCCCAGGCCACCATTAACTTTGCCGATGACGAAGAACTCCTGTCTTTGGCCGCAAAGGCCGGATGCAGAGGCGTCTTTATTGGTTTTGAGTCCCTCTCACCCGAAGGGCTTCGGGAAATCGGCAAGAAATTCAACCTCCTGAAGGGCCGGGACTTCCGTGCCTCCGTGCAACGTATACAGCGACACAAGATACTGGTCGTAGGTTCCTTTATCATCGGTCTGGACATAGACGAGCCGGGCATCGGCAAGCGTATCGCCTCGGTGGCCAGCCGATATGGCGTAGACAATCTCAACACGCTATTCCTGACGCCTTTACCGGGCACGCGTCTGTGGGACCAGATGAAATTAGAGGGCCGCATTGCCCTTAATAGGTTCCCGGAAGACTGGAAATATTACACGCTGACATTCCCGGTTGCCAGATACAAGCATTTGTCTCTTGCCGGAGCGATTCACGAAATGATTGCCTGCGACCGGGGTTTCTACTCCATGCCGCGCATTCTGTGCAGGGTGTTTAGCAGCTTGTGACAACATCGCAAGCCGCTGATTAATCTCGTTGGCAACCTATCATACAGAAGGAATATCCAACTGAATCGCAAGTCATATGCTGACTTTCATCGTTACTCAGGCAATATCCACAATTCTGTAAAGGATTCATGAAAGAGATGGTGATCCTCTTTTTTAAAAGAATTGATTTGAGGAAAATATCCTAACATTGGCATCAATACCGACCGGGCATTAGCGCCTGGCTTTACCGAACTTCAATCCCCGACGAGTTATGCCTACGTTCAGCTAACTTTCAGTCTAAAATCATTCGCTTTCAGTCTGGTTCCCAAACAAGACTTGTAGGCGACATCTTTTATGTTGGGTTGATGAGGCAATTTACGGAGAGATCTTTACCGCTTCTTTCTAAAGTTCTCAAAATCAAGATTTGGTTCACTATGCGGGAATTCAATCGTTAATAAGACTGCGGTGGAAGGTAGAATATTATACATTCAGGCCGTATAGTTCATTGAATTAATACCTAAATTGAGCGATTATTTTGATCCAGAAAGTGACAGCTCAGTTTAACGAAATATTTATGACTCATAGACCTTAATTTTCCAAAGTGGAGTGAGTGTGTTTGATACAAAATGCGAAAGATGCAATTAAAGACAGATCAGAAAGAAACAGGGAACATTTTAGGGCATACCTCACCATCGATATTTTTTGACAAGAAAATGAACCGAGCGGCTTTTTAGGTCTGCCCAATGGGTATGGGATTTTCACTTTTGATCCACAAATGATAAAAATTAAGAGCCTGCCAGGCAGCTTGGGTAATTTTGAGGGTGGTTCTATCCGCATGGCGAATAATCTTTCCAGCCACATCAAGTATTTTTCGTCTCAAGGTAGTAGCGTAGCTGCTCACCCCGACTACCGGCGCACAAACATCTTCTTTAAAGGCCTCATAAATAAAAAAACCTATCACCATAGTGAAATAAAAGGCCGCATTTTGATGAAATCGTTTAAACGGAAGCTGTTGACTGCCAAAATCTTTCAAGGCCCGGTTAACCAACTCATCTCCCCCGCGATCATGATAAGATTCTACAATGCCCCCAGGGGTCAACATCTTGCCCATTCCAGCCTCTTCCAGCCCCTTATCCAGTTCGGTCTCTCCTCCCAAATTGGTGTAGATTATCGTATCCGGACGGGCAAAGTTCAGAAGCATCTGTCTGTCTTTATAAAGAGGCCGGCAAAAAATCACTCGGCGGGCTTGATCCCAACTGTTCCGCTGGTCCATAAATTCCGTATACTCCCAGACCTGGTTCCCATTCTTATGGGAGCCCCAACACGAATGATCCATCTGGCCTACCCGCACTTTGATATCCTCGTAGAGCTTCCCGCCGCAGATATACCCCACCTTCAGCGATTCAAAAACCTTGAAAATCTTCTGGTCAAAAAAGCCACTATCCAATCGAATAATAATCGGCACATCTTGGCGATAGTCCTTCCGGATAAAAGTCACCATACGACGGACCATCTTCTCGACATCCGTTCCATGATTAGAGTGTTTGTCCCCACTACGGAAAAGGGCATCCACGATAAATCGACTCCAGGTCATCTGCAGGGGTTGAAACCCTTTTTCCTTCTTATAGGTCGGTTTAACTCCTTCCCGTTTCTCCGCCTCATCATTGTCCATTACCATCGTATCTATACCCAGAATGATCACCAATGGCTTCACTATTTGAAGCCGCCATCCAAAAAGCCTAAGCAACACTTGGCGAAACAAATGGGTCCAGTGAACCAAGAGGGATTGATAAAATCTCTTGACCGAATGCGAAGAAAGCATATGGTCGCTATCGGTCTCAATGGTCCTAGCATATCCCTCATCATTCTTAAGACTATCAAAGTAAACCAAATGTCGACTGGTCCCATCCATCAAAAAACAGAACATTTGCTTAAAAATCTCTGTCAGGGCTTGCCCTTTGCAACTCTTTCGGAGAGGGCCAAAAAGCTGCTCAATATAGGGCAACAGGGCAATGTTTCTCAAATAGCGAACATACAAAGTCAAGCCCGCTCGACTCGTCATAACATTTCCTGTTATTCCAACAGCATCAATTTTTCGGTTGCTTTTACATCCGTCCGTGCTATTATTTTTCACGTTTCCTCCCACCCAATGGGTTCCTCGGTTATCAAGAGGTTGTTTTCCGTTCTCTTGTTATACCAAATAGTTGCCCATTTGGGTGGGTTTTTTTATGCCCAAAACGATTTTTTTAGGTAATAGTTTCCTGCTCCAGAGGCTATTAAGCCAGAGTGTCATAGAAATGCTGTTGCCCTCTCTTAAGATCTGGTACAACCTATAGGGGCAGGTTACCCTCTCCAGTTAACTCTTTCTATCCCCGGTTAGTTATATAAGCCATGGTTTTCTTCTTAATCGGAGACTAAAAATAATCCATCCAATCAAGCTAAAAAGAAGGATACCCATAAAAACTGTTTCTTGTATATTGAAATACCAATCCGGGGCCATGTCCCCCCAACCAATTACTGTGGCCAGAAAAAAATGCCAGGAAAGATTTAAAAAAACCCCCATTACAATTCCTTGGACAGTCAATACAAGTATTTTAATAATATTTTTTAAAATTGTCATTAATGCTCTTCAGGGAAACTGCCGTATAATATTATTTTTCCGTATCCTCAAGAAAATATACCTAATATAAATGCAAGTACCTTGCCAAAACTCAGGGGAAAAGAAGAAGCTTGGAATCAGGTTTGATATCATAGGGTTGTATTAATAAGAGAGAATAGTAAAGAGAGAGGAAACTATTTTTTACCTCAATATATGGTGGAACCTCCAAATATTGAGGGGATCTTTGAGGGCTGCAGGACTGCCATCAAATAAAAAAATCTTAACAAGCAAATTTGTCAAGAGAGAATTAGGATTAGGTTGTTGAAACGACCTTCAGTTTCGTAAAAACCGGTCCCCTGGCCCAGGTGCGGATAGTTTCCCAGTCTCGGAAATCGCCTTCCGGCGACTCCTTCGACTGAATGATTATCTTATTCAACCCTGAGAGGTTGTTGTAATGCATCACTCCGGCAAAAGGTTCAATATCGACCGGCTTTACCTGGGGAATGGTTTGAAGAACAGGATCTAAAAAGGACAAGGCTTTCCGTCGATTCTCTTCCGTTGGCTGGCGCATGGTCATACAGACCATGAAATAGGCCACCGGAATCCGACTCATCACTTCTGCGTTGGCCTGCACAAAATTTACAGCCTCGGACATCCATTTGCCCCGATAAATGGCACTGCCCACAACTACCCCTTGATAGGAGCTTAAGTTTTTTACGTTTCTTATTAGGGAAACATCTGCCTTCGCCCCCTTACTGCATAATTCTTTCCCGATGGCCTCAGCCACACCGCCGGTGGATCCGTACTGGCTGGTGTAGGCAACTAATATTTTTTGGCCTATTTTAGTTTGAATTAGAAACCCCCACCCTAAGGGCAGGGTCATGTGGACTGGCTATGCCGGTCCCGAATGGGCTTGGCTGAAAGGCCATTTCTTGGCCCGTTTCGACATTCCGGGCTTGACCCGCTTCCTGCCCGTAGGCATCCAGGCCGGAGGCGGAATCCAGGGATTTCAGCTTTTCCTGGACCCCGGCCTTCGCCGGAGTGACGGCATCTATTAGATTTTAAAGTTTAGGGTTCAGGTTTGAATCTGTTATTTTAAGCCCCCCTATGGGCGTGGATTATTTACTGGGCTCCCTTTTATTAAGTAAATGTTGACATTCCGAATAAATCTGGCTATATTCTTCCTATAATGAAATATCAGATCGTTATTGCGGAAAGTGCCAAGGAGGAGTTTAAGAAATTGGATGCCCTGTCGCGGGCCTCCTTAAAAACCGCTATGCGACCCCATCTTCAAACGGCACCAAAAGAAGTAAGCAAGAGTCGAATCAAAAGGCTAAGGGGTTTACGCCAACCTCAATATCGCTTGCGAGTGGACCGGATGCGGGTATTCTATGATGTGAACGATGGAAAAGGCCGGGTTGAAGTGTTGGGTTTTGCGATTAAACCTGAAGCGGCAAATTGGCTTCAGAAACATGGAGTGCAGAAATGAAAAGACATACGATGAGCGAAGCAAAGAACGATATTTGCAGCATTATTCGTGAAGCAGAGGCAGAAGAGGTCCTCATTACACGTCACGGGAAACCGGCGGCCATAGTGATTGGATTTCAAAACGAGGATGATTGGTTCGATTATAAAATGGAACATGATGAAAAATTTCTCAAAAGAATTGCAAGGGCCAGGGAAGAAATCAGGCAGGGGAGATATGTAGAACTGGACGAATTGCCTGATTGAATGTCCCCAACTTTATTGTCCCGTTTTCCCTGTCCGAAATAAATTTCCCACCGAATAATAAAATCAGCTTGAAAGGTTTAAGCCAAATGCAAATAGTTTTGCCATAGTAGCACTATACCGCAAAGTAGTAGTGTATGGAAATCATCTCGACTTGGCTTCTTTGGAGTCTGTTTGCAACTTCGTAAAAGACTTCACCTCCCCTGGTTTACCACTCAATGAACAGGGTTAGCGAGTCGGGCAAAGCCCTGGCGAGGCTCGTACTTGATCCGGATGTCGAAAGGGTTTCAGGAAAGTACTTCTCCGGGATGAATGAGATACCATCTTCCAAAGAGGC
The DNA here is from genome assembly GCA_963782435.1 of uncultured delta proteobacterium. Taxonomy (GTDB): domain Bacteria; phylum Desulfobacterota; class RBG-13-43-22; order RBG-13-43-22; family RBG-13-43-22; genus RBG-13-43-22. The sequence goes on from CAWAKF010000032.1 coordinate 70,110, forward strand.
GTATGATTTGGAAAAGGCGCTGGATTTGTGGAAAACGAGCATAGCGTTAGCCAAGCTCACAGGTGAGGAAACTCCGCTGTCGATACAAGAATGCAAGATTAACGGGGACGATTCTCTTTAAGGTGAAATAATAAATATCCAGAGCCGTCCCCTTTATTTATAAACTTTAGAGGAGCTTGTCGGCCGGCACTATTGGAGAGAAACTTGAGTAAAGGAACCTGGTATGCTGTGGGGGCTTATGTAATCTGGGGGTTGTTTCCGTTGTATTGGAAGGAACTCCAGCAAGTCCCGGCGCTCCAACTGCTTAGCCATCGCATTTTATGGTCGTGTCTGATACTGGTGGGTTTCCTTCTGTTTACTCGCCAGTTGAGGACCTTCCGAGCCGCCGTGTTGCCTCTGCCCGTAGTTCGTATTTACAGCGCCGCTGCATTGCTGATCGGCTTTAACTGGCTCGTTTACGTTTGGGCGGTCAATGCCGGTTTCATCATTGAGGCAAGTCTGGGCTATTTCATCAACCCGCTTCTCAGTGTTCTTCTGGGGGTTATATTCTTGCGCGAACGCCTGCGCCCTTTGCAGTGGGTCCCCATTGGACTGGCAGCGATTGGCGTATTCTATTTGACTGTCACCTACGGCAAATTGCCCTGGATTGCCCTGACACTGGCCCTCTCTTTCGGTTTCTATGGCTTGGTTAAAAAGGCCGCTCCCCTGGGTTCACTTTACGGCTTGACTTTGGAAACCGGCCTCCTTTTTTCCCCGGCTTTGATTTTCCTCTTATATTCCAACCAGGTCGGGAAGGGGGCTTTCCTGCATACGGGTGCCGTGTCAGATCTACTAATGGTTGGAGCGGGATTAATGACGACTGTTCCGCTCCTTATGTTTACATCCGCTGTGCGGCGTATCCCGCTCTCACTGGCAGGAATTCTCCAATACATCACCCCAACGTTACAATTTCTTTGCGGTGTGATGATATATAGAGAACCGTTCACTTCTACCCAACTCATCGGCTTTGGTATTGTGTGGAGCGCTCTGATTATCTTTGTAATGGAAGGATTTCTTACTCTACGCCGGACAGCGGAACTCCCCCAAACCCAAAAGGCCGGACCGGAATAACGGATTGAATGGTACCCATATCAGCTCCAACCCCATTTGATTCGGCCTCCCTCTTCCTCTCTCTTTATATACCCACGACTGATCAGATGCTCCAATGCCGGTTTGACGATTTCTGGGGTTTTATGGATACGCCGGGAAATCGTTTCCACTAACATCCCCAGTTCACTTCCGTTTGACTTTGGAAAGGCATCGAGGCTTTCAATCACTTCGTTGGAAAGCAGCGCGTTGACCACATCCATTTTCTGATTGCCCTGCCTCATCAATAGTTCGGTAGGAGTGCATTGCCCTGCGGCGAATCGTTTGGCCAGATCTTCATCATCCAAACGATTTTTTTTGTTGTAATAGTCTTCAACGAATTGAACAATCTCTTGGGGGGACAAACTCGAAGTCCTGACAATGGCCTGGTTGGCGTCAAATTTTTTCCAGTCCTGGGTGAGAAGTTGAATATCATAGTCGGCTATTTTTTCTTTCAGGGTTGTTCCGGGAAAAGGTGATAGAAAATGATATCCATAGAAGACCTCCAGTTCCTGGGCTAAATTATGGGAGTCCATCAACGTTTCATGGGTCTCTCCGGGCAGCCCCACAATAAAAGACCCAAGCACCCGCATACCCACCTCCTTGCATAAAGCAACGGCTTGTTTGATCTGATCCACCTTAATGTGTTTATTGATGCGGTCGAGCATTTCCTGGTTGCCTGATTCTATGCCGAACAATACGGTATGGCAGCCCGCGTCCTTCATGGTTTGCAAAAGTTCAAGATCGACCGAGTCGGCCCGGGCAAAAATGCTCCATCCAAAATTTAAATTTCTGGTTTTAATTTCCTCGCAAATGGCCTTGACCCGCTTTTTATTGACCGTAAAAAAATCATCGGCAAAATTGATCTGTTCGAAACCAAATTCAATAAGGGATTGTATTTCATCCAAAATCAAAGAAATGCTGCGGGTGCGGAATTTTTGTCCCACCATTCTACTGCCTACACAAAAGATACAGCGGTTGGGACATCCCCGGCTTGTGATAATACTGGCCGGTAATCCCAGGGCCAGATATTTGGACAGGGGCAGGAGATGTCGCGGGGGCTGGGGCAGGGAGTCCAGATCGGAGATGAACTCTCTCTTCGGGGTCTTTACCAGATGTTCGTTCTCCCTAAAGGCAATACCGTTAATAGCCCCCCACTTCCCCCTGTCATGGATGACCGGGACCAGCTCGGAAATGGTTTGTTCTCCTTCACCGATAACGGCCAGATCAATTTCCGGGTGATCTTTTAAGGTGTCTTCGTAGTCGAAGGAAATATGGGGACCGCCCATGAGGGTGATGATCAGGGGATTATGATCTTTGACCGCTTTTAACAGCGAAACGGCCTCATCATGATTCATGGTAACGGAATTCGTTCCCACGATGTCCGGCCCGAAGGAATCCAGCTCTTTTTTTAATTTTTCTACCGAATAGGGCTGAACAATAAAATCCAGAATTCGGACGTTACATCCGGCTGTCTGAAAGGCGGCGGCGGCATAACATAGCCCAAGGGGAGGCGATGGGAACTCTTCAACAGGGTAGGGTGAGGCCAATAACAGGACATTCATTTAATCACCTATGCGAAACAGATTTTCGGTCAGTATTGGAAGTCATCCTGCTTAAAATACAGGTTCGTTAAGGAAAACGAAAGTAAAATTTTATAGGCGATTTTAATCATATTAAATGTTACCAAAGGGGTTAAGAAGAGGCAGCGAGGCAGGGTCAGGCCTATCTTCTTATCATTTTTTTTATGACAAGAAAATAGACCATGGGCGGCGTGAACTTCCCGCTTCGGGGGATCCGGTCTAAACGTCCTGAAGGGGTAACGGCTTCTTATTACTGGTCTGGATACCTGACTATGACCTGCATTTAAAATATTTTTTGCAAATTAGCCGGTTATGTCCTATAGTTTTTCCTGTCCGTGCTTTTCAAATATCTTGAGACCTTTAAATACAAGTGGGGTCTTAATTGTTAATTACGAAACCTTGGCGGAAGCTTATGAATGGCTCGAAGTAGAACTACCCAATAAGTCGGTTGGAGGCGACGACAAATACCCGCGCCTCAACCGCGGCATTAGCAGTACAAATTCAAACCTGAAAGGAAAGGAGAGCAGAGATGGATAAAGACAGCAAGAGTCCGGTAACGGGCAGAGTTGACAAACCCACTGCCAACAGGGGCACTTCGAACCAGGACTGGTGGCCGAACCAGTTGAACCTCAAGATTCTTCATCAGAATTCTCCCCTGGGCAACCCGATGGGCGAGGCGTTCAACTATGCCGAGGAATTCAAGAAACTCGACCTGGAGGCACTGAAGAAGGACCTCTATGCGCTGATGACCGATTCGCAGGACTGGTGGCCGGCCGACTACGGTCATTACGGGGGACTCTTCATCCGGATGGCGTGGCACAGCGCAGGCACCTACCGCACCGGCGACGGCCGCGGGGGCGCGGGGTCCGGCACCCAACGCTTTGCGCCCCTCAACAGTTGGCCGGACAACGTCAACCTCGATAAGGCGCGCCGCCTGCTCTGGCCGATCAAGCAGAAATACGGCAGGAAAATCTCCTGGGCCGACCTCATGATCCTCGCAGGAAACTGCGCGCTGGAGTCGATGGGTTTTAAGACCTTCGGCTTCGGCGGCGGGCGCGAAGACGTCTGGGAGCCGGAAGAGGACATTTACTGGGGGGCTGAGGATACGTGGCTGGGTGACAAGCGCTACACCGGCGACCGGAAACTCGATAATCCTCTCGCCGCCGTGCAGATGGGCCTGATCTACGTGAACCCGGAGGGCCCGAACGGCAACCCGGATCCGGTCGCCTCCGGCCGTGACGTTCGAGAGACCTTCGCCCGCATGGCCATGAACGATGAAGAGACCGTCGCCCTGGTCGCCGGCGGACACACCTTCGGCAAGTGTCATGGCGCGGGAGATCCGGCGCTGGTCGGTCCGGAACCTGAGGCCGCCGGCATCGAGGAACAGGGACTCGGCTGGAAGAGCAGCTTCGGCAGCGGCAAAGGCGGCGATACAATCGGCAGCGGCATCGAGGGCGCCTGGAAACCGAACCCGACCAAATGGGACATGGGCTATCTGAAGGTGCTGTTCAAATACGAGTGGGAACTGGTCAAGAGCCCGGCCGGCGCGAATCAGTGGCTGGCTAAGGACGTGGCCGAAGAGGACATGGTGGTTGACGCGCACGACCCGTCGAAGAAGCATCGGCCGATGATGACCACGGCGGACCTCTCCCTTCGCTTCGACCCGATCTACGAGCCGATCGCGCGGCGCTACCAGCAGAACCCCGAGAAATTCGCGGACGCCTTCGCCCGGGCGTGGTTCAAGCTGACCCACCGCGACATGGGCCCCCGCTCGCGCTATCTCGGCGCGGAAGTCCCGGCAGAGGAGCTGATCTGGCAAGACCCGGTGCCCGCAGTCGATCATGAATTGATTGACGCACAGGACATCGCCGCCCTCAAGGGCAAGATCCTCGCCTCGGGGCTGTCGGTCTCCCAACTGGTCTCGACGGCTTGGGCGTCGGCCTCCACGTTCCGCGGCTCCGACAAGCGTGGCGGGGCGAACGGCGCGCGCATTCGTCTTGCGCCGCAAAAGGATTGGGAAGTCAATCAGCCGGCCCAGCTGGAGACCGTGTTGCAGACCCTTGAGGGAATCCAAAAGGAGTTCAACAGCGCGCAGTCCGGCGGGAAGAAGGTTTCGCTTGCCGACATAATCGTTCTGGGCGGTTGCGCCGGTGTTGAGCAAGCGGCGAAGAAGGCCGGTCACGATGTGACCGTTCCCTTTACGCCGGGACGCACGGATGCGTCGCAGGAGCAAACCGACGTGGTATCGTTTGCCGTACTCGAACCGGCTGCAGACGGGTTCCGCAACTACCTCAAAACCAAATACACCGTATCGGCAGAGGAACTGCTGGTTGATCGGGCGCAACAGCTGACGCTGACCGCCCCTGAGATGACGGTTCTCGTTGGCGGTATGCGCGTCTTGAATACCAACTTCGGACAATCCCGGCACGGCGTCTTCACCAAGCGGCCGGAGACGCTCACCAATGACTTTTTCGTGAATCTGCTCGACATGAGCACGACGTGGAAGGCAACCTCGGAAGACGAAGACGTATTCGAGGGCCGTGATCGCAAGAGCGGCGAACTCAAGTGGACCGGCACCCGTATCGACCTCATTTTCGGTTCGAACTCCCAACTCCGGGCCTTGGCGGAAGTCTATGGAAGTGAGGACTCCCAGGAGAAGTTCCTGCAGGACTTTGTAGCGGTGTGGAACAAAGTTATGAACCTTGACCGCTTCGACCTTGCCTGATCGCCGCATAAACGTCTTCGAGGGATTCTAACAGGGCGTCAAAAAAACGGTCAGTTAACAACCGGTTCCAGCGGACGGCGTACCGCCTCCGCTGAACCGGAACGTGGTTTCGGTCTCGGAATCGGTAAGGAGGCTGAAGGATGGACGGAATACGCAGTGAAGTTTTTGGAAAAACACATATCTATGTGAGAGCCATGTTCATAATGGGAATTGGGAACGCCCTTTGTATATTTGCATTTGATTAAGAAAATTTGATTAAGGGGTGATTTTCGAAAAGTAATATTGAATGTAAATATACAAAGGGCGTTCCCTTGATACGCTTTGGTAATTTACTTTTTTTCCAGTGTCCCCATCTCCAAACGGCGATTGAACATAACAACTCCCGGAGTTGTATATACTGTGAGGAGTGGAGAAAGTATCGCTAAAGAGTTTAATTATAGCCTATTAGATTGAGTTATTTACTTATTTAAGGACGTCCCTAAGTACACATTTTACTCATTTGGAGATGATGGAATATTCGTGGGCAGATTTTAAAATCTTTTGACAGTTTGACTGACGAATCACTCTCTGCTGAATATGAAACGCATTGTATTTGTCTACGACATTGAAAAATCAAAATTCCATCGCCAATTTACGGTCCGGCTGGAAGAACGGATGCTGTCCGGCCAACGGTGGGAAAAAACAGGTAAAACCAGAATCTACTTTGCTTCCGATTTGGCTGAATTAAGGGCCGCTTTTGCCAATCCCGGCCTGGCGAGAGATGCCCTGCAAAGCGAGATGGAACTACGGAAAACCGAAGGTAAATCCATCTCCGACAATATGGAATTGACCAGGCTCAGAATTTCACCCGGCAATATTAAAAGCTTTTTGAACCAATGCTCCTCCTGGGGTGTCCTGTGCAATGAAAATGGAGAGGTACTGAACTTTAACATTCTAAACAATGTCAAACCGGACATTCATATTCATGCCGACGCCATCGATCTCTTCATGCAAGACAAGAATTACCTGGATTGCGACTACACGGTGTTTTCAGGAACGGTCCTGGTTTTTTTTCAATCCACCCTTTTTCTGTTTAATCGGAATTATCTGGATGTTCTGAGAAAGATGACCTATGGCCGCCCGCTTCAGCCCGATGAATTGGAACAAGCCAAAGGGCTGCTATCTCAGCAGGCAAATGATTTGAATTTTGTTTTTTCAACAGATCAAAACAGGTTAACCATCACCTCATTTGTTCCCGTATTCGATTTGGCTCCAAACTTAAAATTCGCCAATCTTTACTTCGATTATGACGGCACCTTTATTGACTTTAAGGCGCCGGAAACGACATGGACCAATATTGACCAGCGCAAGACTATCAAACGTGATGAGGAAAAAGAGAAAGGTTTTGTCGATCAATTGATTCAACGCGGGCTGAGGCGACCGACGTCCAATGGGGATTTTTTTCTCAGTTCGTTAAAACGCATGGAAACCCTCAAGTGGTTGGAGCGCAAAGGTTTTCAACTTTCAGTCGATAGGAGAAAGCTGAACCTCGACCATCAATTGCATTTGGAAATAGGGGTTGAAAAAAAGACAATCCTTGTCAGCGGCACGGTGGCTGACGGACAATCGTCCATTGCGGTTCAAGACGTGGTTTCCGCCATAAATGAAAATCGTTCATGGTTTCGTTTTGACGACGGCAGCGTCGGCTTGACATCGCCGTTGAAAGACGAGCTTAATGCCCTGCGGCCTTTTTGCAAGGGTAACCGAATCACCATTCCCAAGCACCAATTTGCCCTGCTGTCGGAAAAACTTGTTGAAAACGAGCCCACCCGCATTGACCCTCAATTCCAGGACTTAAAAGATTTCCAGCGTGCCGACACGCGACTTAAACCTTTCGACCCGCCAACACCCCTGGAACCGGTCCTTAGGCCTTATCAGGCCTACGGCTATACGTGGCTGTGCAATTTGAAACAACTGGGTTTCGGCGGCATTTTGGCCGACGATATGGGATTGGGAAAAACACTGCAGGTGCTGGCGCTTCTGCTCAGGCTCAAACAAAACGGAGCCAAGACGCTGTTGGTGGTCCCGAAAACTCTGATAGACAATTGGGAATTGGAAATACTGAAATTCACCCCAAAACTGTCCTATATCATCCATCGCCGTCAGAGGCAGCCGGTGGCGCTGGATAGTGTCGATCTGGTTATCACAACCTACGGGCTCGTTCGTTCCGATGTCGAAGTGTTCAAAAAAAATCACTGGGACACAATGATTCTTGACGAGGCTCAAAACATTAAAAACTACAATACCGATACCAGCCGTAAAATTAGGAAGATTCCGGCCGACTTCAAACTCGCACTCACCGGCACCCCCATGGAAAACAGTTTAACCGATTTGTACAGTATTTTCGAATTTATCATGCCGGCCTTTTTTGGTTCATTGAAAGCGTTTAAGCAAAACTATCCCCCGCACAACCAGGAGGCCTACAAAACCCTGCGGCAGCTTACAAAACCCTTTATATTAAGACGATTGAAACGCCAGGTGTGCCATGAACTGCCGTCAAAGACGGAAATATTCATTTTTTGTGAATTATACCAAAACCAGGCCGAGGAGTATCAAAAGGCACTTCATTCTGTACGGGTCAAACTCACCGAAGAAGAACAGTCCCGTTCATCCATGAATATCCTCACTGCCCTGCTGCGCTTGCGGCAGATCGCGTGTAACTTAAAACTGCTCTCGGATAAATACAGCACCAAAAGCGGTAAACTGGACAGGGTTTTGGAAATGGCCGATGAAATCCTTCAAGGGGGAAATAGTATTCTTGTCTTTTCCCAATTTACAAAACACCTCGATATCGTGAAGCAGGTCCTCAGAAAACAATCCATTAACTATTATTATCTGGATGGTACGACGCGGAATCGGATGGCCATCGTCAAAAATTTTCAACAAGAAAAAAAGGCCTGTATTTTTTTAATTTCACTAAAGACCGGCGGAGTCGGCCTTAATCTTACAAATGCCAACTACGTCTTCTTGCTGGATCCGTGGTGGAATCCGGCAGTTGAAAACCAGGCCATCGACCGGTGCTATCGCATCGGCCAATCCGATCCGGTCACCGTCTATCGCTTCATCAGTAAAGGGTCCATTGAGGAAAAAATTATGACCCTTAAGGAGAGAAAGCGGCAGATGGAAGATCATGTAATCAACGTGACGGATATGGAAAGCATCCCGCTTTCGGAGGGGGAGCTTAAACAGCTGATGATGGACTGAGAGGCCCTGGGTCAGCCGCCAATGCCGTTCAATTCCTTAAAGAAGAAGGAGAGTCAGGTCTAATTTCTTAGCATTCTACTTTATAACAAGAAAATAAACCCTGGGTGGCGCAAACTTCCCGCATCAAGGAATCAGGTTTAAAACTCTATTTAAAATATTTCTTTGCAAATTAGCCGGTTATACTCTATAATTCCCTTCAGCCTTAATATTTCAAATCCCTTGAGACCTTTGAAAAATGTTCAATTTTTGTCAAGGTCAAGGAAGGCGAAAATTTCAACCACAGGAATATGTTTAATATTTCGAGGATTGAAATTTGAGCCTGACGCAGAGATTGAGCAAAAGGGGGCATTTTTCAAAGGTCTCACCCTTCTTTAAGATCTTAAGGAGACTTATGGCCCAGATCCATATCTCAAAAGATCCACTTAATATAACACCCATTTCAGGTAAGATTCAGATGGTGCCCCAGGTTCCGACCTTCAGATGTAAACAGGATCAGGGTGTGTTTAAATTGAACAAAAAACCTGCTAAGCATAGAAAACAGGTGTTGAACAACTGAATTAAAATAATTAAATCAATTAAATAAGGAGACTTTGAAATGATCGAGAAAATATCTGATCTACCGGACAATGTCCTCGGCTTCACCGCTAAGGGGACGGTAACCGCGAATGACTACGAGTCCGTTATCATTCCAGCCGTGGAGGGACTGTTCTCTCGCCAGGGGAAGGTTCGGTTCCTCTATCATCTCGGTGAAGACCTAACGGGATTCGACGCCGCCGCTATGTGGGACGACACGAAATTGGGTCTGAAGCACCTCTCCGGCTGGGAGAGAATGGCAATCGTATCGGACATCGAATGGGTTAGAGCGGCGATCAAGATCTTTGGGTTTATAATCCCCGGGCATTTTCGCGTGTTTCATAACAACGAACTCGCCGAGGCAAAACAATGGATCAGCGAGTAACTTACCCGCTGCTTAGGGATGAAGGCCGCCAATCAGGCCGTAGGACAATCATGGGAAGCACAAAATAAAAAAGGCCAAACCAAATTAGATTTGAGTCGATCCTAAAACCCTTTTTTCCCGTTCCGACCGGGATTCAAGAAACCTTGGCTGATTTACGAGTTATTGGGTAAAGGGTTTAATCATTATAGGTGGCATGATTTTTCTCCTTGACCCCACGTTTCCCTTATTTTATACTTTTTTATCAAAAGGTTATAAATAATGGGGCAGAGCAGTCCAACTTTGTTAACTGAAGATCGGGTTCTTGAAGTAATGGTGGACCGATTGATAGCGGCCTTTCAGCCGGACCGAATTTATCTTTTTGGATCGAAAGCCCGAGAAGATTCAAAGGCAGACAGTGACTATGACTTGATGGTTATCGTCTCGGACGATGCTCCATTTGAAAAACGGCGAAGCCGCTTAGCTTACCAGGTGCTTCGAGGAACTCGGACAGCCGCTGATGTCTTGGTCTGGACCAAAACAGCTTTTGATAAACGCCTTCATATTCCATCCTCATTGCCTTCCCTAATAGAACGAGAAGGGAAGCTGCTTTATGCCGCATGATCCGATATTGGTCTTAGAGGTCAAGGGTTGGCTCAAAAAAGCAGTTATCGATATCCGGGCGATATAGAGGAACCTGCTCAAGAAGAGTCGGAAGAAGCCCTCCAAGTGGCCCAAACAATTTATCAGGAGATTCTTAAGCGTTTGCCTGTGGATGTCTGTCCTGATTAGACGCAAAGAGGGAAGGCTTAAGACGGGAAGAAGATGGTTTTCATGTTGGCAGAGATCTACATAGATCTCGAATACGGAGGTTGTGAACCATGCTCCCTTCTTTCTCTGATTAATCTTGAACAAAAAACAACACTCAAAACAAAACGTTCCACCGGATCGCCCGAAAACCGGGCTTCCCGGTGAACTCTGCGTTGGCCTACAAAGGACGTAATCTGTATACGAGGAGGGACAATGACAAGCACGCCGCAAACCGTATTTGTCGCCACAAGCAAGCGCTTCTATCCCGAGGCGAAGCTGATATGCGAGCGCCTGAAGGCCGCGGGTCTTCAAGTCTTTCATCCATACTTCGATCGTGATCAGGGGGCGATCGAGATGAATCTCGAAACGAAGGCTGCCGTCACGCGGGAGCACTTTCCGGAGATTGATGCCATCGACGTCCTTTACGCCTTCATGCCGATAGGGTACGCAGGGATCAGCGTGGCAGTCGAGATGTCATACGCGTTCGCCAAGGGCAAGCGCGTCATTGTCTCGGAGCCTCCAACAGATGGGGCCCTTCGCGCCCTGATGTCACAATCGATTCGCCCGGAAGACTTCATCGTGTCTATCTCGGCAGCTACGCAATGAGGCATCTTCCAAACAGGGGTCGGACCGGCCCGACCCTAAAATAAAAATAACAGTGTAACTTTGGGGACCTTGGTTCTCGGAATGCCTTGCTCAAGGTGCAATTTAGTCCTTGACCTTCGGAATATATGGTATATACTATTAGTATTACCTACTTGAAGGGAGGATTATCATGTCCAGGACGCTATCACTTAAAATGCGAGATGACATTTTTTCAGAAACCGAAGAGGTTATCGACACGATCCATACATCTAGAAATGCTTACATTAACGATGCCTTGAGCTTTTACAATAAGTTTATGAAGCGACGCATCCTGAAAAAGCTGCTAAAAAAAGAGTCTATTTTGGTATCGGAAACATCACTTGAGGCGCTACAGGAATTAGAACTTATTGAAGACAAGCTGCCCAAATGAAGCCGATCAAATTCCATGTGTATACAGCCGACCTCAATCCCCGCTTCGGCACTGAACCCGGCAAGATCCGGCCGGTGATTGTCGTCCAAACGAATCTCTTGAATGAGAACCATCCCAGCACCATCATTTGCCCCATCACCACAAAAATTCAACTGGGGGCAGACATTCTGCGCATTCATCTAAAAAAAGGCGAGGCGGGACTTGAGCATGATTCAGATATTATCGTCGATCAGATACGTTCGATCGACAACCGGAGGTTTCTTGATCATCTTGGAGCGATTTCGGATAAAAACAAACGACTTTTTCTGTCCAGCCTTCGAATTGTGATCCTTGAATAGGAGAAGTACATAAGGTGATTGACCATCTGATTTGGGGATCTGAGGAATATATGGGTTCGTTCAACCAGTCGTTCAAGCGGCCATGCCGCTTAACTCATCGTTGGCGCCGCCTGCGGCGTCGTCAATGTGGCGTTGCCCCTATTGGGTCCATAGGAATAAAAGGGACGTTTCTCTTTAAAGCGAAATAAAAAACAATCAGAACCGTCCCCTAAATTTTAATTTCAGGCGGTTTTGGGAATATTCAAGGACATCAGACAGATCCCCCACCGGCCGTAGTGGTCATGGGGGTCAAATCTTTTATCTTTACATTTCAAAATGTTTCCTTAGAAAAAAAGGGGGGCTTTGAGGAGTGTGCGCCAGCAAAAAGTCGAGGATAAAGAATTGACCCCAATTTTGCAATCATATCTGGCACATAACCCATCGGTGCCCGAAACAGGGATGTTTGATTGGTTGGATGGAGTTCTTAATTATCAAATTCCGGCTTGTCCGGATTAGGAGTGTGAAACCGATTATATTTGGCAGGAGGAAAAGATATGAGCCTAAATAACGAAGTCTTAAATTGCATTCATGAACGAAGGAGTACGCGTCGATTTACTGACCAACAAATATCATCGGAACAACTGGATGCTTTGCTTGATGCCGCAATATGGGCGCCCAGTGGCGGCAACAATCAAAGTTGGTTATTTACGGCTATCCAGAAAAAAGATGTGCTTCTCCATTTGAATGAGCTTGTTCGTGAAGGATTTCAACATTGGATACCTGATGACGATTACCCCGGAAAGCTCGCTATGAAGAAGGTTTCACAAAAGGAAGGCTATAACTTTTATCACAAAGCACCAACGCTCATTATTGCCTCCAATAAATCGAATTACGAAAATGCAATGGCAGATTGTGCCCTGGCGCTCCAGAATATTTTCCTTGCGGCTCAGTCTCTGGGGTTGGGAAGTTGTTATATCAACCAACTTCATTGGCTTCGGGATGATCCGAGTGTCCGCGCATATCTGTTTGAATTGGGCATCCCAAAGGAGCATACGATCTGCTCTTCCGCGGCTATCGGTTTTATAGGTAAGGAATCGACCGCGCCTATTCGTAAAGAAGGTACGATACACATTATTCGATAAAGTATTAAATGTGTGAATGGGGGATGCCCTTTGTATATTTACATTTGATTGTGAAGATTTGATTAAGGGGGAGTTTTCGAAAAGTAATATTGAATGTAAATATACAAAGGACATTCCATCGATAGTCCCCTGCGGTTAAAATATTTCTTTGCAAATTAGCCGGTTATATTCTATAATTCCCTTCAGCAATAATATTTCAAATCCCTTGAGACCTTTGAAAAATGTTCAATTTTGGTCAAGGTCAAGGAAGGCGAAAATTTTGACCACAGGAATATGTTTAATATTTCGAGGATTGAAATTTGAGCCTGACGCAGAGATTGACCAAAAGGGGGCATTTTTCAAAGGTCTCACCCTTCTTTAAGATCTTAAGGAGACTCATGGCCCAGATCCATATCTCAAAAGATCCACTTAATATAATACCCGTTTCCGGCAAGATTGAGATTTTTTCCCAGATTCTGACCCTCAGATGGAAACAGAAGCAAGTTTTGTTCAAATTGAACGGGAACCCCCTAAGTATAGAAATCAGGTGTTGAACAACTTAATTAAAATAATAATATCAATTGAATATGGCATATTTATTTTTATTTAAAATGATCAATATTAATTCCTCTTGGTAGTTGAAAAGAAACTATTCAATAACTTGTTCTCGGCGACTGCGTCGCCGAGAATCGCGGCGCTGATTTCGTCCAGCGCCTTGTCCTGGCGCCTTGCGCCAGAACGAATAAGGATAGATTGTGAGAGCGAAGCGAACCACAATCTTATCCGTTTGGTTGAACGAGCCCGATTACTTTATATAAGGAAATATCTTTTTTGAGAAGGAGTTTTAAGAGAAGCTTTAAAGAGATGCACCCTGTTCAGGGCGTAGGGGTACCTTAGCATTTAACATGCTTAAAAAAAACTGGATTATTTCATAAAGTGTTAGGCCTCCAGATGGAAGTTACAGTCAGCCCTTGCCATAGAGGTAAATTACCCTGATTTCAGTGCAGGATAACGAAAACCGAGAATAAGCATTGGGGTTTGACAGCAGGGACACTTAAAAACAGGTCTTGGCCGCTCTTTGATAACTTTAAGAAAAACCCGCAAAATCAATTGGACAACAAAAAGGAGTTTCTTGGCGTTGCTATGGAGAAACCCATAGTCCCTGACCCGCCGAAATCCCCTGGGCAGGACATGCTGCAGGATGAGAAACAAAAAATCTTCTCCCTTAAGGGTGCGATATCGAGTTTTACCGGTTTTGCTTTCAATATATCGAAAGGTGATTTGGTCATTCTGATTTAAAATGATATTTTTTTCACTGATAACTTCGCGGTATAGATATCGGGATAAATATTTCAGGGCGCTTATCCCCTTTCCTACCTGAGAGCAGTCAACGACCCATTCTCCGGAAACGCTTCTGGGGATGGAAAGCCTGGCCTCATTTAAAGCTGCCAGGAATCTGGCCCGAAAAACTTTCGCCATGGCCTTTAAGTTAAACAGATACTTGCTTTTTTTCTTTTTCCACTGGCGCCTTTTTTATCGACACCTCCGCCAGGTACCACCGCATGAACATGAGGATGGTAGTCCAGTTTTCTGCTGTTAGTATGCAAGACCATGGTCAGGCCGATATCCGCTCCAAGGTTTTTTGGATTCAAGCCAAAATCCTTAAGGGTGTTGGCGGCGCAGGAAAACAAAATAGAATAGACGGTTTTCTGATGATTCCAGGCCAATGACCTTAATTCACGGGGCAGTGTAAAGGTCACCATAAAATAGGGAACCGGCAACAGTTTGGCCTGCTGCCGGTCAATCCACTGGTTGACTTCATGGTTTTGACATTGGGGACAACTGCGGTGCCCGCAGGACAGTGGTCGCCATTGTCCATGACCACAACCGGGACAATGCACATAAAGTTCACCGGAATCAGGGGTACGGCAACGACGAATGGCCTGGATCGCCTTGAGATGACCGGGTAATACGGTATCGCCATACCGGGTTATAAAGGCATCAGAATATTGATTAATGATCGAGGCCAGTTCCATAATCACACCTTCCTCAGATCGACATGAAGGCTGTTGATCAAAGCATTAATGGCCGTGAAGCTGTCTTTTTCTGTGACATCGGTCAGATGAGCATAACGGGCGGTTGTGGTAGGACTGGCATGGCCAAGCAGAACCTGGATATGACGAAGGCTTAAGCCGCGTTCAAGAAGATGAGTGGCAAAACTGTGGCGAAGGGAGTGTATGGAGACTTTTTTTTAATACCGCATTCCGTGACCACTGTTTTCATGGCATTTTGTGCGCCGCCTCTATCCATATGCGTTGTGGCCTTCTGGATGGTTTTAAGATGGCCATTGGCATTGGGGAATATAAAATAGGGATGACGATGCCTTTTCCAGAGTTCACGCAAGGCCTGCAAGGTCAGATCCGGTAATGGCACAAGACGATCTTTGTGGCCTTTGCCCCGGCGGATATGAACCTTTTTACGCCCGGCATCGATATCGCCGACCTGAAGAGACAAAGCCTCTTCCAGGCGAAGTCCCAGGGAATAGGTGGTCAATAAGAAAACACGATGGCGTAATTTTCGTGTGGCCCCGATGAGCTGCTCCACTTCGGCCGGGGTAAGAATATCAGGTATCGTATAAATCTTTGGAGGCTTTACGATGGTCAGCCATTGCCAATCCTTTTTAAGGACATACTTCCAAAAGAATTGCAGTCCGTTTCGATCGATTTTGACCGTACTCCAGGAATGGCTGGCAACCAGTTCGGCAAAATACATTTCAAATTGTTCTTGGGTCAATTGATCAGGACAGCAGTCAAAATATTCACGGACTCGACGGATTGCCCGGGAATAGGCGTCAATTGTTTTTTGACTTTTTCCTTGAAGTTTTAGCAGCCTCAGGTGACATTGATAAAGCTTGTTAAATCGATTTACTTCTTTTGGATTCATGGTGTATTCTCCTTTTTTATTTAGTACCCGGAAGTTGGCGGGTATGGGAGTTATACACCCATTATCTGTTTTCTATTTTTATTTTTCTGCCGCGCATGCGGCTTCGTTCAACAAGGCACTGGACCGGACAGCAGAATCCGCACAATCAAGCTGCGCTTGCTTGCACGGCTCCCGCCGCCGGTCAGCGCCGCGATTAGACGACAGTGGGGAGTGTCGGATGGACGAAACCTTCCAGAGAAGAAAATTCACCGAACTGAGATTCGAGTATTATGTGTCGGGTCGAATACTATGGTTTAACGACACCATGAGTATTGCGGGAATGTTGCTGGGCTATGCTGTCGAACTGAGTCTAAAGTACGCTCTAATCATTGCAGGAATCAAACATAGAGGGCTACTTAATGGACATAAACCCCTAAATCTCTTCCTGAAATGTGAGGAGATTAAGGCAATACCCAACGTTCAAGCGTCCACTGATCTCCTACAGTACGTTTCCGACATGTTTAATCGACGTTACCCATCACAGGTAGTCAAAACTTCTGCCGAAGCCAACGCACGAGGGCATGCCATAGGGCAGAGTCTTGATCTGATTCTTGCTTATGATGATCTTATTATCCAGATTGACGATGCCTTGCGAGAGCGTTGTTCTGATGATTCCGTCTCGATAGGACTATTGGGCGCTCACTTTGTGAATCGACCGCAAGGGAAAGGGTTCTTTCACTGCAATGTGGCAGCGCTAAAGAACACAGATATTTATCGCGTCCTTCTCGAAAGAGAGTACGCGGGCGCAGAAGAGGAAATGAAAAAGCAGGGTCTAACGGAGCAGACCATTTCCTACAATCTCGATGAACCATCGGCAAAGACTCCAGACCTGGCAAGGCGCGCCTTCATCTATATGGAACTATCCTAAGGTCTCAACCGCTATTGGCCCTAACTTTGATTCACTGAAAGCTACGGAGTATGCAAAAGGCTTCATCTACCCAGGCCGCGTTATCAAGTCAGATGCCGTCTAAACTTTTGTTCAACACGGACGCATGCCAGCTTGCTGGCATGCGTCCGTGTTAAGCAAAGTTATACGAGGATACGAGAACGTGATTCGCGACTATTCTAAAGAGTATTATCATCTGCGAAACTTCGAGGACCTCGCGTACGACGCGGTTTACTTGTTGTATCAGGCACAAGATGTAGACCGCGAGCATGACAACCATGGACATGAGTTCACTTATGCACGGTCCTCTCTGCTGAATACATTACTTGTCATGGGGTCAGATCTTTTATCTTTACATTTCAAAATGTTTCCTTAGAAAAAAGGAAGATCCTTGAAGAGTGTGCGCTAGCAAAAAGTCGAGGATAAAGAATTGACCCAATTTTCTGCAACGTGGTAAGTTTATCGCACAAAGATTGAATTTAGAAATCCAGAATAAGCCGGAATGGGGAAGAAATTCAGTCAGATTCGGAATAAACTGGGTCAAATGTAAAGATAAAAGATTTGACCCCTTCGTGGTCGGAGGTTCACAAAGCCTGTGCTTTTTTCCCAATCTCTTTACCTCAGCCGGCCCATGGAAAACGCACGAAAATTAAAAAAGAATAAGGTATATACAGGGGAAAAAGGAGGAGAAATCATGTTAATAAAAGATACCAAGGATCTTATAAGCCGATACTATGAAGAATGTAATGCTATTAAGGGGAATCCTGCTAAATTCGATGCCATGATGGATGCGTTTTTTGCTCCTAACTTCGTAGGGCATGCTGCGACGGGTGACACCAATTTCGAACAACATAAAGAACGCAGGGCCGCTTTGTATACCGCATTCCCGGACTTAAATTGGATTATTGAGGATATGATTGCTGAAGGGCAAAAGGTTGTCGTTCGATTCCAAGCAAGCGGTACTCAAAAAGCAGCGTTTCTGGGTATTCCCCCAACAGAGAGGCCCATTGTTATGACGGGAGTCGGCATATACAGAATCTCTGAGGGTAAACTCATGGAAGACTGGGCTTTCATGGATACGCTTGGCATTATGAGGCAGCTCGGCGTTATTCCCGGATAGAAAGAATGAGGCCGGGGTCAAATCTTTAGGATTCGGGGACAGTTTGCTTAATTCAAGAAAGCAGGATAAATAGTGAAGTTGATTCTGTCGTCGGATATGAAAACCCAATGAATAAAGATCATAGAATTATTGTCGCTTCTGATTCAGCTATCCATATCCGATCTTTTGCTGATATCTCCGAGGCGGTTAGTGCCTGTATCGGGACAGAAGGTCTTGTTCTGACGGAGTTTGATTTAGGACCTGAATTTTTCGATCTTCGCAGCGGGTTGGCAGGTGAACTTTTTCAGAAACTCATAAACTATAAGATACGAGTGGCCCTTGTTCTGCCGGACCCTGAAGCCTATGGTGAGCGATTCGGCGAACTGGCTTACGAGCATACGACACACAGCATGATTCGCTTCGTCCGTTCCAAAGAGGAAGCGAAGGCCTGGATAGATACAAAACGGACGTGATCCCCGGACCCGAGCGGCAGTGAGTAAAGGGTCAGGTTCTCTTGAAGGCGAAATAATAAATAATCAGAACTCTTCTTTCATTCCAACGAAGGAAAAAGTCATGAGTACAGAAACCGGGACATCAGGCTTGCGGTATGTTATCCAGCGTATAACCCTGCTTGTTGTCTTTGCGGTTATTCTTTTCGCTGCAGCCGGAACCCTTCGATGGGGTCAGGGGTGGTTCTATCTCGTTTACACTTTGTTTCTGGAGACCGGTACGCTCATCATAATGGCAAAGCGAGCACCGGAAATGCTCAATCAGCGAGGTACCCGGCATGCCGGTGTGAAGACCTTTGACAAGGCATTTATCGGTTTGTGGCTGGCCATTTCGTTGATCACACCTGTTGTTGCCGGGCTGGATAAGCGTCTCGGATGGTCTTCAATACCGATAGTTATGCTTTATTGCGGCGCTGTGGTGATGGTGCTATCCTACACCCTGGCCACCTGGGCTATGATCGAAAACGAATACTTCGAACAATTCGTACGGATTCAAACGGATCGAACCCATCAGGTCGTAACCTCCGGGCCATATCAAATCGTGCGCCATCCTGGTTACGCCGGGGCTATCTTGGGGGCTTTATCGACGCCATTGATTTTGGGCTCGTGGTATACCTTCATCCCGGCCGGAGTGGCGGCGCTGTTGTTTATCATTCGAACCGCGCTTGAAGATCGGACCCTCCGCCAGGAATTGGAAGGGTACGAATCCTACACTCAACAAACCCGCTACAGGCTCCTTCCCGGCCTATGGTAGTAGCAATAACAAGGGAGAGGGAGTATGCCGGCCCAAGAGTAAAAATTCGGCACGCCGGAAAAAAAGAAGAAAATGAATCAACCGCTATTTTAAAACATTCATTAAATGTTCTTTTAAGGAGGTTATTATGGCCAAGCAAAAGGTACCTGTCAAACATTACCAGGAATTATCCAAACTTTTACCCGGTGTCCTGTCCGCTGTGGAGAATCTGGGTTCGGCCATCCGGGAGGCCGGCCCGATAACTGAAAAGACGTCCGAGCTCATCCAGTTGGCGGGAGCCGCCGCCACACAGATGGAAGGTTCGGTCCATTCGCACACCCGCCGAGCGTTAAAGGCCGGGGCTAGCCCGGAAGAGATCTATCAAACCCTGGCACTGCTTACTTCAACAATCGGTTTTCCCAAGGTTTCGACGGCCATCATGTGGGCCCAGGATATTTTGAAAAACAAAAAGAAGAAATAGATTCCTGATGACTCAAATCTAAATAAGCGGAAATTTGGGACGCAAAAAAGTTAAGAGATAAACCCATTTGGACCATTTGGTTAACACCTCAAATGCTCCCCTGTGATAATTTACTTTTTTACCTGCGTCCTAATATTCAAGCAAGTGTCGCCAATGAGCCGCACTTGACGGACCTCAAACCGGGCTAACAGGGGATCTGTCAATCCTCCCACCGGGTTGGCCACTACCATGAGGCAAAGGAGTAGAGATGGTCTATCAGCGAGTAGAACTAACGTTTACGGACAACGTCGCAGTCCTCACCCTTAAACATCCTGAAGCGCTCAATGCGGTTACAGTTCAAATGCTGCGAGATTTGACGGCAGCTTTGACCACAATCGAGGATCCGGCAAAGGGTGCCCGCTGTCTGATCCTGACCGGAGCAGGAAGGGGTTTCTGCGCGGGCGCTCATCTGGCCGACCCCGAAAGCGACAGGAGAAGCGGAGATCACAAGCCTGGTAAGGTCCTCGAGGAGTGGTACCACCCGATTTTTTTCCGCCTTCGGGACCTCAGAATGCCGATTATAACCGCGGTAAACGGCCCCGCAGCAGGAGTAGGAATGAGCTTCGCGATGATGGGGGACATTGTGATTGCCGCCCGCTCGGCTTACTTCCTTCAGGCCTTTCGGCGGATCGGTCTTGTCCCGGACGGCGGCTCGACCTTCCTGTTGCCTCGCAAGGTGGGCTGGTCCAGAGCGATGGAACTCTCGCTGCTCGCCGAGCGACTGCCGGCCGAGAAGGCCCTCGAATGGGGTCTGGTCAACCGGGTCGTCGACGACGGCCAGGCGCTCAATACCGCTATTGAGGTCGGAAGGGAGCTGGCTGCCGGGCCCACGGTCTCGATGGCCCTGATCCGCAAAGCCTACTGGCAAAGTTTCAACAATACCTATGAACAGCAGCTCCATCTCGAGTCCGAACTTCAGACCGAGGCCGGTCGCACTGAGGACTTCACCGAGGGAGTCACCGCCTTCTTCGAGAAACGGCCACCCGCTTTCAAGGGGAAATGACCTTATAAAAGGAGTAACAAAAAGATGACTCTGGAAATAAGAGACCGGGTCGCCTTGGTGACCGGGGCCAGTCGGGGAATCGGCCGGGCCATTGCAGTGGCCTTGGCCAAGGCCGGTGCTGATGTGGCGGTTAATTTTATTGTCCATGAAAAAGAGGCCCGGGAGGTCTGCGCGGAGATCAAAAGTCTTGGCCGCCGGAGTCTGCCTGTAAAGGCCGATGTCAGCCGGGCGGATGAGGTAACCCGCCAGGTCAAAACCATCGAACAGGAAATGGGAACCATCTCCATCCTTATTAACAATGCCGGGATTGCCAAGCCCAAAAGCCTCGAGGAAATGACCGAAGAAGTCTGGGATGAAACGATGAGGGTTAATCTGAAGTCCTGTTATTTGGTCACCCAGGCGGTCCTGCCTGGGCTCCGCTCTCAGCAATGGGGAAGGATTATCAACCTGTCTTCAACCGCCGCCCAGGTGGGCGGGGTGGTCGGCCCTCATTATGCGGCCTCCAAGGCCGGTATCCTGGGCCTGACCCATGGCTACGCTTCCCGGTTATTCAAAGAGGGGATCACAGTCAACGCCATATGCCCGGCCTTGATCATCACGGATATGGTCAGCGAAAGTATCAGGGCCAGACCGGACCGCATTCCGGTGGGCCGTTTCGGGACCGTGGAAGAGGTGGCTGAGGTCGCCCTGATGCTGGTCGGTAACGGATACATGACCGGCCAGACTATACAGGTCAATGGCGGACTGTATCTGACCTGATCCTTACCTTTCGGACCGATAGATGCGAAAAGGGCAACCCCTGAAGGCAGGTCAAAGAAGAGAGGAAGGAGAAACATCATGCCCACAACGATTTAAAAAAATACCCCTTTCTTGTGGTTTGACAGTCAGGCTGAAGAGGCCGTGAACTTTTACTCCTCGATTTTTGCCAATTCCAGGATTGTAAGGATCACCCAGTATGGAAAAGAAATTGTTTGGCCAAACCCTCCATAAAATAATACTATAAAAACGGCGGATACCTTACCAAATACAGGTATGCTGCCGCACTTTCGTCTTCGGTGACATATGGATATGCGGGCATTTTTTGTCCGCCCATCCTCATCATCATACCCGTAGTTCCATATTCAACCTGCCGGACCAAGCTCTGTATCGACTGTTCCCAAGGAAAGCTGGCCAGGGAAGGGATATTTGACTGCATCATCCCCATGCGTCCTCTCCCCGGTCCCGTGGCATCGTGACAGATGTGGCAAGTCCCTTGAACCAGATGCTGGCCTACACGGGCCACGGACTGGGTGACAAGAATATCTTTTCCTTTAGATTTTAATTCACCAAAGTGTACTTGCAGGTACTTCAACAAGGCGTCTCCTTCTTCTTTGTCAAGATGTTTGAACGGGGGCATTTTTTTGCCGCCTTCCAGAAGCCGCTTACGGATGCTGGCCTCTGCTTGCGAGGCCAACTCTTTGGCCATCTCTGCTCCGATCGGTCGGCCCATCTTCTTCATCTTTTCTTCGACCAGATCGGGGGAAGACCCCTTGACTGGACCGATTAGTGAATTGATTTCGGGCGGGGAACCCTCCCCTTTGGGTCCGTGGCAGGACTGACAATTAAGACGATAAAGGTCTCCCCCGGTAAGAAAAAATTTTTCATCCATAAGTCTCGCTACTTCAGAGGGACTGGTTTGAAAGTTGGAATATATGCGTCCCATCATACCCCCCATGCCCATACCCATACGACCGCGCGGCGGCGGACTTTCTATCTGAAATTTCGGTTCAATCCGAGAGGAAAGAGGGGCGGGCAGTATACCTCCCCGCTGTCCCATAGCCGTATATCGGATATCGAAAAGTCCAAGGAATTTGATCCAACTGGGGCCTTGAACCGGAGTGACAACGAAAGAAAAACCGGTGGCTTGTTTAGCGGTTTTTGCTTTGGCCTGACTGGTTGACTTATGTTCCGCTGCTTTACCCAAATTGATAATAACGAGGGAGGCAAAGACAATTACCATTCCCATTAAAAGGGAGCCCCCCAAATACTTACTTTTTGAATGCATGTTTACCTCCTGAAAGAATTTTTTATCCCCCAGCGCCAGCCTTTCGGGAAAGGGTCCGCACATAGGCTACCAAGGCGTTAAGATCCTTGTCCTTAAACAGACCGCCCCAGGAGGGCATTTGGGGGGAAAGGCCAGAGGCCGCTCCGCCTTTTTTTACAACGGCCATGATTTGAGCATCGGAAAGTTTGTTCATCAAAGTCAAGCTGGACAATTTCGCCGGCGGAGTGGTCAAGGTGTATGAATTAAAGCCATCCCCATTTCCGCCAGCCCCATGGCAAAGGACACAATAATAGTTATATAAGGCCAAGCCCTTTTTTTCAACAAAGGTAAGTTGGCTGTGTTTTTGGGGAAGCAGAAATTTGGGTTTTTCTTCTTGGGTTTGATGAATAGAAGACGGTGGTTTTTGGCTTTCTCCCGGCGGAGTAAGAAGAAAAAGGATCAAAGCGCTGACCAATATAACGAGGGATAAATTTTTTATCATATTCATTCCTTCAGGTTTTCATCCCGGACCATAATTCATTTGGCCATTACTTGGGAGAGGCCAGATAGGCCGCCAGGGCCTCTATCTCTTTATCCGTCAGCTTATAGACCGGCTCAACCGACTTTTTGACAAAGGCCTTGGGATCTCGCAGGTAATATAGTATCCATTCTATTCTAAGCCTATCCCCGACCTTGGTCAGGACCGGTCCGATTAGTCCACCCTGATGATTGATTTGATGACAGGACTGACAGTTGTATTTTTTAGTGTAAAGGTCTTTTCCGGTCTGGACCAATGCGGGATTACGGAGGGCGGTTTCAGTGACCCTGCCGGTCAGATTCTCTACCCGGTTATCCACCAGGGTTGTCCAAAAATAGGCATAAAGGGTTTCGATTTCAGAATTTTGGATTTTTAAAAGAGGCATACGTTCCACCAGGATGGGGCGGATAGTGTCCGGGGCCTTCATAAATTTTTCCAACCAGGTCTTCCTGATCCGGCTGCCTTCCTGGGTGAGGTTGGTGGCCATTTCCCCGCCTTTCCCATAGATTGTATGACAGGTAAGACAGCGGTACTTGTCCAGAACCTGGGAGAATTTCCCCTGGGGGTCATAGGTAGAGGGCTTCTCTCCCAAAGGGAGGGTGTAGGCCTTCGGGACCTCCTGGCCATTCAAACCCAACAGATAGGTGGTTACGGCCTCGGCGTTTCTGTCGCTGAAGGCGTAATCGGGCATCTTTAAATCCGCCTTGAAGAGCCTGGAGTTTCTCATCTTATTGTACAGCCAGTTGGGAACGGTACGATCATGCGGGGCAACCCGGGCAAGCCCAAAATCCAGATGGCTGATATGGATGCCCCCAATGGTGGTCAACTCCAATCCAATTTCACCTTTATCCTTAAGACCTTCTATTTTAGTATGGCAACCGGTACAACCCTGCTTTTCCATTAATTCTTTTCCCCGGAGCTTATTGCCACCCTGAACCATTCGGGCTTGACCGGCGGCCTGACTCTCATCCAGGTTCAGGTCGGTATATTCCCCCTCCAGAAAGGTGACAATTTTGAGTATTTCCTGATCGGAAAAACCAAAGATAGGCATTTGGGAAGCAGCCCAGAGCTCATGAGGATTTTTGATAATCCGGATCATTCGTATCCGGATCCATCTTGGAGGCAATCTTGCTGAGTTCCGGCGCCAGTGTCCCCCCTTTACCTTCTATGGAATGGCAGGTGATACAACGGGAGTCCAGGAACAATTTTTTGCCTTCTTCGGTGGACCCGCCCAACTTTGGGCTCCAAAGGGTTTCCGCCTTGAAAAAGAAAGGTGGCCACGTCCGCTGCCTGTTGTGAGGAAAACTTGGGGTTAGGCATCTTGGTCCGGGGAAGATAACCTTTAGGATTCAGGACCCAGCGATAGAGCCAATCAGGTTTAACCCTCTGGCTCATTCGATCCAGGGGCGGCCCGACCATGGTCCTTTCCTTTCCCTTGACCAGGTGGCAGCCCCGGCAGCCATAGTCCTTAAAGATGGACCGGCCTTGGTAGCGAGAACCGGAGCCTGATCCTGGATGGTCTCGCCATGACACAGACCACAGGAATTTTCCATAAAGTCCTGATGGTAGATGGCCTGATTCCAATTCTCCACCGGACCGTGAGCATCCTTTAAAGAGGTGGCCCATCCTTGTCCCCCGTGGCAGACGGTACAGCCGAATTTTTCGAAATCGTGCCCTCCTATGTCGGGATGGGAGCGGAAAGGCTGAAGGGCATTTCTGAAACCGAGGGTCTTCCATCCCAGATGGCAGGTTTCACAACGATCGGTCCTTTTTAGATGTTTAATCCATCGCTGCCGAACCCCAAATTGAAAGTCTAGGGGCTTTATCTTTCTGAGTGGCTTTTTGTATGAGGAGGGACTTAAATTGTTTCTGATAGGTTAGATAGGAGGGATTGTAATTTTTCCAAACCTGTCCGATAAAAAGGAGCAAGACCAATAAAGCCAAAAAGGGAAATATCCTTTGGAAGATATCTTTCATTTCACTGCCTTTAAAGGACATTAAAATAGTCAATGCGTGGGCCATGACTGCCAGGGCCAATAAAAAACCCAGCCCGGACCCCGCAAAAACTGCCCGATAACAATCAGACCCAGAGTACACCGTGACGACCGCGGTGAAAATGATATTGGCCTTTCGGCGGCTGGGATGAAACCAGACCCCGATTCCTTCACGGCCGCGATCCATATAAGGGATCAGGATGATCATAACAATCATGACGTTGGGAACCAGGACACCGAAAAAGAAGGGGGCCCCCCAGGACAGGAGTTCCTGCATGCCTACCAGAAACCAGGGGGCTTTGACCGGACTGGGTGTTACCGAGGGGTTGGCCCCTTCTTCCAAAGGGGCATTAAATAGGAGTGAGATAGCCATCACCAAGGCCAGAATCAAGAGAAACTTGCTTAGCTCTCTGACGATGATGTTCTGCCAGGGAGAAGGATCCTAGGTCCGATCCTTGCGCGGTCTGAGGGGTTGAGCCTTCTTGAAAATCCAGGTGTCCGCCCCAAATAGCCCAGGCCAAAAAATCGTCTTTTCGAATCCGCCAGAAATGGACCCCCATGACCAAACCGATAATCAGGGGGATGATTTTAACATGCATCCCGTAGGCATGGACCAAGGCGTTTTGTCCGACCTCATTTCCCCCCAGGATCAGATATTTGAGCTTTTCTCCGATAACCGGGACTGAGGTAACTACATTGGAGGTAATGGTCATGGCCCAGTAGCCTTTTTGGTCCCAGGGCAGGATATAGCCGGTTATGGCCATAACCATTGTGCAGAGAAAAAGGACCAGGCCGGTCACCCAGTTGAATTCTCGGGGTTCCCGATATTCGGCCGTATAAAAAACTCGAGACATGTGCAGAAAGATCGATGATAATCATTAAATAAGCGGCGAAGCGGTGCATGTTGCGGAAGATCAGGCCGAAGCTGACCACATATTCGAGGTCTTTGATGCCCTGGTAGGCCCTTTCCGTGTCCGGGGTGTAATAGAACATCAACAGGATCCCGGTTATGGTCAGGATGATAAAAAGATAGAAGTTGATCAGGCCCAAACCAAGAATTTTGGTCTTCAGCCATTGATTAACCGGAATTTCTTTTCGGACGATGGATTTCCAAAAACGATTCTGTAAGAGGAGATCCCTGACTTCAGCTTTCATGGCGCGGATTCTCCATTAAAAGGATTTTTCCCTTAATCCTTAAACTGAAAGGGTTCGTTGAAAAGAAACCAGTCGACTTTCATCCACCAGAAGCCTGCCGTCTGAGGTTAAGTTGACTTCATACCAGGGGAGGGCATTTTGGGCCGGCCCGGCGGTAACCTGTCCCCGGGCATTGAACAGGCTGCCGTGACAGGGACACTCAAAACGATTGCGCTCCGCGGCCCATTGGAGGGAACATCCCAAATGGGTACAGACGGCTGATACGGCCTTGAATAGATTTCCCTGACGGATGATGAATATCCTTTTGTCATCAATATAATCTACACCTTCGGGATAATCCTCGGGTCTGCCGACCTTAAAAGTCAAGGGAGGCTCGTAGAGGACGTTGGGGATCACATAACGGATGGAGGCCCCGGCAAGGCCTCCAAAGGTCCCTATTGTGGCCACCCAGCCGAACCGACTTAAGATCTCCCGTCTGGTGTAACGCCGTTTGGTCATATCTTTTCCTCCAACCTCAGCAATGGTTCGAAAAGATGGGGGCTATCTCTTTATCAGGGCAACAATGATTTCGGCCAGGACCAGCAAGAATACCCCGATGGCGCCTCCACCAATAACGACAATCAGCATTTCCTTGAGGAAACTATATTTTCCCTGGTCATTCATCCTTTAGGGTTTCCTCTCCGTGGTTTTCATCATCGTCGATTTTCCGGAATGTTCTGGATCGTCAGTTTTCCGGAAAGCACTTCAAAGTCGGGTTTGTCGCGAAGCCGATGAACCCAACCCGTTTTAAAATCAGGCCACCAGAAAAAACGGTATGTTCCGGGGGGAACCTTTTCAAAGGTGTACCGTCCTTCCGAATCCGTTTCCGTTCCCAGGGATATCCCTTGCTCCGATCCCGAAGATTCTCCCCCTTCTCCGCGAGCATTTTTTTAACGGAAGTCAAAGAAACGCCCGTATATTTTTCAAGAACGATCCTTACCTTTCCCTTTGCCATGGGTTTCCCTTGCCAGAAAATGTCCCCCTGTACACGGCCTAATTCCTCTTTGAGGAGCTGTTCCTGGATGGTCCCTTTGGGGGCCGCAGGTTCAGGCGGTGGGAGAGATAAACCACCAATGCTTTTGCCTTCTTCCTGCTTTCTCTCAGGCCTTGGAATCGTTATTGACGGAAGGACGGCCTCCTTCGGTTCCGTTTGTTTTTTCTCGAGACGTTCGATCCTTTGTTGAAGTTGCTCGACCTTTTCTAAGAGTTGTGCGTCCGATTTCTGGGCCGGAGGTGCCCCTTTCTGCATCCTGACGACCGACTGAATCGATTCCTTGGGAAAGCGGATGGTCACCGTCTGTTCATCTTCTTCCAGAACGGTGCCGACCTGAACCCCTTTAGCTTTAAATAAGATCTCATCTGCAAAGCTGTTGGCCGGAAACCAACCCGCCACGAGAATAACCAGACCTATTCGACTGATAACTTGCCTGGTTTCTCTACTGAGGATCGCCCTCAATTTCATGATACCCTCAATTTATTTTTGCTTTAACTTGTCTCTTTCAAAATCAACGGTAACGGTCTTCCCTTCTTGCACGACAACTTCCTTGAAGGTCTCCTGGAGCTTTTCATGCCAGACCTTTAGTTTGTAGGTCCCTGGCGGCACATTCTTGATTTCGTATTTCCCGGAATGGTCGGTCAAGGCGAAGTAGGGGTTTTGCAACACAATTATGTAACCCAGCATTTCCGGATGGACATTGCATAGAAGAGGGACCTCACCGAGATTATTGAAGGTGACCGTCTTTTTAACTCCCGAGCCATAGAGCCCCAGGTTAAAACGTGGTCGCAGCGCCGGGAGGGGCGAAGACATTGTGGGCCACCGTATCGTCATTGGTGAAATCAACCGTGGTTCCTTTGATAACGGGTAAAATATGGGGGGTGAAGGCCATGCCCTTCTGACCCATAAATGCTTCCTTTTTTGGTGGAGGAAACTCACCCTTTACCTGATCCACGTATACCAGGGCCAGGTACCGTTTCACCCAGGGGGTATTGACCACCCCTTTAATAATCCCCCCTGGTTGGTGGCCTTTGGTTTCCTGGGCCTGAATGGAAACGGTCGTTAAAAAAACCATCAGGACAAAGAGACAAACAAACAACGATATTGATCCCATATTTCTGGTAGTCATAGTCCTTCTCCTCCACTTTCACATTTTAATGGTGATTCGCCATTTTTTTTACGAGGCTGTATCTATGTAATTTCAGAAGGAAAAATCAAGCTGGAAGGCCACCTGATCGTCATCATGGATATTCCCGCCCGTTGCTTCCCTTGGTTTATTGATGGTGTAGAACCGACATTCCACGTTAAGCCTGATGTTGGCCCGTAATAAGAATGACGTCCGCCACGATAAACCGGGATAGATCTTGATCGTCGGTATTGTCAACGGTAAGCGCCTCAAATCGGGCATAGGGGATCAACCAGGGAAAAACATAATAGTGCCCTTCAAGAAACCAGATATTTTTTGTCGTATTAGTTTTTTCCGGTATTTCCCTGATATAGCCTCCGCCCATGGAAAGGTCTTTGAAGGTCGCAAGAACGTCTCCACCGAAACGATCGTTATTGTCGGCATTAGGACCGGTAAAGGCCCGATAACCAAAAAGACCGAAACGAACAGAGTCGTCCCGCCAAAATCCTGAAGGGGAAGTAGAGAGCCCGCCCTCTTCCGATTTTCCCCCTGAACCATCATAGCCCAGTCCACCGATTTTGAAACTAATCCCAGCGTAGTAATCCTTAGCGCTGCTGTCCGAATTGGCTTGCACAAGACCGGCATAATAGCGCCAACGACTGCCGAATCCATTCACCTGAAAGCCGGGTTGAGGACTCAGGCTGAGTGCATCTTGGTATTGATAGCCGTCTATGGTAAAATTATTTTCATCTCTAAAATTGGGTAGGGTGATCGATTGCCGGCCCACATTACCGGCCTTGATATTCAGGTGGTTCTTGCCGAGGACTCCACTAAAAAGATCCTGCCACATCAGCCAGGCCTGCCCCTCGGTGCTGGTATTTCCCTCTTCTGTGGTAAAAGCCAGATTCATAAAAAAGGAGAAGTCCTTCCCAAGGGCGCCTGCTGACAGTAAATCGATCTCCCCAGGGAAGTTAAAGTGGGTATGAGTTCTAGGGGTTCCACCGATATCTACATTAACCCCTCCGGTGGCCCGAATGGAAAGGGGTGGCATGCCGGGGATATCCGATGGCCAAATGGCGTTGGGAAACACTTTTTTGTAGGGTTCCGCCCCCATGCTGACCGGCTGATCCTTGACGTAGAGTTCATCTCCACCAGGGATTTTATAACCGTTCAATCGGAAGGCCTCTCCTACGGCGGATAATTTTGGCAAGGGAGCATGGCAGGTCATACAGGCCGTCTGGTATTTCCGGGCAAAGGTCGGAATGGCCGCTGATTCTTTAGGAGAAAGTGAAACAACAAAAACTGCCAAAATGATACCCGCTAAAAATATCCTTTTCATTTTTCCCTCCTTTTGATCCAAACCCAGATCTTGGCTATTTTTTCTGCTGGACTTCTTCCAAATTTTAGCATTTTTTTGATCAACTTATTTTAAATGCTGCCTTATTATTTTCTCCTAACTTCTATTCTGATAAAAACCGGTATCCAGTCTTTGGGATGGTTCCGGACTCGGGCTTTCGCCTGCGTAATGAAATTGAAATATAATAAATGGGTATTTCAAATCAAGCAAGAAAAATTTAATTCTAAATTTGGTAAGGTGGCTCTTTTTTTAGAGGGGTTAACATTCTATGAATTAGCTACTGAGGTAAATTTTTGGGAAGAATTAGGGAAATAGGGTTTTGTTGCAAAACGATATACCCGAGAAGAGCCCCTTGACCACTAAAAAATACCTTAAATTGGATACTTATCCGGATATGGTGCTTCATTGGTTTAACTGGAACCTCAATTTTTCCCGCAACAACCAAAAGAAAAAAATCTCAAAATATCTACAAATCCAACTTCAACCG
>CAWAKF010000033.1:0-24756 GCA_963782435.1 uncultured delta proteobacterium
TAATAAACAACAAAATAATATTCTTTTCATTTGGCTCTCCTTGTATGTGTCATATATAAAAAACCCCACCTCTCAATCAAGAAATGGGGTCTATTATTTTTCCATCGACACTCCTTTTGGTAAAGATTGTCAAAAAGAAAACTTCTGTATACGCCGATAAATTATATATTTATTTTTTACCCCTTAACTGGCTGAAAGTCAAATAGTTTGAAACGCCTTTTCATTGTGGAAAAGGGGACGTCCTATGTTAAGCCTGCCGGAGCCAGACTAAGCGGACGGGCGAGAGATCCACACTTTCTTTTGTCTATTCCGCTTTAACAAAAATCCAATCGTCAAAAGTCCGTGTTTGGGTAGGAGTAAAAACCTTTGCCAGTTTTCACCCCAGCTCCCCTCTATTAATGTACCGTTTCAGATATTCAGAAAGGGACGGGAAATTAAGCGCAAACACAGTACCCAGGACCGCCCTTTCCTCAAGCTCCTCCAGGAAAACATCAAGCCCTTTTTCATCGATTTGTCCGAAAGGGCCGATATCTGGACGATGGGGTATCATCCAGGAGCGGTCCACATCCCTGATATCGGCCACACCTTCGATAACCAAGCTCAGAGCGGTAGCCAAGACCGCATTGACCAAGGCCTTGCTGGCCAGGGTATTTTCAACTTTTCCCTTGAGAAACTCGGGATTTAAAAAGGCCGGATCAGGATAGGAATAGAACCCCTTCCCCGTTTTCTGGCCCAACTCTCCCTCTCAAGGTAAGGCCGGAAAAACTCCTTCACGGCCGCCTTGTAGATATTGGCAGGATCATTCGGATCATTATTTCCTTCAAAAACGTCAACAACCACATTAAATCCCACATGATCCAAGGCCCCGAAAGGACCATCCTCGGCCTTTTGGCTGAGCATCCAGGAACGGTCAATCTCCTCTATTTCCAGCCCCATGAAGATCTTTAGGATCAGCCCTGTGGCCAGAAGAGAGACAAACATAGCATTATGTAGATAGCCGGCCCTTTCTCTTCATCAGCACATAGGTCATGCCGATACTTTTTATATAGCCCTTAAGGAGATTCATGGTCTGCGGACTTGTCCGGGGTCCGGCTACCAGATCCGCCAGAATTCCCGGTTGATGAAAGTGCATGGCGGCACACCGGTCTCCCCGTCTGACTGCCGATTCTATATCAGAAAGAAGCAGTGTGGAGTGTTGGTGGTCATAACGGTTTTGGGAGGACAAAGCTCATCAAACAGGCCGTGAATCTGACGCTTTAATTCAAGGCGTTCAAAGACGGATTCACTGACAGATCGGCATCCGCTGCTGCTTCGGCCGGATCACTGGTTATTTTTATACGCTGAAGTCCGAGATCGATTTTCTCCTGGGCATCTGCCACCTTTCAATCAGAACTTCCCCCCAGGCCCTCTGGCGGCCGGGTAGCGCCGCCAAAGATTCTTCAGAATTATCATAAACCATAACCTGGTATCCAGCCGCTGCTGCCACTATGGAGTTGAAAGAACCCAAGGTCCCGCCGCCGACAAATACAACTTTTTTAATTTCATCAATAGTCATGAATGATGTCCTTTTAAACAAATTAAATTCGGTTTTTCTCCCAATTAGTAAGGATTAATCCCATTTCCAAACCAAAAATCAGATCCTGATCCCAACAGCAAACCCCTCTTCCATGGCTTCTTTGATCATTCGAGGTTGAACGCAATCGCCGATAGAATATATTTCAGGAGCCACCCCTCGAAAAGAATCTATAATATCAGGACTTGTCTTCAATCCGACAGCCAGGACAACGCTGTCACCGTTGATGAATTCAGGAGTTCCTTTTCGGACCACATGAACACCTTTTTCACCTATTTTTTCCACCTGAGTCTGGGTCTCCATCCTGATGCTCATTTGTTTAAGGCGGGACAGCAGAAAGGGACGGTAGGAGGATGAAATAGTTACGGCCATCCGGTCCAGCATCTCCAAAATGGTAACAGAGTTAACCCCTGGTACTTTTTCCAGAATGAATTCTCCTGTTTCACAGCCGACCAATCCGCCTCCGATAATAATGACATCTCCCTTTACGGTTTTCACCCCGGTCAAAACATCGACAGCCGAGACAACGCGCGGGCTGTCGATACCCGGAATGGGCGGAATAAGAGGAGAAGCACCACAAGCCACAATCAATACATCCGGGTTAGCCTCTTTCAGGACTCCCGGTTGAGCCTCGTTATTGAGACGGAACTCCACGCCGGCCTTTAAGGCTCTTTCCACCAGGTGGTCCAAAAGGGTACGGAGCTCTTCCTTGTGGGGCGGCAGACAGGCGACCTTAAGCCATCCTCCGGGTTGATCCTGTTTTTCATACAGAGTCACTTTATGGCCCCTTGTGGCTGACGTCCAGGCCGCTTCCAAACCGGCCGGACCTGCTCCCACAATAAAAACTTTTTTGGGTTTTCCGGCTTTTTGAAGAAGGTCCTGCCCTTCTTGACCGATGGCCGGATTAACGGTGCAAATAACGTTGAGAGGCTGCCCTTCTTTTCTGCTGGAACTGCTCATTAAGGAACTAAGGCAGTTGGAACAGGCCAGGCAGGGCGTGATCTTCCTTTATCCTGTCCTTCCCTGGATTTATTGGGAAGGGCAGGATCAGCCAGAAGGGCCCGTCCCATACCGACCAGATCTGCCTGTCCGGAGGTGATAATTTTCTCCGCCGTAAAGGGATCATTGATCCGATTAGAGGCAATGACCGGGATCTTGACTGAGGTCTTTATTGCGGCCGACAGCCAGGCAAAGGCCCCTTTGGGCAAAGAGGGGGCCACCGTAGGGATAGGAGATTCGTGCCAGCCCGTGTAGACATTGATAAAATTGACCCCGGCATCTTCCAGGATCCTGGCCACTTCTTTAGACTCTTTGATGGTGTGCCCACCCGGCATCTGCTCTTCCACATTCAAACGTACTCCGATCGGAAAATCTTCGCCGGCAGCCTTTTTTGCCTCGGAAATAATCTCCATGATGATCCGCATACGGTTTTCCAGACTCCCGCCGTATTCATCTTCTCTTTGATTGGAGATAGGAGACAAAAAGCGATTCAGGAGGTAGCCTGCCCCGACAAGAATCTCTATGGCATCAAAACCCCCTGCCCGGGCCGCGCTGGGCCGATTCGGCATAGGCCTTAACGATAAGGGCGATTTCTTCCTTGGTGAGTTCCCGGGGAACAAGCCGGAGGAGTTGATTAGTGACCGCCGAGGGTGCGACCACTTCCGGACTTTGACCTTTAAAAATCATAAAGTAGGTGATGATCAACTGGCAAGCGGATTTGGCTCCCTGGGAACGGAGGGCGTCGGTCAATTTCCGGATGCCGGGAATGAACCGGTCGTCATACAGACCCGGTTCAACTGCGGCTCCGATGGGTACAGGGGTAAAAGGAATGATGATCAATCCAGTCCCCCCCTTAGCCCGTTCAGCGTAAAACTGAATAAACCGATCTCCCACGGTTTCATCGGCCTCGCAGAATCCTGTGGTCATGGGGGACATGACAATTCGATTCGGTATTTCCAAGTTTCCGATCTTGACCGGAGTAAACAAAGAGTCAAACATAATTTTCTCCTTTCTGAATGTTCCATAACTAAATGGTATTCCACCCTATTCAATTTATCCGGTTTATACGATATCCTTTTATTTTGAACGCTGCTGGATTCTACCGGCAGACAAACGCATCATCGAGCCTTGGCTCGTTTGGGACTGATTATTCGGATGGTTTGACCATATTGGCGTAGCCTGCGATCATTGGTGAAAGGCTGACTTTGTCTACTTCTACATTGATGATCGACGGCTTCCTGTTGGCTGCGGCCCGTTTGATGGCCGGAATGATCTCCGCCGGATCGGTCACACGCTCACCATATCCGTCCCACATGGCCGTCATCTTCTCATAAGCCCGCATATGTTCGAGTTCCACATTGCAATGGCCCTTGGTTTCGATTTCCTCGGGCCGGATGTACCTCTCCGCCAGGCGGATCATTCCCCAGGCCGAATCATTGGAGATCACACAAACCACAGGTATCCCCAACCTGGCCATGGTGTCCATCTCCATAGCATAAAAACCGAAGCTCCCGTCACCGGTGTACCACAAGACCGGTTTCCGGTTGGCCGCCCAGGCCCCGACAGCCAGAGCCGGTCCGGTGCCGATGGTACCATTCGGACCTGAAGAATGAATCTGGCCTGGACGTTGGGCCATAGCGGCAATGATCATCCAGACGGCAGCTTCACCACCGTCACATATTAAAGTCCAGTCCCGTGCCTCCTCTTCCAGAAACTTGGCCACCTCACCGGCACAACGGGCCGGGTGAATTGGGATACTTTCCGACCCGTAAGCCTCGGACATTTGCGCCTTCATGGATTTTGGATCAGGACCAACCCAGGAGACCTCTACGGGATTCTCTCGTTTACCCTTAACTGCTTCCAATAACTGACTCGCTACCGGACCGGTGCCTCCGACGATTCCGATATCCGCCCGCAGGTTGAAACCGATCTGTGACATATCCGTATGGACCTGGATGATTTTAGCTTCTTTCGGCACCATAGTTCCCAAACCCAGCCGGAAATCAAAACGGCATCCCAGGGTTAAAATGACATCAGCAAACCAGATGGTATTGGTTCTGAGTAAGGGATTCTTATATTCATCCCCGAATAACCCCCGGCAGGATGAACCCGAAACGCCGAGCGGTATTTTCAAATAATCCGAGAGGGCCGCTACAGCCCAGGCTTTATCCCCGACTGTTAACAGGGCGCCATCACCCACTACCACTGCCGGTCGCTTGGCCTTGGTCAGCAAATCAGCCGCCGCATCGATTAGAATCGGATCACCATAGGGGATTGCCTTGGTACGATAATTTACCGGGAAAAATACCTTCTCCGCTTCCACCTTGGCAAACAACAAATCCGTAGGAATTTCCAGATAGACCGGTCCTGGCCTTGAATCATTGGCCTGGCGATAGGCCATGGCCACATATTCCGGGATTCGTTCCGTCTGCGTGATTTTACGGACCAATTGGAACAGGATTCCATAACATTCAGGGTCGACATGTCCTGCAGGTCTCCCGCGTCTCTCTTGCTCATGGCAACCGCTCCGCCGATCTGCAAAAGCGGAATACCCAGGGACTGAGCCTCCATCATTCCCGCCGGTGTATTCCCAACACCCGGTCCGGCCGTGGTCACCACTACCACCGGTTTTCCTGAGGCCCGGGTATAGGCAATGGCCGCGTACATGGCCGCCGCTTCGTGGCGCATATCGGTGATCTCGATACCCGCATTCCGCATCCCATAAAAAATCGGCATGATATGCCCGCCGCACAACACAAAGGCTTTTTCCACGCCCTCATTGGCCAGGGCCTTCCCGACCAGGGCGCCTCCATCAATCATACTCATTTATCATTTCCTCCATTCATAGATTCTTACATCATAAATCCAAAAAATTATTTCTTACTTTGAATACTAAGGTCCAAGGGGGTCTTATTTTTGGGGTTGTCCACCCTAACGCCATGAGCTTCTTTGCCGGGCCGAATATTTTAATAAATCAGTAGCAGGCCTTCATCACTGCCTGCACCAAGCCGAAGAGTAGGCCCTGCCTCAGATCAAACTATGCTGGACTGGCCGGGATCGGGCGATGAATCACCCTTTGGACAGTCCCCAAAAATAAGACCCACTTGGACCGTCTCACAATTTCAAATAGGCTTGGTTAGACTTTTTTCTTTATAATACATTCTTCCCTTTTTACCTTTAGGCGTCTACCAAGTATCGATATATGGATATTTCTTTTTGGTTCTCTGCGGGACCGGCGGGAGGCTGCGAAGTCCCATGACAATCCACGATCGTGTATCAGCCGGATCAATCACATCGTCGAGTCCGTATCCGGCGCTGGCATTGACCGCTTTAGCCCGTTGATAGAATTCTTCCACCCGCCGGTTATACTCTTTGAGTCTTTCTTCCGGATCTTCAATGGCCTGCAGTTCTTTCCGGTAACCGAGTTTGACCCGGCCTTCGATGGCCATGCCGGCAAATTCGGCTGTAGGCCAGGCGATGGAAAAAAAGCCCACGAAAGAACTGGCTCCGCACATAGCCTGTACACCGAGCCCGTAGGCCTTCCGTACAACGACCGAAAAAAGCGGGGAAGTCATATTGGCACCGGCATTAAAGGTCCGCACGCAATGCCGGACCAAGGCCGTAGCTTCCACATCGGGGCCGACCATCATACCCGGGCAATCCATCAGGCTGAGAACAGGCAGATCAAAAGCGTCGCAGAGCTGGATGAAACGGGCGCATTTATCCGCTCCATCGGAATCAATGGCTCCGGCCAGATGATGAGGATTGTTGGCAATGACCCCCATAGGTTTTCCTTCCACCCGAATGAAGGCCGTAATAATCCCAATCCCGAATTTCTCCCGTATCTCCAGGACCGAACCCACATCGGCGATGGTTTCGATCACCTCGCGCATATTGTACAGCCGCAGCCGGTTTTCCGGAATGATGTGCCGAAGTCTCCTCTGGTCCGCTGCCTGCCAATCATTGATTGGTCCCTGGAAGTAGGAGAGGTATTTCTTGGCCGCCTCGACGGCTTCCTCTTCATCCCTGACCAGAATATCCACGACGCCATTCGGCACCTGGAAGGACATGGGACCAAGTTCCTCGGGGGTGTACACGCCCAGGCCGCCGGCCTCGACCATAGCCGGACCGCCCATGGCAATGGTGGAGCCCTCGGTAGCGATGATGATGTCACAACAAGCCAGAAGGGCCGTGTTACCGGCGAAACACCTGCCGTTGTTAACTCCCACCAGGGGAACCCAACCGCTTAATTGAGAAAACCGGGTAAAGGTGTGGGTATCGAAGGCCACGGCCGGTCCTATGTAGTCGTCGCCTGGCCGCCCTCCCCCACCCTCGGTGAAAAAAACAATCGGAATTTGGAAACGATGGGCCAGTTCAAACATACGATCCTGCTTGTAATGATTCCGTCCCCCCTGTGTGCCGGCCAAAACGGTGTAATCATAGGACAGCACCATGGTCCGGGCACGGTCATCGGTGAAATATTTTCCATTGACCATACCTATACCTGCAATCAGCCCATCTGCCGGCGTGTAGCGTCGAAGGGTTTCATCGTCGAACTTTTGGTGCTGGCGGGCCACCACCAGAGGTCCATATTCTTTGAAGGTCCCTGGATCGACAAGTTGGGCTATGTTTTCTCTGGGCATGCGAAAACCAAGGGCATGGCGTTTGGTCACCGCCTCCAGCCGGTTTTCATCCAGGGTGTAGGCATGCCTCTGATAGGCCTCTTCCAGGTCCGGCCGGATGGTGTCAAGATTGATCTCCGGGGCGACTTGCGCTTCCCCGGCCTCAACCTCGGCCTCCTCGATAAATATCAGGGGATGCCCTTGGACAATGATATCCCCCTCGGTTACATTTACTTTTCGGACGAACCCGGACCGCTCGGCTTTGATGGTATGTTCCATCTTCATGGCTTCCATGATCAGGATTGGCCGACCTACGTACACGGCGTCGCTTTCACGGACCATGATCTGGACGATGGTCCCCTGCATCGGCGCCGGAAGACCGATCGAGCCGTCAGGTCCCGTGGGATATTTCGTTCGACCCATGGTTTCATTTGTTAAGGCCTGAGATTTTTTTACTGTTCGGTCATAATCGAAGAGGGCCAGCGGATCTGAAGATTCCATCTTTACTGGGGTGGATCCGATGAGCGGGCGGCCTGTATTTACCGCCCCCCCAGGTTCAAGGGAAGGGGCTTGACCGGTGATCCATCGTCTTTGGAATTGCGCGGAATCCATTTTCGAAAGCTCTTCGATGTGTTCATCCACCCATCTGGCATGCATGGCCCCTGTTTTGAAATCCGGATGTTGAAGCACGTTAATAAGAAAGGGAATATTTGTTTCGACGCCCTCTATCCTGAACTCACTCAAGGCCCGGATGCATCGTTGAACGGCGTCTTCAATCTTTGATGACGGCGAGTGGGCAATCACTTTGGCCAGCAATGAATCAAAAGAGGGGTTGACAATGTATCCGGCATATCCATATCCGTCGGTGCGTACCCCCGGTCCACTTGGCACCTCATAGGATCGAAGGGTTCCGACTGATGGATGAACGGACCCATCTCCGGCCAACGTTTCCATATTTACCCTGGCCTGGACGGCATAACCGCGGGGTTTGACCCGGTTCGGATCTTCCATCCCCATTTCTGACAGCAAGGCCCCTTGGGCCAGTTGGATCTGGGTCTGGACAATGTCCACGCCCGTAACCGCCTCGGTTACCGTATGTTCAACTTGTAGCCGTGCATTGACTTCAATGAAGGCAAAAGGATTTGACCGACTGGCATCGGTTTGTTTAACGAGGAATTCGAAGGTGCCGAGATTGGTATAACCAACACTTTTGGCCAATCGGAGGGCAGCCTCAATCATACCCGAACGCAGTTGTTCCGACAAATAAGGGGCTGGCGCCACTTCAATTAATTTCTGGTGACGGCGCTGAACCGTACATTCCCGCTCACCTAAATGGATGAGATTTCCCTGGTGATCCCCCAGAATCTGAACCTCGATATGCCGCGCCAGCTCGATAAATTCTTCAACATAAAGATCCCCGTTTTTGAAGACATAGCCGGCCTCGGAGCAGCATCGGGTGTAAGTCTCTTCAATCTGATCTTCTTCGGTGACGATTCGGGAACCCGTCCCCCTCCACCGGCAACCGCCTTGATCATCATGGCCGCCCCTGGTCCGAGGGAAGAGAAAAATTCTTTTGCTTCATCAATGGAGACGGCCCGATTTTTTCCCCGGAGGAATGGGCACTTCTGCCCTAACGGCGGCCTGGCGCGACTGAGCCTTATCACCAAATAGCTTCAGATTTTCAACAGACGGACCAATGAATAAAATCCTTTCCTCCTGGCATCGCCTGGCAAACCCGGCCTGCTCGGCCAGAAAACCGTAACCGGGATGAATAGCGTTACAGCCGTTAGGTTTTGGCTGCTTCGATAATCCCATCGATATCCATATAAGCCTGAAACCCCCGGCCAGGAAGTGAAAAGGCCTCATCGGCCATGGTGGTGGGAGTGAGGCTGAATCATCTTCTGAAAAAATGGCCACGGTCCTAAGATTCAAATCGTTTGCCGCCCTGATGATCCGGATGGCGATCTCTCCGCGGTTGGCTATAAGTAAACCGGTAATTTCCATTAAACTTCCTTCATTGCTTCATGAAGTCCGGCTTTGGTATTTTTGTTGCGAGTTAATCGTTGCCGGTTACGCGTTGCTGGTTTTGCAGCTCTTTCGAACGAGTAACGAAAGGATTGTCTCCGAACTCCGACCGGAAAACTCCGAACTTCTTTTAATCTATGGTTTTAACAGCACCGCGATATTTTTGCCGCTATACACCGAATCCACCGCCCTCTGGACCTCCGAAAAGGGGATGATCTCTGAAATCAAGGGTCGGGGTTCTATCTGTTTGTGAGCAATAAGGTACATCGACAATTCTGAAACATTCAAACTGTCCGCCGGTCCGCCCAACACGCCCACAATCCTCAACTGTTTGACCGTCCAGAGCATGGGGTTTACCTTCATAGGCGGAACAAAGCCGGCCAGAACAATGGTCGCCCCACGACAACCCATTTCCACAGCCTGGTTCAACACCTCACCGTCACGGACACAGATAATAACCGCATTAGCACCGTCTCCGGTGAGGTTGGCTACTTCTGACACCGCATCGGTTTCTCCGGCATTAATTACCGCATCGGCACCCAACTCCAAGGCTTTTTCCAGACGGGACGGCATTATATCAACGACAATAACCGGTGATGCTCCAAATACCCTGGCCGACA
The DNA here is from genome assembly GCA_963782435.1 of uncultured delta proteobacterium. Lineage (GTDB taxonomy): Bacteria > Desulfobacterota > RBG-13-43-22 > RBG-13-43-22 > RBG-13-43-22 > RBG-13-43-22. The sequence continues at coordinate 9,840 of CAWAKF010000033.1, forward strand.
GCATAGCCAGAAGCCCTATTTTACCAGCGCCGATGATGACCGCCGATCTGCCGGGACGCAGTCCTGAACCTAAGATCGAGCCGACCCCGGTCCCCAGCGGTTCTACAAATACGGCTTCCTCATCAGAAACATGGTCCGGGACTTTCTGCACCGAATAAGGAGGAACCACCATGTATTCGGACCAGGCCCGGTAGGTCTCATAACCCATTGTCCTGTCTTCAGGAGGAGTCGTTCCGGGCGGATTAAAAAAGGGGACCACCCGATCTCCGACCTCCCAACCGGTTAGGCCTTCGCCTACCTCAACCACTTCTGCAACAAACTCATGGCCCGGCACGGAACCCGGTTGAATACCAAAGACCTGACCGATCAGACTTACCCCGTCAGGCAATTTATCCAATGCCAGCTCGGCAGCGATCTTGTGGCCCGTAATCGCTCCCACATGGGTGAGCCCCTGGCTGACGAGAGTCAGAGAGCCATCCAGGTATTCAAGATCACTGCCACAAATACAGGCATATTTCGTTTTAAGTAGAAGCCTCCCTGGTGCGGCGGCGGAGCAGGTATCTCCTGACATTCAATCTTTCTCTTTTCTCCTGTGGCAACACAAGCCTTCATAATTACTCCTTTTTCAATTATTATCTGCATGTAGTTTTTCAGCGCATGGTCATGCCGCCATCGACATGCAAGGTCTGGCCGGTATATATTCTTGGCATCGTCCGAAACCAGAAAGACCACCGCCCGGCCCATATCCTCGGCCGTCTGTTCTCTTCCCAGCGGCGTACCTGGTATGACAATATACTTTAACCAGAATTCCCTGGGAGTAAGCTTTTCAATATCCCTGGCCACTCCCTTTGGAAGCTCCTGTCCCTTGGCCATGGCTTCACGAACCATATTATGACGGGCCGTGGCCCCCATTTCCCAAAGAGGCGTATAGACAAACCCCGGACAGACACAGTTCACCCGGATATTGTAAGGAGCTAAAGCCCTGGCCAAGGACCAGGTCAGGGAAATATCACCGGCCTTCATGGAACCATAGGGCATGTGACCGGGCTCAGGGAGTCTCCCCGAGACGGAAGATATATTGACGATCTTTCCGCTCCGCTGCTTGATAAAATACGGGGTTACCGCCTGGCTCAGGATGACATGAGTCTTCAAGTTTAACTTGTAATACTGGTCCCAAACTTTTGAATTAAAAAACATAAATTCCGGCATGGTCTCATCCCCGAGCGCGGTTCGTGCTCCCCCACCATCATCAGGGTTTCACCGCTTACCCCCCCCACATTGTTAATCAGCATATCGATCCTGCCGAAAAATTCCACCGTGTCCTTTACAGTCTTTTGGGCTGCGCGGTCATCGGTCAGATCAACGGGTAAGGCCAGGGCCTTACGTCCCATGTCCTTCGCCTTTTCAGCTACCTTCTCGGCATTTTCGGCCTTGATGTCGACAATAGCCACATCAGCGCCTTCTTCGGCCAGGCAAAGGGCGATCCCTTCACCTATTCCCTGCCCTCCTCCGGCGATCAGGGCCACTTGGTCTTTTAACTTCATCTTTCCACCTATTTTTTTTTGAAATTATCTTGTATTCAAATCCTAACCTTCAATGGCACCCAGAACCATGGTCAGAAATTTTACCAGATCCATTTTCCTACCGGTCTCGTTGGCCACCCGGACAATGACCAGATCCTTGGAGGGGATGATAAAAATATTCTGTCCCAGAACCCCCTCGGCCATAAAGCCGTCCCGAGGAATAGTGTCTGAGGAAACCGGAGACCTGGTAAACTTAAATTGTAGCCGATTTGGCAAATCAACATGCCAGAGGTATCCGTAGGCATCCCACATTTTAACACTTGGGTCTGTTTTAGTTGCCTGTTCCACCCATTCCCTGGAGACGATCTGTTGATTCTCCCAACAGCCTTTATTCAAGAAAAGGTATCCGAGTTTGGCAAAATCGCGAACGGTTGTTTGGAGTCCCCGAAGCCGTTGCCGTGTAGCCATCCTGATCCTTGTCCCAAAGGATATTGGCAATATTTAAGGGCTTAAAAAGATCTTCTCGCCGAAATCAAACGCCGTCATTCCGGCTGCTTTTTGAATAACCGGGGACAGAAGCATTGGGTCGCCGGTGGAGTAATAAAAATGCTGTCCGGGTTCATAAAGCCCTTTCCTGCCGGCCATATATTTTATCGTAATGTCCGACTTTGTCCCATTTTTAGGGCATCGTTGGTGGTTGGGTCCCAATGTGACCAGTTCTCCTGCCATTCCAACCCAGTAGTCAGAGTCAACGCATGGCGAATATTAATCCTGCTGCGAAAATCTGCTCTGATCATCACATTTCCATTCGGGGTAATATTGACATAATTTTTCGTCGATACCTTTAATCAGTCCTTTATCGATAGCGATACCTATCAGAGTACTGGTAAAGCTTTTAGCCATCGAGGCGCTTTGATGCCTTGAGTCGATTTTAAATTTACCAAAATAGGATTCACCGACAATGTATCCTTTCCGGATAATAACCAATCCATCCGTATTAAAAGCCGGGGTGGCCGCGTATTCAATGGCCCGGAGAAGCTTCTCCGAGTTCACCCCCACAGCCTCCGGTTTACAGACCTCCATTCTTTGGTCGGCCAATAGGTTACCGTTATAATCCCCTTGGCTAAGATATCCCAGGACTGGGCTGTGTTTGTCCAGCCCCTTGAGCAAAGGCTTGTTGATCCGGGGTGATCCAAACATTTAAAAGTAACGCAGTTAATAGCGATATAAAGACAAATCTGAAAATATTTTTCACTGTTACTCCTTTTAAAAAGATCTCACTGCTCGCCCACTTCACTCCTGTACACAGAGTTCACGGAGAATAGCAGACATATTTTTCATTAAAATAATATTGATAAATTCGTAAAAAGCCAGGAGGACCGTCACCCCCGCCCCGCATCATGTGCCCGATAGACTCCAGCGGGGGTCCGGAATTTATTGAATTCCCTGGATTCCCGTTCCCCGATCAGGTCGAGGACAAGCTTCACGGGAATGACGATAATGGGCTTCGGCGACTTTTTACAGGTCCATCAATATTCTCTCTGAGAATTTTTTGGAATCGAGGCTACCCAGGCCGGACGGATAAGAGACAGGTCTATTATCCTTTCCCCAGCTTCCCTTTTTCTCCAGCTCATCAGCTACGTACCCCAAACCGATTTCCTGCAGAGTGGATCGTTTTGGATAACCGGTATCCGGGTCCCAACCCTGGAGTTTGTAAAACCGGGTTTTGAATTCATCGAACTTGGTTCGATCCAGGCTTCTTTTGCCGTAATCGTGATAATCCCACTGGCCGTTTTCTATACCGGGCATATAGGGTTTCCCGTCTGCATCCCAAGGTGCGCCTCTATTATAAATAATATCGGCAAAATGAACCATGTCCCGGTGACGGCCTTGCAGGGTCCAGATGGCATGATCCAAATTCCAAATCTTCCGCCCAAGATTAATCCCGTCCAAAAAGGAAAAATTCTTCCCGGTTACGGCTTTCAGGAATTTCGGCTCGGCGATACCGGTTGAGCCGATTTTACCGGGGGCATAGAGATTGAAAAAATCAGGCCAGCGAACGTCGCAAAACAGCATGGATTGTTTCCAGAACCGGGTATAATAGCGGTGCCAGGATACCAGTTTGGCAATGTGTTCTGAATAGATATTGGATGCGCTGAAATCCAGCATCTGCATATCCCCCTGATAGGGGATCATTTTGTCAGTAATAATTTTTACCGCCTCTTCGGCTGTAGCCATGGGTTTTCCCCCAAAGCGCTTGGCGTTGGCGGCGTCATGCTTCAGCCAATCGAAATCGTGTTCATTGATGTCCCGATCTCCCAGGATGGTTCCGTAGCTCCAGTACACCTGGGCGCGAGGTTCCTTATGGATGGGAATGCCCCAGTAGGGAAAGGCAAGCATACCGTTTCTCAAGTCTTCTTCCCGTCGTCCCCATTTCTCGGCTGCGTAGACAAATCCGCCGGAAACATCTTTTCCGAATTGACTTTGTTTTCCGTTGCCGTCGTCGCCATAGGCCACCATCTTGACGAATCTTTCAACAAATTCCTGACTGCCGTAGTTGCTGAAATCGAGAGGGCATTTAGGGATTTTGGCTGAATTGAGAAGGCCGTTCTGCTGAAGTAGCCGGATATACAAAAGACCGAAAATTATTTCCACCGCATTGATACCGTAACGATTGATCAGATCGCTGGCTGTTCGTTGAATATCCAGATTTCTGGCGTCCCAATAAAAAACAGTGGTAAAACACGACGCCTCGTTTCCCTTGGCATCATTGTATCTGGCCCGACAACCGGAATGGCAGCCCACGCAAGCCTGGGGTCGCTGATCGATCTTCGGCCGACCGCCCCGCCAAATAATTATAGGGGCCGGTGGCGACTGAAATTCACCAAATGTTCCCCACTTTCTCTTGCAAATTATCAAGGTCGAAGGCATAATTTTTTTTCTGCCATAGCCTGGCGGCCATGAGCGATTTGGGATCATTGACTTTCACCTGCCCCGTACCGATGACGCTGATGGCTTTCAGGTTCTTGGATCCCCAGACCCCACCAAAACCGCCTTGTCCGGCGGCGTTGCTGGCATCATGAATCAAACATCCCAGGCGGCTCAAATTTTCTCCGGCCGGGCCGATGGTAACCACAGCCGGACGCTGGGTGGTTCGACCGCCTTCATCTCCGGCCGGATTGATCCAGTCCCCATATTTCCCGTCCCCGGCCACAAAATCCCAAATAGCCTCCTGGCAGTCCCAGGTTTCCTTACCCCAGAGGGATAAGGGGGCGCAGTCTCTGATCTGAACCTTATCGTTTCGAATATCAATCCAGACCGGTCGATCGGATTTTCCCTGGATGACTACCCCGTCCCAACCGGCAAATTTGAGCATGGCCGAAAAACGGCCGCCAAAGTTGCTTCGGGTAAACCAGCCGATGGGATAGGATTGAACCCCGATGCCCTGAACTTCTGTTCGGGCGGAAGCCCCCGGAACCAGGGTGCCGGACAAGGGGGAGGTCATCAGGGTAACCACATTTTGTGGATCGAATCCGTCGATGGTTTTGTCTTTCACCAGATCAAAGAAGATGGCCGATCCCATGCCATGACCGCCGCCCCAGGATTCGTATTTTTCCGTTGGGATAGTGAGGATCTTTTTTGCCGTCAGGTCTATGGATAAAATTTTTCCCGTATAGCCGTTCATTCTAAAGTCCCCTTTTTTATATGCCTAAAAAACGCTTTTTCCCGCATTGCAAGGTATAAGGTTCAAGGTACAAGGTTTAAGAATTTAAGTTTGCAATTTGCAATTTGAGATTTGAGGTGAAAGGGAAACCTCATACCCTATACCTTAAACCGGCTTTTATGATTATTACCCCGTCGGGTAACCCAACCTTCCCCAGATACTGTCTCTCAAATTCACCCTGTATCCTGAATCCCCTTTCTGTTCGGGGATGACCTTGCTGAACTTGATGGCCCCCACTGGACAGACCTCCACGCAGGCCTGTTTGCCCTGGGGGCCACCACCCGCTTGTTCCCAATGAAAGGGTGTGTTGGCACACAGGTCACATTTCCGGCTCTTTATTTTCCCCTTGTAAGCCTCATCCGGCACCACCACCGGCCTGCTGGGCGTGAACGGACAGGCTTCAAAACAAGCCCCACAACCAATGCACTTATTCCGATCCACCATCCTCACATTTCCATATTTGGGATTGGCCTTTAATGCACCCGCGGGGCAGGCCTTCACACACTCAGGGTCCACACATTGCCGGCATTGTTCAATAGTAACGTCACCTGGAAAGGCCTTAAAAGAATTTTGAATGATCTGGATCCTGGACAGGGATAAACTCTCCACTCCTTCATGCACCAGGGAGCAGGCCAGCATACAACTTACACAACCCTGGCATTTTTTAATGTCCACCAGAAGATAGCCGTCTGAAACCGGAATTTCGGGGACTCCTTTTTTTGTCGCCTTGGGATCGACCGAGTTGGCGTTAGCCGGCAGATATAAACCGCCCCCCATTACCAAGACAATGGTCCCGGAAACCTTCAGAAATTCCCTTCGGGTTTGCTCCTTTTTCATGATTCCGATTCCTCTCCGGTCTGTTAATATATTAGATAAATAAGGTTACCGTCCCTTCCACCGGGGCTCACGTTTTTCCATGAAAGCAGTTACGCCTTCAATGATATCCTCGGTTTGAGAATTGATGGTAAGCTGGGATTTCAAATATTCCAGGGCATCCTCGACAGTCATGTCGGCTATCTGGTAAAAGGACCGTTTGCCCAGTCCCATGACGGCCGGGCTAAAGGAGGCCAATTTTTTGGCCATTTGGTCCACTCTTTCCTTGAATTCGGCCTTGGGCACGGCATAATTGATCAAGCCGATACGTTCGGCCTCCATTGCAGATATTCTATCGCCGGTCATGCACAGCTCTAAGGCTTTTTTTCGCCCCAGGTTACGGATCAAAACAGCCGTGACCATATAAGGCCATAAACCTCGTTTGATTTCGGGGGTGCCGAATTTGGCTTCCTCACTGGCGATAACGATATCGCTGGACAGGCAGAGCCCCATACCCCCGGCCAGGCAGTAGCCCTCGACAGCGGCCAGAATAGGTTTTCTGCATTGATTCATTTTCAGAAGCAACCGGGCATAATTCCCCGGCCCTCATGGACTTCCAGGAAGGATTGCTGTACTTATAAAGCCGCCTCCCCCGAGATCGGCCCCGGAGCAGAAGTTGCCTCCTGCACCGATCAGGATAACGGCCGACACACCGGGATCCTGGTCGGCTTGATCAAGACCCAGATTCAAACCGGATAGGATACCGGTATTGATGGAATTTCGTTTTTCGGGCCGGTTGAGGGTAATTGTAGCTATGCGATCTTTGATTTCATATAAGACTTCATTGGTCTCGGTCATGGGTTTTCTCCTCTATTTGCGGGTTGCGAGATACGAGTTGCGGGTAAAAAGGCAAAACCTTTCTTAAAGAACCCGTAACCCGTAACTCGTAACCCACACCAAATTAATTAAAATATCCTGGTTAGCGGTTATCTTTATCAATCTTCGTCATTATCCTCGTCATCTTCATCATCATCAGGAACAAACTTCTTAATATAGTCGGTAGTGAATTCACCACGCTGAAAATCAGCATCCTCCATGATTCTGCGGTAAAGAGGGATCGTGGTTTTGAGCGGTTCGATTCTAAACTCCTCCAGGGCCCTTTTCATCACTTGAATGGCGCCTTTCCTGGTCGCATCAAAAGCTATGAGTTTGGCTATCAGGGAATCGTAATAAATGGGAAGTTCATAACCCTGGTAAAGATGTGTATCAAGGCGAACCCCATATCCTCCAGGGGGATGGTATCGTTCAACCGTGCCTGGGGAGGGCATGAAACCGCGGTCCGGGTCCTCGGCATTGATCCGGCATTCGATGGCCCAGCCCCTGAGGTTGAGGGTCTCGAAAGAATAATCCAGGTGCTCACCGGCCGCGATTTTAATTTGTTCCTTGACCAGATCGATGCCGGTGGTCAGTTCGGTGACCGGGTGTTCCACCTGAATACGGGCGTTAATTTCCATGAAATAAAAGGTGTCATCTTTGTCCACCAGGAACTCCACGGTCCCGGCGTTTACATAATTGATGGCCTTAGCTGCGGCTATGGCCGCTTCACCCATGACTTTACGGAGTCCCGGGGTCAGCCTGGGTGAAGGGGATTCTTCAATAAGCTTCTGAAACCGTCGTTGAATGCTGCATTCACGTTCCCCGAGATGACAGACATTTCCAAAGGAATCGGCCAATACCTGAAACTCGATATGTCGGGGTTGAACAATAAACTTTTCCATATAAAGGCCGTTGTTCCCAAAGGCGGCTCCCGCTTCCATGGCGGCCACCGGAAATTCCTCTGCCAGGATCTCCTCATTAGCACAGATACGAATTCCCCGGCCTCCGCCCCCCCCGGCCGCCTTGATCATGACCGGGTAGCCCACCTCCCGGCTGATGTGCAGCGCTTCTTCGATATTCCGCACCAAACCGTCACCGCCGGGGATAACCGGCACACCTGCCTTACTCATGATTTCCTTCCCGGCGATTTTGTCCCCGGCCAGCCGCAGGTTTTCAGGGGTCGGACCGATAAACACCAGACCCTGGTCGTGACAGGCTTGGGCGAAATCCTCATTTTCAGCCAGGTAACCGTAACCGGGATGAACGGCGTCCGCACCTGTTTCTCTGGCCGCGGTGAGAATGTTTTCGATACTTAAGTAGCTTTTGGCACTTGGGGGTGGTCCGATCAGAATCCGCTCATCGGCCAATTGAATATGGAGGGATGACGCATCGGCCTCTGAATAAACGGCGACACAGGGAATGTCCAGTTCCTTACAGGCCCGGATCACTCTGAGGGCGATCTCTCCCCTGTTGGCTACTAATATTTTTTTAAACATGTTTTTTCCTGAACAGGTTACTGAAAAAGAGCCATCTCCTGTGTTGTCCTCATCACTCGTCATTGCGGCGTACTACTTTGTACGCCTCATTCCTCCCGATTTCGGACGCCTTGGATCTGGATCTTTTTGAGTAACCTGTAAAAAAAGAGTTTTTCAAGATCCTGGCAAGTTTTTCCCATTTCGAATTACGAAATTCGAAATTGAAATCAGCCTTCCATTTTGGGAAATTTCCCGGGTTCGGGCCCCATCTCCGGAGGCCCGGCGAAGCATTGAGCCAGGGACATCCACTTTTCCGCAGCCTCCCCGGTTACAACCAGGTCAGTATCCAGGTAATGCCGGCGCTGGGTTACAACAAGGCAGAAACCCAGGGCACTCCCCCGAATAATATCCCGAGCCCCTTCGGGGCCCCAGGTCCACAGCGCACCGGAGGGGCTGGTGAGTTCAACCCGGACCGGGACCGGAGGGACCTCCATCTGACGATTGGTGAAGCTCCAGCCATAGGTGATATTCCCAAGGTGAGCGATGTGGTAAAGCCGGTCCGTGGCTGGGCGTTTTAGATTATGGGCATCCACCACATCCTGGCCATGGGCCCACGTTTCCATCAGGCGGGCAGTGGCAAAAGAAACAGCAGACATGGACGGCCCGTACCATGGAAGCCGATCTTTCTGGACCCATGCGGGACAGGGCGTTAACCAGGGTGCTTCTTTCTTTACGCCAGTATCTGAGCAGTTCGGGATGGCTCATCTTTTCCAAGACGGTCATCTGGGCCAAAGCTTCGGCCTGGCCACTGAAAAGCGCTTTGACATGTTCCTTGAAAACCTCAGGGTCAGTAGCTGATAATCTTGCCGTTCCATCGAAGAAGGCAATGTGGGCGATCTCTTTTTTCACCGTCCAATCGAAAAAAAATGTTTTGGTTTCCCAGCCCGCCTCATCCAGCCCCGATACAATGTCGTCCAGGGCATCGTACTCGTCCTTCAGGTCCTTGCAGATCTTTTCCACCGGTAAACCTCCTGATAGCCCATCAAATTTAATTATGAAAAAAAACGAAATTCCTAAGTTTTTGCCACGGACATGGCAGAAAAAAGCAGACAGAGAATAAACAGGATTTCCCTTTGGAGGGTCCGTAAGGGAAACGCCTATGTGTGTTCGTGTTGGTCTGTGGCAAAAGGATTGAAGCAAACAGATAAGGTACAGCCCCTAAAACATCAGGTTCTGTTCTTGATCCCCAGGATTTGACGGGCTTCCTCAGCATTGGCGATATCCCGCCCTACCTCCCTCACCATGTCCGCCAGGGCCTTGACCAGGTCTCCATTGTTCCTGGCCTTCTTACCATTGGGCAGATAAAAGGTATCCTCCAGACCGGTTCGAACATTCCCGCCCAGTTCCAGAGCCCGTCGATGCAGGGGCCAGACCTCTTCCCGGCCAATAGCGATGACCTGCCAGTGGGTCCCGGGGAGCATTTCGGCCTTGAGCAGGGGAAGCCACTCGGGTCTGGCGGCTTGTCCGCTGGCCACACCCATGACCAATGAAATGTGTGGGTCCCCCTCGAACATACCCGCCTTTTTATACATAGCCACGCTCCGAACGATGCCTGTATCAAAGCATTCAAATTCCGGGATAACGTCACAGGCTTTCATGACATCAAGAAATCGCTTAACCTTTTCCACCGGGTTATCGAAAATCATAGGCGGCCAGGCCCAGGTCCCGTCACTCTTGAGCTTAAGATAATTAAGGGTCCCGGCGTTACAAGCGGCCATCTCCGGTTTGAGGGCCTCGAGACAGGCGACCGGGCCGGATATATCATCACCGTTTACACCTGTACTCTGGTTGATGATCATGCCCGGGGTCCGCTTCCTGATTGCGGCAATGATCGCAGTAACCGCTTCAACATCCCAGGTGGGCATAAAACCCATCCCCTCCCGCTGATCACGGAAATGGCAATGCACGATAACCGCACCTTCGTTCCAGGCTTGTTCGGCGGCATCGGCCATTTGCTCGGGTGTCACCGGAACATCAAAAACGGCCGGATTGGTCAGAACCCCAGTCAACGCACAGGAAATGACAACCTTTTCATTCATATCGGTTCTCCTAAAAGTTATATAGATTCATAATTTTCAATTCTGAGAATTCATCTCTAACAAAAAATCTTCGTTACGGGTTGCGCGTTGCGAGTTACGTGTTTAAGAAAAAGAACCTTTTCTTCATTAACCCGCAACTCGAAACTCGTAACCCGCAACAGAAAAATAAAACTGTTTTTGTTTAATACTTCTCGCCTGTTTGCTTACGTCGGTGCCGAAGTATGTGTCTTAGCCCGCCGTGGAAGTTTTTCATGTTTGTTCCGGGTCACCCTCAAGGCCTCGATGATTTTCTTGCGCGTATCTTTGGGCAGGATGATCTCGTCAACCACCTGGGCGGTCCAGCTAAATCCGACGTCGAAGGCCCCAACCTTTTCCCGCGAGCGGTTCAGATAGGCTTCATAGGCATCCTCCTCGATCCCTTTGCCGTAAATCCGTCGATAGTCCAATGAGGAGGCCTCCACGGCGTAGCGGGCAATCGGCCAGGAAAACGCCAGATCGGCCCCCATGCTTTTTGAACCCCCATGATCATACTGCCTGCATCGGCATAGGCTTCACGCAGAACGACACTAATCTTGGCCACGGTCGCGGTGGCGTAAACGTCCACGATTTTCCCGATATGTCGCAGCAACCCCCTGGCCTCCTCGAATTCGCCCGGTACCACGGGCGGCGTGTCCACAAGGTTGACCAGGGGAATATTGTAGGCGTCCAGGACCTGCAGAAACCGGTAGTATTTGTCGCAGGCGTTCACCTCCAGGATGCTGCCGGGAATTTGGGATTGTTGGCCACCAGTCCCACCACTTCACCGTCAAACCGGCAGAAGCAGGTAATCAGGTTTTTGGCGTACTCATCCTTGATTTCAAAAAATTCGCCCTTATCCACTAGCAACCTGATCACATCGTGCATGTCGTAGATTTGCTCAAAATCATCAGGAACCAGTCCTCCAGCTCTTTGACCTCTCGTCTGTGGGTCATCTGTCTCTCGGCCAGGCAGGGACCTTTTCCCGGAAGTTCTGGGGCAGATAACGGATGAGCTCACGGCACTGAGCGATGGTTTCTTCGTCATCGTTTCCGACCGTATCGGCCGATCCACTCAACTGCATGTGATAATCCGCGCCGCCCACGTTCCGGTCGAACTTTTCCGAGGTGGCCGCCTGGGTCTGCCTCGGGCCGCCCAGCCACATATTGGCCGAGATCCTGCTCATCAGCAAAAAATCACAAAGGGTCGGCAGATAGGCCCCACCGGCGATGCAGGGTCCCATCAGGGCGGTGATCTGGGGAATCAGCCCGGAATACTGGGATTGGAGCCGAAAGTGCCAATCAATCCCGGCGTGGATGACATCGGAGTACCCCAGCCGGCCGCCTGAGGAATCCAGAAGGTTGACCATGGGGATGCCCCATTGCGCGGCCATGATCAGCGAATGGGCATATTTCGCCAGATGCTGGGTTGCGGTGGAACCTCCCAAAACCGTAAAATCGGAGGCGTAGATCATGATGGGCCGGCCGTGTGACTTGGGCCGTTCCGACAATGGCCCCGTCGCAGGGGGCCACAGGGATACGGCCGTCCATGCGCATGCTCGTCGTGCCCACGGCGGAGCCCAGTTCGCTGAAAGTTCCGGGGTCGATCAGTTTTTCGATGCGTTCCCTGGCGGTCAGTTTACCCCTCCCATGCTGCCGTTCAATATGTTCGATGCCGCCGCCTAAAAGGTTTTTCTCTTGAATATCCTCATAGCGTTTAATCGCTTCTTGCATACGTTCTCCCATCTCAGATAATCCTCCCTTTGGGCAGCACTAAGCAGGTTTGATGTAGCGTTTTTTATCCGGCAGCGCCTCGATCTTATTGGCTCGTAGCATGAAGTGCCTTGATAATATGAATTCGGGTGTCCCTGGGGTCAATGACTTCATGGACAGTGTAATAGGTCGTAAAGACCCGTGCCATGTTCATGACGCTGAATTGTTCTTTAAGCGGTGTAAGTAAGGAGTTGTAAAGCTCCTCGTACTTTCCTTCTTCCCTGGCCTTGGCCAGTTCCTTGTGAAAAACGGCCTGGACAATGGACTCCGGCCCGGTAGGAGCGAACTCGACCGTGGGCCAGCCGAAGATGAAATCAGGTCCCATCTTGCTGCAGCCCATGGTGATATTCGATCCGCCGTAAGAACGTCTTAAGACCAAAGTGATTTTGGGGTTGGTCAGGTGGCTGTAGCCATGCAAATTTTTGGCCCCGTGCCGGATGACACCTATTCTTTCCCATTTGTCTCCGGGTGGATAGGCCGTGGTGTCGGAGATATTCAAGAGCGGGATATTGAAGGCGTCCAGAAACATCATGAACTTATCGTATTTGTCGGAAGAATCAGGCTCCATGATGCCGCTCAGTTCATCCGGATTGCTGGCGGCAATCCCGGTAACCAGGCCGTCGAAGCGGGCGAATCCGATAATCAGATTAGGCGCGAAGTCTGTTTTCAATTCAAAGAATTCCCCGTTGTCTGTGATCAGTTCGATGACTTCGTGCATATCATAAGTAAATTTCGGATCATTGGGCATGACATCGAGAAGTGATTCTTCTCTTCTTTTCGGGTCATCGGTCGGTTCAATGGGGGCAGATTTTTCCAGCAATTTTGCGGAATGAAATTCAGAAGCTGTCCGGCCATCTTGAGGGCCTCTTCATCGCTGTCGGCCAATAGATCACATTGCCCCGACTTGGTCATGTGAAACTCCGCAGACCCTGCCTCTTCCGATTCGATCTCTCCGCCGAGCCATAAAAATCCCGTTTTTTGATTCATAATCAGAAAATCGGACAGGGCGGCAATTTGAGCCAGGGGCCCGGTGCAGGGTCCCAGAACCAGAGTGATCTGAGGAATCACTCCGGAAAAGAGACAGTAAGTACGCACCAGACGGCCCAGACCATTCAGACCGACAAAACCCCCTTTAAAGGCCAATCGGGACCCGGCTGAATCCAAAATTCCGATCAGCGGGATTTGCTCTTGTCCGGCCATCTGAACCAGTTCGGCGATCTTCCAGACGCCCTGATCGCCGATCGACCCGGACATAACCGTAAAATCCAGGGAATAGATTGCAACCAATCTCCCTTTTATTTTGGCCATACCCATAACCACCCCGTCAGAGGGGCTGGGTTTGGGAATCTTGGCTAACTTGGCGTAAGGGTCCCTGACCAGTGAGCCGAGTTCCTCAAAACTGCCCGGATCAACCAGCCGGTCGATCCTTTCACGGGCCGTGAGCTTGCCCAGGCCGTGCTGGACCTCAATGCGATCTATTCCTCCGCCGGTTTGGTTTTCTTCCCGATTCTTAACAAGCCTTTTGAGATAACTGTCCATCCAGTCGCCCATCCCATCTTCTCCTTTTAGAGATTCTTCGCACCCAAGACTGGGAAATTATATCCAACTTTTTCTAAAATACGATAATAACCGCTTCTGGTCAGACAAAACTTGATACTGGATAACAACAAAAAGCAATACTCGATTCTGGATAAAATCAAATCAGAACCCACTATCGGTAATTTAATCCAGTATCAGGTTTTCCGGTTATATCCACATCCAGTATCCAGTATCCAGCATCATCGGTTAAACCTCTATCACAAACATCAGATCACCATCCTTAAGTGGTTTCTCATTTCAGCGACAATCTCGAGAATGATGCCCTCAACGGGGGATTTGACTTTCTGAAAAACTTTCATGGTTTCCAACAGGGCCAGGATTTGTTTTTTCTTAACCTGGTCCCCCCACTTCAACATAGGGGGCCGCTCCCGGTCCTGATCTTCTGTAAAATACCCCGGACATAGGCGCATTGACTTCAACCCGTTTTCCATTTTCACTCATTTTGGGTAACCCTCCTGCTTCCCTTTGGGATTTATAGTATCAACTCAGGTGAATAGCCTAACAATCTCTCTCTACTTTGCAACCACTGTTTCCGGCAGCTTGCGGATCAGCACATCCACAGCCTCCTCCACCATGTCCTCCAGGATTTGAGCTGCCGGTTTAATCTCGTTGATCAGGCCGGAAACCTGGCCGGAAAAGGGTCCCATAAATTCTTTCAACTCAGCCTTATTGAACATCTCGGCCAGGGCCGAGGCAAAAATAACCTGAACAGGAAAGGGTAAGGGCTCTAAACCTGAATTTTCCCATAAATCATGAAAACGGTTGGAAATGGTCCGGGATGTTTTCCCGGTATACAGATAGGACCGCCGGGTATCTTCATCCGTAGCCTCAAGAATGGTTTCTTTCTGTATGGGTAAGGCGCCCCCTTCGACCGAAGCCAGGAACCGGGTGCCCACCCAGACCCCGACACAGCCCACGGCCAGGGCCGCGGCCACTCCCCGGCCGTCACCGATACCTCCGGCAGCCAGAACCGGCGTCGGTGCACAGGCGTCGACTGCCTGGGGCCATAAAGCCACGGACC
>CAWAKF010000034.1:0-303363 GCA_963782435.1 uncultured delta proteobacterium
GATGTATTGCTTCCCAAAGGGAGAAGGGGAGACGCTAACGCGAATGCGGTTCGTTCCTCATATAGTTTATGCCGTATCTTCATACAGAATTACCCAACTCCTCACTCATTGTTATTAGAATTTTCCACGAATGAATATTTTGGATTGCCATAGTCATAAGGAGGTCTGGTGACAGCAGGAATCTCTTCAAAGTTATCTCGCGGAGGTGGTGAAGAAGTTGTCCATTCCAATCCCGTAGCGTGCCAAGGATTATCAACTGCCTTCGCTCCATATAGCCAAGAACCGACGATGTTAGCAATAAAGGGCAGCGTAGATGCTCCTAGTAAAAACGATCCCAGGCTAGCGATAACATTCCATCCCTGATACTGGGGATCGTAGGAGGAAATTCGGCGTAGCATCCCTTGTAAACCTAACGGGTGCATGGAGAAAAAGGTGATATTGGCAGGAATAAAGGTCAACCAGAAATGCAACTTACCCCAACCCTCAGCGTACATCCTGCCAGTTATTTTGGGAAACCAGAAGTAAATGGCTGCAAAGATTGCCATTGTAATGGTGTTAAAAACGATGTAGTGGAAGTGACCTACTACAAAGTAAGTATTATTGACGTGGATATCAAAGGGGTGGCAGCAAGCATCACACCAGTGATCCCGCCAAAAATAAACATCGCTGCACCCCCCATCGCAAATAGCATTGGTGTCTCTAGGTGCAACTTGCTCCTCCAGATTGTGGCAGTCCAAGCAAATGCCTTAACACCTGTGGGTATGGCAACTAACATCGAGGTGGCCATGAAGGTCATCCGCATCCAGCCGGGGGTTGCACTGGTGAACATGTGATGTACCCAGACGAAGATGCTGACTACAGCAATAGCCTAAAGTAGCAAGAGCAACTGACCGATAGCCAAATAGGGGATTGCGAGAAAAGGCGGCAAAACTTCCGCAATAATACCGAAGGCTGGTAGCGCCATGATATACAACTGCTGGGTGAGAGTAGAACCAAAATAGATGTTGGTAAATGATCGGATCGCCATTTGCATCCGGTTTAAAAAATTGTGTACCAAAGGAAAGATCAAGCAATAGCAGGATCAATGCAGCCGTCAAGGAAGGCAAATTAATTAGTTGCAACAACTGGGCGCTAAGAACTGACCAAACAAACACAGGCATCCGAAAAAATGTCATCCCTGGGGCGCGCATCCAAAAGATGGTGGTGACAAAGTTGACAGCCCCCATGATTGAAGAGATGCCAATTAGTACTAGGCTAACTATCCAAATAAATTGACCGTTAATTAAGTGATCGCCTATAACTTGCAGACTAACTGGTGGATAAGCCCACCAACCAGCTTGTGCAGTTCCGTTTGGGAGGAAAAAGCTAGATAGTAGTAAAAGACTGCTGGTGGAAGAATCCAAAAAGAGATGGCATTGAGCAAGGGAAAAGACATATCCCGCGCTCCAATCATTAGCGGCACTAAGAAGTTAGAAAGACCTGCATTGAAGGGAATAATCCACAGGAAAATCATGATTGTCCCGTGCATGGTGAACAAACCATTGTAGAGGGGCGATCGACTAAATTTGATTCCGGGGTGAGCAATTCAGCCCGGATAAGCATCGCCAACAGCCCGCCAATCAAGAAAGAACATGAAGGTCATCACCATGTACTGAATTCCAATCACCTTATGATCGGTGTTGAAACTGAAATATTCCCGCCAATTATTACCCTCTAGGTTCTGGGAATTTTCCGATTCTGGATCTGATAATTTCTTGACTAAAATCATGTGTCATTATTTATCTTCCTTTGATTGGCAATACCAGGTTGAGCAGGTGTGACGGTGTACCAACCGCTATTAAATAATGTTTTTGGTGGTTGGATATTTTCGGCAACTGCCTGATTTACTGGAGTTTGTTCGCTAGAGTACGTATGCGTGAGCCACTGGTTATACTTATTCAAGAGATTCAACATATACATCTGCTTCCATCAAGGCAAAGTAAGTACCACTAAATTGAGAATCTTTCAGCCGATATTTGCCTGGGCGAATTGGTGTCATCACGATATCAATGTTGCGCCCTGGAATAATATCTTGCTTTAAGCGAAACTCAGGAACATAGAAACCGTGGATTACTTTCTGCGCTTGCATATTTAAGCGAGTGCTTTGATTAATAGGCAAGATGTAGTTGTTTGCTAGTAACGTTATTTGGATAACGAAAAGACCAATCCCATTGCTTAACAAAAACATCAATAGTTTCAGAGGCGGGTTTGGGGACATCGCTAACGGTTTCGGCGGAGGCAGATTCTATGGGTGTGTGCAAATGCACAATTTGGTTTAAACCTAAAATATTTAATTGCTGATAAATATTGAAGCTTTGGAAAGCAATCCACATTACTAACAAAGTTGGGGATGCTGTCCACAATATTTCTAGCCTCGCATCACCTCTAGAGGGGTGTCCCTCGCTGTAGTCTTCTGGGGGGGCGCGATGAAAGGCGATGGCATATACCATAACACCAATCAGCCCAAGCAAAATAAATGCTCCAATTGAGACTAAAAAGCTAAATAAATCATCTACCTGTTGTGCTTCTGTTGTAGCCTGGGGAGGCATTCACGAAAACGCCTGTTGTCCAATCCATCGACTGACAATCAGCAGCACTGCAACATAAAACTGCTATTAGTACATATTCAAAAACACTAAACATAATAATTTAATAAATTTTCGTTTAATTTGGTAATGGTATTAAGTAACTAGGCGCAAAAAAATTAAATAAAGTTTGTAGTCGGGACTTTAGTCCTGATGATAATCCTTGTTTTGAGCGATGAATCGCTCACTACGAACTAGGATTTGATTTTATGTTTAATTATGCCTACCTAACTTAGCAGCAGTAACATGAATCCCAAACTGTTCTCCCAATTGCGCCCCCAAAGTTCCGTGAACGAATAATATGCCAATATTGCAATCCCCACTAACAAGTAACTCCACTGCACCTGTCTGGAAGCATCCTGACGCCAGCGATAGCGTTGCAAACCTCTCCATAGAGTCATGGCTACAATACATCCCCAACAGCAAAACGCCACCCAAACCATGCAAAAGCATCGTCCAACCAGCACTTAACCCCCAAGCACTCTTTTGATCGACTGGTGGATTTGCTAACAGTAGCTCAAAAAAACCTGCTGCAACCGTGAAAAACGTGATAGTTGCTGCGGCGATGAGGTTATACCAGCCGACATCAAAAAAACCGGAACGGAGGGCAACCAATCCCAAAAATTTGAAAATTGGTTTTTCTAACGCAAACAGCACTCCTGCAATATCAAAAATGATGGCAAGGATAAACAAACCCAGCGTTAGATGCACTAATTGCGGATGTATAGGAATCTCATAAGGTAATCCGTTAGCGCCCAACCGTAATCTCAACTGTTCAATCAGTTGCGGGTTCATGGTGAAACTCCCTGTTTCATGGCTTGAACTACAGGCTCGACGTGCAACCCATACACCCAAAACAGTTTACTCCCTAAATACACTTGCAAAAACACTAGACAGACTAAAAATGTTGCAGCCCCTAAGTAAGCAGGCGGGTACTTGCGGGGGCTGAGGTTGCGAATCACAAAACGCCAAGCTGCGATCGCCCGACAATCGCCGCCAGTGACCAACCCAAGACGGTATGATAATTCAGTGTTGATTGGGCTGCTGGTCTGGACTTGTGCTAGTCCGGCTTCAAACTGGCCAAAGATAATTGCGATGAAAATTGGATCGCAGCAACAAACATATTCCAGAAACTCACCTCAAATAAACGCACATTTCGGGTAAAATATCCCACCACATCACAAGAAAGAAAAAACACCATCGCAATCACAAAGTGAACGATAATTGGGTGCAAAGGAGTCGGGGTATGGTAGATTTGGCTATTGAGAGGTAGGAGCAGACATCGCTTTTCCTTGGGGTATCAGGCACGGTGATTATTTAGACATTTTATAAAAATAGAATTCAGTATTGAATGTTTGGAGATTTTTAATTTTGCAGATGTTGACAAGATTTAGAATTCCTAACAATCAATATCTTAAAAGAATTAGATTCGAAAAGCTACTATCTTAGGGATGCTTATCCAAAAATAAATTATGATTTCCTGTTAGCTAAATTCCTCAAATTTCCAAATTTCATAAATTTATTTATGGGGTTTTCCCCCTGCTCCCTGCCCTCTGCCCCTTTTCCTCTTCGTTGACTTCATTCTTTAAAGATTTCATCCAATAATGAAATCGGGATGAAATTTTTATAGTTCTTTCGGTAGATATATTTATTATTCCAATGGCTAGAAGTTTTTATTCTTGTAAACCTCTAAAGTGATGCCAGAATCAAAAAAATAGTTCTAAAAAATTAAACACATATCAGCTATCCTCAAACATTGGAAATGAAAATACATAGCAAAAATTCTGAGAAATTATTATGAGTTACTCCCCTTATCTGCTCAAAGGTCAAAAAGCACTTGTAACAGGTGGTAGTTCTGGGATTGGTGAAGCGATCGCTCGTCATTTGGCTGCATCAGGTGCAGCAGTAGTTTATCAATTACCATTCTGAAGCTGAAGAAGCCCAAAAGATTGTCGATGATATCAAAGCGGCTAATGGAGAAGCATTCGCTATTCAAGCTGATGTCAGCAAAGAAGACGAAATAAAGGCGATGTTCAGCCAGACTATCCAGCAATTTGGCACTATTGATATTTTGATAAATGATGCGGGTCTGCAACAAGATTCAGCATTTGTGGGTGTTAAGACCCCTGACCAATGGAATAAAGTTATTGATGTGAACCTGACTGGACAATTCTTATGTGCTAGAGAAGCTGCTAAGGAATTTTTGCGCCGGGGTGTACAGCCTCATATTTCATCTGCCGCAGGTAAGATTATTTGCATGAGTTCTGTGCATCAGGTAATTCCTTGGGCTGGTCACGTCAATTATGCTACGAGTAAGGGCGGTATTAATATGATGATGCAAAGTATTGCCCAAGAACTTGCTCCTCACAAAATTCGTGTTAATAGTATTGCTCCTGGTGCTATTAAAACTCCAATTAATAAATCAGCTTGGGATACTCCAGAAGCAGAAGCGAAGTTATTAAAACTGATTCCAGCAAAACGTGTGGGTGATGTAGAAGACATCGCCAAAGCAGTTTGGTTGGCTTCTGATGACTCTGATTATGTCAATGGTACAACACTGTTTGTAGATGGTGGTATGACCTTGTATCCGGGTTTTACAGAGAATGGTTAATTGAAAATGCCTACAAAAGTTACTGTAAATTCTGCTTTGATAACCATCAACGATGGTTCATCTTTTTTAGTAACAGCTAGTGATGGTTCCATAAAGAAGTTGCCTCAAGGTTTTTTTGTTTGGGACACACGCGTAATTTCTTACTATGAAATTTCTCTCAATCGCTATCGACTTTCGCTGTTAGCCTCTAGCAATATCACGCATCATAATGCACTTTACCAATTTACCAACCCGCAACTTCCTATTATCAACGGCTCTTTACCTGCTGGCAGTACTTGCTTGTAACGGTTCGGCGCGACATTGTGGAAGGTATGCATGAAGATATTGATATAATTAACTATCACAATGAAACTGTTAAGTTTCAATTAATGCTAGCTGTGCGTTCTGATTTTGCGGATATTTTTGAAGTCAAATCGCAGCAAATATTGACGCGAGGTGAGACACAAACCAAATGGGAAAATGGTGTACTCACCACTGAATATCGTAACGGCTCTTTCCTGCGAGGTATTGTGGTTGAGCCAGTTTGTGGTACTTCTGAGCCACGCTATGCTAATGGTCGTTTAATGTTTGATGTGGTCATTGCTCCGGGGAAAACATGGCACACTTGTGTCAATTTTACAGCCTTAGCAGATGGAAATGTTTTCAAACCTCAAAATGCCTAGTGCCTTTATCATAATACAAAAGCGGGAAAGGTTAGGGATGAATTTCTGACTAATGCCACAAAATTGCGATCGTCTAATGCTGAGATTCAGGAATTTTATCACAAGCGATCGCGGATATGGGAGCGTTACGGATTGAGGTGGATGATAATGGACATCAATTTTGGATGCCTGCTGCTGGTATTCCCTGGTTTGTTGCTGTTTTTGGACGTGACTCAATAATTGCTAGCTTACAAGCGATCGCAGTTTATCATGAATTTGCCCGTGGCACGTTACTCAAACTGGCTCAACTCCAGGCTACTGAGTTGGATGATTGGCACGATGCCCAACCGGGCAAAATGCTGCACGAAATGCGCCGCAACGAGTTAACTACATTAAACTTACTTCCATACGATCCCTACTACGGAACAGTAGACACTACCATCCTTTGGATTGTTACTTTGGCTGAAGCCTATAACTGGAATGCCGATGTCAGTATGCTTGATGGTGCCGATCGCCACTGGAAAAAGCCCTAAGTTGGATTGATAAATTCGGTGATTTTGACGGCGATGGGTTTGTTGAGTATTTAACTCGTTCATCAAAAGGATTACGCAATAGAGGTTGGAAACTCAGGGTGATGCAATAGTTTACCCCGATGGGCAAGTTAGTTGAGCCGCCAATCGCTTTGTGTGAAGTGCAAGGCTACGTTTATGATGCGTGGCTGAGGGCAGGTAAATTATTTAAGGGATGAGGACTGCTTCACGCATTTACGCTTTTGCACCTTACAATGACGGTTAGATGGGTTCATTGGGTTTGTCAGGTTTATTGCGTTAATAGGTTTATTGGGCTGTTGGGTTATTTGGGCTTTCCTTTTTTGAACTCAATGAACCCAAAAAACTCAAGAAACCCAACGAACCTTATTGCTTTTACGCCATTATGACTTGTTTTAAAGAGTTGGCCACATAAGCGATTTGTTCTTCGGTCAACTCCGGGAACATGGGGAGCGATAAAAGCTCTGAAGCGACTTTTTCCGCCACCGGGAAATCTCCCAATCGGTATCCCTGGAATTCATAGGCCTTCTGGAGATGAACCGGCACCGGGTAGTGGATATTGCAATTAATCCCTTTTTTCGTTAAGGCTTCCATGATCCGATCCCGGTTTTTCACCCTGACCGGATAGATATGATAGACATGATCGGGCGTATTCAGCCTCCTCCGGCAGGATGATTCCGTCCAGACCTGACAGGTACTTTTAATATCGTTTGGCGTTTTCCCTTCTTCTATTATTCCATTCTTCCAGGTATTTTAGTTTGATGTTCAATACCGCTCCCTGGAAAC
This sequence comes from uncultured delta proteobacterium, assembly GCA_963782435.1. GTDB lineage: Bacteria > Desulfobacterota > RBG-13-43-22 > RBG-13-43-22 > RBG-13-43-22 > RBG-13-43-22. Next base: position 7,211 of record CAWAKF010000034.1, read on the forward strand.
CGTCCATACGGCCGTTCCAACCCACAACATCGTGGTAATAACGTCTGGGCTGGCCGTGATCGCGGAAGATGCGGATCCGATCGGCCAAATCTTTATCATTTGTGGTTACCGCTCCGGCCTCTCCGTAGGCCCCCAGGTTCTTGCCGGGATAAAAACTGAAAGCACCGGCTGCCCCTAGGGTTCCGGCCCGCTTTCCCTTGTACTCGGCCCCATGGGCCTGGCAGGCGTCCTCAACGACGAACAGACCGTATTTTTGAGCCAGTTCGAGGATGGGGTCCATATCAGCCGGTTGGCCGTAAAGATGGACCGGGATCATCGGCTTTCAGGCGGCCGTTACCGGAGGATCGAGGATCGAGGACTGAGGCCAAAGGGAAAAGAGGGGAGGGGGGAGGTCGGGGGGCAGGGGGGAAGGGATAGCGAGTTCTTTTGCACGGTTTGAGGGTTTGTTGGGTTGCTTGGGTTCGCCGAACGTTTTTTCAGAAGGTCTTCCAGCTTGTTGGGGTCGAGACTACAAGTGCGTCTCGTCGATATCTACAAAGACCGGGGTGGCCCCGCAGAAGGAGATGGCCTCGGCCGTAGCGATAAAGGTGTTGGGCACGGTGATGACCTCATCTCCGGGGCCGACTCCCAAGGCCAGCAGGGACATCCAGAGAGCCTCGGTCCCGCTTCCGACTCCTATGGCCTCCTGGCAGCCGCAAAACTCGGCAAAGGCCTTTTCAAAACGGGTGACAAAAGGGCCACCGGCAAAAGCGGTTTTGTCTATTACCTCCTGGAGAGCTTCATCTATCTCCGGTTTGATGGAGAGGTATTGTGATTTTAAATCTAAAAAAGGGATGTTCATAGTTCCTCGTTGGTTGGTTTGTTGGGTTGTTGGGTTTGTTGGGTTACTTGAGTTAAAAAAAGGGCGGCTTTCTTGTTTTTTTGCCACCGACAAAGGCAGGACAAGTTGGCGGCGACCTGCCGCCCCCCTAACCGGCAGGCCCTTCGGGCATCTAAGCCAGGTTCGCGACAGCGACGGCTGGGTTGCCTGGCCCCATCTTTGTCGGGGCCGGGCAAATGATCAGATCTTTCGTCCAGTTTTTTTGTCTGTGTGGGTCTGTGGCAAAAAGCCTTTAATTCCTTCTTTCCACCGAACGATAAGTCAAACCTTACGCAAGACTTTGGCGGGATTTCCGGCTACGACAGTATTGGGAGGGACATCACGGGTCACTACACTTCCGGCCCCGACGATGGCATTTTCCCCGATGGTTATATTACTAAGGAGGGTGGCGCTGGATCCGATAGACGCCCCTTTTTTCACTACAATGGGTTCCACTTCCCAGTCCTCTTCCGACTGGAGTATCCCTTTATCATTCGTAGCTCTGGGTAATTTATCATTAATAAAGGTTACGTTGTGGCCGACGAAGACATTGTCTTCGATGGTCACCCCTTCACAAATAAAGGTGTGGCTCGATATTTTACAGCGTTTTCCTATCTTGGCATTCTTTTGTATTTCAACAAAACACCCGATCTTGGACTCATCCCCTATTTCACAGCCATAAAGATTGACAAAATTGTAAATCTTTACATTTTCTCCGAGGGTTACATCAGGGGCAATGACAGACAACTTCATCTAAGCAGCCCCCCTTTTCCCCAGAACCCTTAAGGGGGAGTCGATTTTTTTCTTCAAAGGATGCTTTAAGTACACCGGGTATCCGTTTCCATTTAACTTCACGCTTTTGTTCTCTTTGGGCAGATGCACGGCCACTTCCCGGCCGGCCCTTTTTAACGACTTTGAAGCAGCCTCCAAAATAGCCACCACTCTCAGCCCGCTATTCCCATCTGTTGGGGGATGAACCTCTTTTTTTATACATTCCAGAAAGGTGTCGCATTGTTTCCGGAGAGGTTCGTATTCGTCAATGCGCGGACTGTAGGTATCTCCGGACCGATAGGAGAAGTGGAACTCGGCAAAGGTGTCGTAGTAAGGCGGAATTTCCAATCCCTTATCGTAGATCTTGATCTTTTCCTGGACTTCTATATCATCATAGACCAGCATTTTTCGTGTTCCGACAATCGTCGTTTTCCGGATCTTTTTCGGGTCCAGCCAGCTATTGTGTATGAAGGCGATGGAGCCGTTTTTAAAGTTCAGCGTCGTAGTGGCCACGTCTTCAAGATCTGATTTGAAATGGGCCTTCCCCTGACAGTTGACTGAAACCGGAAATTCACCCAATACATAAAGAATGACGGATAAATCATGGGGGGCAAGGTCCCAGACCACATTGATATCATTTTGAAAGAGCCCCAGATTAACACGAGTACAACTCACATAGAGAATTTTTCCCAATTCCCCGCTTTCAACAATCTCTTTGATCTTGTTGACGGCCGCTGTATATTCAAAAGTATGCCCCACCATGAGGACCCGATTCTTTTCTTCGGCTATTTTAATCAGTTCCATACAGCTTTCCAGGGAATGAGTCAGGGGTTTTTCCACCATCACATGTTTACCCTTCTCCAGAAAATCCCGGGCCAGGGGATAGTGACTGAAAACCGGAGTGGCGATAACCACGCCGTCAAGATCCGGCATTTCCAGGAGTTCTTTATAATCTTGAACTCCCTTGATAGACGGGAAAAGGTTCTTGACCCGTTCCAGTTTCTTGGGATCCTGGTCACAGCAATACAGTTCCTTTACCTTATTTAATTGGGAAAAATTTCGAATTAAATTGGGTCCCCAATAACCGCACCCGATAACTGCAATTTTCATTTTATCCCCTCCATTCGGTCTATCTGGTCTATTTAGTCATTTTGTCTATTGGTTTTTTGTCATCCGGTCTTTTATATGGTGTTGGCCAAAAGACTGAACGACCAAACGGACCAAATGACTAAACAGACCGAATAGACTAAAGGACCTAGTTTTTAGACGGCCCCTTTTGTATGGAGAACCACTTTAATGGTTTTGAATAATATCTTTATATCCAGCCAAAATGACCAGTTTATTAAATAACGGAGATCCAGGCGAACCATTTCATCAAAAGAGGTCCGGCTTCTTCCCTCGACCTGCCAAAGACCGGTGATCCCCGGTTTTATTTCCAAAATACGACGCAGATGCCAGGGTTTATATTTTTCCACTTCATAAGGAATCGGGGGCCTGGGACCTACCAAGCTCATTTCCCCTTTTAAGACATTGAAAAACTGAGGAAGCTCGTCTATGCTGAGCCTGCGAATAATCCGGCCGACCGGGGTAATCCGATGATCATTCTTTAATTTAAAAACAGGGCGGTTCCTATCCCCTTGATTCAGGACCTCATGGTTGCCCTGGATTAAACCGGCTACAAATTCCCGGTGACACCGGTCATCATTTCCCGAATGCATGGACCGAAACTTATAAAAGAAAAAACGGCTGCCTCCACGTCCCAGGCGGGTTTGCTTAAAGATGACCGGACCCGGCGAAGTTATTTTGATCGCCACTGCGGTTAAGGCCATAAGAGGAGAAAAAAGGATCAAACCTGCCAGAGAACCTAATATATCAAAACACCTTTTGAAAAAATGAGCTGCGCTCCGATTGGTCGAAATGTGATCCAGATCAAAGGGGAAAAGGTCCGGGGCTGTTTTTGAATCATCCAATAATCCTTCAAAGAGATAATCAGGGTAGCTCCCATTGATGATGGAATAAAGGTGGTGACCATTTCCCCGGGTTATCGAGTCAACACATTTTTTCAATCCGGTTTCATTGGTATCCAATAGAATGGCCCCGATGGTTTTTGAATCCACCCAGCCTTTGATGTCCGTTTCCCGGGTCCTGGTTTTTACGGAATCCAGAAAACTTTGAAGTTGAAATCTATTACTCAATACCGATTCATTTAATTGAAATAGGACAATAGACAATGGGGCCGAAGAACGTTCAACCCGGCGTTTTTCTCTTCGTAACTGAACCCGGAAATCGTCAGGAGATAAAAAGCACTCATCTACCCGGCTATAGTCTAAAGACACAATGGGCTTTTGACGGTCTTCCAATGGAATTTTTTCTATCACCTGATAACGGGTGATTCCGATCGACCCATCCGACAAAGGGTTCTGTATTTCATCTAATTTTGAACTTGCAATATTATTTCTCATAGCATTTGCTCAGGCTACCGCCCCTTCGGATACAAAAAGCATCCTAATCAATAATTTTAAATGCAAAATGCAAGTCTTTAGAGTTCAAGTTCAAAATGCAAAGTGCAAAGTTAAAATGTTAAAAACAATCAATGCAAAAGGCAAAGGCTGACTTTAGAATTCAAAGTTCAAATTGCAGAATTCAAAATTTAAAATAGAGATTTAGGGGTCAAACTTGTTTTGTTGTCCTTTTCGTTTTTTCCAATTTAACTTTTGCACTTTGCACTTTGCATTTTGAATTACTAATTTTTTTTCTTTTCCCTTTTATTCCGGCCATAACCGTAACCATATCCATAAGAATTATAATAGCCATTTGATCCGAAATATTTTTTAAATAGACCCGAAGATTTAAATTCAACCTGATTTAAGATGACCCCCAGGAGTTTCTCTTTTCCTATAATATTGATCGCTTGTTGAACAGTTTCTCTGGGGGTAAATCCGCCCGGACTACGAGGATGATCCCATCCACTAATTCGGTTAATATCTCCGGTTCCGAGGTCGCCAGAATGGGAGTGGTGTCAAGGATGATATAGCGATCGTCATACCGGTTTTTGATTTCTCCAATCATGGCCTCCATCTTCTTGGAGCCCACCAGTTCAGCCGGATTTACCGGGATGGTGCCTCCCGATATCAAAGTCAGCCTTTCCAGTTTGGTATGGGTTATCAGACTCGGAATCGTTTCCTCGCCTACCAGAAAATCCGACAGCCCTTTCCTGCCGTTGAGCCCGAATTGTTCTCCCAGAGAAGGGTTCCTTAAATCACAGTCAACCAATAAGGCGTGGAGATGTAAGTCAAAGGCAATCCCAACCGCCAGATTAGCGGCTACAAAGGTTTTCCCCTCTCCCTGGAGGGCACTGGTTACCATGACCGTTTTCAGAGGATCCTTTTTGATCAGGAACGTCCTGAGCTTTCGAAATTGTTCCGCAGCCAAAGACCCGGTTTGAAAAAGAGGGAAAGACGGGACATCAAACTGCGTCGAAGGCAGGCTGATTACCTCCTTGGAGGGTCTCGGCTGCTCTTTTTCTTTTACCGTTTGTTTATTTCGTTCTTGCTCGGCCTTTTCCAACGCTTCATAAATATGACTCATTTATCTCTTCCTTATATTCATCGGTTTATTTCTTTTTTTCCTTTAATTCAATTCGTTAGCATTTTCCTTTCAAAATCGAAATGGTGTTCCACTGATTTGGGGCCGAACCAGATAAATAATTACAACGGTGGCGATTATAGCAATCAGTAGAATGGATCCAGATCAAACCTCGATTTTTTTTCTTTTCTTTCCGTCTCGGCAAGCTTTCCAACTTTTGGACGGCCTCTTTAATCGATTTTAGGTCCGATAATGTTTTGTTTTCGGAATAGCCGGCCAACAAGGCATGATCACTGATGATATTGATCAACCGGGGAATCCCCTGGGAATAGGTATAAATTTTTTCCATGGCCTTGGGCGTAAAAATATGGGGATCTATGGCCCCGGCCCTGGTCAATCTGTTCTCAACGTACTTTAGGGTGTCTTCCTTGTTTAAAGGCTGCAAATGATATCGAAGACTGACCCGCTGCTTTAATTGACGAAAGGGATGACTGTTCAAGACTGCATTGAGCTCCGGCTGTCCGACCAATATCACCTGTAAGAGCTTGCTCTTGGGGGTTTCCAGGTTGGTCAGCAGACGAACTTCCTCTAATAAGGCAGGAGGAAGGCTTTGGGCCTCATCAATGATTAAATCACCTGTTCATCCCGACTGTAATGCTCCAACAAAAAATTATGTAACTGGGCGATGTATTGTCCTTTGGAGTGTTTTTCTTCCTTTAACCCGAAATCCTCACAGATATAGCGTAGAAAATCTATGGCGGTTAGTTTTGGATTGAATATATAAGCGGTTTTTACCTTTCCATTAAGCTGGCTTAAAAAAGCTTGGATCAGGGTGGTCTTACCGGTCCCTACTTCTCCGGTAATTACCGTAAATCCCTTCCGTCCTCTGGCCGAATAAACCAGGTGAGCCAGGGCTTCCCGATGACTCTCACTCAAAAAAAGAAAATCGGGATCGGGCGTGATCTCAAAAGGTTTTTCTTTTAAATTATAAAAATTTTTATACATAGTTTTATCAAATACGCAGAGCGAAGAGAGCGTATAAATTCAAATTTCAAAATGAAAAATGCAAAGTGAAAATTTAAAAAACGTCAGAGGTTAGGGATGAGAGCTATTTTTCGCCTCCCGCCTCCCGCCTCCCGCCTCACGTAATTCAAGCTGCTTTCTTTTCTATTTTCGGAATACTGACTAAAACTTTTAATCCTAAGGTAGTTTCCAAATCTTCCGCATCCCGGAAAGAACGGTCCATCTGTTCCCGTATAAAAGTCACACCCAATCCCAACCCAAGACCCAGGGCCAGGCCGATTGCCAGCACTTTGGGGATGTCCGGCTTAAACGGCTTTTCGGGAACCCGGGCCGGGTCGATAATTCGGAACTGTTCCCCTTTCTGACGACGCTCCAGATTTTCGGCCTGTTGGGCTTCAGCGTTCTTCTTGAGTAAAACCTGATAAGTGTCGTTGACGTTGTTGAAATCCCGGATCATGGTGCTCAAAGCCAGCTCTCGTATGGGAGTGTTCTCAATCCGCGCCTGGTATCCGGCTATCATGGACCGGGTCCGTTCATCCTCTTTCTTCAACCGGCTGATTTCTTTGTCCAACAGGGGCAAATAATTTTTCCTCTGCTCTTGGATATAATTGTACTGCTCGTTGACCGGATCCCCTCCCTTGCCTGTTTTCACATCCTTAAGCTCTTGAGCCAGCTTCTTTTCCAGTTCGGCGATTTTCTTCTTGGTAACGATGATGTCCGGATGGTTATCCGTATAGGTAGCCCTCAGGTTTTCCAACTGATTTTTCATTTGGCTCAATTCCAGTACCATTGGCGGCCTGCCGGTAGAGGAAGTTGGTTGTCCTGGAGTGTGAAGAGCCCAGGCGGTTGTCCGTTTCCCCCAGATAAGGCATGTTGGCCAACTGGTTTTGGATAATCAATTTCCGATCCTCCGCCCCTTTAATGGCCTCCATGGTTTTCTGACTCTGGAGGCGAAGCTGTTCCAGAATTCTCAAATTGGCATCCCGGTTTTCCGGCAATTCGTTGATATGTTGCCTTTTAAAAGCACTGATGGCCTCTTGGGCCTGATCCACCTTCTCTTTATTGGTCTTAAGCTCGGATTCCAGGAATTCCGTCGTCCCCTGGGCCTGCTGCTCCCTGATTTTTAGATTTTCCTCTATAAACAGGGAGGCTAATTTGCCGGTCACCGAAGCTACTACCCGGGGATCTTTACCCACATAGGTAATGGAAAAATGGTTTTGCTCTTTTTCTCTTTGGTTAGGAACATCGATGATGATGTCCTTGCGCATGGCCTCCACCACGCCCTCCATGGGTGAGGACTTCACTTTTTCCGGATATAGTTTAAACTCCGAGATCACCTGCTCCAGGCGGGTCCGGCTGAGGATCTCCTGGGCAATGGATTGGAGACGGTCTGCCACCGAAGAGGTCACCGTGGCCTTGACATAGTCCTGGGGTATCTTCTGTGGAGAAACCAGGACCAGGGTGCTGGAACGATACCACTTGGGAGCTTTTATCACATAAGCCACAGTGCCGGAAACCACCAAAACCAATGGAATGATAAAATACCAAATCCGTTTTAGGAAGATATCGATATAAGAGTGAAGATTGAAAGATTTTTGGGAATTAATCATTGATAATGCTCCGTCTGTTTAGTCTATTTGGTCTATCTAGTCGTTTAGTCATTTAGTCCGTTAGCGTTTATCGACAAAAAAGACCAAATGACCCAATAGACCAGATAGACAGTGTTTAATATTCCGCCGTCAACTTCAACAATACCCTGTTTTCCCGATAGCTGGTTTCTTCCAAGTCCGAATCTCTGGACCGGGTAGAGGCTTCCAAAGAAACCGTCAGCCATTTGAGGGGTTGATAGGAAAAGTTGCCGGTCAGGCCCCAGCTCCAATCGATCCGGTCCGGATTCTGATATTCATCTCCGGCTCAGGGTCCCGGTCAACCCTGTGCTCATCCGTTCCCGAAGCCTGTGGGTCACATTAACCCGAGCCTGGTGATACCGGGAAAATCCCAGATTATCCGCAGTGAAGTACTGCTCCCGATAGCCGCCTTCCAGTGCCAGGGTATAATCGGTTCTTTGGGAGCGCTGTGTTAGGGACAAGCTATAAACCGGCCCATCAAAAGAAGGGCCTGTATCCATCACCTGCCAGAACCAGCCTAAACTGGCTTGGCCCTTCAGGGTGGGACTGAAGGCATGCTCCACCCCGAGGCTCGGAGAATGGACGGTATAACCGATCCCCGGAGATTTTATATCTCTCATGGAAACGCTATAATTACCAAAAACCGAAGTCCGGGGGTTAAAGCGATAAAGGTACTTTCCGGTCACGTCATTCCCCACCCAGTCCGGTGACTGGTCAAAATCGGCAGTAGTCCAGGTATAGTCCAGGGTAATCCCGTTTCGAATATTAAACCAGTAGGCCAAATGGGGGGTGATGGCGTTTTCCGTACTGTTTTCCCCGGTTCCCTCTTCGATTTGATAAATCATGTTGCGATACTGGAGTGTTACCAGGTTCTCTTTGCCGAATTTATATTCCAGCGCCGGTTCGAAGATATGGCGCAAATACAAATTCCGGCCACGCTGGTGGCATTTCATTGGTCTGTTCGCCGGCCGGTGTCGTAATCGTATAACTTCAATCCCTGCCCGGGACCGGGTCAATGACTGTCGTTAAGGCGAAAATTCCAATAGGGATTGAAAGCATAATTCGTGCTCAATCTGCCTTCATGGCTGATATAGTTATTTTGGGATTCCGAAGCATAAAAATTCAATCCCAATTTGTAATCCAGTTCGAACTTATTAGCCCCACTCTCGACCTTATATTTCAAGCCTGGATAGACAGTGGTAATGAAGTCGCCCTTGGTGTTGTCCTGGGTTAGATAAATATTATCGTTATATTCCCCTTGAAGGCTGAGGTAGGGATGGAATCCGTAAAGCTGCCCCTGCTCGGCCCCGAAGGCCGCAGGAAACGACCATCAGGATCAGCACCCCGACCCAACCCGAAATCCACTCCACTCTTCTCATTTTCATCCTTAAATCCCCTTTTTGGTCTATCCTCGTTGTTTGAGTTCATTGAGTTTATTGCGTTAATAGGGTTTGTTGGGTTGCTTGGGTTGCTTGGGTTCATTGGGTTCGATAAACAGATGCCCTAATAACCCAAAAACTCAACAAACCAAGGTAACCCAATAGACCAAATAACCGAATTAATCCGGTACAATGACCGTGTCCCCTGGTTTAAGAACCATATTATTGCTTAAGTCTTCTCCTGAAATTATTTTTTTATAGTTAATCGTATACCGCATTTCTTTTCCGCCTCTCTTTGCGGACCAAGAGGATCTTGCGCTGATTGGCCCATTCGGTAAATCCGCCGGCCATCGGGATCAGTTGGAGGATAGTGATTTCTTCAACCAGGGTATAAACACCCGGCTTGGCAACCTGTCCGCCGATGTAGATTTTAAAACTTTTTGCTTCCCTTACAATGACCGTAACAATAGGGGTATCCACAAATTGTTTGAATTTCTGAGTCAACACCTCTTTCAATTGCAAGGGGGTTAAACCTACAGCCTGGACTTCGTCAATGAGAGGCAGGGAAATCTTGCCATCGGTCCTAACCATTACGGTTTGAGTTAAGTGCTCTTCTTTCCAGACCTGAATAAAAAGGACGTCTTCCGGTCCTATTACGTACTTGTCGCTATCCGGCGGGACCGGTAACGGGACCGAAGCCGGGGAGTTCGATTTTGCCGAAACACCCTTATCGTTTTGAGCATAAACAAAACCCTGGATAACGATAAAACTCATGATGATCAGTATGACAGACAGCCTCATTTTTCTATTTCCGGATTTCATCTTTTCACCCCATTTTTTCCTTCTCTTTTTGGTTTAGCGGCCCATTCAACTCATACTTTTCAATTTTATAGAGCAGGGACTTATAACTGACTTGAAGCAATCTGGCCGCGGCCTTTCGGTTCCAGTTCGTATAAGACAAGGTATTTTTAATATGTTCCCTTTCCGCTGCTTCAGCCGCCTTTCTTCCTATCTCTTTTAAATTAAAAGTGTTCGATTCCGAAGGGGGAACCTGGGAAACTATCTCAACTGACATTGGGTTCGTTTTCTCCTTAATTATTTTTGAAAAGACAGCTAACTTAATTCCGGGACAATGGAATCTCCCTTGATCCGGCATTCTTTCATTTTATATAATAAGGTTTTATAACTAACATTTAACAACTGAGCCGATTTTCTCCGGTTCCAACAAGTCAGATCCAATACCTTTTTTATGGCCTCGGATTCGACTTTTTGAACAGCTTGCCGATTAACTTCTTTCAAGGAAGGCCAAATTTTAAAAGGAGAGCCTTTTTTAGAAACTTGAGTCTCCTGCGGGGGAATGGAGACATGGGTAAATCCCCGATCATGGCCCCTTCATTACCTAAAACCATAAATCTCTGGATCATGTTTTCCAATTCCCGAATATTTCCCGGCCAATTATATTTGAGTAATGTCTTAAGAGCGTGCTCAGATAATTTTATTTTTCTATTCACATTGAATTTCGTTCCGAATTTTTTTAAAAAATGATCTATTAAAACAGGAATTTCCTCTTTCCGTTCTCTTAGGGGGGGGACGGTGATATTGACGATATTCAATCGATAATAGAAGTCTTCACGAAATCCGCCGGTTTTAATGGCTTCTTGAATATTTTTATTGGTTGCCGATAAAATTCTCACATCAACCTTAATATCCTTTTTTCCTCCCAGCCTTGAAAATTCATTGTCTTGAAGAACTTGCAGCAATTTGGCTTGAAGGGATGGGTTTATTTCTGCAATTTCATCCAAAAAGATAGTCCCGCCATCGGCCAATTCAAATTTCCCGGGTTTTTGCCGATACGCCCCGGTAAAGGCCCCTTTTTCATATCCAAACAATTCACTTTCCAACAATTCCGCTGGTAGAGCGGCACAATTTACTTTAATAAAAGGATGGTCCTTCCGAGGAGATTTCTTGTGGATGGCTCGGGCCACCACTTCTTTGCCGACGCCGCTTTCCCCTTGGATAAAAACAGTGACATTGGTATTGGCAATTTGATCGATTATTGTTTCGATTTGTTTCATTTTCCCGCTGGAGAAGACAAAATCTCCATTTTTTTCCTCAAACGGCTTATAACCAATCCGATGAAATGGCCTGTTATCCACCTCTTGATTCCGAAATGAATTATCTGATTCTGACCCTTTAAAAGGATCGACCTGGTTGATCTGGAGGAAAAAAACCGAAGAGGTTAAAGCCGCTCCAATCTGATTGACAACATAAGCCATGGCAATACGTTCCCATTCACCAAAAGCCTTATACCGGGAATGGCTGAGGTTAAATACACCGACAATTTCTTCCTTTTCGCGAACAGGGAAACAACTAATTGATTTTACATCGTTGTTTAATCCTATCCCTTTTTTAAAACGAGGTTCTACATCGGTATCCCCGACAATCAAAGAAAACCCCTGTTGGAAGACCCACCCGGCGATCCCTTCTCCTGATTTAAACCGACCTCGTTTGCCTCCCGGACCCGGATAATGGGTGCTATGAGTATCATTTTTCCCTCGAGCCATAAAAATGGATAAATCACCGGAAAGCGGGTCCTTTAACATGAGGGAACAATTTTCAGCATCGATTTCCTCTATGACCGTATCCATAATCCCTTTACAGGTTTCAATAAAATTGGGGAGCCCGGACATAGCTCGTTGTATTTTATGGAAAAAGGAAAAAGCAGTTCCCTTTTCAGGAAAATTAACCGGCAGATGAAGTAGAATCATTTTTATTTCCAAACCCCGACATTAGGGGGTTGGTATTACTACTCACAGGTTCTTTCTCCCCGAAATATTTTTCAGCAGGGACAACCATGTTACGATATTCCTTTCATGCAGTTCCACCTTCACCCCAGGCCGGGACTTAATCGTTCTCCGGCCTGTTGATGGACTTTTTACAAGTCCATCACTATTGATTATTGTTTGATATTACCGATTCGGCCCCTTTTACCCTTTGTATATTCTGCCCCGTATTCATTGTAGACGGCACACAGGACTCGATTCCCAATCTTTTATTAAGAAGGACCGGTATCTTACTTAATGAAAAAGGCTTTTCTAAAAGGTCATCAACCCCGGCAACAAGAAAATCCTCATATTCCTTTTCATCCATCAGTCTGTAAGTGAGCAGCATAATGTAAACCTTGGGAAGGGTCTTTTTTAATTGCTTAATTATTTCAATAATATGAGAATGATTGGCCCAATATTCAGTGGTAATAAAGACCGACACTTTCTCTTTGGAAATAGACTCCTTCACTTTTTCAATGGTATCGTGAGCGATTATATTAAACCCTTTATTTTCCAAATAGGTTTTTAAAATCCATTGAAGCTGAAGATCTTCTTCCAAAATAAGTATTGTTTCCTGAATCATTTTAAGCAATACCTCTTAGTTATTTTTGACTTTTCCCTTTGGGATGGGTTCTTAAAAAAGGAAAATATTATTTAGACCCTTATGAAAACTATTTAACATGCAATAGTCAGGCCAAAACATTTACTTATGACAACATATTGTTTTTTATCATTATTTTACAATAATGGCTTTATTGAGATAGATCTGGGTGACTAAAAATGGACTTTTTTGCACAAGGAATAAACAAGAATGTCCATTGTAAATATTTTTGTTGTAATTAAAGATAGTTACAAGAATAGAGCGACCTAACCAAAAAGTCTATAGGTCAACGGGACGGGAATTCTATATCCATTTCTTTTAATAACGGGGTTAAAAATTCCGGGATATTGGTCTGTTGCGGAAAGGTATAATATTGGAAAGCAAGTTCACTCAATGTCCCTTGCAAAAAAAGATCGGATTGGAAAGCAGGATGGGTCTGAATCAGCTTCGATAGCCTCTTACCTAAATTCTGGGAGCCGGCACCGTCCGTTTTATCGAGAATAATACCAAGGCTGCCGTTTTCTCTCCCGATTAAGTCCTCTTCTCTCAATGATTTTCTTAGAAGATCGATCAACTCCCCATAAAATGATCCAAATCGATTTCCCAACTTTTCTTTTGATGGAAGTTTTACTAAGATTAAGGACATCTCCTCTTGGTGCCGTCTGGCCTTCTTAATTTCTTGCCGAATCAGTTTTTTAAAAAAAGCCGGGCCATAGACTTCCGGGTGATCCTCCAGCCCGGTCGAGAAAACACCGATTCCTTTTTCATTTTTTATTTTTTCCTTAAAAAGTTCCTGTCTCATCATGCCTTTTTCAATATGAGCGAGGAGTTTTTCTTGTCCGTACGGTTTAACCAGGAAATCATCCAGTCCGGCATCAAACATTTCTTTATAAGTTGAATCATCAATAATGACCGAGGTACTTATGATAAGATAAGTCTCCGGTACCGCCTTCTTAACCGAGCGAATAAAACGAACCATCTTTTCAAGGGGAAAGAAACATTCCGAGATTATTATAGAAAAGCCCGGGTTAATACACCAGGGAAGGGCCTGGTCCAACAGGGCGGTGGTACTGACCGAAAATCCTTTTTCTTCCAGGATTATCCGGTACACTTTGAAGATATTTTCAAATGGGTCGATTATGCAAATGGATTTTTCAGGCATATTTTTCCCCTTTTAAGGGCCATCCTGTTTACTTATCTACAATACCCCTTCTTCTTATAAGGGGCGTCCTCTTTCCGAAGATCAACAAGTAGTAATAATTACTATTCTTAAAAATGAATTACAAACAAATTTAAAAAAAGTCGCTAAGGGGTGACAACTTTTTTTAGTCCATCAGAATTGATGGACTTGTAAAAAGTCCATCAACAGGCCGAGGATGATTAAGTCCCGGCCTGGGGTGAAGGTGGAACCACTTGAATTCACTTCAAGTGGCGGGAGAGGGGAAGCCCCTTCCCGCCTCGTGAAAAGGCAATTTTTGACTTTTTACGAGGTTATCAATAATGGTTTCCCATCGTATTAATAAGGAGCCCTTTTATATATTTTGCTGTCAGTGTAATGAAAATAATGCAATTATTGATTAATTATTTTCTCATAGGTTATTCATGAGGTATAGAGATATTATATTTTTTAATTCGATCAATAAGCATCCTCCGTGTCATTCCCAGCAGTTTTCTCGATTTTTCTTTATTCCAATCAGTTTCCTCCAATTTTTTAACAATCCATTTTTTTTCCAAATCGGAAACCAGTTTTGGTAAATCGATTTCTCCTCTTTTTTCCGCTTTTTCCTCTCTGGCTAGCGGGAGACAGAGAAGGAGGGAGGTCATTGATAGAGATTTTGTTTCCGGAACAAAAAGTCATCATATGCTGGATCACATTGGTTAACTCCCGTATGTTACCGGGCCAGGAAAGGGTTTTCAGATATTCCAGGACCGGCTGTTCGATTTGGAAGGGGGGGCCCCCTTCCTGAAATTTTTTCAAAAAATAATCGACCAAAAGGGGAAGGTCCGAGATTCGGTCCCGTAAGGGCGGAATCGTCAAAGAAAGAATACTTAATCGATAATAAAGATCTTCGCGAAAATTTCCATTGAGCACTTCTTCCCTGAGGTTTCGATTCGTGGTGACAATGATACGGACATCCACTTTTCTGGTTTGATTGCTCCCAACGGGTTCCAATATTTTCTCTTCCAGGACCCTTAAAAAGACTTTCTGGGATTGGAGGGGTACCTCCCCCATCTCTTCCAATATCAGAGTCCCCCCCTCTGCCGCCTGAAATTTTCCAATCGTATCCTTGACGGCACCGGTAAAAGCCCCCCGGGAATGTCCGAACAATTCACTGGACATGAGAGTCTCCGTGAGAGCACCACAATTGACCGAAACCAACGGTTTGTTTCTTCTCAAGCTGTTGAAATGAATACTCTTAGCAATCAGGTCTTTTCCTGTTCCACTTTCCCCCTGAATTAGGACCGTCTTATCCGTCCGGCAAATTTTTCCGATAAACTCAAAAATTTTAAGCATCTTGGGGTCGTCACCGATGATATTGGGAAAGGAATATTTATCGATAACTTCCTTACGAAGGTTGGTTAGTTCTTTTTCTAACTGTTGGGTTTTTAAAGCCTGGCGAATAATGGCCAGGAACTTGTTTTCATTATTAAAGATAGGTTTCTCAAAAAAGTAATAGGCCCCTTGACTCAAGGCTTCCACAGCCATGGATATTGAACCATAAGCCGTCATGAGAATAACCGGAATGTCCTGATTGATGCTTTTCAGTTCACCCAGAAGATCGATCCCGTTAAAGTCCGGCATCTTAACATCTGAAATCACCATGTCGATACTATTTTTTTTAAAAATCCCCAAGGCCTCTTGGCCGTTGGAAGAGGATAAAACTCGGTATCCTTCATCCATTAACATCTGGGAGACCGTAAAAAGTGCATTCGGTTCATCATCGACAACCAGGATGGATGGATCGGTCATAGGTCCTTTTCCTCTCTCCTGGGGTTAACGGGCAATTTTATGGTAACCGTTGTTCCAAGGGCCTCTTCACTTTCAATCAGTATCTTCCCCTTGTGGCGATCAACGATAATCCTATGACAAACAGCCAGTCCGAGACCGGTCCCTCTAATTTTTGTCGTAAAAAACGGGGTGCCGATTAGTTTCAGGTTTTCATCTTTAATCCCCAAACCGGTATCACGGATAATTATATCCACCCATCCAGTATTCAGAAAGGCCTTGTAAATGGTTTCAACCGTTAACTCTTTCAACGAACTTTGCTGCATGGCTTCAAAACTGTTTTTCACTAAATTTAACAAAACCTGTTTTATTTCTTCGTAATTGGCATAGACCTTCGGTAGGTTTGGATCGAATCCGGTATTAATTTTTACGGCATTTGAGGCTTCCGGAAACATATAGGTGGTCATTTTTATACAAAGACTGATCATTTCATTAAGATCGATTTCAATACAAAACTCTCGATTAAGCGGTCGCACAAAATCCAAACACTTCTGGACAAACCCACTGAGATGATGAACCTCTTCCTTGATAATGCTTAGAGATTGGGCTAAGGGCTTATCGTCCAAACTGGAGCGTTTTTCAATAATGTTGAGGGCGCCCCCAATGGCCTGAAGCGGATTGCGAAGTTCATGGACAAGAAAAGGGAAAAATTGGGCCAACACCGAAACCCCTTCCTTTTCCGAATCCTTGGAAATGGGATTGATTATCGTGGGAATTTTCTTAATGGATTGTATTAGAGCATTTTCATCAATAGGTTTGGGGAAAAAATCTATAACCCCATAGTCCATCAAATCTGCAATATCTTCTTTTCCAAAATCGGTTAGAATGATACCTAATTGGGGTGATACTTCGTGAATTTTTTTTAAAAGGACTTCCCCCTCCATATCAGGTACATTCAGGGAAAGAAGGGCTATTAGGGGAAAACCCGATGATACTTTTTTAATGGCCTGGTTTCCATTATAGGCCAAGGAGACTTTATATCCGTTAGATAGTAAAACCCTCTCGGTTGTTTTGGCAAAATCCCGGTCCGGGTCAACAATTAAAATAGGTTTTAAGGACATGAGGTGGATAACTCCGATTTCGGCCCATTCCCAAACAAACCCGTTACTTTCCACATACTATTTGATATTATTCATTAAAAATGTTGATGTCAATAGGAATTTTGTTTTATTTTAGGGAAAGAGCAGATTGGTTACAATTTTTTCCGGCGAGTGTAAATGGTTTTTAAATTATTACAGGAAGATTTGAGGCAGGAGGAGCATTCTTCCGTAAATTCCTCAGGATCCAAAGGTTCTACAAGAACCTCGAATCCCAATTCCCGATATTGGTCCACCGCCTCCGACAGACGCGGCTCATCAGCCGTGAATTGCCTGATCCAGCCTTTAGCCTTTAATCGATTTTGCCGGTTCAATATAGTTAGGCCCTTTCACCTTTTTCTTATGGGTTGTTTTAATACGAATGGACAATGGCCATATAGCCTGGCAAGATTCCGCATACCTTTCCTTTATCCTTTTCCACCAAGTCTTTGGCAAACAAAGCGGCCCCGGCTGCGCCGGCAATCTGGGTGTCATATCTTGGGATCAGGGCTTTGATGTTCAGTTCCTTTTCAAGACGGGAGACCACACCCGCATTTTTAGCGATTCCTCCGGTAACGGCAAAATCCGGTTCCACCCCGATCCGTTCCAGTAAAGTAGCCACCCGATGGGCCATAGCGGAACAATAAGCAGCGATAACTTTTTCCTTGGGCCAGCCTTTCCGCAATAACCCCGATGCCTCAGACTTGGCAAAAACCACACAGGTACTACTCACCGAAGGCGGTTCTTCTTCCACCTTCAAAGAGAGCCTTCCGATTTCATTGATCGAAACGCCCAACAGGTCGGCAAAGACCTCCAGGCCCCGGCCGGTTCCGGCCGCGCACTTGTCGTTCATTAAAAAATTGGTCACTTTCCCGGTTTTATCGATATGAATGGCCTTGCAATCCTGACCTCCCATATCCAAAACGGTCCGCACAGTCGGGCCATATATAAAATTGGCCCCCCGGCCGTGACAGGCAATCTCGGTTATGGCCCGCTGTGAAAAGGGGACGTTGACCCGGCCGTATCCCGTCCCGATCGTATACTGGATCTTATCCAGGGTCAGGCCGGTCCCTTCCAGTGCCCTGTCCATGGCCTTTGTGGCACTGTTGGGACTGTCCGAACCGGTTCTCGTGTTGCTGTAGGCATATAAGTCCCCGTCGGTCATAACAACAGCCTGAGAACTTACCGAGCCGACATCAACGCCGGCGGTTATGATCCCGGCCGATTGCCAATCTTTATCCAAGGCGGTCCACCGGGATTCCGTCCATCTCCAAAATTCCTGAGCCATCCAACATTCTCCCCTTGGCTTAAAAAACATATTGAGGTCTGAGGACTGAGGTCTGAGTTAGAAGAGTAAAAACCCAACTCCAAATTCTGAAATTTTTCTGAATAAGGTACTTGCCTTTTTATTTGATTTTTCTCCGAACTGATTACTCCGACCTCCGAACTTTGTACTTAATTGCCAATGGCAATTAAGGCCGCACCCAGGGCACTGACAAATTCCGGATGTTCCGGAACGATCACTTCTGTTTCCAATTCCCGTTTCAAGGACTCCAAAAACCCGACATTTTTTGCCAGGCCTCCGATAAGCATAATCTCTTTCTCAATTCCCACCCTGCGGACCATGGAAACGACCGGTCGGCTATGGCGTCATGTACCGCCCGGGCCATATCCGGTTTTGGGGTATTGGCATGGACCAGAGAAATCAGTTCCGATTCGGCAAAAACAACACATTGGGCGTTCATGGACACGGCCCGGGTCGATAGTAAGGCCAGCGGTCCCAGATCTTCCAGGGCGACCTCCAAGGCCCGGGCCATGGCCTCAATGAAGGCCCCGGTCCCGGCGGCACATTTTTCATTGACAGCAAAATCGACCACCTTACCGGCGGCGTTGAGCTTGATAACCCGTCCTTCCTCAGCCCCGATATCAATTATATTTCTCACCCGGTTATTTAAAAAGACCGCCCCCTTGGCCGCGGCTGAAACCTCGGTGATCTGATCATGAGCCATAGCGGCCTCTTTCCTACCGGCCCCGGTGGCTAGGATCCGGTCGATTTGATCGATCTGAATCCCGGTCTTGGGCAGCACCTCCTCCCAAGCCTTCTTTAACGAATCCGGGACGTCGAATCCGGCCATAACCAGGACTTGGCCAATAATTGCTTCATCTTTTAAAATAACAACCTTGACCGTCTTGGCGCCAATATCCACACCGGCGGTAATCATCCTCAAACCTCCACTAATAAAATGAATTATCTCCAGTGGCGGGTGAGGGGAAAGACATTGAAAGATAAAAACCCTCAACACCCTTTACGAGACACTTTAGCCTTTTACAAAAGTCCCTTGACGTCATTCCGGCGAACGCCGGATCAGTCTTTTCAATACATTCTGGACACCGGCTTTCGCCGGTGTGACGAAATTTGAGAGATTTGCAAGAACCTCACTTATAAAATTTTAAGAGAATGGGGCAAGAAAAAATTGAATCAAGGGAAAAAAGGAGCCGTGAAACTCAACCTTAATTCCGTCCCGGAACAACATGAACTATTGATTATTCCTTCTACTATCCTTTAAAGGAAGGGGAGGGAAACATGAGCGCTTCGGTTAAAACGTAAGCGGCTTGCAGGGCCGATGTCGGGCAAAGAGGAAAACATTCTTTGCAGTTCCAGCATTCCTTAGCGGCTATCTCCGGAATGAAACAGATCTCTCGTCTGGTTCCCCGGTCAACAAATCCTATGGCATTCTTCTTTTTGACCTCGGCACAGTATCTGACGCACAAACCGCAATGAATGCAAAAGGAGGCCTCTTTTTCAAAACGGTCTTTGTCGGCTCCATATTCTTGAGCCAAAGCTTGTAAGTCTAAAGAATCCGGGGCATGGGCCAGTAACAGCTCCAGAATCATTTTGCGGATTCTATCCACCTTTTCAGACCGGGTCCTTACGACCAGATTATGTTCCACCGGGTAAAGCGCAGGACGCAACCAGCCTCGTCCTGCCGCCGATTTCCACTTCCACGGTGCAAATCCGGCAAGCCCCATAGGGTTCTAATTTCTCATGGTGACAGAGCGTGGGAATCGATATCCCGGCACTTTGGGCCGCCTCTAAGATGGTCATCCCTTCCTTGGCTTCGACTTCTTTTCCATCGATCTGTAAAAGGATTTCACTCATTTTTCTTTACTCTCTCTGACTATCATTCTTGCTTCTTCAGGGATAGGAGGCGGAACCGGCTCGCCGGAAATCTTCCTCACCGCACCAAAGCGAGGGGGACAAACTTCAAAGCAGGTTCCGCACTTGGTGCATTTCTCCTGGTCAATGACATGGATCCGGTTCTTGCCGCCTTCAATCGCCTCGGCCGGGCATTTCCTCGAGGCAAATCATACAGGCCTGGCATTTATCGGGTCGATATGAAAGGCGATCAACTCCTTGCAGGACAAAGCCGGGCACCTCTTCTCCTTGATATGCGCCTCATACTCATCCCTGAAAGTAGCGCAACGTGCTTAGAAGCGGATTAGGAGCACTCCTGCCTAAAGCACAAAGGGAGGCATCCTCGGCGATCTCGGCCAAGTCCTCCAGAAGCTCGATGTCGCCCTCTCTTCCCTTTCCTTGGGTGATATTCGTCAGAATCTTAAGCATCTGCCTCATGCCTTCACGGCAGGGAACGCATTTGCCGCACGATTCATCGGTGAGGAAGTCGAAGAAAGTACCTGGCGACATCGACCATACAGGTATCTTCATCCATGACGATCATCCCGCCTGACCCCATCATGGAACCGGCCTTGGTGAGTTCATCAAAACCGACTTCCAAATCCAACAGGGTCCTCCGGGATACATCCTCCGGACGGCCCCCCGGTCTGCACGGCCTTGAACTTTTTGCCTCCGGGGATGCCGCCGCCGATCTTGAAGATAATATCTCTCAGGGTCATGCCCATGGGTACTTCCACCAGGCCGGTATTGGTTATCTTGCCGACCAGGGAAAAAATCTTCGTGCCCTTGCTGCTCTTCGGTTCCGAATCTGCGCAAACCAGTCAGCGCCTTTATTGATGATCAGGGGCACATTGGCCCATGTTTCCACATTATTCAGAACACTGGGTCTGTCCCAAAGGCCCTTGACGTCGGAGCGGATATACTTTCGGTCTGGGCTCTCCCGCCCGCCCTTCCAAGGCCGTCATCAGGGCGGTGGATTCGCCGCAGACGAAAGCGCCGGCCCCCTGGTGCACCTTAACCGTGAAATCAAAGCCCGAACCGAGGATATTCTTCCCAAAAAGCCATACTCCTCGGCCTGCCGGATGGCGATGGTCACATTCTCCACCGCCAGGGGGTATTCCTGTCGAACGTAAATATAGCCCTCGTGAGCTCCGACGGCATAGGCGCCGATGATCAACCCCTCGAGAACCGAGTGAGGATTCCCCTCGAGAAGGCTCCTATCCATATAGGCGCCCGGGTCGCCCTCGTCGGCGTTGACAATCACATATTTTATATCGCCGGGGGCATTGCGGGAGCCTTCCCACTTTCTCCCGGTGGGAAAGCCGCCGCCGCCCCTCCCTCTCAGGTTGGATTTCTTGACTTCCTCCAAAACCTGCTCGGGGGTCATCCTGGAAAAGGGCTTTGGCCAAAGCGGAATAACCGCCGATGGCCAGATAGTCATCGATGCTCTTAGGATCAATATTCCCATTGGACCGAAAACCAGCCGCTTCTGGTTCTTATAGAAAGGGATTTCCGATTCATGAATGATCTTTTCATTGGTGCCGGGATCGATATAGAGCAAACGCTCGATGACTTTCTTCTCCTTGATGGTCTGGGAGATAATTTCAGGAACATCCTCGGGCTTTATCTGAAAATAACATATTTCCTCAGGGTGAATGACGATGATCGGACCCCTGCTCACAAAACCCATGGCAACCGGTCTTCCGGATATCCACCGCAGCCCATTAAGCCTTGTCTTTTAATCTCCTCTTCAAGGCTAGCGGCGACTTCTCCACTGCCGGAAGCATGGCAAGCGGATCCGGAACAGAGGGTAATGCAAGGTTTATTCGGGTCTCTTTTCGACAGGATCCCTTTCTGAATTCTTCCAATTCAGCGGGTGAATTTATCCGCGGCATAATCTTTTCCTACTCATAGTTTTTTAACACATCTGCCGTCTTGGCCGGCGCCATCTTGCCGTGGTCTTCCCGTCGATTTCCATCACCGGTCCTAAGGCACAGCAACCGAGGCAGTTGACGGTCTCCAGGCTGAACTTCAAATCCAGGTCCGTTTCGCCGGGTTTGATTCCGGTCAGGTCCTGCACCGTATCGAGGACACGCGTTGTGCGCCGCGAACATGACAGGCCGTGCCCATGCAAACGTGAATCTCATGACGTCCTTTAGGAACTAAGCTGAAGGCTTTATAAAAGGTGGCGATATGCTGTATCCGGGTCAAGGGCACATGCAATTTCTCGCTGACCCTCTCCAAGGCTTCCTTGGGAAGCCAGTGATTTTCGCTCTGAATCTCCAGCAATACCTGAATGAGCGAACTGGCTTCGCCCTGATGTTTTTCGATGATCTGATCGATTTTATCGTTATCCATATCCGCTGTCTTAATACTTCCCTTTTTCCCCTAACCGGTTAGGGCAAAGCACTTCCGACTTTCATCGTACTTGACGAATCCCTGCCTTGATGAACTATTCAGGGTTCTTGATACTTCAGAGGGGTTAAGCCCAACCTTTTAGCGATATCTCCCGTTGGAAGGGGGCTTTCCCGCAGAAGGTGCATAATCTGGCTGACCGCCAATTTATCCAAGATTATTTCCTGAATGACCTGGTTACCTCGTCGCTGGTGAAGAATTTATGATACCGCTTCTTCCGACTTAACAGGCACTCTCAGTCTTTCCCTTTCCACCAGTCTGAATGTAGGGGATCAGCTTGGTAACCGCTTCCAGTTTGAACTTCAAAGCCGGTTGGTCCATTCCTTCGCTCTTGCCAAGCGGTCCCAACTCCTTAACCTGCCTGACAAAATCATTCGTCACTTCGGCAAAAAGGATTCCTTCGCCGGCGGACATAAATTCGATCCTCAACCTTTCCGGGTTCAGCCCGATGTGTTCCATGATTTTCTGCACAAGGAGCACCATGCTCAAGGCATGGTAATTCCCATGGGTAATATAATTACATTCATTCAAACGGCAGCCGCCGATAAACACCCCATCCATTCCATTTGAGAAAGCCCGGAGTACAAACTCCAGGTCGACTCTGCCGGAACACATGACGCGAATAAGCCTAATTTCAGTTGTATATTGTAGTCTGGAAACTCCAGCCAGGTCAGCAGCGCCGTATGCTCACCAATGGCATACAAAACCCAATATTTTCGGCTTGAATGTAAGTCCTGAAGTCATAATATCTCACTTAATAAAAAAATAGCGTTCAGTGTTCGTCGTTCGTCGTTCGTCGAAACCCATTTTCATCCTTCGTGGTGCCTCAACGAGCCATAGGATTTAGTTCGGAAATAGGTTTCATTTTCGGATTTCTGATTGCGGAATTCAACAGCCCACACCCTACACCCTATCCCCTCCACCCTTTTTTCTTATGCCGCCGCATCAATTTGGTCTCAGGATCTCTTCATCGGTAAAGTGCTTTAGAATATATGGCCCCGGTTGCGCACTTTGTGTTGCAGAGACCGTCTCCTTTACAGAGGACCGGATTAACCATGGCCTTTTTGCCTTGCGGTGTATCATAAAATTCGATGGCGTCATAGGTGCAGGCCGAAATACAGGCCCCGCAGGAAACACACTTGTTTTCATTCACCTCGCAGACGGAACCGGAGGCGATGACCGTATCATGGGAGAGAAGGGTTAAGACCCGGCCGGCAGCGCCATAAGCCTGGTTAATCGTTTCCGATATATGCTTGGGATAATGGGCCATCCCGCACAGATAAACGCCGTCCGCGCCGAACTCAACCGGCCTAAATTTGACATGGGCTTCTTTGAAGAAACCGTCCGGGCTCAAGGTCACCTTGAACAGTCCGGCCATTTCCCGGGTGGCTGCGGAAGGGATCAAGCGGCGGCCAAGGAAAGGAAATCGGCATCGATGGCAAGCCGCTTGCCCAAGATCGGATCGGTCACGGTAACCCGGAGGACCGACCGGCCTTCCTCCTCAACAGCTTCCACCTGGGGCTTATCCTCCGGCTCATAGCGGATGAACTTACATCTTTCTCCGACGCTTCCCGGTAATAATCCTCTCTGAATCCATAGGTCCTCATATCCCGGAAGAGAATGTAGATATCCATCTGGGGGTTGATCTCTTTCAGTTTCAAGGCGTTCTTTACGACATGGCTGCAACAAATCCGGGCTGCAGTAATTCCGGTCTTCCTTTCTGCAGCCGACGCATTGGATCATCACCAGACTCTCGGCGTTAATGACCTTTTCATCTCCTTGGGCGATCCGCTCTTCCAGCTCCAGGTGGGTCATAACCCGGTCATCTTCCCCATAAAGGTATTCGGTGGGTTTATATACATCGGCCCCGATGGCAATGACGGCTGCGCCATGTTTTATCTCGTTGACCCGTCCTTCGGACTTCACCCTGGTGACAAAATTCCCCACATACCCGGTGGCCTCCGTGATCGGCGGCCTCTGTATAGACATGGATCAAGGGGTGCTGATACACCTTGCGTATCAGATCCCTGCAAATACGCCTGAACATCCAGTCCTTCCAGGGTGTAATGGAGTCTTCGCGCCATACCTCCCAGGTCCGTTTCCTTTTCCACCAGGTAGACCTCATGTCCCTGGTTGGCTATGGACAGGGCGCAGGTCATGCCGGCGATGCCTCCTCCCACCACCAAGGCCGTCTTGTTGACCGGCAGATCAAATTCCTGCAAAGGCTCCAAATGGCAGGCCCGGGCCACCGACATGCGGATGATATCCTTGGCCTTCTGGGTGGCCTCTTCCTTTTCTTTGGAGTGGACCCAGGAGCAATGCTCCCGGATATTGGCCATATCGAAGAAATATTGATTGATGCCCGCTTCCCGAAGGGTGTCCCGGAACAGCGGTTCAAGGGTCCTGGGGGAGCAGGCGGCGACCACCACCCGATTGAGCCCTTTTTCCTTGGTCAGGTCCGATATTTCCTTGGCGGAATTGGTGGCGCAGGAAAACAACTGTTCCTGGGCGTAGACCACATTGGGCAGGGTCAAAGCGTATTCGACCGTGGAAGGAACATCGACGACCTTCCGATATTAGCCCCGCAATGGCAGACAAAGACGCCTACCCTGGGCTCCTCTTTGGAGACATCCCTTTCCGGCGGGTAGATCCTTTCCTTGGCCAGCTTCCCCCGCCGGTAGTCAAGGAGTTCGCCGCATTGGGAACCGGCGCCGCTGGCGGTAAAAACCGACTCGGGAATATCGATCGGACCCTGGAAGGCGCCGCTGACAAAGATCCCGGGCCGGGTGGTCTCCATGGGATTGCAAGGATTGGTTTTACAGAATCCGTGCTGATTGAGTTCGATGCCGAACTTATCGGCCAGATTCTTAAAATCAGCCGGGAGGATTCAATCCGACGGACAACACCACCATATCGAATTCTTCCTCTTTGACGCCGTCGTCGGGGGTGGAATACCGTATGGTCACATTCTTGGTTTCCGGGACCTCTCTGACAATGGAGACGTAGCTCCTGATAAACCGAACTCCGGGAAGTTTCTCGGTCCTTTGGTAGAACCGCTCGAAATCCTTGCCATAGGAACGAATATCGTTATGGAATATGGTGCACTCCGCCTCCGCGTCATGATCTTTGGTCAAAATCACCTGTTTCTGGGTATAGGTGCAGCAGACGGCGGAGCAATAGCTGTTGTCGCCGGGGGTAACCCGTCTGGAACCGACGCATTGAATCCAGGCTATTTTATGGGGATGCTTCTTGTCGGAAGCGCGCAGGATCTCGCCTTCATAGGGCCCGGTGGCGCACAGCAGCCGTTCATAGTCCATACTGGTGACCACGTTCTGTCAACTTTCCGTAGCCATAGTCGTCCCTGCACCTTGGGATCAAAGGGCTCGAAGCCCGGGAGACAGAATGATCGCCCCGACTTTGATTTCCATCTTTTCCGCCTTTTGATTGAAATCGATGGCGTCGTTCTTGCATACCCCTTCGCAGATACGGCATTTCTTCTCTTTCAGGTAAAGGCAGCTTTCGTCAATATAGGTGACCAGGGGAATCGCCTGAGAAAAATAGATATGGATGGCCTTATTGGCCGATATTTCCTGATTGAAATTGATCGGGATATCTTAACCGGGCAGTATTCCACGCAGGAGGTGCAACCCGTGCATTGCTCCTCGATGATGTACCGCGGCTTTTTGGTCAGGGTTACCTTGAAATTTCCCGCCTCCCCTTCGACACGATCCACTTCGGTATAGGTCAGGACCTCGATATTCGGATGCCGGCCGACCTCGACCAGTTTGGGAGAGAGAATTCACATGGAGCAGTCATTGGTGGGAAAGGTCTTGTCGAGCTGGGCCATGTGGCCGCCGATGGCTCGGCGCTTTCTCAACCAGATAAACCTTAAACCCGGCCGTGGCAAGATCGAGAGAGGCCTGAATGCCGCTGATCCCTCCACCGACGACCATGACATCTCCAAAATTGCCGTCCGCGAGACTTTTGCAAAGCTGTTCGATTGTTCTTTTTCCACTTCTCTTTGTCCTTATCGGATCTCTTTATGTCCGTCTTGATTCCACTTCCGTGTGAAATGTCATATCTCCGTGATGTACCTTAAATATTTCCTGCATATTTCCGTGAGGTCTTTAACCTCTATTTTTTCGGTTACATCCAGGGTTAACCGGCTGTCCTCAAAATTGGTGATGCAGTACGGACAGGAAGTAACCAGCACCTCGGCCCCGACCTCCATGGCCTGTTCCAACCTGAGGTCGGAGAATCTTTCACCTTTGGGCGTCTCCATCCAGATCCTGCCGCCTCCCCCGCCGCAACAGAGGCTGTCCACCCGCGAATCGGGCATCTCGCATCAGTTCCAGACCCGGGCACCTTCTTTCAAGGTCTCGCGGGGTTCGTCATATATGCCGTTGTGCCGGCCCAGGTAACAGGGATCATGATAGGTACCTTTCTTCGCATATTCCTTGTTGATCTCAAGCCTTCCCTCATTAATAAGCTCGAATAAAAATTGGGAGATATGAACCACCTCGAAGTTCACCCTGAATTCGGGATACTCATTTTTGAAGGTGTGGTAGCAATGAGGGGAAGAGACAAGGATTTTCTTCACGCCGTTATCGATAAAGGTTTTGATGTTTTCCCTGGCCAGGCGTTTGAATAATTCCTCGTCGCCCGTCTTGCGGATGCTTTCTCCGCAGCAATTTTCCTTGGAGCCCAGAATTCCGAAATCCACACCGGCCTTGTTGAGGATATTGGCCGTGGCCCTGGCCACCTTTTTTAATCTTGGGTCATAGCTGAGATAGCAGCCGGGGAAATATAGAATTTCCATCCCTTCGGTGAACGTTTTTACGGAAAGACCTTCCGCCCAATTGGCCCTGTTTTTTCGCTCTTCATTCAAGGGGTTGCCTTCGCCGATGAGGCTGGCGCTGACGGTGCGGATAGGCTTGACGGAATTGGGAAAAACCCCATATTCCGTGGCGATCCTGCGCAAGGCCATTCCGGATTCTATCTGTCTTACGTCCCGGGGGCACCGCTGCGGGCATCTTCCGCAGGTCGTGCAGCGCCAGATGTCTTCGCTTTCTATCTCGGTCAAACCGAAGGTGGCCTCCCGGACGATCTTGCGCATGCTGAAGTTCCTGACCCTGTTCCAGGGGCAAACCGTATCGCACAATCCGCATTGAAAGCATCGTTTGAAGGCGTCTCCGCCGCTTCTCTTTTATGACATCGATGATCTCTTTGAAGGTCGGCTACTGTTTCCACTGTCTTTCTTCGATCCTCTTCTTTACGCCTTCATGGTTTTCAGCCCTTCTTCGACATGCCATTCGGGCGACGGTATCCATTATCTTCTCCAAGCCATATTTGTCCGCCAGTGATTCCAAGCCCGACCTCCACCTCCTCCTGCGCCTACCTCTTCTTCCACTTCTTCTTCCCTTTCTTCGTAAATCAGGGCATCATTCAGACACCATTGCACGCACAAGGGCTCTTCCAGTCGGATCGCTTTCACACATATCGCATTTTAGAGGAAGGCCGGAATCGGGTTCCTTGAACACGTCCCTGGATGGGCAGGAAGCCCGGCAGAAGGCGCACTCGTCGTATTCCTTTCCGTCAATCGTGTATTTGTCCCGGCCCATACATTCGGCCGGGGTATACTCACCCGCGTATACCGGAACATATATGTCTTTCAGTGGTTCACGAATCACCCGGATACGGGACCTGGCCGGATTGTTGCTGCTGTATTTCGGTGTAGCGTGAAAGGCGGAGCAGATGACCTCGCAGGCCCGGCAACCATTGCATTTATCCACATCGACTTTTATTGTTTTAACAATTTTCTTTTTTTTCTCACCCATGACGGTACCACCTCTTCACTTTATTCCTTCTCTTTTTCCGCCGAGGTCTCTTCAGAAGGAGTCATCTTCGTTATCCGTCAAGATGCCTCTCTTCTCGAAATCTTCGCCCACGTAATCCAAACCCAATTCATCAAGGACTCTTTCGTAGGAATACCCTCATCATTCCATCCCTTGAATTTGTAATAGGTGTCCAGGAGTTCCTTTTCCAGTTCGGGAAATCTCTTCTTCCAATGGTCTTCGGGCGGCTTCTCATCTTTTCTCCTCATGCCTCTCCTGATATTGATGGCCCGGACCAGGGTCCGGTATCTTTTGGCTGCCTGCGTCAGTTTGTCTTCATCCATATCGATCCCGGCACCGGCCGAGATAAATTTCGGATAATTGTGGATATGATACGGAGGCTTCAGGGGAAATGAGGACAAACCGGCGCACATCCCGAGGGCATCATCGATATAGTGCATCCTCTCCTGCCAGTCGACAATGTCGCAACACATTTGAACCGTCGGATAATAGGGCATCGAGTTTTCTCCGCGCAGTTCCCAGTCCAGAAAATATTGCTTGAATTTTTCATCCGGAACCTGGATCCAATCCTTCACAAACTCTTCCCGTTCCTCTCTGGTGGGAAAAGGCGCCTGGGGGAACTGCCCTTCAATCTGGGTAATGTTTATCTTCTCGCCGGTGGCATACATCAGGAAATAAATGGGATTCAGCATGGACAGCTTGAGAGGCAGCTGCTCATGTTTTTTAATGTTATTATGGGCATATGCTTCCGCGCCCTTGCCGATCTGCTTGGCCGCCCAATAGGTGCCGTTGGCCAGAAGTCTCCGATCCCTTCCCGCCGGACGATTCTGTCAAGCAGCCAGTAAAATCTCCCCTCGTTATCGGACGGCATCCCCGGAAAGTCCTCGTCGGTCAAAATGCCGTTTTCATAAAGCTCAAGGGCGAAGGCCATGACCTGCGGGGCCGAGAATCCGTCCACTCCATACTCCGTGGCGCGTTGAGCGATTTTCAAACCAAAATCCAGGTCCGACATGGCCGCCATGGTATAGGTAAGCTTCGAGAAGCATTTCATCATGTAGGTGGGAAGTCCCGGGAGGGAAATGGTCGCCCCGCATTTCATCGGACAGTTATAGCAGCTGATCAGCCGCGTCCGCGCATGCTTCCATGGTCTCCGTCCACTCTTTGCGATTTCCTCGTTCCAGAAATCTTTTCTCCGGGTGCGGGAATTTCCCCACATGAAATTTTCGGTGTGCCATTTTTCATCATGGATTTTCATCTCCTGCGGCGACCCGAGTCCGGCTAAAATGGGCATCACCCCCGGAATCGGATTTTCATTTCGGAATTTTATATATTCCAGCACTTCGTTGCAAAGCTCCATGAATTCAGCCGGCCGGGCAATATTGATGTCCTTGGTTCCGCGAACGGCGATGGCCTTTAACCCCTTTGTCTCCCATGACGGCGCCTATTCCGCCCCGGCTGGCGCTGGACCGGCCCTGCTCGATGGAGGCAAAATAGACCCTGTTTTCACCGGCCAGGCCGATGGCCGCCACCTGGGCTTTGGGCTCCTTCAACTCCTGCCGGATAAGTTCTGCGGTTTCAACGGCGCCTTTGCCCTTCAAATGAGAGGCATCCCGTATTTCCACTTTGTCATTGTTTATCCACAGATAAACCAGATCGGGGGACTTGCCGCGAAGGATCACTTTGTCATAACCGGCATACTTCAATTCCGGCGCCCAAAATCCCCCCATCATGGAAAATGCCATCAACTCGGTCTGAGGGGAAATGGTGGAAACAATGGTACGATTGCAGCCGGTGGCCGGTGTGCCGCATAAAAGACCGGCGCTGAATATCAAGCAGATTATCGGGAGAAAAGGGATCAACTTCAGGGGGAACCCTGTCCCACAATATCTTGGCGTTCGTGCCCAGGCCCCCCAGATAAAGTTCGGTGTCTCTTGGGTCGGTTTCCACCCTCTCGATGTTTCCTCGGGTTAGATCGATTTCTAAATTAAACCCTGTCTCTGCGTACCTCATTTTATTACCCCTTCTTGATTACCTGAATCCTTTTTAACCACCCCGAAGCATAAAAATATTGCTATGCTGGGGATTGGATCGTCATTCCGGCGAAAGCCGGAATCCAGATTAATTTAGACACTAATAATCCTGGATGCCGGATCAGGCCCGGCATGACAGAAAAAACCACCTTGTAGCTTGGTTTATAGTATTTTTGCACTAATTTATTCTTTATCATCCAGCTTTTTATAAAGATTGATAAAGCTGCTACGGTCAAAACCTATTGATTTAAAAAAGGAAAGCAGATCGACCGAATCCCAGCGGACTGAAGTATAAATTTCGAATATTTTCTTTTTCCGGTAAGCTCTCGAATAGGTGACGGGCCAAGGTCTGCCCGATGCCTTGTCCCATGTATTGGGGGAAAATCCCAAAGTTTTCAATCCAGCCGCCCTGATCTAAACCAAAACTGTTGGTCAAGATTTCACTGATGATAAACCCAACCACCTGCCCTTCCGTCTGGGCTACAAAGCTGACACTGCTTTCTTTCTGAATATGGTCCTTTAAAAACGCCTTCTTTTGCTGACTGGTTTTGACTTTGGTGATGGCCTCCTCAATCCTGATAATCTGGGGCAAGTCCTTGACACTCAGTTTTCTTATTCTTATTGTTTTCAAGGTCTTTTTTTCTTTCATCAGTCTATCCTTATAATCTTGACATGTTTCCCGACCCATTCAGGAGGCAGATAAACACGTCCGCTGTTACCGCTTTGCTTAACCTCTTTCTCTATCATTTCTTCTCCAAAAACCTCGAATTTGGCCTTTGGAGATTTGAAAGGTTCTTCTTCCATGGAAACAGATTCTTTAGGTTTTTTTTCTTTTTTGGAGACGACCATAGGAAATTCCTGTCTTAAAGTTGGAAGAAATGTGGCTATAAATTAACTATATTTTAACTATAATATGATTATAAATTTCAACAAATATTTGTCAAGAAAAAAACTGGCCCTTGAGATTTCGACGATAACCCAAACTATTTCAAATTTTTGGCTGGTCAGCGGGTTGCTTGCTTTGGAGAATGATCTAAAGGATAATTATTAAGGGTCTCAAAATAGTCTTGACATGAAACGTTTTACTTCGCCTTAGATTAAGGACTGGCCAGGACGGCCAAATTTTTTTTGAGGCAGGGGAAAAAATTAGGGAGGTCTGTGCTTGGCTGACCCTAAAAAATAAGACAAGCCTTTATTTAAAGGAAATAAAGCTAAAAGATATCTCAGGGTAATCCAAGAAAAACTAATTGCCGATTGAAACCGTTATCCCTTCCCGTTCAACAAGGCCTTTTAAGGTCTGGATATGCTCTTCCCCGGGTGCCCGGGCTTCCGGAAAGGGATAAGCCCGACCTAACTGTTCACATTTGGATTTTCCCCCTTCATGGTAAGGCAGGAAGGAAATCTTTTGGACGTCCAGCCTCTTTCCTAAGACGGCCATTCTTTTGATGTGTTCTGCAGAATCATTAATACCGGCGATGAGCGGAATCCGCAGCCAGACCGGGATCATCAGGGAAGCTTTTTCCAGGTTTTCCAGAATGAGTTCATTGCCCACGCCGGTGGTTCTCTTGTGTTCATTCGAATCCAGATGCTTCAGGTCAAACAGGAGTAGATCGACAAAAGGTAAAAGGGCTTCCAGTTCTTTCCAGGGTCCAAAACCCGAGGTATCCAGGGCTGTATGGAGCCCCTCATTTTTGCATTGTTCCAGCAAATTGAGGACAAACCGGCTTTGCTTTAAAGCCTCTCCCCCGGATATCGAAACCCCGCCCCCGGAATTTTTATAAAAAAGGCGGTCTTTTAAAACTTCAAAAAGAACCTCTTTGACCTCCATATATCGGCCGCAGGTATTCAGTGATTGATAAATACAAACCGGAACACACTGCAGGCAC
Source organism: uncultured delta proteobacterium (assembly GCA_963782435.1). Classification (GTDB taxonomy): domain Bacteria; phylum Desulfobacterota; class RBG-13-43-22; order RBG-13-43-22; family RBG-13-43-22; genus RBG-13-43-22. The sequence goes on from CAWAKF010000034.1 coordinate 39,347, forward strand.
TGGTTACATTTGGCGCGGTCAATTTTTCTTCCGCTCTCCTTGGTGAGAGTGATAGCCCCTTGAGGGCAGACCTCGACACAGGCACCGCACCCTTTACATAAAATATTCCGGACCATGAGGTTGGGAGAAAATCCTGCGATTCAGGGTTGGAACACCACAGACAATGCAAAGGGCACCCCTTCATAAATACCGTGGTTCGGATCCCCGGCCCATCATGGACACTGAATTGCTGGATGTTAAAAACAAGCCCTTTTTCGTTATGATTACTGGTCAAAGGTTTCATATAATAGCGGATAGTTTTCCTTTTTCTGAAAATTTATCTCTAACATTTTTGTACAAGGGTCATAGGGGGTCTTGTTTTTTGGGGATTGTCCAAACGGTAATTATGAGTTTCCAACCCGGCCAGGACGGCAAAGTTGGATTCGAGGCAGGCCTGGCGGCCCCCAGGTACACGCAAGCCTGTTTCAAGAAATGGTGTAGGCCTGTCTCTGAATTAAGTTCAAACGATAGCCCGGCAAAGAAGCTTTTGGCTTAGGGGTGGACAACCCCAAAAAACAAGACCCCCTATGACCCTCCCAATTTCAAATAGCTTTGGTTAGATTTAACCTAAACTTTGCTCTGTTCTGGCGATGATGTGGTCCTGCAAGTCCCCGGGACAGATCGGCAAAATAGGCACTGAACCCGGCTACCCGGACAATCAAGTCGGTATATTTTTCCGGAAGGTTCTGGGCGGCGATTAAAGTCTGCCTTATCTACAATATTGAACTGAATGTGAGGAACATTTAATTCTTTCCATGTTTTCAGATAGCTGATGAAGGCCGGTTTCAGATCCTCTTCCAGGAATTTGGGTAAAAATTTTTGGTTTAACAGATGATTGTAGGTTTGGATGGTTTCGATCTTAGCGCAGGAGTTGAGTACGGCTGTGGGACCTTTTTTATCCATCCCCGGCGAAGGGGCCAGGGTCGAGTCGGCAAAAGGTTCCCCATCCAGACGCCCGTCGGGTGTGGCCGGGGTATCGACCGCCAGTCCGTAAGTGGCCGAGACAGCGCTGCCGTCGCCCCGGTTGGAAAGGCCATAGCGATCCTTGATGGTTTCCATGGCCGCTTCCCCTGATGATGCACTTCCCGGGCAATGAGGTCGGCATAATCATCATCATTCCCGAATTTGGGGGCGTTCAAGCAGGCCTGCCGGATATCCTCTCTTCCTTCCCAGTTTCGGTCCATAATGGCGATCAATTCCGGCAGGGTTACCCGTTTATCTTCAAAGACGACCTTGCGAACGGCGGATATGGAATCGGCCACATTGGTCCCCCCGATCACCTGGGCAAAGTGATGGACCATGGATGGATAAACCCACTTCCGGGATTCTTTTCCGCTTTCTATACAGCCGTCGATCACCCCGGAATAAAAGGGCCGGGGACAGTATTTTTCATAGAGTTCCAGATTGATCCTTTCTAATTGTTCAATTTTATTTGTAAAAAATTTTACCTGCTCCACATAGGCGGCCAGGACGTCTTCCCAGGATTTGAACTTGGCCGGATCCGGAGTTCTGGCCCCACGCTGTTCTCCGGTCTTGGGATTGACCCCCTGGTGCAAGGCCCACCAGAGACATTTCGGCAAAACATAATAACCCACGGAACGGCGCATCATATTCTTACCGGGGATTTCAATGTAAACACATCCGGTGACCGCATAATCGGTAACGTCTTCATCCGGGACCCCCCAACGTTTAAAAAGGGGAATCAAGGCCTCATCGTTAAATAACGATGGATAGCCGATACCGGTCTTAATCACATCCACGGCTTTGGAATACAAGGCTTCGGGAGTTCCCTCGTGAATCCTCAAGACAATACTCGGTTCAATCAGCCTTAACTGCCTGGCGGCCTCCAAAACCAGATAGGTCAGATCGTTGGTGACGTCCCTGCCGTTTTTATCCGTGCCCCCGATAGTCACCGCCTGTAAGGAAGCCACGCCCCCATAGACGGAACTGACCGTCGGGGAGAGTATACCAGCCCCAACTCGTTAAGCTTGATCCAGAGCAGTTGGAGAAGGTCCAGCGTTTCCTCTTTGGTAATTTTCCCTTCTTTTAAATCCCTTTCATAAAAGGAACCAAAAAGGAGGTCCAGGCGAATTCCGATTCCTAAAGTTGAATATTCCAGGTAGCGAACCAGATGGATAAAGAAAAAGAACTGAATCGCCTCGATAAATGACCGGGGGGGGTTCTCCGGCACCCAGGCGCAGGTGCGGGCGATTTCCTCCAGCTCGGCCTTGCGGTTTTTTTTCTTCTCCTTTCGGGCCATGCTCTGAGCCAGCTCGCCATAACGCCGGGCAAAATTAACTACCGCCTCCAAAGAGATAATCACCGCCTCTAAGAATTCCTTTTGTTCCACATAGTCGATAGGGATGGTTCGGTTGATCTCCTCTATTCGATCTTTGGCGGCCTGGATGCGTCCCTTCAAGCCGGTTTTTAATAGTTCTTCGTAATTTGGGATGCCCAGTTCGGATAACTGGCTCCAGAGGAAAGTTCCTTCATAGGTCCAATACTTATAAAGATCTTTGGGTAAAATTTCCTGATGGCGGTCACTCATGGATTTACCCTTCCAATAATCACAGAGTTCATCCAGCTCTTTCCTTCCGGCGTCATCCAACAGGGTCTTCCCGGCTTCGCTGTTCACCAGCCGTTTGACCGATTTCCAGTTCTGGTCGATGGGATGATATATTCCGTTGGGATCGGAGGTTTGGTAGCCCACGATCCGTTCATGATCCCTGATGAAAATATCCATTTTATTAAGCAGATTGGCCAGCGCTTTGGCCCGACGCAAGACCATAGCCTGTCCGTCCGTTTGTTTATAAGATTCGGTGAACAGGCGGGAGCGCTGGAGATCCAGCCTGATCTCCGCCCGAAACATCCCCCGTTTCGAGTCGTCATCCTCATAACCCCTTTTAATGTTGCGGATGGCCCGGCTGACCACTTTTTTTCTTAGTTCTTCTGTGGCTTGCATTTACCTTCCTCCTGATTTTATATTAAAAACTCAACCTTTTGTTTTTATATTAAACCTCCACCCCTATCACAAAGTATTTTCCCCCACCAGCGTAAACCAGGTGAATTCGGAATCCCATTCTCGAAGGATTTCGAATCCGGGCACCTTCAAACCATGCTTGATTTCCAGGAATTCACTGCGCAGCAGACCGGAAAGAATCACCCATTTTTTTTCAAAGAATGATTTGTTTTTAATGAGTCCCTTGATAACCGAGAAGTGAAGGTTGGCCAGAACCAGGTCGGCCGGTTCCTGAATATATTCCTCAGCTCGGCCCTCAACGATCTTGATCTTGTTTCTTAAGTGGTTCAACTCGGCATTTCTTTCAGTCGTCCGAACACAGGCTGGATTCAGGTCCAAGGCCAAAACCTCTTCAGCCCCCAAGGAACACGCAGCCAAGGAAAGGATGCCTGTACCGGTTCCTAAATCCAGGACCTTTCGGGGAAGATCCTGATCATAGACCCACAAGAGGGCTTGAAGGCAGTCCCGGGTAGTCGGATGGGTACCGGAGCCGAAAACCACTCCGGTGTCCAGACGGATGATAATATCTCCCGGGTCCTCGGGTCTGGAAATCCAGGGAGAAATAAAAATAAATTTCCCGACCGACAAAGAGTCCAAAAGCGCCCCACCTTGCCAGTCATTATAGGATAAGCAATGGGTCCGAACCCAGGTGCCCCCGGGTTGGTCTTTTAGAAATTGCTTAAGTTCTTCTTCCTGGGGATGGGAAAAAAACAGGAAATGGCTGTCTTCTTCCCGCCAATGGGCCAAAAAATATTTTCTAAAAAAGTCTTCAGGATCGGACAGGATTCCTTCCAGTTCATAAATATATAGTGGATCATCGGGGTCCATGATAATTGTTTCATTCGCCTTCCTGGCCGGCTTATTCTCCTCTATCCCGTTGTTTGGCCAGCCGATCCAATCCGAAATTAAAAATGGCCATGGCCGCGATATGGGCCAAACTTTTAAGGAAGAATTCTTCCCTATGCGTTAAATGCCGATGCGGGGTGTTGGCCCTGAGATACAAAGTTCCCAGATTTTTATCACGAAAATCCAAGGAAATAGCTTTTATTATATATCTCGAAGGGTTCTCGGATAGAGGAGATAGGACCTCCGATTCCCCGGATAGGCTTTCTTTTTTTAAAGATTCCTTCAGGGCGGGATATTTTTTCAAATCGAGAAGAAGCGGTTGCTTTTCCGGGCTGTCATTGGAAGAAACCATACAACCGATTTCTTCTTTTCGATCCATGTAAACCGCCGTACAGCGTTGAAGCCCAAATTTATTGGTCATGATTTGCGTTAAGGTAAGTAAAAATTTGGGCAGGTTCCTATCCTGCTCGATGGATTGGGCCACCTCGGTCAGAACCTCCAGTTCCCGATAATCTTCAGTTAAGGACTCTTTTTCCTGAAAAATTCGATTATAGGATTCCATCATCCCGTGGAAAAAAAAGGTGACTATAAAGATAAAAGGAAATCGAAGCAATGTGTCCGTTTGCAGGAATCTTTCCGGGGCCTTTAAATATAAGGAAACCCCATAGACGATCAGGATCAGGCCAAAGGCGGAATAGAGCAGCTAGCCCGCCGGGAGGCGGCGGCAACCAGAAGGATCAGGAAGAAGACCAGATAAAATTGCGAATCATTTTGGACGGCCAGAAATAGGGCCAGGGTGGTAAGGATTATATCCAGCAGCAGAATTAAAAAAATAAACTTTTGTTTCTGAAACCAGCCCTCCGGACACAACCACAGCCCCAGATTGGTTAGAACATAAAAAGGGATGAAAAAGACAGAGGGGGTTAATAGCCCTTTGGGGGGATAACTGAAATAGAGGATACTTCCAACGATAATAATGAGAATCCATCTAAGTAGAAGAATGAAATATTTTCCATAATCTTCTTTAAACAGCATGTGGCCTCCGTTAGATTACCGATAAGGGTCCACTTCAAACTCCCGGATGGCGAGACACCAAGTCCAATTCGGCCCCTGCCTTTCAATTCTGACCACCACACTTTCAAAAAAAAGTTGGCCAGGGTTAAAAGGAAGAAACGGATCAAATCTTGGTTTATTTAAAAAGCATTTAATACTGTTATATTATTTTTTTGTTTATTAGGCAAAGATATTTTGGGGAGGGCACCCAAGGTAGGTTTTCTCCAGGAGTTCCAGAAGGTAAACGGCTGTATAAATTTACTCGGAAAAGACAAGAAGGAATTTTTCCAGTTTGTCCGTTAATGGAAAAAGGGATCAAAATTCTCAATTCATTCAAAAGGAGATTTTTGATCCCTTTCCATCCTCCCGGAGATATTTTCCGACTTACACGGTTAGGAGTCGCCCGCTTTTAACCGGCACTCTTTCATTCTATTCGACAGGGATCCAATAATAATCCAGGACCGTATTGGTTGATTTCTCGGTCCGGAATTCGGCTTTGACCTTCATCCCAATATAAGGTTTACCATATAAAAGATAGCTTTTAGGAACCGTTGTCAAACCGGGTATTTGAACAATGAGCCCGTGGCGGGATCCAGAGCAGATTCTCGGGGCATTTTTTATTGGGACAAAAGGTGGCCTTCAGCTTTCCTTCCTTGAGGCCTTGAAAAAAAGGGGAAAGCAAACCGTAGGTATGGGTGTGCACTTCGACATAAACGGCCTTCCAGATATCTTCCTTACTCCCGAAATGGCCGTAGAGGCCTCCTTTGGTGATATGAGTGGCTTCCAGAATATCGCTGATGGAAGTATTGAAATATCCCTTGACTGAAAAAAGCTGCAAGGATTTGGCTACAATTTGCTGCCGGGTTTTGATGCCTTTGGTGCCCATAATTGCCTTATTGACAAAAAACGGAACGGTTGGTATATTTTTACAAAAGAAGAAACCCTTGTCAAGGAGAAATCAAGACCGCTGGAATTTTTTGATGACTTTGTACCCTTCCTATAGTACTTTTAGCTGATGAATTTATCCGATCTGGACACCAAACTTTTTTTCTGGATCAACCAGGGACACCGAAACCCCTTCTTTGACCTCATCATGCCCACCATCTCCGAATTTGACTATTGGAAATACGGGTTGGCTATGGCCTGGCTTCTCCTTTTTCTGTTTGGCGGAAAAAAAACAAAGGTAACCCTTTTTCTCTTAGCTCTGCTGGTGGGAATCCTGGATTATTCCAACAGCTTTTTCTTTAAACACCTTTTTGACCGCCCCCGGCCATGCAATACCCTGTCCGGGGTTCATTCCTTCATCCCCTGTCCAAGATCTTTATCTTTCCCCTCCAATCATGCAGCCAATATCTTCGGGGCCGCCTTTTTTCTCTCTTATGCTTATCGATCCTGGACCTATTTATTTATTCCTGTTGCCGTCGTGGTCGGTTATTCTCGGGTGTATGTAGGGGAACACTATCCCTTTGATGTCTTGGGCGGAGTCTTTCTGGGGGCTTTGGGGGCGGTTGTATTTCTTTGGATCCGGCATTATTGGCTTTCTTTTGGAAAGAAATGAAAGAAGAATTAAACAATAAATTAGTAACTAAAGAATAGAAGTCTTCTCAAAATGGATAGAATATTTTCAAGAAGATCATCAACACTCTATAAATAGAGGATCAATTGATTATTTCTGATCAGCCGTTTTCCATAAATTTGCACTTTGCAATTTCCAATTTGCATTTTCAAATTCCGGCTTGTCCGGGTTAGGTATAATCAGAATCAATTCAAATTATTAAGGGAGACCACCTTATGGATTTTTCCTTGACCATGGAACAGGAAATACTCCGAAAGTCAGTACGGGATTTTGCTGAAAAAGAAATCAAACCCAAGGCTCGGGAACTGGACGAAAAAGAAGAATTTTCTTATCAAACCTGCCGGGCCATGGGGGAGCTGGGCCTCTTCGGTATGTTTGTTTCCGAGGACTACGGTGGTCAGGGGTTGGATTATATTTCCTATATTATTGCGGTGGAGGAAATCGCCCGGATTGACGGGTCCCATGCCGCCACAGTCGCCGCCGGAAATTCACTGGGGATCGGTCCCCTTTACTATTATGCCGGCGAAGAGCAGAAAAGGAAGTATCTACCGAAACTTTGCAGTGGAGAAACACTCTGGGGGTTCGGGCTTACCGAACCGAATGCCGGGTCCGATGCCGGGAACACGCAAACGACGGCCTTCTTGGACGGAAATGAATGGGTGATTAACGGCAGCAAAATTTTTATTACCAACGCCTCCACCGATATTACCGCCGGGGTAACCGTCCTGGCCCGGACCGGGATCAGGGAGGGTGGGAAAAAGGAACTCAGTTGTATCCTGGTTGAAAACGGAACGAAAGGGTTTGAAGCCCGGCCCATGCATGGGAAGCTGATGTGGCGGGGGTCCAATACCAGTGAACTCTACTTTGACGATTGCCGAGTCCCCCACAATAATCTTCTCGGACCCCAGGGAGAAGGATTTCATCAAATGTTGGGAACCCTGGATGGCGGGCGGTTGAGTATTGGGGCTATGGGACTGGGGGGAGCTCAAGGGTGTTTTGATATGGCCCGGCGTTATACAACCGAACGCTTGCAATTCGGCAAGCCCATTGCCTCCTTTCAAGTCAATTCTTTTAAACTGGCTGATATGGCCCTGGAAATTGAATTGGCCCGGCTTCTCCTGTACAAGGCCTGCTGGCTCAGGGATAACCGTAAACCTTACGCCAAAGAAGCGGCCATGGCCAAACTTTATTGTTCCGAAGTCATGTACCGCTGTGCCAACCATGCCGTTCAACTCCACGGGGGATACGGTCTGATGAAGGAATACGATGTGGAACGGTTTTACCGGGATCAAAAACTGTTGGAAATCGGCGAAGGGACTTCGGAAATCCAGCGACTGGTCATCTCTCGCCTGATCGGGGTAATTTGAAAAAAATGGGTAGTCTTTGTTATTCCAAATCTAAAAAATAGACCGGAGCGGAGTACAAGAAAAAGCTTGCCTTAGTCGTAATTAAAAAGGTAAATTTGACCACTTTTTATCTATGACTCCCAATACACAAACCTCCAATTCCGAAACAGAAACAATACCTAAACCGGGTTTACTGATCTTGTCCCTGGGTGCCCTGGGAGTGGTTTATGGTGATATCGGCACCAGTCCTTTGTACGCCATCCGGGAATGTTTTCACGGGCTTCATGCCATTGCCCTGAACCAGATTAATATTTTCGGGGTCCTCTCCCTCATTTTTTGGTCTCTGACGATTGTGGTCACCATAAAATATGTAAGCTTCATAATGAGAGCCGATAACCGGGGGGAAGGGGGAATTTTTGCTTTATTGGCCCTGCTGCGTAAAACCAAAGACAAAATGTCGGCCCGCAGTTATCATGTGGCTGTGCTGGCCGCCGTCTTCGGAGCAGCCCTCCTGTATGGAGATGGAATCATTACTCCGGCCATTTCTGTTCTTTCCGCCGTTGAAGGGTTGGAAATCGCCACCACCGCCTCCAAACCCTTTATCATTCCCCTGACCAGTATTATTCTTCTTTTGCTCTTTTTTGCCCAGAAGCGAGGAACGGCCGCCATCGGAAAATTTTTCGGACCGGTCATGATCGTCTGGTTTGGAACCATCGCGGTCTTGGGCTTTTCTTCCATACTAAAAAATCCGGAAGTGATTTGGGCGATCAACCCCTGGTATGCTTTTAAATTTTTCGCCAGCAACCATATTCACGGAATCGTTGTCCTGGGTTCCGTGGTTCTCTGTATCACCGGAGGAGAAGCCCTATATGCCGACATGGGGCACTTCAGCCCCAAGGCCATCCGTCTCTCCTGGTTTGGCTTGGCCTTTCCGGCCCTGCTTCTTAATTATTTCGGCCAGGGCTCACTGCTCCTGACCCAACCCAACACCGCTTCCCATCCCTTTTTCAGTCTGGTCCCCAAAATGTTGATCTATCCCTCCGTGATTCTTTCCACCTTAGCCACGATAATTGCCTCCCAAGCCATGATCTCGGGAGTTTATTCCTTAACCCAACAAGCCATACAACTGGGCTACCTTCCCCGGGTTCGTATTGTCCACACCTCGGCCCAGCAGCAGGGTCAGATCTATTTGCCCGAAGTGAACTGGGCCATGATGGTCGGGTGTATCGGCCTGGTATTGGCCTTTCGGGAATCCAGCCGCATGGCCGGGGCCTATGGAATTGCCGTTACAGCGACTATGGGGATTACCTCGATTATATATTATCTGGTAGTTACCCGGCTGTGGAAATGGCCGATTTGGAAGGCCGGTTTGCTGGTAGGAATTTTTCTGTGCTTTGATATCAGTTATCTGGGAGCAAACTTATTGAAAATTCTGGATGGAGGATGGTTTACCATCGGTGTGGCCATCCTCATAACCCTAAGCATGACCACCTGGCGGAAGGGTCGAAAAATTCTAAGCGAAGTGTTCGCCCTCCGTCTGAGCATGGATCTATTTTTAAAAGACATCGAGCAAAAAAAACCTTACCGGATTCCAGGAACGGCAATTTTCATGTCCGTCAATCCCAAAGGGGTACCTGTGGCCCTTATGCACCATTACAAACACCATCGGGTTCTGTTTGAACAGGTGATCCTGCTCTCCATTTTGACCCAGGATATTCCTCGCATCGATGTCAAAGATCGTGTTAAGTTGGAGGAATTGGGCCAGGGATTTTATCGAATCATCGCCCAATATGGTTTCATGGAGACGCCCCGGATGCCGGAAATCATGTCTCTGGCCGGCCGGCTCGGCGTAAAAACAAAAATCAATGAGACCTCTTTTTTCTTAGGCCGGGAAACCTTGATTACCACCGGAAAGTCCCAGATGTCTTCATGGCGCAAGGTCTTGTTTTCCCTGATGTCCCGGAATGCCATGAACCCCACCATTTTTTTCGGTATCCCCCCCGAGCGGGTTATTGAGATCGGGGCCCAGGTGCGCCTTTAAAAATTTTCAATATGATCATGGTCCTTACCCCCTATTCAATAATCAAAAAGGTCCGCAAGCTGGAAGGCGGTACCGCTTTCATCTTAAGTTACCTATTGGTCATCCTTCTCGGCGGATTCCTGCTCTGGCTGCCTTTTTCCAATCCCCGAATGGAATTGTCCTTCCTGGATGCGTTATTTACTTCCACGTCGGCCCTTTGTGTAACCGGACTCACCGTGGTGGACACGGGAACCCATTTCAGTTTTTTTGGTCAACTGGTTATTTTAATGTTAATCCAAACCGGCGGACTGGGGATCACCACCTTTTCGGTCTGGTTTTTTCTGAGTCTTGGCCGGGACATCGGATTTAAAAGCCGGTTTCATTTGCAGGCCTCTTACAGTCCCCGCCCCCTGGATGAATTAAGGGGACTTTTAAGGCTGATCTTTTTCTTTACCTTTATTATTGAAGCCTTCGGGGCAATGATCCTTTTATTGTACTGGCGTCAGCTTTATTCGTTTCCCCGTGCGCTTTATCTGGCTGTCTTTCACTGCATTTCTGCCTTTTGCAATGCCGGTTTCTCCCTTTTCCCCGATAACCTTATCAAATTTCAGGACAGTTATACGGTCAGTCTGACTATCGCCTTTCTGATCATTCTCGGGGGGATCGGTTTTCCGGTAGCCCATGAAATAACTGGTTTGGTAAAGAAGAAGATTAAGGGGGGGCGGGTCAAAATATCCCTTCATTCCCGGTTGGTTCTAATTACCTCCGTCATCTTGATCTTCGGGGGCAGCCTGATTCTTTACGGGATCGAATATGATGACGCCTTGTCCGGGTTTTCAATACCAACCGGGTTATTAAACGCATTTTTCCAGTCGGTGACCGCTCGTACGGCCGGATTCAATACCATCGATTTGACCTCCCTCACCAACGCTTCTTTGCTGGTGCTGATCATCTTGATGTTTATCGGGGCCTCGCCAGGATCCTGCGGCGGCGGAATTCGGACCACCACTTTTGCCCTTCTGGGTGGACTGCTTTGGAATCGCTTGAAAGGGAAGAACCGGCTTCATTTGTTTCGGCGTACTGTTCCGGAGGAGGTGGTTTCCCGGGCGATTTTTTTGTTTGCCCTGGCCGGCAGTTTGATACTGATCCTGACCACCTTGATTCTAATTGTGGAAGGTGGAAACCTGCCTTTTCCCAAAGCCAAGGGAGGGCTCATGGAAGTCTTATTTGAGGTGGTCTCCGCCTTTGGAACCGTAGGGCTTTCTGTAGGAATAACCCCTCACCTTGAAGCGGTCAGTAAGATTCTCATTATCATCACCATGTTTTTGGGCAGAGTGGGAATACTCAGTTTGGGGTATTCGATCGCCAAAAAAGAAGAACGGTATCCCATCTCGTACGGCGAAGAAGGGGTTATGACCGGTTAGGAGGATTCCATGAAACGATTTATTGTCATCGGTCTTGGAAATTTCGGATTCCATGTGGCCAAGACGCTGTTTGAAGACGGAAATGAGGTCCTGGCCATCGACCGAAACCGGGAACGGATAGCCCGGATACAGGATTTCGTCAGCGAAGCCGTTATTCTTGATGCTATTCATAAAGAATCTCTGGTCGGCTTGGGGATTACCGAAGCCGCAGCCGTAGTGGTCAGCATGGGCGAGGATATCAGCAACTCCATTTTAACCACTCTTTATTTAAAGGAATTAGGGGCCAAGAAAATCGTAGCCAAATGCCAGGATGAGGATCACGCCCATATTCTGGAAAAACTCGGGGCCGATGAGATTATTTTTCCCGAGAAGGCCATGGGACAGAAGGTGGCCAAGGGGCTTTCCAAAGGAAATATCCTGGACTTTATCCCCTTATCCGAGGATTACACGATCATAGAGGCCGCGCCGCCCAAGGAATTCGTCGGTAAATCGCTAAAAGACTTAAAATTGAAAACCCTTTTTCAGGTTTATATCATTGCTGTTAATCAATTGATACCCCCGGCTTTCATTCTTTCTCCACCGGGAGAATTTGTGGTCAAGGATTCGGATGGGCTGGTCCTGCTGGGTCGGGAAAAGGATATTGGGAAGATCAAAGGTTTGGTCACTTAAAATTCAGGCGTGAGGCGAGAGGCGTGAGGCGAGAGGATTTTAGGTATTGGTATTACCTTATTAATTAATTCTTCTATTGCCTCTCGCCCCTGCCTGTCCGCAGGTGCCTTTTGCCTGTTTTTTTTAAAGTCCCAAGTAAGTCTTGCGTATGATTTCGTCTTCCATTAATTGTTCGCCCGTTCCCTGGGCAATTATTTTCCCTGAAGAAAGGACGTAATTGCGTTTGGCCATTTTAAAGACCGTACTGACTTCCTGTTCGACCAAGAGGATGGTTATTCCCAGCCGGTTGATTTGTACGATTTTTTCGAAAACCTCGGCCCGCATCTTGGGGGCCAAGCCTGTTGAAGGTTCGTCGATGCACAGGAGTTTCGGTTCGGACATAAAAGACCGCCCGATAGCCAGCATCTGTTGTTCTCCTCCCGACAGGGTTCCCGAGATTTGTTTCGATCTTTCCATTAATACCGGGAATAAATCATACACCTTGGCCAAAGTATCCTGATTTTTTTTCTTGTCTTTTTGTAAATAGGCCCCGGCCATCAAATTCTCCAAAACGGTCATTTCCCGGAAGGGTCTTCTTCGTTCCGGACATAACACCAACCCCATACGGACGATTTCATGGGCCGGGATATGATCAATCCTCTGGCCATCAAAGGTTACCGTGCCTTCTATATGGATCTCTCCAGCGGTAGAACGGCGTTTGATCTCTTTTTCCCAGGCCACCAGACCAGTGATGGCCCGAAGGCTGGTTGATTTTCCTGCCCCGTTGGGGCCGACCAGGCTGACCAGTTCTCCGGTATCCACACCCATGCTCAGGTCATTGATGAGCACGGCCTTTTCATAACGGACGTTTAAATGGTCGATTTCTAAGAGCACGGTTACTCCCCTCCTCCTTGACCCAGGTAAGCATCAATGACCTGGGGATTATTGACCACTTCTTCGGGTGTTCCCTCGGCCAGAAGGGTTCCGAAGTTCAGGACGATGATCCGGTCAACAATCTTCATTAGTTGCTGTAATTTGTGTTCGACAATAATCATGGCCGGCCCCTCGCTGTGCAACCTTCCGAAACGTCCTCCTTTATGGAGCCTTCGAATGGATTTAGCCATCAAATCGGTTTCCGCCGGACTTAAACCCCCGAAAGGCTCATCTAAGAGGAGCAATTCCGGGTCGGTAGCCACGGCTCTGGCCACTTCCAAACGCTTTAAATCGCCCTGGGACAAAACCGAGGCCTTTTCCAGGGCCATATCCGAAATGCCGGCGAATTCCAGGGCATCCATGGCCTTGGCCTCCACCCGTTTGACCCACTCCCCATGTTTCATGGATCGGGGGGACAGACAGGAAACCATGACATTGGCAATAATCGGCAGATTGCGGAAAGGTCTCATATTCTGAAAGGTACAGGACACACCCAGGTTGACCACATCCCAGGTTTTCATCCCCACCAGTTCTTTTCCCTTAAATCGGATACTACCGGTATCCGGTTTGAGTATCCCGGTGAATAACCGCAGCAAGGTGGTTTTTCCCGCCCCATTGGGACCGATAAGACCGATGACCTCCTTTTGTTCCATGCGAAACCGGATGTCATTGACCGCTCGCAGACCCCCGAAGCTTTTAGACAATCCTTCAACTTCCAGTAATGGTACGGCCATATCAGACTTCCTCACCCTCTTCTCTTAGTTCTCGCCGGGAGACCTTACCCACATCGGTCTTGGGCAGCTCACCTCGGAATTCTATGATCTTGGGGACTTTATAATGAGCCAGTTTCTGACCGCAAAATTCAATAATTTCCTCTTCCGAGATTTTTCCTCTGGCTTCACTCTCTAAGACGCAATAAGCTTTGATTATGTTGCCCACCTTGGGGTCAGGAACCCCGACGACACCGGCGGCCTTGATCTGGGGATGTTGAAAGAGGACTTCCTCCACATGCCGGGCGAAGACCGAATACCCTTTATATTTAATCAGGTCCCGTTTGCGGTCAAAGAAATGAAAATAACCCTCTTCGTCCATGCTGACCAGATCTCCGGTGCGCAGCCAGGTCTCCCCGTCAATTTCCATCATGGTTTCCTTATTACTGTCGGGTCTTTTCCAATAGCCTTTCATAATATTCGGCCCGGCCAGTATCAATTCACCCACCTCTCCAACGGGCATAAATTCCGTTCCTTCATGCTCAACTATGGCTGCTTTCACATTGGGAATGGGTACCCCGAAAGAGCCTTTCTTGGGCCGATTATAAGGAGACCCATGACTTACGGAGGTGGTTTCGGTCATCCCATAACCTTCTAATATAGTGGTGTTGGTCCGTTTCTCCCAGGCCTCGACCGTGGAATCGTGAAGGGTATCGGCCCCGCAGACGATCATTTTCAGCCGCTTCCAGTTGACCCGTCCGGTTTTCTCGTATTCCTTCAGTAATTCAAACAGGGTAGGCACACCGAAGAAGCCGGTGGCCTGATAGCGCTCCATAGCCTCCAGGATATCTTCGATATCCGGGGTGGTAAACAAGACCAGGGTTGAACCCTGGACCAGACCGGAAAGCATGACCACGACCTGGCCGTAAATATGAAAAAAGGGCAGGAAGGCCATGACCACTTCTTTGCCGTCTTCCAGGATAGGCCAGAAGGCCCGGGTTTGAGACTGGACGGCTACCATGTTGCGATGGGTAATCTCGGCCGCCTTGGGCAAGCCGGTAGTACCTCCGGTGTAGGGCAAAGCCGCTAAATCTTTCCGGGGATCGATGGTCACCTTGGGAGGATTGGGTGAATATTTTTTAAGCAATTCCTGAAAGGAGTAAATCCCGACCCCTTTTAGGGAATCCACTGAAGGGGCTTCCTTCCCGCTGTGGTCTTGGGTTTTCTTTCCGAACCATTTTTTCATAGTCGGAAGGTATTCTTCAATACTGGTCAGAATCACCTGTTCCGGCTGTACACCGGATTTGGCCAGGTTTTCAAAGAGAATATTCTGACATATGGCCATCTTGGCCTCACTGTCTTTGATCTGATGCCTGACTTCGATACTGGTATAGACCGGGCTGATCGGGGTGACCTTAGCCCCCACCCTGAGCACCGCAAAATAAGAGATGACATATTGAGGGCAGTTCAGAAGATACAAGGCCACCGTATCCCCCTTTTTAATTCCTAAATCCGCCAGGGCAGTGGCCAGACGGTCTACCGAATCCTTGATCTCCCGGTAAGTGATTTTCTTACCATAAAAGATTAAGGAAGGGCGGCTTCCATATTTTTCCACCGACTGATCGAACAGATCCATGACCGAGACTTCCGGGACCTCGACTTCGGCCGGTACCTTCTCCGGGTAGTATTTAATCCAGGGTTTGGACAAATAAGTTTCTTTTGGGTTCATAATACATTCCTTTAATTTTCCTTTTTAAGAAAATGGGTTCGAAGTTCAAACAAATCCCGGGCTCAAGGTCTAAGATTCCGATCATTTCACTCCGTATCGTGATCCTTAACCCTCGTGCCCCTTGAGACCTTGTATTTTTCTTTCAATCCAATTCCGCCGTACAAACCCGGCAGTTCTTCCGCGTGGCCACATTTCTGACCTTGCACCGGGGACATTCTTTTTCAATCTTGTCTCTTACCCAGGGGATCAATCCTTCCGGCATATACAAGAGGATAATTAATACCACAACGGCAAAAATCATGGTGCGGTATTCGGGCCAGAAGCGGACAAATTCCAATAAGGGGAAAAGGATAAATACCGCCGCAATGGGACCGTAGATGGTGGCTATTCCTCCGAAGATGGCCCAGATCACCACATTGAAGGACATGGAAACCTCCAGGGTGGATGGGCCGGCAATCCTCATATAATGGGCATAGAGTCCGCCGGAAATGCCGGCAAAAAAGCCGCTCAGGCAAAAGGCCAGTAATTTATAACGGGTGGTGTTGATCCCCGAAGCCTTCACGGCCAATTCATCTTCCCGGATGGCATGAAAAATAATACCCGTATTGGAATCGGTGATCTTCCACATGATAAAACACAACACCAGCATGGTGATCACATGAAAATAATAACCGCCGATCAGGGAGTTGGTGAATACGCGTCAATCCCGGAAATTCCCAATTCACCACCGGTCAGATTGGGGAAAGCAGTAACGATCCCAAGCAAAATGATCGGAAAGGCCAGGGTGGTCAGAGCCAGGTAGGTGTGTTTCAAGCGGAGGCAGGGAATCCCGATGATAAGACCGGCCAGGACCGCGACCATCAGCCCCCAAGGGTATGCTTCCCCAGGGGGGAATGTGGGCTGGATATTCAAGATGGCGGAGGTAGTAGGCCCCCACACCGAAGAAAAGGGCATGGCCGAAATTCATCTGACCGGTGAAGCCGGACAAGAAGGTCCCAACTGGCGGCCAGGATGGCAAAGATGCTGGTCAAAATGAGGATGCGGATGCATATAGGGATCCTGGGTGATCAAGTGGCAGGCCCAGCAGGAGTAAAACGAAAAGCCCCACAATGGTTCGACTGGGGAGGACCAGCACCTCTCCGCGCAGGAGGGTAAATAATTTTCTAAAATAAAATCCAAGCAAACCCATGCCTTTTTACCTCTCTTCCTCAAAAGCGATACCAAATAGCCCTTCCGGCCGTATCAGCAGGACCAGGATCATAATCGACAGGGCGATGGACCCTTTCAAAAAAGCGCCCGTTGGGATCAGGAAAGTCACCAGTGCTTCGGTAAACCCCAGTATATAGGCAGCCACAAAACTCCCCTTGATGCTGCCCAATCCGCCCAGGACCACGACAGCCATCATCAAAATCAAAGGCTCCATCCACATAGAAGGGCTCAGAACGGCCAAGGGTACGATCACGGCCCCGGTGATTCCGGCCAGGGCCACGGATATCCCAAGAGTGATCATGGCCAGCCGGCTTTCGTTCATACCCATCAGATTGGCCACCTCGCGGTCTTCGGCCGTGGAACGGATGGCCAGACCCAGCCTGGTCTTCATCAACAAGAACCAAACAAGAAAGAGAATCACCAGTACCACGGCAAAGGTCAGTAGTTGTTGATAAAATACCTTGTTGCTTCCGATCGAGAAGTATCCCCTGATCAGGAACCTAACGCTCAGGTAGTCTCCGGAGAATATCCTTAAAATAATTTCCTGTAAAATCATGGCCAGGGCAATGGTGGCGATTAAAACCGCCCCCTCGTGTTCGCGGATCGGATCAATAACAAATTTGTAGGCCAGCAGGCCGAGCAGGGTGACGACAACAACCGCGATCAACATCGCCAGGATGGAATTAAGCCCGAGCTTGATGGACAAATAATAAATGCAATAACCGGCGACCATATAAAAGGCGGTGTGGGCGATATTGACGATACGGGCCACCCCGAAGATCAGAGAGAAACCAATGGCCAAAAGGGCCAGCATGCTGCCGGTGATTAAACCGGTGATGATTATATTCATAAGGCCTCAATAACAAGTTTTCCCCCTTATTTTAAAGGGGGTTGAAATATCATCGTTACGGGTTACGGGTTACGGGTTGTCTGCTCAATCCCTTTTCGCTTTCAACTCGCAACTCGCAACTCGCAACAATAATGTCGTTTATCTCAAATTGTTCGAATCCAAAAGAGATCTTATATTCGATTCAATACCCCTTACTTCTTCTTCATCCAAGGGGGCAGCTTTACAGGAACCATCCCGGAGTAAGTGACTTCGGGAGAAGTCGGGGTCATCTTCCAATGATAGGGCCAGACTCCGACAAATTTGCCGTCCACCCATTGGCCGCAAGCGCCGGTCTCATACCCGGGTCCCCAGGTCAAGTCGTGCAGGGGTTTACCTTGAGCATCCTTCATATACTTGATTTTTCCAGCGGTGGTATAATATTCCCGATTTTCCAGATTGGCCACGATCTTATCGCTATCGAGACTCCCCACGGCTTCAATGCTCGGAACCAATCCATATAGGATCATAGAATAGGTGTCGGCCGTATAGGTCGGTGTTTCCCCGAATTCTTTCATATAGCGGTCGACAAAAGACTTAGTCACCGTAGTTTGTTCCACACCTACGATGTAGGTGTTCTGGGTAATGACATAGTTACCCATCCCTTTGGTGGCTTCCCAGAAGCCGTCTTTTTGGGCTTCTACATTGATGCCCGTCTGGAGGGCCGGGATTTTGAGTTCCCCGGCCTGGCGGGCAAAGGGAATCCCTACTGAGGATGAAAAAATGGTAAGGATCAAATTGGCCCCGCTCTTCTGAATGGCCGAAAGCTCGGCAGTGACATCCGTGGCCACGGCCGAAGGTCGCCAGGTCCCAACAATCTCCAGACCCATCTTGGGAATAGTGACCTCGGCTGCCTTAATCATGGGATCCACCCAAACGGCCTTTTCGGCCACAATGGCCACTTTGACCGGGACTTTCAACTCCCTTTTAATGACTTCCGCACCTTGAGCCACCTGGGCGAAGGCGACGGCAGCTAAGTAGTTGGAATTAAACGGGGCCCCCCGGAAAAAATATTTATAGCGGTTGTAGTCTTTGCCTACCCGCAGGCAGAGTTCCGGATGGGCGGCTCCGCAGTCGATAAAGATTTTTTTATAGTCCATGGCTATATCCTGCATGGCCAAAACAGCTTCGCTCCTGAACCCGCCGACCACAAAATCCACCTTGTCCTGGGTCATCAAACGTTCCATGGCGTTGGTGGCATCGGTCACATTCAAAAATTCATTCGAGTCGGCCTTGACCAGCTCGATTTTCATTTTTTCCTTGCCGACCTGCACGCCCCCACGGGAATTAATGATTTCAGCCGCCATGGTAGCCCCGTTCCAATGCCCCTTACCCTGCATAAATTGCATCGGCCCGATAACACCGATTTTAATAGTTCGCCCCCAAACGGGAAAACACATCACCACAACCAGGCAGGCAACAAGCAGCATGCCCCATCCAAAAGTAAACTTCTTCATCGCTTCTTCTCCTTTCAAGTTTTTAGGTTGATATTATTTTGGAAATGGTTAGAGATTAAGGTGAGTAGATTATTACTTTTGTTATCAAGAGCGCCTTTAACCAAAAGGTACATCTTTATCTCCGGCCAAAAGGTCGAAATTTGAATTCACCTCCTCCCTTATTAACTCTACTAATTCTCGGCATAAAGCGAGGAGCAAGCCTTTTCAAGATCAAGGTATTGTTGCTTATGGGCAAGTCGTTTTATCGGTATAGAATAAACTTGGTTTCTTACTATCAAATCAATCTATAAAATGTCAATATTTTTTCTTTTTAAGTTAGAAGTAATTATCAGCGTTCGATCCTTGACAAAGCTTATAATCCCCCTTATTTTAGTAGAAATTAATTTCTCTTTAGGAAGAGGGGAAAAATCAAGCTTTCACGGGCCACCTGGTTTTAGAAAGTAAATTTATTAATCATAATAAGGATTAGCTGAAATATGGATGAAAAGAAAACTATCTGCCCCTACTGCGGGCAGAAAATGAAAAAATGGAAGACCCCTTCGGCCTCCACCTGGGGGACGGAATTCCAATATGTCTGTTTTAATGATGAATGCCCCTATTTTGTCCGTGGCTGGGATTGGACCATGAAAACCATGAAAGCCAATGCCTCCTACCGACATCGGTACGATCCGGCCAATGGAGAAGAGGGTCCTGTCCCGGTTTGGTCTTATGATGCCCTGAAGGCGGATATCATTGAAGAATAATTTGGAGGCCGAAGATGAATAATAAGTTTGTAATACGAGTCCACCATGATTAAGGCGGGTCGTAATGACCCCTGCCCTTGCGGGAGCGGGAAAAAATTCAAAAGGTGTCACCTTGGCCGTGAAGGGGAACTTTATCTCAGGAAAAATGAGCCGTTAAACCAAGAGGCCGGCGCACAGATTTTCCGTCTTCCCGAGGTCCATTACGGGCGTTCTCAAAAAATAATTGAGGTTTTAATACAAGAGGGGTATCTGGAGAGTTCCTTAACCATAAAATGCATTGATCTGGAGTCTTATCGAAATCTGGGGGTTTCCGGGCAGGAGATCCCGGGCCAGTCCCTGGCTGAAAGTGCCGGGATCATGGTCAATGCCAATAAAACCAAAGAAGCGGATCCAAACCATCTCTATTTGGCCATCACCCCTCATATTCAGGATTCCACCTTTATTCATCAAGTAGCCCACGTCCTGGATTATCTGAAAGGATCAAAGCAACAGCCCGGATCTTATCAACAGATGAGTCTGGAAACCGGAATTCCGATTGAACATTTGGACCATACCCAGGAATTCGGTTTTTGGCTGGATTTTTTAAAGAACCGTTTTCAGGTAGAACTGGATGCGGAAGATACTATCGTTTCCTTCCTGTTCCAAAACCAATTGCTCCTTAAGACCGAGGAAATACAAACCCAGGATCTGACCGCCATTATTTTCCGCTCCAAACAAATCCTGGATTTTTTAATTGCACATAGGGACGAGATAAATACCATGATCAAAGAGCGGGCGGGATATATTGGGAAGCAGTAAAAACGTTCGGCGCCTGCGATTGGCAGGAGCGTTCGTCGTTCGTCGAGTAGAATCAAACCCCCATTGGTTTTAATCCAACTCCTTACCTGTCATGAATTTTTTGGGACGAAACCCGATCGTAATCAGCAGCTAAGGGAAAGAGAGATTTTTCGCCGAACAACGAACACCGAACGCTCAACGTTTTTTTTCCTCACCCGCATTCCCCATGAAGTCCCAGCCCTTCAAAAGCAGCCAGGATCTGTTTTTCGAGCTTAATACGTTTTTCCGGCAAAGGAATAAATTTAAAACTTTTCTCCTGGGATATGAGGCGTTCCCTATCCGGAATAACATCCGGGCCGCAATCCAAGGTTTCGCCGGATAGGGTGTCAAGGAGCGTCGCCTCTTGCCCATTGGAGACCACGGTTAGAGGGATCTGATATTCTGAAAGGATTCGAGACTGGGCCAAGGCGGCCCGTTCCCTGGCCAGGATAGATCCGGGCCCGCATTTGATCATTATCAGGCGGCGACCTTCTATTCGAATCACCAGAGAAACCCTGAGATTGAAAATCTCTTTTTCCGTCTTAAGCTCAAAGGGCACATCTTCTTCTATCTCATCCAAGAGATAACCTTTATTCCAGAGCAAATGGGCCAGGACCTTCTTCCGGATCGTTTCTTCATTCAATGCTTCACAAGAGGAAGGGAAACTAGCCCCTTCTCGAAATTTTTCCCCGGGACAACTATCGACCATTTCCTTCGCCTCTTCTCTTTTTCATGAAATATTTGGGCAAATTTGAACCACCAACCCTTATTTTCTAAGCTTTATTCTCCTCCTCCTTGCTCCTTGCTCCTTGCCCCTTGCCTTATGCCTTATGTGCCACACCTATTGCCTGATTTTTTCAACGCGCACTTTCCAGAACAAAGCCGTCCCCTTTGAAGTATCCCAGTTCCCCTTCATAAATCATATTCCGGGTCTGCTGGGCAATGAGTTCCGGATCCATTATAATTTTGGCCACTCCGCTCTCGATGGCGCTTTGGGCCACCGCTTTGGCCACCGCCGGCGGGACACGAAAATCCATACCCTTGGAAATAATGTAATCCGGCTCCAGTTCCTTATCCTGTACCATACCGGCAATGGCTTGGGCCGCGGCGATTTTCATGGATTCGTTGATAACCCTGGCCCGCACATCCAAGGCCCCCCGAAATACTCCGGGAAAAACCAGGGAATTATTGACCTGGTTGGGAAAATCCGACCGGCCGGTGGCCACGATCAAGGCCCCGGCTTCTTTGGCCTGGTCCGGCAAGATCTCCGGAGTGGGATTGGCCAGGGCGAAAATGATCGGGGCCTTGGCCATGGAACGGACCATGTCCTGGGTTAAAGCACCGGCTACCGAAAGTCCGATGAAGGCATCGGCCCCGCGGATTACCCGGGACAGGGCCCCTTTTTTCTTCTCAGGATTTGTCTGTTCGGCCATTTCATTTTTGATCCAGTTCATACCCTCGGTTCGTCCGGTAAAAATGGCCCCCAAGGTGTCACAAAGGATGATCTGGCGGACCCCCATTCCCAGAAGCAGTTTACTGACGGCAATGGCCGCGGCCCCGGCCCCGTTTATCACGATCTGTAGATCCTCCATTTTTCTATCGGAGATCTTCACGGCATTCAGTAAGGCGGCAGTGACCACAATAGCCGTCCCGTGCTGATCATCATGAAAGACCGGGATATTCATTTCTTCCTTCAACCTTTTTTCAATGTAAAAACATCGAGGGGCCGAGATATCCTCCAAATTGATACCCCCAAAAGTAGCCTCCATCCTCTTGACGATTTCAACGATTTCATCTGCCTCCTGGGTGGCCAGGCAGATGGGAAAGGCCTCCACCCCGCCAAATGTTTGAAAGAGGATAGCCTTGCCTTCCATGACCGGCATGGCGGCCCGGGCACCGATATTTCCCAGTCCCAAAACGGCACTGCCGTCGGTCACAATAGCTACTAAATTCCCTTTGCTGGTCAATTCATAGGCCAGCTCCGGGTTCTCCCGGATCATCCGGGCCGGTCTCTCCGCCAAAGGCGGGAGATAAAACTGGCCTAAAATGTAATTATCCCGAATAGCGATTTTATTTTTAATCTGAAGGACCCCCTGGTAACGTCGATGGAGTTCCAGAGAATCTTCTTTTAAAGACTGCTTTTTACCTGAAGGAGGGGGAACCGGCCATTGCCCTTCATAGACATAACGGCGGGTCTTTTCCGCAATTTCGATGGGATCGACATCTCCCTTGGCTTCTCCGGTCTGGATGGCCGCTCTGGCCACGGCCTCGGCTATCCGGGGAGCGGTACGGAAATCAAAAATTTTGGGCATTACATAATCGGGGGACAATTCCTCCGGGGTAACGCAATCGGCCAGAGCCTGGGCCGCAGCCAGGGCCATGGTGTCATTGATATTACTGGCCCGGCTGTCCAGCACACCCCGGAAAAACCCTGGGAAAATCATAGCCACATCCGACTGATTGGGAAAATCAGCCCGGTTAAAAACCATGACCCTGGCCCCGGCTTGACGGGCCTGTTCCGGCATGATCTCCGGGATCGGTGTTGATAAGGCCAGGATAACCGGATCGTTGGCCATGGAGCGAACCATCTCCGGTTTCAAGGCCCCCCCTACGGAAAGGCCGATAAAGATATCCGCCCCTTTTAAGGCCTCCTCTAAGGTCCCGGTAAAGTTATCCGGATTGGTTTTCTTGACGATCTCCCATTTGGCCCAGCTCATTCCCCTGGGTCGGTACTTGTATAAGGCCCCGTCCCGATCGCAGATAATGACCTGTTTGACCCCGGCCTTAATCAAGAGGTCGGCGCTGACCAGTCCGGCCATTCCTGCTCCATTGATAACCACCCGGGCCTGATTCAAATCTTTACCGACGATCTTCATGGAATTAATCAGGGCCGATAAGACTGGGATAGCGACTCCCAGTCCGTGATTATTAAAAACCGGAATATTGGCTCCCCTTTCAAGGTGATCGGTGATGGTAAAGCTCTGGGGACTGGCAATATCCTCGAGACAGAAGGCCCCGAAGGTTGAAGTCAGAGCCAGGGCTGTATCGATAAATTGATAAGGGTCCTGGGTCCTTAGACAGATAGGGATGGCATCCACCCCGGCAAAGGTCTTGAAGAGAACCGCCTTCCCCTCCATGACCGGAATGGCCGCCTCCGGTCCGGCATGACCCAAGCGGAACAAACCTGATCCGTCGGTCAGGATGCCCACAAAATTGCCGCGGCAGGATAGGGAAAAAGATTGGGCCGGGTCCCGGGCGATCTCTAAACAAGGTTCCGCCACTCCGGGAGTATAAACCAGACTTAAGATGTTGACATCTTTAATGGGAATCTTGGAGGTGATTCCAATGACCCCCCTATATTTTCTCCGATAGGCCAGGGCCTCTTCCCCGGCTCCGTTTTCAAACAGCATGGAACCCTCCTTATAAAAGTTCGGAGTTAGGAGTCATTAGTTCGGAGTTTGGGATTCGAGGTTGGATTAAGGTTGCCTTTCTTTTTTCTTGCTCCGAACTCATTACTCCGAACTAATAACTCATCCGTTCAAATCTTTTTTTTAATACTTGTAGAAACTCTGATCCTTATTCAAGACCTTTGCACCTGTACTCTGAATCACCACCATATTTTCCAATCGGACCCCACCCCAACCCGGCAGATAGATACCGGGCTCAACAGTGACAACCATTCCTGACTTTAGCAGATCCGATCTGGCCGGACTGAGGCTGGGCAATTCATGGGTAGCCAGCCCCACACCGTGCCCCAAGGAATGTTTAAAATATTTCCCATAGCCTCCTTTTTCAATAACCGACCGGGCCAGAGCATCGGCTGCTATGGTTGTCAGCCCGGCCTTGAGACCCTTTTCGGCCTCGAGCTGGGCCTGACGAACCAGGGAATAAACTTCTTTAAAACGATCGGTTGGCCGGCCCAGGAAAACGGTTCGGGATAGATCGGAACAGTAGCCTTTCCATTTACTGCCGAAGTCGAAAAGGATCGGTTCCCCTCTTTTAATTTCCCTCTCCGTAGGTTCGGCATGTGGCAGGGCGGCATTAGGACCTGCGGCCACGATTGGTTCAAAGGCCAGGTCTTCCCCTCCTTTTTCATGGATCCATTGTTTAAGTTGCCAGGCAATTTCTTTTTCGGTTTTACCCGGACGCAAGGCCTTTGTAATCTCTTGAAAAACCTCTTCAGTGATAGACAGGGATCGGCGGATCGCTGCTATTTCCCGGCGGTCTTTCTGAGCCCTTAATTCTTCAACCAGTTGGTAGGTGGGCAGGAAAGAAATTGAATTTCCCGGAGATTGGACCAACTTTTTTATCCGCTGAAAGGTATGAAAACTTAAGGAATGGGCTTCAAAGGCCAATTTTTTCATGGATTTTACAAAAACCCCGGCTTCCGGCCAAGAGGCTTCCAACCCTTTTCTATATATAAATGGTAAATACCCTTTGGCCTGTTTATGCGCCTCTCCTTCAAACCGTGGGTCGGTTCCCAAGAGGGCCAGACCATGGCCAATGATTAAAAAGCCTGAGGATTCATTAAGTTGTGGGTCTCCCGGCTTGAACCCGCTAAGAAACCGGCGATTTTCCGGCTGAGAAATGAATATTCCTGAAAAGGATCTTTTTTTTAATTCTTTCTGGAGAGACCGAACCCGGCTTAGATAAGGCTCCGGAATTGATTGTTTTTTTATCATAGTATCTTCTCTTTTTTCTTTAATGGCTTGACTTCTTTATAAAAATAATTAAAATATAATAGGTGAACAAAGAAAAATGAGGGCTGAAAATCCGGGATATCGTATATCCCTGAACCCTTATCGATAAAGGGAATTAAAATGGGCTATAGGCATTTTGCTCCAGGAGAAATTATTTGGGTGGACAAGGCCCTGGAGATTGCCGAAGACACAACTTGTAATCATTACCATATTTCCACCAGTAATTGGAAGAAATATGATTTTGAGATTTCTAATCTGGCCCAGCTGAGAAGAGAAGAAATCACCCCTCGGGGGTTGGCCCAAATTGCCCGTTATGTACATCCTTTTCCCTATCGGATTCCCATGAATTATCCGAGGGATTACTACCGAATTTGCCTTCAGGATCATAATATCCTCAAGGTACTTGACCGGAAGGAAGGGATCGAACTATTTCCCTTAATGGTTTATATTTTAACCCATGAATTGGTCCATGTCATCCGTTTTAGAAAATTTATGCAGCGTTTTGACGTCGGTCAGGAGGAAAAGGCCGTTGAGGAAGGTAAGGTCCATCAAACCACTTACGAAATCCTGAAATCTTTGAAAGGGATAAATCTAAATCCTGTTTTTGATTCTTATCTGGGGCATCGTTGCCCTAACGAAATAGGTTAGTTTGTATTAGGAGGTTTTAGCAATGCCAGTTTATGAATATGAATGTCAAAAATGCAGTAAGGTTACCGAAGCCATGCAAAAATTTTCCGACTCCCCCTTGACGGAATGCCCCCATTGTGCTGGGGAGTTGAGGAAAATGATTTCCCAGAGCTCCTTTCATCTCAAAGGTAGCGGCTGGTATGTCACCGATTATGCCCGCAAAGGAGATTCTGCCCCGGCAGGGAAAAAAGACAACCCTGCGGAAACCAGTAATAAAAGTTCGGAAAAAAGCGGTGATGCCACGGCCAGTACCCCGGCCCCTTCCAGCGGGACGGCTGAGACTAAATAAAGAAAAGTGACGGGTGACGAGCGACAAGAAAAAAAAATTCGTATCTCAAATGGTTGACAAAGAAATACGATCTGGATTGGATCACGTGGACCTATTCTTGGGTCCTTCGCAATCCGCAATCCGCAATCCGCAATTTCCCCATCGACTCCTATCCCGTCACCCCTCACCCCCCACATTTTTGCCACTAATCATTAGTCCCCCCTCTCATCCATGAGCGACAATCAAAAAATTTCTCGTTATATCTGTATCCACGGTCATTTTTACCAGCCCCCCAGGGAAAATCCCTGGCTGGAAGCCATTGAAAAAGAAGAAACCGCTGCTCCCTACCATGATTGGAATGAACGGATTCTGGCCGAATGCTATGCCCCGAACAGCCGTTCCCGCATCCAGAATGAAACAGGGCAAATAACCAGGATCAGCAATAATTATCAAAAAATGAGTTTTAATTTCGGCCCGACCCTCTTATCCTGGATGGAGGAAAAGGCCGGGATCACCCTGAAAGGGATTCAACAGGCCGACCGGCAATCGCAAAATGATCGAGATGGCCACGGCAATGCACTGGCCCAGGCCTACAATCATATCATCCTTCCCCTGGCCAATGAAAGAGACGTGCTTACCCAGGTCCGCTGGGGAAAGGCAGACTTTCGGAAAAGATTCAACCGGGAACCGGAAGGAATGTGGCTGCCTGAGACCGCCGTTAACTTAAAAACCCTTGAAATTTTAGCCCGGGAGGGGATTAAGTTTACCATTCTTGCCCCCCAACAGGCCGGACGTTTTCGCCCTCTCGGTCAAAAACAATGGATCAAAACCCATGGGAATATCAATCCACGGCACCCTTACTGGTGTAATCTCCCCAACAAAAAAAAGATAGCCCTATTTTTCTATGATGGCGGACTGGCCCATGGCATCGCCTTTGAAAATTATTTAGAGAACAGCGAGATCCTTTTTCAAAGCTTACAGAACAGCTTTGATCCCCAGGATTCCGGCCCCCAGTTGGTTCACGTGGCCACCGATGGGGAATCCTATGGGCATCATCGTCTATTCGGAGATATGGCCCTGGCTTATGTCCTCCATCTATTGGAGAAAGACCCTGCCATCCAATTGACTAATTACGGCTGGTACTTGGCCCACTTCCCTCCCCAATTTGAGGTGGAAATCAACGAGCATACTTCCTGGAGTTGTGTCCACGGAATCGAACGATGGCGGGCCGACTGCTGCTGTCGATTGGGTGGACAGGAAAATCAGCAGGCCTGGCGGGCTCCTCTCCGCGAAGGACTGGACCATTTAAAACAGGAACTGGACCTTATTTTTGAAAGCCGGGGGGCCTCCTTTTTGAAAAACCCCTGGCAGGCCAGGGATGCCTATATCAAAGTCATCCTGGACCGATCCCAGGAGAATCTTGAACTTTTTTTTCAGCAACAGGGACGGAAACAAACTCTGACTGGAGAAGGAAAGGTCCAAGCCCTCAAGCTTCTGGAAATGCAGCGCTGTAGTCTTTTGATGTTCACCAGTTGCGGTTGGTTCTTTGATGAAATCAGCGGGTTGGAAACCACCCAGATCCTGAAATACGCCTGCCGGGCTATTCAAATCGCCCGAGACTTTGGAACGGACCTGGAAGAACGCCTCCTCGAGTATCTGAAAAAAGCCCCAAGCAACCTGAAGGAATATGGGGACGGAAGAAAAGTCTGGGAACAAAAGGTTCGCCCCCTTACGGTCGATCTCTCGCGGGTCTTGGCCCATTATGCCATCGGCTCCATTTATGAAAGAACCCCCAAAAACCGCATTTATTGTTATCGATTGGCCCAACAGGATCAGGTTATTCTTCCACAGAACGGATCCCAGTTGGCCTTGGGCCGGCTTAAAGTCTCCTCGACCATCACTTTGGAGGAACAGGAAGCGATTTTTACTGTCCTCCATTTTGGAGGGATGGATTTCCAGTGCCACTTGAAACCTTTTCAAACCGTTGAGGGATATGAAACCATTAAAAGGGATATTATTAAACTCTATAAAACAGCTTCGTTAGGAGATGTCTATGACTGGGTCAAGGAGACCTTTGCCCCCGGACGTTTCTATTTAAAAGACCTTTTTTCAGAAGAACGGCAAAAACTGATCAATCTCCTCCTTCAAGACCGAATGGAAAATCACATTCTTTTACTTGAGGAATGGATTAAAGAAGATGCCGGTACCCTGATTAAATTGATTGACATGGGGGTAACGTTGCCTAATCCGATACAGATGGCCTTGACTCTAATCATGGACCGGACCTTGGGAAAAGGGATCGCAGAGGCCTTCCCCCCTTCGCAACGCTTGGAGGGTTTACAGGAATTTTTTGAGCGGTCTCAGGAACTGGGGTATCCCTTGCTTAAAGGACAAATTCAAGGACGGATCGAAAGAAGGATTGAAAAAGAAATTAAACAATTAAGAGTATATCTTGACCCGGAACGGCTTTTCATCGCTATCCAAAAGATGATCCGGCTCTGCCGTCTCAATGCCGTTCCTCTTAATCTGTGGAATATTCAAAATAGTTTTCTGGACGCCTGCAAAGATCTTCCCCAAAACAAACCTGAATATCGGGACCTATACCAGGCCTTTGCCCGGGAAATCGACCTCCCGCCCGAGGTCATCATCTGGGAGGAAGAATGAATCAGGAGTTTGAGACCTTAGTCAAAGGCGAGCACTACGATCCCCATCGGATCCTGGGAGGACATCCCTATCAACGAGGGGATGAACATGGAGTGATTGTCCGGGCCTTCCATCCCGATGGGGTAAAGGTATCATTATGTATGGATGGCCGAACTATTGAGCGGAATACAACCGTTGGGACGGCCGGCTTTCTCCCATGAGGGTCATGGGCAGTTCCGGTATCTGGGAACTCTTCGTCCCCGGGCTGAAACCGGGTCTTCTCTATAAATTTGTAATCAAAACCGACCCCCTTGCCTTTTCCTCCCGCCACTCTTTTGCACATGCCCAGTCCCTGCAATTGACCCTCCCCCCTCTGTCCTGCCTTATCCTGGCCCCTATTTTTCCTGCAATTTAATAATAGATCGATTGCCCCTCCCATCCCAGAACAGCTGCCCCTTGCTAATTTTATCATAGACAAGGCCGGAGTAAGATTATAAAATACAATTTATTAACCTTTTCCAAAAGGACATTATTTTAAGCCGACCCTCTAATGAACCTTCGTCGAACAATAAAAATCCTGAGTGTTTTTATCCTGCTCTTCGCTATAACAGTGACAGCCAGTACTATTTATCTAAGTTCTAACCTAAAAACATTTTTGATGTCCCAGAAGGATGAAGAACTAAAGCGGGATTTAAACCTGGCCGCTTGGATGCTGGCCGGCCAATTAAAGCCTGGTCAATCCGAACCTGCCCATCTTCGGCTATTAACCGACGAATTGGGACGACATTTACAAAAAAGGGTAACCATTCTCTCCAAGGAAGGTCGGATTATTGGAGATTCAACCCTTAGCCGGGAGCTTGTGGAAAAGGCGGAGGACTTTTCCAGCCGTCCGGAAATCGTGGCCGTAAAAACTACCGGCTATGGTCAAACCGTCCGTTTTAACCCTGAGTTGAAGATCAATATCCTCTTTGGCGCTGTTCCCATCCATCATCAAGAGAATCTTCTGGGATATGTCCGCATAGCCCTTCCTCTCAATCAAATGGAAAAGGCCGTTGATTCCCTGCGTTGGGGCCTCTATCTTGCGGGAGGACTGACGTTCCTTCTGGCCTTTTTTCTCAGCCTTTTTTTGACCGGGAGTATCAGACGCCCGCTCAAAGAGATTACCGATATGGTCCTTAGGATGGACCAAGGAGATTATAAACAGCCCTTTCATCTCCTTAACCAGAGTGAGTTAAAGGATCTCGCCTCCTCCCTGGAATCCCTCTCAGCCGGTCTATCGGAAAAAATAGAATTACTGGAAACCGAAACCGGAGAGTTAAAAACGCTGCTTTCCTCCATGAAGGAAGGGGTGCTGGTCACAGACGAAAAAGGCCGGATCATCCTAACCAACCCCTTTTTACATGAGGTCTTGGGCGGCAGGATTTCCTGGAAAAAACGCTCCGTTCAAGAAGCCTTTATGAGTGCGGAACTTCAGGATGCCATAGAAGCAGTACTTAACGGGAACCCTTTTCAAAGAGTCCAGCTTTCATTCGGTCGGGACCTTCAGCGACATTTTGAGGTCCAGGTCATAGCTCTGACCTCAACCCATCGCCCGCCCCGGGCCGTAGCCATTTTTCATGAAACAACCGAACTCCGCTACCTGTTAAAGGTTCGGCAGGCCTTTGTGGCCAATGCCTCCTGGGAATTGGATAAACCCCTCATGGCCATTGATGATCGGTTAAATACCGTCCTTCCTCTGATCCCGGCCGATCTTCCTGAAGTTCAACGGAACCTCACCTCGATCCATAAGGAAGTAAAACGGCTGTGCCTGTTGTTATCAGACATGTTGGTTTTGGCCAAATTGGATGTTCAGGAAAAAGGAAATAAAAATTATGAGCGGGTTATAGTAAAAGAGATAATCAGGGATGTTGAAGAGCTGATCAAAGATCAGGCATTAGGGAAAAACATCCTTTTTGACCTGGAAATTGAAAACCTGCCGGAGGGGACAACGGCTTTTTGGGAAAAAGCCCGGGTCATGCAGGCCCTGATCAATGTCCTGGATAACGCCGTTAAATATACCCCGGCCGGAGGAAAAATTCATTTGACCGCCAACCTGATTCCGGATTTCAAATTTCGGGTTTCGGAATTAGAGGATAAACACCAAACCCAATCAAAGTCCCAAGATGGATTCCGCAATCCCGCGATGCAGGTTCCGCAATTAAGATTTCTATTACAGATACCGGCATCGGGATTCCCAAGGAGCATCTTCCCCGGATTTTTGAACGGTTCTATCGGGTGGACCGGGATCATTCTCGTCAACTGGGGGGAACCGGGCTGGGCTTGGCTATTGTCAAGCATATTATCGAATCTCACGGGGGAACCATTGAGGTCCAATCCATGAAAGGAAAAGGCTCTACCTTTTCTCTAACTCTCCCCTTGGAACCGGAATGGCTGTCTTCTAAGCAGACTTAACGAATCAATGGTATCCAAGATCTGCATTATAAACAACCTTATGCCTTAACCCTGCACCTTAAACCGTACGCCCCCGAATTTTTTATAAACCCACCTGTTCTTCCAGTTCCCTAATCAATTCCTCCAGCTCTTTCCGTTCGGCAGGTTCCAATTTTTCCTCGGCCAGCCTTTTTTTTAAAGCCAATAATTGCTGGGTTGCACGATAGTCGGCGCAGGAAATGGGCATGTGGATGATCCAATCAGTTAAGTGTTTTTTAATATAATCCAAGGGGATGTTTAAACAGCGAATTATGAGGCATTATAAAAAGTACGTCGAAGATGCTTCACTCCTTTTTTCAATCGGACTCCCTTTTCTTCTATGATAATGAAAGTGCCTTAAATGTCAATCCCAGACTATCCCTTTTCTTGATCTGACTTGAGATATCCCGGGCTTTTTTTCGCATCTGATCGTCTGCCAAACATTCGAGTATGGCACCGGCGAGTTTTCGTGTCGTTAATCTTGCACGTCTTATGGGCCTTGGTCCAAGATGGGATCGATAAACGTGATGCCCCCAATAATATTGATCGAGAACATGAGGGACAATGATCTGGGGGACACCGCTGATGGCTGAAGTGGCCGTAGTCCCGGCCCCGCCGTGGTGAATCACCATACTCACAAAAGGAAACAACTCCAAGTGAGGATATCCTTTGAGAAAAAAGACGTCCTGGTCACTTGAAAATTCAGAGGGGCCATCCCAGAATTTCGCTATAATCACCCGCTGACCGGTTGATCGAGCCGCCGCAACGATCATGGATACCTGAGCGGCCTGATCCGATCGGGGCATACTTCCGAATCCCGCATAAACCGGGGGTGGGCCCGACTCCAGAAATTTTTCCAATGATTGATTGGTAGCCCTTTTTTGCCTTAGATGCAAATAACCGGTTTGGGCGGTCTCGATTGCCAGGTCATCGGGTAATCCAACGATCTCCTTATCAGAAGCCACAATAACCGATTGGCCCAAAACATGAAGCCAGGGATCAATCACCGGTTTAAGTCCCAGATTCATCCTTTTGTTATTTAGTGTCTGACCGAAAACCCCAATTTTTTGAGATACGCTGGCATACGAAAAAATACTTTTAGGAGTTAAAATGTGTTCGCGCATCCTCTGGAAGGCGGATAACTGATTTCAAGCTTGGTTTTAGTGAATTTTGGAAACACTTCTCCTCTATCCCATTTTTTATGTCGCTTTGGTTACCGTCTCAGGCAGCCAGTTTTCTTTTCCGCTTCAGCCTCCTAAGTTCCCTTTCTCGTTGCAGTGATCCCAGTTTCTGAAGGTTGCGCGCCAGCACTGCCAGCGCAACATAGCGCTTGAAGCCGTTCAATCCATGATCCAAACAACGATCCAGACCGTGATTCTCAAGCGCGTTGATCGCCGATTCCACGGCCGCGTGCTTGCGCCGGGATTCGACAAAGGGCTCCGAGTACTCGATCTGTTTATCGTTTCTGGACAATTTCCCCTTCTTGGGAAGCACGGCCTCCTCCAGCAACACCCCAAGATCGCTTCTATTGGCAGGGCTATAAAACCCTTTGTCAAAACTGCACACCGCCAGCGCCGGAAATCTCTGCTGGGCTTCGGCGACCATTGACACTGCAAGGTCG
This sequence comes from uncultured delta proteobacterium, assembly GCA_963782435.1. Lineage (GTDB taxonomy): Bacteria > Desulfobacterota > RBG-13-43-22 > RBG-13-43-22 > RBG-13-43-22 > RBG-13-43-22. The sequence goes on from CAWAKF010000034.1 coordinate 72,189, forward strand.
ACATCCTTCTCGTGTTCCATCACCTGATGATGCATGATAAAACCATACTGATCTTCCAACACACAAACTCCCAATCCAAGCTCCTGAGACACTCCGGCTTTTCCCTTAGATATCCATTCCGTATGCTCTTCAAAAATCGAAAACACCTTCTCCTGGTGGGCAATGGCGCTACCCTCCAAAACGCGACGTCGAATCTGATCGATCTGCCGTTCCGCATGAGCGATATATCCTTCAATGACCATTATTTGGGCCATCGTGCCCATATCCAGCACATTCAAAACACCAAGGCTGGCCTGGGCTCGCTGCACATAATGATCAACCAAATCCACGTATTGCCGATGCGCCTCGATAATCAACTGCTCCCGTTGAGCCTTTTTCGCACCATCCTTTGATGACGAATGTTTGAGCCGGCGCACCACGTTAAATTGCTTCCGGATCTTTTTGAAAATATGCCGATACTGCCGCCAATCGGTGACTCCCAACTGATCACAAAGCTCCCCGATCAGAAACACCACCTTACGGATGGCATCCAATAGCAAGTTGATGTCGGTAGGATAATGAACATCGGTTTCCACCACAAACGAATCACAACGTCCCTTCAGCCGAAATTCCCCTTGACCACCAACCCGATCGTGTCCGGCTCTTACCACTATCTGATTGATTTCATCGAGCAGATCCAGAGTGAAAAGCGCCAGGTTGTCTTTCAGCGACTGCAAACTGTATCGTTGATCAAATTCATAAATCGTATGCCCCAAAAACTCTCGCACGGTCTTATGCTCATTGGAAATGTTGTGCAGCTTGTCGTAGTCCCAGTTGCAGTTCAATCGCAAGGTCCCCAGTACCAATATCTTCCACAGATCCATCCCGGGTCGGCCGTTGCCCATGTCCACATGGGAAGGTACGATGTTTTTCAAAACTCCAAATACCTCATCCCGCAAACGGCGGTCCCTATAAATCGTCTGCAAGCCCATCAACAATTGCGGTATTTCGTCCCGGCAATTGAGATCGATGTCGATGCTCGAAATGTCCACCTGGCCAATTTTCAGTTGATTCTCGATCACTTTTCGCATACCATTTCACCATGAAGATTTTCCGGGTTTTACTCAAAACGTCCGATTCGCGAAAATCGGTCGCAACCAATATTTATATCGATATCAATAAGATATATACCAGTTGCGGGTAATCGGCGCAAGTTCTTTTTGCACCAACCCGGAAAATCTTCACTGATAAAATCTGCCGCAACAAGCTGTCTACATTGACACTTGTCGCTTTCCCTTCAAGCACTATTTAACATCCGCGAGAGACCTAAGCGATCAATAATTTGCCTCATCCTCCAGGTTATCCGGTTAAGCCATCGAGGGAAAACCTGGGTTTTCATTGCCGGAAAAGGATGAAACCCCGAAGGCAATACTTGGGGACAAAAGGCGATATAACGATAAGGAATCCCCATATGCTCTGCGATCGTTGGCAGCGCCAGAACCAGGGAGGCGCCAACCACCAGATCAGCCCCTTTAATGATTTCCGGTAGGACCTCAAATTGATCGTCATTTCCTTATAAATATAGGAGACAAAACGAAAACCGGAGCTTACGGTATGGGCCTGGGGCAACCGGTCGACAAAGGCGGTAAGATCGTTCCCCAAGGGCTGATAGGGGCAGCCATATTCTTCAGCCCATTCCGCCCTTTCCGGAGGACCCGCCAGAAGAACTTCATGCCCTTCCCGTTGTATGGCTAAGGCCAGGGCCAACATGGGTTGAACATCCCCGCGTGATCCAAAAGTTACCAGGACGATTTTCATGAATTATTGTGAAGGGTCAACAGACCCGTGATCAATGGTCATTTTTACCTTCAAGTTCCTCAATCGATATTGAATAGCGGTGTCGGGAGGACACGGATGGATATATCACATTCTGACGTTCTATTGCAAAGCGAGTTGTTTCTAAGGATTCATTATTTAAGGCCGCCCCCATTTTACCCGGTCATTAATCTCTTGATAAGAAACAACAAAGGGGACGACCGTTGATATTCAAATAACTTATATTCCCAACCGATAATTCTTTTCCTTCACCATCTTTTCTCCCCGTTGCACCACACAACTCACAGCCGCAAAAGTTAGGTCAAACCTCCTGCCTAAATCCACCATCGATATTCCTAATTCATTTACACTCCAATAACAGAGCAAATCCCTTGCCTTAACACGGTTCCTTTATCGGCCTTTCCAGTTATTTAAATCTTTTCCCTTTGGAATAACCAAGACACTCTACCCAAAAGGCCTGGCATTTCTAATCGTGCTATCCTTGGAATACCCGAACTATTCCTTCCCATTATATCTCAGGTCAAGTTATTTGATTATTGACTCCTGAGAAGTAACTCGCCTTTAAGAGGATCATCACAAGATGCTTTATCAAATTTCCTGTAAATACTGCAAAAGTGTAAGATGGGACACCTTTTTTATTTGATTCCCGAGAAGTAACTCTTGCCATAACTACATGAATATGCTAAAGATAATCATGTATAAGAGAACATCTCCCCAACAAAAGTTATTCGGTATAGACACGCAGATCTCAGCCTCAGTTATGCAAACGTTTAGAATCATCCTGGGCGCACTTTTTTAAAGTCGAAATTCTTCCCATACTGTTTCGGAAAGAAGATCAATATGCGTTGCTTTATGGCAAGACCGGCCGTCCCAATTTCAGCGTTGCGCGCCTGCTGGGCCTGTGTCTTCTGCAAGAATTGAACGACTTAAGCGATCAACAGGCCCTGGACGAATTCAGTTTTGACATTCGGTGGCGATATGCGTTAGATATCAGTGAAGGAGAAGATTATCTGTCCCGCCGTTCACTGGTTGAGTTTCGCCGCCGATTGGCCGCCAAAGATCCTGAGATGAAGCTGGTTCGCAACGTCTTCGATAATATCAGGGATTCAGCGCATAAAAAACTTGGAAGTATCGACAAATGATCAGCGGCTTGATTCAACCCACATCATCTCCAATATACGCGTATACGTGGCAGAATGGCGCTGTTTTCAGATACCCTCGACGTATTCCTGAAAGAGCCTGAACGGAGATCAGTTTCAATGTTCCCGAAGACATTCAAAATGGCATACAACTGAATCCGAAGGCTGGTTCGGCCTGGGGCCGGCTGAACAGAAAGTAAAACTGGAAGAACTGGCCCGGTATCTCTATGCCTTGATTGTCATCTTTGAGAAAGATGAAATGTCAAAAGCCGTGAGCCTTACCAATTGCTTGACGCGCTTTTTGCTGAGCAATGCGAATTCACCGAAAGAGCCAACACAGAAGTGATTCAAAAACGCATCACAAGATCAGGTTAAAAAAAAGATCGAGGGAATAACCCTCCAATCCCCCTATGATCCGGATGCATCTTACGGGCACAAAGGGGCGGGATACAGCCTTCATATCGCCGAGACCTGCAATAATCCCGAAAAGCCGGAAATCATTACCGACTATGAAGTCCATGGTGCGGGCCGGTCGGATATCGGCAAAGCCCTACCTGTCATCGAACGTCTCAGCGAAGCAGGGATAAGACCGGAAACACTTTTTGCCGATGGCGGTTATCCCTCTGTTCCTTCCGCCTTGAAAGTTACCGAACAACAAATCGAATTTATGGCGCCGGTCAACCGCGGTCGCTCTGGCAGACGAGTCGTCGGCAGGGATCAATTCCAATTTGACTCAAGCGGCAATGTCACTCAAATGCCCAATGGGGCACGAGCCAGATAGATCACCGTATTCTCAGTGCATAATAATACCACACGCGTTCACTCCATGCCATCTTCGACGGCGATACCTGCCGTTCATGCTCTAATGCTGGATCAATGTCCGGTGCGAGCTCCCAATCATCGCGCATCGCGGCTGCCAGGCGCGGGACACTGTCGGCGACTTTCGGCTGGAGATACCGCTGAATTGCGATTGCGAGATCAGATGTATGCCGATCAGCAAACACTGCAATGGAAAGAACGTTATAAAATCCGTTCCGGGCATCGAGGCCACCAATTCCGAATTGAAACGATCTTACGGAATCGGGAAGCTTCGTGTCCGCAGAGTAGCTAAAGTTCTCTTTGCCGTGGCCTGCAAACTGATAGCGTGTAATATTAAGAGATGGGCCAAGGCCCCTATCGCCTTAAAAAGGCCTTGTCCAGATTTTGTATCGTCAGTTTTTGCTCATCTAAACCCTTTTCGAACCGGTTTGGTCAAGCTCTCATTCTATTTACGGATAAAATGTGCGTTCCAGTTTTAATAGTGTGGTTATTTTAAAAATGGACTTATTTCTCAGAAATCAATATTAAAATAACTTATATTGCCAAACGATAATTCTTTTACTTCACCATCTTTTCCCCCGTTGAACCGCACAACTCACAGCCACAAAAGTTAGGTCAAACCTCCTGGCTAAATCCATCATCAATATTCCTAATTCATTTAAACTCCAATAACAGAGCAATTCCCTTGCCCTAACACGGTCCCTTTGTCGGCCTCTTCCGATTATGTATCCCTCTTCCATTTGGAATAACCAAGACACTCTACCCAAAAGGCCTGGCATTTCTAATCGTGCTATCCTTGGAATACCCGAACTATTCCTTCCCAATATATCTCAGGTCAATCTTGAAGTACCCAAACCCCCCAATTATGAAATGGCGGTCAAGGCGGCAAAAACCTCCATCGCCTTAAAAAATTCTCCTTATCCCGGTTGGAAAACACTTGGCATTCATCCCTTTTGTTTCTGTTGTGGAGCTGAAGGTTCTGCGTTGAGCGGCCTTAAGATACATCCGGGCCGTGTTAACGGATCCGAAATGGTGGCGGCGCCCTGGGTTCCTGCGTCTGAGCTGGGAAATGAATCGGGTTTTGTCCGTCCAGAATTTATTTGGAAAAAAATTGTTTGCCGGAACGGCCCTCTTTAATTCCGCCGGGCAACTGGTGGGTCGAGTCCTGGCAACCTGGTTCAGCCTTCCATCTCAGGACACTCTTAGTTTTTCACCACCGGAATAGTCTTTTTTCTTAGAGAGAAAGAAGAAAGCGAGATGATCTTGCGGGTCTGCATACTCTTTACTAAGACTTACATATTGGAAGTTTTCATTCCAATCTGCATTGTTGCAGATCTTTTTTTTATTTTTTTAGACGATTTTAAAGATGGAAAGCCCGAGGCATAAGATAGTTCGTCGGTGAGCATTCGTTCCTCTGCAATTAAACATAAAAAACATAAGGCATGAAGAATAAAGCAGAAGGGAAGAAGAAAACCTGTCAGAGCGGTGGTCCGGGTTCCTGAAAAAAATTCTGGGCTAATTGCTCTGCAAAAAGAACGAAGGGAACGACCTCAATCCCGTCTTCAGTAAGCAAATTAGGGCCGGAGGGATAAACGATGATACGGCGTTGTAAGCCTTTGATAGAGGCCACGACTCGAAGCCCTTTGCACCAATTTTCTGAGAAAGTCTTTCCCGACTTTACCTCAATGGCAATTATTTTTTTTCCTTTAACCAGAAGAAAGTCTACTTCTGTTTTGGCCTTTGAGGAAGGGGCCCAATAATATAATTCTTCACCAACTCCATAATAATCCATCGAAGCTCGGATCACCTGGGCCACCAATCCTTCAAACAGGGACCCTTTTTCTTCTATGGCAACGCTGCCGGAAGCTCGCTTCATGGCTCGGACGATCCCTGGATCGCACCAGTACCATTTGGGCAACTTACGTTCTCGGACGCGAAGTTTGGCCTCATAGGCGGGAACCCGAAAACAAAGTAGTACCATGTATCATTTTATATTTCGTATTTAATAAAATTATGATATACTGGCGACAATTTACTAAAGGAGGTTGTCATGTCGCCAAGATATCGAATAACCCTAACCAAGGAAGAACGTGCTGAGCTTGAGGCAATCACACGACGGGGAAAAACACACGCCAGAAGAGTTATCCAAGCCCGTGCTTTGCTATTATGTGATGCCGGTCCCGATGGACCTTCTTGGAATGTTGCAGATGTGGCCACAGCACTGGGGGTCACCAGCCGAACGATTGAACATCTTAAGAAGCGCTTTGTTGAAGATGGTATAGAGGTTGCCCTTGACCGTAAGCCAAGGGAAAAACCGCCCCGGGAAGTGATCTTTGATGGAGCGTTTGAAGCAAGATTAATCGCCTTGGCCTGTTCAGGCGCTCCAGAAGGACGTCGGAGGTGGACAGTCCGACTGCTTGCGGACAAAGCGGTTGAGCTTAGACTGGCTGAGTCTGTATCCCCTATGACCATACAGCGGATTTTAAAAAAAACGAACTTAAACCTCATCTCAACAAGTACTGGAAAATTCCACCCAAAGGGAGTGCGGCCTTTGTAGCCCATATGGAGGATGTTTTGGAGATCTATCACCTTCCGTATGATCCCGAATATCCGGTGGTATGTATGGATGAATCTTGTAAACAAATGATCGGTGAAATCCGGAAGCCGATACCCTGCGCGCCTGGAAAACCGGCTCGTATTGACCATGAGTACATCAGAAACGGGGTAGCAGAGATATTTATGGAAGTTGAACCGCTGGTGGTAAAAGACATGTGGCCGTCAGCGGAACACCGTACCAGAAAAGAATGGGCGTTCCAGATCAAAGAGATGCTTAATGATCGTTATCCGAAGGCGATCAAAGTACGCTTGGTTATGGATAATTTAAACACCCATAATGTTGCCTCACTTTATGAAACATTTAAACCTAAGGAAGCCCGGCGTTTAGCTGAACGACTTGAAATCCATTATACGCCCAAACACGGCAGTTGGCTGAATATGGCGGAAATTGAACTTAGCGTCTTAAGTGGCCAATGCCTGAATCATAGAATTCCCGATATGGTAACCATGCAATCGGCAGTGACCGCATGGGAAAATAACCGAAATAACAGTGCTAAAAAAATTGTTTGGCAATTCAAAACACCAGATGCTCGAATCAAATTAAAACATCTCTACCCGAAGTTATAAGAGATACAATGTAGTAGTGTGTCTTCAAGAATCTGTAAGAAATCCGGACACAGTGGTCCGAGCCACACCCGCCTCCCGGGCAATGTTAGTAACATTAAAGGGTTGGCCGTGAAAAAGGGCGGCTATTGGCAGGAAACGGGCAAATCCGGGCAGATTTCGAATTACCGCCTCGGCTTGAATCTCTTCTTTTAAATAGAGCTGGGAGTAAGCGGCAAGGGTCTCGATTTTTTGGGGAGAATCCCAGACAATAGGCAATAACCCAAATTGAAGGGCCTGATCGAGGTTGAAACGTTTGCCTAATTCTTCCGGGGTAAAAGGATGCATAAAACGCCTCAATACGCGCCCGGCCAGAAGATTGACTCCTGCTCGTTTCAGTTTTCGAGCGCTGGATCCGCACAAAATGAAACGAAAGCGTTTTTCTTCAATAAACCGATGCACCTCGTTCAGCAGGTTTGGCAGTCGCTGTATTTCATCAACGATAATATTCTTTCCGGGGGGAAGGGCACGGAGTTCATCAGCAAAAAAACCAGGTTGAGCAAGCAGTCGCTGGTATGTGTCTTCCGACAACAGGTCAATCCAATGCGCATCTGGAAATGTAGCTCGAAGCCAGGTGCTTTTGCCAGTCCCCCGCGGTCCCAAAAGAAAGAAACTGAGTTCCGGGTCTTTAATAATTCTTTGAATCATTTTATGACACCATGATGTCATTTTTCATTGAAAAATGACATCAACATAGACTATTATTTGCATTCGGTCAAGAAAATAATATTCTGATTGTTATTGCAACTTAGAATTAACCGGGAAAGCCCATCGGTTTGTTATCCCGAAAGGGCCCCACATTATATCTATTTTTATTTAATGTTATCAATTTGTTATCAAACTGTTCCACGTGGAACATTAAAAACCTTTTCAAACCGATTGTTTTGTGTAATAGTAGGGCAAAATTATTACGAATTACCTTTTGCCGTTTATCGTTCGTTGTTCGGCGAACCCCATTAGTCATGTCTGGTGGTGCTCTGAAATATTCAAGGAAGAGTTGAAAAATAAGGGGCTTTAATGGGAAAGATCATCTGTGTGGTTAATCAAAAAGGGGGAGTGGGGAAAACGGCCACGGCAGTCAATTTGGCCGCCGCTTTGGCCAGTATGGAGAAAACAACCCTGCTCATAGACTTTGATCCGCAGGGAAATGCCACCAGCGGGGTAGGGGCCAACAAACAGGAATTCCAATATTCCATTTATCACCTTTTAATCGACCAGATCGACCCCTCAACCCTGATTCTGCCCACCGACGTACCTAATTTAAAAATAATTCCTTCCAATATGGACCTGGTCGGGGCGGACATTGAACTGGTGCCCATGCCCAGGCGGGAACATGTCCTGAAGCAAAAGATCGAACCCCTGATCCCTAATTTTGATTATATCTTTATTGACTGTCCTCCTTCATTGGGATTACTGACCGTCAATGCCCTGACCGCGGCCCAGGCTATTATCGTTCCCACCCAATGCGAATATTATGCCCTGGAGGGGTTGGGGAACCTTCTGAACACCATCCAGATAGTCCAAAGGGATTTAAACCCTTCCCTTTATGTGGAAGGAATCCTCTTAACCATGTTTGATGTTCGCAATAACCTCTCTTCCCAGGTGGAATCGGAGGTCCGGACCCATTTAAAAGATCTTGTTTTTAAAACAGTTATCCCCAGAAACGTTAGAATTAGTGAAAGTCCGAGCCATGGATTGCCTGTTCTCCTGTATGACCCGCAATCCAAAGGCGCCCAAAGCTATTTAGAATTGGCCAAAGAATTCTTGGCGGGAGAAAAAGGCAATGGAAGAAAATAAGATGCTTACAATTAAAAAGAAAGGGTTGGGGCGGGGCCTGGGGGCTTTGATTCCCTCAATGGAACCTTCCAAACCTGAAAACCGACCCTTTTTGTTTGTAGGGATTGAAGAGGTTAGGCCTAATCCTTTCCAGCCTCGAAAAAAGGTAAAAGATGCAGCCATAGAAGAACTGGCTGAATCCATCAAGGAAAAAGGGATTATTCAGCCCTTGTTGGTCCGAAAGGTGGAGGACGGTTATGAATTGATCGCCGGCGAAAGACGATGGCGCGCTGCCCAGAAGGCCGGCTTGACAGAAATACCGGTCTTGATCCGCGAGGCCGAGCCGACATCCCAGTTGGAATTGGCTTTGATTGAAAATATTCAAAGGCAGAACCTGAATGCCATGGAAGAGGCCGAAGCCTATCAACGATTAATTCATGAATTTAATATCTCTCAAGAAGAAGTGGCCCGCAGGGTGGGGAAAGACCGGTCATCGATTGCCAATTTTTTAAGATTGTTGAGGCTATCCCACTGGATTCAGGAAAAGATTTCCGAAGGGACCTTATCTTTCGGGCACGCCAAATGTCTTCTTGGCCTTGAATCAGCTATGGATCAACAGAAAATGGCTGAAGCGGTGGTAGAGAAAGGCCTTTCCGTCCGGGAATTAGAGCGGCTGATCCATAATAAAGGAAGGGGTCAAGCCAAGAAGGGTTCTCCCGTCGTATCAAATATTGACGATGATTGGGTTAAAGACATGATTCAGAAATTTAAAACTCGAATTAAGTTAAAAAGAAAGAAAAAGGGCGGGTTATTGGAAATTCATTTTCATTCGGATGAAGAGCTGATCCGTATCGTTGATTTGTTGATGCCCAACTAATAGAATATTTTTCTAATTTACTCCGTGTAAATAAATAATTTCAATAAGTTAAACAAGTAAACTAATAAAAATATCTTTTTTACCCCCACCGTCTCAATTATTATTGTTATCGCATAAATTCAATATTTTTAATTTGACTTACTTACTTCCTACACGTATATTATACGTATAAAGGGGGTCTGCCATGCAAAAAAAACTAACCATAACTGTCGATGCCGAGGTTTATGAAGGGCTCCATAAAACCATAGGCCCTGGAAAAATAAGTAGATTTATCCAGGAAATAGTCCGCCCCTATGTGGTTCGCCCTAATCTCGAGGCGGGCTATGCTGAAATGGCTAAGGATAAGAAACGGGAAAAGGAGGCTTCCGACTGGGCCGAACTTACCTTCAAGGATATAATCCCATGAAACGGGGTGAGGTCTGGTGGGTCAACTTTGATCCCTCCATTGGTGGAGAAATCAAGAAGGAGCGTCCTGCTGTAATCATCAGTAATGACGTATCAAATAAATTTCTTAATCGCGTTCAGGTTGTCCCCCTGACCGGTATGACAGACCGCTTGTATCCCAGCGAGGCGCTGGTTGTCTTCAATGATAAAGAAAGCAAGGCCATGGCAGATCAATTGGCGACCATAAGTAAGTTGCGCCTTTTCAAGCGGGCTGGAGTTCTTTCAGCAGAAGATTTGAGCAAAATCGTGAAAGTCGTGAAAATACAACTTGATATTCAATAGAAACAACCCGACACCCCTCTGCATTAGACAACACTTTGATTTTACATATAAATAATGCACTCTATAACTTGAATCCCATAATGAGTTATTTAAAATGATTATATTAAGAGTAAGGTGGCGTCTATGAAAAAACTCAGTCCAAATGGACAACGGTGGCTAAAAAGTTTCCATTCTTTTTTTGCCTGCATGTGGGTGGGCGCGGCCATCGTCTTGAGCGTCAAGCAGTTTGTTGTTAACCCGTCAAGCGGGGGGGAGCTTTATGGCATAATCTCTACCATGGACTTTATTGACCTGTATATTATCATTCCGGGAGCGATAGGGGTCCTTCTGACCGGCCTAACCTACTCCATCTGGACTAACTGGGGCTGGTTTAAACATAACTGGATTTTGGTTAAATGGATCATTTGTTTGTACGGGGTCGGCTTTGGGACCTACCCCCTGGGACCCTGGATGAGCAGTCTGGCCCGCATATCGAAGGAAAAGGGCCTGTCCGCTCTTTCGGACCCGGTCTACTTGCACAACAGGTCTATGCTTTATACCTTGGGAACTTTTCAGGTGGCCACTTTGATTTTTGCGGTTTTCATTACCGCGTTAAAACCATGGAAGAAAAAAGAAAAGGTTCAATCTTCAGTCGAAAAAATAGAATGATAGAAAAATATTGAAAAAACATTTTAGCCAATAACCAGTAACTCTGCTCTCTATTCAATCGAAAAAAGACCCCGGCTCTCTTTTGTCTTGCACATCTTTCCTTAAAATCTTTCCGACTTTTCAGTCCGGGTAAATTGCCTTGACAGAAAAGTTGCCCTTTCACTATACTCCAACAACCTAAAGTCTATCTTTATAAAATGAGTAAGGAGAATAGAAAAATGCCGGAGAAAACCACTTATCCTGAATACAGCAAAAATTATCCACTATTGGTAAAAAACCTGATGAAAAGGCCGTTATTCTTATGTCCGGACGATGAGGCTATGGTCTATAGAAATGATGCCGGTGAGTATTTCCGTTTCACCTGGAGACAATGGCACGAAAGGACCTGCCAACTGGCCCACGCCCTTAAGGCCCTTGATGTGCAGATGGGTGATCATATAGCCACTATGGCACTCAATCATCACCGTCACATGGAGATCATTTATGCCACCATCGGCATCGGAGCAGTATCTCACCCTATCAATATCCGGCTTTCGTTGGACCATATGGCCTTTACCATAACCCATGCCGAGGAGAATATTATCTTCTTTGACGATCTTCTTTTACCTCTGGTTGAGGCGCTATATGATCGGATAAAACCGGCCGTGAAAAAGTTTGTCTATATGTCCGATAAACCGGGGCTGCCTAAAACCAGGATAGAGCCCCTATATGAATACGAAGAACTGATCAAGTCACAACCCGCGTCCTATGAATGGCCGGATTTGCCAGAAGACACCAATGCCGTACTCTATTACACCACAGGCACCACCGGTCTCCCCAAAGGGGTGCTGTATACCAACCGACAGATCTATTTGCATTGTCTCCACTCGATTGCTCAGCTCGGAACGGTTATAAGACTTCCTGATGATCCGGAACGACCCAATCAAACGATACCCATGATGAATGTTCCCCTGTTTCATATCCACGCCTGGGGAGCACCCTTTTCCAGTGTTTATGGTTGCGCCAAGATTGTATTCCCCGGTCGATTCACTCCGGAGGCTTTTTGTGAATTGGTTCAAAAAGAAAAAGTGACCGCCGCCATGATGGTTCCGACTATGCTGGCCATGCTCCTGGAGTATAAAGACCTCGACCAGTGGGATCTGAGTACCCTCCTTTATGTCGCAATTGGCGGCGGGGCTCTTCCCCTTGGCTTAAAGCGTAAGGCCGAAAAGGTATTCCCCCATATGCGTGCCGCCTCCGGTTACGGTATGACGGAAACCATGGCCGGCGTGGTCGGGGCCAGTATCAGACGATACATGGTAAACTGGTCCAAAGAGGAAATTGATCAGGTCTTAGTCAAAACAGGTATACCGGTTATCCCGGCCATCGATGCCCGTGTTATTGATGAGAACGGCAATGATGTGCCTCACGATAATGAAACGATCGGAGAGATTGTTTTAAGAGGACATTGGATCATGGAACAATATTATAAGGACCCCGAGAAAACGGCTGCCGCCTGGAGGGGAGGATGGTTCCATACCGGTGATGCTGCCAAAATCGACCAGGAAGGATACATCATTATCGCCGATCGGATCACTGATGTTATCCGCAGCGGCTCTGAAATGGTGCCGACTGTTTTGCTGGAGAATCTGACCAGTAATGCCGAATTTGTTTTGGAAGCGACTTATGTGGGTGTACCCGATGAGAAATGGGGAGAAATCCCGATGGCCCTGATCAAACTGACCCCGGATGCCAAAAAGGAAGAGGAAGAAGTCCTGGATTTTCTCCAGGCCGAAGGGGTGGATAAAGGAAAAATTACCAAATGGATGCTTCCGGTTTATGTAGCCTTCGTAGATGACATACCAAAAACCAGCGTGGGCAAATATGACAAAATCGCCGTCCGAAAGAGAATGGATGAATTCGTCGCCAAGGCCAAAAAGGTGCGCCTGACCTAACCGGGTTTACCCATACCATAAGAGATCCGCTCAGCGGACTCATTCCATCAGGGAATCACTTCCATCCCCTGCCAGGCATCCAGTTCATTTCGTGCCGGATCGTTTTCAACATAGCAAGGGGTATCAAAGATCATAGTGGCCCGGTCTTGGAGGGTATAGGCCGGCCAGTTCGGTATTCCCGGATGATTGGGATCGCCATGGCGGGCAAAGGCCGCCCAAGTCCGGCTCATGACGGTGGCCAGTTCATATCGGTCGGGCCGTTCCCCGACCAAAGGCAGGGCGTCCACATTGTCAAAAACGAAGGGGATTTCCAGGGCGTGACAGGACTTGAAAAGATATCCCTTGTAATCCGATTCCCAGCGGAAAAGGTACATGAATACCGGGGCTGTTCCGGCGACCATCTTGTTTTCCGCCAGCCGGAGGCACCCCAATCTTCGATCTTCACTCAAGATGCCGACAAACAGATCCCAGGGAGTGGCCTTCGGCCGCGTTTTCTGATAGGTGGCAATGAGATGGTCTGCCTTTTCACCAAAGACCGCGGTCAGCCGTTCGCGTAGTTCCTGCTCGGTAAGGCGGCGGCGTCTGGGGTCCATGGCCACGAACAGGGCCATCTCATCCCGGTTTGAACCGATAATGAGCGGGACGTCGTTAAGGTAAGGCGAGGCCACGGGATCGAAGGGATGAGCGGGTAGATTAAGACCGTCCATAACAGGGGCCAACAGCAATATCGGACCGGCGCTTGCACTAAACGATTTTGAGACGCCTGACGGTGTAGGCAGTTTGAGCAGGGCCTCCAACAACATCTGGGCCGGTACTGCCTGCAGTTTTTCTATCTCATTCCCTTTGATGCCCAAAAGGGCCAGCAGGTGCTCGGCCAATTCGGTGGCCACCTTGGGGTCACGCCCCCGCAATCCCGGACTGCTTTGGATGATGGCCCGATGGAACAGGCCTTTAGCCGAGGGCATGGTCATCAACAGGCTGACCTTCCTGCCGCCTCCGGACTCTCCGAATATGGTCACATTGTTTGGGTCGCCGCCGAAGGCGACAATATTGTCTTTGACCCATTGAAGGGCCAAAACGATGTCCAGCATCCCGGCCATACCCGAGCCGGCGAACTCTTCTCCGGCGATTTCTTCCAGATATAAGTAACCAAAGGCGTTCAGCCGGTGGTTAATGGAAACAACGACCACATCGGTCCCCCTGGACAGGGCGGTCCCATGATAGAGCGCCTCGGAACCGGCCCCGTTGGCAAAACCTCCTCCGTGGAGCCAAACCATCACCGGTCGTTTTCCGCTGTCGCCTGTGGCCGGCGTCCAAACATTCAGAACGAGACAATCTTCACTGACAGAAAATATCTGGTTTTCTCCCGGGGCATCTTTCCCGTTCTGTGGTGGATTTACCAATCTTCCGAACTGCGGGCAGATCGGTCCGAATTCAACAGTATCCCGAATACCCGCCCAGGGTGATGCCGGCAGCGGCGGAAGGAAACGGCGCTTGCCGCCGGTGGGCGCGCCGTACGGTATCCCCTTAAAAGAAAGAACCCCCTGTTCCATTGCCCCACGGATTTTTCCGCCTGTTGTCTCTACTATAACTCCGCTCATGATTCATTCCTCCTTTAATTGAGCCAAGATTATTATGAGTCCCTGAAGTATGTCAAATTTATTTTGACTCCGGTGCTTTTGTTTGAGGAATAGCCGGTCCTTTCTTCTTGACACCTAACCTGGTTTTTCTTAAAGTTCCTAAACTAAAAACAAGCTTCCCTCTGCTTTAAAGGAGACCCCATGGGTATCGATTTGCTCCCTCTCTTTCATCCTTCGTCCATAGCCATCATTGGGGCCTCGGCCGACAAAGCTAAATTCAGCACTCGTGTCGTGGAGGCCCTTCGGACCCTGGAATACCAAGGCAGAATTTATCTTGTCAATACTAAGGCCGATGCCGTGCCGGGGGAACAGGTCTTTCGACAGGTCTCGGATATCTCCGGCGAAATAGACCTGGCTATCTTGTTTGTGCCGGCCCGGGCCGTTCCTTCGGCCATAAAAGACTGCGCCGGAAAAGGGGTGAAGGTGGCCATTGTTCATGGAGCGGGATTTGCCGAACTGGGAGAAGAAGGACAGGCCCAGCAGGAAGCGATGGTCAAGACGGCCGGAGCATTCGGTATGCGAATCGTCGGACCTAATTGCATGGGCATTGCCTGTCCGTCTTCGCATATCAACATGGTGACCACCCGGCATCCCTTTTTAGATCACGGCGGATTGGGATTTGCCGGTCAGAGCGGCTGGGCGACCGAATACGCCTTGCTCGGAGGCATGGATCGTGGTTTGGGGTTCAACACGGTTGTCTCCAGCGGCAATCAAGCCGATCTGACCATCGCCGATTATCTGGAGTATTTCGGGAGTGATCCCGACACCAAAGTCATCGGCGCTTATGTCGAGGGGTTTAAAGATGGAAAGCGTTTTATAGATGCGGCCAGAAAGGCCGCCCGGCAAAAACCGGTGGTCATCTGGAAATCCGGACGGACATCGACCGGAGCGCGGTTTACCCAATCCCACACTGGATCCATGGCCGGGGCCGGAGAGGTGGCCCGAGCGGTACTGACTCAAACCGGCGTTGAGGAGGCTGTCGGTATAGAAGATCTGATGGACGGCCTGGTAGCTTTTCAATCACCCCTTTTGCCTAAGGGTCGGCGTGTCGGTATTTTAGTCGATACGGGGGGTATAGGTGTTGCAGCCTGTGACGCTTGTGAGGTAACGGGGCTTGAAATACCCCAACTCCCGATCAACGTCCAGCAGGAATTGCGGGATTACCTGAAGAAGATACTCCCCCCCTTCGCCGGGATCGCTAATCCGGTGGATTTGGTTTGGGCGCCTGTCGGCATGGAAGAAGCCATCTACAGCCGGACCATGGAAATCATGGCGCCCTGGGTGGATGCCTTTATAGTCGGTTTTTATCCTTCCCAAGATCCTGAGGGTTTGGCCCGATTGCTGGCGGAACAAAGGGATCGATTTCAAAAACCGATTTTTTCGGTTCCTCCTTATGGTCATGTGATGCAACCCTTTATGCGACTTTCGACCAGACTGGGGGTGCCCTCGTTTGACAGCATGGAGCGCGCCGTCAGGGCCTTGCGGCGACTTGTCCGCCGTGCGGAATGGTTGGGGCAATAGACAGGAATTTAGGCTGAAGCCTGAAGGTTTTTGTACCTAAATAAAAGACAGGAGCCAGGCCCCGAACATCATCCCGGTTTCCGCGAACTTTAGTTTAATCAGGGGATTTATTCCTAAAAACCTTCGGCCTTCAGTCTATCTACCTGTGTGATCACCCTAAAACGAACTGATTTCCACATTCGCCTTGTATTTAAAATAACAGGAGCGAAAATAGGTATTGGCTATGCCGAAAGGCTTTTCCGGTTCAGACCAAAAATAGGTTTGGATATGGATTAGGGGGTCAAAGGACTGGCATTGAAGTGTCTTTGAAACATCCGGTTCGGCCGGAACTGCCTGGAGAAACATTTCCCCCTTTGTTACTTTTAAACCGATCTTCTTCTTTAATAATTTCAAAATCGATTTTTCTTTGGACAACTCCTTTTTGGAAAGCTGCTGGGCAATATCCGGCGGCATAAAATTTTCAAAAAAATAGAGAATCCCTTTTATATTACTCATTCTTCTGACCCGGCCTATTATGTCATTATTGGATATTCCAAAAAAGGCTCGAATGTCTTTAGGGATTCGACTGTCCTTCACTTTAATCTTTTTTATTTCAAGGGGTTTTGTGTCGCCCCGTTCCATAGCTAAGGACATTTTATTTAGACTGGTGTGGATATACTGTTTGGCTTCTTTAATTACCGGTACTACAAAAGTGCCTTTCCCCCTTGTCCGGAAAATTAGACCATCATTCTCAAGAAGTGACAATGCATTTCGAATGGTGATTTTGCTGACCTCGAAGTATTCAACCAGTTCATCTTCGGTGGGCAGTTTATCACCGGGTTCATATTGACCGGACAATATCTTATTTTGAATGATTGAAGAGACTCGGCTGTACAGTGGGATAAGGTCTTTTTTGTTCTGGGTTTGCATTATTTCACCAATTTTATTTAATCACATATCGATATTTGCTACCCGGTGTCTGTCTGCCGGTTACAACTATCACTTTTTAATTACATAACAATCACCAATCCCACCAAGTTATTTTTTGCACTATTTCCTTTTTTTCTTGACTTTATTTCAAACTCTTAATATATCTTCATTATAGTTTTAATATCTTTAATTGTCAAGGGATTAAACAAATCCAGTTATCATTTTTACCTGGGAGCATCCTATGCGTGCTTTTTTAATCAAACGATTGTTGGCCCTGATTCCCACCATCTTAATTGCCACCCTGATTGTCTTCGTGGTCATCCGGCTGATCCCGGGGGATATAATTGATCAGATGATGTCCCAGCATGATATCAGTTCTCAAGAGGTCACCCGGCATAGTATTGAGAAGGCCCTGGGGTTGGATGTGCCCATATACGTCCAGTATTTCCATTGGATGGGTAGGATATTTTTACACGGGGATTTGGGGGCTTCTCTGTGGAAAGAAACCCCGGTCACTTCTCTGGTGTTGGAACGATTACCGGTCACCTTTGAACTCAGCGGTCTCGCTATTATCTTTTCCATTCTGCTGTCCATCCCCATCGGAGTTTACTCGGCCATACGACAGGATACGGCCGGAGATTATGTGGGGCGAACCATCTCCATCCTGGGCATCGCCATTCCCAATTTCTGGCTGGGGACCATGTTGGTCATCTACCCGGCCATCTTGTGGGGCATCTCTCCTTCGATGGAATTAGAACCTTTTTTTACGCACCCTTGGGCCAATTTGAAGCAATACATGCTTCCGAGTATTGTTTTAGGTTTCTCCCTGTCCGGGGTGACCATGCGAATGATGCGGGCCATGATGCTGGAAGTGCTCCGGCAGGATTATATCCGAACGGCCTGGGCCAAGGGTCTCAAAGAAAAGGTGGTCATCTTAAGACATGCCTTGAAGAATGCCCTTATCCCGGTGGTCACCTTATACGGTCTATCCTTACCCATCCTCATCGGCGGTACGGTCATTGTCGAGCAGATTTTTGTCTTACCGGGGATGGGCAACCTGATGTTAGATGCCATCCAACAGCGGGATTATCCGATCATCACCGGCCTGATGATGATTATCGGCTCGGTGGTTCTGGTGATCAACCTGCTGGTGGATTTGAGTTATGGTTTTCTGGATCCCAAGATTCGGTATCGATAGCGTTTAGTTCAGAGTTCGGAGATTTTACTTTGTTTTTCGTACTAACTACTCCGAACCCCGAACTTAAAACGAGATTAGCAAACCAATAGACTGAAAAATTTAAACGTACTATTCGTAGTAAAAAAACAGGGACGTTAAAAATGGCCAATCAATCCGTTAGTATCGATTCGGAACATCTTTTTGCACCTGTCCGGCGGGGTTTTATTACTGATTTTTTTGTCCGCCTGTTCAGGGAAAAACACCTGGGGGCAGTGGGTGGGATCATTTTTCTGCTCCTCCTGCTTATCGGCATTTTCGCCAACTTTCTGGCCCCTTACGGATACAATGACATTAATCCCCTTGACTCACTAAAACCTCTCTTCGGCAAATATCTTCTGGGAACCGATAACCTGGGACGGGATCTTCTCAGCCGTATGATCTATGGGGCCCGTCTGTCGGTGATCGTCGCCTTTTCCGCCACAACCCTATCGATCATCTTATCAACCCTTATCGGGATTACCACCGGCTTTTTCGGGGGTAAGTTCGATATGGTCATACAGCGGTTTGTGGACGCCTGGATGATCTTTCCCGGTCTGGTTATCCTGATCGTGGCCGTGTCCATCATCGGTCCTGGGATGTGGCAGATCATCCTGGTTCTGGCCCTGCAGTATGGGATTGCCGGATCCCGGATTATTCGGGGATCCACGGTTGCCGCCAAGGAAAACATGTATGTACGGGCCGCGGATGCCCTGGGGGCCACGACCACCAGGCTGCTGATGCGGCACATCCTGCCCAATATTATGGCCCCGATCATCATTCTGTTCACGACTCGTCTGGCGGCGGTCATCCTGGCCGAGGCCAGCTTGAGCTTTCTCGGTCTGGGTATCCCGCCACCGGCCCCGAGCTGGGGAGGGATGTTGAGCGGTAACGGTCGGCAGTATATGATGATCGCCCCTCGGCTGGCTTTGATTCCGGGCATTGCCCTGACGATCGTGGTCTATGGGATCAATGTATTTGGAGATGCCATGCGCGACCTTCTGGACCCGAGGCTCCGGGGTGGCGGTGGAAGCTATTCGGTCAAGAAAAGAAAAAAGAAAGAAGCCCGATCGGCTTGAAAGATGAGGTATAATCTCTTATCAAGCCCTTTCTTTATATAACTTGGGTTAATCGAGATATCATTAGGTGTATCTAACCCCTTATCGTTAATCATTTCAACCAAAGGAGGAAACAGATGAAAAAGAATTTTTTTTGGATCATGGTCCCCTTGTTTTTATTAACTCTTTTATCACTGGGGATTTTTGTTTCAGGAACGGGCGCTGCAGAAACGGTAAAGACCAACGGCACCCTGACCTTTACCGAATTGGTCCCCACCGTCAATCCCATGACCTGGGACATTGCTGACTGGGTTTGGAAACACGGCTATGATACGGGCTTTGTTACGGAGCATCTGATCATTGGGGATCTCCAAAAGGGACCGCGCGGCTCTAAAAAATTTCCCTTTGAAAACAACGCCTGGATCCCGCCGGATATCCAAACCGGACAGCTTCTGGAAAAATGGGAAGTAAAGAAAAAACCCCTGCAACTCATTTTTCATCTGCGCAAGGGGGTTATGTGGCAGGAAAAACCCTTTATGAAGGCCAGAGAGTTTGTGGCCGACGATGTGATTTACGCTGCCAATCGCCTCAAAAACTCCCCCAAGGCCATTCCTCTTTATATGGATTTTATCGGCAAAATGGAAGCACCTGACAAATATACCGTGATCATCAATATGCCTGAGTTTGCCGCCGACTGGTATTACCGCCTGGGTTGGGGCTACTACGACGGAATCCAGGCCAAGGAGCAGGAAACCGCACCGGGCGGGCCCAAGAAATGGCAGAACCTTACCGGTACCGGACCTTATATGCTCACCGAATATAAGGATGGCCATTCCCAGACCTATACCAGAAATCCAAACTACTGGGGCTCTGAAACCGTCGGCGGCAAGAAATATAAACTCCCCTTCACCGAAAAGATTGTGATGATGCTCATCAAGGATGAATCCACCCGGATGACCGCCTTAAGGACCGGCAAACTGGACTTGATGATGGCTGTGGACTGGAAATACTACGATGACCTTAAGAAAAACGTGCCCCAGTTGAAGTGGGCCCGTCATCTGGGGACCGGCAACTTTACCGTAGCCTTGCGTATGGACAAGAAACCCTTTAATGATATCAGGGTCAGACGGGCCATGAACCTGGCCGTCAACAAACAGGAAATTATCAAAAGCATGTTTGGGGGAAATGCTGAGTTGCACACCTATCCCTTCCCCCCCACATTCAAAGAGGTATACACCCCGTTGGATAAACTGCCCCCTTCGGTCAGAGAGCTGTATACCTACAATCCGGAAAAGGCTAAAAAACTCCTGGCCGAGGCCGGGTACCCCAATGGCTTTTCCTTCAAGGCCCAGGTTTCCAACGCCGGCCAGGTCGGCCTGGACATTGCCGCCATGGTGGTCTCCTATCTGGCCAAGGTGGGGGTCAAGCTCGAGTTAGAAACCATGGATTACCCTTCCTATATGAGCCGGATGTTTAGAAAGAACCATTCCGAAGGGTATTTCTTCGCCAATGACCACGGGGGACCCTACTCCAATCTTCGGAAGAATTACCTGACCGGGCAGACCTGGAACCCCCATATGATGGCCGATCCCTATGTGGATAAAACCTGGGATGAGATTGTCCAAAACCCCAATTTAACCGACAAGCAAGCCTTTGAGGCCTTAAAGAAGCTCTCTATATATATCAGTGAGCAGGTACCGTGCATCATCCTTCCCACCGCTTACTTCTACACGGCTTGGTGGCCCTGGGTTAAGAATTATTACGGGGAAATTCGGACAGGAGCTCACCAGTCCGCCCCGATCATATCCCGCATCTGGGTCGACGAGGAAATGAAGAAGAAGATGGGATATTAAAAGCAGGCAATAGGCAAGGGGCAATAGGCGATAGGATTAAAGGATTATAGTTTTTCCATAACCTATTGCCTATTGCCCATCGCCCTCGTGACAGAGCATCACATTTTGTAATAAAGAAAGAACGAAAACGATATGGCTCCGTTACTGGAAGTGAAAAATCTGCGCACCTATTTTTATAATATGGACGGAACAATCAAGGCTGTGGACGGGGTTTCCTTTGATGTTCAGGAAGGAGAGACCCTGGGCCTGGTGGGGGAAAGCGGGTGTGGGAAAAGCGTCAGCGCCCTTTCGATTCTCCGTTTGATCCCTGATCCTCCGGGGGAGATCGCGGAAGGGGAGATCTTTTTTGAAGGAAAAGATCTTCTCAAGCTGAATAATGAAGAGATCCGTCAGGTGCGTGGCAACCGGATCGCCATGATCTTTCAGGAACCGATGACCTCACTCAACCCGGTATTGACCGTGGGCAGGCAACTGGCCGAGCCCCTGGAGGTGCACCGGGATATGGCCCTGCGTGAAGCTCTGGAAAAAGCCAAGGAGTTGCTGGGCAAGGTGCAAATTGCCGACGGGGATAAACGGATACAGGATTATCCCCATCAGTTCAGCGGGGGGATGCGGCAACGGGCCATGATCGCCATGAGCGTGGGTTGCAACCCCCGGCTCCTTATTGCCGATGAACCGACCACGGCCCTGGATGTGACGGTTCAGGCCCAGCTTCTGGAATTGCTAAAGAATCTTACTCGGGATTTCGGGATGTCCCTGATCATCATTACCCACAATCTGGGGGTGGTGGCCCGTTATGCAGACCGGGTCAATGTCATGTATGCCGGCAAGATTGTGGAAAAAGGGACGGCCCACGACATATACGAAGACCCGAAGCATCCTTACACCATCGGTCTCATGGCTTCCGTGCCTCAATTAGATCAGGATATTAAAAAGAAACTGGTGCCCATTCAGGGACAACCCCCCAACCTGGCTAATGTTCCTGACGGATGCGCCTTTCATCCGCGCTGTAACTATGCCATTGAACAATGCCGGAAAGAGATCCCGCAACTGGTCCCTGTCGGCGGAAAACATGAGAAAGCGTGCTGGGTCGATGTTAACAAATAATAGCGAGATATTGGTAGAGGTCCAGGACCTGAAGGTCCATTTTCCGGTGGCCTTTGGG
Organism: uncultured delta proteobacterium; assembly: GCA_963782435.1. Lineage (GTDB taxonomy): Bacteria > Desulfobacterota > RBG-13-43-22 > RBG-13-43-22 > RBG-13-43-22 > RBG-13-43-22. The sequence goes on from CAWAKF010000034.1 coordinate 94,501, forward strand.
ACTTTTATTAAAAAGAAAATCGGTGACATCAAGGCCGTGGATGGGGTCAGTTTTTCCATCAAGCGGGGAGAAACCCTGGGTCTGGTGGGGGAAAGCGGCAGCGGCAAGACCACCACAGGAAATGCCTTGCTGCAGCTCGATCGTCCAACGGGGGGAAAGATCTTTTTCGAAGGGCAGGATATCACCGGGGTCAACAAAAAAGAGATTAGGAAAATACGCCGCCGGATGCAGATCATCTTTCAGGACCCCTTCAGTTCCCTGGATCCGAGAATGAAAGTCTCTGACATTATCGGTGAGCCCTTAGTAATCCATAATATGGCCGGGAGCCGGACCGAATATCAGGACCAGACCGCGGATTTACTCCGGTTGGTGGGTCTGGATCCTTCCATGGGGGATCGCTATCCGCATGAATTCAGCGGGGGGCAACGGCAGCGAATCGGAGTGGCCCGGGCCCTGGCGCTCAAGCCGAGTTTTATCGTCTGCGACGAGCCGGTATCGGCTTTGGATGTCTCGATTCAGGCCCAGATCATCAACCTTCTGGAAGACCTTCAGGAAAAATTCAACCTGACCTATCTCTTTATAGCCCATGACTTGGCTGTGGTCCGGCATATCAGCGATCGGATCGCCGTCATGTACCTGGGGGAGTTGGTTGAGATTGCCTCCCGAATGGATCTCTATCACAATCCCCTTCATCCCTATACCCGGGCCTTGCTTTCGGCCGTGCCCATCGCCAACCCGAGCGTAGAGTCCAAAAGGGAGCATATTATCCTCAAGGGCGAGGTACCCAGCCCCCTGTTCCCGCCACGGGGATGCCATTTTCATCCCCGTTGCAAATCGGCCATGGCAATTTGTTCTTCCCTTACCCCCCAGATGAAGGATATCTCTCCCGGCCACTGGGTTACCTGTCATTTGTATTAGGTTCTAAGGGGGTAAAGCCGAGAAAGTTATCTCTTCAAATTTATAACCAGATCTTTATTTTCAGCGTTGAATCGAATCCTGGATTCCAAAATTCTTATTTTTTTGGATAGCCTCTTCCTATTTCCCCTCTAAAAAATTCCTGGGTCCCGTAATACACAATTGATTGATTATTTCATCCGCCACCCCCATCTCCTTAAGCCAGGGAAAAACCACCTTCTTCAGATAGAGAATCCGATGGGGGTTCAGGGATTCGAACTGTTCGGGGGTGAACCCCTCGGGCAGGACATAAGACAAAAGACAATCATGGGACGGGCAGAGCTTATCCGAATAACCGGCATCCAATAAGGCCTTTAAAGTTTTGGTCCGGGCCAGGGGGCTGACTAAGCGGCCCGGATAGCGGTCTAACCCCATGGTGCATCCCTGCTCCAGTATCCAGGTCAGGTATTCAACATCCGTGGTGTCGTTGCAGTGATCGACTTTGACGTGCTTGAGGTCAACCCCCTCATCCATGAGAATATCCAGTTGCTGTTTGGCCACCTGTCCCGGATGATAGGAATGAATAACAATGGGTACACCGGTTTTGAGATGGGCCTTGGCCACCGCCCGCAAGGCCACCTCCTGCGGTGCCGTCACGCCACCCACGTCACTCGCGGATTTCAGCACCCCAGGTTTGATGCCCGTATCTCCGATACCCTTGTCGATTTCCCGCACAAACGATTCCGCCATCTGGGCTGGGGTAACACTACCCATGATACCGCTGACGAAACGGGGGACATCCAGCCACCAGCCAGTGCAAGCAATGACATTGACGCCGCTTTGTTTAGCCGCCTCCCGGATGAAAAGAATATCCCGACCCAGATCGAGCGTGGTCATATCCAGCACTGTATCCACCCCGCCGGCTTTGGCCTGTTTCAGCTTTGCAATTACATATTCCAGTGCATTGGGGACCAATATATCCGGATATTCCCTGTAGGCATTCGGGAATGCACAAAGCAGGTGTTCGTGCATGAGGGTAAATCCAAGATCTTCAGTATTCATGGGTCCAAGAACGGTATTGACTTTAGCCATAATTACATAGTTCCTTTCTAAATTTCGGATATAGTAACTTCCAAATTGTTTTTTTTACCTTCAGTCTTCGGCCTTCAGCCTATCAACCTGAGTTGTTATTGATTTATTTTCCGACTTAAGTTGATTGAGGAAACTCTGGGCGGCCAAGGAAAGATAGCGGTTCTTCTTATAGATCACCCCCACCTGGAAGGTGCGGTTCGGCTTGAAATCCTTTATTTTTATAGCAGCCAGCGACCCGCCCTGAACCTCTTTTCGGATGGCCACCTCCGGGACGATGGAGATCCCGGATTTGATCATGACTAAGTTCTTGATTACCTCAATGGAGCTGAGTTCCATGGCAATAGAAAGTTTCACCCCCGCTTCCAGACAAGCCTGGTCCAGAATCCTCCGGGATGAACAATGATCATCCAGTAGAACGCAAAGATGGTTTTCGACTTCTTTTAAAAATACCTGTTTTCGATTGGCCAGTGGATGATCCGGGTGGCAGATCACGACATCAAATCGGGGAAAAAGAGGGATAGCCTCCAGCCCCGGTTTCAGATAAGCCAGGGTGGCAATGCCGATATCCACTTCATTTTGCATTACCTTCTCTATGGTCTGGAGCGAAGTTGAGTTCCGGACGACAATCTCAATCCCCGGATAATGGTCCTTATAAGTCTGAAGGATTCCCGGAAGAAGGTAGCAGGCCGTTGTATCTGAGGTCGAAATAGTCAGTCGGCCCCGTTCCATTTTTTCCAGATCGAGCAATTCCTGTTGGGCCTCGGCTAAAAGGGCTCGAATCTTTTCTACATAGCTTAAAAAGACCTTACCGGCTTCGGTCAGCTCGATGTTTTTGGTGGTGCGGTGGATTAATCGGCGGCCGATGGTCTCTTCCAGCCGGGCTACCTGAATACTCACGGCTGACTGGGTCCTGAAGATCTTTTCCGCGGCGTTGGAAAAGCTCCCGGTGGTGGCTACCGCATAAAAGGCATTGAGTTGTTCAAAAGTGAAATCCATATATTTGCCTTACTAATATATATTATAATAATTATTAATTTGACGAATGATAAAGGTTTGTTTATGTTTTGTCAATATCAAAAATCGATCTTATCTTTTGTAAGTAAATTATACCCATATCATCACCCTGGAATTGTCGATAAAGGTAGAGATCCCCAACCGGTTCTCTGGAGTCGAGACAATTTTCAGAAATTGCTTTCCTAAAAGCTCGATAAATTAACGAGGATAAAAGCATGTTGCCTAAAGGAATACTTTTTGATCTGGATGATACCATCCTTGCCTATTCCGTGGTCGCCGAACCGACCTGGAAGCGGATTTGTTATGAATTTGCCGGCCGAATAGATTCCATGAACCCGGAAAAATTATTTCAGGGGATCCATACGGTCAGCAACTGGTTCTGGTCGGACAAAGAACGCCATAAAAATGGCCGAAGGGATATTAATAACGCCCGAAGGGTAATCGTCACTCAGGCCTTTCAGGACTTGGGCATTAAAGATCTTTCCTTGGCCAATGAGATTGCGGATGCTTTTTCCTTCCAAAGAGAGGAAGAGGTGTATCTTTTTGAAAAAGTAATAGAGACCCTGGAGCATCTGACCGAACAAAATATCCGGCTGGCCCTGATGACCAACGGCGAACCCCATAAACAACGAAATAAAATCACGCGATTTAATCTCGAAAAATTTTTTAACTGTATTCTTATTGAAGGAGAAATGGGGTTCGGTAAACCGGAAGAGGAAGTCTACAAAAGGGCCATGATGGGATTAGGGCTTGGCCCGGACGAGGTATGGGCGGTAGGGGACAATTTGGAATTTGATGTCGGTGGTCCGCAAAAGCTGGGGATTTTTGGGGTTTGGAATGATTTTTCAAAACAGGGGCTTCCTTCCGGTTCAAACATCATCCCGGACAGGATTATTTATAGCATCTCTGAGCTGGTGGCGTTATAAAGAGAATGAATCTTTCCAATATTCTATTTGATCTAGACGGAACACTAACCGACCCAAAGGAGGGGATAACACGCTGCATCCAATTTTCTCTTGATCAGCTTGGGGAAACCCCTCCCCTGTCAGATCAACTCACCTGGTGTATCGGGCCCCCACTTAGAGAATCGTTTTCCAACCTGTTGAACACCAGGGATGAAGCATTGCTGGATCAGGCTCTATTTTATTATCGGACACGTTTCTCCGAAACTGGTATGTTCGAAAATGTGATTTATCCCGAGATTCCAAATTCCCTTCGGAAAATCAGGGACCGCAGGATTTCGTATTTTCCTGGCGACCTCCAAGCCGAAGGTGTTCGCCGAAAAAGATTATTGACTATTTCAACTTGACCCAATTCTTCAATGGTATTCATGGGAGCGAACTGGATGGCCGCTTATGCGACAAGGGAGAGCTGGTAGCGCATATTCTTGATTTTGAAAACCTCGATCCGAAGGTTACACTAATGGTCGGTGATCGATCTCACGACATCATCGGTGGCAAAGTAAATGGAATTATAACGGCAGCCGTTACCTACGGTTACGGGAGTCGTGAAGAAATTGCCAGCTCCGAACCGGATATCATCTTCGAATCTTTCTCGGGACTGGTGGCATTTCTTGAATCAAAGGCAGTACCCAACAACCCTATAGACCCTTTGCGATAAATCCGCGCAGGCGATCCATTAGACCTTGGGATAATAATATGAAAAAAGTCTTGTTACTTTTGTGTAAAGGCTTTGAAATGTATGAAGCCGCTGCTTTTTACGATGTGTTGGGCTGGTCGGGGGCATATGGTACAGAAGGAGTGAAAGTTGTAACCGTCGGATTGCAAAAAGAAGTTCGAGGGACCTTTGGGATTAAGGTAATCCCGGATCAACTTTTATCGGAAATAAGGGCCGATGATTTTGATGCGCTGGCTATTCCCGGCGGATTCGAGGGCTACGGTTTCTATGAGGATGCCTATTCTGAGCCGGTTGCCGACCTTATCCGTTATTTTGATGTGCAGGAGAAAACAATTGCCTCGATATGCGTCGGCGCTCTACCGCTGGCCCATAGTGGTATTCTTAAAGGGCGCCAGGCAACCACCTATCATCTGGATGAAGGATTACGGCGGAAACAACTGGCACGTTTTGGGGTGAATGTTGTGGATCAGCCCATTGTTTTCGACAAGAACGTCATCACTTCCACTTCGCCGGCAACGGCCCTGGAGGTCACCTTTGAACTCTTGGCGAGAATAACGAGTAAAACAAATTCGGATCAAATACGTGAAAAGATGGGGTTCAAATAATAAATCCCGAGCTAACGAAAAAATACACCGGACGGCTTCCTGCCTGGGGTGATCCAAGATTTTTGTCCAAGAAAGATGATTGAATGAAACGAATATGTTTAAACTGCGGATCAAGTCCAGGATTTGATCCAATCTATATGGCCATGGCTCAACTGCTTGGACAAGCAATAGTAGCCCGGAAATATGAACTGGTGTACGGTGGGGCCGATGTCGGATTAATGGGTCAAGTTGCCGACACCGTTTTGAAAGCCGGCGGGGTGGTAATTGGAGTGATTCCCAGATCATTTGCCCATAAGGTCTCTCACCAGGGGCTGACGGAGTTGCATGTGGTTGATTCGATGCACGAAAGGAAAACCCTGATGTTCGACCTTTCTGATGCTTTTATTGCCCTTCCGGGCGGATTCGGCACCCTGGAAGAAGTCGCCGAAATACTTACCTGGGGGCAGCTTGGGTTGCATACCAAGCCCTGTGGTTTAATTAACGTGGACGGATACTTTGATCAGCTGTTGTCGTTCTTGGACAACGCTGTTTCCAAAGGCTTTATGTGGCAAGAGCACCGGGACATGCTCCTCGTTTCCAATACTCCGGAGGATTTGCTGAAGCGGTTTGAGGTCTATAGGGCGCCAACAATTGAGAAATGGGTCGGAGTTAAGACAAGAGCTTAACCAGGCCATGCCTTAGACGTAAATTTCGCTCCAATCCACGCCCATCTGTGCGTGCTCACGTTATAGGAGGCATCTTGAAATACCGGGTAGACATTGACACCGCAAACAAAGCGAAGTCCAGCCTGTCCAGCATTATTGACGGCCAGGATAATCGCATTCTTAATAAAGTGGGTGCATTTGCATCACTATTTTCCATTGATGTTTCGCGGTTTAGGGAACCGGTTCTGGTTCTGAAAACGGAGGAGCCTGGTAGTAAACAGGTGCTTGCTTTCCAACATGATCGGATTGAGTCGGTTTGTTTCGACATGATCAACCATCTGATTAATGATTGCATGGTTATGGGAGCGGAACCTCTTGCGGTACAGGATTTAATCATTTGTGGAAAGTTAAATTCTGTAATTGTTAAAAGAATTGTCTCCGCTTGTGCTGCCGCCTGCCAGGCGCAAGGGTGTGTCTTGACCGGCGGAGAAACCACCGAACAACCGGACGTGGTACCTTCCGGCACCTACATTTTGGGTTCCAGCCTTGTCGGGATTGTGGAACGAAGTCGTATTATTGATGGATCGAAAATCTGTGCCGGTGATGTCATCATAGAGGTTGGCTCCTCCGGATTACATACCAACGGATATACGTTAGTTAGAGATTTGCTGGCGCGAAATGATAAATTGAGTCAGAAGCGAGTAGGGCAAACTACCTTTCTTGAAGCTGTGCTGGAGCCTCATCGATGCTATTACCAGTCCTTGAAAGGCTTGTTCGAGACAGCGAGCTTGCGTGGAGTAGCCCACATTACCGGCAGCGGGGTGAAGGAGAATTTAAATCGAGTATTGCCCGATAACATCGATGCTGTGATTGACTTAGGGACCTATCGAGTACCGGAGATATTCAGTGTAATAAAACAGGAATCAGAGCTTTCAGAAGACGAGATGCTCCAAACATTCAATATGGGGATCGGCCTGATAACGGTTTACTCACCGGATCAGGCTTCCGGTGTCTTAGCGCATTTAGAGAATACCGGTGAATCGGCTTACTTTGTAGGCACCGTTGAAAAAGGGACAGGCCGAGTCGATTGTAAAGGGATTCTGAGATATCAATGCGGCTAATCCTCTCGGCAAACAAGCCTACCTGGAGGAGAAATGAGGAACCTGATAGTAATTCCTACCAAACTTGAAATGGAGTGCTTCATAAAAAATTGGAGTGCTGCCGGCTCGTCCCTGAAGGTTTTCACATTAGGAAAATATGAGGCCTTTGAGTTCGAACGATTTGAGACTGTGGTAGCTCTCGGAGGACTTGGTAAGGTGCAGTTCGGCATTCAAACACAATACCTGATTGATAAAATAATGGACTTGAAGGCCGTTCTTTGTGCCGGAGCCTCAGGAGCCCTGGGTGCGGAGCTATCTGTTGGCGATGTAGTGGTAGCAACAGAGACTATTGAGCATGATATACGGAAGTCCGGTCGTCCATTAATTCCAAGATTTCCATCGAACACATTACTACTTACCCAATTCAAACACCTGTCGGAGAAACGAAGGAGCTATAATCTTCATTTCGGAGCGATTGCCAGTGGCGATGAAGATATTGTAAGTGACACCAGGAAGAAAGAACTGAGGGGCAGGAAACGATTTCTTTAAGAACCTGGAACAAGTAATGGACAATCTGGGGGAGTTATTAATAGACTGGGCATCCGATTAGGAGAGATGGCAATATTCATTACACGGGAACGGCCGGATACTGATGAGGCCAGGGCATTGATAGATGCCTTGGATGCTTATCTGGCTTCACTCTATCCTCCAAGCAGCCAGTACGGTTTAAGTGTGGAAGCATTGCTTGCAGAAGAGGTGGCCTTTTTCCTGGTACGTTCCGATGGTGCGGTTGCAGGCTGTGGTAGGGTTAAGTGCAACGAGAAAGAATATAGGGAAGTAACTCTTGGAGTAGTAAATTTGAAAAACACTAATGGAAGGATAATCAGTGATGCCTCCAAGACCAACAGGGGCATCACAACTCTTGTCCGTCGATGGATATAGAACAGGGGTACCGTCACCGGAAACAGAATCTCAAATCCCACTCTTGCACACCAAAGGAGTGATTTAATCGTAAGAAACGGAAACAGCAGTCCTTTACACTCCTCCACTTTTACTGAAACTGCCAGCGTCAAAGAACCCAAAGCCACGAGAATAATCTCAACCGCAAAAACGCATAAGGAGACAAAATTGATTTCACTGCCGCCGAGTGAGGCGAAGCCCGGTGAATCTCTCGTGAAGATCGGCATCACAAAGTGGAGAACGCCTACCAGTATTTCGACTAGACCTGCTGCCAGGAGCACCCTTACCACCCAGCTGCTATTATTAGATGTCATCATATCCGTGCCTTGTTTAATAAAGGAAGGCGGACCATCCAGATAGGTTGACAAGATATTGTTTATTATTTATAGTGGGTTATCCGAATTGTAAAGGATGGGAAAGGAAATAAAAATGGCAGACTTTCTATTTAAATGGCCCGAGGAGGAGGAAAAATTGAAGGGCCGGCTCTTGCCTCGCCGAAAGCTTCTCGATGGGGCCTTGATTGCAGACGTTTCGTCGCTATTTGAGCGGGTTGTGTCCACTGGAGACAAGGCCATTCGAGAAGCTACACGACGGTTTGATGGAATCGACATTCCTTCCGTGAAGGTGTCCCACGAGTTCCTGGAACAGAGTATCACCGACCTTTCCCCTAAATTCAAAAAGGCCATTGAAAGGGCCATCGCCAATATTTCAGAAGTCAATGAAGTCTTGATGCCCGAACCGGAATGGAGAAAGGAGATCAGACCCGGCACCGTTATTGGCGAAAAGTTCACGCCCCTGGATTCTGTCGGATTATATGTTCCTGCCAGGAAAGGCCCGCTGGTGTCAACCGCGCTTATGCTGGTCACCTCGGCGAAAGTCGCCGGTGTACGGGAGATCGTGGTAGGAATGCCTCCTCAGGAGAATGGACAACCCAATCCATCGACGGTTGCGGCGGCCAGGATTGCGGGGGCCACCCGGTTTGTCATAGGTAATGGCGTTTCCCTTATCGCCGGGATGACCGTGGGAACCGAGTCTGTCCCCGAAGTCGACGGGATTTATGGGCCAGGGCCTGCCGGTATTGCCGCCGCTATGAGCGTTGCTTTCTCCTATGGTAAAAGGACCGTTGTGGGAATCGGTCCGACGGATGGCGCCATCATTGCTGATGAAAGTGCCGATCCTGATTGGATCGCGCGTGAAACCTGATGTGCGAGGCTGAGCATGGGCCAGATTCATCGATTCTTCTGGTTACAACTTCTCTGAGGCTTGCGGATCAAGTCGTTCAGGTACTTCTCGATCGCATCCCTACTGTCAGGGAAGACAGACAACGGAATCTTACTGCCGTCTTCGGCGAACAGGGCATGGGGGCAGTGGTTGTGGTTCCCGATATCCACCACGCCGGCCAAATCATCAATGAGTTCGCCCCCGAGCACCTTATGGTTACCTGCGCCGAGAATATTCAGGAAGATGTGGTGGGGAGGGTGAGAAACGCCGGGGAGATTCTCCTTGGCCATTTTACCCCTTTCTCGGCTGCTAACTATGCCATAGGTATTACAGCAGTTCTTCCAACCAATGGCTTCGCCCGAGCCTTCTCGGGGATCACCTGCAAAGACATGTTGAAGACGTCGACCATCGGTGAACTTAATGAGTCTGCGTTGAAAGGACTCCTCGAGACTATAGAGGAACTCGGTAAACACGAAGGATTACCCTGTCATGTTGATGCAGCAAGGAAATGAGTGAGTGTAGAATTTATATAGCCCGATAAGCGGACTATAATCATATACGCAAAGAGCTTCCAGAAAAAAGATAGCTACAACTAATGCACTAAATCATTTCTTCGCTTTTCTCCTCAGCCGTCTTTCTTCTCCACACTCCAGTGGTTCCCTCCGCCTCAAGATCGGAAAACACCCGTTACAGGAGATGCAGGTTGCCGGGCGGGTATCCCCCTTCAACCAGCGGGAAATCAAGTGCGGTTCACGGATAAAGGGCCGGCAAAGGGAAATCATGTCGGCATCATTTCTGGCAATGATTTCCTGAGCCTTCTCCAGGCTGCGGATGCCGTTCACTACCGCTACCGGCACGCCCACGGCTTTTTTTACTGCCGCCGCGTTCTCCAGAAAAACAATCTTATCGATTAAACCCTTTTTCAAATCACTCTTGGTAATCGCCGCCGAGCCGACCCCCACACCTGCACTGATCTCGATGCTGTCGATACCCGCCTTTTCCATCTGACGACAGGTCTCCAGCCCCTCGGAAAAGGGCATGCCGCCTTCCTGGTTATCTTCGGCCCCAAATTTAATCAATACCGGGTAATCATTTCCCACCACCTTACGGATTTTCCGGATAACCTCCAGATGAAAATGACGCCGGTTCTCAGGACTGCCCCCCCAGCGGTCGGTCCTTTGATTGAAAATCGGGGAAACAAACTGGCTCAATAGGTAACCGTGGGCACCGTGGATCTGAACGGCATCAAAACCCGCCTCCCGGACCCGAACCGCCGCATCGGCGAAGTCTTTAATAATCCCTTTAATATCTTTCTCGGTCATCTCCTGGTGGGGGTGGTTCAATTCCGGCCTTTTTGAAACGGCTAACAGAGTAAATCCATTCTGGACCAGGTATGAGGAATTGATCCCGGCATGGACAATCTGCATGGCGATCTTGCTGTCTCCGGCTTCATGAACGGTTTTAACCAACCGTTTCCAACCGGGAATCAATCGGTCGCTGTAAATGCCGTACTGGCCCGGATTGGCCTGACCCAGCGGATGCGACACAAAGGCATAGCCGGTCACAATAAGTCCGATGTCTCCACCCCCCAGTTCCCAATATGTCTTAATAGATTGTTCCGTTATCCCACCGGATTCATCCGCGCTGCCGTCCCAGGTGGCCGACCGCATCAGGCGGTTTTTGATTTCCAGCTTATTAATTTTGATCGGTTCAAACAGTTGGTTTGTCATTCTGATTTCCTCCTAATAATCCTTTTTCTTCAGGGCCTGAATTATCATAGTTAGTCAACGACTTGTCAAACCAAAAGATAAGTAGAGTTCCAGCAATTAAATAAATATTGACTTCAATGCCTGAGTTTTGTAACCATTCATTAAGGTCAAAAACAATAACCTTTATGAAATTGGAAGATCGTTATTGTATTCAACAAGTCGGGCCCTTCCGGCCGCCAGGAATCGATAACCTGAAATTTTTAACGAAAGGATTACCTCATGGACTTTTCCAATACTTACAATTCGGAACAGGAAGAATTCGCTAAAGAAGTTCGCTCCTGGCTGGAGAAAAATGTGCCTAAAGATCTGGTCAGGCCAAGGAGCATTTTTAAGGTGAGCCGCGAACAATGGGAGATGCGGCGCGATCTGTGCCGCAAACTCGGCCAGAAAGGATGGCTCTATCCCATGTATCCCAGCCAATACGGTGGAGGTGGCCTTGGTGGAGATAAATCGGCTGTTTTGAACTTCGAGATGGCCAAAATCGGATTGAGCCTCCCCCCCCTGTATGACTCTGGAAAACTGGCCGCACCGACCCTTCTTGCCTGTGCAACGGAAGAGCAAAAACAACGTTTACTACCGCCTATTCTCAAAGGAGAAGTCGTTACCTGGCAGCTTTTTACCGAACCGGAGGCCGGTACGGATGAAGCCAATCAACAAACCAATGCCCTTCGATCTGTTCAGGAGAAAGAGTCTTTCATCGTTAATGGCAATAAAATATTTGTCGGCGGACTTTATGCCCCACCGGATCAATTTTTGCTTTTGACCCGAAGCAGTCTTGAAGCCCCCCGACATCAGAACCTGGCTATGTTCCTGGCCCCGGCTTCTCTGCCCGGCATTCAAATTTATCCCTTGGACCTTTTTCCGGACGGTACCCTTGGCCAGGTCTGTTATCAATCTTCGGACAGCGCCCCGGGGGTGAAGCATTCCGTTTTTTTTGAAGATGTCAAAATTAATGAATCCTATTTGATCGGAGGGGATTATGACGGCTGGAAAGTGACAACAGCCACTTTAACAGTCGAACATGGGGATAGAGATACTGATCGTGCCGGTACCGGAGCCGCCTTTGTTCCCCGAAATGAGTTGGTGGGAAAATTTCTTGATCAATGTAAAAACAATCCGGCCATAAAAAACCGATTGTTGGAAAATCCTCTATTGCAATGGGACATGGTCGAGGCTTATATCAGCGGGCAGATCGAGCGGCTTTTTCACATGCGAAATGCCGCCTTGCCCAGGGCCGGAAAACGTGCCGCCTACGCCGGCCCTCAAACCGCCTTGTTCACTAAAATGCTGGGATTGAAAATGTCAGCTTACCTGACCAGTGTTCTCGGCCCACAGGCCCTGACTAATGATGATGAATGGGGTCTGGAGGGAGGCCTTTTTGAAGTGTGTGAACGAAGCGGGCTTTGTATTGCGCCGGGAGGTACTCCTGAGGCCTTGAAAATCGTCATATCCCGGGCCTTACGCATCGGCCGATAGCCGATACTCCGGGTCCTGCCTATCAGAAGGTAATTGGACCCAAGGATTTAAATACCTAACCTTTTCTGTCAAGGAGAATAATATGAGTTTGGATATTAGGCTTACCGAAAGTGAGGAAATACTTAAAACTGCGGCTTTCAATTTTATAAAACGGGATATATCCAAGGAAACCCTTATGGCCCTGCATGATTCCGAAACCGGATTCAATGAGGATATTTGGCGGAAAGTTATAGACATGGGCTGGTTGGGAATTGTTACGCCGGAAGAATATGGAGGAACGGGTTATCCTTTAACCACCGCCGGGGTCTTATTTGAGGCCCTGGGGGCCGCTCCGCTGCCCGGACCCTATTTTTCCTCCGGTATATTAGGCAGCCTGATCATTCAGGAAGCCGGAACGGGAGAACAAAAAAAAGAGATTTTACCTCTGGTTGCTGACGGATCACGGGTACTGGCCCTGGCCATGACCGAATCGGAGTATGGTTGGCATTCCGGAGCAATAAAAATCAAAGTCGAAGAGAAAAACGGAGAATTTATTCTGAATGGCCTCAAAATGTTTGTTCAAGACGCAATATCGGCCACACACTTTATTGTGCCGCTACGCACCGGACCGGACAGCGATTCCATTTCACTTTTCCTGGTGGATAAAAAAACAGAAGGTGTTTCAATAAGACAACTGCCCGGATATTTGAACAGCAGAACCGTTGAAGTTAAATTCAACTCCGTGAAGTTGCCCCAATCCGCCTTATTGGGAGAAAAAGATAACGGCTGGGCGCCCCTGACCAAAGCCATCCAAACTTCCATCCCTGTCCTTTGTGCCTATAAAGTTGGGGGATGTCAGGCGGTTTTTGATATGGCTGCGGATCACAGCCGGGTCAGGGTGCAATTTGGTCAAGCTATCGGTCGTTTTCAACGGGTCCAGGACCTGATGATTGAAATTATCAATCAGGTCGACGCCGCCCGCTGGACCACCTATGAAGCCCTTTGGAAACTGGATTCACAAGGGCTGGTTTCGGAGAGTGTCCATTTGGCCAAGGCCGTAGCCAGCGAAGCCTATTTTCAGGCTTGCAACCTGGGCCATCGGGCCATAAGCGGCATCAGCTATTCGATGGAGCATCCCTTAAGCCTACATACCAGGGCTTCCCGATATCTTTATAATTTTCTTGGTGAGCCGGCTTATCACAAGCAGCAGTTGGCCAGAATTTTATTAGACTGAGAAGTATGGCGCTTACACCTAAGATTAGAATCCAGGAGTCAGAATCCAGAATAACTCAAAAGCCTTTTAACGATCTCTCCTCTTTCTGAATTCTGACTACTGGCTCCTGAATTCTTGATTTTCAATCTCTCTGACTATCCTTATACTGGGCATAAAGCCGATGGCCTATTTCAAGTCCACGGTCTATAAAATCAGGACCATATTCCTTGCCGGTGCGGGTACGGAATGTTGTTCGGATTCTTTCGATGCCTTCCATGCTTCGGGGAAACCGCTCGAAAAGGAGAGGAATATTTTCGGGCTTTCGTAAGGCCAGCATGTCCCAAAGGGTATCGGTGAAATTTTCCGGCCCCCACCTGAACTTGTCGGCATCATAAAGGGCATCGGAAAGAAGTTGGGCATCGGGAAATTCGAGGGGTTCCACCTGTTGAAAGGCCTCATGATTGGCAATGGCTTTGACGATCATCATTCTTTCAACTTCTTCAAAGCCGAAACTTTCCAAAATCCGTTCGGCCTCTATAGCCCCAAGACGGGCATGCTCAGGTTGGGATCGCTTGATATCATGCAGTACCCCGGCTATATGAGCCAGGAAAGAGAGCCTTTCTCCGGATTTTGAGGGCGGAGTTAATCCGTCAGCTTCAATTAGAACGATGGCCCCGGCATCGATGGCCACATGGCGGATATGGTCCTCTGCATGGCCGGCAAAATAGCCTTCTTGCGCTACCTGGATTAAACACCTGTACACCATCTCATTTTCTTTAAAGGTCTTGCCGGATAAGGCTACAGCCTCCTTTTTTTCCTCATAGAAAATCGGAGGGCCGATGGAAACCTCAATTTCCTTACAGACTTCCCTTAAGTCCTGATAATTGTTCATGGGATGGAATAATCGTTCCGTCATGTTGATCCTTGAAATAGCGTTACCTCTAAATCCTAATATTGGTCTTTATTCGGTCACTATTCGGGATTGGAGGTCCTTTTTTTTGAGATTAACGTTTTAAGAAATCGGTTCAATTATAGCTTCTCATAGAGAATTCGTCAAAAGGAATCCAATTCCCGGCTTTAATTAGAGAAACAGATATTTTCTCCTTGCCCCCGCCCCAGCCATATTTTATACTCTTCTCATCAAAAATAAATTTAAACCCCAACCAGGAGAGAATCCTACCAAACCCAATGCCCTTCACCTGTTCGAATAAGAATTTGGAAATGGAGGTCTACGGCTACGATACGGTCGTTAAAAGCCATTGCCGAAGCTGTCATGGCGGATGCGGGGTCCTGGTGTACGTCAAAGACGGCAAAATCGCCAAGATAGCCGGAGATCCGGATTGTCCGATCAATCATGGAACCTTGTGCAGCAAGGGACTGGCCTCTACCCAACTGGTTTATCACCCGGATCGTCTGACCCATCCCCTGAAAAGAAAGGGCGGCAAACCAGGAAAACAATGGGAACGGATCTCCTGGGATACGGCCCTGGATATTATTGCCGAACGGATCCTGACCTATAAAGAAAAATTTGGATCTGAATCGATCGTCCTTGGTTACGGTACAGGCCGGGAAAACGAGGCCGTCATTTACCGCCTGGCCAACCTTCTCGGTTCGCCGAATGTCCTCACCGCCGGCCATTTCTGCTATGGTCCGCGAATCGCCACCAGCATTCTCACCTGCGGAACCAACCCCATCGTCGATTATGAAAATTTTCCCCGCTGCATCATGATGTGGGGAAACAATGTGGTCATCAGCAACCCGGATTGTTATAAGGGAGAGGGGTTTTCTCAGGCCTTGGCCGCCGGTGCCAAACTGATCGTCGTTGATCCCCGCTTGACCCGGGCCGCATCTCGAGCCGATGTATGGCTTCCGCTTAGGCCGGGGACGGATACGGCCCTGGCCCTGGGCATGGCTTGGGTGATTATCCGGGAAAAATTGTACGACGAAGAATTCGTAAAAAACTACACCCACGGCTGGGATGAATTTGTCCACAGAGTCAATGAATATCCGTTGGAGAAAGTCGAGCAGATCACCTGGGTCCCCCGGGAAAAGATTTTAGAGGCGGCCCGCCTATTTGCCCAAACCAAACCGGCGGCTATCCAGTGGGGGGTGGCCATCGAACAACAGAACACCTGTGCCGACAATGACCGGATCCTTTTGTGCCTCATGGGAATTACCGGGAATATCGACCGTGCCGGCGGGCAGGTCCTTTTCAAGCCTCCGCCGGTCCATAACGTAGGTCGATTCGGGGCCCATGGAATGCTGCCCCCGGAGCAAGCGGCCAAACGTCTGGGAGGGGACCGTTTTCATCTGGCCGACCGGTTTGCCATCATCCAACCCAAAGCCGTATGGGACGCCATCCTGACCGAAAAACCTTATCCGGTTAAGATGCTTTTTTTTGTCAGTTCCAACCCGGTAATTACCCGGGCCAACGCCCGCGAGGTTTACCAGGCCTTGGAGAAGGTGGACTTTATGGCTGTGGCCGATTTTTTTATGACCCCCACGGCCGAACTGGCCGATATCGTTTTGCCGGCCGCAACCTGGCTGGAGATGGACTATATCGGCGACTTCTGGAAACGACATGGCCGTCTTCTACCCCGCCGGAAGGTGGTCCAGATCGGGGAGTGCCGTTCCGATCACGAAATGCTCAACGACCTGGCCCATCGCCTCGGGCAGGGGGAGTTTTGGTGGGACACCTTCGAAGGGGGTCTGGATTATATTCTGCGTCCCATGGGCATAACCTGGCAGGAATTTAAAAAGATGGACTGTATCCGCGGAGAGATCCAGTACGAGAAATATAAAACGGCTGGTTTCTCCACCCCGACCCGGAAATTCGAGCTGTATTGTACTGGCTTGGAGAAGATAGGCTGTGACCCGCTGCCACAGTTCAGGGAACCACCGGAGAGCCCGGTAAGCACACCTGACCTGTATAAAGAATATCCCTACATCTTGATTACCGGGGCCAGGCAGCCGGGATTTTTTCACACCGAAAACCGGCAGGTCCCCTGGCTGAGGGAACTTCATCCGGATCCGATGGTGGAGATCCATCCGGAGGCGGCCCTTAAAGAAGGGATTAAAGATGGTGACTGGGTCGTTATCGAGTCCCGGCGGGGCAAGGTCAGACAACGGGCCAAACTTTTTGCCGGAATGGACCCTCGAATTGTCTCCGCCCAGCACGGCTGGTGGTTTCCTGAAAAAAAAGAATCCGGTTTTGGCTGGGACGAATCCAACATCAATATCCTGACCGACAATGCCTATGAAACCATGGACCCGGCCATGGGAGCATCCAGCGTCAGGACCCTCCTATGCCGGATCTATCTGGAGAAAAAGGAGACCGCTGACCCGCAATGAACCAATACAGACTGGTTATTGACCAGAAGGCCTGCTGGGGCTGTAAGGCCTGCGAAGTTGCTTGTAAACAGGAAAACCAGGTTCCTGTTGGAGTCAAATATATTTCTATCCAGGAAGACGGCCCGCAATCGGTAGATGGTAAACTCGATATGGTCTATCAGGTAACGGTCTGCCGCCATTGTGAGCAGCCGGAGTGTATCGAGGTTTGCCCTGAAGAGGCAATTATTAAACGGGATGATGGTATTGTTATTTTGGACCAGGAGAAATGCAGCGGGTGTGGTGTCTGCTTAGAAGCTTGCCCTTACCAGGCCATCGCCTTTGATCAGACAAAAACCAAGGCCGGAAAATGTAATCTTTGTTCTCACCGGGTGGACAAAGGATTGCTTCCGGCCTGTGCAGATAATATCTGCCTGGCCCGGGCGATTACTTTTAAAGCGGCTCCCAACCTCACCAATAACACCGACTGTAATGGCTTAGAGGAGGATTAGATATTTGTAATTTCAACCTGAGAATTTTATTCAAACTTTATTCTGAATTCTGACTCCTGGCTCCTGGATTCTCAACTTTTTAATAGATATGGATCGTTAACCGAAAAAATTATTTCCGACATAAACCATTATAAGGAAGGACAAGATGAAAGCTGCTGTAATTATCAAAGGGGAAAAGGGAGGGATGATGGCCTTGCAGGAGGTTCCCATGCCCAAACCCCGCCCGGAAGAACTGCTGGTCGAGGTTAAGGCCTCGGGAATCAATCGAGCGGATATCTTTCGCATTCAGGGGACTTATAGGACCCTGTCCTCCGCAGCCGACGAAAAAAGGTTGGAAATAGTCGGAGGGGAAGCCGCCGGGATCGTGGTGGAGGTAGGCCGGGAGGTCTCCGGGTTCGCCAAAGGGGACCGGGTCATGGGTATGTGCAATGGGGGATATGCCCAGTTCACTACCATCCATCAGCAATTGGCCATGCCTGTACCGGAAAAACTGAGTTGGGAAGAAGCGGGTACTATTCCCGTTTCCTATATGACCGAATATAACGCCTTGATCACCGCCGGTCGTCTTCAAGCCGGGGAATCCATCCTGATCAACGGGGCTTCCTCCGGTGTGGGGGTGGCGGCGGTTCAGATCGCCCGATTTTGGGGGGCCAAGCCGGTGATCGGTTTGGCCGGGTCGTTGGCCAAACTGGAAACCCTGAAGACTTTGGGATTGGATGTGGGCATCAACTACCGGGCTGAGGATTGCAAAGAGGCCGTTCTGGCGGCCACAGAGAGAAAGGGTGTTGATCTGATCATCGATCATGTGGGTGGCCCCCATCTGAAGGATAATTTGAAATGTATGGCCTTGAAAGGTCGCTTAGTCAGTGTGGGACGGCTGGGAGGAGAAGTGGGAGAACTGAATATGGATCTGCTGGCCCTGAAACGGCTGGAGCTGATCGGGGTTACCTTCCGGACCAGAACCTTTGACGAACGTACAGAAATCGCGCGACAGATGATGACCGATCTTCTGCCGGCCCTGGCCGACGGCCGGTTGAAACCGGTGGTGGACCGCATCTTTCCCTTGGATCAGGCAGTGGAGGCCCACCAATATATGACTTCCAATGTTCAATTGGGAAAAATTGTCCTCAGGACCTGAGGCTTATAAATCGTCTCATAATGAAGGTTGATGGTTTTGTAAAAGTCATGCTGTATATTTAAGAGTTTTGAAATAGCCATTAACCCACCCAAAAGGCGGTTCTGAAAAAGTCGCCATATAAAGACCTCTTGATGAATTAACACGAAAGTAACTCATGAAATTCCTGCGGGGGGAAAAGTAATAGCAGAAAAAAAGGAACGAGATGAAATTTGGAAATTTCTTTAATTGTTTTCTCCTTTCAAATCCCTTCTACCGAGGGATGTTTGAATTAATGATACTTATTGGGACAGGTATAAGTGGTTTGGTTTTCTCCTGGACGAGGTTTTCTATTTTTCCGGTTACAAATATTTTCGGCAGTATCCTAATTGTCCTGGCTTTTGTTTTTCATTGGTGGACAGAGAAGGATCATAAGCAGGCCCATGAACTTTCAATAAACATTGAAAAGATAGTTACCACCGGCATCTACTCAAAGATTCGTCACCCGTTATATCTCAGTCTCATCCTTCAGAATATAGGCATTGGTTTTGCTTTTGGCGTTATGATCACTGTTTTCTTGGCTTTGCTTTCATTTATTCATTGGATCTTTACGGCCTTAAAAGAAGAAACCTCTTTATTGCAGGCCTTTCCCCGCGAATATATGCGATACAAACAAAAGGTGAGATGGCGTATGATCCCGGGGGTTTTCTGAGAGAACCGTGCCGAATGATAATTGATTCCACGACAATCGACCTTAGAAATAATAACAAAAGTCCCCAAAAATAAAAGCAATGGGAAATAAAAATGAAAGGAGAATCGTTATGCCGGAATTTGGATCACCATTTTCGGGGTTGGCTAATAACAGGAAACTTACAGATGCGGAACTTATCCGGGCTATTCGGTTTATGGTTGCAGCGGAGTACGAAGCGATTCAGTTGTACATGCAGCTTGCCGAGTCTACGGATAATAAACTTGCTATCGAGGTGCTAAAGGATATTGCCGATGAAGAGCGTGTTCACGCAGGGGAATTTCTTCGACTTCTCCGCGAGTTGGCTCCGGACGAAGAGAAGTTCTATGAGGAAGGGGCAAAGGAAGTTGGGGAAAAAATAGAAAAAATGAAATAAAAAAGCTGTCTACTACCCCCCGACCCGACCGCTGGACAGGAATGGCCAAAAACCCAGGCTGTTCCTGATAAGCGGTCGGTGGAAAAAAGATATGATATGTTACCGGAGAAAGCCTAATTTTCAACCCGCCTATGTTTTTTTAAAAGGCCTGCTTCACGGTCAATAAAAAGTTGGTCGACTGGTCTGAATTCCGCCCCCATATGCCCTGTTGAACTCCCAGATTCACCCGAAGACGGTCATTAAAGGGCATTACCAGGCCGCCCGTTACCGCGAGGATCTCCCCACCGTCATCTCCTTCAACGAAATCCCGGGTGTAGTTCAATTCCGCCTCCGGTTGCAGCCAGGGAAGGATTTGGTAGCCCAGGGCCAGGTTGGCCGAAAAGGTGCCCTGGGCCGTACCTCTTTTTTCCCCGAAAGGTAACGAGTACCCCACCTCGACGTTCGCCGTCCACGACCCCCAATCTTTGGTCATGACCAAGGTATTGTTCCAACTCCAGAACCCCTGACTAGTCCCTAGGGATCCGCTATCGTTTGAACTTCCCGTGGGGATGGTCAACCCGACAATATAGGCTGCTTCCGATTTATATTGTTCCAAATTTAAAAATCGAAAACGAGCTCCTATGCTGAGATCACTGATGCCCTGGCCCCGGGTGGGATTGAGATTGTCCCCGTCATAAAGCCAGAGATAGTCCAGCCCCAAACCGAGGTCGAAATCCTTGAAGACGCCCACCGTTACCCCCCACGGGAAGTTCGACCGAGTCAGGCCCACGGCTTGTTCTTCCCCCAGACCTCGGGGCCGGGACTTTCCATCAGTGTCCCAGGTATTTTTGGCCTGTGAAAAAGAATATCCGAATTCCAGTTCAAAATGGCCGGGGTCCACCGGTGAAGCATCCGCCGTATTTAACTTGCCGTGTTCCTCTGTCCTCTTGCATTCGTTCTCCACAGGATCAGTCCTCTCCGATTTCGGATCCACCTCGGTCTTCATGGACATCATTTCCATTTTGCCCGCTCCTGTTTCGGCACTGAACCCCAAACTTGTTGCCAGCAGGACCAGCAGTCCTCCCATTATCGCCATACTGAGTTTATTCATTTTGATCTTCTCTTTTCAATGGTATTGAACAAAAAAAGGGTGTAACGAGTTCGGCATCTCCAGCCGATCTCATCACACCCTCACTTTCCGACGCCCGGCGTCGGACCGTAGGCCTTTTTTGTTTTTTGCCCGGTTAGGCGATTTCCGCCAAAACCGTGGTCAATTTATTTCGCAACGCCTCAAGTTGTTTGGACTTGAAGGCTTTTCTTGATTCTTCCAGTATCTCGATAGTCTCCAGGAGTGTTTCCTTGAATTTCTTTTTATAAGGACAAGATGAAAGGCACTGGCGCAGAACCAAGGTGTTGTTTCCTTCCTTTAGGCAATTCAGAAGGCCCTCGTGGTCCTTAAGCATCACCTGGATATCTTCGACATGTTTAATCAACAATTCGTAAGCCGTCATTGGTCGGCATCCTGTCCTTGGTGTGGTTCCGCCAAATCCTGGCAGGTGCAACTGGGACAGTTACCGGCGTAGCCGCACCCGTCGTTCTTGTCTGTCATGGTCCGGTAGAATGATATCCCCGCCATAACCGCAGCAATAACAACAATTCCAACAACAATGAGGGTCTCCAACATACAAGCCTCCTATCCGATCCCGATGGCAGCCAGGTTGCCCACTTGGAAGACAACTACCGTCAGCACATAGGCCAAAAGGGTGAGGCCCCCAAGCTGAAATAACGCCCATTTCCACGATCCACTTTCTCTTCTGGTTACGGCGATGGTGGCCATACAGGGTGCGCTGATGAGGCAAAAAAGCATGATGCAAAAGCCGACCAATGGGGTATAGGTCTCTTTAAGTTTATTCCTGAGTGGTTCGGATTCTTCGTCCGCTTCCCCAACAGAGTAAACTATACCCAACTGGGCCACAAAGACCTCCTTGGCGGCAAAGGCGCCGATGAGCGCAGTGCCGATTTTCCAATCGAATCCCATGGGCCTTAGAATAGGTTCAAGGGCATTCCCAATGCGTCCGGCTGCGCTATGGCGAAGCGCCGTTTGAGCCTCCAGATGGTCAATCGAGGATAGTTGTACAGTTTTTTCTTCTTCGCCCGCTTTCCCGCTTTTGACGGCTTGTCGTGAGGTTTCAAAACGCGCCGATTCTGCTTCGGGTAAACCAGGAAAGGTGGTCATGGCCCACAAAAGAATTGAAATCCCAAGAATGACGGTCCCGGCTTTCTTCAAATAGAGCCAACCCCGTTCCCACATGTGGATCAATACCCCTTTCAGCGTCGGCATCCTGTAAGGCGGCAGTTCCATCACGAAGGGTACGGATTCTCCTTTGAAAACCGTACTACGCAAAAATTTGGCACTGACCACGGCCAAGAGAATACCGATGATATAAATAATCCAAAGCATGGGGGCATGCCAGACCTGGGGGAAGAAAGCCGGTATAATTAGGGCGTAAATCGTTAGACGAGCCCCACAGCTCATCAAAGGGATCACCAGCATAGTAGTCAGTCGGTCCCTCCGGTTTTCCAAGGTACGGGTGGCCAAGATCGCCGGAACGGAGCAGCCGAACCCGATAAGCATGGGGATAAAGCTTTTACCGTGCAGCCCGATCTTGTGCATCAGACGGTCCATAATGAAGGCCGCCCGGGCCATATAACCTGTATCTTCCAGGATAGCGATGGCCAAGAACAGCAACAGGATGTTGGGAAGGAAAACGATTACACCGCCTACACCGCCGATCACCCCGTCAACCAAAAGGGACTTCACCAAGCTTTCCGAACCATCCGGCCACCCAGCTTTTACCGTGGCACTAACCCATTTAAAATAATACTCAATCCATCCCATAGGAGGTTCACCCAAAGTGAAGGTCAACTGAAAGACCAGATACATCAATCCCAGAAACAGCGGAAGGCCCAGAACTCGGTTGGTGACCACCGAGTCTATCCGGTCCGAGATTGTATGGCGGATCTCAATGGTGGAACGCACCGCTTCCTGGCAAGCGCCGGAGATAAACCCATACCGGCGGCCGGCGATGGCCGTCTCCGGGTGTTCTCCCAGCATTTTCTCAATACGCTTGGCACTTTTTTCAATCTGTTCGTTAATCTCAGTCGAGGTAAACTTGGCCCGCAACTCTTTGTCGTTTTCCAGAAGCTTTAGGGCCAGCCAATGCAAATCATATTTTCCTTTTTGCGATCCGGCCTTTTGGATGAGAGACTCTATCTTAGCGATTTCTTCCCTCAATCTCCCGGCCGTAACTTATAACGGCGTTTTTTGGGAGAACCGCATTGTTTGATCCTTTTCCTTCGGAAATATTTCCCTCCGGCCCTTTTTTCACAGCCGTTGAGGTGATGGCATCGAGGAGCTCTTCCATCCCCGTACCCTTGGACCCCACGGTCTGAACAATACGGGCACCGAAAAATCGCGAGAGCTTCTCAAGGTCGAATTCGTACCCGCGGCCTTGGCCATATCACTCATATTGAAGGCCAAGACCAGGGGCACTCCAAGCTCCATAAGTTGAACGCCAAGATAGAGGTTCCTCTCCAGATTGGACGTGTCGATAACATCGACGACGACATCCGGTTTTTCGTCGATAATGAAATTTCTGGCCACCAATTCCTCCGAAGAATAGGCGGTCAGGCTATAGGTTCCGGGAAGATCAACGATTTGCAACTCCACATCGTGATGACGACGAAGGCCTTCCTTACACTCCACGGTCACGCCCGGGTAATTACCGACATGCTGGCGTGCACCCGTCAAGGCATTAAACAGAGTAGTCTTCCCTGAATTGGGATTCCCCGCCAGGGCAACGATTACCTTGGGTTTCATAGGTTTTATTATCCTTTTGTTTTGTATTTAATTAAAACTTTGGTAACCCATAAAAGTTATGGATTGCCGAAAGTTAAAAACAAAAAAAATTACTCCACTATGATCTTCTGAGCCATTCCGCGGCCCAGCATAATCCGACTCCCTTTTACCGAAATAAGAAACGGTCCATGCAGGGAATTTCGGAGCACTTCAATCTCTGCTCCTGGGAACATTCCCATGGCGGCCAATCGACCCTGGAGACCATGGCCCGCATCCACGGCAACGAATCGTACGGTTCTACCTGCCTGCACGATGGTCAATGGCATTGAGGACACCTCCCAACCGGACTGGACTGTGATTTATAACGTTTCAATTTCGATTCCCTCCGCTTCCTCTTTTCGCAATGAAAGATGATAACCTTTAACCTTAATATCGATAGGGTCGCCCAGCGGTGCTATGCGCTCTACTTCAACAACGGCCCCGGGGGTGACCCCCATCTCGACTATTCGTTTGCCCGTTTCTCCACGAGTAACGAGTTTGAGTACTTTACCTTTTTGCCCGGGCTTCAAATCTTTTAATTTTAGGGTTGCCACCGTTTTTCGACCTCCTTGAAATTTTCTCTTTTTTACTTCTTCCAGAGTCGTTGAAACACATTTTTCACAGTTATCCAGTGTGCCGCTTTGATCACAATGATGCTCAAACCCGGCAATCCATTTGGAACCCCCACGGGGACAAATTTCTATGAACTCGGCAAATTGGATAAACCGCTCCAAAATTACCTTGGGAATCGAATGTTCCATCCGACAGGCCGCCTCATCGGCATCAGTATTATCCACCGCCAGAACCTTGATGAAAAAATCACGCAAAACCTCATGCCGGCGGATCACATCCTTGGCAGCGGCTTTTCCGCTGGACGTCAGGGTTATAACGTCATAAGGGGTATAATTGATCAAGGCCTTCTCGGCCAATGAACGAAGGGCCCCGGTGACCGAAGAGTTGTTGACCCTCAGATGTTTGGCGATATCCTTGGGTCTCACCGCTTCTTTTTCAGCAATAGTGTGAAAAATGGTCTCCAAATAGTCTTCCAAACTGGCGGTCAATGTTTCGGTCATTGTCTGGGCTTGCCTTTCGGATTATTAAGTTTCGTCTTGCCTAAAAATATATGGTTAAACGAAATTCTTGTCAACCTTTTTTTCTGTTTTATGAAAAAAATATGGTTCCTGAAATGCTGACAAGCGGGAGATGGGTAAAAGACCCTGAAAACTCTATCTTTTTTGACGCGACATCTTTTTTAGAACGCAATTTATGAAATCCGAAAAAATGGCATATTTCGTTTTGGGAATCGATATTGAAGCTATTTCCTCCAATTTCTAAAACATAAAAAAGGCGCCTATTCTGCCCATAACAAAATAGACGCCCTTTGTGTCATTGTTTTTGAGAATTATCTTGTTTTTGGACTGCAAAGCAAATCTTCCTTGACCCATTTTGTGATATCATTGCTGTAGTGCAGATAAATCTCCTTCTCATCCTCCAGAGGGACCCAGAAGGTTTCCACAAATTTCTTCCGCGTTTCTTGATAACTTCCCACTTGTATTCCCTTTTTTTCGCTCAACGCCTTGTTGGCCTGGCAATCCGAACAAATTTTATCTTTCCCGGAAAGTTCAAAACATTTTTTACCAATGGGAACTCCCAGTTTTCTGCCGGGTTCGTTTACCGCCAGAATCACCCTGTCGGCCCTGATCAACAAAACGGGAAAGGGATGGAGATTCCAATTTTGGGAAAAAGCGTTAAAAATTTCTTTCTTTTCTGAATTTTTTTCTGCAGATGTGGTCATGCTCATTCTCCTTTGATGGCTTTATTAAGTCAATACCGCAAAGCATTGACAAGGGTTGTTTAGGATCGGCCTCTTGATCTCGGTTTTGGATTGAACCCGGCAAAATCAATTGGGTATTTTTTCTCCCATTATTTTATTATAACTTCCAAGGATGTATATTCCAGGGAAGTTATTTGAAGAAAAAAATTTAGACTTTCATTAACAAAGCCGTTAAAACCTGAGCTTCTTCCTCCGGCAAATTGATCATGTTGCCGGCGATTTTTCGGTCGCATATCTTGTGGAGATTGCGGCCGGCTTGATTAATACGGATAAATACAATACGCTGATCTTCAGTACTGCGTTCTTTCGATACGAGGTTTTTGGCAACCAGTTTATTCAAGGCCCTGGAAACGTTCGGACTATCTTCCACCATAAGCTTGCGAATAGTATTTACCGTTGTTTTTTGATTCGGCATCTCATCCAGTATGTGAAGGATTGTCAACTGCGCTAAAGATAGGCCATATTCCTTTATCAAAGCCGATGATCGGTTCCTAACTTCCTGGGCAGTACAAAGTATCAATAATGAAGCCTTGTCCTGGTTGGAAATAGGCAAATTAAATATTTTTTGCTTGTCAGCCATACGTTTTTTATCTTTGTCTGTTATTATAATAATCCATGGAATATAATGTCAAGGAAATTAAAAAAGCATAAAATGTCTTCCAATATTATTTCAATTAATTTGCAATAAACATCGAGAAGAAACGTCTTCATCCATATAAATCAAGATAACCGGGAAATGACCCTCTCCCAGTTCCTGGCCGCCGAGAGGTTTTTATGAAAGAAAATCACTTTACTCAGAATGGCCTCCACAAATCGATCCTCGGATGGAGAATCACCCGTATTGCCGGGTTCGCCGTCTGCGGGGTCTTTTGGGCTGCACTTTTAGCTTTACTCCTTGGGGTTGTGATGCAATGGCTTTGGAACTGGCTTATGTCTACCATTTTTAATTTCAAACCGATCACCTTCTGGCAAGCCGTCGGCATTCTTTTCCTGGCCAAACTGCTGTTCAGCGGGTTCCGGCACCATCCGACACCTCATTCCAGAAAACGCATTTCTTCGGATCAGGCAGATCATTGGGGGCATTATAAAGGATTCTGGCGTGAGAAGGGAGAACAGGCAACGGAAGTGCTTCTGGATCAATCGCTTAAGGAGAAAAGGGAGGAGGGAAAGATATTACCGTTGTTCTTTTTTCGGCGGGTGTTCTGTTGATCTTTGCCTTATTGTTCCAGTTTGTCGGGATGAAGGTCATTGTGAAAAACAAAACCCCCAGCCCTTGTCCCGCCTCCCACGGCTGGGCCCTCGACAACCGCTTTCGGCGATGGTATACCCGGAATATATTCAAACGAATTGGGCTCCTGCCGGGATTGACGGCCCTGGAAATAGGACCGGGGGTTGGGACCTTTACAGAGAAGGCGGCCGCAGTAGTAGGACCCTACGGTCGGCTTATCGCTGTAGATGTTCAATCCGAGATGATCGCCAGGCTGGACCAGCGAATCCGCCAAAGCGGGGTGACCAACGTCGAAACCCATGTGGCCGATGCCTGTCAACTGCCTCTTGCTGACAATAGTGTGGATCGAATTTTTCTTGTCACGGTTCTGCCAGAAATTCCGGATCAGAAGAAAGCGTTGAAGGAAATGCGTCGGGTCTTGAGGCCGGGAGGCGTATTGTCTGTCAGTGAAGACTTTTGGGACCCGGACTATCCCAGGAGAAGTACAACCATCCAGTTGGTGACCGAGGCCGGGTTCGATCTTGTCGAGCAGCTCGGCAACTGGTATTTTTATACTGTAAATTTCAAAAAACCGGAGAAATGATGGAGACTTTCACCCCACCCAGAAACTTGGTTGAAAACCCCCGGTTCATTCAAGACCGGAATCATGTTCTGACGGATTTAGAGATGGAGGCTATTGATGAACCTATCCGGGATATTATTATAAAAATCAATAAACAACCCTTTTGTTTTACCCTGCAGTGCTGCTATGGGCATTTCGTTTGGGGTCCAAAGCAAGACCCGCATCATCTCAACCCCCTGCCTCCCCGTATTCCCGGCAAAGTAAGATATCGAATTGCCTACATGGCTTTCTGTATCGAAAACAACCCGATGGGTGCCGCTTTCCTTAAAGCATTGGCTCTGATTCCGGATATAGACCGGGAGTATGTGCAATTCGGATCGGCCGATTGGTTCTGGGAACGCCATCTCAATACTTTTGTTTTGCAGGTCGAGCCTGAAAGATTCCAATATGAGGATGAGGCTTTGGTGGAATGGGAGGAGGCCCTAAGGCTGGAACAAATCAAAACCCTTTTTTTCGAAAAACTGAGTGAGTTATCCATAAGCTGAACAATTCCAAATCGTAGTGATTAAAAGCCCCTTTCATCCCCCACATAGAGAAACCAAAAGCCGAAGGTTGTCTTTTTCTTTAAGTCGGGAAGAGCGCCAGACGGGATCAGAATTTAGACGATCTGTGATTCTTTCCTTTTTTTGAGGTTGAGGGCTTCCTTTATTCCTTTTTCCCGGATAACTTTCAACTTCAAACCAAACTCGGTGATTTTGAAAAAACGCTTTCCATATTTTTTTAACAGACGTTTATTGATTTCAAAACCCAGTCCCGGCCTTTTGAAGGGCTGAAGCAGGCCGTCTTTATCCGGCAGGATGGGATCGATAATACCTTCACGAAATTCAGGTACCCAGGAAGGTTCTTCCAGCGGATACTCGATCGGCAGGGTGTTGCCGTTATCGATCAAAACCATGTTCCAATTGACATAAAATCCGATGCCGTTGGTCCAGGTATGAGGGGAATAAAGACGGCTCTTTTCATGGCAGGCATCGATGACCTGTTTGACCTGGGTGATCCCGCCGGCAAAACAGGCATCCGGCTGGTAGATATCAAAGCAGTCTTTCTCGAACATGATTTTGATCTCGTCCCAGCCATAGTTCAATTCCGCCCCGGATATTTTTACCTTGGATTCCCTTTTTAAGGTGGCATTGCCGTCATAGTCCCGCGAATCGAGGGGCTCCTCCAACCATTCGATCCCGTTGTCATAGCAGGCGGCGGCGAATTCTTTGGCCCTTTTCAAATCCCAGGCCGGAACCCGGTCGACGATCGAAACCAACCAGCCCTGATTGGCATCCACCCCCAAGGTCAAGTCATCACCAACGCCTTTCCGTATTTGAGCGATCATCTTGATGTCTTCTTCCAGGGTATGATTCTTTACTCTCAATTTAGCGGTCTTAAATCCCCGTTCTTTCATAAACTGGAGTTCATTTACCCGCTTCTCCGGGGATGCATTTCCCCGGTAGAACAGTAGGCCACAACAGGTCGGGCTTTGCCACCTAACAATTCATAGACGGGCTTTCCTTCTTTTTTGCCGATAATGTCCCAGCAGGCCGGTTCAATCCAGAAATTCCGCCACCCTAAAAATCCTGCCTGCTTGAGCAAGCTCTGGATTCGGTCAATATCGGTGGGATCAGCGCCCAGGAGATACCCACCCAAAAGATCGCCGAGGCCGCTTCTTTCTTTTCCCATGGCGATCCCCGCGGAATATCCCTCGATGCCTTCGTCGGTGCTTATTTTTATCAAGGTGAACCGGTTGTGCGTCTGGGGATAACCCGGAATCCAGGTGGGCCAGAAGGTATGCTTTAATGGTACAGAGACATGATAGAGTTCTATGGCTTTGATTTTCATGGGACCTCCGTTGTGAATGACTAAGGCCTATTTGGTTTTGGCATATCGTTCAGAGTTAATTATATGGACTTTCAGTCCTCCAATTCCCTTGGAAGTGATTATATTCAAGCCGCCGGGGTATTTCTTTCATGTAAGGGACAAACCATGAACAAAGGATATCAAGGTCAACAGACCAAAGCAAGAAAAACCGATGATTCAATCGGTTTGGACCACAACCAACCTTTTGATTATCTTGACATCCTTGGGGTTTATCGTTACGATATGCCCATTTCCCAAAGTAAAAAAGAAGGCTCCCCCTTAAAACTTAGGTTTTAAGAGTCCTGAAAGTGAAAGAGATACTTTAAGTAGTTTTAGAATTAACTGTCTTTTCTCGCGGAACATTTCAAAAAAAACGGAATAACCCTTTGATACGGTGGGAAACAAATGAAAACAAAGAATGAGATTCTGGCCATTTTAAAAGAGATGAAGTTGGAATTGGAAGGAAATTTCTTCGTGAAGTCTATCGGCCTTTTCGGCTCCGTGGTACAAGAGAATCCAGGCAATGAAAGTGACATCGACGTTCTTGTGGAATTTAAGAGGCCAGTCGGGATGTTTAAGTTTCTTGAGTTGGAAGAACTTCTTAGTGAAAAGCTGGGAGGCAAGGTGGATCTTGTTTCTAAAAAGGCCCTTAAACCGGAGATCGGAAGGGTCATTCTCGCAGAGGTTCTGCTGACATGAAAAGAACTTCCCAAGACTATGTGAATGACATTTTATCCTGTTTTCAAGAAACCCAGGAATTCACACAGGGACTGGATTATGAGGCCTTTGCCAAAGACCGGAGGACGGTTAAAGCCGTGGTCCGCAGTCTGGAGGTCATGGGAGAAGCTGCAAAGAGGATTCCAGAAGACATACGCCGGAGATATCCGGAAATTCCCTGGAAGCGAATGACCGGTATGAGGGACAAACTGATTCATGAATATTCCGGAGTAGATCGGGAGATAATCTGGGGGGGGTTACCGAAGAACTTCCGCCTTTAAAACACCTTCTTGACGAAATGAGTCGGTATCTTGAAACACCGGACTTCTGAACCCACACCTGCCCGGAAAACACCTTCGAAAGGATGATCCGTGAAGCAGTCCAACACGACCCCATTTTTTTTAAAAGGATGGGGTTTTTGTTTTGAGGGAAGAATAATACAGCCTCTAAATTGAAGATTCCTTTTATGGCTTCTTAGTCAGTAGCGTCCGAGACAGCAAGGAAGTAACATTATTGTGTACATTTAAGATTTTATTATCAGCTTGTTGTGGAGATCAAGGCAACCGCCACTTTGCTTCCAGGTCATGTTGAGGCTTTATTGAAATGGAAGGATCTGGCCGGTGAAACCGCAACACAGGGACTGGTCATAGCCAATATCGAACAACCATGGCATTATAAAGGCCTACGAGCTCTTTCCTGGGAAAGAATATGGTAAGGTTTTATTTGATAGCAAGATTACAAGGGTTGCTTCCCCGGATTGAAAAATGGGGCTTGTCTTTGAGGGGGAAATAAAAGATATTTGTAAGAGTCAAGAGCAGACCTCTTTTGACCCCTTTTCCTTTAATAACTATTCTATGAGTGAGCTAATATGACTAAAAATATCAGTGAACAACTTCAGCCCATTTTCAACGCGAAATCGGTAGCCGTGATCGGTGCTTCCAGTGTTCCGTTCAAGTGGGGCGCGCAAACAGTATATCGTCTGATCAACTTTGGCTTCAAGGGAGCCGTTTATCCAATCAATCCTACCGAAAAGGAAATTCAGGGACTCCGCGCTTACCCTTCGGTGCTGGAGGTAAGGGAGGATATCGATCTGGCGGTTATAACCGTGCCGGCGCGAATGGTCCCCCGGGCGATAAAAGAGTGTGTAAAAAAGAAGATCAGAGGTGCGATCGTTATTTCAGCGGATTTTGCCGAAACCGGGGAACGAGGTCGCTCTCTCCAGGAGGAGATTGTGGAAATCGCCCGGAAGGGGGGGCTCCGATTCGTGGGACCGAATTGTTTTGGTATATTTAATTCCTCCAACGGGTTAAATACGCTCCCGACTGTTCCGGCCAAGGGAGAGATCGGTTTTATCTCCCAGAGCGGTTCCCTGGTGCACATGGTCGCCAGTGTTGCCTCGGCCAAAGGATACGGGTTTAGTAAGCTGGTCAGCGCAGGAAACCAGGCTGACCTGGATGTGGCCGACTACCTGGATTTTATGGGGGAAGACCCGGAAACAAAATCCATTGTTATCTATCTGGAGGGTTTCAAAGACGGAAGAAAATTCTTAGAGGTGGCTGAAGATTCACCTCTAAAAAGCCGGTCGTTATCTACAAGACCGGGCGCCATCCCGGCAGCAATCGCGTCTCCATGTCTCATACCGCCAATATGACCGGAGAAGACCGGATCTTCGAAGCCATGTGCCGCCAGGCCGGCATTATTCGGGCTAACACGCTGCATGCCGCCATGGATATGGCGGCCATATTGACTAAACAGCCTTGTCCAAAAGGAAACAGGATTGCCATTCAGGGGACAGGGGGCCAATGTATGATTCTGACCGATACCTGCCTTTCTCTGGGTTTGGAAGTCCCGGAACTATCCGATGAGGAGGCGAAACAAGTGATAAGCGGAATCGATTTTCCATCCCATGCTCCCTTTCCCAGAAATCCAATTGACTTTGCCGGCAGCCATACGGCCCTGATGGATGCCACCGTCATTAATAACCTGGCCCGGTTGGACAAGATCGACGCCATCATTTCTTATCGGCCGGTCACTTTTCATCAAGAGTCCAGCAGTTCTCCGGGACAACTCGAAGCAATGGACCGGAAAGTCGGAGAATTACTGGCTGAAGTTCCGCTGAAATACGGGAAGCCTCTGATTCTTATCGGCTTCGATCAGGCCATCCAAAAAGAGGTATTGCGAGGCAGTCCGATAATCGATGAGGCTTTAAAGAAATCCGGAATATTAAGTTACCCGATACTGGAGGATGCGGCTGGCGCAATGCAGGCCCTGGTAAGATATGCTGGAATAAAAAAGAAATCGCCTTGAGAATCGCGGTTGATGGACCGGAATACACCATCCCCTCCTACGGGCTGGTGAAAACGATAGATGCCGGTTCGATATAGTCCGGCCGGGACCTTTATGTTTTTACCACCAACCGCGATTCTTGAAAATGGCTGAAATCTGCATCAACCTGGCCGAAAAGAGGATATCCTCACTTGTTGAAGGGGAAATTCTGACCGGGCCGGATGCCAAGTCATTCAACAGCTTTGAAAAACCGGAAGTGGTTACTTCCAAACCTTTTGACGGGGTCACCGTCACAAACGGAAAGAGAGATGGACCGTTCGGATGGACAAATTCGAGGTCTTTCTGGTCCTCCAGAATCACGGGGTTCCGGTCGGTCCGGTCTATTATGAAATGGAATGGTTAAAAACAGTCGTCTTTTACCAGATCTACCCGCAGAGTTTTTTTGATTCGCAATGATGACGGTATCGGAGATCTCCAGGGCATCAAGGCCAAGCTGGACTATATCCAGCATCTCGGGGTCAATGCCCTCTGGCTTAACCCCTGTTTCAGATCACCTTTTAAGGACGCAGGTTATGACATCTCGGATTACTACCGCGTGGCCAAAAGGTACGGAACCAATAAGGACCTGAAAAACCTGATTGATGAAGTCCACCATCGGGGAATCCGGATCTGCCTGGATCTGGTTCCGGGTCACACCTCGGATCGACATCCCTGGTTCAAGGCCTCCGCCAGACCGGAGTCCAACCAATATTCCGACCGCTATATCTGGACCGGAAATCCCTGGATCAGTTCAGACGGGGAAATGAAATTCATTACCGGTACCTCGGACCGGATGGGGGCCTATGCCATCAATTTTTTCAGCCATCAGCCTGCTTTGAATTACGGATTTGCCCA
The DNA here is from genome assembly GCA_963782435.1 of uncultured delta proteobacterium. Taxonomy (GTDB): domain Bacteria; phylum Desulfobacterota; class RBG-13-43-22; order RBG-13-43-22; family RBG-13-43-22; genus RBG-13-43-22. The sequence goes on from CAWAKF010000034.1 coordinate 127,489, forward strand.
GCCGGAAAGAGACTATCAGCAGGGCATTGATGATCCGGGACCGCAGGCCACCCGTCGGGAGTTAAAAAGGATCATGAAGTTCTGGCTGGATCTGGGGGTGAACGGTTTTCGGGTGGATCTGGCCGGAAGTTTGATAAAAAAAGACCCCGAAGCCCTGGAGACCGGCCACCTGTGGCAGGAGATGCGCCTTTGGATGGATACGAATTATCCGGATAGAGTTCTGATATCGGAATGGGGGGAACCTTCAAAAGCCGTCAGCGCCGGTTTTCATGTGGATTTTCTGCTTCATTTCGGTGTGCTCGGGGTACCGGGACCTTTTTTTCAATGAAGAGGCCCTATTCTACCTGGGAGAAAAATGTTATTTCGATCCCCACGGTCACGGTGATTTCAACAAATTCTGGGAAATCTTCTCCTCTCAGCAGAAAGCCCTTCTGGAAAGGGGGTATATGGGCCTCATATCCTCCAATCATGATATAGCCAGGCCGGCCTGCGGACCCCGGACCGCCGAGGACCTGAAAGTCATTTTCACCTTTCTGCTCACCTGGCCTGCCGTTCCTTTTATCTATTATGGTGATGAAATCGGTATGCGTTATATTAAAAACATCATCTCTAAAGAAGGGGGTTATGAACGAACCGGCTCCCGAACTCCCATGCAATGGGACGGAAGTCTGAATGCCGGTTTTTCCCGCGCCGATCCTGACCGGATTTATCTGCCCATTGATCCGGATCCCGCACGGCCGAACGTGGCCACACAGGAGCAGGACCCGAATTCGATCCTGAATCATGTCCGAAATCTGGTCAGGCTGAGGAAGGAACACCCTGATCTTAAACCGGATAGCCCGCTGGAGATCCTTTCAGCGGATTCAAAAGGATATCCTCTGGTTTATCAACGGGGACAAGAGTTGCTGGTAGCCCTGAATCCCGGGTCCAGCGCCATAACCAGTCGCATTGCCCTGGCAGGAGAAATAGAGGTTGTCCTCCAACAGGGCTGCTCCCTGGAACGACAGGGTGGCGAGATATATCTTCAGTTAGCAGGAAGGAGTTGGGGCTTGTTTAGAAAGTTGCCTCATGCTTCAATTTTTAGTTATTAAGGGTCTCAAAATAATATTGACTAAAAAGGACCGGGGAGGTTTTATTTTTGGGGTTGTCCACCCTGAATCTGGAAGCTTCTTTGCCGGGTTAATTATTTAACTAAATCAAGAGCAGGCCTTCACCAGTGCTCGAAATAGGCTACGGCGTATGCCCTGCCTCGAATCAAACTTTGCTGGACTGGCCGGGATAGGGCGATAAATTACCCTTTGGACAATCCCCAAAAATAAAACCTCCCCGGTCCTTAATCTAAGGTGAAGTAATACATTTCATGTCAAGACAATTATGAGACCCTTAATATAATCCCATAATTTAGGTTCTTCTCCCAATTAGTTGGGAGAAAGGGGCCAAGGGTTCGAGGAGTCAAGGCTTGCGGCGAGCTAGGCCGAGCGGTTTCAAGGGTTTGTTTTCTAAAAATTTTATCATATAAAATCCGGGAACATCATCCCTATTTTATTTTTTCCCGACTGGACTTTTGCAAAGGAACAGGCAAACTCAAACTTGATTTCTTGAGAAGTGTTAAAATTAACGCTCGAACTGTGCCGTCCATCTTTTTGGATCGGCATCAGTGAAATGTTATGCCGCTTTTTGAATTTCTTTGGATTCGTATTCAGGAAACATAATTATAGCAGGATGTACATTAAATGCCTTAGCGAGTTGCTCTGCCCTTTTTTTACCGATTTCTAATTTATCATTTTCAAGCATACTGATATTTTTTGCATTGATAGAGCAATATTTTGATAATTCTTCTTGAGTCCATCCTTTTAATTCGCGCAACATTTTAATTACTTCTCCGGTAGTTAAGATCGTATGCTGTTTTGCCGATTTAAAATTCGATTTATTAATTTTCATTATTTTAACTCCCTAATAATTATGAGGTGTTATATCAACAACAAAAACCGAAACTATCTCTTTTTCTATAGAATAAATAACCCGATATTGAATATTAAGACGAGATGACCGTTGCCCTTCTAACTCCCCCTTTAATTTTTCGTTATGAAAACCAGGAAATTCTCGTAATCTATCTGGCCCATGTCGAAAAACGATATTTTTCCAAAGTTCGTATTTTTTTACGACCTGCAATGGTAATTTTGAAATTATCTTATCTAAATCGTGGTGCTCTCGTATATGCCACATTATTAATATTAATAACTTATTAGATTTGATAAGTCAAGTATTTTTCAAGGGATTGGCGACATCCACTGTACCCAGAGTGACGAAAGAATGGTGAGGATAGTTGGGGGATGAAAAGAGGGACGTTCATGCAGAAATTGCGTTGCAATTTAGATCAATAGATTCAAGTATCAATGAGTTATACACGTTCTGCAGGAACGTCCCCTTATACAGTTCGGTGGATGGATGGGTCGGGCGTCATTGGGAAAGCGCCTCTTCCGCAGCCGCCCTGGCGTGAATGGCCGTGGTGTCAAACAGTGGAACTTTGGAGTCTTGCTGGCTGACAAGCAGGGATATCTCGGTACACCCAAGAATGATAGCTTCCGCTCCTTTTGATGCCAGGCTATCCATGATTTGTCTATATTTTCTATTAGACTCAGGCAAGACAACTCCGAGGCACAATTCTTCGTAAATGATGCGGTGGATAGTATCGCGGTCTTCAGCATTCGGGACGATCACTTGAAGCCCATGATGCTCGCTCAATCGGTCACGGTAGAAGGCTTGTTCCATCGTGAACCTCGTACCCGAGTAGGCCTACGGTTTTGTACCCGGCCTGCTTAATTTCCGCAGCGGTCGGATCAGCAATGTGAAGTAGTGGAATGGTAACGGCAGCCTCGATGCTCGGGGCTACTTTGTGCATGGTGTTCGTGCATAAGACCAAAATTTTTGAACCTGCCTTTTCGAGCGAACTGGCTGCTTCAGCCAACATGGCTCCAGCAGCCTCCCAATCCCCAATCTGCTGCATTCGTTCGATGTCATGGAAGTCGACACTGTACAGAACGATCTTTGCCGAATGCAGCCCACCTAATCGATCCTTGATCGTTTCGTTGATCTGCCGGTAGTACGTAACAGTCGACTCCCAACTCATGCCGCCTATTAAGCCGATGATCTTCAAGAATAATCTCCTGTATTGAATGGTGATGCCTAACGCGCGGTTGACCCGCCGGGCGAAGCCGTGTCGGAGTCGAGCCGCATGTTGGAATATACGTATTGGATTTTAAGCAAATAGAGGTGATATACGATCTCAAACCAAAAAGAGGGAGGACAATTTATCTACGCGGCAGCCCGCGCGGCAATTAATTCCTCGATCTCTTGGCCGAACTCCGAAAAATTTAAAATGGTAAAACCGGTGATCTCACCGGTTTCGGGGTCGAAATGGATCAGCAATTCCTCTCCTGAGTCGAGGGTTTCTCTCACCCGGGGCTCTCCAAAAGACACGTAAAGGACATCCGCTTCTTTATCATAGGAGGTATTCACACTCTTTCCTTGAGGAAATTTTATTTTTTCCATAACAGATTCCTCCTGAATGAAGGCCTTCTCGTAAAATACGCTGTGATCATAAATCCTTCAGCTTCCGACGGCTTATATAGAATAGTGAAATACTTGTTATCTGAGAGCCTCTTGCAAAAGTCTAATTTATTAAACAAAGAGAGCAAAAGGAGTGAGCTTCACCAGGGTTTTGTGTTAAAATGGTGTTTAGAAAGAACACAAAAAAACACAGGAGACGCTGATGAAGCTCTGGGAAAAAATATCATGGTTAAGGGGTCGATTGCAACAAGGTTTATTTTCCGATTTAAAAGAATGTTGGGAACAACCTTTAACTGAAAAAGAGCAACGGCTGGTGACGATATTGGAACTGGTTGAGGTTGAAAGATATGTTCCCCGGAGTTCTTTGAACCAATGGATGGGGAGGAAGATCCTTGAGCGGCAAGCGATAGCCCGGGCTTTTGTGACTAAGACGGTCTATAACCATTCCTTCACCAGATCAACCATTGAACATTTGAAAACGACGTCAAATGTACGCCGCATCTGCGGATTCGAAAAGGTATCCGACCTTCCATCTGAGGCGACTTTTTCCAGGGCCTTTGCTGAGTTTGCCGAAGGGGGTCTTGGCGAAAAAGTACACGAAGCTTTGGTGGAACGTTGCCTGAAGTCAGAACTGGTTGGTCATATATCTCGAGACGCAACGGCCATAGAAGGTCGGGAAAAGGCGACTAAGAAACCGGCAAAAGAAAAGCCTGCGCCCAAGAAGAGAGGACGTCCCGCTAAGGGAGAACTCCGTGAGTCCAAGGAAGATAAACGATTGACCCGGCAACAAGAACAATCAGCCAAAGATGCCTTGAAAGAATTACCGGTTTACTGTGATGTGGGGACCAAGAAGAACTCCAAGGGATACAAAGAGACCTCATAATCTGGGGACACCTTACTCATTATTTTTTTCCGGCCTGCTTTTTTAGGTTGCAAGAGGCGTCCTAATAAATGTTCTACTTTTTTAACAAAGGCCTGGGATCCCAAAGGTCGTCCAGTCCTCTCGTGTTTCTGCAATAATTTAATCTCTTCTTCTTTGGGATAATCAACTAAAAACTTGCTCCAGCTTTCCCCGACCATCTTCAATAATGGTTTGACCTTGACTAAAAGATCATCCTGGCCTTTTATATGAGCCTTAGCACTGCTCCAAGGCCAATCCCGAGCCCTTTTTACCAGACCGGCCTGAACCGGGTTCATTTCAATATATTTGGTACAGGCCAATAAATGGTTTTGATCCATTATAAAGGAGGAGAATCTCCCTTGCCATAAATGACCCCTCCACCCTTCGCGGAAATTAATCCGCCGAGTGTATCGACGATGGGCTTCCCCTACTGCCAGAGTTAACGATTCTTTTTCCTTAGGGACGGCGATTAAATGGATATGATTGGGCATCAGACAATAGGCCCAGATGTCGACCTGTTTGGCCTTGCACCACTCGACCATGAGTTCCAGATACGCTTGATAATCCTCTTCATTAAAAAAGGTGGGGTGTCGCCTGTTGCCTCGTTGGGTCACATGATGCGGTAACCCGGGGGCAATCGCTCTTGCCATACGTGCCATATATTCATTAAACCAAGATAATTCTTTTTAGTCAAGAAATTAGTATGGTGTCCCCAGATTTCCAGATTTCAGATTTGCCGGTGTTCGATTGCATAGAGTCTTCCGCGATACCTAACAGGAACCCTCCAGGCAACCTTTTCCCACCGGCCAAGGTTAGGGAACCCGAGAAGGTCTACTAATAGAAAGTACACAAGGTAATAGGCAGGAAGATCGCGCCCTCCATTTGTGCGAGACGACAGAAAGATCCCTTTCGCCTCTGCTTCGGACTTTGGAACGCCTGCTGGTTCCAGTTCACCGATGGACTTAAGAGCGGTGTCACGAACCTGCTGCATGGCCAGCGTGATCTTCTTCCATATCTTGAAGCCGGTAGAACCGCGTTCCAGCTCAATCGGGCTGAAGCCAAGTGCAGTCAGGTGCTCAATCGTTGAATTCGTCCCGGCAGCTCCCACCGCCAGTTTTCGTAGAAAGCTGTCATCGCTCTTGAAATTAGCTGCCACAATGCCCCCTGTCGCTCTCGTATGCCTGCATGCGATTCCTGTATATCATCTTTCTGGCCCAATGCGGCGTTGACCCGTGGCCCGCAGCTTGCGGGGCCGAAGGCCATGCAAGCAAGGGGCATCGCGGTCCAATGACCTGGTTGGTGCCGACTGCTGCGGCGCCGAAGGCAATTCCATTAATATATTGAAAAATTTTTTTATTAGTATCAAGAAGTTTTGAAATTGTCAATGTCGAGATAAATAAATTATTGACAAATCTATTTGATATTATTATTTTTTTCGAGGATTTTAGTTTTGTGGCTGGGATACTCACGATCCACGGGAAAGGGAAAATTGATTTGAAAACCTTATTGAGGGATAATGGGATCAAACCATAGGGGTCCCTTAACAACCATCAAGACTCCGGTGAAGTCTACGACCATCACCAACGGTTTGAAATGAGTTCTTCGAAAACTGTTAAACAGAGGTGAAAATAATCGATGGAAGAGTTGCCCCTGAGTAATCGATCGGTGTTCGGTAAAAAAGAACTCTATGCCGTTATTCTACTTTCTGTTATCAGCTTCTTTCTCTTTGCCGACCAGAATTTAATGGCCCCCAACCTGACCCAGATCGGCAAGGATTTCGGCTTCACCCCCTTGGAGCGAGACAGCAAGCTCGGCGGCGACATATCCCTTATGTTCTGGATGCTGGGAGGGGTGATAACCCTTGCTATCGGCTATCTCACCGACCTCATCAAAAGAAAGACCCTGTTTATCTGGATCATCATCATCGGTGAGATCCCCTGTCTGTTCACCGGATTCGTACAAAACTATGGGCAGTTCTTCTGGATGAGGGCTTCCACCGGAATCGCCATCGGCGGGTCCCTTCCTATCACCTATTCTCTTTTGGGAGACTATTTTAGCCACAAACAGAGGGCCTCGGCCTCCGCCTTTGTCGGTTTTGCCCAGGGCTTGGGTATTGCAGGCGGGCAGCTTCTGGCCGGTTTCATCGGACCTTCCCTGGGCTGGCGCCTTCCCTTCATTCTGGTTGCCCTGCCCAATTTTCTTTTGATTATCCTTTTCGCCCTGACCGTGAAGGAGCCGGCCCGCGGCCGGGCTGAAGAAAGCTGGAAAGACCTGATCGATGGGGGAGAGATCTACCAGGAGCGGATCAACTGGTCCCACTACAAAGAGTTTTTTACAAAAAAGACCAATCTATTAATTTTCCTTCAGGCTATACCGGGCAGCGTCCCCTGGGGGGTTTTCTTTATATACCTCAATGATTATTACGCCCAGGAAAAGGGTTTTTCCGTGGAAGGGGCCACGCTTATCGTCATGGCCATCGGGGCCGGCGCCATTCTGGGCAGTTTCTTTGGGGGCCTTATCGGCAATAAGCTCTACAACATGAAAGCCTCTTATCAGCCTTTGTTTTGCGGAATCTCCGTCCTGGTGGGGATTTTGCCCATGGCATTCGTTTTGAACTATCCTTCCCAGATCGGAGCAGCCCAGCCAGCCTATCTTATGCCGGTTATTGTCGGTTTCATCGCCGGGATTATTATCACCTTTACCAGTCCGAACATGAACGCCATATTGCTCAATGTCAATCCACCGGAGACACGCGGCTCCGTTCTTTCCCTCTTCAACCTGGTCAATGACCTCGGCAAGGGATTCGGACCTTTCATTATCAGTATTTTTATCGTCCACTTCGGAAGGGTTTGGGCCTTTAACCTCTCCAACCTGTTTTGGGTCTTCTGCGGTATAGTCCTCCTATTCGTAATCAAGACGCTGCCCAAAGACCGGGAATTACTCAATCGTTATCTCCAGGAAAAAGCCCAGGCGCTAAAGGAGGCTGAAAAATCATGACGCCGATGAGTTTTCCTTTTCCCGAGGACTTTCTGTGGGGGACGGCAACTGCCTCCCACCAGGTGGAAGGAAACAACACCAATAATAACTGGTATGAGTGGGAGAGGGAAGGCCGTACCAACGGGATTTCTGGACTGGCCTGTGATTGGTGGGGAGGCCGCTGGCAGGAAGACCTGGATCGGGCTGCGGCCATGGGACAAAATACCCATCGTCTGTCCCTGGAATGGAGCCGCATTCAGCCTTCCCCAAACCGCTTTGATGAAGAGGCCCTGGATTATTATCGTCTGATGTTGCGTGGCCTCCGTGACCGGGGTTTGCTGCCCATGGTGACCCTGCACCATTTCACCGATCCGTTGTGGCTGGGAATGGGCGCCTGGGAAACAGAATCGGTCTTGAATTCATTTTTGAAATATGTTCGCAAAGTCGTAGAAACCCTGCAGGAGTACTGCACCCTCTGGTGCACCATCAATGAGCCCAATGTCTATACCCTGTTGGCTTATGCCGATACCAAATTCCCTCCCGGCCGGCCGAATCTGCGCTTGGCCATGCAGGTCATGACCAACCTGCTGCGCGGTCATGCCGCCGCCTATAGAATTATTCATGAGATCCAGCCCAAAGCCCGGGTCGGGTTTGCCCATCACCATCGCCCCATGGTTCCCCGGTATTCCTGGTCTCCCTTGGACCAGCTGGTTCGTAAACTGCAATTCCGTATCATTAATGAGGCCTTCCCTTATGGCGTGCATTTTGGGGTCATGCCCACCCCCTCCGGCAGCAAAAGGGTTCCGGAAGCAAGGGGGACCCAGGATTATTTTGGATTGAATTATTACTCGCAGGATACCGTGGCCTTTGACTTGAGCAAACCCAGGGAACTCTTTGGCCGGCGCTATTACCCTCAAGGGAGTGATATCACCGAAAGCGGAATGAATATCAATTACCCGGAAGGCCTTTTTCGATCAATTCAGTGGGCGTTGCAATTTAAGGTGCCGATCATCATCACCGAGAATGGTATCGAGGATGATAAAGATTCCCTGCGGAGGCGTTACCTGGCCGGCCACCTACATCAGGTTTGGCGGGCCATCGATGCCGGTTACACGGTCAAGGGTTATTACCATTGGACACTGGTAGACAACTTCGAATGGGAACGGGGCTGGACTCAACGCTTCGGACTGTGGGAATTGGATCCAGCTTCCCAGGTGCGCCGCAAGCGGCCTTCTGCGGACCTGTATGGAGCTATTTGCAAAGAAAACAGGCTTTCTTTGGAAATGGTGAAGGCCTATTGTCCGGAAATGAAGGAAAAACTGTTCCCCTCATAAAACCCGGTCTTTTCTTTGTGAGTCGGAGAATCAATCCCTTTGGTTTTTTAAACCCCTCTCAAGAACCCTTGCCCCTTCGGAAGCCTTGCAGATGTAAAGTTCGGGTTTCAAATGGGTTTTGGCCTGATAGAGCTTTGCCAGGTTGTCGGCAAAGGCTTGGGCAGCGGCTTGATCGACCAGGTTGACGGTACAGCCGCCGAACCCGGCCCCGGTCAGGCGTGCACAGTAGCAACCGGGAAGCCCCTGAGCGATATCCACCATGATGTCCAGTTCGGGGATGGAAACCTCATACAGGTCCCGCAAACTGAGGTGGCCTTTATTCATGATTTGACCGAATTCAGTCATATTCCCCTGTTCCAGGAGTGGAAAGGCCCGTGTGGTGCGCTCCATTTCTTCGATGACGTGCCGGGCGCGTTTTTCGATCTCTTGTGGAAGACGGCTGCTTAAGCGATTGAAATCTTCTACACGGACATCGCGCAGGGCCTTAATACCCGGCAGTTTTTTAGAGAGCCTTTTCACCGCCTTTTCACAGGCCTGTCGGCGTTGGTTATATTCACCTTGGGTCAGTTTACGGCGCACCGAAGTATCGGCTATGACGATGGCGATCCCTTCAGGCAGGGGTATGGGTCGCCATTCCAGGGAGCGGCAATCCAGGAGCATTAATTTGTCTTTGACTCCGCAGGCCGAGGCAAATTGATCCATGATTCCACAGTTGACGCCCACATATTGGTTTTCGGCTTTTTGACCCAGCAGGGCAAGCTGCAGAGGAGGAAGAGTCCAACCCCCGAGGGTTTGCCAGGCAACAGCAAAGGCCATCTCGACTGAAGCGGAAGAGCTCAACCCCGCGCCGCTCGGCACATCGGAGGCGAAAACGGCATCGATGGCCTGGACGCATAACCCGACATCAGTAAGCGCCCAGGCCATTCCAACGGGGTCACGCGCCCACTCGGTGAGTGGAAAACCTTCGGCATCGGCTTTGGAAGAAATCCCCTCGGTTGTAAAAGAAAACTCCTCGGCAAAATCAGCGGCCACCAGGGTGGAGCGATACGGCTTTCCATCCGCCGGAGCAAAAGCGATGTAAGTGGCACGGTCGATCGCAGCGGGCATAACCAATCCGTCATTATAATCCACATGCTCGCCCAAGATATTAACCCGCCCCGGTGCCAGGGCCAGATAAGAAGGTTCCCGGCCAAAGCGCCGTCGAAAAGTCTGGATGACGAGGTCTTTGGGGTGCATGGTTATCTGAGGGTATAGTGGATATCGGGCAGCCCGCGAAGGAGGGCCGCGGCAGTCTCGGGAGTAATGTCGCGCTGGGGCATTCCAAGCATTTCATAACCGACCATGAATTTGCGTATGTTGGCCGAGCGCAGGAGGGGCGGGTAGAAGTGGGCGTGCAGTACCCATTCGGGGTGATCCATCTCATCGTTAGGGGCCTGGTGAAAACCCATGGAGTAGGGGAAAGAGATATTAAAGAGGTTGTCGTAGCGGATGGTGATCATTCGGTAGATATCGGCCAAGGCGCGACGCTCGCTCTGGGTCAGCGCAGGCAGGTTGGGCACAGCCCGATGGGTGATGATCAGCATTTCAAAAGGCCAAACAGCCCAATAGGGGACTATGGCGGTAAAGTATTCATTACTGACGACGAGGCGTTCCCGCCGTTGTATTTCTTCGGCCAGATAATCGAGCAGGAGAGGGGAACCGTGCTCGGCCAAGTAGTCCTTTTGAGAGACAAGTTCTTTGGCCGGCTCAGTAGGGATATGGGACTGCGACCAGAGTTGACTGTGCGGGTGGGGGTTTGAACATCCCATGACTTCGCCCTTATTCTCGAAAATCTGGACATGGGCGATTTCTGGATGCATGAAGAGTTCGGTGGTTTGCTCACTCCAGGTATTGATGATCTTTTCAACTCCCTCAAGGGGTAGTTCCGGGATGGTCAGGTTGTGGCGAGGCGAGAAACAGACCACGCGGCAAAGGCCGCTTTCGGGTTTAGCTTTAAAAAACGGGGAACGTGCCGACTCGAATCCATACAAGGAGGAGATGGAAGCTCTATTTTGGTCGTTACTGATCAATTTTTTGGTTTCCCGCTGGGGTAAAAGGGCCGGGAAATCGTTATCAAAAACAAACGTGCCGGTGTAGGCCGGGTTGGTGGCTCCGCCGGCCCTCTTGGTGCCGGGGCAGAGATAACAAGCGGGGTCGTAATCCGGCAGGGGAGAGGAGGCGGATTGTTCGACCTGGCCCTGCCAGGGACGGCTGGCCCGCTGCGGCGAGACCAGAATCCACTCGCCGGTCAAGGGATTGTAGCGTCGGTGGGGAGAGTCGAACAGGGACTTCATAAGATTTTACTTATCGGCATTTTGTTCAAAAAGTCAAGTTTTGAATGCTGATTTCTAAAGTCCCGTTCTCTCCGTTGATGGAGAACACTTCTTTTTTTTAGGGTTGCCTTTTAATTAAAAAGGGGTAAGAATTAATTCAGCGATAGTGGAAAACTGGGGAGGCAAGCAGACCTTTAACGAATAAATCAATAATCTTTTCTTCAACGGGGACATTATGAGTGATCTGGTTCTCAGTATAGACGGCCTTCAAGTTAAATGCCGGGAGGGGATGACCATCCTCCAGGCAGCAGAAGAAAATGGTATCCGGATTCCTACGCTTTGTTATTCACCGGATTTGAAACCGAGTGGTGTTTGCCGGGTCTGCCTGGTTGAGGTGGAGGGATCGCGAACCCTGGTGGCCTCCTGTCATACCCCTGTTTCCATGGGGATGGTCGTTTATACCCGGTCGCCCAAGGTCCTGGAAACCAGAAAAACCATCATCGAACTTCTGCTGACCGCGCATACCGGTACTTGCGTTATAGACGCGAACGCAAAACAATGCGCTTTGCATAAGCTGGCGTCGGATTTTGAGGTCGGTCCGCCCCGTTTTGAAGTCAGAGTACCCCGTTATTATCCCCCGGAAGATGACAATCCCTATGTTCGGCGGGATCTTTCCAAATGTATCCTCTGCCGCCGCTGTGTCGGGGCCTGTGATGAAATCGCCCAAAAGCATGTTTTAAGTGTGGCCTACCGAGGTTTCCAATCCAAGATTATTGCCGATCTGGACGGCCCCTTAAAGACCGAAGTCTGTAAAGACTGCGGTATCTGTATCGAATATTGCCCGACCGGGGCTTTAAGTAAACCTGCAACCATTTCTTAGAAAAGGGATGTCTAACATGTCTGAACCCAATCTTCAGGAACTGTTGCCGTTATTAAAACAAATCCAAAGGGAAAAAACCGGGTTATCCCCCGTCGACCTAGAATCCCTTGGGGTCAAAATTGAACTCCAAAAGAATGAAGTGTTCGGGGTGGCCAGTTTCTATTCCTTCCTTTCCCTAAAACCTCAGGGAAAAAGTGTGATTCGAATCTGCCAAAGCCTCCCCTGCCATATGCAGGAGGCCAAGATGATTATGGATTGTATCCGAAAAGAACTGTCCATCTCACCCGGGGAGGTCTCCAAAGACGGCTTGTTCAGCTTTGAAATTACCAACTGCATCGGGGCCTGCGACCAGGCTCCGGCTATGATGATTAATGATGAAGTCCATGGCAACCTGACGCCGGAAAAGATTTCCCGGATATTAAAGGGATATCAATAAGTCAGGTGTTGATTTCCGATTGCGGATTGCGGAATAAAAAATTGGCTTCCATGTTTCGCAGTGTCTTATAAGCCTTTGGGGTTTATTAGTTGGGAGATACATTATGCCGGAAATGCGAATCGTTCTGAAAAATTGGGGGAAGATCGATCCAAAGAATTTGGAAACGTACCTATCTGTGGATGGTTTTAAGGCCTGGAAGAAGTGTGAAGCAGGGTTGACTCCGGAAGAGGTTATCGGGGAAATCAAGTCCTCCCAACTCCTGGGTCGGGGTGGAGCCGGATTCAATTGCGGATTGAAATGGGAGCTGGCCCGAAAAGCTGACGGGGATGAAAAATATCTTATCTGCAATGCCGATGAAGGGGAAGTAGGAACGTTTAAAGATAGGGTTATTCTGAGTGAAGATCCCTTCTCTCTTTTAGAGGGTCTAATGATCGCCGCCTACGCCGTGGGTGCTCGGAAGGCCTTCATTTACCTGCGGGCCGAATACCATTATTTGTTGAAAGATCTTAAACAAGCTCTCCTTCAGGTTAAAGAGGCCGGCCTTGATGGTCATGTGGATATTCAAATCGTTGAGGGCGCCGGGGCCTATATCTGCGGGGAAGAATCCGCCCTCATGGAATCCATCGAAGGGAAACGGGGAGAACCCCGCTACAAGCCGCCCTTTCCCCCGACCCAAGGTCTTTTCAATCGACCGACAATCATCAACAATGTGGAGACCCTGGTGAATATCCCCCGGATCATTCTGAACGGGGCCGACTGGTTCAGGGCCATGGGCACGGAGAAGAGCAAAGGGACCAAGGTCTTTTCCATCAGCGGCGATGTAGAAAAGCCGGGGGTCTATGAACTCCTCATGGGCAGCCCGCTGAGAGAATTAGTCGTCGACCTGGCCGGGGCCAAAGAGTTAAAGGCGGTTCAGATCGGCGGGGCTTCAGGGAGGATCTTACCGGCATCAATGCTGGATACCCCGCTGGCTTTTGAGCATGTCCTGGGCGCGGGGGCCGTAGTGGTATTCAACCGGGGCCGGGACATGATAGAAATGAATCATCGAAATATCGAATTTTTAAATGATGAATCCTGTGGGAAATGCACACCCTGTCGTGAAGGAACTGAGGTGCTTCTGGATATATTCAGAAGGCTTGTCGAAGGGGAAGGCCGGGACGAAGATATTCCCGCTATAGAAGACCTTGCTTCGGCCATGATGAAGGCCTCATTGTGCGGACTGGGACAATCCGCCCCCATACCAGTACTGGATTCGTTAATTTATTTTAAAAAAGAGTATGAACAACGCCTGGCCCAATCGAGGTATCTGAGAACCTTGAAAACCGTAAACTGAGTTAGAGGAGGAAAAAAGTGTCCGAGAAGAACGAACTAAACAACCGGCTCCAATGCCCTTATTGCTATACCTTGCAGGACAATTTTGAAGCCTTAAGGACCCATGTCTTGGCCGAGCACAAGACGGAACCGGTCCCTGAACCGGAAGGGTTGATCCGGCTTACCGTTAACGGTGAGGCCCATGTGATGTTGGTGGAACCGGAATGGACCTTGTACTACCTCCTTCATGACAGGATGGGTTTGACCGGGGCCAAAATGTTTTGCGACCGGGGGGCATGCGGATCCTGCACCGTTATCAAGGATGGAAGGGCCATCCTTTCCTGTATGACCCTGGCCATTGAATGTAACGGGGCCAGAATTGAAACCGTCGAGGGAGTCGCGGTTACCCATCCAAAGCTTATTGAGAAGTATGCCGAGCACCATGCCATGCAGTGCGGGTATTGTACCCCCGGTTTTGTGGTTACGGCCAAGGCCTTATTGGATAAAAATCCTGATCCGACGGACCAGGAAATCAGAGAGGCCCTGGCCGGCAACCTTTGCCGCTGTGGGACCTATCCCCAGCACCCCATTGCTATTCAGGATTTTCTAAGGGAAATGGAATCAAGGAGCGGGGAAAATGAAAGATAAAGAAATCTCCCGGATGAAGGAGATGTTGGATAATCTGGGGGTGGATAAGTACCCCCGGAAAGGGTACACCTATATCGGCCAAAGAGGTCCTCGGCGGGTGGACGGCCTTCATAAAGCCGGAGGGCGGGCCGATTATACCATGGATGTTCAATTGCCCGGAATGCTGTATATGCGGTTTTTGACCTCTCCCTATCCGCATGCGAAAATCGTCAGAATGAATACGACCAGGGCCGAGGGGTTACCAGGAGTCCGGGCTATTCTGAGATATGATGATCCCGAGCTCCCGGAAATGGTTGATCTGGGCGGGCACGTTCCCCAGGCCGAACCTGTGCTCCCCGGTATCGTCCATTTCCAGGGGCAGGAATGTGGGGCGGCGGTTTGTGCCGAAACGGAAGACATTGCCGAGCAAGCCCTGAGACTGATCGATATCGAGTGGGAGGTTCGCCCCTTTGTCCTGGAGGCGGAAGAGGCTTTAAAACCGGAAGCCCCATTGGCCAACCCGGAGATTTTTTCCTGGGGAAACCACTATAATGAACTTTTACTCGGCGAAGCTTTTACCGACATCAATAAAGGGGACATTGAAAAAGGTTTTGCCCAGGCCGACAAGATCGTGGAATTCCGATCGGAGCGCCGGCTTCATACCTGGATCGGACCTGAGCGCCCCTGCGGAGTCTTTCGCTGGAACGGGGAGATGGCCGAGGTCTGGGTCAAACAACAGCGCCCCCACATCGCCAAAAGGGTCATCGGTTCCTGGTTCGGAGGCATCCCTTCCAATAAAATTCAGATTCACTGCCTATATCAAGGGGCCAGTTTCGGCGGATGGAGCCAGGTCAGTTGGAATTTCGGCGGCCATTATTGCGCCGCCCTGCTGGCAAGACGCACGAACAGACCGGTCAAATGGACCTTCACCCGAAGGGAGGACTTTTTCGGAGGAGAGATGGATGAAGGGGCTTATTATCTCAAGGTAGGGGCCAAAAAAGACGGCACCATAACCGCCGTGGAAGGCCGGGCCGTTTTGGCCAACCAGCAGTGGCCGGTTTTTCATTTTCTTAAACACTTGGTGGAAAATACCCGTATTCCCAATATCTACGGTAAAATGCTGACGGTCATGACCAATAAGGGGCCCACGGTCCCCACCCGGTGTGAACAGAACGCCAACACCCATAGCCAGACCCTGGTCTTTGACCATATCGCCAATGCCTTGAACTTAGACCCGACGGAGGTGGCCTTAAAAAACGACGGGGCCTTCGGCCATGATACGGAGTGGTTGGATCAGCACAAGAAAGAGCGTGGATTTAAAGTCAGAGACAGCCTGAAGGAATGTATCGAAAAAGGAAAGCGGGCCATAGAATGGGACCGGAAGTGGCATCCTCCCGGGTCCAAAAGACTGCCCAACGGCCGGATGCACGGCCTGGCTTTTACCTGGGCCCACGAATGGGACGATTCGGGCGGATCAAGTGAGATGGCCATCCGGATTGAAAGAAATGACGGGACAGCCTCCATACTGGCCATGGGTTGCGACAACGGCGTGGATGCTGAAAATTCGTATTGCCGGATTGCGGCCGATGAGCTGGGGATGAAATTGGAAGATGTCTATTATAACCCCCGGGTCGATCCGGGATTCTTCCGAATGACGCCCGATTCCTCCACCAATATGGCCGTCAACGGCTTTGCCATCCGCAACGCCGCCCGGATTTTAAAACGGCAGATACTGGAAGCCGCAGCCTCTCCTGTGGCCCAAACCCAGCGGGGCAGTTTCCCTTCCTTTTTCCATGACGCAAAACCAGGGGACCTGGATATACGGGACAGCTTCATTTTTTTAAAAAAAGATCCTTCGAAAAAAATCTCCTTAGCTGAATTCGTGGGCCCATCCAGGTCAGCCGGTCCTATGACCGACAATGAGAACTTGGGGATTCGGACTCCTTTTTCTGTTCCCCTCTTCGCCTACGGATACCATGTTCAGGACGGGACTTATCATCCCGAACATGTCTACACCAAGTTCTGTCGTCAGGCCCATTTCATGGAAGTGGAGGTCGATTCCGATACCGGCGAGGTGATCGTCACCAAGGTGGTCAATGTCAATGACGTGGGCAAGGCTATCAATCCCATGTCCTGTCACGGTCAGCAATACGGAGGTACATTTATGGGTGTGGGGCGGGGGTTAACCGAAGAGGTCATTTATGACCCGGTGACCGGGGTTATGCTCAACGGCAATCTCTTGGATTATAAGATCGCCGGCATTCTTGATATTGACGGCCCCATCGATACCCTTTTAGTTGAAACCGGCATGGGCTACGGCCCCTATGGGGTCGTAGGCATCGGAGAGGATATCGGCACGGTTCTTCCTGTCCTGCTCGGCCCGGCCATTCATAATGCCCTTGGTGTCTGGATAGACGATTTCCCAATTACACCGGATAGAATTCTCAAGGCCTTAGGAAAGGCTTAGAAAGACCATCATGAAAAAATTCGTTCATATCAATGCTCATTCGGTGGACGAGGCGGTTTCGGCCCTTAATCGTTACCAGGGAAAGGCGCAGTTGATCGCCGGGGGAACAGACCTGCTGGGAAAAATGAAAGACATGATCCTGCCCCGGTATCCCGAGGCGGTTGTTAACCTGAAGACTATCCCCGGATTGGATTTTATCCGGGAAGTGGCCGGTGGCCTGACCATCGGGGCCTTGACCCGTCTGGAAGATATTGCCGTTCACCCCCTGATCAAAGAGAAGTTTACGGCCCTTTCCCAGGCAGCCGGCCGGACCGCCTCGCCCCATATTAGGGAAATGGGCACCCTGGCCGGAAATATCTGTCAGGATATTCGCTGCTGGTATTACCGGACCCCGGACAACCGCTTTCCCTGTCTCCGGAAAGGGGGAGGGCGTTGCTATGCCATAGAGGGAGACAACCGCTACCACTCCATATTCGGCGGCACGGTAGAGGAAGGATGTTACGCCGTACACCCCAGTGATACGGCCCCGGCCCTGGTGGCCCTTAAGGCTGTCATAAAAACCTCGATGAGAACTATCCCGGTCGATGCTTTTTTTGAAGTGGGTGTAACCAAAACAACCGTATTGGCCCCGGATGAGATCGTTCTTGAAATTCAGATTACAGACCCTGATCGGGAGACCAAAAGCGCCTTTATCAAATTCGCTTTAAGAAAATCCATTGATTTTCCTATCGTCAATTGCGCCGCAGCTGTCACCCTTAAAGATCAAAAAATCGATAAGGTTCGAATCTGTATAAACGCTGTCCATGTTCGACCCTATAGACCTGCAGCAGCCGAAGAAGCTTTTATCGGCAAACCCCTGAACGAAGAAACAGCTGAGTTGGCCGGTAATCTGGCTGTGACCCATGCCAAACCCATGAAACATAATGGTTATATGGTTCAAATTGCCAGGGTTATGGTTAAACGAACCCTCTTGGCCTGCGAATAGCAGGTTGCTGAAAAAGGCCTACCTACTGCGTTGCCCTCATCCTTCGTCATTGCGGCGTACGTCTGTATACGCCTCATTCCTCAGGATTTCGGGCGCCTTGTCTCTGGACCTTTTTGAGCAACCTGTACAAGATGAGGTTTTAACAAACGGATAATCTCTTTTCATCCTGGTAACAAACAACTGAAAGGATACTCATGAAACTAACCAAAGTAAAACCCTATGTCATTAAAACCGAGCCACCCAATTGGGGCGGACTGTTGTGGTTTTTCCTTAAACTGGAAACCGACCAGGGAATCTCCGGCTGGGGAGAGACCGCCGTCCTCTGGAGTCTTTACGGGCTGGAGGAAGGCTTTGAGAAAATGGTGGGAAATATTTTCGACACCTACCTGAAAGATCAGGACCCGATCAACCGGGAAACGCTTTACCATATTCTCTATTCCAATTTGACTGCCCAGCATGCGGATTATCTAACGGTGGGACTGATCAGCGCCTTTGATATCGCCTTATGGGATATCTGCGGTAAATATTACAACACCCCGGTCTATAACCTGCTCGGGGGAAAATTCAGAGACCGGATCAGGACCTACACCTACCTCTTCGACCTGAAAAAAGATAATCTTCTGGAAGCCACCCTGGATTGGTTTACCAACCCCGACGGGCTGGCTGAAACGGCGGCTGGGATGGTGGAAGAAGGATTTACCGGAGTCAAATTCGATCCCTTACATCAGGCGGGTTTTCGGCGATTGCCGGTGGCCCCCTGGGAAATCACCCTGGCCGAGTATGATCATGCGGAAAAGGCTGTGGCCAAGGTCCGGGAAGCGGTGGGCAGTAAGGCCGATATCTGTATCGGCACCCACGGACAGATTACTCCAGCTACCTCTCGGCGTTTGGCCAAAAGGATTGAAAAGTATGATCCTTTATGGCTGGAAGAGCCCTGCCCACCGGAAAATTTTAAGGAAATGGCCCGGGTGGCCGCCAGCACGACCATCCCCATCGCCACCGGCGAACGATTGGTGACCATTCATGATTTTCAAAAACTTTTCGAGGCCGGGGCCTGCGCCGTGGCCCAGCCCGACCTGGGAAGCTGCGGAGGGATCACAGCCTGTAAAAAGATCGCCTCTCTGGCTGAGGCCCATTATGTGCTGATGGCTCCCCATGTCTGGGGTGGTCCGGTCATCACCGCCGCTGCCCTCCAGATTGATGCCAACATTCCCAACTTCCTGATCCAGGAAAGTATTTATAAATCACGGCATTTCTTTGATGAGATCGTCAAGGAACCGTTCGAGTTTAAGGACGGAGACCTTATTCCACCTGAAAGGCCAGGTATCGGCATCGAACTCGATGAGAAGAAGCTTGAAAAATATAAAGGAACCCTGGCGGATTTTAGCAGAAGATAATCGTTCAGTGTTGGATTAATTAATTTTACTTTAAGCTCTTTATAGTTGTTATTAAGTATCTCTTAAAATGAACTCGTAAAAAATCGACAAAACCGGCATTAGTCATTCCGGCGAAAGCCGGAATCCAGTGATTTTAATTAACTTTAATCTCCTGGACCCCGGCTTTCGCCGGGGTGACGAATTATTGCGAATTTTCTTTTAAGTCCCTTAATAAACTGATCAATCTAAAATAAAGATTCAAACAAGGTATAGGCAGCCGAGCGGGCCGGAGAATTTTCCGGAAGGGTGCTGGTGGGTTTCCCTTCTTTGTCGAACTCATAAATCATGGTGTCTTTGGGAATAACCCCCAAAAGGGTCAAACCCTGCTCTTGCAATAAGGTTTCCCAATCCTTAAGTTCCGAAAGATCGGCTTCTTCCGCCCGGTTAATAATGACCAGCCTTTTTTCAATTTTTAGCCCCAATTCCCTGGTCAACTCTCCGATCCGGATCGCGGCCTGGAGTCCCCGGCGAGAACTGTCGGAAACAATCAACAAGACATCAATCTCCCGGGTGGTCAGGCGGCTGATATGTTCCATGCCGGCTTCATTGTCCACCACCATGTAGGGATAATTTTGAGATAATTTTTCAATAAATTCGGTCAGGAGGTTGTTGGCGGCACAATAACAGCCTTGCCCTTCCGGCCTGCCCATAATGATCAGATCGAAACCTTCGGCTTCCACCAAAGATTCCTGAATCCTCATTTCCATAAAAATATCTTTGGTCATATTGGGAAGACCCCCTTTTTTCATCTCTTCCCGGGCCTCGCCGATCGTCTGCCCTGCCGTAACCCCCAAGACTTCATTCAAATTGGCATTGGCGTCGGCATCAACGGCCAAAACCGGTTTAAGGCCTTTTTCTATCATGTAGCGGATTAAAATACCGGCCATGGTTGTTTTTCCCGTACCACCTTTTCCGGCTAACGCTATCGTGTAACTCATTGATCAATTCCTTTCTATCTCACACAATCTCTTATCCAAACTAACCTGAATCTTTTTTATCAGTTTCTATCCATAAAGTCCAGCCCTGCATAGTCCCCGTTTCTTCAGAAGACGCCCACCTTCCTGCATTTCCCCTATTTTTCTTATTTTTCTCCTTGACCGTCCCTTTTCCTTTCCTTATACTCTTTCCATCAATAATAAAGCTCTTATCAAATTAAAAAAACTCAAGAATTAAGGACAAGTCGTTATTGATGATGCCGGAACTAAGCGCGGAAGAACAACTGAAAATAATCG
Source organism: uncultured delta proteobacterium (assembly GCA_963782435.1). GTDB lineage: Bacteria > Desulfobacterota > RBG-13-43-22 > RBG-13-43-22 > RBG-13-43-22 > RBG-13-43-22. The sequence continues at coordinate 147,956 of CAWAKF010000034.1, forward strand.
CCTGTCTTGAGCCTTTCCTGGAGGATCGAAGAAACTTGATTCCCATTCTTCAGCGGGTCCAGGAAAGTCTCGCTTATTTACCTCCTGAGGCCATCCAAATGGTGGCCAAACATCTGCACCTGTCTGCCGGTGAAGTTTATGGAGTGGCTACCTTTTATAATCAATTCCGTTTTCATCCTCCGGGAAAACACCCGGTCAAGGTCTGTTTAGGGACGGCCTGCCATGTAAGGGGCGGTGAAATCATCCTGGAAAATTTTGAAAGAAAACTGGGTATCCGGGAGGGTCAGACTTCGCTGGATAGAGAATTCAGTATAGATCGGGTTGCCTGTGTGGGATGCTGCGCCTTAGCCCCTGTAGCCCTTGTGGAGGAACATGTTTATGGTCACATGGCCCCGAGCAAAGTGGAGGGACTGATACTCGGAATCCAGATAGAGAAAGAGCGGCAGGAAAGAGAAAAAGCAAAAGATGATTAAGCAAAATCATGAAGCCCGCTTTCAGGCTATCCAGGATGAAGCTAAAAAACATCGACAGACCTTTAAGGAATCAGCCCTGCCCAAAGTCCACATCGGCATGGCCACCTGCGGCATTGCCTCCGGGGCCCTGGAGACTAAAAAGGGATTCGAAGAAGCCCTCGCGGAGCAGAACATGTCCGCTCTCATCCACACGGTTGGATGTATGGGCCATTGTTATGCAGAACCCGTGGTAATCGTTGAGAACCCCGGATTTCCGCCTATTTTCTACTACAATGTGACGCCCGGAAAAGCGGGAATGATCGTTAGAGGGTTTCTGAGAGACGGAGATCCCCTTTACGAACATCTGCTCGGGGCCACAGAAGAAACGGATCTCTTTCCCTTAGTCAAAGATTTTCCGAGATTCAGTTCTGAGAAGCGGGTGGTCACTGAAAAATCCGGGCAGATTGACCCGGAGGATATTAATGACTACCTCGCTGCAGGTGGATACGAAACCCTGGCGTCATCTCTTGGGCGGAACCCGGAGGAAATCCTAAAGGAAATAATGGAATCCGGTTTAAGAGGTAGAGGTGGCGCAGGATTTTCCACCGGCACTAAGTGGAAGCTGGCCAGGGATGCCGAAGCAAAACAGAAGGTCGTAATCTGCAATGCCGACGAAGGGGATCCCGGCGCCTACATGGATCGAACGATCCTTGAAAGCAATCCCCACCAAGTTCTGGAAGGCATGGCTCTCTGCGCGTATGCCATCGGTTCCTTAGAAGGTATCCTCTATGTTCGAGCAGAATATCCATTAGCCGTCAGGATACTAACCAAGGCCCTGCAACAGGCGGAGGAGTTGGGCCTTTTGGGCCAAAATATTCTCGGCACGGAATTCCATTTCCATCTTTCCCTTTTCCATGGGTCCGGGGCCTTTGTCTGTGGTGAAGAAACGGCCCTGATCCAATCCATCGAGGGTTTCAGGGGCATGCCTCAACACCGGCCCCCCTATCCGGTGGAGAAAGGCTTATGGGGTCGGCCGACCGTCATCAACAATGTCAAGACCTTTGCTTCCATCTCCCCCATTATGAAGCACGGGGCCGCCTGGTACCGGTCTATCGGGACTGAGAAAAGTCCGGGAACCGCCATTTTCTCCGTGGTTGGAGATATTGTGCATCCAGGATTGGTGGAGATCCCCATGGGTGTGGATCTCAAGTCCCTTGTCTTTGATATTTGCGGCGGAATTCCCAATAAAAAAAAGTTCAAGGCCGTCCAGATCGGAGGGCCCTCGGGAGGATGCTTGCCCGATCATTTCCTGGAAACTCTGGTCGATTTCGATTCTCTTACTGAAGCCGGAGCGATGATGGGTTCCGGCGGCATGGTGGTCATGAACGAGGATTCCTGTATGGTCGATGTGGCCCGCTATTTCCTTGACTTTACCCAGAAGGAATCCTGCGGCAAATGCACCTTCTGCCGAATCGGCACCAAGCATCTGCTCCGGATTCTTGAGCGAATCACCAAGGGTGAGGGTCAGGAGGGAGACCTGGAACAACTCGAAAATCTAAGCCATGATATCAAGAATGGATCTCTTTGCGGGCTGGGTAAAACTGCGCCCAATCCGGTGATCACCTCCTTGCGCTATTTCCGGGACGAGTATGAAGCACACATCAAAGAAAAACGTTGTCCTGCTGGAATGTGCCGGGCCCTTACCGCCTATTATATTGACCTGGAGAAGTGTGCGCGCGGTTGTGATGCCTGTGTGGGAAGCTGTCCGGTAGAAGCTATCTTCACCTCCAAAGACCGCAAAAAAGCTGTAGACCAGAGCCTGTGCGTCAAATGTGGGGAATGCATGGTGGCTTGCCCGAAAGAGTACAGCGCCGTCAAAAAAGTTTCCCCGGCCCATCTGGCTCCGGTGATTGAACGGCCGCAGCAAGAGGAAACCAGTACTAATCATTGAATGTTAAATTTCAAAGGCCATAGGCTCTTTCTGCGGACGGGTGGAGGGCCTGCGGCCAACCATGTGTCTTTGGAGATAAAAAATTTTGCCGAATATGATCCAACTGTTGGTTGACGATAAAGCAATTGAGGTCCATGAGGGGACCGTTTTACTCGAAGCGTGCCTGAGCCAGGGGATTTATATCCCCAACCTCTGCTATCTTGAGGGCCAGGGGAACCCTGATGCTTCCTGCCGGCTCTGTTTTGTTGAAATTGAGGGGAAAGCGGTTCCCTCCTGTACCATAAAAGTTACCGGTCCCCTCGTTGTCAAAACGGACACCCCTGCCGTAAGAAAGCTTCAGAAAAGCGCTCTTCGTCTTTTGCTCTCTGTTCATGAGGTGGATTGCGCTCACTGCCCCGCCAACAGGAAGTGCGCGCTCCAGAACATGGCCAAATTTTTCGGTTTGGGCTTGAAGCCCAAGGGGCTCGAACAGATGTTCAAGGAACCCCATATTGTAGAAGATCATCCTTTTATCAATTATTATCCCAACCGGTGTGTTTTGTGCGGACGGTGCGTCCGTTTGTGCCGAACCAAGGAAGGCCGGGCGCAGATGATTTTTGCCAAAAGAGGCTTTGACACGGTGATTAGCTTCTATGGGGTGAACAAGGAAACCATGTCTTCCTGCGAGGACTGCCGTAAATGTGTAGAAGTCTGCCCGGTCGGAGCTATCACTTTAAAGACCCTGGCCCCGTAACTACCAGACTCTCAACCAGTCCCGTTTATTGTCCTTCAGAAAAAAGACAGAAATTATAAAAACCTTTAAAAATCTAACCAAACATATTTGAAATTTGGGTTCTTAATCACAATCCTCCGAGAATATGGGACGGCTTCAATCTTTTGAAGTGATGCTGGATACTTGATACTGGATAAAAATAAAAGCAATACCATATTCTGAATAAAGATCATCCATTATCCAGCTTCCAGGATCGTTCGTTCCGAGGCGGATGGTCGTGAGTGTGAGAAATGTTAGGGAGAAATTCTCAGACTTGGTTGCTAAGAATCTACGCCTCGTCCAGGAGTAAGCCCGGAAGAGGTGGCCCCTATCGGGGCAGTTGCCTCCAGATAATGGGTTAAAAGTCCTTGTTTGTCATTTCGGGCTTGACCTGGAATCCAGGAATTTAATTTTTTCCTGGACCCCGGCTTTCGCCGGGGCGACGGTTAGCGGGGTTTCCCGTTTTTTCCTGAAGGATCGACAAAACTTTGTCGATGTTGATGAAATAAGCACCTAATAGTCCGGTATTTTGAAAAATGGGATTTTTCATGTAAAAAATACATGTTATCACTGACCAAAGTCCCCATAGAGAATATTAATGGGACTCGGCTTTGATAGAGGGTAATAGATCTCCTTCGGTTATAAGGTCTCCATGGCACTGTAAGAGCTTTCCAGCCTATCCCTCAATATAACAATGAGCTTTTCCAAAATCTTTATTCGTATATTCATATTCTTGGATATCAGATCTCTAAGCTCCGAACTGTTAAAGGAAACGACCTTAGTGGGTTTATTGCACTTGGCGGAGCACATTTGGATATGCTCTTCCCCTACCAAGGAACTCCAGCCGCCCATAAGCCTTCTGTTCGGCCTTTCTCTTAATATATAGACAACTTTCTCTGCCTGTCGCTCATTACCAATCTCGAAATTTCTATTAAGAGAGACTTGTCCTTCAGACAAAATGTGCAATTTTTTCGCAATATCGCCCTGTTTGTAAATCATGTCCCCGGCTGCATAGTTATCAATACTGCCTAAGTCGGCAAAAGGAGATAGTTCTTCATCAGAAAGTTCGCTGAATAACCCACATTTCCTTAAGGTTTGGACAACTTCTTCAGACCTCATTTTCATACCTCCTTGGCGCTGTTTCATAATAACATAGTTCTACTAAAATTTATCCCCCAAAGACCCTTTGAAAATTTTTTTTAGGTTGCTTTTTTTAAACCTCTCTTATATAGTATAAAGACAAGTTTCTTTGAGGAATCAGTAAATTATATAATTTTGCCTAATTAAACAGTGATATTGAATAGTAAGTGTAAAACGGTTCAAAAGGCCCGGTATTTTACATGAAGGGCACCTTCAAATGATTTAGAATTCAAGTCTTATTAAATTAGTTATTAATATAAATTTTATAAATTTTAAATAATAATTATAATAAGTTATATTGTTTATCCCAGTATGGGTCCTCTTTAATATTTTTACTAAGAATTTATAAAGAAGAATAATATAAGAAAGAAGGAGAATGTACTTATGGAATTGACCATCCAAAAACAATCCCTTTTTGACGGATTACAAATGGTCCAGGGTATAATTGAAAAAAGAAGTTCCATGCCCATTCTCTCCAATGTCCTTATTGAAACCGATGGGGACGGCATTCAATTAATCGCCACCGATTTACAGGTGGGAATACGATTAAAATGTCCGGCTACCATTATCAACGGGGGAGCAATATCCATATTAGCTCGGAAATTTTTTGAAATTATCCGAGAGTTTCCGGATGAAGAAATTTATATAAAACTAAAAGAAAATAATAAACTTTTTATTTCCTGTCAAGGTTCTCAGTTTACGATTTCCGGACTGCCTGCCGCTGATTACCCCCCCTTGCCGGATATTGATTTAAAGCAGATGATCAACCTGGATGGTTCCCTGTTGAGGGACATGATTCAAAAGACCATTATTTCCGTATCATTGGATGAAGGACGTTACAACTTATCGGGAATCTTCTTTGAATATCTAAGCAAGGATGAAAAAAATATTCTGCGTATGGTTTCCACCGATGGGCATCGGTTAACCATGATGGATAAAGAAATTGAACCCTTGGAGGAGGGAGTTTTTTCAAAAGGGGTTTTGTTACCCCGAAAAGCCGTATCGGAAATTTTGAAAATTTTAGAAAAACCGGGTCCGGTACAAATTGGATTTAAGGATACTTTTGGGGTTTTTCAAAAGGAAGAAACCCTGATGATCATGCGTTTATTGGAAAGCAATTTTCCGGATTATACCTTAGTGCTGCCGAAGAAAAAGGAAAAGGTGGTCACGATCCCCAAAAATAATTTAATGGATACTATGAAAAGGATGGGGGTTCTCTCAACGGATAAATATAAAGGGGTCAAGTTTTCCCTGACTAAAGGAAATTTGGAAATTTTGTCGGTTAATCCGGAAATTGGGGAAGCCAAAGAGAGTATCCCCTTGGAATATAAGGGAAGTAATCTGGTTGTAGGATTCAATGCCCGGTTTTTCATTGATGCCCTTCAGGTTATGGAAAGCGAAAAAATTATTCTTGAATTCAATGAGTCGGTCAGTCCGGCTTTATTAAGCGGAGAAAAGGAACCGGGGTTTCTGGCTTTGATCATGCCCATGAAACTTATGGAAGAGTCCGGGGAAAACCTATAATCCCCTCTCAGCCTCTTACCAAAGTCTAATGTCGTCCTTCCGGCGTAAACCGGAATTCATTCTTTTTATTTTTAAGAGCCCCCTGCTTTTTCTTAGGCTACGGGGACTTGTGAGTTAGGCATGATTCTCCTGGGTAACTTAAACCAGGTAATGGGAAAAAAAATTAAAAAATATAACAGAGTAATTTTAAAAATGTTTATTTTTATTCAAGGTCAAGGAAGATGAGAGAAAAGGTAATCCTATGAGTACGTATGGAGCGGATCAAATAAAGGTTTTGGAAGGACTGGCCCCGGTAAGGGAAAGACCTTCCATGTATATTGGAAACACCTCAACGGAAGGGTTGCACCAATTGGTATATGAAGTCGTTGATAACAGCATAGATGAAGCCCTGGCCGGTTTTTGTAACCGGATCGATATTGTGATTCATTCCGATGAAAGTATCTCCATAGAAGACAATGGTCGGGGTATCCCGGTTGACATGCACAAGACTGAACAAAAACCGGCCTTAGAAGTTGTTATGACTAAGCTCCATGCCGGGGGGAAATTTGACAATGAGACCTATAAAGTCTCCGGAGGGTTGCATGGGGTCGGGGTTTCCGTGGTCAATGCTCTTTCCGAGTTTCTGGAGGTGGAGGTCAGAAAAAATGGTAACGTTTACTATCAAAAATATGAGCAAGGCAATCCGGTTACCCCGTTAGAAATATCCGGCACCACCAAACGGACCGGCACCAAAGTCCATTTTAAACCGGATGGATCGATATTTGAAACCACCCTATTCAGTTACGATATTTTGTCCCAGCGCTTAAGAGAACTTTCCTTTTTAAATAAAGGGGTTCGTATCACCATAGAAGATGAACGGGACTCGAAAAAAAATGAATTTTTTTACTTGGGCGGCATTAATTCCTTTGTAGAATATTTAAATAGAAACCGGGAACCCGTGCATCCCAAACCCATATACGTTTCGGGCCAGCGGGGGGATGTCATTATCGAGGTTTCCTTTCAATATAACGATTCCTATCAGGAAAAGATTTTTTCTTATGCCAACACCATCAATACTCGGGAGGGAGGGTCCCACTTGAGCGGCTTTAAGACCGCCATCACCCGGTGCCTTAACCAGTATGCTACCAAGGAAAACCTTCCCAAGGCCCTGCGGGAAAAGGTCAGCGGAGAAGATGTACGGGAAGGGATGACGGCTATCGTCAGCGTCAAATTACCCAAACCCCAATTTGAAGGGCAGACCAAAGCCAAACTGGGGAATAGTGAAGTCAAGGGGCTGGTGGAAAACCTGGTCTATGAAGAACTGAGTGCCTACTTAGAAGAAAACCCAACCGTCGCTAAAAACATTTTGATGAAAGTTACGGAAGCGGCCAGGGCCCGGGAAGCCGCCCGCAAAGCCAAAGAGTTGACCCGCAGAAAGGGGGCACTGGTCGACACCTCCCTGCCGGGGAAATTGGCCGATTGTCAGGAACGGGACCCGAAGTTTTGTGAACTTTATATCGTCGAGGGGGATTCGGCCGGTGGTTCCGCTAAACAGGGGCGTGACAGAAAATTCCAAGCCATCCTGCCCTTGCGAGGTAAAATTCTGAATGTCGAAAAAGCCCGGTTTGACAAGATGATTGAAAATAATGAAATTAAAAACATCATTACCGCTTTAGGTGCCGGAGTGGGAGGGGAAGACTTTCAACTCGAACAATTACGGTATCATAAGATCATTATCATGACCGATGCCGATGTGGACGGCTCCCATATTCGAACCTTGCTGTTGACTTTCTTTTATCGGCAGCTTCCCCAGGTCGTTGAGAGAGGTTTTTTATACATTGCACAACCCCCCCTTTATCGGGTTGTTTCGGGAAAAGAAGAATCCTATATTAAAGCCGATGAGCAATTTAATAAATATTTAAGTGAACGGGGCCTTCATCATAAAAAAATCCTTTTTAAAAATATGGATAAGGCCCTGGAAGGGGAACCCTTACGTCTTTTTTTGGAGAAATTAAAGCAGTATCAATTTTATCAGGATAAACTGGAAAATAAAGGTTTTCCGCTTGAATTATTGGAAATAATTGTCGAAGAAGAAGGGATCACCAAAGAGCGATTAAAAGACCGGTCCTATATGAAAAGCCTGGAAAAACGGTTTCAAAAAAGAGGCATTCCTACCGGGGATTTGACTTTTGACGAAGAACATCAGGCCTACTCCATCCCAATTCTGGATCAATCCGGGGGAAAGGAAAAGGTTAGGGTGGATTGGAATCTTCAGGCTCTGGCAGATTTTCAAAACTTACGTCGGTTAAGAAAGGAACTCCCCTTGTACCGTTCTTTTCCGGTAACGGTCCAAAACGACCAACAGTCTCATCCAATTGAAAAGCCCAAAGATCTCCTCCAATTTTTCCTAGAAGAAGGAAAGAAAGGGCTGACGGTACAACGATATAAAGGGTTGGGAGAAATGAATCCCCAGCAGCTCTGGCAAACCACCATGAATCCGGAACACAGGACGCTGCTGAAGGTCAGAGTGGAAGATATGGTCGAAGCAGATCAGATTTTTACTATCCTGATGGGAGATCAGGTGGAACCCCGTCGTGACTTTATTTTTCAGAATGCACTGGAAGTCAGGGCGTTGGATATTTAAAAACGGGCAATAGGCAACAGCCAATAGAAAATTAATAATAATTAAAAACGTATTCAAACATATTTGTAATTTTGGAATCCAGGAGCCAGGAACAAGAATTTAGAATGTTAAAGAAAGGTAAAAAATATTCCGTTTTATTCTGGATTCTGGATACTAACTTCTGAATTCTTAGCAAGGACCTTTTATGACCTTAGATTCACAGGAACTGCCCATTAATATTGAAGACGAGATCAAGCGCTCTTATATGGATTATGCCATGAGCGTCATCATCGACCGGGCCTTGCCGGATATCCGGGACGGTTTAAAACCGGTGCATCGCCGGGTTCTTTTTGGCATGAGGGAAATGGGCAATGAATATAATAAGCCCTATAAGAAATCAGCCCGTATTGTCGGAGATGTGATGGGAAAGTATCATCCCCACGGGGATGCCGCCATTTATGACACCATTGTCCGGATGGCCCAGGATTTTTCCCTTCGTTATCCCTTGGTCGATGGGCAGGGAAATTTCGGGTCCGTGGACGGGGATTCTCCGGCGGCCATGCGTTATACGGAAATTCGTTTGACTCGCCTTTCCCATGAATTTTTGGATGACCTGGATAAAGAGACGGTAGATTTTATTCCTAATTACGATGGATCATTAGATGAACCATCAATTTTACCCACCAGGATTCCCAATTTGCTGATAAATGGCTCATCGGGCATTGCCGTGGGTATGGCCACCAATATTCCTCCTCACAATTTAAAGGAAATTGTCGATGGACTATTGGCCTTAATTGAGGCGCCCGACCTCCCCATAGAACAATTGATCAGCCTGATCCCCGGTCCGGATTTTCCGACAGCCGGGTTTATTTATGGGACCAATGGGATCCAACAGGCTTATCGGACCGGCAGGGGAATTATCAAGCTGCGGGCTCGCGCCTTAGTTGAGAAGAGAAAGCAGCAAAGCCGGGAAAGTATCATCGTGGCCGAGTTGCCCTATCAGGTCAATAAGGCCAAGCTGATTGAAAAGATTGCCGAGTTGGTCAAAGAAAAAAAGATAGAGGGCATCCAGGATATCCGAGATGAATCCGACCGGGAGGGGATGCGGATCGTCATAGAATTGAAAAAAGATGAAATCGTGGAGGTCATCCTTAATCAACTTTATAAATTTACCTCCATGGAAGTAACTTTCGGAATTATATTTTTAGCCATTGATCATAACCGGCCCAGAATCATGGATTTAAAGACCATACTGGTCCTTTTCCTGGATTTCCGGAAAGAAGTGATTCGTAAGAGAACGGCCTTTGAATTAAAAGAAGCCGAAAGAAAAGCCCATATCCTGGAAGGGTTGAAGATTGCCCTGGATCACTTAGATGCGGTCATTGCCCTTATCCGCAAGGCCAAAAATCCCGCCGAGGCCAAAGCCCAGCTCATCAGCACCTTTTCTTTTTCCCCCGTCCAGGCCCAGGCCATCCTGGAGATGCGCTTGCAGCGTCTGACCAATTTAGAGAGAGAAAAGATTCAACAGGATTATCTGGAAATTATCAAAACGATTGAAAGACTCAAGCAGATTTTATCCAGCGAGGCCCTGATCCTGAATTTGATTAAAGAGGAATTGATCGATATTAAAACCCGATATGGGGATGAGCGGCGCACGGAGATTATTGAAGATACCACCGAGATTCAGCTTGAAGATCTGATTGTGGAAGAGGATATGGTGGTGACCATATCCCACGGCGGTTATATCAAAAGGAACCCTGTCAGTCTTTACCGGAGTCAGAAACGGGGAGGGCGGGGAATCACCGGTATGGAGACCAAGGAAGATGATTTTGTCGAACATCTTTTTATTGCCTCCACCCATGATTACTTTTTGTTTTTTACCAACCTGGGACGACTTTACTGGCTGAAAGTCCACGAGATCCCCCAAGCCGGACGCCTGGCCCGAGGCAAGGCCATGGTCAATGTATTGAATCTCCAGCCCAAGGAAAAGGTGGCCACTATCTTGCCGGTCCGTTCTTTTGAAGAGGGTAAATCGGTAATCATGGTGACCCGCAAGGGTATGATCAAAAAGACCGATCTCATGTCCTTCAGCCGGCCTAGATCCGGCGGGATTATTGCCACCCTCATTCAGGAAGGAGACGAATTAATTGCCGCCAATGTCACCCATGGGGAGCAGGACATTTTTCTGGGGACCCGTGACGGTCTGTCCATTCGTTTTAAGGAAAAAGATATCCGGGAAATGGGGCGTATGGCCCAGGGGGTGAAAGGTATCCGCTTAAGCCCGGCTGATTGGGTAGTGGGAGCCGAAGTACTGTCCCGCGAGCAGACGATCCTGACCGTGACGGAAAACGGATTCGGTAAGCGGACCCGAACGGAGGAGTATCGGGAACAAGGCCGGGCCGGAAAAGGGATCATTACCATAAAGACCACCAATAGAAACGGACCGGTGGTGGGGGTACTGCAGGTTACCGATGAAGATGATTTAATGATTATTACCGATCGGGGAAAAATTATTCGTTTGCGGATCAAAGACATTTCGGTGATAGGGAGAAATACGCAAGGGGTGCGCTTGATCAACCTGGAAGATCAGGAAAAGGTGGTCAGTGTAGCCCGGTCGGCTGCTCGGGATGAAGAGAACGGGGATCCGGAATAAATCCATAATAATCCTTTATCTTGCGTGAGGTTTATACACAACCTCAATATATTGTACGCTCTAGGGGATTTATATCTCCATGTATTTCAAAAAAAATCTAAGATTAAAGGGGTTGACAAAAAAAATATATTCAGTTATAGATAACCCTGAACTTGGTTATTTCTTTAACACAACCATTCAAATAAAGGAAACCGGCCTATGATAAGAAGAGGGGCACTCTTTATTACCATAGCACTGCTGATGTTATTTCCATGGCATGTGTTTGGTGCATCATCAAAGACCTTGGCTAAAAAGAATCACGCGAGTGTTTCCAAAAAAGTAATCCACAAAAGTTCAAAGCAATCCTTAAAATCACAACATAAATCCAAGTCTTCCTTAACGGCTCAAAAAAAACGGACGAAACAACGCGCCAAAAGATGGCGTTCCAAACAGGTGGCCCACGAAAATCCGGTTATACCCCAAGATGCCCCTCCCTTAATTAAAATAACTCCGTTAGAAAACGGGAAATTCCTCTTGGAGCCGATGGATAGTTCCTCGAATAATGATCGCGGAACGGAATCCTTAAGCCTGATTAAAAAACCGTTTTTTGAAGAACATACCCCTCAAAAAAGGGACAATGAACAAAATGAACAAAAAGACGGCTCATCCTTAAGTTTTCCAAAGCTTTTGGTAGAGCTTTCCAAACAATTATTGGGAAAGGCGTACCGTTTCGGGGGTAGTGGAAGCGGCTCGGAAGGGATCGATTGTTCCGGATTTGTAAAAAAGATTTACCAAACACTTACCCTTTCTTTGCCCCATTCCAGTAGGGAACAGGCTAAGCTGGGCTCTTTGGTTACCACGGAATGGGACCTGAGTCGTTTAAAAATAGGAGATTTATTATTTTTTAAAAGAAACAGGGGTTCCCGGATCAGTCACACGGGGATATATATTGGGGAAGGGAAGATGATTCATTCAGCGAGTAAGAAAGGCGTCATTATTTCCAATCTGAAAGACTCCAATTATTATAACAGGAACTTTGTTGTGGCCAAGAGGTTGTTTATCATCGACAACCCCGAAGTGGATGAATTTAAAGAATTCAAAGAGTCCAAAGAATCTCAGGAACCACCGGTTCTTTATTAGTCTTCCCTGCGGTATTAGCAAAAAATTAGAAAAAGCAAGGGCGGGTTAAAAACCCGCCCTATTTATTTTAAGACCCATACTAACCGGGGGATGTTTTTCATTGTTCTCAAATTAGTCCCTTTCAATTATAGTACTCATCCCCATACCGCCACCTACACACAAAGTGGCCAGCCCAACCGTCAGATTTCGGCGGATCATTTCATACAGCAAAGTGATAACGATCCGGACACCGGTAGCCCCCACCGGATGCCCCAGACCGATCCCGCTGCCGTTGACATTGGTGATCTCCCGGTCTAACCCTAAGCCTTTTTCGCAAGCCAAATACTGAGCGGCAAAGGCCTCGTTCAATTCAATTAGCTGAATATCTTTCATGGTCATTCCGGCTCGGGTCAAGCACTTTTCTGTGGCCGGAACCGGACCATATCCCATCAACTTGGGATCCACGCCGGCCACGGCCTGGGCAACAATTCTGGCCATGGGTTTGAGTCCCAATTCCAGGGCGTGCTCCCGAGAGGTGATCATCATGGCTGCGGCCCCGTCATTGAGACCGGAGGAATTGCCGGCAGTAACGGTTCCATCTTTTTTAAAGGTGGGGGCTAACCTGGAAAGATCTTTCATGGTTAACCCATAACGCACATGTTCATCGGTATCTACTAAGAGAGGATCGCCTTTTTTTTGAGGTATGGCCACCGGAACGATTTCTTCTTTGAATTTTCCGGACTTGATGGCAGCCTCGGCATTATTGTGACTGCGCAAGGCCACTATGTCCTGCTCTTCCCTGGGGATGTTGTATTTTTCAGCCAGGTTCTCGGCTGTCTGGCCCATAATGTATCCGCTTTTTTCCAGGAGGTTGCTTCCGGAGTAGAGCAATTCCCATAAAGAATCGGTCATCTGGCTGTGGTTTAAACGTTGCCCCCAGCGTGCGGACATCAGCAGATACGGGGCCGAACTCATGGATTCCACTCCACCGGCCAGGACTAAGCGTGAATCCCCGGCTTTGATTTGCTGGACCCCAAAGGCCAGGGCCTGCATAGCCGAAGAGCACTGTCGTTGAATGGTAACCGCCGGTACCTCAAAGGGAATACCGGCTTTCAGGGCTGCAGTGCGGGCCGTATTGGCTTCATCTGCGCACTGGCAACAGTCGCCCAGGATGACATCATCCAATTGGTTTCCGTTGACGTTTGCTCGTTTAAGGACTTCGGAGATCACCGTGGCGGCTAACTGGTGGGCCCGAACGTTCTTAAAGGCCTCTCCGAATTTTCCAATGGGGGTGCGGGCAACGGAAACAATGATGATATCGGTTGGATTTTTCATAAAGTATGTTCTCCTTTTCTAAAATATTTCTTTCTCCATCAATGAACCGGTCCGGAATGGAATCGTCTTTAAATTGAAAAAGAATTTGTTATCGAATAGGAAAAGTATAAGACGGGAGAAAGACCGGGTCAAGAAAAAACCTGTTCGCTGCTGTCTTCAACTCAAAGGTGACTTTCTTTAAAGAGAGAAACAGGAAGGAGCGAAGAGAAAAAAATAGAGAAAAAACCCGCTCCTATTTTAATGTTTTTTTTCTTGAAACCATTGTATAATGACGATATAAAACTAAAAAAAGATTCATTCAACCTTTTTCCCATGACCACTGCCGAGATTAGGAGGGCTCCCATGAATAGTAACACCCCAGCATTTATAAACGATAGTGTCCAAATTGATCCACAGGGTCGGGTATCTATTAAAGATAAAAAAAGCTCCAGGAAAAAACCATCGATCAATTTATTAACCATGCGGTTTTTGGAAAGGCCGAAGAACAGGCCCTGGCCAGCTGGTTAATCTGGGAAGTGGGGCAGGCCGTGGGGATTTATCCGGCCTCGATCCACGAATTTTATCGGGCCGTTGGGCGGGGAGAAGTTCCTCGACATTTTACGGTTCCGGCCATCAATCTTCGGGCCATGACCTTTGACTGCGCCCGGGCCGCTTTTAAGGCCGCGGTCCAAAGAAAGGTGGGGGCGGTGATTTTCGAGATTGCCCGCTCGGAAATGGGTTATACGGCTCAAAGACCCAGAGAATATTTTTCTTCGGTCATGGCGGGAGCCATTAAGGAAGGTTTTCAGGGACCACTATTTATTCAAGGGGATCATTTTCAGGCCAGTGAAAAAAATTTTAAAGCAAAACCGGAAGAAGAAACCGCTGCCATCGAGCAATTGATACGGGAAGCCATCCAGGCCGGTTTTTACAATATCGATATCGACACTTCCACGCTGGTTGATCTGAGTCAACCCACGGTTTCCGAACAACAACGGGCCAACTATGAATTGTGTGCCCGCTTCACATCCTTTATTCGCCAACATCAACCCCAGGGAATCACCATTTCCGTGGGGGGAGAGATCGGGGAAGTGGGGGGTAAAAACAGTGACGAAACGGAACTCCGGGCCTTTATGGACGGGTTCAAGCGTTCTCTACCGGCAGGGATGTCCGGTCTTTCTAAAATAAGTATACAAACCGGGACAAGTCATGGGGGCGTGGTACTTCCCGATGGGTCCCTGGCACAAGTAGCCATTGATTTTAAGGTCTTAAAGGACCTGTCGAAAGTAGCCAGGACCGGCTATGGGATGGGCGGAACCGTTCAGCACGGGGCCTCGACCCTGCCGGACGAGGCATTTAGCCATTTTATAGAAAATGATGCGGTTGAGGTGCACTTAGCTACCGGATTTCAAAATATGATTTATGACCATGCCCAATTTCCCCCGGTTTTAAGACAGGAGATCTATCAATATCTTAAATCTAAGCATGCCGACGAATGGAAGTCCGGCAAAACCGAGGAACAGTTTCTATACAGTACCCGCAAAAAAGGCTTGGGACCCTTTAAAGCCGAGATGTGGGGATTGCCGGAAGAAATTCGATCAGCCATCCGAAAATCCCTGGAAGATAAATTCGGCTTTTATTTCGACCAGCTTCAGGTAGGGGATACCCAGGATTTGGTAAAAACACTGGTTTCTTCGGTAAGAGTGGAAAAACATCAGAAGGATTTTAGGGTAAGCCGGGGCAAGGAAGAAGATGTCTCGGATCTGGCAGATTAATTCACGCCCTAAAGAGAAGGGAAAAGGGATTAAATGCATTAACAATTTTTTGAGAGGAGGTTAGTGATGGCGATCGTTACCATTTCAAGAGGCACTTTCAGCGGTGGCAATGCATTGGCGGAACGATTGGCAGAACGGTTGGGGTATCCGAAACTTGGACGTGAAGATGCGATAATTGAGGCAACCAAAGACTACGGGATCAGTGTAGATAAGCTTACTGCAGCGGTCAAGAATCCTCCTTCCATTTGGCAACAGGCGGTCGGTCCACGCATTGCCTACCTTAAATGTTCTGACGGCAACTATTTTGGAACATGCTCAGGATGGGAATTTGATCTACCATGGCTATGCGGGGCATCTGCTCCTAACCGGAATTTCACATCTTTTTCGAGTTAGGGTGATAGCCGATATGGAATTCAGAACCCAGGCGGCCATGAAACAGATGAGCCTAAAACGGGAGGAAGCAATTGATTACATAGGAAAAGTAGACAAAGAACGAAGTAGATGGACCTATTTCCTTTATGGTTTGGAGTGGCAGGATCCGTCCCTTTATGACGTGGTTTTGAATCTCGAGAATATGACGTTAGACGACGCCTGTGAGATTATCGGATGTCGGGTTAATCTCGATGATTATAAAAAAACCCCGGAATCTCAAAAATCATTTGAAGACTCTTTACTTAGCAGCCGGGTGTGGGCCTCTTTGGCCAAAGAAGGCCGAACCAGAATCGCCTCAATTCAAGTTACTGCCGATTCCGGTACCGGTGTAGTTACCTTAACCGGAAGCCTTGGGTCTAAAAAGACCCTCGATGCTATCGTGGAAACTGCCGGTCAAGTTAAAGGAGTCAAATCCGTCAACAATCAGTTAGGCCTTGGGACCGATTGGTATTGGTAAATAGTTTTTGATAATTTGAAACTAATTAACCGCCCTCTCCTGATGGAGGAAAGGGCGGAAAACTTACGGCCCTTCTAAAACCTCCTTTATTATCTTAGAAAGATCATTGATGAGGAAGGGCTTTTGGAGAAAAGCTCGAGCCCCGCGGTACAAAATATCCTTAGCCTCACCATTCAAACTGAAATCACTTGAAAGAATGATTTTGGCCTGAGGATTGATGGATTTTATCAGGTCAAAAGCCTCACCACCACCTATCCCCGGCATAATCAAATCCATGATAACCAAATCGATCCGGTTCTTATTGGCTTTGTAGATCTTCACAGCTTCTTCACTGCTATTGGCGATCAGGATTTGATAGCCCAACTGAGTAATTATGGCTCCGGTTACATCCGTGATCATTTTTTCATCATCAACCAGGAGAAGCGTTTCCTTCTTTGGTACGCTCTCCCGGGCAGGAGACACTTTGGGGATCATTTCTTTTTGGGAGGTGGGCAGTTAAATATTGAAGGTCGTTCCCTGTCCCTTTTCGCTGTAAACATTAATAATTCCACCGTGTCCGGTAATGATCCCATAGGCCGTGGCCAAACCGAGGCCGGTGCCCCGCCCCATCTCTTTTGTGGTAAAAAAAGGTTCGAAAATTCGCTCTTTGGTGCTCCTATCCATACCCATACCGGTGTCGGTAACGGAAATCTTCACAAATGGTCCAGGTGCCAATCCATAAGGCTCGACATACGATTCATCCAAAAGGGTATTTTCTGTTTGCAAAGAAAGGGTGCCCCCTCCGGGCATGGCTTGCCAGGCATTCATAAAGAGGTTCAGAAAGACCTGTTCCAATTGTCCCTGGTCGACCTCTATGGTCCAAAGGTCTTTGGCAAAGGTTTGATGAATGCGGATTCCCTGTTTAGTTCGGGCAAACAGGGAGGCTGTCTTGCCGATCAATTCATTCATATTGGTTGTTTTGACTTCGTAACGACCACCGCGGGCATAACCCAGCAACTGACCGGTTAAATCAGCGGCACTTTTTACCTGGCCTTCAATGGCCTTGAGTTTTTCATAAAAAGGATGGTTGTTATCAATTTCCAGTAACATCAAAGAGGCATACCCCTGAATCCCCATGAGCAGGTTATTAAAATCATGGGCGATACCACCGGCCAAGGTCCCAATGGCTTCCAGTTTCCGGGCTTGGTTCAACTGTTCCTCGAGTCGCGATTTTTCCTCCTCGGCCAGCTTGCGTTCTGTCAGATCTCGGGACATTATCAGTATTCCGATTGCTTTTTGGTCTTTATCCCGCAAAAAGGACAAAGTGTCTTCCACCCAGATGGTTGAGCCATCCTTCCTGTATTCTTCAAATTTCATGACACGGACTCTGCTGGGATCGGCCTCTCCGGAAGCTTCCAGTTTCAATTCTTCTCCAAAGAGAGTAAGGGCGCTTTGCAGTGATTCTGGCGTCAAAACCTGGTCAAGGGTCTGTTCCATAGCTTCCTCAACCGTAAAACCCCGCAGACGCTTGATGGAAGGGCTTAAATAGGTCATGTTAAGATTCATATCCCAAACCGTTATGACACTGGCTATATTTTCAGCAATGAAACGGTATTGTTCTTCGCTTTTCTGTAGGGCCTCCTCCATATTTTTTTGTTCGGTGATATCCCTGGTAATCCCGCGGAAGCCGATGGGTTTCCCTTTTTCATCCCTGATCAGAGAGGCCGACATTTCCAGGGTTCCGACGGTCCCATCCTTGTGAATGACCTCGTAATCAAATATTTTTGCGGGTAAGCCTGTTCGGAATATTTCATTGAATATTTTAAGGGTATTCTTAGCCGTTTCCGGAGAGGTATAGGCCCGGTTGTTCATGCCCAGAAATTCTTCCCGGGGATATCCGAACATCTGGCAAGCTGGCTCATTAAAGAAGGTCATGTTTCCGGCCAGATCTACTTCAATGCAGCCATCCGTAATGTTTTCAACGAAATCCCGGTATCTCTCCCTCTCAGCCCCCCATTTTTTTCGATCCGTGATGTCCCTGCCGATCCCTCGAAAGCCGACCGGATTTCCCCCGGTATCGACGATCAATGAAGCAGACAATTCCAGGTCTCTGATCTCTCCATCCTTACGAATGATTTTAAAATCAAATGGCTCGGCGGGAGAACCTGTTCGAAATATTTTGTTGAAAATTTTGAAGATTTCTTTAGCCGATTCGGGAGTGGGAAAAAAATTACGGTAGCTCTGGCCGATCATCTCATCGGGAGACCGTCCATAATGCCTACAAATGCTGGAATTAACAAAGGTGAATTTCCCTGACAAATCAACCTCGTAATATCCGTCTTCGATAGCATTGAGAATCATGTGGTAGTTCTTTTCACTACCCGGGACAGGCTTATCAATGGTCTTCAGGGTCTGAACTTGAAGATGCAGATCTGCCAGTTCATCCAGCAATTGGGCTTTTTTCTTTTTTTTATCGTCCATGAAAAGCCCTTATTGATAGAACTTCCCACGTTAGGTGCAAAAGAGGTATCAACCAGACCACCCCTTTAAAGGGAATTTTTTTCGGTTTGAGCCAGCGCCAACCGCGCCTGGAGCAGTTTTTTATACTTGACCGCAGCCTTGGTCAGATTCTTGGCGGCAAAGGCCTTAAGCAGGTCTCCTTCTATTTCCGCCACATCGAGACGCTGGTAATAATCCATCGATTCCTTTAAGTGGGCCACTACTATTTTGCCCGTCAATATTGGATGGTTATTGGTGACATTGGCCTCTTTGTAGCGAGTCCCATGCTCCAATTCCACTTCCAGGCCGGCTTGGAATTCCGTGAGAGGGATCTTCATGCCCTTAGGAATAACCTCATTTAAAATGGTTTGAGTCTCTTCAGGTTTGACCTCGGCCTTTTTCAGGATGGTCCAATCCCGGATGCCGAGGGCCTTGCAAACCCGCTGGACCTCTTTCTTTGTAACATATTCAGGAATCTTCATAAGGGTATTCTCCTTTATTTTTTTCGAAATACTTTTTTATGATAACATATCATAATGACTTATGATAATAAAGACTAATCGAATAACCGTCAATATCTTCAGAAGGAAGCCCCCGTTCTAAGGAGAAAATAATGAACCTTGCTCAAATCCTGTCGGAAAAGGCCCAAGTCTTTGGGACCAAGAAGGCTGTCTTGATCGATAACCAAAAGAGTACCTTTGTTGAGTTGGATCAACAGGTCCGAAAGGCGGCCGGGGTACTGCGGAATCTTAACATCAATAAAGGCGACCGGGTTTCCTTTATCCTTCCCAAAGGTTTAGCCTTTATTGAATTATATTTGGCAACCCTGGGATTGGGGGCCATTGCCTTGCCTCTTAATCCGACTTATCGGCCGGAGGAGATTTTTTATTTTCTTTCCGACTCGGAAAGCTCCCTGGTGATCATCGATTCTGAAAAATATGGCGAATTAGCCCCGGTTTTAAAACAAACCCCCTTTCTTCAGGTCCTGATAATCGATCAGGAGATCCCCGGAACCCATAGCTATCCCCGTTTAATAAAAGAAACCCTTCCGGTAAAGGGGGTTTCCTATTCAACCAGGGGGGAAGATGTAGCCATGCTCTGTTACACCTCGGGAACGACCGGCCGTTCAAAGGGGGCCATGATTACTCACGAAAATCTAATTGAAAACATGAAGGCCCTTAATCTGGCCTGGCGCTGGACCGACCAGGATAAGCTCTTACATGTTCTGCCCCTTTTTCATATCCACGGCCTGGCTGTAGCTCTGCTTGGAGGGCTTTATGCCGGTAGTCCCCTGGTCATGAAAGAACGTTTTGATCCCTTGGAGACCTGGCAAATTATCGAGCAAGAGCAATGTACCATATTCATGGCCGTTCCCACCATTTACCATCGGTTGAGCCAGGCCTGGGAAACATTGGAGAGAAAACCGAACCTGGAGAATGTAAGGGTCTTTATCTCCGGGTCAGCCCCGTTACCGGAACCCCTTTTTCATCGATTTAAGGAACAGACCGGCCATACCCTTTTGGAAAGATATGGTATGACGGAAACGGGAATGATTGCTTCCAATCCCTATAAATCGGAATTAAGGAAAGTCAAAAGTGTCGGATATCCGCTAAAAGGGGTGGCTATTCGTATAGTGGGAAAAGAGGGTCAGGACGTAAATGCCGGAGAAGTGGGGGAAGTCTGGATCAAAGGGAATAATGTGTTTAAAGGATACTGGAAACAGCCTGAAAAAACAGCGGAATCCTTTCAGGAAGGCTGGTTCAAGTCCGGTGATCTGGGCTGCCAGGACCCAGAGGACAACTTGCGTCTCTACCTGAAGGGCAGAGCCAAGGAACTGATTATCACCGGGGGCTATAATGTCTACCCCAAGGAGGTTGAAAACGTTCTGGAAGCCCATAGCGCGGTTCAAGAGGCGGCGGTCTTTGGAATAGCCCACGAGGTTTTCGGGGAACAGGTAGCGGCGGCAGTGATTTTAAGTGAAGAAAGATCATTAGAGGCCCCGGAATTGATCCAATTTTGCAAGGCCCGTCTGGTTGGCTACAAGTGTCCCCAAAAAGTATTTTTTCGCTCCGTCCTTCCTCGAAACACCATGGGTAAGCTTCAAAAACACCTGCTGCAGCAAGAATATGAGGGATCTGATTAAGCTTTGAAAAAAAAGATTTTTTTATTAATATTTTTAGATTTTTCAAAAACCAAAACCAAAAATTTTTTTGCCACAGAAAAGGCAGACAAAGACAGACGGAAGAATATGTACTGATTGACGACTTGTCAATCAGTACCCTGCTGGCCATATCGGCCAAGCAGGTTTTCCCCTGCGGACCCCTGCCCTGTAAGGTTTTAAAGCGGGGTCCGCAGGGGAAAAAGTCTGTGTATGTTCGTGTGGGTCGGTGGCAAAAAAAGTTTTTCAACAAGCTTTTTTTCTTAAGAGGCCTTACGAAGCCCTGGCCATTTTGAGGAACAAGACCTCCCAGTTCAACTGGGTGTTAACATTTTGGCTGTTATAGACAGCGGCTTGATGGACTAAGAGCAACCGTTTTAACCAGACGTTTTCCGGCAAGCTGAAGGCCAGGGCACGGACCTTTTCTTTTAAATGAGGCCGGAGCGATACCTTGTCCTCCAAACCGGCCCGAACCCAGATCAGATCCCGCAAACACCACTGGCCTATTTCCAGATTTTCCTGGGTTTCTTCTCTGGAACCCACCCAGCTTTTGGCCCAACTGAGCAACTGGGTCATCCCGGCCTGGGAGAACCCTTCGAGCTGAGTTATCCAGGCCTCCTGTTTTTTCCAGAAATTTGTTTTGATATACCGGAAGGCCTGACCAAGGCTCCCGCCTGAGACCAGGCTCAAGGCCAGGGCCTCTTCTCGGGGCAGGCCTTTTTCTTCTACCAGTTTATCGGCAATCAGGGACAGAGAAAGTGGATTAAAACCAATGGAAACACAACGGGAGACCAGGGTTGGCAATAATTCACCCGGATCCCGAACCAGGAGGATAAAAATGGTCCCTGCCGGTGGTTCTTCAAGGGTTTTCAAAAAAGCATTGGCCGCCGGTTCATTCAGGTCCGAGGCCATGTCCAGCAAGCAAAGACGGGAGCGGCCCAGGGCCGGGCCGTAAGCAAGCTGCTGGCCCAGGCTTCGAATTTGTTCAATGCGGATATGAACCCCTTCCGGCATTAAATGAATCAGGTCCGGGTGGATCTGGTTTTCAATCTTCCTGCAGGTCGGGCACTGATCGCACCCCCCATCAAGACCGGGCGTATCACAGTTCAAGGCCTTGGCCAATTCCAGGGCGGTCTTTTTTTTCCCTACCCCTTCAGGTCCGCTGAAAAGATAGGCATGGTGGAGCTTATCCTTTTGCAGGGAGTGCTTTAAATTTTCTATGGCCCGATCCTGGCCTTGAATAAGAGAAAAGGACATCTTAGGCCTGGGGTTTTTTCGATAATAAGGCAAAAATAGGTTTTCAATTAATAAAAAGAAATAACGGTCTCAGGCGGTTAGGTAGAAGGCTGAACACTGAAAGAAAAGTTGGTTTCTACCAAAAGGAATTTGGACAGTAACAATAAGCCCGAAAACATACTTCAGCAAAAAGAAAAAGCCGGAAGTTTTCCCTAAGCGGGATATCATATTTCGAATTATCGTGTTGTCTTTACCTTCAGCCTTCGCCCCCTCAGTCTCTCACCCAGAGTGGTTACAAAAAGAATATAAGATAAGAGGGGGGTAGTAATCAAGGATAAAAATCAGGGTAAAACGAGATTAAAATTCAGGTTAATCGTATGTTCTCGTCTATTCGCTTAATAAAAAGGTTCCAAATCGGGACCGGGAGGGCCTGCTGCAAAATGGGGAAATACCATACTGCTTGAAAATAAAATATTATTCTGATATTTTCCAATCATGTATAAAAAGTTAAGTAAACACTCTCTATATTATTGCCCATCACCAACCAACTTTCCCGGGAAGGTAACTGTGGATATCGCCATTCTTTCCTCGAAGATTTTCACCGGTGATCCGAAAACCCCCTGGGCCGAAGCGGTGGGGATAAAAGACGGACAAATAACGGCCATAGGCAGTAATCAGGACATAAAACGGCTTTGTTCCGGCAAGACGAAAATTTTGGACCTGCCCGGAAGACTGGTTGTCCCGGGACTGGTGGACGGGCATGTCCACTTTTGTTCTTTCGGCCAAACCCTGAACCTGGTAAGTCTGAAAAATCTCTCTTCCCTGGACCAATGCCGCAATAGAATCCGGACTGCTGTTTCGACCTACCAGCCCGGTGAATGGATAGTCGGCCGCGGATGGGATGACCACAAGTGGCGAGAAAACAGACCGCCTACCCGTAGCGACCTCGACGACCTGGCCCCGGACAACCCCCTGATGCTGTTTCGAGCCGACGGGCATACCGCCTGGGTCAATTCCCTGGCCCTGGAAAAGGCCGGGATCACCAAGGCTTCACCGGATCCTCCGGGAGGAAAGATCGAAAGGGACCCGGCAACCGGGGAACCCACTGGAATTCTGCGGGAAGCCGTAGGGGTCCTCAGAAAGTTTATCCCCAGAAATTCCCGTGAAGATATAAAAACAGCGGCTTTGGCCGCTCAACAAGAGGCCTTGAAAGCGGGACTCACGGGTGTCCATTCCTGCGAAATGCTTCCCCAATACGAGGCCCTGGCTGAACTGGACCAAGAAGGAAAACTGAAAATTCGGGTTTACCAACTACTTCGGCCCCAAGAGGCAAATACCCTCTCGGCCCGGGGTATCCGGCCCGGCAGCGGCAGCGGGCGGTTGTGGGTTGGGCATATGAAATTATTTGCCGACGGGTCTTTGGGTTCCGGGACTGCCCTGTTGCATGAACCCTATTGGGATGATCCGGCTAATCAGGGTCTGGCCGTATTGCCAATTGAAACACTCCGGGAGCAGATTTGCGCCACCTATACCTGGGGTGGGGAGGTGGCCATCCATGCCATCGGGGACAAGGCAGTTTCAAATTGCCTGACTGCCATATCAGAAGCCAGAAAGATGGCCGGCATAGGGCCCGAAGAGAAAAGGGACCGTCTCGAACATGTCCAGCTCTATCGGTCTCAGGACCTGCCCCGGTTTCAAAGTTTGGGAGTGACCGCCTCGGTCCAGCCGGTGTTTACGGCCACGGATTGGCAACAGGCTGAAGCGAAATGGGGGCACCTCCGGTGCCGGCAGGCTTATGCCTGGAAAACATTCCGAAAAGCGGGCATCCCTCTTCAATTCGGTTCCGATGCCCCCTTTGATTATATCAATCCTGTTTTGGGACTTCAGGCCGCGGTGACCCGGCAGACCCCTGAGGGGGAACCGCCCGGAGGGTGGTTCCCGGAAGAACGGCTTACCCTGGAGGAGAGCATTGAAGGCTTTACCCGGATTCCTGCCTGGACTTCACGCCGGGAAGCCTCCCTGGGTTCCATCAGTCCCGGGAAACGAGCCGATATTACCGTATTGGAACAAAACCTGTTCGAAATACCCCCGGAAAATTGGCCATCGATCGATGTGGAAATGACCATGATCGAGGGAGAGGTTGTTTATCATAAATAATCGGGTGAGGACCCATGGAAAAATGGGAATGTGGTTAAAAAAGGAGGGCATATTATGACAACGGGAGAAGGAACTCTGGAGGGTAAAGTCATTATCATCACCGGCGGGGGGACGGGACTGGGGAGGTCCATGGCCTTTCGTCTGGCCGAAGAAGGGGCGGATATCGTGGTGGCCGCCCGGCGGGTTGCGCCTCTGGAAGAAACAGCAGCCGGTGTCCGCCAGCGCGGCAGGAAAGCCCAGGTCGTCCCCACGGATGTGACCGACACGGCACAGGTCAACAATTTAATTGAAAAAACCCTGGCGGAAATGGGCCATATTGATGTGCTCATCAACAACGCCGGCATCGTCCGCGGTGAACGGCCCAAGGCCATGTGGGAAATTACCGATGAGGATTGGCGCACCGGGATCGATGTCAATCTGTCCGGGGCTTTTTACGGCAGTCGGGCCATCAGCAAGTACTTTGCCGACCAAAGCGGCGGCAAGATCATCCTGGTGGCCTCCGGTGAAGGTTTCCGGGGACAGCGCAACAGCTTCATGTACAACACCGCCAAGGCCGGTGTGGTCAATCTCACCCGGGTCATGGCTTTGACCCTGGCCGAGTACAACGTTTGGGTTAACTGCATTGTGCCCGGCTTTGTGGACACTTATGACAACCAGCCGGAAGATTATCAGAAGGTCATGGCCGAGAGACGGGCCGCCAGAAAGTTGTTTGTCCCGGTCGGGAAACCGGGCAAACCGGATGACATTGGCTATGTGGCCCTATACCTCTGCTCTGACGCTTCCGAATATATCACCGGCGGGTGTTTTATTTCCGACGGCGGCGGCTTGGCCGGAGGGTTTGCCACGACCGGGTATGCACCAAAAGTCTCTTTAAAGGAGGGCTTGGCATGACAGCAAAAGCATTTTCGTTGAAAGATAAAGTGGCCCTGGTTGCCGGGGACAGTAAATTATGGACCAGGCCGGTGGCAACGGCCCTGGCCGCTGCCGGTGCGGATATCGCCATTGCGGCGAAGGATTCCCCCCTGCTTACCGAGACGGTTGAGGCCGTTAAAAAAACAGGAAGAAAGGGCCTGGCCCTTCCCCTTGATGTGGCTAAGTCTGCTCAAGTGCAGAAAGCGGTCCGCCAGGTTGTGGCCGAATACGGACGTCTTGATATCCTGGTCAATGCCGGGGACATCCATTTCTTCCAGCCTTTTATGAAAATCAAGAGCAACGAATGGACCAAAGTGATGGACTACAATTTCAAATCCGCGCTTAACTTCTGCCGCGCCGCCGGCAAACCAATGCTCAAGCAGAAAAAGGGCCGGATCATCAATATCGTTTCCGGTCTGTCCGAACGGGGGATCGTCAACGGTTCGGCCTACTGTGTATCCATGGGCGCTGTGCTCCAGTTGACCAGGGCCCTGGCCCTGGAGTGGGCTCAGAAGGGAATTACCGTCAATGCCATCGGCACGGGTTGGTTCGCTGAACCGGGCCAAGAGATGGACCAAGCGCTGACCCGTTATATCCCGGTGAAACGCTACGGTCAGCCCGAAGAAGTTGGATCGCTTACGGTCTATCTTGCTTCGGAAGTGACCGGATTCACCACCGGCCAGTTCATGTTTGTCGACGGCGGCCTGATGGCCCACGCCTGATAAAAAGAGAGCTCTTTAGAAAGTAAGGGCGTTATCGAAACATATCCGACGGATTCTCTTGAAGGAAGTGGAGGCGGTTATGACGTATTATCAACTGATTGTTGAAAAGGATGTCTCAATAGAAGCTCGTGACGGGTTGAAGTTGTGTGCCGACGTATTCAGGCCGAATGACCAAGGTACATTTCCGGTTATCATCACCTTGGGCCCCTATCCCAAGGACATCCATTTTAAGAATTGGCACCCTGAACGGTCCAATGATAATCCTGATCTCCAAGGTCCCTACATGCACTGGGAAAGTGTTAATCCGGAATGGTGGGTTCCTCAGGGATATGTGGTCATACGAGCCGATACCAGGGGAACCGGTAAATCCCCAGGCAGGCCGCGGTTGTTGTCTATGCGTGAAGCGGAAGATTTCTATGATGCCGTAGAATGGGCCGGAAGCCAATATTGGAGCAACGGCAAAGTAGCCGTAATGGGAATCTCCTATTTTGCCATGAACGCCTGGCGGGTGGCGGCCCTGAATCCGCCCCATTTGGCGGCCATCGTTCCCTGGGAGGGGGCCTTTGACCTCTACCGGGAGGCCAACCGGCATGGCGGTATTTTATCAAATACCTTTACCGGCCGCTGGCAATCCCATACGGGACGAACCATGCAGGAACCCGAAACCCCGGAGGAGCAAAGACAGCAACAGGCGGCTCTGGAGCTTTACAACGATATCGTCGCCCGAAATAATCCGAACCCGGCCGATATTAAGGTGCCCCTCTTTTCCGTGGGCAACTGGGGTGGTGTAGGCCTTCATCTCAGGGGAAATATCGAGGGGTATCTTGGGGCCGGTTCGGAACATAAGTTTTTATGGATCCATTCCGGAGATCATGTGCTCCCCTTTTACTCTCTTGAAGGCCGTCTGGCGCAAAAACGATTTCTGGACTATTGGCTGAAGGGCATCGATACCGGTATTCTTAAAGAGCCCCCGATCAAGCTGGCCATAAGGGAGCGCAGCGACCAATACGTCTGGCGCTATGAATATGAGTGGCCCTTGGCTCGAACGCAATGGACCGAGGTTTATCTGGATGCCGTCGATGGGTCCCTCTCAAAAGAAAAACCAGATCAACCGGGGCAGGCCGGTTTCAGTGCCGAACCCCAGGCCGATAACACTTCCCTTTGTTTTGCCACCCCGCCTTTTGAGCAGGAAACTGAAATCACCGGCCCCATGAAGCTTAAGCTGTGGGTCTCATCCAGTGTCGATGATATGGATATTTTCGCCATTCTCCATCATCTGGATGATAACAACGAAGAGATTACCTACATGGGGCAAATGGGGCATGAGATTTCCGGCGCCTACGGCTGGCTGCGGGTGTCTCATCGTAAGCTGGACCCGAATAAATCCAGACCTTACCGGCCCTTTCACACCCATGATGAGCTTCAAAAAGTGAAACCCGGGGAGATCGTCCCGGTAGAGATCGAGATCTGGCCGGCCAGTATGGTCTTCCACAAGGGACATAAGCTGGTGCTCGAGGTGGGGTCCAAAGATGATCCCAAAATTCAGCCCTTCACCCATACGGACCCCAATGACCGGATTCAATCCGGCCTTAATTCAGTCCATACCGGCGGTGATTATGGTTCGTTTCTTCTGTTGCCGATTATTCCGGCAAGGATATGAGGAAAAAGAAATTTCGTATTCTTTTAGTTTTTTGAAATTCAAAAGATTTTTTTTGACAAGATTTACAGGATTACCTGGATAGTTGTTCAAAACAGGAGACTGAAAGCATGATCCAAAGAAGGCATGAACTTTCGGATATTTTTATTGAGACGGCTACAAAAACGATCAGACCGGCCTTGCTGCACGGGTGTGGATATGGGGAAGCAGACCTCCGCCGGCCTATGATCGGGATTGCCAATACCTGGACTGAACTCAATCCCGGCCATGCCCACCTTAATCAATTGTCGGCCAAGGTCAGAGAAGGGATAAAGCGGGTTCAGATGACTCCTTTGGAGTTCAACACCATAGCCCCCTGTGACGGCTTGGCTGAATCCCACGAAGGGATGCATTTCATCCTGCCTTCCAGGGAGATCATTGCCGCCTCCATCGAAATCATGTCCAAGGTCGGAAGGCTGGATGGACTGGTAATGATAGGGTCCTGCGATAAGATCGTCCCGGCCCTGCTTATGGCCGCCGCCCGGCTGGATATACCTGCCATCGTCCTAACCGGAGGCTACCATCCTCCCTTTTTTTATCCTGATCAGGACTTCGCCGAAGAAAAGGAGTTTGCTTTTCCCGAGATCGGTAAATTTATCTTTGCCCAAATGGCCGGAAAAATTTCCGAAGAGGAGCTGAGCCGGGTGATCTGGAATATCATTCCGGGGCCCGGAGCCTGTCCCGAACTGGGTACCGCCATGACCATGCAATGTATGGCAGAGGCTTTGGGCATGGCCCTGCCCTATTCTTCCATATTACCGGCTCAAAGTGATGAAAAATTAGAATATGCCTTGAAAACCGGCGAGGCCTTGAAAGACCTGCTGGATAAGAAGATCACCCCCTCAAAGATAATGACCCGGGGGGCTTTTGAAAACGCCATCAAGGTGCTCTTGGCCTTAGGCGGCTCCACCAATGGATTTCTTCATCTTCCGGCCATTGCCAATGAACTGGATATCAAACTGCCTCTGGACCTTTTTGATGAACTCAGCGATCGAACTCCGCAGATCTGCGCCCTCAAACCAAACGGCCCCAGGGCCATCAGTGCCTTGAAGGAAGCCGGGGGTATTCCGGCGGTGATGAAAAGCCTCTCCCCCCTGTTGAACCTCGACGTAATGAATGTCAACGGCCGAACCCTGGGAAAAATCCTGGAAGAGGCGGCCATAAAAGATAGAACAATTATCAGGCCCCTGAATAATCCCTTCAGTCCGAACGGAGGACTGGTGGTATTAAAAGGTAACCTGAGTCCCAATGGCGCCATTGCCAAAAAATCGGCTATTCCGGATGAAAGTAAATATTTCCGGGGTCCGGCCAAAGTTTTCGAATACGAAGAGGAAGCCATAAACGGAATACTTAGTCAGAAAATCCTGCCGGGGGAATGTGTGATCATCCGCAACGAAGGCCCCAGAGGCGGACCGGGTATGCGGGAGATGTCATCTGTCGGTCATATGATGCAGGTCAGCGGTTTAGGGCGAACCTGTGCCCTGGTCACGGATGGCCGATTCAGCGGGACCAATTACGGGCTTCTGGTCGGCCACGTTTCTCCTGAAGCGGCGGATGGAGGTCCCATTGCTGCCATAAAGGATGGCGACCCGGTAATCATAGACATCAATAAAAAATCAATCCTACTGGACGTGCCGAAAGATGAGTTGGATAGGCGGATGAATGAATGGCGCCCGCCGGAACCCAGATATAAAAAGGGAGTTTTGGCTTGGTATTCCCGGAACGTTACCTCTGCGGATAAAGGAGCTGTTATCTCAGTAGATTGATCGCCGAAAAATAGGGGCGAGCTTGTCTTGGAAAAACCTGATAATCTTAATACACCGGCAGTGCGTTATCTTAGAGCAAAGAAAATTCATTTCAAGCCTCATTTGTACCCTATCAAAACATTGGTCATGGAGTCGGAGGCCGGCCGACCCTTTATCGTTTTGGAACATGGAGATTATCAGGTCTCAACTAAACAGCTGGCCCGAATCCTGGGGGTAAAACGGATCACCCCCTGTTTTGAAGAGAAGGCTCAAAGATACACCGGATATCAGGTCGGGGGGATAAGCCCTTTCGGAACAAGAAATAGCCTGCCGATCTATGTTGAAAAAAGTATCCTTACCCTGAATACCTTATATATTAACGGAGGGAAACGGGGGTTTTTGATCGAAATAACCCCTGATGACCTGAAGCAGTCCTTGACGGTGGAAGAGGTTGAAGCGAAGTTCAAACAATAAAAAATCAAGAGGCTTCGCCATGAGCGAAATTCCCGAACCGATCACTGCCCCGCCCGAGAAAGCGGAACTTGCCGCAAGACTTGCCAAAGTCCGGGCAATTATGGAAGAAAAAGAAATCGATTATTATATTTCCTTTGACCCGGTAAATATCTACTATCTCACAAATTTCGCCAACAATGTCCACGAACGTCCGTTCATTCTGATCCTGCCCCGGCAGGGGAGACCGGTGATGCTCTGCCCTCTCTTGGAATCAAGTCACGTAAAGACACGGGCACGATGCGAGTTGGAATATACCACCTACTACGAAGTGCCCTCGCCGAAGGGACAGAACTGGTTCGATGTTTATAAGACCCTCATCGACCCAAAGGCAAGGGTAGGTATCGAATCCTCGCTTCCGGTCGGTATCGCCGATAAAACACCAGGAAAAACCGTGGTGGTGGACATCATCGAAGACGTTCGGCTCGTGAAAACGGCCTACGAGATCGGGCGAACAGTACACGCCTGCTCGATAGTCAACGAGGGCCACCGGAAGCTTCTGGAAATCACAAAACCGGGCGCCATGGAGATACTCATTTACGGGGATGTCGTCCGAGAGATGATGGGAAAAACGCTGATGGAAATTCCCCACGCCAATCTTATCGTCTCCAAGTTTGTGGGTGCCGTTTGGCCGCCCTCCCTCTCTCATGATCCGCATATTGTACCGACGCCCATGACCACCATGGAAGAGGGTGGACCGCATGTGTCCATTGTTACCGCACAGGTTGACGGATATGGCGTAGAGGTCGAGCGCACCTTTTTCCTGGACAGGGTACCGGAACAGGCTAAGAGACCTTTTGATATAGTCATGAAAGCGTGGGCACTGGCTTATGAGTTGGTCAAACCTGGTGCCGTCCTGGAGGAGATAGACCGGAAGGTCCGGCAGGTTCTAATCGATGCAGGATACGAGGAGCGGATTCTCCACCGCACCGGACATGGACTTGGAATAACGGGCCATGAGGGACCTTATGTAGCCCTTGGTGATTCCAGAAAGCTCCAGCCGGGAATGCTCATCAGTATCGAACCGGGTATCTATATCCCCGGTGAAGGCGGTTACCGACATTCCGATACCGTTCTGGTTACGGAGACAGGATACCTCAGACTTACCGATGCTCCGGATACCCTTGAGGGGCTGACCATAACCCTTTAGGAAATCTCATCGGATTAACTTTAACCTTTGATTAGAATTGAATAAATCGTTTTACCTGGGTTTTATAAAAGATGGAAATCGAAACCCCCGAGAGGTTGGAAAGGTACACCGCCCAATTGGAAGCAAAGACTCTGCGGATCCCCGCCGACGGCAAAAAGGAAAATTAGAAGCGAGCTTTTCGTGGAAAAACCTGATATTCTTAATACACCGGCGGTGCGTTATCTCAAGGCCAAGAAAATTCATTTCAAGCCTCATCTGTACCCTTATGAAGAACATGGCGGTACTCGCCATGCGGCTGAGGTGCTTAAGATTCCCGAGCATGCCGTTATAAAAACATTGGTCATGGAGTCGGAGGCCGGCCGACCCTGTATCGTTTTGGAACATGGAGATTATCAGGTCTCAACTAAACAACTGGCCCGAATCCTGGGGGTAAAACGGATTACCCCCTGTTTTGAAGAGAAGGCTCAAAGATACACCGGATATCAGGTGGGGGGGATAAGCCCTTTCGGAACAAGAAAAAGCATGCCGATCTATGTTGAAAAAAGTATCCTTACCCTGGATACCTTATATATTAACGGAGGGAAACGAGGGTTTTTGATCGAAATAACCCCTGATGATTTGAAGCAGGCGCTGACGGTGGAAGAGGTTGAAGCGAAGTTCAAACAATAAAAAAATCAAAAAGTGAGAAGTTTCAACGAACCTCTTTCCGGTTAAGGGAACTCTTTACAACTTTTGAGTTCTTGTCCTTCAGTCTAACAACCTTCGGCCTTCAGTTTGTATTTAAAAAATCGACTTTGGTCTAAAGGATAAGCGAGCCTGCTATGGCCGAAAGAAAATCCTGTAAATTAAGGGTCATTATGATATATGAAGATCTAAACCCAATGAGGCACCATCAATTCTTGATTAAAATTGCCTGACCCCAAAATAACTCTAAAACTCTTATAAACCGATGAACCGATTCTGAAAGGAAGGAAAAATGAAGGTTAAACTACCTCAGCTTCTCTGGTATGAGAACAATGATTTTGAGATCGATCTACCCGATTCCTGGGATGTGGAGATATCCCCCATGGCAGGGGCAAAAGCCCCGGCCCTTTCCTTGGAACAGTTGAAAGACAGGATTTTAGCACCCATCGGCGCGGAGCCGCTGCGGGAACTGGCGCGAGGGAAAAAAACAGCCGTGATCATCTTCGACGATATGACCCGGCCCACCAATCCGGCTGAACTCGCTCCCTTGGTGATCGAGGAACTTCTATCCGGCGGGATCGCTAAGGAGGAGATCACCTTTGTCTGCGCCCTGGGTACCCACGGGGCCCTGACCCCTATCGAGTTTCGAAAGAAGTTGGGGAACCTGGTGGAAAAATTCCGCGTTCTTCAACCATAATATTTATGAAAACTGTGTTTCCGTGGGCAAGACCAGTCGGGGCACGGAGATGATGATCAACCGGGAGGTGGCCGAGGCCGACCTCAAGATCGCCATCGGCTGTGTCACCCCCCACCCCCAGACCGGGTTTTCCGGGGGAAGCTGATCCTGCCGGGAGTGGCCCATATCGACAGTATCAGCCATTACCATCTCCAGGTGGAGGCCATGGACAAGGGTTCAACCGGGATGGGCAAACATCCGGGCAATATTCTCAGGATGGAGATCGACGAAGCAGCCTCCCTGGCCGGAATCGATTTTATGATCAACGTCCTGGTGAACGGCCGGGGGAAGGCTGCCGCGGTTTTTGCCGGCGACCTGATGGCCGCCCATGCCGAGGCGATAGCTATGGCCAAGAGCCACTACGCCACCGAGCCCAAACCGGCGAACAAGGACCTGGCCATCAGTAACGCCTTTGTCAAACCCAACGAGTTCACCATCGCCCTTCTGCCAGGGCTCCTATCCCTCAAGGAGTACACCGGCACCGTGGTCATCCTGGCCAACTCCCCTGAGGGTCAGGTGATCCATTATCTCCTCGGCCGCTGGGGACGGGGCTATGGGGGGAGGCAATATCCGGTGACCGCCCTTCCCGAGAGGATCAGACTCATCGTTATGGCTCCCCGCTTTGACCGGACCTTCGGAGACTGGTTCGCTAACCCAGAGGCCGTGGCCTGGACCAGGAGCTGGCCGGAGACCCTGGCGCTCCTGGAGAAGGATTTTGGGCCCGGTACATCCGCGGTCGTGATTCCCAATGGCACCATGCAATATTTTAGGTAAAAAGATTAACGGAGGGGAAAAGTGACGGCCATTTTTGAAGGACTCAAAGTAATCGATATATCGCAAGTCGCAGCCGTGCCAATGGCAGCGCGCATTCTGGCTGATTTTGGCGCTGATGTAGTGCATGTCGAGAATCCGGAAACGGGAGATATGTTCCGGCATGTCCTTGAAGGACTCCGTACCGGCATCCAATCGGATTTTAATTATGTTTTCGAACATTATAACCGCAACAAACGGAGTCTGGCCCTGGATCTGACCATGAGCGACGGACAGGAAATTATACACAACCTTTTACGGTCAGCGGACATACTTACAACAAATATGCGTCCTTATGAAATCGAGCGGTACCACCTGAACTACCAGACCCTTCAAGAACTGAATCCAAGGCTGATCGGGGCGTACCTTACTGGATTCGGTGAAAATGGTGATGAAAAGAACATGCCCGCCTTCGATCATACCGCTTATTGGGCTAGGTCCGGGATACCTCATAGAATAAGGGCCACAACCCCTGCTCTGCATGACCCCAAAATAGAGGCGCCGGCTTTTATAAATTCTTTCGGGGACCATGTAACTGCCCTGTCCCTGGTATCCGGGATTTTTCTGGCGTTATATGATCGGGAGAGGACCGGTAAGGGCCGAAAAGTGACAACCTCTCTTTTTCAATCAGCAGTACACCAGTTATCATGGGACCTGACTGCCTCCCTGAATACGGGAGAAGACTACCCTACTATAGTTCCTGACGAGATGAACCTTAATCCTCTTGTAGGCCAGTATCTCACCAAAGACAATCGATGGCTTTTATTTTCAGCCAGCAACACGAAACGGTATCGGGCGCCGTTTATGAAAGTCATGGGTTTGGAAGAATTGTTGGACGACCCCCGGTTCGAAATTATAGACGGTGTCATACAGAACCACACTGTCCTGCGTGACATACTTAGGAATAGGTTCTCCACCAAAACCCTGGGAGAATGGAAAGTCCTGTTTAACACCGAGCGTATTCCGTTTTCTCCTGTTCAAACCCTGCTGGAAGTGATTGAGGATCCCCAGGCAAAGGCAAATGGATTCTTTGAATCATACGATACATCCCGAATTCGGACAAGTAGGGGCAGTACTTAATCCCATCAATGTGGGTGATGGTGAAAAAACCATACGAACGCCGGCCCCGGAATTTGGACAGCATACCGAAGAAGTGTTGCTCGAGCACGAGTATGACTGGGAAGATATCAGTAGATTCCGGGATAAGGGTATTATCCCCTAACCTGGTTCGATCAGTTGGTCTCGGCTATTGAAATGCTCCGGCCAGTTCATTTTCGGTTTTCCATAACGGGAAAAAAACTGGTCCTTTTGGTCTGTCGGTAGGACACACCTATCTTTTCCCCTGCCTCCTTTAAGGTGATCTTCCCTACGTCCACCATCTCCATAACTTGCCGCCTCTGTAACTGCTTCTGTCCCATCTTGATATATACTTCTTCCATGAGGACATTTAAATCGGCAGTTAGCAGATGACATTTTTACTTTGCTGCCATATCACTGCTTTTCTCCTTGCCCCGGTCTTTTTCTTGGCTTATACTTTTCCCATCAAATAGGGAGTATGAACGGAAACCTAAAGATACCTTCGCAAGGAGGGAGAGGGTTTTATCATGACTGAAATCAAAAGATCTTATTGCGGGTTATGCCATCCTCGTTGCGGTCTGCTCCTGGAAATAGAAAACGGCCGGATCATCAAGGCCAAGGGAGATCCGGAACATCCCATCTCCAGGGGCCGGATCTGCTCCAGAGGCAGTTTGATGCCCGAGCACGTTCATCATCCGGGTAGAATCAATTATCCCCTTAAACGGCAGGGGGAAAGGGGATCGGGAAAATGGCAGCGTCTGAATTGGGATCAGGCCCTTGATGAAGTGGCCGAAAAACTGGAGAGGTTGCGTCAAAAACAGGGACCGGAAACCCTGGCCTTTACCCACGGCACCAAGCGGACCTATCATTGGGACGAGCGCCGCTTTTTCAATCTTTTCGGATCGCCGAA
The DNA here is from genome assembly GCA_963782435.1 of uncultured delta proteobacterium. Lineage (GTDB taxonomy): Bacteria > Desulfobacterota > RBG-13-43-22 > RBG-13-43-22 > RBG-13-43-22 > RBG-13-43-22. Next base: position 183,086 of record CAWAKF010000034.1, read on the forward strand.
CGTCTGCGGTGTCAATAATGTCTGCATGTGCCCCACTCAAGCGGTCGAATACGCTACTTACGGCGGATTTTCCTGGGGGGACTTCAGGCATACCCGCTGTGTGGTTCTTTGGGGACATGGCCCCTCCCAATCCGATCCGATCGGCCTTTATCCCATGATCCTCCAGGCCAAAAAGAACGGGGCAAAACTCATTGTCGTCGATCCCCGCCGAATTGCCGAGGCGGAGAAAGCCGATCTCTGGCTGCAAATAAGACCGGGCACCGACGTGGCCTTGATGCTCGGCTGGATCAGGATTATCATTGAAGAGGGACTCTACGACCGGGACTTTGTGGCCAACTGGACGGTGGGGTTTGAAGATCTTAAAGCCGCAGCGGCCGCCTACACGCCTCAAAGGGTGGCCGAAATCACCTGGCTGACTCCGGAGCAGGTCATTGAATCGGCTCGTTTGTATGGGATGACCAAACCGGCGGTCATTACCTGGGGGTTCGGATTGGACAAACAGGGTCTTAATGCCACTCAGGCAGCCAGGGCGAGATGCTGTTTGAAGGCCCTGACCGGCAATATGGACATACCGGGCGGTGAATCTCTTGGCTGCAACGATCCGGTCGGGAAAATCATCAGCGACGAGGAAATGCAATTAAACGAGGCCCTGTCGGACGGGCAGAGAGCCAAACAATTGGGGGCCGACCAATATCCTTTTTTTGGTTTCCCTGGCTGGTCGAGAGGTGAGGAGGCCAACCGACGCCTCCCCCGTGAATATATGCGTCCCCCTAATGCCGATATGACCTGTATGGCTCACGCCAGACCGGTTTTTGACGCCATGATCACCCACAAACCTTATCCGGTTACCGCCGCCATCTCGGTGGCCAGCAACCCCATGCTTTCCCTGCCCAACATCCGCCACACCTATGATGCCTTGATGAACCTGGAGCTTTATATCGTCGGCGAATTCTATCTTACCCCTTCCGCCGCCCTGGCCGATTATGTTTTCCCAATCTGCTCCACTGTCGAGACAACCGAACTCTGGTTGACCGGGGGGTTCTGCGTGGCTTGCCCCAGGGGGATCGCGCCCCTTTTTGAGCGGCGCAATACCTATGATTTCTGGAGGGGGTTAGCCGTGAGACTGGGACAGAACGAGCACTGGCCCTGGAAAGACATTGACGAGGTCTGGGACTACAGACTGTCCCCCCTGGGTTTGACCTTTAGCCGGCTCCTGGAACAAAACGGGCTTTTTGGAAAACCTGAATTCGAGCGCTATAAAAAATTCGGATTCGGTACCCCGTCGGGCAAAGTGGAATTGCGATCGAGCACTTTTGAGGCCCTGGGCTGTGAACCTTTGCCGGTCTTTCGCGAGATGGAACAAAGCCCCTTGAACGATTCTCAAACGGCCCGGGATTTTCCCCTGGTCCTGATTACCGGAAGCCGGTTTATGCCCATGTACCACTCGGAACAGAGGCAGGTTGAGGGAGCCAGAAAAAAACGGCCCGATCCGCTGGTGACCCTGCACCCCGAAACGGCAGCCGGTCTGAATTTGATTGAAGGGGATTGGGTTCGGGTTGAAACTCCCCAGGGAAGCATTCGTCTGCGGCTCCATCTTTCGGATAAGGTCGACCCCCGTATGGCTGATGCCGAACATGGCTGGTGGTTTCCGGAACGGGAAGAAGCAGTTCCGACCCTTTTTAGTGTCTATGAATCGAATGCCAATGTGCTTTGCCCGGACGGATCGGAATTTTGCAGTCCGGAGATCGGCAGTTGGCCCCACACGGCGCTGTTGTGCCGGATCAGGAAGGAATGAGCCCCTGCCGGTAATTTGCTATTTCCGGATAGGTACTAAAAAGAGAAAGGGAATGCAAACATGAAGATTATAAGCGTAGATGTAATGGAGCTTAAACCACGGGGAAATCCCCGTTGGAGACCCGTCGTATGCCGTATCAATACCGATGAAGGTCTGTATGGATACGGCGAAGCAGCCATGGCCTATGGGGTGGGGGCATCGGCTGCTTTCGGCATGATCAAAGACCTTTCCCGCCTGATCATCGATAAGGACCCTCTCGATAACGAACTCATTTGGGACAGGCTGTATAAGTCGACCTTTTGGGGACAAAACGGCGGTCCCGTAATTTTTGCCGGTATCAGCGCCATTGATATCGCCCTGTGGGATATAAAGGGGAAATTCTTCAACGTTCCCGTATACCGGCTGCTCGGAGGAAAGAGAAGGGAGAAGCTAAGGTCTTATGCCAGCCAACTTCAGTTTGGATGGGAGGACGGGACAAAATCCGTTAGTGCCACAGAGGATTATGCTGCCGTGGCCCGGAAAGCGGTAGCCGAGGGCTACGACGCGATCAAAATCGATTTTTTTACTTACGACAAGGACGGAAGAACTTTTTCTTCCGAAGATACTACCAGATTACTAAATCCCTATTACCTCGACCTGATCGAGGAAAGGATTGCTGCGGTAAGAGAGGCCATCGGTCCGAAGGTTGATATTATCATAGAAGCCCATTCCGTTACCGACGCCCAGGCGGCCATCCAGATCGGAAAAAGAGCGGAAAAGTACAATATTTTTGCCTATGAGGAACCTACCACCCCGACTCCAAAAATCACCAAGTTGGTAGCTGAAAACGTCAAAATCCCGATCGCCAGTGGAGAGAGGATTTATACCCGATGGGGCTATTCCCCTTATTTTGAAAATGGTTCGCTCGCTCTTATCCAACCGGACCTGGGTACCTGCGGCGGGATCACTGAAGGTAAGAAGATATGCGATATGGCTTATGCTTATGATGTTAGTGTCCAGGCGCATGTATGTGCCAGTCCGCTCTCCACGGCCGCAGCCTTGCATTTGGAAGCGGTTATTCCCAACTTCTGCATCCATGAGCATCATGTGATCAATCTCTCTTCCTTCAATAAAGAGCTTTGCATCCATGACTATCAACCGGTTGACGGCTATATCAGGATCCCGGAGAATCCGGGAATAGGTAATGAACTTTCACCGCTTGCACTGGAAACAGCTGATATCCTGACGGTATCAAGACTCAAAAAATAAAACCCGGCCCTTCCAATTTGAAAATTTCAGGAATGATGTAAAAGTCAACCAAGGTGAAGTTTGGAGTTTATAAAAATCTCGGTCAATTTTTTCCCTCAGGGAAAGCCGGGTGATGCTGTCCCGCCTATCCGGGATTGGCAAGGGTTTGCAGTACGAAGGATAGTTCACTATAGGGGTCTATAAAATTTCTTAAAAAGGCACACGAAAGCCGGTATTGATGTTTTGGCCTATATAATCCGAACGAAATTCTCCTTCATACCGGAGGTAGAAAGAGGTAGCGCCCCATCCCTGGGCAGTAATTCCCAGTCTTGAAAAAATGCTCCCGGTTGTGTTTTTGTATCCGTTCACTGAAAAGCCGCCCGGCTGACCGTAATTTGCGGACATACTATTTCTTATCAAAGAATAACCATCCAGATGATTCTCGGTATCGGCCTTTCCCATTAATCTCCAGGGGTTTTCTTCATCACCGCAACTCGGCAGCCAGCCAGGGGACTCGCAGTTCAGTGAGTTTTCTACCTTTTAACTCAATTCGGTCTTCCCTGTTCTAACCCAACCCCATGGCCGCGGCCAATTAGAATTGCCTGATCCTTAAAGCATCATGGCTGATAATGCCTGCCGCTGTGGCATCCGCCGCCGCCAGATCTTTACCGGCCAGAAGCAACTATGAACCTGATCGTTCTTTTTTATCCACCGTATTTTCCCTGCCCTAAGGGTAACTCGAATGCTGATGGCTGACGGCTTAAAGCTTCAGCCGGTAATTTTGAGTTTCCGGATAAAAACCAAATGGAGCATAACTTCTTTTCTCCGTCTTTGAGTATAGGAGGATTGAGATTGGGTGTCAAAAAGATTTATTAATGAAGATAGGCTGTTGTTTTGAGAATATTTACAGAGGGGTAATTAGGCAGTCATCATCTCATGAACCAATCCCGTTCGTTCTTTTGGTCTCAGATTATTCGGTCTATATAAATGTATTTTGACCTCCTTGCGAAAAAAAAATTTAAAGGTTTCAAAAATTGATGTATTATAATAATATTTTCAAACGATCATCCTTAATAGAAATACCGTTTAAATTTAAAAGGGAGGAGTACTTTATGAAATTCATCGATTTATCGGCAATGATTGCGCCCAGTCCGGAAGGCGTGCCAGAATTTTTAAGAACGGACATTGAATATCAGTCCCATACCGATGGTGCGGCCGGAATTCAAGGTATGTTTAATGTCCCGCCCAATCTTCTCCGTCATGGGGAGGGGTGGGCTGTGGAAAAGATAACAAATCTCGGGACCCATAGCACCACACACATAGATGCCCCCTGGCATTACAACAGCCAAGTCCTAGGGAAAAAGTCTGAAACCATTGATGAGTTGCCTTTGGAATGGTTTTTCAGTGACGGGGTGATCCTGGATATGACCCACAAGGCCGATGGAGACGGGATGACCGCAGAGGATGCCCAAAATGAACTCAAACGCATCCAATATACCTTGAAACCCCTGGATATCATCATGGTCCGTACCGGAAGAGACGCCTTTTACGGCCAACCGGACTATATGTTCCGGGGCTGCGGGGTTACCGCCGAAGCCACCCATTGGTTGTTCGATCAGGGAATCCGGGTCATGGGAATTGACGCCTGGGGATGGGACACTCCCTTGGACCGTCAGGCCCAAGAGGCCTTGAGCAAAGGAAAGCCGGGGATTTTCTGGGCCGCCCATCAGGCCGATTTGCCCTATGCCCAGATTGAACGTTTAATGAACCTGGGAGGACTGCCCCCCTATGGATTCAAGGTGTCCTGCTTTCCTCTGAAGATCAAAGGGGGTAGTGCCGGGCCGGCTCGGATTGTGGCCATGGTCCCATAGCCGTGCAAAGGACAATTCAGAGAAAGGCACGGAAGGAGGACATAATCGACAGAGTTTACTAATAATCCGGTAAGAAATTAGACCGGTATTCTTGTGGTTTTCCCCATATCGAATCGGGAGTGGCGTTTTAGATTCTGAAGAGGGATTCAGTCCTCTTTTTCAACTACTTATCGGGAAGCCCCAAGACCTGTTTGGCAATAATATTCAGTTGGATCTCGGAGGTACCGCCCTCTATGGTGTTTCCCCGGGAGCGCAGCCAGGTCCGGCACAGTTCCAGTTCTTTCTCCTCAAAGCCTTCTCCTTCCCATCCCAGGCATTCCGGGCCAAGGATGGAGAGCAAAAGCTCCTGCCGCCTTTGGTTCAGCTCCGTACCGTATACTTTAAAAATGGAGCTCTCCGGACCTGGCCGGTGGCCGGCCTTGATGTTGTCGCTGTTACGCTGCACCGTAAGCTGAAAGCCGGACTCATCCATCTGGATCTGGGCCATCCTGTTTCGGATCACTTCATCCGCCAGCCTCCCATGATTCAAACCGATGTAAGTTTTGGCCGCCGCCTCCACAGGATTTTCAGCCTTCCCGGTCACACTTCTGGTGCCGAGCCCGGCGATGGACGTTCGTTCGTGGCCCAGCAGGGCCTTGGCCACTTCCCATCCTCCGTTCACCCGGCTCAGAACATTCTTTTGAGGCACGCGCACATCTTCAAAAAAGACCTCGCAGAAGATGCTGGCTCCACTGATGAGTTTGATCGGTCTGATTTCGATGCCTTTGGTTCTTAAGTCAACCAGCAGGAAGGTGATGCCAATCTGTTTTTTTACTCCCGGATCGGTACGGGTAAGCATAAAGATCCAATCGGCCATATCCCCGCCGCTGGTCCAAATCTTTTGACCGTTGAGAATATAATCTTCCCCATCAACTACGGCCTTGGTCTGGATATTAGCCAGGTCCGATCCGGCATTCGGCTCGGAATAACCCTGACACCAGCGGATTTCTCCTCGAACGATTTTGGGGATGTGCTTTTTTTTCTGCTCCTCGGTTCCGTATTGCAGCATCGTAGGACCGATCATCGTGATTCCGAACCCGGATAACGGAGGTGGTAATCTCAGACGGGTCAATTCCTCGTTCAGTATCTTTGTCTCCTGTTTATCCAGACCGCCTCCGCCGAACTCCTTGGGCCAGGAAGGAACAGTCCAGCCCTTTTCGGCCATCATGTCCAGCCAGGCTTTGGATTCGGGATAAGGTGGGGGTGTTTTGCTCCCCCCCTGATAGGCCGACAGGATGTCTCCCATCTTGCCCCGGAGACCTTTGGGGGCTTTTTCTTCAAGCCAACTTCGAACGGATGATCTGAAATCTTCTAAGTCTGCCATATTTATACCTCATTGGTTTTCGTGGCCTATTCCGGCCCGGTTTTTATTTGATTCGGAACCCCAATTAGCTCCACCCCTTTTGATCCCTTAACTCCTTTTCATGCTTCGGGTATCTTTTTGAGGCAGAAGTGGGGGAAAAGAAATTGCTTATTGAAGGGGGAGTATAAGAAAAGGAAAAGGCTGGGTCAAGGAGAAAAACAAGGGGTAAAGAGTTAAGGAGAGGAAGTTTTACTTAATGAAAAGGAAATGCTCATTGCAGGTGTATCACCTAAGGCCTTGGAGCCACGTCTTAAAAGATTGGTTTTAAGGTTCGGATTTCCCTCCCCATAATATTAATGGACATTTTATATATTATAGTTAACCTAGGCAAAGGAGAGTTAGGGGTAAAGGAATTATTTTTCAAAGGAGGGGGAATCATGTCCCGGGAATCCGTTTTATTAGATAAAAAAAACCACATCGCCAGCATAACCCTAAACCGTCCCGACCAGATGAATGCCTTCAGCGGTCTGATGAGACAAGAGATCGCCGAGGTTGTCGAGACCATATGCGGGGATTCGGATGTAAGGGTCATTATTATTACTGGTGCGGGTAAGGCCTTTTGTGTAGGAGGAGATGTAAAAGAATTTGCTTCGGGCCGCTCCAAAGGACTGGAAAACACCGCCTCAAACGAAAGACCGGCCATGTCCAAAATTGTCCTGGCCCTTAACCGGGTAGAAAAACCGGTTGTTGCTGCCGTCAATGGAGCGGCTGTGGGAGGTGGTGTCAATTTAGCCCTGGCCTGTGATGTCCGGATTGCCAGTGAAAAAGCTCGATTTGGTCAGGTTTTTGTTCGCCGTGGACTTCACACCGACTGGGGAGGCATCTATTTCTTGCCCAGACTGGTAGGATATGCCAAGGCTGCTGAATTGATCTTTTCCGGTGAGGTCATAGATGCTCAGGAGGCATTGAAAATAGGGATGGTAAATAAAGTCGTGCCGCACGAACAGTTATTGGATGCGACTTATGAACTTGCCGCCAAGATGGCAAAATCCGCCCCTATTCCGGTCGCCTTTGCCAAACGCGGACTCCAGAATTTTTATAAATGGGATCTGGCTGCAGCTCTCGACTATGAGGCCTATGTTCTCGGTATAACCACCAGAAGCGAAGATTTTAAAGAAGGGGTTAAAGCTTTTCTTGAAAAACGGGAACCCGAATTTAATGGGAAATAGGGCCTATTAAAAGAAACCGGGGAGCGAGGAAAGGGCAAATAGTTCGCGGGTTGTTTTGCCTTATAGAAAAATTAGCCACCCTGGAAAAGATTTCTTACCAAGATTGAACTTAAAAAAAGGAGGACTGTTATGGAGAAACAGTTCAAGAAAAGGCTGGCCCATATCTGTATATTGGTTAGAGACATTGATCAGGCCATCGAACATTACTCCCGTATTCTCGGGGTGGTTTCCCCTTCGTTATTAGATCAACCCATCGTCAAAGAGGAATGTTTCGCCGGAAAAGACCACTACCTGACTACATTTTTCCGGGCTCTTAATGACGGTTGTGATATTCAGCTCCTGCAGCCTCTGGAACCCGGATCGCCGTTATACAATCGTCTGGAAAAAAACGGAGAAGGGTTACATCACATTGCCTTCGCTTCCACTCATCTGGAGGATACGTTTCGTCAGTTGAAGGAAAAAGAGGTGGCCTTGCACGGGGATCAGTTCAATTATGATGTAAATAATCCCGATTCAAGGTGGGTATGGATAACCCCCCAATATGCCCACGGGGTCCTGATTGAGGTGATGGATGAATACAAAGAGACTGTTGGCTGAAGAAACAGCCTCGGCTTGGATCAATTTTTACACAACATCCGGGCGGGGCGCCTACCAGATATCCCCAATCACCCGGGCCAGGCCCAGGGCCCTCAAGGTCTCCGGAAGGGGTTTTCCGGTCTCCTTATCCCAACCCATCCGTTGATAGTAATCATCAAGCATCTCATCCAGCTTGGGCATGATGGTTTTTCCGGCAAAAGGCCCGTCTACCGGGGTTGAGCCATAGCGGGGGGAAGGGGCCTCCATGGCCCGGGTATGTCCTTCCCGGAAGTTATAAACCCGGGCCAGATTGACGATACGCCGGCCGACCAGCTCGGCCTGTTCCTCAGTAAAGTTCCATCCCGTGGCTTCACTAAGGGCTTCGGCCAGGATTTTGACCGCGGTCATGGTGGAGAAGAAACAGACCCCCAGGGTATCCACGAAGGACATCCGGCCCTTACCGGAAAGGGTGCCGGAGACCACCTGGTCCGGCGCCAGGTCCTGCCCGATAGCCATGACAGCCGGAGGGCGGGATTCCAGGGTCCCGGTGTTGGAGGTCAGCTTGTCGAACATTTCGGTATAATAGGCCCGATGGTCATACCCCCGGGGAGTGTTTCCTTTTTTGGTATGAATGGCAAAGTTGGGTGCTTCGCCGCCGATCCGCTGGGCGGCCCGCATGGCCCCCTCGGCCAGAATATCGCCAAAACCCTTTCGCCCGGCAATGGCCAGGAGAATCGATTTTACCCCTTCCACATTCCCCCAACCCAACTCGATGCCGTCCAGATCGGCCTTGGATACCAGGCCTTTTTCATAGCACTCCAGGACCAGACCGATAACCCAGCCGGTTTCGTTCATTTCCAGACCCAGGCGGTCCACCACATTGGTGAGCATCATGGCCGAGGCCACTTCCATATTGCCGATCTGGCTCCCCATGGCGGAGAGGCATTCAAATTCAGGCTCCTCAACGGACATCCCCTGGTAAGGCCCTTCCGTGATGGTAGAATCATGACAGTGGTGCATCTGACACATCCAGCAGGGATTGGGCTTGGGCTCGAAGCGGCCCCGGATGTAGTCCGGTGTAAACTGCTTCAGCTTTTCCTGGTCCGGATAGATGTTGGTCGTGTAGTTCTTGATGGGCAAGGCGCCGACTTTCTCCACCAGCCCATAGGTGCCCAGAGTGCCGTACAGATACAGGTTGCGGGTAAAGGGATTCTCTTTAACGGCGTCGCCTATGACTTTGGCCAGGGCCGCCACCTTTTCGGGATGGTAAAGGGGAATGGTTTGGGTGCCCCGGGCCACGGCCACGGCCTTGAGGTTTTTGGAACCCATCACGGCGCCGATGCCGTTGTGTCCGGCCACATGCCCTTTTTCGGCGACTATGGCGGCGAATTTCACCCGGTTTTCCCCGGCCGGGCCGATAGCGGCGATACTCATCCCCCGTTTTCTATATCCCAGTTCTTTCTTGATCCGGTCATCGGTCTCCCAGGTATCCAATCCGGCCAGATGTCCGGCATCCCTTAGCTCGGCCTGGCCGTCACGAATATAAAGGTAAAGGAGCCGATTCGCTGCCCCTTGAATGATGACGGCATCGAAACCGGAACGTTTGAGAAAAGCGCCCCAGTATCCGTTGGCCTGGCTGAAGGCCGCCCCGCCGGCCAGGACCCCTTTGGTGGTTACCGAAAAGGTGCCGCTCCCCGGAATGCGGGTGCCGCCCAGGGGACCGCCGGCCAGGATGAGGCGGTTCTCCGGATCGGACCATTGGACTTCCGGTGGCACCTCCTTATAAAGATAGGCGATCCCGAATCCGGCCCCGCCCACAAAGGTTTGGGCCATTTCGATATCCAGGGGTTCTTCTATAATTTGTTCCCGGGTCAGATCCACCCGCAGCACTTTACCCGCATAGCCGTAAAGGGGTTGTGATGGCATTTAATCCTCCAAACAGAGTTGATAGGATTTTGCTCAAACCTTCAGCTCTATGTAATTTATTAGGCTTTCCCTTGAATCCTGGATTATCCCCCGTTAATACCCAACTCTTTTGGAGATAATCCCGAAAAATTATATTCCTATTGCTTTGGAAGTTCAACGGCTAATCCTTTTCCGAAATCCGGGTGACAAAGAGTCAAGAGCAGGCTCAACCCTTCAGCAGATCCTTATCCCTCTTCACAGATTTCCAGGCGAATAAATAAAACAGGCCTGACAGAGCAAAAACTATATGCAAATGGAATGGCATTTAGTAGCTCTAAACTTCAAAGTACTTGCATATGGTTCAAAGACAATACTGGTTGAGGCGTCGGATTTTGAAATAAACAATCTAAAGGCCTTTCGGACCCAATATCCGCAAGGCCGAAACTGGGTTGTTTGCCTGGATGTTAACTGTGAAGATGGGGTACGATGTTAAGTTATTAAGTTGGGAGGGAAGATGAGGCTTGGGGGTCATCCATTAAAATGCCACGGTCAAAAGGAAAATGTTTCCCGTAGGCAAGAAAGAGTTGAGAATCGGGGGGCATCATACCTATGTAATATTCTCCTGGTTAGGAAATAAGTAGGTGCCTCCCGATTTTATTGGTTTTACTTTTCTCCTTGACTGTGAATATTCATTCCTTATACTTTTCTCAGCAAAAGGTAAAATAAATTAAAAAACTCTACCATCTTAAACCGATGAGATTAAGAAGGTCATATTGAAGAGCGTAGTACCTCTACAGATCAATATAATAGCAATAAAAGGAAAAGACCATGAATATAATAGATAGTCATTTTCATATTTATAAAAGCGAACAGGCGGGATTACTCGCCCAGGGCGGGAGCAGTTTCTGCGGTTTCAGCGGGACTCTTGAGGAAGCAAAATCATTTTTAGATAGAGGACAGCGTCAAAAAAATATTAGCCCTTGCCGTAATCCCGATCTCACCCATGCGCGAAGCCGCAATGAAAAAAAGGCCAGAAGACCTCAGTGCTGCAAAAAGAGAAGAATTCGCCATAGAATTGGACTTCAAATTGCAAAAACGGCTTTCTGAATATAATGATTATCTCTGTCGATCCGCCCGCGATGACGGACGCATTGAACCTGGTATTGCAGTCGATGGGAGTCTAAACACTGATTTTATGATTCAGGAAATAATGGCAAAAATTACAAAATTACGGCATTAAAATTATTAAAATTCATCCGGCAGTTAATGGAATGACCCCGGAGCATGAGGGTTTTAAACCGATATTTGAATTAGCGCAGGAAAGGGGAATTCCAATAATATCTCATGGGGGATTATCCGGTGATGATCCGGAAGGGAAATACTGTTCTCCGAAGAATTTCGAAAATATTTTACGGATGTTTCCCAAATTAAAGCTTATTATTGCCCACCTGGCTTATCCACAAACCGGTGAATTAGTCAACCTTGCTGAAAAATTTGATAATTTATATACTGATATTTCTTTTGTGTTACGAAACTCCTCATTATCCGATAATGAATTAAGTGAAATCATGTCAAAATTTGGAACAGAGCGAGTTCTTTTCGGCAGCGATTTCCCCTGGTCAGACCCGGAAGTGGATGTCGACCGGTTATTGAAATTAAGGCTAAGCGAAAAAGAACTTGATTCTATAGCCAATCAGAATGCTGTTAAAATTTTTGACTTAGACGCTGTAGAGCATCGCTTACTAGGCTTAAGGGTCACCCATTAAAAGGCTCCGGTCAGGAGAAATAGGTTCCCCGAAGACAATCCATAAAACCTGGTTGATGAAAACTTATTCAGGAGATAAAAATCCATGACCGATAAATTTATCAGTGAAAGAAATTTGAAATTCCTTTTAAAAGAGGTGTTTGATGTTGCCTCTCTAACCCAGTATCCCTATTATAAAGAGCATACCGGCGAGATCTTTGATATGGTTCTGGATACGGCCTTGAAAATGGGGAAGGATCTCCTCAAGCCCTACCTGCAGGAGATGGATAAAAATCCGCCTGAATACGTGGACGGCCGGGTAAAGGTCCATCCGGCGATCAAAACATTCCTTAAGGAGTGCGGCGAAGGGGGATGGATCGGTTCCAACGCCCCTACTGAGATCGGCGGTCAACAGCTTCCCCTCATGATCGCCTTCGCCTGCCGTTTTATTTTTTCAGCGGCCAACTACTCCGCCCTGGCTTATCCCCTCCTGACGGACAGCGCGGCTCACCTTATAGAGACCTTCGGATCGGACTCCTTAAAGCAAACCTACATTCCCAAGCTTTTTTCGGGGGAATGGCAGGGCACTATGGCCATTACTGAACCCCAGGCCGGCAGCTCGGTCGGTGATATCAGGACCTCGGCAAAACCAACCGAAGCGGAATTTTACAAGATAAAGGGGCAGAAGATATTCATCTCCGCTTCAGACCACGATGCGGTGGAAAATGTCATTCACCTGATGCTGGTTCGGATAGAAGGGGCGCCGGCCGGGGTCAAGGGGATCTCCCTTTTCGTGGTTCCGAAATTCCGTCCGGAAGCGGATGGGACGCTGATTTCGAATGATGTCAATATAGCCGGCATCTACCATAAACTGGGTTACCGGGGATCACCGATCACCCAGATGAGTATGGGGGAAAGGGACGATTGTCGCGGCTGGCTGGTGGGTGAACCCAACCAGGGGCTCTTCTACATGTTCCAGATGATGAACGAACAAAGGATCGATGTGGGTCTGGGCGCAGCGGGGATTGCCTCTGCCGCCTATTATACTTCCCTCGAATATTCAAAGGAGCGATTACAGGGAAGACGGTTGACGGAGAAAGATCCGTTACTCCCCCAGGTATCTCTTATTGAGCATCCCGATGTTAAAAGAATGCTTCTGTATCAAAAAGCCATGGTCGAGGGCTCATTATCTCTCCTGTTTCAGTGTGCAAAATATGCGGATATGGAAATCGTTCTCACGGGAGAAGAAAAGAAAAAGAATTCACTGCTTCTGGATCTGCTAACCCCTGTAGCCAAGAGTTACCCGGCCGAGATGGGCGTTCTTTCCGTCAGTCAGGCCATCCAGATCCTTGGAGGGTACGGTTATTGCGATGAATTTCCCGTGGAGCAGTACTACCGGGATGTTCGAATTCATCCGATCCATGAAGGGACTACCGGCATCCAGGGGCAGGATCTCCTGGGAAGGAAAGTAAGGATGCAGGACGGGATGGCCTTTAAACTCTTCCTTGAAGAAGTTAAAAAGACCATCTTAGCGGCAGATGATATTACCGAACTCAAACCCTATGTCAAGGCCCTGGAAAAGGCCTTGGAAAAACTTCAGAAAGTAACGGCCTATCTTATGGACCTTTCTCACAAAAAGAGCGCTGATATCTTTCTGTCGGATGCCACACTTTATCTGGAGTTTTTCGGAATTATCTGTGTGGCCTGGCAATGGCTGCATCAGGGGATCTTTATCCAGAAGGGCCTGCAGGATAACCCTTCCAACGCTGAAGAGAATTTCCTGCAAGGTAAATTTTATGCGCTGCGATTCTTTTTCGCTTATGAACTACCCCGGATAAAAGGTCTGTCGGAGCGTTTGAAAAAAAATGATGGTCTTACCGTTGAGATGAAAAAGGATCATTTTTCCGATTAACGATCGTCCGGGCAAATAATCTCTTTTTACAAGAATAGAAAGGGCCGTTGTGTAGTAAATGGGGATGTTGTTTCTGAAATGACTTGACAGGATAAAGATCAAGAGATTTAGAGTAATATCCAGGGGACGAGGTTGCCCGTTTTTATTAGGGGTGACGACTTCTGCCGTCAGCCGGTTGGCTAATTCCAGGGAAGAATGATTCTGATGGAATTTAAGTCAATTCAAAAACAACGTCCCCATTTGTTCTTTTCAAGCATTTTCCACCACCTGGAGGTTTCCTTCAACCCCTATCACTTATGCATTCAAACAGAATACCCATTTAATATGCTTTTGGTTAGGAAATAAGTATGGATGTTCCCCTATTTACGTTCCGTAGTCTTCGCTGATCTTCGATTCTATAATTGAGCCGTTGTTCATTCACTTCAAAAATATTTTGTAATTGATCCCTCCATAGGAACTGAATTCTTTTCGAGTGTAAGGTTGTTTTTCAATTTCCCGCCTACTATGATACAATAGGATATAATCAAACTATCACCTATCAACAATGGGTAAGCCATCGGGGGAGGACATCATGGAAGATAGTCTGGTAATGTTAGAGCGGCCGCAACTGACCGCTCCTTATTTCATAGTCGGCCTGAATGGGTGGCTCAATGCCGGAGAGGTTTCCACCGGCAGCATTGACTATTTGCGGCGCAAGGTGGGTGCCCGTAAATTCGCCACCGTCAATACACAGGGGTTTTATATTTATCAGATCCCCAGCTCAAATCCGGAACTGACCCTGCGACCCAAAGCCCAAATCAGCGAAGGACTGGTAAAAAATCTTGAACTTCCTAAGAACGAATTATTTTTCTGGAAAAGCGGTGGGGAGCATGACCTCATCCTTTTTCTCGGATTCGAGCCCAATCTGAATTGGCCGGAATTCTGCCAAATTATTTTTGATGTGGCCCGTGACTTCCAGGTCTCGAGAATTTATTGTCTGGGCAGCTTTTTCGATCAGGTTCCTCATACCAGGGAAACCAGAATTAATGTCACCGTCAGCCATCAGCACATGAGGTCTGAATTCAAAAACTTTACCCATTTCGGCGAATACCTGGGTCCATGCAGTTTCACGACCATGATGATCTTCCAGGGCTGGGAGCAGGATATAGAGGTTGCCGGACTCTCGGCTCGATCCCCCATTTATATTAATGACCTGAATTCCAAGGGCTGCTACGACCTGCTGAAGAAGGTCTTAAACTTAATGGACCTTAGAATTGATTTACTTGATCTCAAAGAAGCCGGTGAAGAATTAGTAGAAACCTTGGATAGGGCTTTCAGCGAAAATTCGACGGCCTTGGAGCAACTCAAGAAAATAGAAGAACTATATGACGGCGTTTTCGGGGAAGAACTTCCTCCGGGTCCCGATGAGGGCTTTGATAAGCTAATGGAAGAGGTAAGCAGAATGAAAAGGGAAGGCCGTAAACCTCATTGAAGTTTCAGGGGACGAAAAATCGGGGGCACCTTACTTATTTCTTAACCAGGAGGGTCGAAGGGGCAGTGGTTTTGTAGTCCATAGTGGTCCTTAGTATTGAATCAGACCATTCAAACAAGAATCTAATACACCGTTCCCCAGGACATCCAGGCCAAGCCGGTATAGAAGCCGATTATCAGGCGATCCGGCCCCCCGGATAGGGAGGACCACCGGCGTAAATTTCCTGAACCCTGATTTGGCCTGACCCGTTTGAAGAGAGCCATTGCCCCTTGATCTGGTAAGAAATGGCCTCGAAGGTCAGAATGTTGGCGGCAACCTGTGTTTTGGAAGGGGGCCAGGAAAAGGCCGTTCTTTTCCAACAGGCCAGATGCCTTTCCCCTGCAGGCTGCAAGGAAAGAGCCGGGGCGACTTTGGGGTATCCCTCCGTTCCGATCCAGGCCAGAATCTTAACCGCCGCAACCCGGGCAAATTCCATTTTTACCGCCAAGGGTATGCTCA
The DNA here is from genome assembly GCA_963782435.1 of uncultured delta proteobacterium. Lineage (GTDB taxonomy): Bacteria > Desulfobacterota > RBG-13-43-22 > RBG-13-43-22 > RBG-13-43-22 > RBG-13-43-22. Next base: position 198,656 of record CAWAKF010000034.1, read on the forward strand.
CCCCCTGGTCTGATAAACCGGATTGATCCGGGTTTTTCCGGAAACCGGTCAACCGGGCCAGCAGATAATCCTTTATCACCTGCAGCTTGGATAGGGTGAAGGACCCCTCTATAGCGGAAACCCGGATAAGGCCGATGTTCCGCACACCGGTATAGGCATTATACCGCAGAAGGGAGCTGCTTTTCTGCTGGTCTACATAAGGTCCGGATCGTTGAAACTCTATAAAATCACCTTTGAGAATCCACCCCTGCAGTTCCGGTGTGATCACCAGGACAGCGACCCGCTTATCCTCTTTCAGGTTTTTAATGCTTTTCCGAAGGAGAAAATTACCGAAAAAAAGCGTATCCGGCTGGTCTTCTGTTGGAAGCATGGAGATGCAGGGAACGATATTGGGGATACCCCCGTTTGATCGGGTGGCCAGAAATTTGGGGGTCATTTCGCCGCGTAAGGCGTCTAATAACCCGGGGCTTTGATCGAGAAGGGGCATAATCGACTCCCTGTTAGGGTGATAACCTTTATCGGGTCAGGCCGGACCAGACAACCGTCGGCACCAGCTCCTTTGCGGCCCGGTGGAGGGTCTCCATCTCTTCACGAGCCAAGAGGGGTTTCTCCTTCAATGCATAGGGTAGATCCAATCGCTCATATTTGGGCCGGCCCCAATGGGTGTAGGCCAGCAAATCCCAGCGCTGCACGGTCTGTAGGTCTTTACTGATAAATTCTCCGATAGATCGGATATTCTCCAGGTCATCGGTATAACCGGGAATGATGGGGGTGCGAATCCATAGGGCTTTGCCTTCGGTACTGATTCGCCGGGCGTTTTCCAGGATGGTTTCGTTCGGCAGCCCTGTGGCTGCCCGGTGTCGTTCCGGGTCCATCAGCTTGAGATCGAACAATACCAGATCTACCAGAGGTAAAATCGGTTGGAAGCGTTCCCAGGAAACCGCGCCGCTGGTATCCAAAGCGATATGCAACCCCTCTTTTTTACAGTGCGGCAGGACCTGGGCCAGGAAGTCTGCCTGAAGCATGGGTTCCCCACCGCTGAAGGTGATCCCGCCGCCCGAAGTTTGGTAAAAAGCCCGATCCTTCAAAAGCTCCTGAATCAGTTCATCGCTGGAAATAGTCCGGCCGATAATCTCCAGGGCCCCGGCCGGACAAGCCTCCCGGCATTTTCCACAGAGGGTGCAGCGAATCCGGTCGATCCGCATTCCTTCAGACCCAGGATGCAAAGCCTTTTCCGGACAAACCCGGAGACAATCCCGGGCCCCGATACAGCGAACATCGTACCACATCAGGTCGGGTTGAAGATGAAGTCCCTCAGGGTTATGGCACCATGGGCAGCGTAAGGGGCAGCCTTTAAGAAAGACCGTGGTCCGTATGCCGGGACCGTCTTCGGTGCTGAATTGCTGGATGTTAAAGATCAGACCCGGGGACAAACCGGTTTTCTCCTGCACGGGGTTGATAGAAAATTTTTTGTCAATGGTGAAGGCCGGTAACCGTCCAGACCGTCAAATCGCATGAGACTCCCGGGCAATAATCTCATCCTGGATCTCCTTGCCCAGACCCACAAAGTAAGCGTTGTACCCCGTCACTCTGACCAGCAGGTTTTGGTATTCATCCGGAAACTTTTGGGCCTCCCGCAGGGTATCGGCGTCCAGGACATTAACCTGCAGACAGGTCCCGCCCACCTGGCCGTAGGCCCTCAATAGAGCCTTCAGTTTTTGCCGCTGTTCCGGATTCCGCAGGAGAGCGGGGCTGAAGCTCATGGTGTGACTGGCGCCGTTGGGCGCGGTCTCCAATCCCAGTTTGCCGACACTCTTGATGATCGAGGTCGGCCCTTTGTGGTCAGCCCCATTGACCGGGCAAACGGCATTGGAAAGGAACTGCCCTCGTCGTCGGCCGTCGGGCGTGGCCGCGGTGGTCGGGGCATAAGCAATCCAGTAATTCCAGGATAAATAGCCACCCCGATAGCGCTTTCCGGTGGGCGAAGTGTGTTTAAAGGCCTCTTCCGTCCAAAAGCGGCTGACCTCGCGGGCGATCTCATCCGCATAACCGTCATCGTTGCCGTACTTGGGGGCTTTGGTGAGCAACATGCGGCGCAGACTTTCCTGTCCTTCAAAATTGGATTTCAGGGCCTCAATTAGTTTTCCCATTTCGATCTGGTGATCTTCATAAACCAGTTTTTTTACGGCAGCCAGGCTATCGGCCACGGTGGCCAGGGCCACTCCCTCCACCGTCAGAAAATTATGCCGGGCGCCGCCTGCGTTACAGTCCTTGCCGTTTTGCAGACCAGCCGTCAACCAAGGCGCTCAGATAAGGGACCGGTTCCCAACGGGCCCGTCCGGCATCGGCCAGGTTGTTGGCCACGATGAGCTGTTCCAGGATAGCCTTGAGCTGTTGTTTGAAGGCTTTCATAAACTGAGGGAAGTCCTGAAAATTTTTCGGTTCACCGGTGCGTGGTCCGATCTGTTGGCCTGTGGCCAAATCCCGGCCATCGTTTAAAACCAGCTCGATGGCTTTAGCCAGATTCAGGTTGACATCCACGGTGCCGGATCGGTCGTCACCGATCAAGGTGTTTTCCAGACAGCCCACCGGTGCGTAATCCCAGAGCCTTTCTTCCGGCAGGCCCTGCCAACGCAAACCGGCCATTGAATTTTCGTCAAAGTTGATCAGGAAGGGGGAACCCTGGGCCTTGGCCAACATCTCCACCAGCCGGTCCAGCAAACGGTCGGAGGTGCCGGCATGGATGCGCACATTGGGTTTGGGTTCCAGAAGATTCATTTCCTCAATGGTTTCAAGCATCAGATAGGTGAGGTCGTTGGAGGCATCGTTGCCTTGGGCGTCCATGCCGCCCAGTGTGATGAGTTGCCCGAAGGAGGAGTTGATTCCCTGATTGGTCCCGGTCCAGCCCTGGTAATCGTAAACATAATTATGTTTGATCCACCAGCATTGCAGCCACTCGCGGGTTACCTCTTCGGTCAGGCGACCGGCTGCCCGATCTGATTCGAAAAATGGCAATAAATATTGATCCACCCGGCCGGGAGAAAGCCCCGGGCCTGGATAACTCTCGGCGGCCATGGCCAGCATGTGAGTGAACCAGAGGGACTGAAGTGCCTCGGGAAAGGTTTCCGGCGGCAACCAGGGGCTTTTTTGGCAAATACGGGCTATCTCCAGAAGCTCGTCCCGGCGCTGGGGATCTGATTCCTTTTCCGCCAGTTGTAGGGCCTGGGCGGCATAGCGGCGAGCCAAATCGCCTACCGCTTCCGCGCAAATAACCATAGCCCGGGCTAGAATTTTTTGATCAGTGTGGATCGAAAGGTCGTCCAATAATGCCTGGGCCTCATCCCGGATTCCCTTCCAGCCGATTTTGAGGACCTTGGGATAATTTGGTACTAGGTGGCCGGGAACAGCAGCGCAGTTTCCCACTCCCGGATTATTAAGATCATTCCAGACCTTCAGGAATTTTTGCTCTTCCCGGTCCCGAGTCCTGGCTTCGTCTTTTTTTAGACAGCGGGAGAGGGCTGTGCTGAAATGGGAGCCGACGACCAACTCTCCTTCCAGGATTTCAACCGGTAAGTGAGAGCGGACCACTTCCCGAAAGAAGAGGGCCTGGCGAACCGCCAGGGGCTCTTGCCAAAATTCCGGAGGCAACTCGACCGGTTTGGCCGCCGCCCAAAGGTAACTTCGAAATCCCTTTTGGAACAGGGCGATCTCCGGAACGTTGGTCCAGTTCCAGATAGAATACACCGTGTCCCAAGGGGTGCTGGTGGTGTATGCCCGGACCTCATTGGTGTATTCCCGTTCATAGAAGGAAAAGAATTGACGACGCAGGCCCTCCACCCGTGGAGAAAGGGTTGGAGAGACTGACCATAATCGGGTTGGGGAGAGGGGGGAGCCGGTGGTTTCTGTTATCATGGACACACCTTCCAATGGCTTGAGTTATGATGGATAAACTCAATAGAAAAAAGTCTTTCTCTGACAACTTCCGTCCCGAAAAAAACAGGAGGAAAAACTTATATTGGACAAAAATTATCATGGGTAAAAAGAAAAAGCAAGGAGAAGGGATTGGTGGTCGAAATGACCGATTTGAGAGCGGCATTACAACACGCCGTTTATTTGCCTCATCACCGACTTTGATTTCCCCCTTCCCTTTCTTTCTATGGTTCCCCTTTGAACTATAGCCATCAGCTATGAGCTCCTTCTTTTGCCTGCATCGTCAAAAAAAGATTGACATTCCCCCTTTTCCCCATTATTTTCTTTATATTATCTTTGGTCTATTTGTTTGGAGCTTCTTTTAATCCCAATTGGCCAGACTGGTCTTTCAACTTTCAACTTTGAGGTTTAGGTATTTTTTTCGCCGAAGGCCGAACACTGAACGACAGACGTTTTTTCTACAAATTCCTTTGAGCTATGAGCTTAGAGTTGTCTTTTTTTGTGAAGTTAGCATTTCCTTGCTTTTGAAGTAAGTTTTCCGGCCAAACGGCCGGTTGAAGTGATAGCTGAGCAGATATTCTTTTTCTTGCGGTTACTCAATCTTATACCTTTTTGTTGTTCCCCCTTTTCCTTTTCTCTGGACAGGGGTTGTTTGAAGACGGTGGAAATAATCGCATGGCTTCTTTCTTACCGACAGAAATCATTGAGAAAAAAATATTGCTTGTTCGGGGACAAAAGGTGATGCTGGATTCCGATCTGGCAGACCTTTATGGGGTGACGACCAAAAGGTTTAATGAACAGGTCAAGCGGAACTTAAAAAGGTTCCCAATTGATTTCATGTTTCAGCTAAATGAAGAGGAAACAGAGGTTTTGAGGTCGCAATTTGCGACCTCAAAAGCCGGTAGAGGGGGGCGTAGATACTATCCATATGTTTTTACCGAGCAGGGAGTAGCCATGCTTTCCAGTATTTTGAACAGTGAAAGAGCCATAGAAGTAAACATTCTCATCATGCGAGCTTTTGTCAAACTCCGGGAAATGATTGCCTCCAACAAAGATCTGGCTCGTCGATTGGATGAACTGGAAAATAAATATGATAAGCAGTTTAAGATCGTCTTTGAGGCCATCCGCCAACTCATGATCCCGCCTGCCGCCCCGAAACGAAAAATTGGCTTTGATTTGAAAGAGAAACAGGCGAGGTATGGGAAAAAGAAAAACACCAAGGGGCTCCAATAAATTAGTAAGATGTCCCTGGATTTTGGCAAACCTTAAAAGGATGTCCTATGAATCAGTCCGACAAAGCCCCATATTTCTGAATAAAGAATATGGGGTTTTGTTTTGAGGAGATAGAGTAACAGAAACAAACGGGCGGTTGAAGGGAATGAAATAGGTTTGGTCTGGCTTTGGAACTTGGGTCATGAGCAGACTTGATCCCATGGTCTCTATAAATGATAACAAAGGTCAAACGGAGACCTGACCCTTTTATCAGGAAGCTTATCTCTCTTTATTTTAATAAATAGGCACATGCTGGTGTCCGTTTAATGAATCGGGAGATTGAATTTAACCGGTTAATATTTTAAAAAATTAATCCGGCTTCAAAAAAGGAAAAAAAGCTAAGGAGGGTGGTCCATGTTCATGGGTCTCCAGTATGAATGGCCGATGCTGCCGGGGGCGGTCGGAACAACTGCCCGACAAATCCGGAAAAAAAGGGGAAATAATTGAGCACCCGAGTCATTGCCTTCGTCAATTTCAAGGGGGGCGTTGGGAAAACGGCCAATGTGGTCAACATCGGCGCGGCTCTGGCCAAATATCACAACCGAAAGGTTCTGATCGTTGACCTGGATGCCCAATCCAATGCCAGCCTCTGGTTGATGCATCCTGAACATTGGCGGGCCTGGACCAAGGATCTTTCCCGAACGGTTTATCAGATCTTTAATGACCATATTGTCGGGACCGATCTGTTTAAATTTTCAAGGGCGGTCGTCCGCGGGGTGCCGAATAAAAATAATTTTCCTCTCATTGCCAATCTGGATCTGCTGCCCTCATCGGTTCAAATGATAACCATTGAAAACAAGATTCATCAAAACCGTTTTGCCCTCTCCTACTCCTTCCTCTATAAAACTATGAAACCTTACTTTGAAGGCTACGACTACGTCTTCCTGGATTGTCCTCCCAACCTCTACACGATAACCCGTAATGCCATCTTTGCCGCTGATTATTGCGTAATCCCTTATATCCCGGACTTCTTATCCCTTTCCGGTTTTGAAGTCCTGGTGGACGAAGTTCAAGACTTTTATGACCGTATGAGCGGCCGCCTGACCGGAAGAAAACGCCCTCAGGTGGCGGCTTTTATCATCAATCATTTTGAAAAGAAAAAAAATGTCTTTGAACTGGGGGTCAATGAACTGAAGCTGGCTATCAAGCAGATCAAACCCAGCGGCAAGATCCATCCCCAGGCGGACATTCTGCATCCCTACGTCCGTTTCAATGTCCATGTGGCCGAATCGACCAGTGAACATTTGCCGGTCATATTGCATAATCCCCAGAGCATCGGCGCTGCCGATTATACCGACCTGGCCCAGAATTTTAAGATCCATTTTGAGGAAACCTTATGAACTATTTGGAACTATCTCAGCTTTTGCTGCGACTGAGTCAAACAACCGAAAAACATTATCATGAACTCGAAGGCTTGACCCTGGCCAAGGCTGCAGATTCCCTGGCCAAAGCTGCATTACGCTTTCAAAAAAAACTGGAAGACTTTTTAGGCGGCCGGGGTCCTGGAATTCAAGAATTGGAGGAACTGATGGTTTCGCCGCAAGCCCGGGCTCATTTGAAGTTGCCGGCGCTTAACCTGATTTGCAAAGATCTATTCGGAGATAAACTGACTTCGGAAAAACCGGCTGCCGCTAAAAAAGAGTTGTTTGATAGGGTAAAAAAGGAGCAGGCTGGAGAGCGAAGCGTTGAACTCCTGCGTGGTTTTTTCCTCAAGGCCGCCCAGAGACCAGTGCTTTCAAAAAATGAAACAGCCCTTCAGGACGAATTCCTTCATCTGGGTGGCTTATCCGATGAAGAACTATCTTTTGAATTCAGTGATCGTTTGAAATCCATGGCTTTGTTAAAAGCCATGGCTAAGGCCAATGCTATCCCCTTTTCTAAAGAGACTTCCAAAGAGAAATTGATCCAACAGATTACTCATTACGCCCGCCGGGCCTATGGCAACATCAGTCATCGGGCCTGAAGTCCCTAAAGATTTTACCCGGAGGGAGTTGGCAGAAATAGAGCAGGTTCCCATTGGCTAAAACAATTCTTCCATCCTGAATTCCATCAAGAAAAATTGCATAGTATTTCCCCTCAATTGTATGGTGTAAACAAGCATATTGAACTTGTTAACTCAATACTTTCTTCCAGAGTGCGGGCTGGACAGTGTAAAGGAAATAGAAATCAATAGGACACCCTGAAAAGGTAAATTCAGAAAAAATTGTTTCCGGAATCAACATGGACGGCATATTTGTTAATGAAATGGAATGGAAAAAGAGAACTTACTGAATCCTGTGAACAACAACCCCTTGTCCCAGGGGATCGATAATCCAAGAACGGCATCCTGATTCTTGACCTGGGGAAAAAGAGGTATATTCTTCCTGGAATTACGTATAAAAAGCTTTATGCTTGACATAACGCATAATACCTGGTAAATTAAACTCTCATGATCGTAAGCTTTAGGGATAAGCGAACGCAGGAATTTGCACAGGGGAAACGGGTCAAGGCCTTTGCCGGATTTGAATACAAGGCGGAAATGAAACTTGATCAACTCGATTCGGCTACTTCATTGCTTGATGTGGACTTGCCCGGAAACCGTCTCGAAGCGCTTAAGGGAGACCGTAAGGGTCAATACAGTATTCGCATTAATGACCAATGGCGGATTTGTTTCGAGTGGCCGAAGGGTACCCCTGGCCCGATCAATGTTCAAATCATCGATTATCATTGAGGTGCAATATGGGACGTAGTGCTATTCATCCCGGCGAACATCTCGCCGAACAACTTCAGGCCCTGGATATGAGTGCGGCTGAATTGGCTCGCAGGCTCAAGGTTCCAACTAATCGCATAACCGAAATCCTGAATGGCCAGCGAAGCGTGACCGGGGATACCGCTTTGCGATTGGGACATTTCTTTGGAACGAGCCCGGAATTCTGGCTGAACCTTCAGAAAATATTCGAATTGCGTCTGGCCGAGAAGAAGTCCGGAGAAACGATCAGGACCTTGCCAAGACTTTCCAAGCCGATGAACAAACAAAGCAACAATGCGCATCCTTAACTGGCCAACTTCCCTTCCATTGTTCAAGTGCATTCCGGAAAACGGGGAGGATTGGTTTTAACTGAATAATATGTTTTAATAATTTGTCCAAAAGGGAATCTAAACCTTTAAGGGATGTCCCATGAAGCAGTTCGACAAGGCCCCATATTTCTGAAAAAAGAATATGGGGTTTTGTTTTGAGGAGATAGAGTAACAGGAACAAACGGGCGGTTGAAGGGAATGAAATAGGTTTTGGTCTGGTTTCAGAACTTGGGACCCTCAGACTTGACCCTCAGACCTTTGGCCCTTGAAAAAGAATAGGAATGATGTATAATGGTGCTGTATAAAATATTCGAGGTGTGACATGGTACGGACACAAATTTATTTGACAGAGCGCCAGCGTGAAAAACTGGTGGCCATCGCCAAGACTGCAGGGAAAAAACAAAGCGAGCTGATTCGAGAGGCCGTCGATCGCTTCATTAATCAAAAAGGCCGGAGTACCCGGGAGGCCGTATTACGCGAGGCCGCTGGAATTTGGAAGGACCGGACGGACCTTCCCGACTTCAAGGCAACACGGGCCGGATGGGACAGGGGTTGAATATGGCCAGGGCAATCCTTTTTGACACGGATGTTCTGGTTGATTTTTTTCGCGGCACAAGAAAAGCCGTCGACTTGGTCAACCTTCACTCAGAGAGGATCATCCTATCCTCAATCGTCGTTGCGGAGTTGTTCGCCGGGGTGAAAGGGGATTCGGAACTGGCTGTTTTAGAAAAATTTGTCTCCCTCTTCCGCGTTGTCCCTGTAAGTACCGAGATTGCCAAGGTTGGAGGGCTTTATAAGCGTGATTACGGTAAGTCTCACGGCGTAGGGCTCGCCGACGCAATACTGGCCGCTACCGCTGAAGCCGAGGATGCGGAATTGAAGACGCTCAATATCAGGCACTACCCTATGGTGAAAGGTCTTGAACCCGCTTATAAGAAATAAGAGGAGAGAATATTTACTGAATCCCGTGAACAACGTCCCTTGTCCTATTTATTATACATATTTGAAAAAGTACCATACACCTTATTTAGGTGGAATGCATAAAAACGGATAACCTCGAAACATGAATAGAGAAATCGAAATTTATGAAGAGATATAAACCCTTCGAAATTTCAAAAACTTTTTATCTTCATGAAGATCAAACCGTACATCAAAGTCGAGAGCTGGGAGAGCTTTCTAAACCACGAAGATTATTTAAATTGATCGACCTTTTCTGTGGAGCAGGAGGAATGACGCTCGGTTTTACAGAAGCTTTCGGACATCATTTTAAACCTGTATGGGCAAATGATTTCAATAAGTATTGTGTTGATACTTATAATGCCAATTTTGGGAACCATTGCATTTATGGAGATATCATTGATATTTTAGCCGATCCCAAAATTGAAATTCCACGGGCTGATGTCGTGATTGGAGGTCCTCCATGCCAAGGGTTCAGTCTTCTTAACAAGAACAGAGAAAATGATCCTCGTCGCCAACTTTGGCGGCCCTATCTTGATGTCGTCGAAAGATGTGGTGCGAAGGTTTTTGTAATAGAAAATGTGCAGCAATTGTTCGGATCATATGAACATGGTGAAATTGTCGGAATGGCCGAGAAACTTGGATATAAAGTGGTTTCGGGTAAATTATGTGCTGCAGACTACGGAGTTCCCCAAACTCGCACACGAGCATTTATCATAGGATCCAAAGTGGGTGATCCTTTTCTCTTGTTCCCGCCGCGGAGAACCCATTTCAACCCAAATGGTAATGGTAATCAACACTCCCTTAATTTTACTGGAAATGATGATTACCTTCCCTATCCTCAAAAATGGCGTACAGTCAGAGACGTAATTTCCGACTTGTCACCGCCCTGCGGAACAGATGTACGCCAAATATCTCCACCGCTCAACCTTCATTTTGGGCGTACTCCTACATCAATGAGTCTAAAACGCTATAAAGCGATCCCAAAAGAAGGCATGAACCGGTTTGATTTACAAAAAAAGGTTCCTGACTTGACGCCTAAATGTTGGATAAATAAAAAATCCGGAGGGACCGACCTTTTCGGTCGCCTATGGTGGGACAAACCTTCCGTTACAATTCGAACGGAATTTTTCAAACCTGAAAAAGGTCGATATCTGCATCCTGAGCAACATCGCCCGATTACACACCGTGAAGCGGCTCGTTTCCAGAGTTTTCCCGACTCATTTTTATTCAAAGGTACAAAGATAGAAATTGCCAAACAAATTGGGAATGCAGTTCCCCCCCCTTTAGCAGCACGCATTGCGGATGTTGTGTACGTATTACTTACTCGATTTTCTGAAATTTGAAATGGACGTCTTCGACAAAAAAAAACGAAGCTGGATAATGTCCAGAATCAAGGGTAAGGATACTCGACCAGAGATAATAATCCGTTCGTTGGTACATAGGCTTGGGTATCGTTTTCGTAAGTATGTATCTGATCTTCCGGGTCATCCCGATATTGTTTTACCGAAGCATCGAAAGGTCATATTTGTTCATGGGTGCTTCTGGCACGGCCACAAGCAATGTGGACGTTCCTCCCGTCCTTCAACCAACTCTTCGTTTTGGAACGAAAAACTGGATGCAAATATTATTCGTGACAGGAAAAATATTCGCCTTCTAAAAAAACAAAACTGGGAGGTTCTCGTTGTATGGCAATGTCAGTTAAAAGACCTCTCCAAATTAACTCCGAAATTATCTCGATTTCTTCAGTCTAAAAAGGGTCCATCTAATGAATAATCGAAAAAATCTGGAGGTTATTAGGGGTAAGCTGGAAAATCTCATCGTGAATTTCAAAAAAGAACTGGAACAGGAAGATCTTCGACGAAAAGTCCTTTCTCTTATCCCAGCTTATCAACATTTACGTGACATAGGGAAATTACTTATTTCCGAACAGGATGCTTCAAGTGCACGCGACAGGATACTTTATTATTTCCGTAAGTATCCTTTTACTGCAATCAGCGGTGACGAATTACTCGTTGTGTCTGCGATTCAAGAATATGCACGCCGGATCAGGGAACTACGAGTTCAATTCGGGTGGTCAATTGTTAGTGGAACAACAGCCAAAGAAATGGCGGGCGAAGACGAATTCCCTTTAGAAAACATTGACTTGAATTCATTGAAACCCGATGATTATATTCTACTCTCCGAAACACAAGATAAAGAATCCGCCTTTCGGTGGAACATTGCCAACGACATTCGTAAACGTAAGGACTCTGTAAGAACTAAAATCCTTGAATACCTCAAACAGAATGTAGGAAAACCAGTTACGGGTTCAGAATTGAGATATGTAGCAAATGATAAGACCGAATGGGCACGCCGGGTAAGAGAATTGCGTACGGAATTCGGCTGGCCGATAACAACAAAGAATACCGGCAGGCCGGATCTATCGGTAGGCAGTTACCTCCTTGAGTCTTTACGACAAAGCCCCGAGCATGACAGAAGGATTCCAGATTCGGTGCGTGGAAAGGTTCTACGTAGAGATGGATATAAATGCGTACGATGTGGATGGAACCACAGCGATTGGAACCCATCTGACCCAAGGCACCTTGAATTACATCACAAGAAAGAGCATGCTAAAGGGGGAGAGAATACGGAAGATAATTTACTTAGCATTTGCACTTTTTGCCACGACGATTTGCATAGAAAACGGGAGTAATTACTTCTTCCTTCTCAATGTTCCATTAATGAGGATAGAACGCCGATGAAAATGAAAACCTTTCTCAGCCTGATTCGAGACGGCCAGTTTTTTTTGATGCGGAGACTCAAGAAAAGCTATGAAGAGTTTTTTCGGACCTGTTTTATCTCGGCCGGGTTGAAAGAAGGGATCTATGACCGGTTACGGCAAGGGTCGGTCAGTTTTGAGAAACTGAATACGGAATTCGGATCCAAGCAGGACCCGAAAAAATTAGAAGCCTGGTTGGACGTAGGGGTTCGCCTGGGGGAATTGAAATACACAACTGATGGCTATACCCTTGGCAGCCGATTATCTAAAAAGCTGGCGAAACCCCTAAATGATACACAACGGGCTTTCCTGGAAGAGTTTGTTCACCTGCATCATACCCTCCTGACAGAGACGCCTGACAGAATTAAGCAGAACCGGATGTTCTCTTGGGCTGACGCTGATGGGGAAATGATTGCCCGCTCATCCCGAGTTCTCGAACCTTTCATCAAGGAAACCATGGACCAGGTGGTTCCGGAGAGCGGGGAATGTTCTTTGCTGGAAGTGGGCTGTGGATCGGGGGTTTACATCCGGCAGGCCTGCGGGCGTAATCCGCGGTTAAAGGCCGTGGGTTTGGAATTACTGCCGGAGGTGGGGGCTTTTGCTCGAAAAAATATCCACGATTGGCAGCTTGACGATAGGGTGATTATTGAAATCGGAAATATCCTCGACTATCAGACTTCACAGAAATTCGATCTGATAACCCTGCATAACAACATATATTATTTCCCGGAACATAAGCAGGTGGACTTGGCCCGTCACTTAAAAACTTTCCTGAAGCCGGGAGGCCGTCTGGTGATTACGACCGGCTGCCGGGACGGAGGAGTCGGCATGAGGGTTCTCAACCTGTGGGCGGTCATGACCGAGGGGGCCGGGACACTTCCCAAACCGGAAGAATTGCAGGCTAAACTGACCCAGGCGGGTTTTCAAAACATTCGGATGAAGAACCTTGTGCCTGGTGACAAGTTTTTTCAATTCATTGCCGGTGTCTGAGCAAGTGCAGGAACGAGGAGGGCGGATATTCCCGTGCCGTATCTACCAGTCGATAGGAAAATAATCTTTCAGAAATTTCCCGGACCAGTGTTTCCCGGTTAAAATCCCATCAAAAAAAGGATCGCAGATCCTGGCGGCTCCATCCACGATGTCTAATGGGGGCTGGAAATCATGCACTTCCTGTTTAAATTTAGAAAGCTCCACGGGGTCTTCATCGGTAACCCAACCGGTATCAACGGCATTCATATAAATCCCGTCTCTGGCTAAATCTTCCGCCGAGGTATGGGTCAGCATATTCAGGGCCGCTTTAGCCATGTTGGTATGGGGATGCCTGTCATCCTTTTTGAATCTGAAAAACTTGCCCTCCATGGCGGTTACATTGACAATATGCTTTTGCCCGGTATAATCGCGCTTCATTAAGGGAGCCAGCCTATTGCATAACACGAAGGGGGCCACGGCATTCACCAGTTGCACTTCAAGCATCTCGTCCGTTTGTATTTCTCCCAGACGTAAGCGCCAACTGTTGGTTTTGCGCAGATCCACCTGTTGAAGGTCGGCATCCAGCTTTCCTTTTGGAAATACTTCCTTAGAGACCAGGGAATGATCATGACTATAGGGAATCTGTGATAGTTGGGCGGATTCACGCAACCCGATTCCAGGTCCCTGATCCTGCCAGGCTGCCGGAAGGGCGGATTCTTGTTCCTGGATAGTGGGACAAAAAGATTTAAGCTGATCTTTACACACCTCATGGTCTTCAAGAAGTTTCCGGACCTCTACGGACCGGGTCCGAATCCCGTTTATTTCATTTTCAATAAGATGGGCATAAAAACCCGGAGGCCGCCTCACCGTCTGGGCCGCATTATTGATCAACAGGTCAAGACGCCCATACTTTTGTTCTATAAAGCTGGTAAAAATTTCAACACTGGGAATATGTCTCAGATCAAGACCGTAAATCTGCAATCGATCTCCCCACTCGGCAAATCCCTCTTCCCGGGAATATCGGGTGGCAGAATCAACGGGAAACCGGGTGGTCGCAATAACCCTGGCTCCGGCACGCAGCATCATCAGAGTGGCCTGATACCCGATTTTCACCCGGGAGCCGGTAATCAGGGCCACCTGCCCCTGAAGAGAGGCGGTTTGAAAACGTTTTCTATAATTCAGATCACCGCATTTTTTACACAAAGTATCATAGAAAAAGTGCAGATGGGTGAACTCTTCTTTACAGACATAACAATTGCGGGGTGCAACTGTTTTTTCGCCTTTGTGCTCAGATTCCGACGGATTAAATTCAATCTCTTTCGGTGCGGCAAAGGTTTCATCAAGCCGGGCCACACGAATCCCGGTCGTATTTCTGGCCCGTCGGTCTCTTGCAAAAATGGCCAGACTTTGCGCTTTATTGGCCGCCTTATTTCTTTTCTTAATTTCCGCCCTATCGGGACGGGATATTTCCCCGGTTACTTTTAGAAGGGCAATTCTTTGTTCTTCCGGAAGATTGGCCAGTCGGTCCGTATCCCGGGCCAGGATTTTAAGCATTGAAATACATTGATTAATTTCTTCGGAAGCATGTTTCATAACCACTCAATTTTTACTCTCTTTCATTTATTTCATCCTTAAAAAAGTCGGAGTATAGCAAGAACAGATTATTTAGTCGAATATTAAAATTTTCGGTTCTTCTCCCAATTAGTTAGGAGAAAGGGTTCAAGGTTTCAAGGGTTTGTTTCCGAAAGATTTTATTAGTGCCTTGAGCATCCTCTCGATCTCCCTACTGTTTAGAATGGGACGTTGTTTCTGAATTGACTTATAAGATGGGATTTTTGGATTAAAACAATTTATTCAATCGGGCAATTCGTTTGGTTTTACAAATCCCACTCGCCTGATTTCTTCTCTTGCCTTTACAATTTTTATTTTGTTAACTTAGAACTGGCCAATCTGTTTAAGCTGACTCCGGCCTCAGCCGCTTTGATGGCAAGATTGCGATGAACTTCAGGTGGGACTCGGACCATAAACTTACCACTAAATTCCTTGGTAGCAAGGGGCTCGGGAATGGGTTCCTTGTTTTTTCTTAAGTCCTTTACCACATCCGCAATTACCTTTCGAATACCCTTTAAAGCCGCCTCCGGGGTTTGGGCCAGCCAGCTCAGACTGGGGAACTCCGCGCACAAGCCGACATATTCGTGGTCTTCCTCAGACCAGGTGACCCGGTAGGTGTATCGATCATCTTTAATTAGCATTTTCCAACTCCACTTTTTCAATAGCCTTAAGAATCTGCCTTACTTGATAGGCCCTGGCTTTTCCTTTTTTGGCTTGTATGTTTACTCTGGGGTCGCCCGGCCATGGAGTTTTATAAACTTTATGGCTGCCCCCACTTTGCCGAGCTTTTCCAAAGTAGTGATCACAGACCTTACTCAGATCGCTGAAACGGATATCTTCCGGATTACGGACCATCTGGATAAGGATTTCTTCAATATCACTCACAGTTAAAGATGGTATCATTATTGATATTAATGTCAAGTTTGAAAACGCCGGGAAAAAATTAAACGAGAAAGGGGTCACTGTTTAAATTCTTCATTTAACGGTTTAGTTGGGTTCCGCTAAAAATCTTACAGGCTTTACTCAATGGTCTCTGAGGATCTCCCTGGCCTTGGAAATGTTGTCCACGATTTTGCCCCTGCCATATTCAATCAAACGCCCCTCCTTCATTAAGAATAGTTAGACCAAAGTCTAAAAAAGTCTTGACTTTTTTAGATTTTGGTCTAATTTAAAAACATGATCAAACGAACGGCCATCGAAATTGTAGGCGAAATTATTGAACAGGATAAGAAGATGGCCTTTGTCAGCGGACCAAGGCAAGTCGGAAAAACCACCTTGGCCAGACAATATCAAACCCAATTCGGGCAGGGCCTTTACCTCAACTGGGATATACCTACTCACCAAAAAAGAATTTTAACCGATCCCCTCTTTTTTGAAAAAGAAAGCCGTAACCCGGGGGAACCTTTCTTAGTGATTTTGGATGAAATCCATAAGTACGCCCGATGGAAGAATTTCCTCAAAGGGTCCTACGATCAGGGTAAAGAGGATTTTCGTTTTTTGATTACTGGAAGCGGACGGCTTGAACTTTTCAAAAAAGGAGGAGACAGTCTGCTGGGGAGGTATTTCAGTGTTCCGCTCTTCCCCCTGGGGCTTGGCGAACTGACAGGAAAACTGACCACCCTCAAGGATTTCAAGAAACTGTTGGAATCTCCCCCTTCCGTTTCAGCGGAGGGAAGGGAGAGATATTCCCATCTATTCCGCTTCAGCGGATTTCCCGAGCCCTTTGCCCGGGGAACCTCCACTTTCTATAACCGCTGGTTTGCCGGGCGCAAGACCCTGCTTCTCCGGGAAGATATTCGGGATGCCAGTGCTATTCGGGAGATCTCTCTTCTGGAACATCTGGCCCAATTGATCCCTGACCGGGTCGGAAATCCCCTCTCCTTAAACGCTCTCAAGATCGATGTCGGGGTGGCTTTCGAAACCATCCGCAATTGGATGCTTTTGCTCGAACAGTTTTTTTACCTCTTCCGCTTGGCACCCTTCACCGGCCGGATAGCACGAACGCTTACCAAAGAAAATAAAGCCTATCTTTTCGACTGGGTGGAAATTGAAAATGAGGGCGTACGTTTTGAAAACCTGGTCGCCCTGCACCTGTTGAAGGCGGTTCGGCTGTGGAAGGCCATGGGCGAGGGGGAACCCAATCTGCATTTTCTCCGGGACAAAGAAAAGCGGGAAGTTGATTTCGTGCTTTCTGAAAAAGGCAAACCCCTTTGCCTGATCGAATGCAAATCTACGGAGGAGAGTCTCACTCCAAACCTTCTTCACTTCCAGAAAAAACTATCCGTGCCTACAGCCGTGCAAGTCTTGCACAAAACCGGCGTTTGCAAGAAAATGCATATCGAAGGATTGACCCAGTGGATCATATCCGCCGATCAATGGCTTTCCATACTTCCCTAAATCATTTCCTTATGCCTTTACTGAGCAAGGGGTGGCTATGCTTCTTTTGATTGTATCCTAATTCCTTTCTTTTTCTTTATGACCTCTGACCGTCGAGGACCCTGGAGGGAAGGTAAAGATAAGTGGAAGGGTTAATAAGGGCAGAAAAGAAACGCCTATCAGGACACTATGGATGGAGTATAGGTCTGCCAATTTGCCAATGATCGGTGATACGGCCCCCCCCAATCCAAAGGCGAAACCCATCATCAGACTGGCTACCATGGACCTGCCCTTGGGCGCCAAAGTTTGGGCCAGGGCAACACCCAGGGGCATGGTGGCCAATACCATGGCGCCGGCCATCATGGCCCCGATATAGACCCAACCCCCTTGGAGACTTAAAAATAACAGGAGCATAGGTGTCATAAGGGCATGGGTAAAAATGAAAACCGGTTTGAAGCCTATCCGGTCGGATATGTGTCCGGCGATCAGACCGCTTACCGTTCCGGACATGGTAAACAGGGAAAAAATGCCACCGGCCGACATGATCGAAAAGCCTTTTTCCACATAGAGGACGGGCATAAAGGTCAAAAAGGATTGCCCGATAATCGCCCTCAAAACCATGACCAGCCAGATGCAGGCCACGGTTTTCCAAACACTCCCCAGGCTTTCTTTGACCGCACCCAAAAAACCCAATCGGCGTAATCCCTCGCTTTGAGGAACCGGTACAACCTGATATAAGTACCAGGCCACCAGAATTCCGAAAACCATAGTGAGGGGCAGGGCATTCAGACCGAATCTGCCGGCATACCAGGTGATGAATAATGGCCCGAGTCCGAAGGCCAGAGTTCCCCCGGTATTAAATACGGACATAGCTAAACCGGTTTTGTCCCCGGAATAAACCGGGACCAAACCGGTGACTGAGGGATGAAACATAGAAGAGCCTATGGATCCTAAGGCTACTACCGTCAGCAGCGTCCAGAATCCGACGGTGATACCGGAAAGGGGGATAAAGACGACGGGCATGAGGACGCCCAAAAGCATAAAATGCCGGGTGGCATAGCGGTCGGCCAGGTATCCCACTGAAGGTTGGATGATAAAGGCCAACAAGCGAGTGACCCCGGATATGATTCCAACCTGAACCAGGGATAACCCCATCTTTTGGACAAAGAGTGGAAACAGGGGGTTGGTGAAAGAGCTATAAAAATCACCTGTAAAATGAACCAGGGTCAGGGCAAAAAGAATCTTTATGTTGGCTTTGGTTGAGTTAGTCATATAATTTCAAGGTATCGTATTAGTAGAAGAAAGGCAAGAAAAGGAAAAATAAGCGGGTGCCATAGGGAAGACCTCGATGAGCACATCTTTACAATCCGGAGATACCCAATTTATTCTTTAACAAAAGAATATTAAATAGGCTGTCTTCGATTCACCCCGATCGATTCCCCGGCCCCTGCCGGACCTCTTATTTCCCTTTGAAAACAGGCGCACGCCTTTCCGCCCGGGCCGTCAGGGCCTCGGTGAAGTCGGCCGTACGAAAGGCATCGTTCAGCCCCTTGTTTTCCAAATCCAGGGCCGTTGTCACCGCCTGGAGAAAAGGTTGGTGCAGTGCCCGTTTGGCCATCCGGACCGCATTTCCGGCGCCTTGGGGCGGGATCAACTTCAGGGCTCTTTCTCTGGTATAAGGAAACAGTTGATCGTGAGGCAGGACTTTGTTAATTATTCCCAGGTCGAAAAGCTCCCGGGCAGTTATCCGTTCAGCAAAGAACATGATCTCTTTGGCCCGCTGAAAGCCGATCAACCTCGGCAGCAGATAACTGGAAGCCAGTTCGGGAATGATGCCAAGGCCGATGAAGGGTAAGGAAGCCCAGGCGTGTTCGGAGCAATAGATCAGATCGCAGCAGGACAGGCACATAGTAAAGGCCCCGCCGATAACCAGCCCATTGACGGCGGCGATCACCGGTTTATCGAATTGCCACATTTTCAAAGTTAATTTTTTCTGGGCAATATCCGTAAGGTCAATCTGGGCTTTCACTTCCTCGCTTAATCCCGCCAAAGAGGCAGGATTAAAATAGCCCCCGCTGCTGAAGGCCTCTTTGGCCGGGTCATTGGAATCAGGGTCTTTGGCCCCGGTCAGGATCATGATCCCGGCTGAGTCATCCTTTTCCAAGGCATCCACGGCCCAGAAAAGCTCAAAAAACGTATACGGGCTCAAGGCATTTTTTCTCTTGGGCATGTTCAGGGTGACCGTTACAATGCCATTGTCTTCCTTTTGGTAAAGAATTTCCTTGAAGTCCTCCACTTTCATCTCTTTCTCCTCTCCCAGGTTTGTTTAGGTGATACCATCAGGAAACAGCAACCATTCCTCCGTCACAGGGGATGGTGTGCCCCACCACATAAGCGCCCGCTCTGGAACTTAAGAATATGGCCAACCCGGCGATGTCTTCCATAGTGCCCACTCGCCCGCTCGGGTTGCCTTGACCCACCATATCCCAGTTCACCCCGTCTCCTTCCGTTTTTCCGCCAAACCCTACGCCGGTGCTCAACATCCAAGTCGGAAACGGTCCTGGAGCAATAGCGTTGACAATGATATGTTCTTTTACCAGGTGGGCCGCCAGAACTCGGGTCAAATGGTGTACCGCTGCCTTGGAAGGGCCGTAAGAAAAGTTGTTGAAAGAAGGCGTTTTGATGCCGTCGATGGAGCCGATATTGATCACTCGCGCCGGATTTTCGGATGAAGCCGATTTCCGTAAAAGAGGCAGAAGTTTCTGGGTTAGGAAAAAGATAGCCTTTACATTGGTGTCCATGACCTTGTCCCATCCCACTTCGGGAAATTCCTCCAAAGGGGCGCCCCAGGTGGCCCCGGCGTTATTAACCAGGATGTCAAGTTTGCTTTCCCGCTCCGATAAGGCGGTGGCAAGCGACTCTATACCTTTTAGACCCGCAAGGTCGGCAGGGATAGAAAGGCATTCCTTTCCGTACCTGTCAGCCAGCCGTTTGGCGGTGGCATCGCAAACCTCGGCCTTACGGGAGCTGATATAGACTTTGGCGCCGTAACTTAAAAAGCCGGCCGCGACCATCTCCCCGATTCCTCTCGAACCTCCGGTGACGAGAGCAATTTTCCCATTGATAGAAAAAAGATCCTTCATTTTGTTGTCCATTATTCCTCCTTTTACCGTTTTCCGATCCGGCCATAAAGCGAATCTTAAAAAGTTCACTCAATTATTGTTCAATTCGAAACCTCTCAACTCCCCAATCATCAGAAACAAATGGTTCGTTTTAAAGTTTCTATAATAACCCATACCTGAAAGCTGGTCAAAAAGTATTTATTTCAAGCGGCCTGGGCCGTTTGATTGCCAGTTGAATGGAATATTTTACCGATTAGCTGGTTTAGCCCAGACAATCGGAAGCCAGTCCGGCCAACTTCCTGAAACACGCAAAACTTCAATATATAAAAAATGAAAGAGTACAAACGATAATAGTTGGCCAACCCCTCTAAATTACTAACCCCATCCCAAAGTAAACTTCTCCTAATTTACTATCCCTAAAAACATGTATAATGAGATCTACCCTATCCAATTCAAAATGATCAAGGAGGTCCACATGGGTTGGTATTCAAATGCTCTAAACATAGTTGCCCTGTTTATGGTGCTGCTGTTGGTTACGGTGTCTTTCCCTTTGTTTGCGGACGAAGGAACAATCAAGACGGGAAACTCCAGGGCAAAAGAAAGTTTGTTCTTTCCAACTGAAAACAAGGATTGGGATCATGTAGATCCTAAAACCGTGGGCTTTGATACCAAGGCACTTGAGGAGGCTTTGAATTATGCCGGCGAGCATAACTCAACTGGCCTAGTTATTCTCTATAAAGGCCGGATCTTGGCCGAAAGATATTGGGATTTTAACAAAATTGACCCGAAAGAAAATGCATCTTTAAAGCAGTACCAGGCTATTTATCTTCTTATGCAAGCCGGGAAGACCGCTCAGGGATATCCCTTGGAGGATGTTGCCTCTGTGCAGAAAAGCGTGATTGCGACCCTTTTCTATCTGGCTCGCCAGAAAGATTACATGAATTTTGATGACCCCGTATCTAAATATCTAGGCATTGGATGGACAAATGCTAAACCAGAAGCCGAAATGAAAATTAAGGTCAAACATCTATTAAATATGACTAGTGGATTAACTCCCACACTTCAATACAGTGCGGATCCTGGTGATACATGGCTCTATAATACCACAACTTTTCAGTTGTTAGCCCATATAGTGGCTAACGCAGTCAAAAAGGACATTAATGAAATAACACGTGAGTGGATTACCGGACCGCTTAAAATGGAAGATACCAAGTGGATTATAAGAAAATGGATGCCTCCCTTTAAGGACAGACCCATGTATGGTTTGATTTCTTCAAATCGGGACCTGGCCAGATTTGGATTGTTCATATTGGCCGATGGTAGCTGGACCGGTCATTCCATTATTAAGGATCCGAATGATGTCCGAGAAATGCTTGAACCTTCCCAAAAATTGAATCCTTCCTATGGAACGCTTTGGTGGTTAAATGGCCAGAAATACTTTCTTACTCCCGCCGATCCACCCAAGAGAATTGAGCACCCAAGATTTCCTTCTGCACCCCTTGATCTTGTGGCCGCCCTTGGAGCATTTGATCGCTCGGTATTTATTGTCCCTAGCCATGACTTAGTTGTGACCAGAATAGGTTTTATGGGGATAGTGGATCCGGATCAAATGGAGAAAAACACATTTTTTGATGAGTTTTGGAAAAAATTAGCACCTGCCCTACCGAAGAAGGCTGGCGTTAAGAAGTAATTTAATATTATACTTGGAAAAGCCAAACATAATCTCAATCGGGCTTACGCCGGTGGATTTAAGACGAGTTATCTTTAAATAAAAAAGTAAGCAAGATATTACAGATGGACCTCGCTTCTTAAAGAGAAGACAAAGTTGTTATTTCCAATTTAGAATGCAAAGACAGAATCAATTTATTCTGCCCTTTTTATGAGCATTTCGAACGATAATTGATTATTTTAAGATTGAAATTCTTAAAGTGTTAGTAGGTGAAAGAGATAAAATTTGCAAAGAAGGTGATTTTTTGTGTTTAATCTAAAAAATCTCCTGTCATATTGATTTTCTTGTTTTTACCTGTCGGGGTTTTCAAGAAGACTTTATTTTGTTCAAAAATTGTTTTGACACAATATTTGAAGTTTGGCTGGCCTTATCATAAACAATAAATGCCTCTTTTTTCTTAATTGTTGCCTAACCATTTCCACATTTTCTTCAATCGACTTTTTAGTGTATCCGGAATCAGTGCCCTCTCGGGTAACAAAATCCTCAATCAGCCCCTGCAAGCTTTATGGCATAATTTTTCGTAAGGAATAATCATTGATCGATCCTAATACCTTTATCCTTTAGAAACGCCCATAGTTCTTTCTTCTTCTTGATCCTGTCTTTTTCTTGTTTTTAATTTTCCCATTAAGAACTATTTTAGTTCAAGAAAATATGATATCTTTTCTATGGGCTTATCAGTTCAAGAGGATTGCATACAACCAAAAATCTATTATAGTCCGTGTTAAAAACAAACATATAACCTAACCCGGCACTGTCTGAAAGGAGGATTATATGGGCAAGGTGGAATCCATTATTAAATCAGAGGTTGAGCGATTGGCAAAGAGGGAAATCCATAAGACGTCAGCTCCCCTTGCTCAAGATATTCGTTTGTTGAAAAAGAAAGTCTCCCAACTCCAAAAAATTGTTTTACGGCTCGAACGATTCACAACTCCTCAGAAAAAAGAATCGAAAATAAGGGAAAAGCCATTGGAAGCATTACCGGAAGAAGTAAAAGCCTCCCGCTTTTCTCCTCGCCTGATACGAAGCCTCCGTAAGAAGTTGGGCATTTCTCAGAAAGAGTTAGCCATTCTCGCCGGTGTTTCGCTTGGGGCTGCTCACCAGTGGGAGACAGGGAAGTTTAAACCGAAAGACGAGAAGAAAAGGGTGCTAGTGGCTCTAAGGAAGCTTGGTCGTCAAGAAGTCAAAAGGCTTCTCGAAGATAAACACTAAGGGAGCCGGATGACGGGGGACTGTCATGATCATAGAAACAATAATATTGTGAGGTTAGCATGCGAAAAAACATAGAATTCCAAAGTGACGGATTGAAGTGTAAAGGCTGGCACTATGTGCCTGATTCTTATTCTGAAGGTAAAAAATTGCCCACAGTGGTTATGGCACATGGTTTTTCAGCGGTAAAAGAAATGCTGACCAATTATGCAGAAAGATTTGTTTCTGCCGGATTGGCTGTTCTCTTATTTGATTACCGATATTTGGGAGAGGGAGAAGGCGAACCGAGAGGCCAGGTGCTACCACATACTCAAATTGACGATTATCGTAATGCCATTTCTTGGGTGACCCTTCAAGCTGAAACGGATCCTGGAAGAATCGGGGTATGGGGTTCGTCGTACAGCGGCGCCCACGTTCTTCATTTGTCTGCTTTTGACCGGCGTATAAAGGCTGCTGTGGCCCAGGTTCCGGGCCTTTGTGCTTGGCGAACTATTTTAGAAAACCAGGGTTTGGAGAGCCTTAGGCTGGTTCAGGAGATGCTGGCCGCTGATCGGACAACCGGATACGCTTCTCTGACTGTCAATTATCTTCCGGTGGTGGCACCGGAGGGACAGGTTTCTGTTTTAGCAACCCCCGATGCTTATGAATTCTTCCTCTCAAAAAATAATGAAAAATATGAGAATTGGATTAACCAGGTTACTTTCGAGTCTGTCGAAAAAATGCTTGAGTATGATCCGGCGAATGCAATTGAATTGATTTCACCCACCCCGCTTTTAATCGTAGCCGCTGAAAAAGACACCCTTATACCTATCGATAAGATCCGGGAGGCCTTTGGAAGGGCAAAAGAACCCAAGAAACTGGTTGTAATCCCTTGCGGGCATTTTGATGTTTACTATGACGAGCCCTGGCATGAACAGGCTGTCGTTCCCACCGTCCAGTGGTTTGTGGAGCATCTTGGTGCTTGATTCATCTATATTCAAAAATAAAGAATGAAGTACCATTATTAAGTAAAAATGGATAAGCGTGATATCACCAGTAAGGAAGTCTACCATTTATTTTTGTTAGGAGGTAGGCCAAGGACAAGGTTTTAAAACCTACCAAAACTTGTTTCTTGTTGGCAACCTTTTAAAGGAGGTTTGATGGAAGAACAAGCGGACCCCATTTCTCAGAAGAGAAGTGGGTTTTTTTATTGTGTTCTGGTAATCGGCATCTGGTGAAAGGATTCTATAATATGACATTATTAGCTCATTTTTTTGCTGGTGTGTTTTTGGTCAATGGGATACCTCACTTTGTACACGGGGTTTCCGGGAAACGGTTCCAAAGCCCCTTTGCCAGCCCGCCAGGAGTAGGAGAATCATCTTCCATAGTCAACGTACTTTGGGGTTCATTCAACTTTATCGTTGGCTACGTTTTACTTTTTTGTATCGGAAGTTTCCATGTCGCTCTAAATCTGGACACTCTTGTTACCGTTATCGGTGGGTTATTAACTGCGGTTGGTTTATCCTGGCACTTTCAAAGGGTGAGAAGCAAGTAGACAACCACCATAGGATATTCTTTTTTGAAAGTGTCTTTCAGGTGTATTAGAGAAGAGGAACAAAAATGAATCGTGGCGGGTTCTCTTGGAAAAGGTTTTTTGGGGTTTCTGCTGCCAAAGCCAGAATTTCTCGGTCTATTGGGATACCATTGACCAAGAGCGGACGAGAAAGGAAGCTGGGGAGGATGGTCAGCGGAGGTGGCTGTCTGGTTATGGCTGCTTTCTGGCTTGGAATACCAGTTGCCATTGGTTTCCTATTTTTTAAATTTATCTAATTCGCAGAAAATTACTCTAAAGAACCAACCCAATACCCCCACACCTTCAAGGTTTGGGATCAAGCAAGTCTTTGGCCTTAATAATCCATTCGGAAATAGCGATTCCCTGGGGGCACTTCTCCTCGCATTCCTGGCATTCAAGACATTGATCGGCCCGTTCCCCTTCCTGGACCCGAAATTGATAAAGTACTTGTGCCCGTTTCACATCACCATACATCGAAGCATCGTTGTATAACTCCAAAATCGCAGGAATATTCACATTGTTCGGACAGGGAAGGCAATATTTGCAATTGGTACATGGGATGGAAGAACGTTTTCTGTATTCTGCCTGGACTTGTTCTATCAAATATAAATCTTCCGGGATCAGGATATTGGGGGAGGAATGATTGGCTGACTCGACGTTTTCAATGACTTGGTCCATGGTGGTCATGCCGCTGAGTACCGTTGATACTTCCGGCTGGTTCCAGACCCAATGCAAGGCCCATTCCGCCGGAGACCTCTTTATGGAAGCGGATTCCCATAGCCTGACTACGGTCTCGGGTGGTGTTTTGGCCAATTGCCCCCCTCGTATAGGTTCCATTATCACAACGGCCAAACCTTTATCGGCAGCGTATTTGAGCCCCTTAGTGCCAGCCTGATACTCTGTATCCATAAAATTATATTGGATCTGACAGAAAGTCCATTTATCATAGGCGTCAATAATTTCCTTAAACACTTCATACTCGTCATGAAATGAAAATCCCAGATAGTGGAATCTACCGTCTTTGATGGCCTTTTCTGCCCATTTAAACACCCCCAGTTCGCTGATCTTGGGCCAGGTTCTTTTGTTAAGTCCATGCAGGAGATAAAAATCAAGGTGATCAGTCTGGAGGCGATTGAGTTGTTCATTCAAAAAACGATCTAAGTCGTCGGCGTTCTGGAGTAACCAAACCGGTAATTTGCTGGCCAGTTTGACTTTTTCCCGATACCCCTCTTGAAGTGCCCGTCCGACCACTTCTTCACTATGCCCCCCATGATAGGGGTAGGCCGTATCCACATAATTAACCCCATGATCCACTGCATATCGGATCATTTTGATGGCCTCGGGTTCGTTGATTTTTGCCTGATCGTTATCGATTACCGGGAGCCGTATAGCCCCGAAACCAAGGGCCGAAACCTCCCAATCAAGTTTACCGAAAGGTCTATACTGCATTGATTAATTCTCCTCCCAAATAGGCAGTGAACTGGGTTAGAATACTAGTCAATAAGATCAATAAGAGTTAATGAATAATATGGCAAAAGCTCGTTACGAGTCAATCACTTTTGATCTATGGCTAGGGAAAAGGGCTAAGACAGCCTTTCAATTAACTTATCCGTTGTTTTTTTGACTTTTGGGAATCTATTTTCCCATACCAAAAAGCTCTCCCCAAAACCACCCAAGACGGTTTCTATTCATCCTGTCTTATCGCTTGGTCTCTCATCTTAAAACAGTTGTAAGTGACATCGTTTAAATTGGGTTGATGAGGTAATTTTCTGTGAGATCTTAACGTATAGCTTCCTGAAATCCTGCAAGTTCCATTTGTGAAAAATCAGAAGAGTTCAAACACAAATCAATTTGAAAAGTCTATAACTGGATAGTCCCATTTTCTTCGGATGACCCCTTTTGTCCTATTGATCCTCACGCCCTTCTTTCCCCGTGACCGTGCCTTTTTCTTCCCTTATACTCTTCCCATCAATATGGAAATTCTTACCAAATAGGAGAAAAAATGAAATATTTAAAATTACTACTTTTTCTCATGGCACCGATATACTTATCCTCATGTGCCACAGGCGTTCTATTTCAAAAAATATCCGATATCCCTAACGATAAAGGAATAATATATTTATATAGGGCAGTGGGTATTCCATTAGATCGAAATCTCGTCCGATATGCTGTATTTGACGGGAACGATGAACAGATGTGTGACCTAATTTCAGGAGGATATTGCTTGATATATGCTAAGCCTGGGGAAGTGCAATTATCCGGACAAACACGAGGAAAAGGTTCAATAACCATTAACATAAAGTCTGGGCATGAATATTTTGTAAAAGCCGGAGTTTTACCTGGGATTCCAGTCGGCAAACCATATTTCATCTTAGTTGATAATAAAACAGGTATAGAAGAGATATCTAATCATAGATTACTTCAAACGGCAGAAACTGAACGGAAGTTGGAACTGAAACGGTTCAACCATTACACGAGACTATACAATATCCTCCAATGGAAATCCCGAAAGACAACGCTGTTGTTTGTATCTTTAGGGAATGGAAAATGCTTTCGGCCATGGATGACGTGAGGATATCCGAAAAAAATCAAGAAATAGATGTCCTCTATTTTAGATTTAGTGTTGTTGATTATAAATTCCATCCAGTCGAGAATGCTGAAGCGCAAAAAATAATTGGCAATATGAAAAGCAATTAATTAAAAATTGATTGATGCTTTTATATTAGCTACATGAAGAGTGGCAGGCACATTGCCCGGCAACCTGAGCCGGCAAGGTGCCAAGCTCCGGAAAAGGTTCTTGAGTTGATCATCAGCCTGGTCAAGGACCGGATACCGCAACGATTTGGACTTAAGCAGGGCACCGAGATACAGGTTCTCACCCCTATGCACCGGGGGATAGTTGGGGCCGGAAACCTGAACATTGAGCTTCAGAAGGCCCTTAATCCCAGGGAGGATGGGATTCTACGGGGTGGAAGAACCTTTAAGGTCAACGACCGGGTCATGCAGATTGTGAATAACTACGATAAAGAGGTTTATAACGGGGACATTGGAAGGATCGCCCTGATCGATGAAGAAGCCCAGGAAGTCACGGTGACCATCGATGATCGCCAAGTAATCTATAACTACAGCGAACTGGATGAATTGGTCCACGCCTACGCCGTATCAATTCATAAATCCCAGGGATCTGAATATCCGGCCGTGGTTATACCTATTCTCATTCAGCACTATATCCTGCTCCAGAGAAACCTGCTCTATACCGGGGTAACCAGGGGGAAGAAACTGGTGGTGCTGGTCGGAACCAAAAAGGCCTTGGCTATCGCCATCAGGAACAACAAGACAGAGAAAAGGTATACCCTGTTGAGGCAAAGATTGATGGGAAGATAGAGGGCAGATTGGTGATCTATGATTACTATGATTATTATCTTAATTGAACAACGACAACATGGGTTATATCAATTTGGTTTTGAGTAAAATATTTTAAATTAAATTAGAATATAAACCGAAATTGAAGTCCACTAATCCATTCCTTGTTGATGCCAGGTTTAGAGGTAACCTCCGATTGTTTACTCCAATCATAATAAGTAAATACCGGAATTACATAGAAAGAATCGGTCACCTTGTAATCGATACTGACACCATACATCATCCGGGTAATGTCGTCGTCTCCAACCTTCCAGTCCTTGTTATTTT
The DNA here is from genome assembly GCA_963782435.1 of uncultured delta proteobacterium. Classification (GTDB taxonomy): domain Bacteria; phylum Desulfobacterota; class RBG-13-43-22; order RBG-13-43-22; family RBG-13-43-22; genus RBG-13-43-22. The sequence continues at coordinate 226,888 of CAWAKF010000034.1, forward strand.
TGGTGTTTTCATAGCCTAAATAGATATGAGGGGTAGCCAGAACGAAGGTGTAGGCTAAATCGGCAACTCCATGTTTGCCAGTGGTATCATTGATCCTTCCGGAGTTATCCCAGAAATAGCCATAAAAGGACCTTTGAATGGTAAAGAGGCGGTCACCCCCATCCTTGATATTATAGGTCCTGAAGCTTGTCGGTGGATACACTGGCAGTAGTGCTTGCCGGGCAGTCTCCTCCCTGGTTATCTTGAGGAATGGATGGAGCAGAGGGTTTACTCCGAGGAGGGCCGCATTATAATCCGGCCCTAAGATGGGTGATGGTTGGGAAAGCTGATGGGAAAAGGGACTTTTCTCAGGAAGCCATGTCTGGGGAACCAATTCGCTTCCCTGGACACTCCAAGCAGTAAAAACCACCAAGACTGCCAGTGATATTCTTATAAATGGCTTCGATGATTTCATTTTTCCCCTTAAACAATAAACTCAAGTGTATCAATTGAAGTTAAGACATTTATTTTATTAAATCAAGCCTCCTACATATCCACCGATAATAAATCAGTTATTAACCTATTGATAAATTTAATATTTATGTGGTCCTCAAACCTCCATTTTTAGAAAAAGGTAAGATTTCAAAAGGTATTCGTTATAAGGTCCACAGGATATTCAAAACAATCAAAACAATCCAGATCCCCTCATTTAACTCCAATTTTCCCTTTTGAACAATTGCCTCAGACTATTACTTCTAAGGATTATTGTTGGGGAAATAATATCTATGAAGTAAAATCGGAATAAAGTGGAACTTTTTACCTTCCTAAAAAGAGAAATAAATTAGAAAAAAATGGAAATATTCTTTATTCCTCAATAGGGCTCAAGTCTTTAGTTAAACAATAACCCAATGAAAGCAATGAATTAAAGATTACTAAAATTTCTGGCACCAGATTTGCTTAATACTTCTAATAGATGATTCACTGATCTGATCAAAGAGGAAAAGAGAAGTCCTAATTCGAGAAATCCAAGAAATTTAGAATCAAGGATAAAGTTAATGGGGTTACTAATAAAGATGGAGCTATTAAAAAAGACAGAAGGCCCTGGCGAGAAGATAGAGGCACTTAAAAGGGCCTTAATCGGCATTAATGATAAGAGAATGGAGGCTTTCTTATTACTAAATGCAACTCCGGAAGAATATCTGTCTGATATGGTAGATCATCTTTGGATCCTAAATGGGCTCGATAAAACAGAGAGAATAAATTAGCGATGAGAAATAGCTTCCTTGAACTCCTCAAGCCTTCACTATTGAAAAAAGGCGTATAGCTTCCTGAAATCTTCCAAATCCCATTTTTAAGAAATCGGAAGAATTTAAACAGTAATCAATGAAAAAATTGATATTTGTTGGATTTAGAAAAGGCAAATGGCATGATTTAGATTAAATCTGGTATAGTTCGCATAGGATGCTAATTGGAAGGGTTGTATTTGTACAATTTGTGGTGTTAAATGATAGATTTTTAGCCAGGCTATATCTAAATTAATAGTTTTATTTTACATTAAAGCCGATTTTACATACATATTGGTAAAACTACCAAATTGCTTTTTAAAGGACTTTTTACGTGCGATTCACATTTATCGGTAGCGGAGATGCATTTGGGAGCGGTGGCCGGCTGAATACCTGTTTCCACGTCACAGGGGAAACAGCCAATTTCTTGATCGACTGTGGAGCGTCATCGTTGATTGGTCTGAAGGCACAACGCATTCAGAGGAATAGTATTCAGGCTATATTCATCACACATTTTCATGCCGATCACTTCGGCGGAATCCCGTTCTTTATGCTTGATGCACAATTCTTTTCCAAGCGAACCGAACCTCTTGCAATAGTCGGCCCTCCGGGCTTGCCGAACTGGTACGAACGAGTACTGGAGACCGCATTCCCAGGGTCATCACTTACTCAGCCGAAGTTCGGGCTGTCGCTCATTGAGCTGAATGCATCGGAAGCAAGAGAGGTTTCCGGTGTTATGGTCAAGGCATTCCAGGTTAGCCATGGGAATCCTGTTGGCCCTTTCTTTGCCTACCGCTTGGAAGCGGAAGGTCGAACGATTGCGTACACCGGTGACACTGAATGGACAGATGAGATAATACCCGCAGCAACGAATGCGGATCTATTTGTCGCCGAAGCATACTTCTTCAATAAGAAGGTCAGGTTTCACTTGGACCTTGAAACCCTTATCAAAAAGCTGCCCTTCCTCCAACCCAAGCGAATCGTCCTCACACATATGAGCGATGACATGCTCGGCCGCTTGGAAGCTCTGCAATACGAAACAGCTTGTGATGGAATGGTCATTGAGTTCTGACCTCGTAACCTTTTCCATTGAGGAGAAATTCCTCGGCAAACCGGGTACCGGTACGCATGTTAAACGTTCTGCAAACTTTTAAACAGTAATTATTCACTTATAATCCAGTTCTCGGTCAAGACTTGTAGGTAAAAGATGTTACGTATAGATATGTGCAATGGCTCTAACTGATTGGCCGATATTCCTGTCATAAAAAATATTCCCTGCTCTGATTTCTACTTTAGGATATCAATTCCGATTAGGGCATCGACAGTGTCGATTCCTGGGCGATGCCCACAATGCCGAAATGCAATACCAACAGTCCATTCATTATATTCGGCAAGCGGTTAGTTTAGAGGAGACTGGACACAGCGAGGTAGTTAAGTATGAGCCGGCTATTACGAAATTTCTTGTCGGCCAGGAAGCGGCTATTTTTCCCTGTAATACAAAATAGCCTTGACTAATTTGTATCAAGGGAAAAAATAGCCACATACGTTATCACGCCTCCCACATCATCGAGGACCTGAAATCTAAACCAGTTTTTCCTGGCAAGCGTCAGGATACCATTTCTTCGATAATATCTTTTACCGGCCGGATCTTTTTGATCAAGGCGCTGATCTGGCCTCCTCCCCAGGTTTTGCCGGCATCTCCCGCTTTGTAATCTTTGCTGAGATCTGCACCGGAAGCCATCAATTGGCGCATCTCATCGTTGATCAGAGTCCGCATGGCTATGCCGAGCCTTGGCAGTAACACTGTACCGGCATCGGCGCAATTGATGATGGCCTTTTTCCATTCCTGAGGGGCCGGGCTTTCTTCAGAGGCCAGAAATGCGGTCCCGATCTGAACCCCCTGAGCCCCCAGGGCCAGGGCGGCCCGGTATCCCCGATGATCGGCAATACCACCGGCGGCCACAACCGGAAAGTCCACCATGTCGCAGACCAGGGGTATCAGGATCATGTTAGTGGACTCGGGTCCGCTGGTTCGAAGGCCTCCCGATTCCGTCCCGGAAACAACCACGGCATTAGCCCCGGCATCAACGGCCTTCAAGGCAAGGGGAGCGGCCAAAATAACATGCAGGCCCTTCAGACCAAGCTCCTTAATCTTCGGATATATTTTCTTGGGGGCTCCGGCCGAGGTAGTGATGGTTTTGATCCCTGCTTCCGCTAAGATCTCCAGGATGGCCTCATTGTGTGGATTCATGGCGATCATCAGATTGGCGCCGAAAGGCATGTCGGTCAGTTCTTTGACCCCGGCGATCAACTGTTTGACCTTTTCCAGGTCATGAACAAAGCCCAGGGCCAGCATGCCGAAGCCGCCGGCCTCAGATACTGCGGCCACCATTTTGGGATCATTCATTTCACCGATGGGCCCTTGAATAATCGGGTACTTGCTTCCAAGAATTTCCAGAATTTTAGACATGATAGAACCTCCTTTTTAATATAGGGGATAGATAGAATCGGATCCCCGTTGATCAATAGTTACCTTCAATTTTCTAACAATCAAGCAAAACTTTGCTGATTTTGATCGATATTTTTTTCTCTATTTTTCGGCAATGCCCTCGTCCCTAATCTTCGGGCTGTCGGTCGGGTAGAACCCGTCTTTATTTTTCAAAATCTCCGTGCCGCCCCGAACCGCCGGTGAAACGGGCTGCTCCTTCTTGGGCCTCCTGTTCCAAGGCCTTCAACCCATGTTGGAATTCATTGGCCATGGCCTCTTCAAAAGAAAGATCAAATTGTTCGTAGGCCGAGAGCCGGTCGTTATGCAGACAAATCTGCGGGAAGGCAGCCAATTGGCGGGCTAATTCCTGGGCGGCTTGTCGGGCTTTCCCCCTGGGAACGACTCTGTTGGCCAGACCCATCTGCAAGGCCTCCTCCGCACCTACCGGCCTCCCGGTAAGGATCAGATCCAAGGCCCGGCTTAGTCCGATTAAACGGGGCAGGCGGACGGTTCCGCCATCGATTAAAGGCACGCCCCAGCGACGGCAGAAGACCCCCAGCACGGCGTCTTCCTCCATCACCCTCAAATCGCACCATAAGGCCAGTTCTAACCCTCCGGCGACAGCGTAACCGGAAATGGCCGCAATGACCGGCTTATTCAATCGCATCCGGGTTGGCCCCATGGGTCCATCCCCCACTGTTTCCAGACGATTAGCACCGCCTTCGGCCACTTTTTTCAAATCGGCACCGGCGCAAAAATAGCCCTGGTCACCGCTAAAGACCGCCACCAGGGCTGCTTCATCGTCTTCAAAGGCCCGAAAGGCATCAGCCAATTCGGCTGCGGTTTCCCGGTCTACGGCATTGCGCACCTCGGGCCGGCTTAAAATGACGGTTGTGATCGGGCCTTCCTTTTCCACATAAACAGCCATAGCACCCTCCTTATTAATATTTTTTATCTCGCCCGCTTCGATCGAGTTCGCAGAGGACTCAGAGGAAAACCTTCTTCTGAGGCCGAATCTCAGAGAGAGAGATTCAGCCTAACGGGTCCGGCCTCCGGCAAAATCTTCAGCACCGAAGATTTGGTTCGCAACAGAGCTTGACCGTTTTTGATTGCGGTCCTTCTCAACCGCAATCAAAAAAATAAATTTCTCTCGGCGATCTCTGTGAGCTCGAGTCCACCTCAGGTGGACGGGCGAGAGATTATTTCTTTTTTTTCATCTTCTCCCGCAGCGTAGGCCAGACCTTCGGCTCCACCGGGTTTCCCAATAACTTATTGGCGCCAAGGGTCGGAACGACGTGGGGTATTCTGAAGGGCGACGGATCATTTAATTTGTTTCCGGCAAGAAAAAGGTTTTCGGCGACCATATCAAGCTTTTCCTCCGGTATGGAAAATAACATCTCATGATCCTGCACTCCGGCCATTACCCGGTCGCCCATCCCCGGGGCAACCACTTGACATTGCCCGGTCTGATAGGTGCGTATAATCCCTTCCTTACAACTGGACTCCATTCCGTTAAAGTGGCTAACCAGGTCAGACCCGTCATAAGTAGCGGCCAGGACCAGGTGCGAAAGGATCAGGGGTGAGCAAAACAACATGACTACATCGGGTTTCACGAGGGTCTGGTGGAGAGGGGAAACGACCAACCCTTTGAATTGAAAGGTTTTGAAGCGGGCATCGGACACACGGGATTTTTTTTCCGCTTCCATGGTTCTCTTATATCCGGCATGTTCAGCCCAGGCCCGGTACAAATCATCCGGGTCAGTCAGTTCTTCCAGTCCAAAATAGAGAACGATGGGCTTGCAGGCAATATCGTCCTTGGTCAGATAAAATGAGGCCCCCATCCGGCGGCAATAAGTATAAACCAGGCAAGCCGGGACCTCACTGCCAAAAATCAAAGAGGGTTGAACGGCGGCTTCAGGGACCACATCCTCGGGCCGGATCATCTTGACGGCTATAGGGTAAGTAGTCAGCTTCAGGCGGTCGATGAAAACGTTTCCCAACTCTTGATATTTCTGCAGATCTTCCATAGGCAGCAGTCTCCATTATTTAAAAAAGGTGAAAATCTTTTATCTCTCGCCCGCTTCGATCGAGATCGCATAGAACTCAAAGGGAATTTTTTATTGAAAAAATATCCGCCTTTCTCTGCGATCTCTGAGAGCTCAAGCGCAGCGAGCGAGAGATCAAACTATGGTTCAATACCTCTCCGGTTCCGGGAGTTTAGAAGGGCCGATACCGGCCTTCATCGCCAGGCCGATCATATCATCAATCTTTGTGCCTGTGGCATCGGCTACCCGGTTGATGGCTTCGAATTGGGCCACTACACCGGCCGCATCCACCAGCGCTTCCACACCCATTACCCGGACTAACTCCTTCCTGGCTTCATTAAGAGCGGACCAATCTCGATCATGGAGTGAAATAGCGAAACGGCGCAATTCTTTGCCTTTGGGAACACCCGTATCATCTTCGGCCCCTATATTTAAGGTCTGGTCAATATCTGCTTTATACCCGGCCAGTTGGCTGCTCAGACTGAGCAGCACCCCATGGGCCGCCGTTCAGTAATGACAGGCATTGGCCGCTGAAACCGTTGCGGCCAAAAGCTCAATCTGGGGTCGGGTGATGGCCCTGCCTGTTTCCGCTCCTGGGTTGGAGACTTTCGTCGGTGGTAAATAGATGACCGAGGCCAGGTCATAGAAGGCCAGCAAAGTTTCCGGAGCTAAACTGAGGGCTTGCATGATATGAGCCACACCTCCCGCAGGGCCGGCAGCGGCTTCATAAAAAGCCTTTAACCTGCCTTTAGCCTTTTCCGGGATTACCGTGGGCACCCAGGCGGTATGGAATTCCGAATCCTGAGATTCCCCCCGGGTCGGATTTCCAGATCTTGTATCGGGAAGCGCTGGAGGCTCTGCGCCGAGTCCCCAGAATAAATAATTCATGGTAACACCGGTGACCCCAACACCGATGAGTTCTACGATTTGAGGGTAGCTGAGGCCGTTTTGTTTCAGTTCCCCGACCCACTGTTCGGAAACCCGGGAAGGGTCGGTAACGATACGATGAATGGCTTCAACCACTACAGATGAAAGTGGTGGAGCGTCTAAATGAGGGTCAGCTATCGATTTTGGAGAAAGGGCCACTTTTTTTCGGGCGCAAAGGTGACATTTCCAAGCCGTCTTAGTTTCCCTGATCATGGCCAACCTTTCGGCGCCGGTCCACCACTCCCCTGGACCGGATAACCAATGTCGGTATCGATGGTAGGCATCCTGGAGGTCTTCCCGCACCTGAAAACCCAAAGACAAAAACGGATTGTTAGAATTAATTATTTCCGGCATTAAAATTAATCTCCTTGCTCTTCGGACATTCGTTTTAAAAGAATCTCGACTACCTGTTTCCCATGACTTTCCTGTAGAAAATGTCCGGCCCCTTCGATCTCGTCAAAGGTGGCCTGAGGGAAATGGGCGGCCCACTTTCCTGCTTATACCCGGAGGTTGTAAAAAGCCAAGGATGACTTAGATCCGGGGCATGAACAGATAAAAACACCACAACAAATCATTTTTTTATGCAACTTCGAGGTATATTCATTATGGTTTCTATATTACCACTGTTCTGATCAGCATTCCGCCAAGACCTCATCGCACACTTTTTCGCTGTCCCCGGCGTAATATTTTATCATGAACAGTGTCGTTATAATGGACAGGGCGGCCACAGGAATGGTGCAGTATAAGCCATTGACGATTCCCTGGGCTCCCCCGCCCGTTGCATCTGAAACAATACCCACCACAACTGGTCCCAATACTCCCCCAAGCAACTGAGAAATGGTCATTTGAAAGCCGATAGCAGTAGAGCGCACAGGCACCGGGACCACATCATGACCCAATACCGTCAAAACAGGATATAAGAAGGCCCCAGCCAGAGCACCCGCCAGATACGCCGGCAGATAAATGTTAAAGGATACCCGCCCCACCAGATAAAGTGAAAATAGTATTAACATCAGGGTTATAATAGTGCCCACCAGCAAAAAAAGAGGTCTCCCAACTTTATTGCGCATCTGCCAGCGGTCTGCCAGGAATCCGGAAATGGGAGCAAATATATTCAAGAGTCCTATGGCCCCCATCACTTTTCCCGTCGTCAGGGGATTTAAATGATAGGCCCGCATGATCAGAGTCGGTGCCCAGGCTTGGATCGCAAAAAACAAAAAATAGACAAAGGTTGAACTGGCCATAAAAAGCCAGTAGGATTTTATTTTAAAAATAGGCACCAACTGCCTGAAAAAAGCCTTACTTAAGATCCCTTCTCCCTCGGCTCTCGGTGCCTTATAATCAGGCAAGAACAGCACAATAAAAGCCAGAATAATTCCGGGAAAACCGAATATAAAGAAAGCCGGACGCCAATCGTGGATGGCATTCAGCATGACACCTCCCAGGAAAAGCCCCAGAGCCACTCCGATGGGCATACACATCATAAAAAGGGCAATGACCCTGGTTCTAATCTCCTTAGAAAAGGTAAGCCCCAGCCAGGTTTGTCCAGCCGGTTGATAGCCGGCTTCTCCTGTGCCGACCATAAATCGAGCCAGAAGCAGATGCCACAATCTCCCAGCAAATCCCGTCAGCAAGGTAAATACGCTCCAGATCAGGGCCATACCCATAATAACCTTTCGACGCCCCAGCCGGTCAGCCAGAATAGCGGTCGGGATGAGAAAAACTGCAACCCCAACTTGCAACAAGGAAGGCAACATGCCGGCCTGGGTATCGGTCAGGTTAAAAGATTTTTTGATGGTCTGAAGGGATATAGCCAGGATGGAACGGTTTGCCCAATCGGACAACTGCAATAGAGAAAGAACAATAAGAATGGTTATGGCCGCGCCTCTACCTACTTGATAGGTTTTTTCTTCCATGTATCTGTTCCTCCCCAAAAGTTATGGTTCGAAATAAGAAAAGGTAAACTCTTTAGGTTAATATATTCCTGGAGATAATTCTTTCATCTCTTCCTCTTTGTGCAAAAATAGTGTTCAAGAGTTCCAGGGGTTATCGTCCTTGCCCTTCACTTGACCCCTTGAACCCCAGGCCCCTTGAACCCTTATCGTCCCTAAAGCGAGAACCGTCACAGAAATAAATATTTATTGCCTGGCCATTTCCACCCGTTGCTTGACCGCAGTGTTCACCTTTTCCTCTGAAGGCGGTTGGAATTCCGGCAGATCTACCAATAACCGGCGAATCACCCCGGAAAAAGCAAAGGGGGCCTGGTAGTCGTCGGTCACCGGGGATAGGCCGTCCCGGCCGATGTCCATACCCGTTGAACTGATCATCCGCAGGACAAAGTGAACCTCCATTGTTCCGCAATCAATTCCATCAATGCTTAAGGTAATGGTGCCCTTCTTGCCATCCCGCCGGAAAGCGCGCTCCAAGTTTGCTGGACCCTGGAGGCACTTTATGTTCAGACCGGAGGACACAGTGATCGGTAAAGATATTATAATCGAATACCAGCCGCTCATCCTTGACATACCAGCAGAATCCCACATTCTGAGTGCCCTGGGCCACCAGGACACCACCTGCCTTCGGATCATGTTGCTCAACCTCGGCAGTCATCACCCAGCTTCTATTGCCCAAAGAAGGTGAAACTTCGCCGGGCATATGGGAAACAGGGGGATGATAAACATAATGACGGCTGGCGTGAGGGGTTCCCTTGCGAAAGGTGGATCGGAATAATACCAATCCCCGGTCATCCAGAGGCAGCACACCTTGACGACCGGCCTCCACCCACCAAAGATCGATCAATTCCCTGAGTTTTTCCGGATTTTCTTTGGCCAGGTTGTGGCATTCCGAAAAATCTTCATCCAGGTGGTAAAGCTCCCACTCATCATCATCAAAGGGATGACCCGGGCGGTGATAGGTCACGGCCTTCCAGCCATCAAACCAGATTCCTCGATGGCCGAACATTTCAAAATACTGTGGTCCTTTTCGGGTCTTCTCTTGTGGTGACTCCAAGGCATAGGCCATAGAGGTACCAGTGACCGGCATCTGATCATAACCGTGGTAGGTGTCCGGGGGATTGATATCAAGTAGTTCCAGAATGGTAGGAACGACGTCCGAGACATGATGGAATTGTTGCCGGATACCGCCCTTATCAGCCACCCGGGCCGGCCAATGAACAATCAATGGGTCTCTCACCCCGCCGCCGAAGGTATTTTGTTTATACCATTTGAGCGGTGCATTTCCGGCCTGGGCCCAACCCCAGGGAATATTGGAATGGCTCCGCGGCCCGCCGATCTCATCGAGGCGGGCCTGAATGGCCTCCACGTTCTCAGGCACCAGATTGAAATACTTGAATTCATCCATGACCCCGGTGGGGCCCCCTTCCTGACTGGCTCCGTTGTCGGAAAGCAGGATAAGGATCGTATTGTCGAGTTCTCCTAATTCTTCCAGAAAAGAAACCAGACGGCCGATGTGATGATCCGTATGGTCGAGGAACCCGGCAAAGGCCTCCTGGAGTCTCAGGGCAAATTTCTTTTCATTCTCCAACAATTCGTCCCAAGGCCGGACACCAGGGTTTCGGGGGGCCAGTTCAGTCCCCGGGGGAATAATCCCCATCTCCAGTTGGCGCTGATACCATTCTTCCCGAATGACATCCCAGCCGGCATCAAACCGGCCGCGATATTTATTAATAAATTCCTTGGGTGCTTGGTGCGGCGAGTGCATCGCTCCAAAAGGCAGATAAAGAAAAAAAGGTCTATCCGGACGCACCGATTTGGAATCCCGGATAAAGGCAATGGATTTGTCAATCAGATCTTCGGTGAGGTGATAACCCCTCTCAGGGCCAAAAGGGGGATCTATCGGATGGTTATCGTAATACAATTCAGGATAAAACTGATCGGTCTCACCCTGCATAAATCCGTAAAACCGGTCAAAACCTCTTTGCAGGGGCCAGTTGTCAAAAGGGCCGGCGGCCGAGGCCTCTTCCATCGGAGCCAGGTGCCACTTCCCGGCGGCGAAAGTGGCAAAACCTTCCTCCCGGAGCATTTCAGCAATGGTTGCCGCATGTGGAGTGATGCACCCCCGCATGTGCGGAAACCCGGTGTTAAAATTCGATACACCCCGCATGCCTACTGTGTGGTGGTTGCGACCGGTCATCAGGCAGGCCCTGGTAGGGGAACACAGGGCCGTGGTATGAAAATTGGTGAACCGTATGCCGTTGGCTGCCAGGCGATCGATATTCGGAGTCTCGATGGTGGAGCCATAACAGCCGAAGTGGGAAAATCCCGTGTCGTCAAAAAGAATCAATACTACATTAGGGCTTCCGTCTCCGGACCGCTTCGGTTCAGGCCACCAGGGGGTGGAATCGGCAACAGTGCGGCCGATCACCCCTTTGAAGGGTTGTTGCTTGCTCATAGTATTTCTCCTTGCTTGGTATTTTTAGCCAGTCAGGTATATAGACTGAAGGATCCTGCCCGTCGCAGGGGCCGAAGGAAAATCAAGCCTCGCCCTCATTGGTCCCTGGTTTTTATTCCTTCAGCCTTCGGCCTTCAGTCTATCGGTCTGAGTTATTATGAATTTTTAATAAAATCGGCGATCACCTTTGCAAAATCTTCACCGCAGTCCTCCTGCAGAAAATGGCCTCCGCCCTTGATGGTGGTGTGGGGTTGTCCCTTGGTGCCCGGTACCTTCTCCAAGAAAATTCGGTCACCACCACCGGTGATTGGATCAGAGTCACTGAAGGCGGTTAGAAAGGGTTTTTCAAATTTCATAAGGACCTTCCATGCCTCACGGTTGGCGTTTGAAGCCGGATCATCCGGTGTGATAGGGACCAAAGAAGGAAAAATCCGCGCCCCTTCTTTGTAGGTATCATCGGGAAAGGGGGCATTGTAGGCTTCAATGATCTCAGATGCCGGGGGGTTTTTGCAGCCCATGGCGATAATCTGGCCCACATTAAAATCAGGAACTTCGATAGAAAACTTCCGCCAGGCTAAAAAGGCTTCGGAGATCGGGCCGTCGCCGGTGGGAAGGCCCGTATTGGCCACAACTACTCGTGCAAAGCGTTCCGGATTGGAGGCCACCAAACGTAACCCGATCACTCCTCCCCAGTCCTGGCCGACGAAGGTAATCCGTTTTAAATCCACCTGGTCCAGCCAGGCCTGCATCCAGTCCACATAGCGTTGAAAAGTGTAATCACTGCGTTGGGCGGGTTTGTCAGACCGGCCGAATCCTACCAGATCAGGGGCTACGACCCGGTTTCCGGCGGAAACCAAAATGGGGATCATCTTCCGGTAAAGATAAGACCAGCTCGGTTCACCATGCATCAGCAGAACCGGGTCGGCATTTTGCGGTCCTTCATCAATATAATGAATCCGCAACCGGCCCCCTTCCCCATCTGGAACCTCCTTGTAATTAGGTTTATAGGAATAACCTTTTATATTAATGAACCGGTCGTCCGGTGTTCTTAAAGCTTTCATAATGAATATCCTCCTTATTCTTTTGGAATGGTACAATAGAGGCGTGAATCAATAAGTGCCTCGGTGCGATAGTGAATTATCGCTTGGTATTCCTTGTTCCGGTTCATTTCAATGAAGGCATCTAAGGAATCATACTCATAAAGGGCGATTTCATCCCACTCTTCCTCGCCAATCACCGGCATCAACCCGTTGCCGCGGTAGACGATCCGTGAAATGCCTTTTCCTTCCATGATTGCCTTAGTGGCCTCATAATACTTTTTGTATGATTCGGCCCCTCCGTCGGGCTTGAACTTAAGCAGGTTCACCATGACAATAGGCCCTTTGTAATTCTGGGACATAATTTGTTTGAATTGATCCGGGGTAGGCATAATAAAAGCCATTGACAGTCTCCTTTCGACTAAACCTTCTTTTGATAAATTCGTGAGAAGTTGTCACCCCGGTGAAAACCAGGGTCCAGGGGGTTTCTAATTTGTTAAATCTACTGGATTCCTGCTTTCGCCGGAATGACTTAACTTGGGTTTCGATAACTTTTTAGGGCTCCAGCTTCTTTAAAAATTCGACAAGAAGCTCGTTCACCTCCTGGGGACGTTCCTGTTGAATCCAGTGACCGGCCCCGGGAATCAAAATTTTTTGTTTCAGGTTGGGCATGTTTTTTTCCAGATGATTAAAGGCCCCACGGGACATGGCAATAACGCCGTCCAGCTCCCCGGCGATGAACAGAGAGGGTTGATGAATCTTGGCCCCACTCAGAAAAGGAGTCAGCTCCCAGTTTCGATCTATATTTCTGTACCAGTTGACTCCTCCCCTGAAACCGGTACGTTGAAAAGCTTCGGTAAAAAAATCAACATCCTCTTCAGTCAACCAGTTTGGTAGTGTGTCAGGCATATGAACCGAATCTACAAATCTCTGCCCCTTGTCGAACAGGAAATTCCAACGCTTACCCGGCGGCGGGTCTCCAGAAAGGGTATAAAGGGCTTGAACCATGGTTTTTCTGACGTCCACCTCCAATTCTTTTTCTACTCTCCCCGGTTCCTGGAAATAGACGATATAGAACTCATGTTTCTCTCCCGCCATCTTTTTCATCGCTTCTGTGGGCTTAATCCCGCCCCAGGAGCGGGGAGAAAAAGGAACACTGAGAAGAATCAGGGAGTGAAAAATATCCGGTCTGAGCAGAGCGCAATGAAAGGCAACCGGCGCCCCCCAGTCATGCCCGATAATAACGGCCTTTTCCTCCCCCAGGGCATGGACCAGGCCAACGATATCCCCAACCAGTTGGAGAATATTGTAGGCTTCTATGGCTTCAGGACAATCGGTTTTGCCGTACCCCCGCTGATCTGGTGCGACGGCGTGATACCCCGCTCCGGCCAGGGCCGGGAGCTGATGCCGCCAGGAGTACCCTAATTCCGGAAATCCGTGGCACATAATAATCAAAGGACCTTTCCCTTGCTCGGCAATCCGCATCTTGATGCCATTGGTTTCAATCAACCGTTGTGTGCTCACCATCATTTATTCCTCCTGAAATTATTCCTTCTTATCCTTTTCATCCTTTTCATATTTCTTCTTTAAAAAATTAAAACCCGGGGTCAGCTTGGCCTTGATCCCTCTGGGCAGAAGGGTCTTGACCGGCATACCCATATTTAAGCGCCCTCCGGTTTTGAAAAGGTTAGCGCTGACTTCAAAAATCAGTGATCCTGGTAGGCCGATGGCAATCTCGTAATCAAATACACCGGAAAAGGTCCGGTCTCCCGTACCCGGAATAACAATTTGAGGAACTTGGGTCAAAAAGGGAATCAAGCCACCTTTCATACAGGATTCCCCAAAACCCCAAAAAGAGGAGGTCGGGAAATTGCGGCCGTCGTAGCACAGGGCCTGGATGATATGGGTTAGCTGCTCCCCGTTGCCATAAATCAGGACCGTATCGGGCAAAACAATAGATTTGGGCAGAGGAGAAACAATAAATCCTTTGTACTCCTTTATTTTATCGGACTCTTTTCCGAACAATTCTCTGGTGAAACTTTGAAGCCGTCTTTCCGCCTTGGCATCCTTATGCCAGCCCTGATGGATTTGACTCTCAAACCGGTCCTCTTCTGAGATATCTTCCCAGCCGTGAGAGGCGGTGGAGGGGACACAGAAGTTATCCTGACCGGTCATGGCCACATTCCAGCCCCAACGGCGGGCATAGGTAAAGCCTTGGCACAAAGACCATTCCTCACCCAGGGCCGAGGGGCGCATAATTTTTTCGTCCGGTATTTCCGAGACGTCTTTAATGTATTTAATGGCAATCGGCATACTTGATAAATGGAGCCGATCATAAAGTGTTTGTCCTGCTTCCTGAAAGTTTTTCAAATTAGACATCTTAGTCCTCCCTATCAATATATTTAGTACGAAAATTGTCTTGGATAAACCTCCAGGCTTATTTCTTCTCAGTCATGCCGGACGCGATCCGGCATCCAGGGGTTTACATGCCTTCTTTAGCCTGGATTCCGGCTTCCGCCGGAATGACGTCTTAGTGAGCTATCCAAATAATAACCGAACCAACATCTCCTTCAGGCCATGGCCAGTTTTTTCGGATAGAGGCTCTGAGTATTAATCATTTCATGCAGAAGCTTCTCTATCAGATCATGCCTTAAATCTGGATTCGAAAACCACAGGTTATTCAATTCTTGGGGATCGTTCTGTCGATCGAACAAATCTCCATAATCCTTTAATCCATTATAGATGGTCAGACTGTACCTTTCAGTAACCAGGTACTTAATTCTCATTTCCATATTGCCAAAGGCTTCCGTCATGACGGGCATGGCTTTGGCCAGCCCGTTATCCGCTTCATCGATTTCGATGAAACAGCGTTCCCTGACCTTGGCCTGGGGATCTTTTAATACCGGTGTGATATCAAACCCCTGCATGTCCGGCGGTTGTGCTCCCGGTCCGATATGACACAGATTCAGGATGGTGGGGGCCAGATCCACCGAACTGACCAGAGAATCGGAAACACTCCCGGGTTTGGTCAGTCCCGGAACCTTCCAGATAAGGGGGACATTCAAAATTCCGGTATAGGGCAGGGGGCCTTTTAAAATCATGCCGTGATCCCCCATCATGTCGCCGTGGTCGCTGGTGTAGACGATCATGGTGTCCTCGGCCAGCCCCAGTTTATCCAAAGTTGCCAGAATTTGACCGACGCTATCGTCAATCATGGTGATCATACCGTAGGTATGGGAGATAAAATTCCGGGTTTCGTCTTCATTGGATGTGCGCAGCATCATTTTTCCCAGAAAGGGATGATCGCACCGAGGTCCTAAAAATTTATGTTTTTTTATACGCTCAAGATCGATAAAGCTGGGAGGTATTTCCATATCTTCGGGTTTGTACATATCGGCATATTTCCCCGGGGGTGTGCAAGGATGATGCGGATCGGGATAGGAAACCTTCAATAAAAAGGGCTTTCCCCCATAGTTTCCCTTTCCATATCTTTCCAGAAAATCAACGGCCCGATCCGTTATATAAGAGGTTGGATACAATTCTTCGGGTATCGGGCTTTGGCGATAGATATCGGACAGGATCTTTCCGCCCAGTCCTTTTATCATGGGAAGATATTCAGGGGCGCGCTCCGCCAGCCAGTCCTGGTAGTGGCCGTTGCAGCAGTCTCCATGGCCCACAACCAGATCGACCTCGTCGAAGCCATAATAGGGGTTGGGGAATTTTTCCACCATCTGAGTATGGGTTTTTTCATTGAACCAGCCATTGATATATTCAGCCGAGCGAAAGGACTTATCCACCTTATTAGACCAGAATTGAAAATGCATTTTGCCGATGGCCTTGGTTACATACCCTTGCTCCCGCAGAGTCCCCGAGAAGGTTGGGATATCTTCCGATAGATTGACCCCAAAGGTCCGGACACACATATTGGGATATTGACCGGTGAGAATACTAGCTCTATTGGGCATACAGGTTGGATTGGCTACAGAGGCCTTTCGAAATCGAATTCCTTCCCCGGCTAATTTGTCGATGTTGGGGGTCTGCAAGATCGTATTTCCAGCGCAACCCAGGTGATCCGCCCTTTGCTGGTCGGTGATAAAAAAAAGCACATTCATATATTCTCCAATTTTAAACGTATTCTTAGCAACCAAGTCTGAGGATTTATCTCTAACTATTCTGAAACGCGAGATCGTTCGCCTCTGGAAAGATGATAATGGATACTGGATAAAAAAGCGATCCTGAATAAAGTCAATAAAGCATCCAATATCGGTTGTTTAATCCAGCATTAAGTATCCAGTATCCAGCATCATTTCGAAGAAGGAAACCGTCCCGTATTTTTTGAGGATCAGACTTAAGAACCCAAATTTCAAATATCTTTGGTCAGATCTTAGCTAAAACCTCTTTGGCAAAGGCCCGGGCCTTTTTCAAATCTTCCGCATCCGGATGGCCGGTCATCTCTTTGACCCTTTCGGCCCATTGCTCATCTGTTAAATTCTGGGCCTTTTTTACCATATCGTGGATAGCCGGGTTGAGGAACCCCTGGCAACTGAAACAACCCAGATATTCCAGCCTATTTTTTTCACATGCGGTTTTGAGAGGTTCTGTGAATTTGCTCATAACCTGATCCGGATAGGCCGTACCGGCATGGGTAAGGAAGCCGGCCATCTTTTTCCCGGTCGGTGTCTGAAGCCGGTCCAGGAATTCTTTAACCGGTCCTGACAAATTACCGGCATGTATGGGGGAGCCAATAAAGATAAGGTCGTACCCGGATACATTTTCCGGATTAACCTCTTCCAGTTTCTTGGTTTCGACAGCATGGGTCGGCGAGGCCTCTTCGTAAATAGCCTTGGCAATTTTTTCCGTATTTCCGGTTTGACTAAGATAGGTAATTAGAATTTTCATAAGATCTCCTTTTTTTTAATGTTTACAAAAGCCACTTCATCGTTATTTTTTTGTCTCCGGCCGGTAGGCTGAAAAGCATGCCGTCTTCCCCGACCGTGATAGGTCCATGATAAAATTTCCTGGCATCACCCAGAAAGGCCGCCTTTAGATCGGAAACCGGAAGGGGCGGCAGGATGTGGGTCAAAAGCAGATATCGGACCTTCGCCTTCTGGGCGATTTTGGCTGCGTCTTCAGGAGAGGTATGATAACTCAGTATATCGCCTAAAATCTTGGCCGTATTGATCCTTCCGACTTTTTGACCAACCTCCTTAAGAATACTGATCATCGCCGGCTGGAGGGCTTCATGGACGAGCAAATCAACTCCCTGGGCCTGTTTGAGCAGTGATGGTACGGGTATGGTATCTCCGCTGATCACGATGGATCGCCCTTTATAATCGAAACGATAGCCCACGGCCGGTTTTACCGGGGCGTGATCGACTTCAAAGGCGGTTATCTTTACTCCCTCTTCGTCAATAATGACCGCTTCATCCTTTCCTTGAGGAAAAGAAAAGGTCCTGGCCATACCTCCGGCCCCGCTGGGCGGTACCGTTTCCGGACCGTGGTGCATAATTCGATATTCGTCGTCCAGGGAATAAGCCTGATCGAAGCCCTTGACCACGGTTTCGACCCCGATTGGACCGTAAACATCCAGAGGGGTTTTCCTTGATCCCCCGGACCAACGTTTCAGCATGAGTTCACCCAAATCCCCGATATGATCGGAATGAAAATGGGTCAGCAAAACGGCCCTAACCTTTCCGGGATTCAGCCGCATAAGCTCCAGTTTTCTTTCGCTGCCCGGGCCCGTATCAACCACGTAAAAATTTTTGCCGGCGATTACCACAGTACAGGCTGAGGCTCGCCTCATATCCGGCAAGGGGGACCCTGAACCGCAAAGTGCGACATGAAGCCCATCCGGCAGACTGGAGACAACATCAAGGCCCATACTTTTGGTGGCAATGCTATTTATCAGCCCCATCCCTATTTTTTTCTGGGAAAGAACCAAACCGGCGAGAATCGCTGCCACGATGACTACAGCGATCAGGGTTTTAGGATTCAAAATTTTTGAAGGTTTCAAAGCTTTTTCACTCGACGCGGCTTTTAAGGAGATCACCAGGGTTGAAGCCAATAACAGAACCAGTAGAATTACCTCAAGGATTAAGGACTTGGTCCCGCTTGCGAAAAGCCCATCCTGACCAAGGCTGATTAGACGTCCGACAATGATGAGCAGGAGAAAAACAATGGGAACAACGAACCAGGGCCAGCGTCTTGTGACCGCCCCGAGAAAGCAAAAAAAACTCATTCCCAGAAAGAGGCCTCCGAAATCACCCCTGATAGCATTCAGCCCTTGAATCGTAACCGGTTGGACCGAAAATCCGGTAGAAAAGACATCCGGAAAGGTCATAAACCCAAGACCGAGGATGAGGAATAAAAAACCAATCAACCCGGCCAGAAGACGAAAGATGGTCACACTCGGAGAATTTTCCTCCGGACCCGTCATCTCAGACCTCCTTTGGCCACCATCATCATTTTATTGGCTACCTCGACCCCGGCATTCTGGTTCTGTCCCGTTATTAAACGACCGTCTACCACGGTGTGATTAGCGAACATATCCCGAAAAGCGGTTGCACTTTCAAAAAGCGCCCCGGCCGCTCGCAGTTCCCGTTCCGGGTGCTGGGGCGTCATGGTGATGCCAAGTTCCTTGACCTGTTTGTCCGTCACTCCGGTCAGGTGGCGTCCTTTGACCAGGGGGTCCCCCTTTTCGTCTTTGGCCAAAAGAAGGCCGAGGGGACCATGGCAAACCCCTCCAACAACCTTTCCGGCTGCGTAGGCCTGGCTAATCTTTTGCCCCAACACTTCGGAGGTCCCCAAATCATAAGCCGCTCCCCAGCCGCCGGCCAGATAAATAATGTCGTATTTGGTAAAATCGATGTCGTCGATTTTTAGGGATTGGTCGGCTTTTTGCTTAAATTCTGGGTCCTTTAGAAACCGGTCATCATAGCTTGTTTTTATGAACCACTTGAAGGATAGAGGATCGATGGGAATCGGGCCGCCTTTTATACTTGCCAGATCAACACTCATACCGCCTGCTTTGAATTCATAATAGGGGGCGGTCATCTCGGAAGCGAACACCCCGGTTTTCTCTTTGTCTCCGAGCTGATCATGACTGGTGGTGATGATCAGGGCTTTGCCTCCAAGAAGTTGATATTTCGGACCGCTGTAATGGGCATGCAAGCCCATAGCCCTTAGCATAGCCGGAAGGCCAAGCCATACGGCCAGCCCCAGAACGATGACAACAACGGCGATGATAACCAGGATTTTTTTCATAAGATACGTCCCTCCTATTTCTTCGAGGAATTTGGGTTAGATTTTTAGTAACCAATTCTGAGAATTAATCTCTAATTTCTGAAACGCGAGATCATCGGCCTCTGGACAGTAGATACTGGCTGCTGGATTAAACCAAAAAACCGATACTGGCTAAAACAGCCTTTGCTGAATGTTTGATTGACTTTATCCAGAATCAAGTATCGCTTTTTGTTTTTATCCAGTATCAAGAGACCAGCATCCAGCATCATTTCAAAGCATGAGGCAGCCCTTTATTTTTTGAGGATCGGGCTTAAGAACCAAAATTTCAAATATCTTTAGTTATTCTTCGTATAATGCTTTTTGTTCCGTCTCTAAAGCCGCCAGGTGCTTTTTGGCCTCTTCCGGAGTAACGGGTCTCAAAGTACCGTCGGGGTCTTGAATAACCACCCCGCTGTTTATGAGCATTTTATATCGCGCCTGGCGCACCTGTTTATCCGGGTGGCAGATCAATTGGCAGTGTCCGCAGGTGAATTCCAAAAGACTCCCCGGTACTAAAGGATGATAGAGCCCGTAATCCGCTCTTTTTCTATTGCGATAAGCCGGGGCAGCCTTTATCAGGGCACCCAGGAATTCTTCGTCCTTTTCAGGGATGGGAAAACGGGCCGGTGACCAGGTGGACCATTTGCCGGATTGATGCAAACCGGCAAATCCGCCGCAAACATAATCACAACGGTTGTAAGAACGTCGCTTGGAATAATTGAAATT
The DNA here is from genome assembly GCA_963782435.1 of uncultured delta proteobacterium. GTDB lineage: Bacteria > Desulfobacterota > RBG-13-43-22 > RBG-13-43-22 > RBG-13-43-22 > RBG-13-43-22. The sequence goes on from CAWAKF010000034.1 coordinate 247,061, forward strand.
TTCATTGCCCAAGGTTACTGTGGTTTCCTCTTCCGGAGACATCAATCCGGAAGCACAGGCGGACATGCAGAGACGGCAACCATCACAGTAACTATCCTCAGGGGATAACGGCTCGGTCGGGATCAGGTCGGCTTCGGTGACTACCGAGGCCAGAATAATGGCCGCCCCGTACTTATCCATGATGACATTGCCGGAAAAACCAAAGTGACCGATCCCCGACCTTACGGCCAGATATCGGTGCGAAACAGCGGGTTTTTCATCATAGGGGCCATTCGGAGTGTCCTTGCGGTAAACGGCATTAGCCACCAGGGGGACAGATTTATGACCCTTCATATTCAGAAACTCCGATAATTCCAGGGCCAGTCCGCTGGCCATGTTGTTGACCCGGCGGTTGTCTATGTTGGCCGAAGCCATGTCCTCCTTTTTCAGGAAACGTTCGATGGCCCCTTGATCCAAAGGCAAAGCAAAGACAATAGCCGACTTAGCCTCCGGCAGGACATAGGTTAAATCCGTTGAAGGCGGTCCGCCTTCAAGGGTTTCTGGGTTGGCAATCCCAACCGCAACCGCCCCGGAGCTCAGGACCAGATTTTTTACAAGACGGGTCAGTTTTTCCTTATCCATTTTATTTCCTCCTTACTTAATATGGCAATCTTGTTTATAAATTGAAGTTGCCTGCGATCAAGAGACTTTTAACGTAAGCATATAATCCCGAAGTTCAATCCACAGGTCCTTGGCGGTTTCCTTGTGATCGTTGATTATATTTTTCAACTGGAACGGATCGTTCTTGCGGTCGTAAAGCTCGTCGTTTACCGGAATCTCCGCTTTCGCTCCCGGGGTGCATGACCAGATCTTATCTTCCCCGGTGATCTTCAGGCCCTCCTGATAAATGCCGGGGATCATCTGCTTGACCAGGTCGCCGTAAAATTCGAGAGTAGCCATAGGATTGTCCTTAAACTCTCCCTCGTTGAGCCAGTGGATATAAGACCAATCTTCGGTTTGGATGCACCAGGAGTGGTTGTGATAACCGGCAATGGCGAAGTCCCTGATTAATTGTTTTTCTCCTGAAAGGAGTGGCAGGAGGCTCCGACTATGCATCTGCTCTTGGGTCTCATCCTTGATTCCGAGATAATCCAGTACGGTGGCCGTGATATCGGTATTTTGAACGAAGGAAGAGATTCTCTGCGGTTCTAAATCGGGATGACGAATGACCATCGGAACATGCGCCAATTCCTCATAAGGCCAGGGACGGACTTTTCGCATAAGGCTATGACCGTGCTCATCATGTCCCAGCGGTTCGCCGTGGTCAGACAACCAAATGATCAGCGTATTGTCATACAACCCGAGCTCCTTAAGCTTTTTTAGAACCAAACCGACATACTTATCGGCCATTGTCGTTTTTTCGGCGAAGAGCATACGTATATGGTGAAGCTCCTCTTCGGTATACCCGACTTTTTTATTTTGATGTTTCAAGGTAATACCGACAGGCAAAATGATGTCTTTACCTTTGTAATCCGGGTCGTAGGGACACTTAATATCCGGATTATACACGGACGGAGGATCCCAGGGTTCATGGGGATCGAAAAAATCCACCCATAGATAAAATGGCCGGGACCGATCCACCACGTTCTCCAGATAGTGAACGACGGACCGGGAGGTGCGGGCGGCGTGCTGATCGTCATCGGTTTTCCAGTATTGACGCTGGCATAAATAGCCTTTGAGCTCTTGCAACGTCAATTGGCTTAAAGGGGATTCTTCCCCGGTACCCGGGATTAGTACCGGCTTGTGAAATTTCAAGGGATCAAGGTGTCGCAGGGGCTCGTTACCATAAAAATGATCCCCCTCCTGGCCTCGAATGAAATGCACATAGTCGAAACCGCGACTATAAATGTATTTCTCCAAGTGGAGCATGGGGCAGTCGGCGATGAGGGCGGATTGGACATGATTCCGATAACAAATGTCGCTAATGGAGGTTTCCTGGGGTGAAAGGTTCACCCAACCGGCAAAGGGCAGGGTGAATCGCCCGGTAGCCAGGGATCGCCGTACAGGAATGGTCGGCAGTCCTTCGGCATAGGCGTTTTCGAACACCGTGCCCTCCCTGGCCAGGGCGTCCACATTCGGTGTCCTGATCCAGTTGTTGCCATAGCAGCCCGTATAATTAAATTGCCAACTGTCGGTCATTATCATAACTACGTTTTTGACTTTGCTCATCTAAGGACCCTCCTGTTGAAATAATTATTCCCCATTTTCATTGGTGGGGTTTCTGGGAGTTCCTAAATTTATCCGGTGGCCTTTCGCCGGGTTTCTGATTCAACCAACAATTCCGGAAAGACCTCTCGATAAAATCTTTTTTTGGTTTCACTGTAATTCCATTCATTAGAAAGCGGTTTCCATCCCAGCCCATCCAGTAGAATTGCACCAAAGGCGCCATCCTTGAACCGAATACGATCGAACCATTTTTTCATGACCGGAGAATCCGATTCCCTCATGACGTATCCGCCGAAATTCGTCGAGCTCAGGGTGAAAATAATTTGATATTCATCGATCTTTTCCGGAAGTTTCAAGTCTCCGTTTTCAATCGCTTCCCGGACGACCCCGGCCACAATCTCCACCATCCGGTTTTCATTTTCAAAAAGTTCCTTCTGGCGGGCAGGCCCGGCTTGGCGACTTAAACGATTAATATGAAAGTCGATCATTTCACGAAAATGGGGATTAAGAAAACCGAAGTTCAGGGCGTTGATTCCATAAAGCTTTTCCCGGGGTCTTCCCTGGAAGGTGATGGCCCTTTCATAATAAGAAGCCCGGATGGCGGCCGATTGGGCGGCTATGGCTACAATTAAATCTTCCTTGGTCGGGAAATATTTATAGACCGTGGGTTTGGAGTAACCGGTTTCCTCGGCCAGACGGGGGAGGGTTAAGGCATGGAGCCCTTCGGCATCGGCTATCTTTCGAGCCTGGTCCAGCATAAAGGTTTCCCGTTTTTCTTTTACCTCGTTTTTTATCAAAAGTTCTCTTACTTTTTTATTATCTTTAAGATTGGCTTTATTCATACATTTTTCTCCGCATGTCCATTAGCATCAATTGAATATTCAAATCAGATTAAATCATGATAGTATTTGATTATGATAGATTGATTTTTAAAATTGTCAAGAAAATTTAACTTTAGTTTTTTTTAATTTACTTTAGTTAATTTTGCTTGACAACCATATATTGGCTTGTGATAATTGATGTAGTATCGACAGATGGTGCAGAGGAGAGTATGTTTCTCCCTTTAGACTCAACGGAATTCTGGAAAGGGTGATTGTCGAGGTAGAAGGCGAACCTTTATATGATCCGGAACTGGAATACTTCGTGTCTTGGCCCGATAATAGGTGGTTCGTGGAAGTTGAGCCGGATACATAATTAGAGTCCCCTGCTTTCCTGATTGATGGAAAGGAGTATATGAGACGAAGGACATTTTTGAAAGGGGTGGCGGGTTTATCCGCTGGTGTGGTTTTTTCTAATTCAATGGGCTTCAGCGCCTCGAGGATAGCACCAGAGAGTAAGCCCCCTGTATCAAAAAAGGAAACCGGGGTTTTCCTCGCTGGCCTGCCCAGGGGGGCTCCTGAAGAAACGCTAAAATCGGCCGTTCGCGAAGCAGCCCTGGCTGCTTCGGATTTTTCCTGGTTATCGCGGGGTGATACGGTTTTCATTAAACCGGCCCTGAATTCAGGTAAACCCTACCCTTCTACCACCAGTCCCCAGGCCCTTGCGGCCGTCATCGGGCTTCTCAAAGAAAAAGGGGCCCGCCGGGTGATCGTCGGAGATATGTCCGGCATCGAGTTTGTTAAAATTTCGCCGGAAGGCCTTTCCGGCAGCACTCGTAAACTCATGGAAACTTCCGGCATGACTGCTGCGGTGCAGGCCGCCGGAGGAGAGACTCATTTTTTTGAGGAAGGGGGCTGGAAGGCCTTTTATGAAGACCCCATGGCCATGGGCACCCACTGGAAACGGGGACTGATGATGCCCAATATCTTAAAAGAGGTTGACCATATTATCCTTATGCCCCGCTGCAGCCGCCATGTCCTGGCTGGAGCTACCCTGGGCCTTAAGGCAGCGGTCGGCTATTGGCGTACGGATACAAGATTGGAATATCACCGGGACGCCGCCACCCTACAGGAAAAAACGGCCGAGGCTAATACCTCCAAGACATTACTCAATAAACAGCGTCTGGTGATTTCCGCTGCGGATAAAATATTAACCACCTTCGGACCTAACGACGGTTACGTTCATCAACCAGAAATTGGTTTAATAATCGCTTCTAAGTCTGTTGTGGCTCACGACATGGTCTCTCTGGCTTGGCTGCTGGAAAACCGCCAGTATATTCCGTCCGATCAAAAGGGCCGGTTTGTCGACAACAGCCCATTGGTGGCCTGGCTGGCCAATTACTGGGTTGTTTATAAATTGGGTGGTTTGAAACCGATCTTTGTGACCGATAAACTGACTAAAAATGGTCTGAAGACCATCTGGGACGACCGGGTCCTCAACCGGGCCTACCAGGTCTTTAATAGCGTACCAAAAGTTATCCTTCATGGAGCCAACCAGGCGTTGCCTGAGGATCTAAAAAAACGCTTGAGCGAGATGACAAAGGTTGGATAATTTAGTACGAAAATAAAATCGTTTCCGCCCGTTCCGTGCAGTCAATTGATTACGGGGATGACTTTGACAATGAGTTTGGAGCATAAGGGACCATCTGGTTACGGAATGTTTCTCGCTCGCTTCGCTTAAGTACCCTGAAGTCTCTGGACCAGCAATTTTCTTTTTCATTGTGGTTGAGAGGACCGCAATGAAAAAACTGCCCAGTGCAATCGCTCACCAACGCCGGAGGCTGAGCCGGCTGATCTAATTTCCCCTCTCTGGAAATTAGATTATTCTAATTATGGTTTTCTCCGTGTCTTCTGCGAACTCGAGGGACCGAAGGGAACGGGCGAGAGATAGGCATTTGGGTATTTTTGAAAAGGTTTTCCTTTGAGAAAGGACCATGGTAATGGGAGACCCCAAGCTTTCAGATCAGAAGATCTCACGGCGTCAGACCCTCAAGATAATCGGGGGTGCTTTGGCCGCCGGGGCAACCGATTTCGGACTGGTTACTCAGGTTTTAGGCTTTAATCAAAGGCCCAATCCGGAAAAGAAACCGAATATTGTCTTTATCCTCTCCGACGACCATAGGGCCGATACCATGGGCAATGCTGGGCATCCCTTTATCAAAACCCCCACGCTCGATCGACTGGCCAATGAAGGCGTTAAATTCACCAACACCTTCGCCACGACCCCTTTATGCAGCCCATCGAGGGGCTGTTTTTTGACCGGCCAATACGCCCACCGTCACGGGGTAAAAAATAATTATACGCCCTGGAATGATAAGAATGTCACTTTTTTGGAGCTTCTCAAAAAGGCCGGTTATAAAAATGCCTTTTTCGGCAAATGGCATATGCCGGGTAGATTGCCGGCCCTTTTGGGAAAAGCCGTCGATCGATTCGTTACCTTTACTGCCTCTGGAGGTCAGGGGATTTATTTTGATTGCCTTTTGATCATTGATGGGGTCCTTACGGAAAGAAAGGGGAAATATTTGACGGAGGATTTAACGGACCTGGCCCTGGAATTTATCCGCAAGGAAAAGGAAGGTCCCTTCTGTGTTTATCTGGCCCACAAGGCCCCCCATCAACCCTTTCTCCCTCCTCCTGAACTAAAAAATCTCTATAAGGATGCCGATGTGAGCCGAACCCTTCCTCCTGAGTACCATTCATGGATTAATCGCAAAGAGGGGAGCAGTTATTACGGCGTGATCGGAAGCGTAGGGGGAAAATATCTGGATTACCATCGGGTCATTACGGCCATGGACCAACAGATCGCCCGGGTCCTGGCCGAGTTGGATCGCTTAGGTGTTGCCGATAATACCATTGTTGTTTATACCAGCGACAACGGGTATTTCTGGGGTGAAAAACAATTGATCGACAAAAGATTCCCTTATGAAGAATCGACACGCATTCCCTTTATCATGCGTTACCCTGCAAAAATAAAAAATCCTGGTAAAACGATCGGGGAATTGGCCCTCAGTGTCGATATGGCGCCGACACTCCTGGACCTGGCCGGGTTACAGGTCCCCGGAAACATGCAGGGTATGAGTTTAGTGCCTATTCTATTAGGCAATAAAGATTTCTCCCACCGCTCTTCCGTCCATCTGGAATACTTCAAAGATTTTCCCTACAGTGTTCCTGAGTGGGATGCGGTGAGAGCCGACCGGCTCCTTTATATCGAATACCGGAACAAAAAACCGGCGGAACTTTTCGATATCCAAAGAGATCCGCACACCAGGCATAACCTCATCGCCACACCGGAAGGCAAGAAGATATTACCAGAATTGCAGTCTGGCATGCGTGAGTATTTAAGGAGGAAGGCCAATGGCTGAAATAATCGGGAGGATGAGAAAGCAGCCTTTCAGCCGAAGGGTGCTCTTCCCGGTGGTAATTGCCCTGGGGGTCTGGGTGGTGCTGAATGTCCTGACCAGCCATTTGGAATGGTTTGGGAGCGGTCAAAGGTATCGAACTGCGGCTGACATACTCTACTCGTTGTCGGGTTTTATAATCATCTTTAGCAGTGGGATTGTTTATAGCGTCCTGTATGTTCGTGGTGCCTCCACCAAAGAAAGAATCCTTTGGGCTTTAATTGTGCCCCTGGCCTGGACATTGAAAGAAATCTGGCGGGTCAGTGCCTTCTTTACCTGGGGTGAAGCCTTTTATTACACCCTTGCCCCATTACCGCTGGGGCTTTTCTTTTTCCAGCTCCTCTACCTTTCCCTTTGCGAAATTTTCTGGCGATGGCGTGACAAGAAGAAAAATAAAGTCCTCCGGATATTCACCCCCGGGCCGACCTTGAGTTTAATCCTTTTTATTGTTCTTGTTTATTTTTTGCTTTTCTGGGGAAACGCCGGGGATACTCCCGGATCAAATTTGTTTTATATTTATATGGAGGGATACAAGGTATTATTTTTAAATTAGCAGCTTGGTTATTCCGGGAAAGCACCCCGAAGGGGTGGGAGCCGAGATGTGGAGCGGATAAAAAGTTCCATCTTTCCCTGACCGGGGTTGAATTTCTAATCATCTTTTAATATGCTGCTCGAAACTCAAGCCCAAATAAGGCGCCGGGGTGGAGAGATTGAGTCAATAAAGTAAACAGGAGATTGAAATCATGATCAGACAAAAGCATGCACTTTCGGATGTTTTCGTTGAGGCGACAAAAAAGATAATCAGACCGGCCTTGCTGCATGGATGTGGATACGGGGAAGCCGACCTGAACCGGCCTTTGATCGGGATTGCCAACACCTGGACCGAACTCAATCCCGGCCATGCCCACCTTGATCAATTAGCGGCCAGGGTTAGAGAGGGGATCAAGAGGGTTCAGATGACCCCTCTGGGATTCAACACCATCGCGCCTTGTGATGGTTTGGCCGAAGCCCATGAGGGAATGCATTTTATTCTCCCTTCCCGGGAGATCATTGCCGCCTCCATCGAAATCATGGCCAAGGTCAACATGCTGGATGGACTGGTACTCCTCGGGTCCTGCGATAAAATTGTTCCGGCCCTGCTCATGGCCGCAGCCCGGCTGGATATTCCGGCCATCGTCCTTACCGGAGGATATCACCCTGCCTTTTGTTATCCTGATCAGGACTTTGCCGAAGAAAAGGAGTTTGCCTTTCCTGAGATCGGGAAATTTATCTTTGCCCAAAGGGCGGGAAAAATTTCCGAAGAGGAGTTGAACCACGTCATCTGGAATATCGTACCTTCTCCCGGTGCCTGTCCCGAACTGGGGACGGCCATGACCATGCAATGCCTGGCCGAGGCCTTGGGCATGTCACTGCCCTATTCTTCCATTCTGCCGGCCCAGAGCGATGAGAAATTCGAATATGCCTTGAAAGCGGGCGAGGCCTTGAAAGACCTGATGGATAAAAATATCACCCCCTCAAAGATAATGACCCGAGAGGCCTTCGAAAACGCTATTAGGGTGCTGTTGGCCCTGGGCGGCTCCACCAATGGAGTTCTTCATTTTCCGGCCATTGCCAATGAACTGGATATCAAACTGCCCCTGGAGCTTTTTGATGAACTCAGTGATAAAACACCACAGCTCTGCGCCCTGAAACCCAATGGGCCTCGGGCCATTGGTGCCTTGACCGAACCGGCGGCATACCGGCGGTCATGAAAAGCCTCTCCAGCCTGTTGAACCTGGGCGTATTAAATGTCAACGGCCGAACTCTGGCTGAAAACCTTGAGGGGGTCGCTATAAAGGATAGTACCGTTATCAGGTCTTTGGATGATCCCTTCAGTCCGAACGGAGGACTGGTGGTCTTGAAGGGAAACCTGAGTCCAGGCGGGGCCATTGCCAAGAAGTCGGCCATACCGGAGGAAAGGAGATCTTTCCGGGGACCGGCCCGGGTATTTGAATATGAAGAGGAAGCCATACATGGAATGCTGAATCAGAAGATTCTGCCGGGGGAATGTGTGATCATTCGCAGATGAGGCCCAAAGGCGGACCGGGGATGAGGGAGATGTCCTCTGCCGGGCATATGATGCAGATCAGCGGCCTGGGGCAAACCTGTGCCCTGGTTACGGACGGTCGATTCAGCGGGACTAATTACGGTCTCCTGGTCGGCCATGTCTCTCCCGAAGCGGCGGATGGAGGTCCCATTGCCGTTATCAGGGATGGAGACCCGGTAATCATAGATATTCATAATAAGTTACTCAAACTGGATATAGCGAAAAAAGAATTGAATAAGCGGCTGAAGGACTGGCGCCCGCCTGAACCTAGATACAAAAAGGGGGTTTTGGCCTGGTATTCGCGGAACGTTTCCTCGGCGGATAAAGGGGCCATCATCTCCTTCGATTAAAAAAGGGGAAATCCCTCTCTTCGGTTTTGCTTGGCAATAAAATATCTTTGGGATCAAATGAAAAGCGAGGTATGGAGAAAATTATGATAGATTTAAATTCCCTGGTATTGGAATACCCCCTTCTGGAAGGGGCCATCAAATCCGGAATCGCTACCTTGGAAACCCTGGCCGGGGGCCCGCCCTCGATCGATTTAAACTATGTACTACCCGGTGCCAAATCGGCCATCGTCTTCTCCCTGGCCATGGATCAGACTTCTGATTCCCGATTACCTGGCCAAGAAAGACCGTCTTTCTTATGAGCGGGAATACAATATCGTGAACAGCATTTCCAGCGGTATTGCCGTGAAACTGGCCGGTACGTTATCCCAAAGAGGCTTCCCTGCCGTTCCCCTGGCAGCCAATGATGTTTACCGGGATGATACCCCCATGGGACGCTTTGATATGGCCCCCCCCGTCAGTCTCCGATATCTGGCCGTGGCCTCCGGAGTGGCCTCTTTCGGCTGGTCCGGCAATGTGATCGATGATAAACATGGTGCCTGTATCATATTGGGTGCCGTGGTCACTGCCGCCGAGTTGACCCCGACGACCCCGCTGAACCAGGAGGATAATTATTGCGACGGCTGCCGTATGTGTGCCGCCGCCTGTGCCTCGGGGCTCATGAATAAAAAAGAAATGACTGAAATAAAGCTTGGCACTCATACATTTTCCTATGCGGCCAGACGGGCCTACACCAGGTGCCAGTATGTCTGCGGCGGGTACGCCGGCCTTCACCGTTCCGGAAAATGGTCCACCTGGTCTCCGGCGCGTTCCCTATTCCTGCGGAGGATGCCGAATTCCTTAATCTGTTGATTGCCTCCAGTGTGTCTTATGGCCAAAGACCGGAAGGTCCGGGAGGGCGGTATCATTCGATGATGAATTACAAGTTATATACCACCTGCGGCAACTGCCAGATCGTTTGTGTTCCGGATAAAGAGGAAAGAAAGAGAAGATACCAACTATTGGCTAAAGGCGGAGTCGTTGTTCAGAACGAAGATGGTACTCTGGAAGCAGTGTCCCCGGAAGAGGCAGAAAAGCGTTTGGCGGCCATGGACCCTGCGCACCGTGCCCTCTACGAAGGGAATTTTTTAGATTAAGTCCATCATCCTCAATTACAATTCAAACAGCAAAATAGGGGCATCAGCGTTTATTTGTTTTCAGGGAAAGAAATGCTGGATTAAAAGTGGGGTTGTCCCTTTACTATCTCTGATTCAAAGAAAAAAATTGAATAGTTTGATTTTAAAGGGTATAAAAAACCCTTTAATTTATTTTGTAATGAATATAGAGGAGATCTAATCTATGTTGGAAAAACACGAATTGAATTCCATGTTCTACCCTAAATCGATTGCCCTGGTCGGCGCTTCACCCAATCCCCAGGGATGGGGTGGAACCAGTTTTTTGTTACGCGTTAATGAATATCGGCTTTCCCGGAAAAATCTACCCGATCAATCCCAAGGCAACCGAGATATTGGGTTTAAAGGTTTATCCGAATCTGCTTTCCCTCCCCGAAACGGTCGATCTGGCCATTATTGCCATTTCCGCACCGGGTGTCCCCGGCGGTACTGGAAGATTGCATCACAGCGGGAATAAAGAATGTGCATATCTTCAGCTCCGGATTCGGCGAAACCGGAGAGGAAGAAGGCAAAAAACTTGAGCAACAGATCATAGAAATAATCAGGCGCGGCAACCTGCGGGTTGTGGGACCGAACTGTATGGGGCTTTACGTGCCTGCCAGTAAGCTGGCGGGATGGGGAGTAAAGCCAGCCGGGACGGGAAATGTCGCTTTCCTTTCCCAAAGCGGGGGCCATGGGGAAATTCTCACCGCCTATGCCCAGTCTATGGGTGTCTATTTCAGTAAAATAATCAGTTTTGGAAATGCCTGCGGGCTCCAGGTGGCGGATTTTCTCGAATATCTTCAGCAGGACCCGGATACGCACATCATCTCTATTTATCTGGAAGGGATCAAGGACGGCAATCGAGTAACTCAACTCATTAAAGAAATCAACCGAACCAAGCCGATCATCATCTGGAAGGCCGGTTTGACCGAGTCCGGTTCGAGAGCGGTTGCTTCTCATACCGGGTCAATGGCCGGTAACAATGAGATCTGGGACGCTTTTTTTAAACAGACCGGCGCAGTCAGGGTAACCTCCCTGGAAGAGATCATTGACGTGGTCCTGTGCTTTCTGTACCTGAAGCCTCCTCGTGGAAGAAAAACACTCCTTCTGGGGGGCGGCGGCGGCAATTCGGTAGCCTTTGCCGATATCTGCGGCCGCCAGGGCCTGGGAATACCTTCCCTTTCCGAAAAAACCAGGGAAGAACTTAACGATTTCATCCGTCTGGCCGGAAACAGCACCCGGAATCCCCTCGATGTCTGGATGGTCCAAAGAGAAGTTCAACTGTATCGCCAGGTTATGGAAATAGCCCTGGCCGACCCGGCCATTGATCTGGCCATTGTCGATCGGGTTGTGGGCGGTCTGGATGTCTTTGATGATGATGAACGCCCTGAAGGGGGCCAGGAAAAGGGACTTAATGAGGTTAATGATTTCCTGATCGATTTCGCTAAGAATAATCCTTTTAACAAACCGCTGGTGGTTTCTATGGACATGTACGGAAATGATCTGCTTGTCGCAGACGCTGCCGCTCAAACACGCTTGAAATTCGTTACCGCCGGCGTACCGGCCTATCCTAATCTGGAAAGTGCGGCCAGGGCCATGACCCGTTTCATCAATTACCATGAATTCCAGGCCAGATACGACCATAGCCATCGGTAATATTCGGTTTTTCCCTTTCCGAAAACTTTTTCCATATAACTTCAAGTTGAGGGAGTTGATATAAATTTACCTTTAGATTCTTTCCTTCAATCCTCACAGATCTTAAAATTGAAGGAGGGCAGAGTCTGTTTGAACCAATCCAAAGACATGTTGATTTTCATCAAAGTCCTATTCAAATATTTCCTGAAAATATGGCCCCAAAAACGATGTGCGCCAAAAGGAGGAGATGATGACCGCAACAGTAATCAAAGAAGAATTCTACAGCGATCTTGTGCCGAGTCCGGTTGAGTATGCGGTTCTACTGCCTGAAGGGTATGAACAATCGGATGAAACCTACCCCTTACTCTATTTCCTCCATGGCGGCAATGGAGACCGGAGCTTACTGGAACTTTCGCGCCCGGTCATTGAAGGGATAATCAATGCCGGCAAACTCCCTAAAGTAATTGCCGTTACCCCGAGCGTTTCCCGTTCCCTTTATATGGATTTCCATGACGGTTCGCAAAAATGGGAGCAATTTCTCATCGGACCTTTTTTGGAGCATTTGCGTGCAGAGTATCGATTGATACCGGACCGCTATGGCACCCTCCTTTTCGGGATCTCCATGGGGGGGGCAGGGGTCCTGCGATTGGGATTCAAATATCCAAACCTTTTTGCTGCCGTGGCCGCGCTTGAACCGGGCATAGAACCGGCCCTGGCCTTCGGGGATGTAAGACCCGAATATCGTTTCTGGAGTTCGGATGCAATGTTTGAAGCCATTTATGGGAAACCGATTGATGAACCCTTTTGGGAAATGAATAACCCGGCCAATATCGCCCTGAAACAGAAGGAGAAGATCCTTCAATCCAATCTGGGAATCTACATCGAATGCGGGGATGAAGACTCTTTTGGTCTGGACATGGGGACCGAGTTCCTCCATCGCCTGCTCCGAGACAACCAGATCCCCCATGAGTACCATCTGGTAAGAGGTGCGGATCATCTGGGCAATAGTTTAGGTCCGCGTTCGGAAGAGGGCCTGGCCTTTCTCGGACGGATGTTGAATCCACCGCCCCAGGGTCCTGAGGTTGAAAATCTACGCCAAATGATCTCCCTGCTGCAAGAAATGTGGAAAAACCAGAAAAGAAATGATATTTAGGAATGAGGGGTGCTTGAAAAATCGTCACAAAGTTATCCCTATGACCTTATCGGGACTATTGATCTTATCTCAGCTTGTCCGGCCTTTTATTCGCCCAAACACCCGCAGGTATATCCGCTTTGGATAGCCAAGTCTCCCGCTTTCTGGAGGAGGCCCGCAATTCCTGGTCGGATTTAAATGTTCCTTATGAGGATGGGAAAATCTTATATTCACTTATTCTCAAGGGCCGTTTCAAAAATATCCTGGAGATCGGCACCTCCACCGGGCATTCAACGATCTGGCTGGCCTGGGCGGCCTCAAAAACCGGAGGCCGGGTGACCACGATTGAAATCAATCCCGAGCGGCAGGAAAAGGCTTTGGCCAACTTTAAAAAAGCCGGTGTGGCCGCCTATATCGATGCCCGGCTGGCCGACGCCCACCATCTGGTGCCTCGCCTCCAAGGGCCTTTTGATTTTATTTTCTGTGATGCCGACAAGGACTGGTATCGGCAGTACTTCCTCGACCTGGAAGCCAAGATAATCCCCGGTGGATGCTTTAGCGCCCATAATGTGTTGTGGCACTATGATCCGCACATTAAAAAGTTTCTTGATTATGTCAAAGGAAATTTAAAATTCCGAACCTATATCCAAAAGGGCAGCGGAGAAGGCATCTCTGTCAGTTGCCGAATCGAAAAATAAGAAAAAGGATTAAATTGCCTTCGGAGTGATAGCTATCTTATAATCTGATTGTTATCGGATCAACCACTAAACCGGAGAAAGGAACTCAAATGGATTCCATCGCATTGTTAAAAAAACTGATCACCTTCCGGACCACGGCCGATCGTATCAGCGAACTTGAGGCGGCCTTGAACTTTATTGAAAAGATTCTGAAACCGCAGGGGATCTGGATTCAAAGGCAGATACTCAAAGGCCCTGACCGTCCGGTTATGTTCGCCTGCACCCAAAAGACCAAACGCCCTGAGATTCTGATTGTTTCACATGTCGATGTGGTGGAAGGAGACGCCGATCAGTTCAAGCCCTATGTTAAAGGGGAGACACTTTTCGGACGCGGGGCCTGTGACTGCAAGAACCATGTAACCGTTGCTATAAAGGCGCTGCTTCATGCTGCTAAAAAAGGGAAATCAGTGGGGGCCTTCTTTACCACTGATGAAGAGATCGGCGGCCCAACCACCCATCTTCTTCTTTCCAAGGGATTTAGTGGAAAAAAAGTGATTATGCTTGATGCGGATCAGGCTATCGTCTACCGTCAAAAAGGGATTCTGAACCTTAAAGTGGTCTGCCGGGGAAAGAGCGGACATGGATCAATGCCCTGGTGGGGAATCAATGCCAACGAAAAGCTTATCACGGTCTATAGCCATATTAAAAAACTCTTTCCGGCCACTACTGCCAAAAATCGTTGGAAAGACACGGTTAATCTGGGATTAATCCGGGGGGGATGTCATCAACAAGATTGCCGATTATGCCGAGATGTATTTGAATATCCGGCTTACCGAAAAGGGGGATCACCTCAAGATCATCAAGTCTGTTCAATCGATCAAGGGAGTCGATGATGTCGAGGTCCTTAATTATGACCCTTGCTACAGTACCGACCCTGAACAGAAAGAGATTAAGGACTTTAAAAAGATTATGGAGCAATCACTGAAATGCAAATTGAAGCTCACCAGCATGCACGGCGCGACCGACGCCCGGCACTTTGCCCCTTATAAATCACTGGTGATCATTACCGGGACCGGATTCGGACGGAACTTTCATGGCAAGGGAGAATTGATTGAAATTCCTGCCCTCCTGAAGTTTGAAAAGGCGCTTTGTGAGTATATCGACCTGAAGGGATAAATTTCCTTATTATTTTTACCAGGTTCAAGAGCGAAAAATGATACCCCGAATGCTTATTGCTTTCTGCAGCTCGAAAGGGTCAGGTCTACTTTCTTGTCATTCTTTTGTTTGATTGATATTGGTTTCATATTTCCCTAATATACAGGGAGATCCCTCTTTTACGGCGAAAGACAGGATTAACGGCGGCCGGACTCCTTGAATTCGGCCACCAGATGCGACATCAATTCCATTCCCAGCGGTATGGCTCTTTCATCAGGGTTGAACCGGGGATCATGATTTGAAATCGGAGGTCCGGTGGCCGGGTCATGGGTACCCAGGAAATACATGGCTCCGGGAACCTTCTGCAGGAAGAAGGAAAAATCCTCCCCGCCAAGGTTGGGCCTACAGGTCTTGATGTTCGGTTCTCCGATCAAAGATTTCGCGATCCCTTGCACATAGGCCGTCATTTCCGGATCATTACGCATGGTCGGATAGCCATGGATGTACTTGAGCTTGTAGCCGGCCCCCATCCCCTGGGTAACCCCTTTGACCGTCTTTTCAAGTTCCTCCATCAGAAATATACAAAGGGATTCGTCCAGAGCGCCTATATTACCACGCAGAACCACCATGTCGCCTATGATATTGTCCCGCGTTCCGCCCTGAATCATCCCGAAAGTGAGAACCGCCGGGTCGAGAGGGTCCACCTTGCGGGTCATCATCGATTCGAGGGCCGTAACCACGTGGGCGGCCACAGCGATGGGATCCACGGTCTGGTGGGGACCGGAAAAGTGGCCGCCTTTACCGAGTATTCGAAGGCTCAGGGTGCTAACCGACCCGATCATCGGACCCGGGATAATCGCTATCTGCCCTACCGGGATGGAGGAAGTGTGGAGGGAGAAAACCGCATCGGGCTTTGGATCATCTAAAACCCCTTCCTGGATCATCCCCTTTGCTCCTCCGGGAAAAAATTCCTCCGAGGGTTGGAAGAGGAAAAGGGCATTGCCCTCCAGCCGGTCCTTCAAACGATGCAGGACCGCCGCGGTACCCAATTGGGATCGCGGTGTGGAGATCGTGTCCGCAGGCATGCATCACCCCTGAAACCTGTGAGGCGTATTCGACCCCGGTGGCCTCGATCAGCGGCAAGGCATCCATATCAGCCCGAAGGGCCACCGTCGGTCCAGGTTTGGCCCCCTGTAAAAGGCCAACGACCCCGTAGTTCTCTCGACACCGTCGAACCTGCATCCCTAAATCCGAAAGATAATTGGCTACGAGGGCCGAAGTTCGTTCTTCCTTCCCGGAAACTTCTGGATGTCGATGGAGGTCGCGGCGGATTTCTATGACCTCTTTTGCCAGTCCGTCGACCTGCTCTGGAATCAATTTTTTCCAATCAGACATTTCGCCCTCCTTTATTGTTTGAATTCCGGGTAAAGACCGGATTAAGAATTCAGGGTTATCTCCAAACAAGTTGGTTATTATTCAAGGTATAACAGTTGGAACCGCTCATCCACTACTCTTTGCTCATTGTCGATTTATTGCTTTGATTCTACTTACCCAAGACCTGCATTTTACTCCTTGACCACCATCACTTTAAAGAAAACAGTATCCGTCCCTTCTCCTCTCTTTTTTTGATTTTCTCTTCGGCCACTAAATAATCAATATGGGCCATGGTTTCACCAAGGGCGAACCATTTTTGAACCGGGGGAAAATCTTCCCAGGATCGGAAATTAATATCCCAGGAGATATGGGGGGCTATCTGCCAGGCGGTTTTTTCACCCTCTTTCAAGGCCACCAGGACTTCAGCCAATCTATCCCGGTGATGTTCGTGCAACTCGTCGATCCTTTTTCGGTGATCCCGTATGAGGTTGCGATGTCCCGGTAAAACCAGGTCAATCTCAAGATCATAAATCTTGTTTAAATTCGTCAGATAGGATTTTAGGGAATTTTCCAGATCGGCCCAATTGGTAATATTGGGGGTAATATCGATCAGGATGTGGTCCCCGGAGATAAAGAGCTTTTTTCGGGGTTCATAAAGGCACATATGACCGGGAGAATGGCCGGGCGTTTCAATGCAGGTAAAGTTGTAGTCACCTATAGTTATTTCACTGCCTTCTTGTAATAGAGTAAAATCTACCTTTCGCTGAGGGCTGTAGCGAAACCCC
Organism: uncultured delta proteobacterium; assembly: GCA_963782435.1. Taxonomy (GTDB): domain Bacteria; phylum Desulfobacterota; class RBG-13-43-22; order RBG-13-43-22; family RBG-13-43-22; genus RBG-13-43-22. The sequence continues at coordinate 263,887 of CAWAKF010000034.1, forward strand.
GGATGATTTTCCATGGCTGTTTTCAATTCCTCTTCCGGAAAACCGCAGGAGATATAATATTTCATACTTTCGGCCCGTCGCTCCTCAGACGGTTTTTCATTGCCGGAGATGACCTTGCGCCTCCGCGCGGCTGAAATAGACCTTCGAAGAGTCGGTGGCCAGATGAGCGATCAGACCGAGATGGTCGGCATGCAGATGGGTAATAAAAAAATCGGTTTTATTCAGGTCCACTTCCAGTTCCTTGAGACATGCCCGCATTGCTTTAAGACAAGTTTCCCGGTTCATCCCGGTATCGATAATCAAGAAACGATCCTCCCCTCGGATCAGGTAGGAATTCAGGGCTTTCAGCGGACTTCTGGGAAGGGGAATTTCAAGCCGGTATAAATCATCAAAAATTTTTTCAATCATTTTATTTCCTCACTAGGTTCTTAAAATTTTGTCAAGTCTCATGAAAGGGTTTAAATCCGGACAAGATTTTTATGCCCTTCCATTTTATAGTTGATCCTTTAATCTGTCTGCATCTTGGGGAGATTGGGATCTGAGCCTCATTATCCGGGAAAAGGAGGGAGATTGGGCTCTAAATCGTTAGACATTTTTCCGGAAATCTGCCATAAATAATAAATAGTTCGTTTCCCGGTGCCGGAATATCCTGGTGCGGGATATCCTATTCCCCAAAAAGTTTTTTATCCGCACCGGGCCATTAGATTAGAACTTAACATAATATTCCTGGAAGCTATTCACAAGAAAAAAAGAAAAAAATAATCGGAGAATCCTATCGTGGGAGATAAAGCAATAAGCGTGTTGGGTGCCCATTGGTGCCCGGATTGCCGGCGGTGTAAACAATTCCTGGGTGAACACCAGATTCCTTACAACTGGAAAGATATTGAACAGGATCCGGAAGCCTATGAGTTTGTTTTGGAAAAAAATCAAGGCAAGAGGCTTATTCCCATGATTGTTTTTCCCGACGGCTCTTTCCTGGTTGATCCAGGTAATGCGGAATTGGCGATGAAACTGGGTCTGGAGACAAAGGCCGCCCGGAACCATTATGATTTGATCGTCATTGGTGGAGGCCCGGCTGGACTCACAGCCTCCATTTACACCGCCCGGGAAGGTATAGATACCCTTATTATCGAGCGGGCTTCCTTTGGCGGTCAGGCGGCCGGGACGGAAATGCTCGACAACATGCCGGGATTTCCCGAAGGGGTTGCGGGATTGGACTTTTCCAATCGGCTGCACCAACAAGCGAAAAGATTCGGAGTGGAACTCCTCCAGACCCAGGAAGTCGTTCGTGTTTCTCGGAAAGATCCCTATCAATGTGTAGAGAATTCCGACGGGAGTCAATACAGCGCCCAGGCCCTCTTGATTACAACCGGAAGCCGTTACCAACAATTGGATGTTCCGGGAGAAGAAGAATACACGGGAGCCGGGGTTCACTACTGTGCTACTTGTGACGGGCCTTTTTACAAAGGGAAACAGGTAGCTGTGATTGGCGGGGGTAACAGCGCCGCCGAAGAAAGTCTTTTTTTAACCAGATTTGCCGACCGGGTAACCGTCCTGGTTCGCAAAGGCGAATTCAAGGCTACAAAAATCATTCAGGAAAATGTGCTCAACAATCCCAAAATTCAGGTTCGCTGGTATACCGAGGTGAAAGAATTCATGGGCGATCAATCAAGATTAACCAAATTGAGGATTATAAACAATCAGAACGGAATCGAGGAAGAGATGCCGGTTGATGGCGCATTTGTCTTTATCGGGTTGTTTCCAAATACGGGATTTCTAAAAGGCAGCGCCATCCTCCTGGACCCTAAGGGCTTCATCGTCACCGGACATGCCTTACACCACCAGAAGGACAAGCTGGAGGGTTTTGAAAAAAGGGATCCCTTCCTTCTGGAAACCAGTATTCCAGGCATCTTTGCCGCCGGGGATGTTCGGGCAACCAGCACCAAGCAGGTTGTCAGTGCGGCCGGTGAAGGCGGCAGCGCCGCCTTGATGATCCGAGAATATTTAAAAGAAGTCTAATCAAAACTAACTATTTCCTAAAAAATCGTTTTGGGCATAAAAAAACCCACCCAAATGGGCAACTATTTGGTATAACAAGAGAACGGAAAACAACCTCTTGATAACCGAGGAACCCATTGGGTGGGAGGAAACGTGAAAAATAATAGCACGGACGGATGTAAAAGTAATGAAAAATTGATGCTGTTGGAATAACAGGAGATGTTTTATGACGAGTCGAGCGGGCTTGACTTTGTATGTTCGCTATTTGAGAAACATTGCCCTGTTGCCCTATATTGAGCAGCTTTTTGGCCCTCTCCGAAAGAGTTGCAAAGGGCAAGCCCTGACAGAGATTTTTAAGCAAATGTTCTGTTTTTTGATGGATGGGACCAGTCGACATTTGGTTTACTTTGATAGTCTTAAGAATGATGAGGGTATATGCTAGGACCATTGAGACCGATAGCGACCATATGCTTTCTTCGCATTCGGTCAAGAGATTTTATCAATCCCTCTTGGTTCACTGGACCCATTTGTTTCGCCAAGTGTTGCTTAGGCTTTTTGGATGGCGGCTTCAAATAGTGAAGCCATTGGTGATCATTCTGGGTATAGATACGATGGTAATGGACAATGATGAGGCGGAGAAACGGGAAGGAGTTAAACCGACCTATAAGAAGGAAAAAGGGTTTCAACCCCTGCAGATGACCTGGAGTCGATTTATCGTGGATGCCCTTTTCCGTAGTGGGGACAAACACTCTAATCATGGAACGGATGTCGAGAAGATGGTCCGTCGTATGGTGACTTTTATCCGGAAGGACTATCGCCAAGATGTGCCGATTATTATTCGATTGGATAGTGGCTTTTTTGACCAGAAGATTTTCAAGGTTTTTGAATCGCTGAAGGTGGGGTATATCTGCGGCGGGAAGCTTGACGAGGATATCAAAGTGCGGGTAGGCCAGATGGATCATTCGTGTTGGGGCTCCTATAAGAATGGGAACCAGGTCTGGGAGTATACGGAATTTATGGACCAGCGGAACAGTTGGGATCAAGCCCGCCGAGTGATTTTTTGCCGGCCTCTTTATAAAGACAGACAGATGCTTCTGAACTTTGCCCGTCCGGATACGATAATCTACACCAATTTGGGAGGAGAGACCGAACTGGATAAGGGGCTGGAAGAGGCTGGAATGGGCAAGATGTTCACACCTGGGGGCATTGTAGAATCTTATCATGATCGTGGGGGAGATGAGTTGGTTAACCGGGCCTTGAAAGATTTTGGCAGTCAACAGCTTCCGTTTAAACGATTTCATCAAAATGCGGCATTTTATTTCACTATGGTGATAGGTTTTTTTATTTATGAGGCCTTTAAAGAAGATGTTTGTGCGCCGGTAGTCGGGGTGAGCAGCTACGCTACTACCTTGAGACGAAAAATACTTGATGTGGCTGGAAAGATTATTCGCCATGCGGATAGAACCACCCTCAAAATTACCCAAGCTGCCTGGCAGGCTCTTAATTTTTATCATTTGTGGATCAAAAGTGAAAATCCCATACCCATTGGGCAGACCTAAAAGCCGCTCGGTTCATTTTCTTGTCAAAAAATATCGATGGTGAGGTATGCCCTAAAATGTTCCCTGTTTCTTTCTGATCTGTCTTTAATTGCATCTTTCGCATTTTGTATCAAACACACTCACTCCACTTTGGAAAATTAAGGTCTATGAGTCATAAATATTTCGTTAAACTGAGCTGTCACTTTCTGGATCAAAATAATTGAAATTCCTAAATTCAGAATCCAGGAGCCAGAATTCAGAATTCTGAATGAAAATAAACCTTAAAAGAAATTTCCATTTTTTGTACTGAATTCTGGATTCTAAACGTTAAAAAAAAGCTCGATTGCTGAAAATGCTGGAGATAACTCCTTAGATGTGCTTTGTAAAATTCCAATGGGATATATAGTATTAGAAGGCGGTGCCGAGTTCGGGGGGTTGATGTCCCTGCCGGATCTGCGGGCCTTGGAGCTGACCGGTGGTTTCGATGCTCGTTTAAGCATCATCCCGGCGGCTGCAGCCCCGGATGACAATCATCGGCAAGCCGGGCAAAGGGGGGTGTCCTGGTTTCAAGAGTTAGGCGCCACCCAGGTAACCTCTTTACCGCTTATCGACCGGACATCGGCCAATGATCAAGGGCTGACCGAGGCCTTGAGACTTTCCCGCCTGATTTATCTGCTGGGCGGTTTTCCTCAGTATCTGGCTCAGACCCTTATGGGGAGCCTTTGCTGGAAGGCCATACTGGCCGCCTACGAAATAGGGGCGGTTATTGCCGGGAGCAGCGCCGGGGCTATGGTATTATGTGAATATTATTATGACCCGGGTACCAATTCGATCCAACCGGGGCTTAATCTTGTATCCGGTGCCTGCGTCCTGCCCCATCACAATACCTTTGGGAAGAGTTGGGCCACACAGGTAGCCAGGAAACACCCTGAAATCCTTTTTATCGGCATTGATGAAGAAACCGGGATGATCAACGAAGACCCGGAGGGTCAATGGCGGATTTATGGAAAAGGGTCAATAACACTGTATCGCGATCAGCAGTCCAGAGGTCTTCTCCAGGAGGAGACTTTTGCCCTGAACAAAGATGATCTTTCAAATGTAACTGTGTGATAAGGGGGTATTAATAAGTTTAGTTTAAAGTTAGAATCTAAAAAAGGGGCTATTGGCAAGGAATAATCCGCATGATTTGTTTTGATCTGCTGAATAGGAAGGTTTAACAAGAAGGGCTGAAGGATGGCAGAAAAAAAAGGTATCATCGCCCTTATGGGCTCAGGGGAATTAACCCCCACCATGGTCGAGATTTATAAAGAACTTTTTTCCGCTCTTCCCCCATCTCCGCAAGCCGTCTTTTTGGATACCCCGGCCGGTTTCGAGCTTAACGCAGACCTGATCTCTGAGAAGGCAGTGGATTATTTTCATAAACATTTGAATCAATCCATGTCTATTGCCAGTTATAAAGCAAAAGAGACGATAACAACCTATGAGCTGGCCCAGACCTTTCAGAAGCTTCAATCCGCCGATTTTGTCCTCATCGGACCGGGGAGCCCTACATATGCCCTGCGCCAATGGCAACAGACCCCCATTCCTGAAATTCTTATCGATGAGATCGAAAGTGGGGGGTGTCTGGCGGCGGCCAGCGCCGCGGCCCTGACTCTGGGACGGTTCACCCTTCCGGTGTATGAGATCTATAAGGTGGGTCAGGAGCTTCATTGGGTCAAGGGGATGAATATTCTGGCCCACTTCGGTTTCAATCTGGTGGTCATACCTCATTGGAATAATGCCGAGGGTGGGACCCATGATACCCGGTTCTGTTATATGGGGGAGGGGCGTCTGAAACAATTGGAATCGTTCCTGCCGGATGATGTGTCCCTTCTTGGCCTGGATGAGCATACGGCTTGCATCCTGGATCTGGAAAAGGAGGAGGCATCAGTCAAAGGACTCGGGGGTGTGACCCTCCGTTGCCGAGGTATCGACAGGGTTTTTCAAAAAGGGGAGCTTTTTCCCCTTAAATTTCTTCAAAGAGAAGATACCGATCGGCAAAAAACCTCAGCAGCAGAGGGACCATCCCTCAAAACACCGACACGGGACCAGGCCGAGGGGTCCCTGGAAGATAGTATCCAGGCTATTGAGAAGGCCTTTAATCATGGGCTTGAGAAACATGAAACAAAGGAAATGGTCGGTGCTCTCCTTGAGCTTGAGCAAATAATCTGGAAAACCCAAATGGATCTCAAAAGCCCTCAATCAACCTCTAAAGCCAGGGGCACCTTTCAAAAGCTGATCGTCTCCCTCGGGGTAAAACTGGAGTCCGCTCCGAGAAGCAGAACCGATTGCCTTATACCTCTTGTAGATCAACTGCTGACATTGCGAAAAAGATTCAGGGAAGAAAAAAAGTATGATGCGGCTGATGCGATTCGACAAACCCTGGAACAGGCCGAGGTCATCGTGGAGGATACCCTTGACGGCTCCCGATGGCGGCTGAAGTAATCATGCATTCTATCAAAGGTGGCCAAAAATGATTACCCATCCCCCCCTCTCTATTTTAATTATTTCCCAAGGGGTCCACTCCCCTTTGCATCCCCTCATCACTTATTTTCAAAGAATCCCAAACCTCTCCCTGTGTATCGCCCCGGAGCTTCCACAAGAGATCAGTCACTTCCAGGTGATTGTTACCAGTGACCTGGAAAATTTCGGTGACCCTCCTGAACGCTTAAGGCAGTATGTCCTGGCCGGAGGAGGGTGGATAGGGCTGGTTAATGCAATGGATGGACCTCTGCCGGAGAATCTTTGGGGCTCAACCGACCCCTGCGGGGCCCGTTTACTGAGTTGAGGGTATTATTTCAGAATGGCGATCATCCCCTGTCCAGGCGCTTGAAGGATCCAATTTTTTTGAAAGGTAGATACCGGGGTTTAGATATAACGGCCGAAGAAACTGAAACTATTCTTTACACCGACTGGAGATACCGTCACATCCCCGTGCTTACAAGGCGACCGGTGGGGAAGGGTCACATTGCCTGTACCACCCTATCGGCTTATGACGATCCAGGTTTACAACAGCTTCTTTTCCGCCTCCTTCAGGAATTGGCCGGACGCCCCATCCGGGATCAATGGCTGGGCGTCGGTCTTTTGGGCTATTCTCCGAATGTCGGACAAAAGCATGGACTGGGGGTGCTGGCAACACCCGGGTTACACCTTAAGGGGGTTTGTGACCTAAATCCGGAAAGGCTGAACCAAGCCAATGTGGATTTCCCCGGCATTAAAACCTATTCCGCGGTCGAGGACTTTGCCCGGTCTGCCGATACGGATCTGGTTATCATTTGCACCCCACCCAACACCCATGCCCGGCTCTCGTTGGAGATGATGGCTGCAGGGAAACATGTGTTCTGAAAAACCCCTGGCCTTGAATAGGAAAAGAAGCCGCCGTAATGGTCGAGGCGGCGGATAGAGAAAAGGTGCATCTGAGTTGCTGCCAGAACAGACGTTGGGATAGGGATTACCTGGCCGTTAAACAAGCCTTGGCCGAAGGGTTGATCGGGGAGCTTTTTTATCTGGAAACCTTTGTGGGCGGGTTTTCACATCCCTGCGGATTCTGGCATTCGCATGAGGAGATATCGGGGGGCACCTGCTATGATTGGGGAGGACATTATCTGGATTGGGTTGTGAGCCTGATTCCCGACCGGGTTGAATCGGTTATCGGAACCCGTCATAAACGGGTCTGGCATGACATTACCAATGCCGATCAGGAACGCATCCAGATACGTTTTTCCGGTGGTCAGGAGGCCGAGTTCATCCACTCCGATATTTGTGCCCTGCGCAAACCTAAATGGTATTTGCTGGGGACGGAAGGGGCCATTATCGGTCATTGGCGGGAGAAGACTATATACGAACCGGATCCGGTCCTGTATTTCCGGGAACACGAGATTCCGGCCACCGAGATGCTGCCGGAACTGATCCTGCACCGGCGCCACAATTCCGGCCAGATTGTTGCCCAAAAGCTGGCTACCCCTGAACCGCGGAATTATTCTCTATACCGGAATTTAGCCGATCATTTATTGACCGGGGAGCCGATCGAAGCTCCTGTGGAGCAGTCGGCCCTGGTTGTGGCCATTCTTGAAGCAGCGGCCCAGTCGGCCGGCAAAGGAGGGTCGGTGGAGGTGGTGGATGAGTAAGAAAATTAACTGGGGTATCCTGGGTAACGCCAATATTGCCAGGGTTTGTGTCATTCCTGCTATCCAGAAATCCTCCAATGGCCAGGTATATGCCTTGGCCACACGTTCTCCGGAAAAGGGGACTTTGGTGGCAGCCGATCATAATATCCCCCGTATCTACGGAACCTATGAAGACCTGTTGGCTGACCCAGAGATCCAGATCATCTATAATCCGCTTCCCAATCATCTGCACCATTACTGGACTCTTAGGGCTTTGGAAGCCGGCAAGCATGTCCTTTGTGAAAAACCGTTGGCCTGCAATGCGCAAGAGGCAAGGGAGATGGCCGCTTCGGCAAAAAAAGCGGGATTATTGCTGATGGAAGCCTTTATGTATCGCTTTCACCCCCGAAACCTTCGGATCAAAGAAATGATCGCTGACGGTTCCATAGGCACCCCGGTTCTGGTGCGAGCTGCTTTCTGTTACCATATGGAGGAGACCATGTTGGCCAGCGGTGAATGTTCCCGATTGCAACCGAAAATGGGGGGAGGAGTCCTGCTTGATGTGGGCTGCTATGGTGTCAGTGTCACCCGTTGGTTGATGGGGGGCGAACCCATAGGGGTTCAAGGGCAGGCTATTTATCACGCTTCCGGGGTTGATGTGCATTTCGTGGGGTCCCTTCGGTTTCCGGGCAATGGCCTGGCTACCCTGGAAGCCAGCTTTATTTCCGCCTTACAGCAAACCTACACGGTTGTTGGAACCCGAAAATCCATTGAGCTTCCGCATAATGCCTTCATCCCCTGGGAGGAGGATGCGGAGTTTATTATTCGAGATCGGGAGGCGGCGGTAGGGGAAAAAAAAGTGACTGAGGGTGCGGATGAGTATCAGCTCATGGTGGAACACTTTTCGGATGCGGTTTCGGGAAAGATCCCCCTGGCTTATTCACCCGAGGAGAGCGTTCGGAACATGGAAGTGTTGGATGGTCTGGCGGAAGCGGCGCATACAGGTCAGACGATTGTATTAGATCGATCCGATCCGGAAGGAAGGTGAAGACTACATTATTAAGGGTCTCATGATAGAGTTAAAATGAAACTGGTATATTTGCATGAGATTGGGGGGGGGTTATTTTTAGGGATTGTCCAAAGGGTAACTTATCGCCCTATCCCGGCCCGTCCGGCAAAGTTTGATTCGAGGCAGGCCTGGAGGCCCCCAGGTGCACCAAAGCGTTTTTCAGGAAAAGGTGAAGACCTGTTTCCGATTTAGTTAAAATATTTGGCCCGGCAAAGAAACTTATGGCTTAGGGGTGGACAACCCCAAAAATAAAACCCCCCCAATCCATTTTGGTCAATATTACATTAATAAAGGAAGGTTTGTTATGCCGATAGTCGTTAATAATAAGGATATCCGCATCGATAGGATGGAGTTGGGACCCTACGGGACGAATACCTACATCGTAGTATGCGGAAAAACCGGCGAAAGCCTGGTGGTGGACGCCCCGGGGGGTGCTTCGGAAATTATCGAATGCCTAAAAGAAACTCAACCCCGTTATATTTTACTTACTCACGATCACTTCGATCACACCGGGGCCCTGGCTGAGTTGCGCTCTCACCTGAAAATTCCGTTGGCTACCCACCTGGAGGATTCTTATCGTCTAAAGACGCCTCCTGAGATAATTCTGGACCATGGCAGTACAATTTCCCTGGGAAAGTTCACGGTTGAAGTGCTGCACACCCCGGGTCATACGCCGGGCAGCTTATGTTTTAAGATCGGCCCATATCTGTTCGCCGGCGATACCATTTTCCCAGGGGGACCGGGCCGAACAAACACCCCGGGTGATTTTCGGCAGATCTTGACTTCGATAACCGAAAAGATTTTCCTATTGCCTGATAATACGGTTATTTATCCCGGTCATGGCCTGGAAACTACTCTCCGGGAAGCCCAAGAAGAATATGCTGTTTTTGCCTCCCGCCCCAGCCGTCCCGATCTCTGCGGAGACGTCCTCTGGCTGTCTTCTTAAGAAGGCTCTCGTAGTAATTTTAATATGTGGGTGATGGGCTTGTCCAATATAGGACCAGAGGGGTCTTTTTGGGGGGATTGTCCACCCTGAACCTGGAAGCTTCTATCCCGGGCCAATTATTTAACTAAATCAAGAGCAGGCCTTCACCCGAGCCGGAAACGAGCTAAAGTGTATGCCCTGCCTCGAATCAAACTTTGCTGGTCGGGCCGGGATAGGGCGATATGTTACCCTTTGGACAATCTCCCCAAAAAGACCCCTCTGGTCCTTGTATGTTGATATTATTTTGAGACCCTTATTAATTCCGTATCTCAATGCGATGGAAAGCCTCGGCCAGTTCAAAATTTTCTCCTTCGGCCCTTTTCGTGGCGAAGTCTTTAATCCGCGCTCTCATTTCCGGAGAAAGGTCCCCCACCTGGCTTTTATGGCAGGCCAGGGCGGTTAGCTTTATTTCCATGGTCGCGGTAATATCCACCCGGTAGTTGGGTTCTTCCGAGCCCCAGAACCACATTTCCCTGACCTTGTATGGCTCCAGCCCCTCGTCGAACAGCTCCGGGTAGGCCAGATGGTCTCTGGCACAAGGGAAAACAGCGTCCAGCGCAACTATGCCGGTGATGCGGTGGTCGCGGTGCCAGATGTATTTCCGATAGGGGTCGGCGGTGGCCACGGCAAAAGGTTTGTAGCGGCGGATAACGCGAACGAGATCCCTTCTGAACTCATGGCAGTCTTCAAGACCCTGGTCCGGGTAGTGGAGAAAAACAGTTTCTTTAACGCCGAGGAGTTGGGCTGCGGTCAATTGCTCCTTTTCCCGAATGACAGCCAACTGCTCGGGTTTGAGGTTTCGATCGCCGGTACCTTTATCTCCGTTGGTGCAAATGATATATACAACTTGTTTTCCTTCTTTTACCAGTCCGGCCACAGTCCCGGCAATTCCGAATTCACAATCGTCGGGATGGGGTGAAATGACCAGCAAATAAGTCGGATTCTCCATCGTTAAGTGAACCTCCTTTAGATATTATTCCGGCATGGTTAAGTTAAGCTTATTTGACAACGATACAAAGGGACCTCTTTACCGCCAAGGTGATACTTATAGGATTCGGGACCCTTTAGAAAATCAAACCTTTTATAACCCTGTTCGATGCTGCTTTTAATCGCCAGGAGTTTACATGCCAGACCTGCGCTTAATGCCGTAAAGTTTGGATCGTAACCGCTGTTATAGAGATATAGGCAACGATTGTAATCGAAACACATAATCTCGGCCACCGGTTCTTTATTAAGTAATAAGCCACCGATTTTCAATAAACCAATTTGGGCCATCGTGTCGGCCAGCAAACCAAAAAATAATTTCATCTTTTTTGTCAGGAAAGCGGCTTTGTCCTTCCGGCTCTCGGTAAACATCCTGAAAAAGAGCTCCATGGTTTCGTGAACGACTGTCTTATCGCTGATGAAATGAAATTCTACCTGCCCCTCATTGAACAGCCTCCGCAGTTTGCGCCTTACCTCGTGCCGTTGCTTGGAACTCAAAGTCTCCAGATATTCGTCCCAGTGCAAAGGTAAATCAATCTCCAGGGAAAGGGCATCTTGAACACTGACCACCGGATACTTGCATTTTTCCGCTATCCCCTTCAGGCTTGTTAAAACCGTGGAGTCTGGACGAAGGTGTTTAAGGTCCAGGCGGGTGATCCCATTTTTTTTCAGGTCGTCCAGAATCAGATGATAGAATTCCCCTTCCCGGCCGGGTGTGATGATAAAATCCTGATAGTCGCAAACATCCGTATCGCCAATAAGATACGCCGTTCCGTTTTTTACCATTAATGGCGCGATACCGATGACCTTTTCGCCTTCCCGCATCGTACGTACCAGTAAATCGGCTTCTGAACCAAAAACCTGCCACCAGACCTCCATCCAATCCGGTAAAACAAAAACGGAGGACCAGTTAAGGTTTTGACCGGGATCATTCCGATACGTTTTCAGTCTGGTCAGGTTGTCTTCAATAACAATAAAACCCATTTAATTGATCCTTAGGACGGTACTCCCAATGACCGTTGAAAAGCCCCAATTCTTCTTTTTCTTATCTACAACCCACTTATATTAGTTTAGTGTTCATCCGGAAATCCTGAATTTCCGGATGGAAACCAGTTTAATGTTATAATGACTGCTTTACAATGACAAATTTATTTTAAGGTGTTTTTTTAAGGATTGCCCCGACTTTAGATCCATGATAAAAGCCCGAGAATTTTCGCTGTTAATCAGAAGGTGCTTTTTGAAGGTTTTGACCGGAATTTTTCAGAATGACCCCTTAATTAATCAATATCTGAAAATAAAGCCGGGCTTTGGAAGCAGATTTATTGGGGTGGGTGGTAAAGGTGCGGATTTTCTCCTATGTTAAATGAATTTGGGCGGGAGTGAGGCTGAACCGATGAAGTTGGAGGCTTCAATCATGGTTTGGGGGCCTTGGAGGACCATCATTTTGGAAGTGCCGTGTGCCAGCCATTTCTCCTGATGATCAAAGGCCGTAGCTTCCGCCAGACAAATGGTCCGGCCCATTTTGATACGATGCCCCTGGACAAGAATTTTTCCGATAGTGACCGAGGCCAGGAAATCAACCTTGAGATCCAGGGAGGTCAATCCGAGCTCTTCCTCCAGTTCACAATAAATCGACCAGTAGGCCGCTGTATCGATAACCGAGGCATAACCCCCGCCGTGAAGACCCCCGAAGGGGTTCATGTGCTGATGGCCGATCTCCATCTCGACCAGCGAATAGCCTAAGCCCAGCTCTTTTATCTGTATGGAAAGCAGCCTGAAATATGGGCCTTGATTGATAAGATCAAGAACCGCTTCTACATGTTTCGGATTAAGATCCCGCATAGTCGAATTACTTCCCCAATCCCTTTCTTTTGGTATTTTTTTATTACCTTCAAGCCTACCAGAATATAACTTCAGCAATCTTGGAGTAGGACCCATTAATCTGGAATCCACATAGAACGGAATAATACGGCTGATACCTAACTGATGACCACTTTAGGTTGCTTATTTTCTCCTTTGTTGGGAGGAAAACTCTTTATTCAATATTAACATAAAACGGTTCAAGAAGACAATTTTTTGTCTGGTATTGCTTATGTGCTTAAGGCAAAAACTTATATCAGATGGAGTTAACGGGGTTCCTCAGCTCTGAAATCTTTGGCATAGGCTTTTCAAAAATTAAAAACTTGGCTTTTAAAGTGAATCTTCATATTATAGATGAACCTTCAAAACCTTTCAAAGGATTAAAACAAATGAACCTATTCAGGGGTCCGAAGAAGAACTTTCTGCTCTTATTTGTTTTTCTGCCCCTTTTCCTTGTATTGTTGGGAGGAAACCGTGGAATGGGGGCGGACAAAGACATGGGTAATAAGAATTTGATCACGATAAACAAGGAAAACAACGGCAAGATCATTGAAATCAATAAGGGTGATATATTCAGGGTCGAACTCGAAGAATTGGGGAGCGCCGGTTATCAATGGCATATCGATAAGTTTGACAAAGAGTATTTGAAATTGGTCTCAAAAGAAAACAGGGATCAGTCTGGAGGCAGGGTTGGTGCCCCGCTTGTGGCTATTTGGTTCTTTAAGGCCAAGAAACACGGTCAAACCGAAATTGCCATGGATCACTTTCGTAATTGGGAAGGTAAAGAAAAGGCATCGGCCCATTTTTCAATCAGACTTTCCATCAAATAGCAAAAGAGGAAAAAATATATTTACAAACCGGTTATAAGTTTTATAGTAAAATTTTTAAATGTTGTCTGACCATAAGAGAAAGGCATAAATCCAACGTCATCATATTGAATAAAATATTTTTTTGGACATAACGTTGCTTTCTTTCTAATTTAGCCCAACATGATAAAATACTTTAAATCGAAGATACTCATTTTTATTATTATCATTATCAGTTTATCATTTCCCCTGGCCTTATTTCCCTCCCCCGAGAGGCAGCATTTCGAACTCTCGAGGTTTATCTCACCCGAGAAGTGCGGTGATTGCCACGATGAAATCTACAATCAATGGAAATACTCCATGCATAACCTTTCCCAGGCCGACCCCATTTATCAGGCCGTCGCCTTTCATTCCCTGAAAGGGCTCACCGATCCCGGCGAAATAAAGGAGAGTGAGACCTGCGTCAAATGCCATACGCCGGTTGGCTTTTTTTCGGGATTTCCTAATACGCTTTCTCAGGAACGAAACAACCCCAACAAGGTTGCCGCCATCGCCAAACAAGGGATTCAGTGCGATTATTGTCATTCACTCACCGGGGCCTATGCTGTCTACAATAACCAGGTTTCTCTCTCGCCGGGCCACGGAGAAACGGATCCCGGGATTAAACGAGGACCCTTTAAGGATTCGGAATCGGACTTCCATGAGAGCCGTTACTCGGAATTCCACACTAAATCGGAAATCTGCGGTGGCTGCCACAACGTTCGCCATGTAGTATTTGGTACGAAGCTTGATACCACCTACGAAGAATGGTCGAAGAGTCCATATAATTCACCTGATCCTCAAAAACGCGTAACCTGTCAGGGATGCCATATGGTCCAACGCCCCGGTATCCCGGCTACCGGCTCCACCCCAAGACCAAGGAATCCAGGTCAGGCCGCCCAGGGCGGACCGCAGCGCAACCATATCTATACCCATTATTTCCTGGGGGGCAATATGGCTGTGCCTTCCCTGTTCAAGGATAAAACCAAGACAAAAATGGTCGAGGAGCATTTAAAAAATGCGGCAGAACTCGAAATCGAGAATTCGAGATTTAATGAAGGCAAAATGGGCATATCGGTGAGGAACACTGGTGCCGGTCACTCGCTGCCTACCGGGATTCCGAATGTGCGCCAAATGTGGCTCGAAGTGGTAATAAAAGACCTTGCCGATAAAACCATTTTTTCTACCGGAGTGCTCCAGCCCGGGGGATATTTGCCGAAAGGATCAATCCTTTTCAATACGATTTTCGGAGACGGCAAGGGCAAAATCGTGGACAACATTGCCAAGGCCAAAGAGATCCTCCAAGACCATCGTGTTCCGCCTAAGGGGTTTTTAAAGGAAGAGTTGACGATACCGAGAACCGCTTCGAGACCGGTATCGGTAAGGGCCAGGCTGCTTTATATGAGCGTTTCGCAGGAAGCGGTCGATCGTCTCATGGGAAAGGGCAAGGTAAAAATCCCTTTGGTCGTTATGGCGGAAACGAACAAAACCGTTAAATGAAGGGGTTATAAAATAAAATCCTTTTAATACCCTACTCGTCAAATTTCTTTTAATTTTCTTCAGGTCACCCACTTTTCCTTTTCTCGGTTGGTGAATATTTCCTGTTTTTTCCCAATAAAAATATAACCAAAGGAGGCCATTATGATCAGGACACCGAAACAATATGTTAAGAGTTTGAATGATGGAAGGGTAATTTTTTTGGATGGGGAGCAGATCCCGGACATAACCAAACATCCTGCTATGAAAGGGGCCATCGCTCGCCGGGCCTTGAGTTATGTCCTGGCCAACGACCCGGACTGGCCCTGGGAATACGAGTTTTAGTTTTAGCTTTTATGAATGGCAACGCACAAATTATTTGGAGGTTTTTTTTATGACCGGAGCTGAAAATCTTGTACAGGCCCTTTTGAATGCCGGGATTGAAATCTGTTTTACCAATCCGGGAACTTCGGAGATGCATTTTTTAGCCGCTATCAATTCCATTAAAAAAATGCGTCCCATTCTGACCCTTTTTGAAGGGGTGGCAACCGGGGCCGCCGACGGATATGCCCGGATGGCGGATAAACCGGCTTGTACGTTATTGCATTTAGGGCCGGGGTTGGGTAATGGACTGGCCAATCTCCATAATGCCGGAAAAGCACGATCACCGATGGTCAATATCGTTGGAGATCACGCCACCTATCATAAATCCAACGAAACCCCATTAAATTCCGATGTTGTGGGTATTGCCCGACCGGTTTCCCATTGGGTCAGAACCTGCTATCATCCGGATGTTATCGCCTGGGATGGTGCAGAAGCAGCAATGGAGGCCATGAAAGCGCCGGGAAGAATCGCCACTCTGATTCTGCCTGCAGATGTTTCCTGGAGTGAAAGCGTAAGTCAACCTCCCCCAATACCCCTGATCCATAGAACCCCTCGAGTTCCACAAGAGACCATTCGTGAAATTGCTTCAGTCTTGTCCTCCGATGAACCGGCCTTAATTTTGATGAACGGAAAAGCGCTCAGGGAAAAAGGGCTACAGGCCGCAGCCCGGGTTTCATCGGCCACCAATACCCGGCTCTTTTGCGATACCTTTGTCAGCAGACTGGAAAGGGGAGCAGGAGTGGCCAAGATTAACCGATTACCTTATTTCGCAGAACAGTCTTCAAGAAGATTTGAAGGCATCAAGCACTTGATTTTAGTTGAAACCGTCCGTCCCGAATCATTTTTTGCCTATCCCAACAAGCCGACCCGGCTAATACCGAAAGATTGTCAACTGCATATACTGGCCCGCCCTGAAGAGGATGGTCTTCAAGCCCTCTGTGATCTGGTCGACGAGATGGACCTATCGAATCTGGGCTATCCGCAGTATGACCCCGAAAGACCTGAATTGCCGACCGGCCCATTAAACCCCATGTCGGCTTCCGCCACCATAGGAGCTTTAATGCCTGAAAATGCCATTATCTGTGATGAATCGGGAACCTCCGGTGGAGGGCTGATGAAATTGACCAGAGGGGCCCCCAAACACGATTGGTTAAATTTAACCGGCGGATCAATCGGAGGAGGATTGCCCTTGGCCGTAGGGGCGGCTGTTGCCTGTCCTGACCGAAAGGTTATCTGTTTAAGCGGAGACGGAGGGGCCATGTATACGATTCAGTCCTTGTGGACCCAGGCCCGTGAAAAACTGGATGTGGTCAATGTGATTTTCTCTAATCGATCCTATGCCATACTTGAATTAGAGATGCAAAGAGTAGGTATTGTCGGAGCCCGGGATTTCATCGCCCCTTTGTTTCAACTGGATAATCCGAAGCTGGATTTTTGTGCGCTGGCCGGAAGTATGGGAGTGAAATCTTTTCGGGCAAGCACTGCCGAGGAATTCAACGATCATTTCGAAAATGGCGTCAATACTAAAGGCCCGGTACTTATTGAGGCGGTTTTATAATTATTAACTGTCTCAAAATAATAACGACATCTTCATAGGCAGGTGGGGTTGTATTTTATGGAGTCATTGACTTTAGAGCGCCGTTTTTCCCGGACTTATCAGTGGGGGAAGCCGCAGCCCGCCTGCCGTTTTTAACAGGCGGGAATGCGGAGGGGGCAAAAGTTCCCCCATGGATAAGTTCGAAGAAAAAACCAGCACTGAAGTCACAGACGGAAGAAAATGCGACCCCACCGGGTGAATACTATTATGAGACGAATAATAAAATATCAGGAGAACGGTCAACATTTCATAGTTGAGAATCTTATAGCATCTGCATGATCTCGGCCGGGGCCCGGTTTTCGCGCAGGAGCCCGGTCATGATGCGCATGGGGCGATCAATATGCTTGAAGAAGGTCTTGTATCCTTTACAGAGGTAGTTCAGCCCGGCCTCACCTTTTGGAGTCTTTATGAACCGGTCCTTGGGACAGCCGCCGTGGCAGGCAAAGCGGACCCGGCACTCCCGGCAATAGTGAGGCAACAGGTCCAGTTTGTCCCGGCCGAACTTTTGTTGCTTGGGCGAGGTCACCATTTCAATCATGGGAACCTCGCCGATATTTCCCAGGAAATGATCCGGGGAGACGAAATGGTCACAGGAGTACAGGTCCCCGTTATGTTCCATAGCCAGGGTCATCCCGCAGGTAGGAGCGAAAACGCACAGACTTGGGGGCTCTCCGGCCCAGTTGGCCAGGGCCACGTCGAACATGTTGACAAATGTTTCCCCCACATCGCGGCGAACCCATTCCTCAAAGATGGCGATTAAAAATCGGCCGTACTGCCCGGCGGTGACCGAGAAATCGCTCACGGCACCTGTTTCCATCCCACGCTCCACAATGGGGATGAGCTGGATAAACTTGATCTCCAGCTCATCCCGCAGGAAACGGTAGACGTCCAGGGGGTTATCGGCATTGGCCTTATGGATGGTTACCAGGGCGTTAAACTCGACCCCGTGTTGCTTCAAATGATCCAACCCCTGGATCACCCGATCGAAGGTCGGCCGGCCCTGTTTGTCTTGTCGAAAGGCATCATGGCGCTGGCGGGGACCGTCGATGCTGATGCCTACCAGAAAGTTGTGCTCCCGGAAAAAGGCGGCCCACTCGTCACTGATCAGTGTGCCGTTGGTCTGGATGGTATTTAGAAAGGTCATCCCAGGTCGGCGATATTTCTCCTGGTACTCAATCGACCGTCGAAAAAAATCCAGACCCATCAACATTGGCTCACCGCCCTGCCAGGCTATGGTCACCTCAGGATACTGATGGGCCTCAATGAGCCGTTGGATATAGGTTTCCAGCATCTCGTCGGTCATGCGGAAAAGGCTGCCGGGGTAAAGCTTCTCCTTGGAAAGGTAGAAACA
Source organism: uncultured delta proteobacterium (assembly GCA_963782435.1). Classification (GTDB taxonomy): domain Bacteria; phylum Desulfobacterota; class RBG-13-43-22; order RBG-13-43-22; family RBG-13-43-22; genus RBG-13-43-22. The sequence continues at coordinate 282,119 of CAWAKF010000034.1, forward strand.
ATAGGCGCAGGCCAGGTTGCAAAGCGCACCGGTTGGTTTGGCTAAAAGGTGAAAGGCCGGTGGTGTAGTCGGATTGATCGACATCAATCGGAAACCACTGGTTTGCGGTTTTTCCAGGGCCGCGCTTGTTCAAGCTGGGCCGCCAGGCGAAATAGCGTAGCTTCATCACCGAAGCGTCCCGCAAAATGGGTGCCGATTGGAAGTCCTTCTTCATTCCAAAAAAGAGGAACGGACATGGCCGGCTGCCCGGTAGCATTACAGATGGGAGTAAAAGGGACAAACCGGGCCGACCGCCTCCAGCCCTTGAGCAGATCATCCGGAGGAGAATCGAAAGTTCCCAGAACCACTGGGGGTTCCCCGAGGGTAGGGGTCATGAAGATATCAAAGTCCAAAAAGAAACGAGCCACTGCTCTTGAAATCCTCTGAAGGGTCTGGACGGCAAAAATATAATCCGAGGCACCGGTCTTTTTTCCCATTTCATAAAGTCCCCAGGTGATGGGTTCATAATGATCGGGAGACGGTTTCTTTCCCGTCATATTAGATATCCTTTCGATTGTTGAGGCACAGTCGGTAGCCCAAATGACGGTAAAGGCCCGGGCCAGTGTTTCTCCGTCGAAAGAGGGCCTCCTTTCAATCAGGTGGTGACCGAGATCGGAGCAGAGCTTTACCGAATCCAAAAGGGCCTTTTGGCAATCTTTGGCAATGTCTTCCCCTCTGAACGTCTGCTTCCAAAAGGCGATTCGAAGGCTTCCGGGATCCTTGCCGACTTCTTTTTTGTATGGACGATTGGGAGGAGGGGCACAGTAAGGATCGCCGACTTCATAACCCATGGTGACATCCAGAATGGCCGCCGAATCCCGCACGGAGCGGGTAAGCACATGTTCGGCCACAAATCCACTCATCAGGTCCCCAAAATCCGGTCCCAGCGGGTTCCTGGCCCGGGTGGGTTTTAAGCCGAATATCCCGCAGCAGGAGGCAGGAATGCGGATGGAGCCGCCGCCGTCATTTCCATGAGCCACAGGGACCAGGCCGGAAGCCACGGCTGCCGCTGATCCACCGCTGGAACCCCCGGTGGTCCGATCCAGATTCCAGGGGTTGCGGCAAGGCCCAAATAAATGGGGTTCGGTAGTGGGCAGGATGCCCAGTTCTGGGGTGTTGGTTTTACCGACAGTTATAAACCCTGCTTTTTTATAGCGGGAGACAAGTTCACTGTCGTGATCGGCCACATTATTTTGCAGATTTCTCGTACCGAAAGTCATGCGTATCCCCTGGTAGGAGGCGAGGAGGTCTTTGATCAGGAAAGGGACCCCGACAAAAGGACCGTCGGGAAAAGGACCCAAGAGGGCTTTTCTCGCCTCCTCAAACATGGGGGTGATCACCGCATTAAGTTTCGGATTTATTTTTTTAATCCGTTGAATGGTAAACTCGAGAAGTTCTTCGGCCTGAATTTCTTTTTTTCTGATTAGCTTGGCCAAGTCGGTGGCATCCAGAAAGGCCAGTGCTTCGTATCCCTTCATGAGGGTTTTCCTTTCGTTACCGAACTATTTCGGCCGCTTCCAAAAGGGTCCGGTCTTATTAAGCTCCTTCATGGTTTGGATCATCTCCCGGGCATATTCAAACATCTGGGAGACATAGTCCTCATCCATCCGCCGTTTAAAATAGGGACCGGAAAAAAGTTTCATCATATCAGGTAAGGAGGTTATTCCTTCCTCGGTTCCTTCAACATAGGAGGCCCAGTTGCGAACATGTGCTTCCGACCGGAAGCAATTCATGGTGCTTCAGGCAAAGCTGGTATCTTCAAACCATTTCCAGTAAGGCACAGAGACGTAAGTCATAAAACCGGCCGTGTCCTGCTCATTCAGGATTCGACCATCTTGAACTACGATGCGGAGCGATTGGCCGCAATCGAGACAGGGGAAATCGATGGTTACTTTCTTGCCGGGGAAAAGCCAGCAGACTGCCAGCGATTCAAAGGCTCACTGGCCGAACCATTTCTGCTGGCCATCAATGGTGATTCGGTACTGGGTGGGGAGATTGTTGAAGGGGGCAAAAGAAACGATGAGGTCGGTTCGGGGGTAAAGCCATCCCGCTATTCCGGAGGCGAAGAGGTCGTGGAGGGTTTTTTTGCCCTCTTCCATCGAAAGACCGAGTTCGGAAGCCAGTTCCGTATAGAAAGGGGCCTGGCCGGTTTCCACCATGCGCTTCATGATGGCATGAAAGGCCTGGTCTAACTGGGTTGGATTACTCATGGGTTGTTCCTCCTTCCTGGGTGTCTGTTAAAGAGATTGCTTACAATTTAATTGATCCGGAAATTCCGCCAATAATTATTATTCGTAAAATGAGTATAAAATAGGAAGAAAAAAGGAGTCAAGGAGAAAACAGAAATTATTAACAAGAAGGGGGGAAGTGCCGATTTTCATTTCTTTCCTCTTGACCGCTCTAAAAGCATATCTTATACTTTTCCCATTCTTAAAGAAATGTGTATCCAGAAGGTCATACCTTACTAAAATCAGTCTAACCTTTAATGGAGGTTTACTGTGAACATTTCCTGGGCCGTGTTCTTCATCCTGTTTCCAGTCCTGGTCATCTATCTATGTTGGAAATTTCCCTTCCTGAATAAGCTGGGTGCCGTCGTCATCTGCTATGCCGCCGGTATATTAATCGGCAACATAGGCATCCTGCCGAAAAACATTTACAGTGTACAGGATACCCTGATGACCCTGGCCATACCCCTGGCCATTCCATTGATCTTTTTCTCCGTAGATATCAAGAAGTGGTCCAGACTGGCCGGAAAATCGATGCTGTCTTTCACTTTTGTGGTGGTGTCGGTAGTGGCAACCGTCTCCGCCGGCTTTTTTATTTTCAGATCTTTTATCGGCCCGGAAACCTGGAAGATGTCCGGAATGCTAATTGGAGTCTATACCGGCGGCACCCCTAATCTGGCGGCCATAGGCACGGCCCTCCATATTGACCCTACGGTATACGTGACCGCCCACGCCTCCGATGTGGTTATCGGTGCCATTTGGCTCCTTATCGTGATCACCTTCCTGCAAAAGATACTGCTCAAGTTCCTGCCGCCTTTCCAACGATTAGGGGAAGATACTCAGAACCAGGATCAGGACAATTTCGACTCCTATGAGGGTATATTCCAGCGCAAGGTGATAGGACCGCTGCTGGTCGCTTTCGGTATCGCCGTGGGTATCTTTGCCATAGGAGCCGGATTGACCCTGGTCGTTCCCAAGGAGTTCGCTATGCTGGCGGCCATCCTGGCGGTTTCAACTCTGGGAATCGCCTTCTCCTTCATTCCAGCCGTCAGGGGCATCCCCATGACCTTCCAGCTTGGGCAATACCTGATCCTGATCTTCTGTCTGGTGGTCAGCTCTATGGCCGATATCCAAAAGCTGCTCAATACCGCACCGGCCATTCTGGGAATGGTGGCTTTCGTTTATTTTGTTTCTGTGGCCGTACATGTGGCGCTTTCGGCTGTGGCCCGAATCGATGTCGATACGGTCATTATAACTTCGGTGGCCGGTCTCTATTCCCCGCCTTTTGTCCCAATGGTGGCCTCTGTTCTCAAGAATAAGGAGATTGTCGTCTCCGGGGTTATCACCGGGATCATCGGTTGGGTCGTAGGGACTTATTTGGGTATTGCCGTAGCCTATATTTTACACATGTTCTGAGTTTAATTTTTTTCCAAATATTTTTGAATCAGGGAAGGAGATAAAGGAATGGCTAAACTTGAGTTCCCGCAGAAAGGAATTTCCCGAGAGGTGCTTTTTTCTGATCTGCGTTCTATGAAATCGGGTGACAGCGACTGGAAGCACGGCCGTATGTTCAGTCTCATCTTTAATCCCGGCGATGACACTTCCAGCGTGGCCGAAGAAGCCTATAGTTTGTTTATGGTGGAAAACGGGCTCAGCCCCTTTGCCTTTCCCAGCCTGCTGAAGATGGAGACCGAGGTCGCCTCCATGATGGCCGACTTGTTTCATGGAGACGCGGATACGGTGGGCAATATGACCTCAGGGGGATCGGAAAGCATCCTGCTGGCCGTCAAGGCCGCGCGCGATTATGCCCGGGCCAAAAAACCGCACATTACCCAACCCGAACTCCTCATGCCGCTTTCAGCCCACCCGGCTTTTAATAAGTCGGCCCACTACCTGGGGCTGAATCCCGTTATTGTGCCTACGGGAAAGGAAACCTTGGCCGCCGACGTGGCCGCTATGGGCCGGGCGATCACCGAAAATACCATGCTGATCGTAGGATCTGCGCCTTCTTATCCCCATGGGATTATCGACCCGATAGCTGACCTGGCCGGGATGGCCGCCGGGAAAGACATCTGGATGCATGTGGACGCTTGCGTGGGCGGCTTGGAACTGCCTTTTGTTAAAAAGCTGGGCTATCCCCTGCCGGACTTTGATTTCCGGATCCCGGGGGTGTGCTCTATATCGGCAGATATCCACAAATACGGATTTACCCCCAAAGGGGCCTCGGTCATTCTGTACCGGAATCCGGAACTGAGGAAATATCAGATTTTCGCCTATGCCGACTGGCCCGGCGGCGTTTATGCCACCCCGAACGTGTCCGGATCGAGGCCCGGCGGTCCCATAGCCTCGAGCTGGGCCGTACTGAGATACCTCGGGATGGAAGGGTACCTGCGCCTGGCGGCAAAAAGCATGGAGGCGACGAAAAGACTGATTGAGGGGATAAAATCCATTCCCGAATTGTATGTGCTCGGGAAACCGCAGACCACCGTCTTTGCCATCGGCAGCGAGGTGCTCAATGTCTTTGCCCTGGGAGAGAAAATGAAGGAATACCATTGGTTCATCGACAGCCAGCATTTACCCCCCTGTCTGCACATGACCATCTCACCGATTCATGCCACCCTTGTGGAGCCTTTCCTGGCCGATTTACGGGCCGCAGTCACAGAAACGGCCAAACTGAAACCGGAGGATATCAGCGGTGAAGCGGCCATGTACGGCATGATCGGCTCCATGCCCGACCGAAACCAGGCCCAGGATTTTGCCGTACAGTACCTGAACGACCTTTACCGTGTTCAATGATGGAGGTCATGGCCGGGCCTCTTTTTCTTCTGGGGTGTATACTCGTCCTGGCCCACTCGGTTGAGACCATACTGGGCTTCGGTTCCACTCTTATCGCCGCCCTGGCCTTCGGCGTCCATCTTTTGCCACTGGAGACCCTGGTGCCTATGCTGGTCTGTCTCGGTTTATTACAGAGCATCTGGCTGGTCGGCCGATGGTTCCGGCACATTGATTGGAGGGTTCTGTTGGCGACGATCCTGCCGCTGGCAGCCGCAGGAACGGTTATCGGGGTATTCAGCCGGGAAATGGCGAACGAAAATACACTGAAGACGGTCCTGGGAGGCTTTATCATCATCGTCTCTCTCGGCGAACTGGCCGTCCTTTTCATGAGAAAGACAGCGGGCGGTCCGCTTAGCTGGTATTTCACCTTTCCGCTCCTTATCGGCGGAGGCATTTTTCACGGCCTGTTCGCCACCGGAGGTCCGCCGATTGTATATTATGCCAGCCGTCAGTTGAAGAATCAGCAAATCTTCCGGGCCACTTTGTCCATGCTCTGGCTTATTCTTAATACCGGATTAATTATTACCTTCCTGGTTGGAAGGCAATTGGATTGGGCTAAAGCGGGAATGGTGATGATGATTTTACCCGGATTGGCCATAGGTATTTTAATTGGCAGTTTAATCCGGGTTAAAGAATTTTGGTTCAAAGGACTGACCTACATCATCCTTTTTTTCAGCGGATTGTTTCTGGTAATACGGATTCATTGAGGGTCTCATAGTAATCTTGGCATGAAACATTATGGTTCCCTTAGACTGGGGACCGGGGGGGTTTATTTTTGGGGTTGTCCACCCTGAATCTGGAAGCTTCTTTGCCGGGCTAATTATTTAACTAAATCAAGAGCAGGCCCCTGGGGGTCGCCAGGACCTGTGCTCGAAACAAGCTACGGTGTATGCCCTGCCTCGAATCAAACTTAGCTGGACTGGCCGGGATAGGGCGACAAGTTACCCTTTGGACAATCCCCAAAAATAAACCCCCCCGGTCCCTTTTAGTCAATATTATGTTGAGACCCTTAATAACACCCAACCCCCGCTCTGGCCTCCCATCATTGTCGATGCCTGGTAAAGTCACAATTACCCACCCAAGATCCATTCCATTAAAGGCAAGGTGAGAGAACCAAAGCCCTGATTCGGCATTCCTATTTTCATTCCCAATGTTTTGCCGTTGACCTTCCAGAGCAAGTGGACTATACCTTCTTTTCTATGTCGCCATCCACTTCCACCAAAGGGATGCTGAACCTGATCGTGGTTTATCTGGTCTGGGGCAGTACTTATCTTTTCATCCGTCTGACCGTCCAGGAGGGGAGCGGGTTCCCCCCCTTCGCCATGGCGGCCAGCCGGACGTTATGTGCCTCTGTGATCCTTTTCGCTCTGGCAATAGGATTTAGGTATCCCTTACGGGTAACAGGATCTGAGCTAAGGGTGTTACTCGTGTCCGGGCTTCTCTTGTGGATCGGCGGAAACGGCCTGGTGGTCTGGGCCGAGCAGCATGCCGCCTCGGGTTATGCCGCCCTGGTCATAGGCACCACTCCCATGTGGCCGGTGATAATGGAATCCATATTGGATCGCAGGCCGCCCTCTTTTCTGCTGGCCCTTTCTCTGCTTATTGGCTTTTCCGGGCTGGCCGTTCTGGTTTCACCGGTTATCAGGCAGGGTCTACATGCGGATGTTTCCTCGACGGCGGCGCTTTTAGTGGCGGCCATGGCCTGGTCCGGAGGATCACTTCTGTTGCAAAGAAGGCCGCCGAAGACTACAGCGATTTTAATTTCCGCCTATCAGCACCTGTTCGGAAGCTTGGGCCTGATCGGGGTTATGCTGCTCACCGGCGAACCCTGGCCCCACCCCATCCCGATGGCCTGGGTCGGCTGGGCCTATCTGGTCATTGCCGGTTCGCTGATCAGCTTCACCGCCTTTGTTGTTGCCGTGCGCTCCCTTCCCATCTCCATAGTCATGACCTACGCTTATATCAACCCGGTCATCGCCGTCATCTTGGGATGGCTGGTCTTGGGGGAACGGATCACCTGGTCGACCATTTTAGGAATGGCCCTTATCTTTGTCGGTGTTTCCGGTGTTTTTTTGAAAAGGTTTAGACCCTGAAAAAGGACCATTTCGATTACAGACTCAGCCCTCCGTCGAGATACAGGGTTTGACCGGTCATGTAATCGGAAGCTGAAGAGGCCAGATAAAGCGCCAGCAGACCCACTTCCCGCAAACGTCCGGCCCGGCCCAGGGGCGTTATTTTCGCAATATATTCGGCCATTCTTTTGGATGTTTCTTCATTAGCGATATTCAACGGTTCGGGAAAAAACCCGGGTGCGATGGAGTTGATCTGGATATTGTATTCAGCCCATTCCAGGGCCTGGGTTCGGGTGAAACCCACAACCGCCGCTTTGGCCAGGGAGTAGAGCACGATTTCCTTGCCTCCTTTTCCTGCCGTGAAAGAGGAAATATTAATAATCTTACCGCTACGGCGTTCAAGCATTTGGGGGCCTATGGCCCGGGTGCAGAGGATGGCGGCCATCACGTTGAGATCGACTATTTTTTTAATTTCCTCGTCCGTGGCGGGCTCTCCCTTCTTTCCCGGAAGATTGACCAAGGGTTTTCGAATGGCATCGCCGAGATTATTGACCAGGACGTCGATGCGTCCGAATTCCTTCATCACCGTATCCACCGCCCGCTGCACCTCAGCGGAATCAGTCACATCGGCCAGAATCGGTATTACCCGGCGTCCGCTCGCCTCGGCAATTTCCCGTGCCGTTTTGATGAGATAGCGGTCGGTCAGGGCATTGAGGGCAATATCCGCCCCGGCCTCAGCCAGCACCTGGGCAATTCCCTTGCCGATTCCCCGGCCCGCACCGGTGATAAAAACAACCTTGCCTTCAATATCGTATTCCTTCGGTAGCATAGGCAGCCTTTCTGATAAAAATTTTATTCTTATAAAGTGATTCTAAGGATTTATCCCTTTGAATTATAGTATTCGAACTTATTTACCATGCTTGGAGTTCAGGGGTCAGGCGTCAGAATCCAGAATAAAACTATAATACTTCGTTGAGGATTCTCTCTCATTCTGGATTCTGGCTTCTGGTTCTGGATAAAAGAATTTCAATCAGGATTGGTTAGGATTTCCTCATAATTTCAAAAATAGCCCCACCTGGGCCTCCGGCATCGAGGTAGGCAAATTTACCCGGGTCATGAATCAGAAGCTTGGCCCCTTTTTCAGTCAGTTCCTTTACTTCCCGGTCAACATCCTCGGTATAGAAACCCAGATGATGAAGTCCCTCCCCCCATTTGTCGAGAAATTTGGATTGAAAAATTCGCCCTTCCGTGCATTGAACCAGTTCGATCTGCACCGGCCCGATATAGGTAAAGGCCATCCTTATTTTCCAGGGCCGCCCCTTGGCATCCCTACCGCCGTTTTCCACAAAGGTCCAAGGCCCCATTCCATATAAGGCAGACCATTTTTCAATGACCGCATCGATATCATTTACAACGTAACTGATTTGATCAACGGATTTTAATTGCATGGAGACACCTCCTTTAAATGTAGGATCTACAAAAAATCAAGAATTCCGGTTTGATCTTTCATCCTATTTCCTTTTTCATGAAAAGAATATAAAATAGGTAATACGAGGAAGCAAGGGGAAAAAGCGAAAAGAGATCATGAAAAGTTGGCGGATTGTCATAGTAATTTAGAAATCAAAAATTAAATTTTGAAAAAACAGCAACCCCCAAAAGGCTATTGGTGAGAAATACGGATCGGAGGTAAAAAAATGGGGAAAGACATCTTTAGAAAAATCAACACTTCTTCCCGGATAAAAAACGGTCGGAAGACTGTCTTCAGTCTGGTTATTGTTCTTTTTTTCCTGCTGTCCTCTGCCTGCCAACACCACCTGCCACCGTTTACCGTTGAACCGCTGCCTACCTACGAAGCCCTTTTTCATCGCACTAAGGGTTGGACCGGAGGCGATGGGGTGTTTTCCGTAAGGCTTGACTCTGAAAAAGTTTTATGGTTATTCGGCGACACCTTCATCGGTGAGGTCCAGGATGGACGGCATATCAATTTCAATCTTGTCAACAATACCATCGCCGTTCAAAAAGGGAAGAAGCCCCCGGAGGCAATGGTCGATTTTTTCTACGGCCGAACAGCTCAAGGGAAACCCGAGGCCTTTTTGCGGCCTGCGGACGGGAACGGCTGGTTCTGGCCTTATCATGGCCTGCGGACCAAAGAGGGGCTTTTTCTTTTCCTGATACTGGTGGAACGTACTAATGGACCACCGGCCTTTGATTTCAAGACTGTTGCCACCGTGCTGGGCAGAATCAGCAACCCGGATGATCCCCCTGAAAAATGGCGGTTTTCACAGCAGAGGATTCCCTGGTCCGGAGAACACAGGTTGTTCGGCTCCTCGGTTTTGCTTAAGGGTGAGGATTGTTATATTTTCGGCACGGTGGATGAAGTCAAAGGTGGGATCATTCAAAAGCAAATAATCCTGGTCAGGGTGCCGGCGGCCCATATTATGGATTTCGACCAATGGCGCTTTTATTCCAACGGGGAATGGGTGGCCGAGGTTGAGCGTTCCGAGCATCTGAGTGAGAATGTGGCCAATGAATTCTCGGTTTCTTTTCAGCCGGCCCTAAAGCAATATTTAATGGTTTATACCCAGGACAGTTTTTCTGAGAATATGGCCTTCCGTCTGTCCCCCGAACCCCAGGGCCCTTGGGGCGAGCCGATCCGCTTTTACCGCTGTCCGGAAGCGGAGAGGGACCCCCGCATTTTCTGCTATGCGGCCAAGGGGCATCCCGAAGCTTTCTCTCTTCCCGGAGGAACTCATCGTCACCTATACCACCAATTCGAGCGATCTGGCCTTGATCGAATCCGATGCGCGCCTGTACCGGCCCCGGTTTCTGAAACTCCGATTCGGAAGCCCCTAACCCGGATAAAGGCATATCTCTCACAGAGCTCTCAGAGTCGCAGAGATAATCAGCCAACGGTCCTGAAGTTGTCTGTGGCAAAAAGAAAAGAAAGATTTATTAGCCACGGACCCACACAGACAAAGCTGGACAAAGGGATATCTCTCATAAAGCCCACAAAGGCGCAGAGATTTTTTTCATTGCGGTTGAGAGGACCGCAATGAAAAACCAGCCTTCGCTTCTCGGCGAATTTTACCCCACAAGAGAGCGGGGTCAGCTAAATCGACTCACTCAACGATTTAGCTGAAATAATAAGGCAGTTGTTTTTCTCTGTGATCTGAGGGCTCAAGTGACTGAAGGGAACGGGCGAGAGGAAAAAAAATACCCGTAGGGCCTGACGGTAGGAGGAAGACAAGTCGTCTTCCCCTGTCCTGAAGCTTGTCTGTGGCAAAAAGAAAATTAATTTAAAGACTTTTTCCCGGGTGGACCAATGGCCGGAAAAATCCGCTCGCCCGAAAGGGCAGACAGGGACCTGATGAACAGGCCCGCTCCGTTTAATTGAAAGGTGTCTGAAAATAATTGACTTTTTGGCATTCAAGATGGAAAATATGGCATTTGTTGGTATTTTTGGTTTTGGATGCTACCCGGAAAGGGTGTATTTGTCAAAATTGAAATGTTAAACAGTTAGAAGATAACCGAATTTCAAAGATTTTTCTGAATTGTTTAACCCAAAAAACCATTTTCTTGGACATTCCGGGAAAACTACTTAATTACTTGACGTCGCATTGGCCCTTATCATCACGGTGGCTCGCCAGAAAGCGATAGCAATAACATGAAGCGTCCTATATTTTTTATCTCGTCGACAATCTTTGATTTTCGCGACCTTCGCTCTGCCCTCAAGTTTTATCTTGAGGAACAAGGCTGTAAGGTTCTTGCCTCGGAGTTCAACGACTTCGACAAGCCGACTTGACACACATTCTTACGAAGCGTGCCTACGAGCCATTCACGCCGCAGATTATTTTGTACTACTCATTGGTAACAGGGTCGGGGGATGGTATGACGAGCCAAACCGAATATCCATCACTCTGCGAGAGTACCGCGAGGCTTATCAGTTGCAGGTTTCAGGCAAACTACGACTTCTTAATTTCGTTCGTTCAGAGATTTGGCAGGTCAAGGAGACCCGACACGAGTTCATTAAATTTCTCGAATCGACACATGTGGATGAAGGCACACGAAAAGCGATCTCAAATCATCCCAGCAAGTTCGCTTCTGATGCGGAATTCTTGAGCAATTTTATCAACGAAGTTGCTCGAAATCAGGAAACAAAGCTTGCGGTACAAGGTAAGGGAGTAGCGCCTTCGGGCAATTGGATTCACATTTTCGATACTTTTCGAGACGTAATCCAGAGCAAGCACGTTGATATAGTGGCATGTGACCTAGCAACTCTCGGCATCCGATTTGTGTTGGAGCTTGACGACAGTACCCACAGCCAACCAAGAAGACAAAGCCGAGACCAGTTCGTTGACAAAGCTCTGCAGGCCGCAGGAATCCCTGTCATTCATGTTAGTGCGAAGAAGGGTTACTCTGTTCAAGACATCCAAAGTATACTCTCACATGCGGGGGTATTGACAAAAACATGAAAAAGGGCAGCAGAACCAGCCGCTCCAGCCAATCGGCGAAAGCAACAGGAGGAAGAAATGCTGATTGATGTTGTGAGCGTCAAACTTCAGAAGGATTTTTATCTGGTATTGGAGTTTGAAAACGGAGAGCGCAGACTTTTCGATATGCGTCCTCTTTTGGAGCAAAAACCGTGGGACCGCATTGCGAAATTGCATTTGTTCGAGTGTGCAAGGGTTGATTATGGGACCGTAGTTTGGCCTGGAGAAGTTGATATTGCCCCCGAAACTCTTTATGACGATTCAACTCCGATAGAGAAATAAAGCAGGGATAGCATTGGGTCAACATGATTTTTGGGGGACGTTGATGCGTGACTTGCATTAAAAATACCTTATCTATTTGCAATCTGAGTATCAACGTCCTCTTGTTCCATTAAAGGAGATAAAATGAGAACCCTTAGTTTGAGATTGCCAAGCTCCATCCATCAACATATTAGAGAGATTGCCAAGGTTGAAGGTGTATCGATAAATCAATTTGTTTCATCTGCTGTATCTGAAAAAATTTCTGCGAGCATGACCGAAGACTATTTACCAAGTAGGGCTAAAAGAGCAAAAAAAGCTGATCTCAGAAAAATATTAGATGAAGTCCCAAAACGCAAACCGATTCATGGCGATGAATTGTAACTATGGGCCAACAAGTCAGTGGGGAATTGGGGACAATTTGGCTTCGGGCGCTTCTTTCCAAGAAATTCTCGCGATGAACGTGTATAACTCAATGATACCTGAATCTATTGATCTAAATTGCAAAGCAATTTCTGCACGAACGTCCCCTTTTATGATTTCGGTGTTAAAATAAACGTGCTATTCCATAATTTCCGCAGACATGGTATTATGTATGTTAAAATTGAAATAAGGAGCGCATGGAATGGAGACAAAACTAAAAATGATATATTGGAAAGGGGATAAATTCTGGGTGGGTAAATTGTTTGAGCATCCGGAAATAATGACCCAGGGTGAAACCCTCGAAGAGCTCGAAGAGAACATGAAAGATGCTTATATGCTTATGGCTATGGAAGATGTTCCTGAACACCACGAGGTCAGGGAGCTTGCCTTGAATTTATGAAGAGAAAGGAATTGATAAAAAGAATAACGGAGGTTGGCTGTGTTTTCGTGAGGCATGGAAACCGTCATGACTTGTACAGTAATCCCAAAACTGGAAAGAAGCAGCCTATCCCAAGACATGTCGAGATAGATGAAGATTTGGCAAGACATATCATTAAAGAATTGGCCTAACCTGGGATCCCCAGCAGATTCTACTTTCAATTGAGATCTGATCGCACAAACGACACGCCTCAGATGACTCGTCTTGTTGGGCTGCAGCAGCGGCACCAACAAGCCCGTTAGACTCCGATCAAACTTGGCTACATGGGCCTTCAGCATCGCAAGCGGCGTGCCATGAGTCAACGCCGCATTATATTTCGCAATCAGATAGACCAGGGTCTGGGGCATACAAAATGGAAGATGAAAAGACCGTGGGAGTGGTTGTAAGAATCAATAGCGATCAATATAGACGTCCTTAAATAAGTAAATAACTTGACAGAGCAATCAGGTTAGGGAATTCGGGACCCTTTAAAATCTGCCGCTGTCCGAAAGCGGAGAGGGACCCCCGCATTTTCTGCTATGCGGCCAAGGGGCATCCCGAGCTTTCTCTCTTCCCGGAGGAACTCATCGTCACCTATACCACCAATTCGAGCGATCTGGCCTTGATTGAATCGGATGCCCGATTTTATCACCCCCGGTTTCTGAAACTGAGCTTCCAGAGTCCATAATGAGTAACATCTTCCAGCCGACGGGGAGAGCGGTTCGGCTGAAGGCAACCGTTGGCCTAAAAACATTTTGACATTATAATACCGTATATAGTATCATTTTAGTATGGGCAAAAGTCGAATTATCCTTGATACAAATGTGTTGTTTGCTGGACTATATTCCTCTGAAGGAGCTTCTTATCAGATTTTGAGAGCTATTGAACGAGGGCAAATTCGGATAATATTATCAACTACTTTACTATTTGAATATGAAGACATTTTAAATAGAAAGAAATTAGAACTGGGATTATCAGAAAAGAAAATAGAAGTTGTTTTAGACAATTTGTGTAGACTTAGCGACCATCAAAAAATATATTATTTGTGGAGGCCTTTCTTAAAAGATCCGAATGATGATCACATACTTGAGGTAGCGGTTGCTTCCCAAACGGATATTATCGTTACCCACAATATTAAAGATTTCAGGGGAATTGATAAATTTGGGATAAGAGCAATAACACCTAAACAACTATTAAAGGAGATAAAATGAGTACCCTTAGTTTGAGATTGCCAAGCTCAATTCATCAACATATCAGAGAGATTGCCAAAGTTGAAGGTGTTTCGATAAATCAATTTGTTTCATCTGCGGTATCTGAAAAAATTTCTGCGATCATGACGGAAGACTATTTACTAAGCAGGGCTAAAAGAGCAAAAAAAGCTGATCTCAGAAAAATATTAGATGATGTCCCAAAACGCAAACCGATTCGTGGCGATGAATTGTAACTATGGGCCAACAAGTCAGTGGGGAATTGGGGACACAATTGACTTGTAAACTTGGCAGGTTGTACATCAAAAGCCCCACCAACATATAGCAGCGAAGTCGCTGATGTTGATGTTCGTGCCGCTTGCGGCGTTGCCCCTATCGGGTCAACGCCGCATTAGGCATTAAGGAATTTGCTCATGGTAGAGGCAATATTGCTGGGTGTAGTCACAGGGTTAGTGAGTGGGATTATTGCATCCTACGTGTTTTGGTATTTGATAACACACCGGATGACCCCAAAGATAACATTTTCAAATAAAATTACAAAACTATCATCTTCAAACACCAATTCTGGCTATTATTATCAGTTTCGATTTGAAAATTCTAAGAAGAAACAATCCGCAATGGATGTTGATGTAAGAGCAATATTATATTGTCCAAAGATTATGGGGAGAGGAACAAATTTATATGATATACCTCTAGATACAAAAAACATTTTAGAGCTCCCCTCTTTGTCTGAGCCCAAAAGGTGTCGTCGTCGAGTTTCATTTCGCATAGAAGATGAAGATTTTTGTAAAAAGTTTACTAAAAATTATTTCCCGGATCATTTCAAAGTGCTCGCCGCAGAGAGGAGACCCAAGTTAGAAGATGTTTTTGAAATAATTGAAGGAATTTATATAAGGATATATATCTCTGCCACTGACAGTTTCAGTGGATCAAAGAAAGTTTTTAAGTCTAAGGATTATCGTGCAGAAGATATAATCGAAGGGCAATATATAGATGGATCTCTGGAGGTCGATATAATAGGTGCAAATCGAGAGTCTAACATGGCTAATTCAACCGACACTAAAAGCCGTGTGGGTGATTAGCGGCATTATGTTTGAATGGGCCAAATGGATTCTTTCATAAGTCCAAACTTTACTCAGGACAAACTTGATAATCCCACAATGGATGACCTCATAGATGTCTTGAAGGATCGTGTTCTGAATTGGCTATTCGAACCCGCTAAAAAGCTGCTTACTGAGAAGGAAGACTGGTTTGGAGCGGTGTGTCTGCTCCTAACCTATTTTGAGGGAATTTGGTCTTATGTGACTGGTATAGATAGCAAAGGAAATTCGAAGAAATACTTCAAGGATGCTTTTCTTGACGTATTCGGAGAATCTGGTCACCCGTTGGAGTTGCTTATTCGAATAGCGGAGGTACTTTACGAAGATGGAAGATGCGGGTTTTTCCATGATGGAATGATGAGAAGCCGTATCTTTGTTGTCGAGCTTAAATACCACAACATGTTAATCACTTTGCCAAGAAAACAAGACCGATTGATAGATCTAAATGGCGAGATTCAATCGATCCTCATAGACCCGAGGTCCTTTATGGCGGCAATTGAACGGCATTTTATCGACTACTTGCTTTGTTTACGGAACCCACAGCAAACCTTAAAACGTGAAAACTTCCAAAGGATCGCTAAAGAAAAGTGGGATTACGAAGGCCCTGGTGCTGTAATAGGTCTCAATAGAGAAGGCACTATGTAGAATATAACACCTTGCTGTATGCGGACTGGTGATCCACTGGGGGCTTCGCACCAGTCGGTAGGTATGCCCGTTGGGAAAAATTTAACGATTATATAAACCTGTAGTTTACGGAGAACTCGTTGAAAACTATTCATAAAATAATACACGGCGATAGCCGCCAAATGAACTGCTTAGAAGTCAATTCGATTCATTTAGCCATTACATCCCCCCCATACTGGCAATTAAAAGACTATGGAACCGACAATCAAATCGGTTTTCACGAAAGCTATGAAAGTTATATCAACAATCTGAATCTCGTCTGGAAAGAGTGTCATCGAGTACTGCACCCCGGCTGCCGACTTTGCATCAATATTGGAGACCAGTTCGCCCGTTCAGTTTATTATGGGCGGTATAAGGTGATTCCAATAAGAACCGAGATAATTAAATTTTGTGAAACCTTAGGGTTAGATTATATGGGGGCTGTCATCTGGCAGAAAGTCACCACCTGCAATACAACCGGCGGCGCCACTATAATGGGCAGTTTTCCATATCCCCGAAATGGTATCTTGAAGCTGGATTATGAATTTATTCTGCTTTTCAAAAAACAAGGTCTTTCTCCCACGCCGACAAAGGAACAAAAAGAACTTTCTAAAATGACAAAAGACGACTGGAATTCTTTTTTTTCAGGGCATTGGTACTTTGCCGGGGCAAAGCAGGACAACCACATTGCCATGTTTCCGGAAGAATTGCCTGCCCGCCTGATAAAAATGTTTTCTTTTTCCGGCGAAACGGTTTTGGACCCGTTCCTCGGCAGTGGGACAACCACTCTTGCCGCCCGCAATGTAGGACGTAATTCTGTCGGCTATGAAATCAATTCGGACTTTATGCCCACCATTAAAGATAAGCTGAATTTGGGGCAATCCGATATCGCAGGGACAGAATACGTTTTCCTGAAAGATAGCCTTACAACCGATCCGAATAAAGAAATTGAAAACCTGCCTTATATTTTCAAAGACCCTCATAAGCTCGACAAGAAGGTAGACCCCAAGAAGCTTCGCTTCGGGTCAAAAATTGATAAAGACAGCGGTGAAAGAGAAATCTACTATTCTGTAAAAGAAGTCATCAGCCCTGAATTATTGAGGCTTGATAATGACTTGGCGGTTCGCTTGATCGGAGTAAAAGAAAACGGGGCGACTAACGGACAGGCGATCCAATTTCTAGTTGAAAGAACAAAGGGCCAAAAAGTGTTTATAAAGTTTGACCATCAGAAATATGATGAGGGAAACAACCTTCTCTGTTATCTGTACCTGAAGAACAAGACTTTCATCAATGCCCATATGATCAAGGAAGGTTTGGCTGATGTGGACAGGTCAGCGGACTTTAAATACAAAAACAAATTTCTAAATCTGCAGAGGCAGTAAATGGCAAAAACCAAACGATATTCTATGGAATTCGGCAAAAAAGAAAAAGTCCTGAACTATGCCAACCAGACTTATCAGTTATCAAGGCCCAATAAAGTCGGAGCGGTGATGGCCCTTATCAGGGAATGCCAGCCGAAAACAATTCAAGAATGGGAACGATGGTATTTTGAAAACGCTTATACAGTCTCAAAGACGCCAACCAAAATTACTCCGGAGTCCTTGCGAGAACTTGGCGAAAGGCTTTACGAGAAAATTACAGAGGTCGTTATTCCTGAATGGCAAACGGCTTTTAGTCAACTGACGCTTCAGGATTGCATAGATTATACTTACAATCTTACCATCAATAGGACCTTTGACGGTTTCCTTCGGGAGAAGTCTGTGGTTAATGACGGATTGGCCAAAATCTTTCCGGACATAATTTTTGAGGAATCCGATTCAGAACTTGACCATGCGGGAGACATCGACTATGTGGCAAAGGTTGATGATAGAGCCTTTGGCATTCAAATCAAACCGGTGACGGCGAAAGCAAACTTCGGCAATTATTCTCCGACAGAAAGAATGAAAAACAGTTTCGCAGAATTTGAAGAACAATACGGCGGTAAAGTATTTATAGTTTTCAGCTTGGACGGAGAAATTGGGAATAAAGAAGTCATTGAACAGATTCAACAGGAAATAGAACGACTGAAGAAATAAATACCCGGGAGGCATTTACCAATTACAGGATAAGGCACCTCGAAAATTACATCGGGATGAACTCTTGAACAGGTGGGAAAAGAAAGAATTTCATCATATACAGCCTCTTGTATAATGGAGGAAGAAATATGGAATGTGTTTCTGTATTAGAAGCTCGTTATATCAATGATTACCGGATTTGGTTGAAATTCAACACCGGGGAAACAGGAGAAGTTGATCTTCGAGATGTTGTGCACAAATACGCCATTGCCTCCCCATTGCGTGATCCGGTTGTGTTTTCAAAATTTTACCTGGACTCCTGGCCTACTCTTGCCTGGGAATGTGGTTTTGATGTTGCCCCTGAATCGCTTTATTTTATGGCAACAGGAAAATTGGAAGAAGACGTTGAAGGGCCTAACAATCGCCTGCATACGGATAGCCGTCAGCCTGCGGAAGGCGTCCACCGGTGAGACGTAACGCTGAAAATAGAAGGAGGAAATAATGGAAGTATATACATTAACTATATCATTCCCCTATGATGAGAATGATATACCTTGGTCAAGGACCATTGAGGTTAAGGAAGATTGTACTTTACAAAATCTACACAAGTATATTCAAAAGATAGTCAATTTTGATGATGATCATTTGTATGAGTTTTACGTCGGGAAAAATCCTAGAAATAGAGCTTTTACCGTTCCAAAGAAAACGAAACTCAATGGAATATACCCATTGACGGGTTATAAAATCTATTATCATTTTGATTTTGGAGATGACTGGTTATTTGAGATCAAAAAATCAAGAAAGAAAAAAATAGAAAGTAAGCAAACAAAATATCCTGTACTAATTGAATCATCCGGTGTGAACCCAGAACAGTATCCTGATTATGAAGATTGATGCAGCTAACCAAGCAGCCGATCTCTTAACCTCGTAGTTGCATAAAAATTGATCTCTTGGCGGTAATTTATTAATAAAAACAATGTGTTTTGATAATTTCAGAATCAATGTCAAAAGTCACTCAAGGTGAAGTTTGGATTTCATTAAGATATCGATCAAATTTTCCCCTTCGGGAAAGCCGTGTGATGCCACATCTCCTTTGTTGGCAAGGGTTCGCAGTACGTTAGTACGGCTTCACCCTTCCCGTCGCGGATCTGTGGCATCCTCGGCTTTTGCACCAGCGAGGTTAACTCTCCGGCTGATGGACATGATGAGAAGGGAGATCAATATGAACCAGATCGATAGGTCAATTCAATGGCAGGAAGGCAACGGCGAGCCGGTAGAAATTGGTTATCTGAATCCTAACGGTCAGCAGTGCTGCGTTCATTGCGGAGTTCCGGGTAGCGATCATGGCCAATATGCCTACAAGACTGTATGTACCATCTGTGGCTATGTGTATGGAACAAATGGATCCGATATGCATGAAAGGCGATGTCCGGAATGCCAGAAAGGGGCTGCAGGGATAAAATACTGGAGGACTATCAGCGGCTAAACGCATGCGACCTCAGCAATTCTGCTACGCAAGATAAACAGAGCAATACTCATCATGGCAATGCGCAAACGAAAACGCACTGCCGCTGAAAAAGCGGAAAAGCAGCGGCGACAAAAGGAATACATGACCATATTCATAAATGGAAAGCAGAAGCAGGTGAAGCGTCCGCCGACAATTGATGGAATGGATGTCGATGAATTCATCCGTAGAAATGCTGATCCGATATGGTTACATCAAAATAAAATGTGGGAGTACATGGACGATGATGACGAGTCCTGATTTTTAAACCAGCGGGTGAACTTGAGCGGGTTTAAATAGTGTCTGACCGAAAACCCCAATTTTTTGAGATACGCTGGCATACGAAAAAATACTTTTAGGAGTTAAAATGTGTTCGCGCATCCTCTGGAAGGCGGATAACTGATTTCAAGCTTGGTTTTAGTGAATTTTGGAAACACTTCTCCTCTATCCCATTTTTTATGTCGCTTTGGTTACCGTCTCAGGCAGCCAGTTTTCTTTTCCGCTTCAGCCTCCTAAGTTCCCTTTCTCGTTGCAGTGATCCCAGTTTCTGAAGGTTGCGCGCCAGCACTGCCAGCGCAACATAGCGCTTGAAGCCGTTCAATCCATGATCCAAACAACGATCCAGACCGTGATTCTCAAGCGCGTTGATCGCCGATTCCACGGCCGCGTGCTTGCGCCGGGATTCGACAAAGGGCTCCGAGTACTCGATCTGTTTATCGCTTCTGGACAATTTCCCCTTCTTGGGAAGCACGGCCTCCTCCAGCAACACCCCAAGATCGCTTCTGTTGGCAGGGCTATAAAACCCTTTGTCAAAACTGCACACCGCCAATGCCGGAAATCTCCGCTGGGCTTCGGCGACCATTGACACCGCCAGGTCGACATCCTTCTCGTGTTCCATCACCTGATGATGCATGATAAAACCATACTGATCTTCCAACACACAAACTCCCAATCCAAGCTCCTGAGACACTCCGGCTTTTCCCTTAGATATCCATTCCGTATGCTCTTCAAAAATCGAAAACACCTTCTCCTGGTGGGCAATGGCGCTACCCTCCAAAACGCGACGTCGAATCTGATCGATCTGACGTTCCGCATGAGCGATATATCCTTCAATGACCATTATTTGGGCCATCGTGCCCATATCCAGCACATTCAAAACACCAAGGCTGGCCTGGGCTCGCTGCACATAATGATCAACCAAATCCACGTATTGCCGATGCGCCTCGATAATCAACTGCTCCCGTTGAGCCTTTTTCGCACCATTCTTTGATGACGAATGTTTGAGCCGGCGCACCACGTTAAATTGCTTCCGGATCTTTTTGAAAATATGCCGATACTGCCGCCAATCGGTGACTCCCAACTGATCACAAAGCTCCCCGATCAGAAACACCACCTTACGGATGGCATCCAATAGCAAGTTGATGTCGGTAGGATAATGAACATCGGTTTCCACCACAAACGAATCACAACGTCCCTTCAGCCGAAATTCCCCTTGACCACCAACCCGATCGTGTCCGGCTCTTACCACTATCTGATTGATTTCATCGAGCAGATCCAGAGTGAAAAGCGCCAGGTTGTCTTTCAGCGACTGCAAACTGTATTGTTGATCAAATTCATAAATCGTATGCCCCAAAAACTCTCGCACGGTCTTATGCTCATTGGAAATGTTGTGCAGCTTGTCGTAGTCCCAGTTGCAGTTCAATCGCAAGGTCCCCAGTACCAATATCTTCCACAGATCCATCCCGGGTCGGCCGTTGCCCATGTCCACATGGGAAGGTACGATGTTTTTCAAAACTCCAAATACCTCATCCCGCAAACGGCGGTCCCTATAAATCGTCTGCAAGCCCATCAACAATTGCGGTATTTCGTCCCGGCATTTGAGATCGATGTCGATGCTCGAAATGTCCACCTGGCCAATTTTCAGTTGATTCTCGATCACTTTTCGCATACCATTTC
>CAWAKF010000035.1:0-34829 GCA_963782435.1 uncultured delta proteobacterium
AAAAAAATATACAAAAAAAGTAAAAAATATGACCAATCTTTTTTCTTGACTCACTCCTTCAACCTATTTTACAATTTATTAAATAATAGAATATTCTCTTTAAACCTGATGGGTTAAGAATTTTATTGAGTAAAGATAACTTCGATTTGAATTATTTCAGTTGAAATTCTGGAAAGAAATCCCAGATCCAGTTATCTTTAATATGAATCACTCCAAGCCAAACAATCTCCAATCCACACGAATACATTCTGGCAATATAATGCGTTAGTTAATGACACTACCTTAAAATAATAAAGGGAATTTGACTATTCTTAATTTAAATCCTGATCACTCCATATCCCGGGAAAACATTCGGGAAATGATTACCTGGGAACCCCGAAGGTGGAAGCTATCTGATGGCTGGGAAGCCCTTCATGAACCAACAGGGCAGGCTAATGATTGGTCAATTATCTTACCTTTTTGCGAAACATTTGAAAAATCTTTTGAAACTATGTGTCATGTAAATCATATTGGCCTACGAAAAGGGAAGGATGGGCGTGGTTATACCTTTTTAAAAGACGATAGCCCAGAAGCTATCGAAAAAGTAAACGGTTGGTTGGAACTCATAGGTAATTATGTGGCTATTCGGGACTGTCTAACTCTATCTTTCGCCCTTGACTATGACAGGGAAAATGGAGATCCGCAGAAACCACAGACAAGAATCGGCGAACTTCGAACACTTGCAAAGCCCTATGACAGAAATCCGACAAAGGAGACGTATCAGGCAGCAAATGAACTGAGTGAGGCATGCCTCGATTTCCTCGAGAAGATGACCTGCTACAATCCAGCTACTTGCATAGTGAGGATGCCTCCCTCAAAGCCCGATAAAGCCTTTGATCTACCGGAATATCTGGCGGATAACTTTGCAAAGAAGTTAAAGAAACCCAATTTAACTGCTCTGGTCAAAACCATAAAAACAAGACCACAACTTAAAGACGAACCAATCGAAAAGAAACTGGATTCTATTGAAGGGACTATTGCAGTCGACCCCTATGGTTTGAAAAAACATATTGTGTTACTTGTCGATGATCTTTATCAATCCGGGGTGTCTACAAATTACGTGGCCATGCTGATGCTTGAAGCCGGGGCTAAAGAAGTTTTTGGTTTAGCCTGCGAAAAGACCTGCAGAAATGATGACAATGTGGCACGGAGTTCAATAAAATGAAGCCGTCAATCTCTTTTCCTATCTTACGTCTTCTGGAAACCCCAGGTATCGGACCTGCGAAAGTCTCTGCCATTCTCGACCTTGCTCAAAAAGAGAATGTGGAAGTGAATACTCTTCTTGAAAATCCAAAAGAGATAAAGGGGATTCTTTCCGAAAAACAAATCGAGGAGCTTTCAGGAAATGAAGATCGGATTTCATCCTTACATGAAAAACTTGAAGGGAAAGGCGTAAAAATTATTACTAAAACGGAAACGAATTATCCGGAAAGGTTAAAGACCCTTTTGGGAAAGAAAGCCCCCCCTCTCTTGATGATTCTTGGCAATGCAAAACTTCTTGAGAAAGTTTCTGTCGGGTTCTGTGGATCAAGGAAGGCTTTCGGAGAAGGGTCTGATGACCGCGGCAGATTGTGCCGAGCAACTTGCTCGTAAGGGTATCAATATCATTTCCGGCTATGCTGCGGGGGTTGACATGGCGGCCCACCGTGCTGCCTTAGAATCCGGTGGGACGACGATACTGGTGCTCTGTGAAGGCATATTGAATTTTTATATTAAAAAAGACTTCAAGGACATCTGGGATTGGGAACGGATCGCCGTGGTCAGTGAGTTTTTACCTGGAATTCCCTGGAGTGTAAGGAATGCTATGCAGCGCAACAAGACCATTTGCGCTTTATCGAAAGCGATGATTCTTATCGAGTCCGGAACAAACGGAGGAAGTATGGAGGCAGGTCGATCATCTCTCAATATGGGGGTGCCCCTATTTGCGCCGGTTTATGGAGATATGCCGGATTCTGCAGTAGGTAACCGGCAGTTACTCAAGCAGGGTGCAAAGCCTCTACGGAAAAGCAGTTCGTCAGGCAGGGCAAATATGAAAGAAGTTCTTTCTATTGTTCTGGACTCCGATATCCTTAAGCCTGAACTTTCAGGGAAATATCCAAAAGTCGACGACGCCCCTTCCCAACTCGCACTTTTTGAACGAAATCAAAATAATTATAGTAAGAGATAACCTTTTTTCGTCAGAATATAATCATAATTTTTTTTACATATCCAAGCCTCAATAGAGAACCCCTTCAGGCAAGTTCTTTTAACTCATGCGTCAACATATGCAGAATCAATAATCTGCAGGGCCTCATGTCGATTAAGTTGGTGTGCTCGGTATTGCCCAGAAAAATCATTGATGCAATCCAAACAAGCCCGCCCGCACCTCGCATGGTGTTCGTCGCTACCGTATAGAATCTGTCTTGTACGCTCAATCCATTCTTTTCCCAAGTTAAGGAGTTCAAGGCTGATGAAAGTGGAGTAATCTTTGAGAAATTATAGGGTCCTTCAATAGCCCCGGTCCTGTTACCTAATGCTATAATAATATTCTTCATCACTATAATAGAGTTCCCTTTGTTCCTTTACCCGCAGATGGTCAAGGGAGCCCTTAGCGATAGGAGCGTATTTCCCTTCTTTGGTCCTTTTCAAAAAAGTTAATAATGCCTTTTCTTCCAATTCCTTTTCTTTCCCCTTATCCTTCATGGTAGTATCCTTTACCGATTTAACCAATTCCATATTTCTTTTTAAGCTTCAAAGGGATTGACTTAGCGGAGGCAACCAAGTTTTTGGCTTCGAGGAAATCCACTTCCGACATTTGTCCTAAAAAGATTCCCATGTCACTGATCATCATACTCCTGATCTTTTCCAACGCTTCCTCATAAAGTTGAGCGCAGTCTAAATAAGAATCATGATCGAGGTATTCTCGTCCTTCTCCGGCAAGGAGCAACTGTGATGTATGGAGGTAGGGACTGGAAGGCTTTTGGGTGTTGAAATAAATGAGGGCAATAGAGACCGACTCGTCGTTTAAGGCAATCACAACACATCTTTTTATTTTTGGGGGTGTCGTGTGGATGCTTTGAAAACGTAGGACGGCCCCGGGAACAAGATGTTCTTGACAAAATTTTTTTCGATATTCCTCGGGGAAACTCTTTCCGAGAGGGGTGGTCATTTGGTCAGAAGAAGTTGGTTCTCGGCAACGGTTTCGATGTAGGAGGCCATATCCGCATCGGCCCCCTCTGCCTTGGCCATGGCTATAAAGGAAATTCTGTTGTTCTCGCTTGCTCGCTCATACGCCCAATCATGGGATTTGTCTCTTAACTGACCAAAATTAAGATCCTGGTTTTCTTGTAACGACTCGTTGATACACTCAATATCCGACTCGGAAAACTCATCCATGTCGGGAGCCTTTTTGGGGTGAACCATAAAACCCTTTACCCCAAAACTGTCACTGAACTTGTCGGCGCTGCAGAAAGGGGACTCGCCTTTGATCGCCTTCATAAGGTCATAGGTTTTAGAAGGGACAGGGCCGTCTTTCATGGCCACAAAATGATCGCCTAGAATTGGCCTTCCAAACCGTGCCAGGTGTTTCCTGTCGGCAAAGTAGAGGATTTTCGAAATACGGTGCATATCAGGTTTCGCTTCTTTGCTCACCTGGTGTCTTTCAATTAGTTTTTGGGAGATATAAAGAATCGCCGATAAGGCTTTTTTTTCATCAAAACGGAAGGTTACCATGGTTTTCCCCTGATTGGGTTGCCTTTTAAATAATAGTATCATAGCAGTAAACCAAGTCAAGAAGAATTGTCAAAATCTCTCCTTCGGCACCATGAGATCCTGGGGTTAGATCATAAATTTAAACAAAATTCCAAGTTCACTACTGCCTTGGATACTATTGTCTAAGTGGACATACAAAGAAACCCTCGGTCAAAAGGCCCTATCGTTAGCCCCAGAAAAAATCCCCGTCTCTTATAAAATGGAGTCTTGTCGAACTGCTTCATGGACCAGCCTTTCGGTTAAGGATTGATGATTGTATAAAGCCGATTTTCTAGGTACAAATTAAAACATATCCAACAGTTTAAGTCAATTTTTTTGGATTTTAAAAAAAAGTATTGACTCGGATTTTTAGTTTTGATAAACTATTACATAAATTTTCTCAGGAAATCGAAAAATGAACCAAATTTCAATGAGTAAAAATAACTGGTGGTGGCATGATTCAATGGAGGGGTTCGTCCGCCGCTAACCTGATATAAAAATCATATAGCCGTGGAGAACCACTCAGGGTCTCTACGGCTTTTTTATTGGTACTGCAAAAAGGCCGTGAGAAAAAATCACGGCCTTTTTTTATTTTTCCTTTGAAGTAGAATAGATATTAATTCTTATTAAATCTCATGCCCACGGGATACCGCAAAGCATGAAAATAGGTTTTTCGCCGAACGCAAAACGATATGTTTATGTTGGATAAAAATATAATCTCTCACCCGCTGCGCTTGAGCCCTCAGAGATCGCAGAGAAAGGCTTAATTTTTCATTGCGGTTGAGAGGCCGGCAATGGGCCGGCAATGAAAAACCGGTCCGGCGCTGCTGCGCCCCTTGCGGAGGCTGAGCCGACAGGTCTGAATCCCCCTCTCAGGGATTCAGACCAAAATAAAGTTCTCTCTGAGTTCCCCGCGATCTCAGCGAAGCGGGCGAGAGACAAAAGATTTTCACTTTTGAGCTATTTTCGAACTAAAGGAGCTTGCACATGGATGATCACTATGTAACCCGCACCGGGATAAAGGTCCTTCGCCGGGTTGAACTATTGCCCTATGCCTCCGCTCTGGAAATTTCCCTGGCGGGTATCGATCAATACAAAGGAGCCGTTTTTGCCAGTGGCTATGAATATCCGGGAAGATACAGCCGCTGGGATATCGCATTTTTAAATCCCCCGCTTCAACTCATCGGGTACGACCGAAAGTTCCGCATAGACGCCCTGAATGACCGGGGGAAAATCCTAATAAATTTTCTTTATTCACCTTTAAGCCAAAACCCCCATCTGGTTGACCTGGAGAGGACCGAAAAGGCCATTTCAGGAAATATTGTTCCCATGTCCGGTTATTTCCCGGAAGAGGAAAGGAGTAAACAGCCCAGTTTCTTCTCCATTGTCCGAACTTTGATTAAACAGTTCGGGTCTGATGCCGATCCTCATCTCGGATTATACGGGGCCTTTGGTTATGATCTGGCCTTTCAGTTTGAACCGATCCGTTTGAAACATAAACGCCCACCTTCTTATAAAGAAGCCCACCTTTTCCTGCCCGACGAACTGATCCTGGTCGATCATCGCAAAGAAATAGCCCAAAGAAGGCGTTATGATTTTATTGTGAACGGACAGGACACCCTGGGGTTGGAACGGATGGGAGAGGTGATAGAAATTAAACGAGGCATATCCGGAACCATTGAAAAGGATCATGGGCCGGGAGAATATGCCGACAAAGTCCGTCAGGTTCAGGAAGGGTGCCGGAAAGGCGATTTTTTCGAGGTCGTCCCCAGTCAGCTTTTTTATACCGGTTATGCCGGTACTCCAGGGGACTTATTTAACATGGTCAGAAAGGTCAACCCAAGCCCCTACGAGTTTCTGATCAATCTGGGGGACGAACAACTGGTCGGTTCATCACCGGAAATGTTCGTGCGCGTGGATGGAGACTTTGTGGAAACCTGCCCTATCTCCGGGACTATTGCCCGGGGAAAGGACGCCATGGAAGACTCGGACCAGATCCTCGCTTTGCTGAATTCAAAAAAAGATGAATCGGAACTGACCATGGTTACGGATGTAGACCGCAACGATAAGTCAAGGATCTGCAAACCGGGGACCGTCCATTTAAGAGGCCGCCGTCTTATTGAGACTTATTCCCGTCTCTTCCACACGGTTGATTATGTGACCGGTAACTTACGAGACGATTGCGATTCTTTAGACGCCTTTTTATCCCATATGTGGGCGGTCACTTTAACCGGCGCCCCTAAAAGGGCGGCCATGCAAAAAATCGAAGATCTGGAAAATTCACCGCGGGAATGGTATGGTGGCGCCATAGGCTTTATCAGCTTTAACGGCAACTTGAATACCGGCATCACCATTCGTACCATTCATCTGAATGACGGAGTTGCCAAAGTAAGGGTCGGCGCAACCCTGCTCATAGATTCGGACCCGGATGAAGAAGAAAAAGAGACCCGCATTAAGGCCTCCGCCTTTATCGATGCTATTTTAGGGAAGAAGCCGCCGGAGCGCGTGCCCTTTGTTCCCCCTCCCCCAAGGGGAAAAGCACCAAAAATCCTTTTTGTGGATCACCAGGACTCTTTTGTCCACACACTGGCCAATTACGTCCGACAGACCGGGGCCCAAGTGACTACTTTGCGGGCCGGCTTCCCCTATGGATGTCTTGGAGAAAGAGAAGTGGGATATGATTTTTCTCTCTCCCGGTCCGGGTACACCTTCCGATTTCGGCGTAGCTGATCTGGTCAAGGCCTGCGTTGAGCGTAATCTGCCGGTCTTTGGAGTGTGCTTAGGCCTGCAGGGAATGGTCGAGGCTTTTGGGGGAAAACTCAGTCTCCTGGATTATCCGATGCATGGAAAACCCTCGATGATCCGGAATAACCAACAAGGGATTTTTGAAGGGTTCCCGGAGACCTTTAAGGCCGGTCGATATCACTCTATTTATGCCAGGATGGAAGATCTGCCGACCTGTCTGGAAGAAACGGCCATAAGCGATGACCAGGTTATTATGGGCATTGCCCATAAAGAACTGCCCATGGCGGCCGTGCAGTTTCATCCGGAATCCATCATGACCCTCAAAGATGATCTGGGCTTGAAACTGCTGACCAATGTGGTAAGGATGCTGGGACGAAAAAGGTTCGAGGTGTAAGGTTCGAGGTTTGAGGATCAGGGTTAAGGTAAAACCGTATACTTTACACCTTATACTGGGATTTAATAAACGAACACAGGATGCAGAAAAAATCATTTTTCGCAGGTTGTTCAAAAAGGTCCAGGTACAAGGCGCCCAAAATCCGGAGGAATGAGGCGTACATAGAAGTACGCCGCAATGACGAGGGAGGAGGGCAACAAAGTAGATAGGCCTTTTTCAACAACCTGCAAATGGAGGAGAAAAAATGATTCAAGCAGCAATCGGGAAAGTCGTAAACAAAGAGGACCTGAGCCAGACGGAGATGGAAACGGTCATGAATGAAATCATGAGTGGTGAGGCCACCCCCGCCCAGATCGGGGCCTTTATTACGGCCCTCAGGATGAAAGGAGAAACAGTTGAGGAAATAGTCGGTGCGGCAAGGGTGATGCGGGATAAGGCCACAAAAATCAATGTGACCGACACCTCTTTGAGTCTTGATCGGGAAGAGATCAATATTGATGTTGAGACCATTCTTGACACCTGTGGGACCGGCGGAGACGGGACCAACACCTTTAATGTTTCTACCGCTACCGCCTTTGTGGTCGCCGGAGGGGGCGTCAAAGTTGCCAAGCACGGCAACCGGGCCGTTTCCAGCCAATGCGGTAGTGCGGATGTCCTGGAAAAACTGGGCGTCAAACTCGACATCAGCCCACAGGAGGTTGAGAGATGTATCCGTGAGATCGGCATTGGGTTTTTGTTTGCCCCTCTTTTCCACGGAGCCATGAAATATGCTGCCGTCCCCAGAAAAGAGATCGGGTTGAGGACCATCTTCAATGTCCTTGGACCATTAACCAACCCGGCCGGGGCTACCGCCCAGGTTCTAGGGGTCTACTCCCCCGATTTAACGGAAAAGATGGCTCAGGTCCTTGGAAAATTGGGTTCAAAGGAGGCCTTTGTGGTCTGCGGGGAAGGGATCTTCGATGAAATCAGCATCTGCAGCCCAACCCGGATTGCTCATCTCAAAAACGGAGAGGTTCAGAGTTACCAGATTTCTCCTGAGGAGTATGGCTTGAAAAGGGCTTCAATCGAAGCGATCAAAGGCGGAGATTCCCAGGAAAACGCCCGGATCATTCAAGATATTCTGGACGGCCAAGAGGGGGCCAGAAGGGATATGGTCCTGCTCAACGCGGCCGCGGCCTTTGTAGCCGCCGGACTTGATCCGGACCTGAAGGCCGGCATTAAGCGTGCCGGGGAAGTGATCGATTCAGGCCAGGCCAAACATAAGCTGGAACAGTTGATTGAATTTACAAACAGCATTTGATTGTTTCGGGTTACGAGTTACGGGTTGCGAGTTTTTAGAGAAATAGTTTCGATTTTTAAACCCGCAACCCGCAACTCGCAACAGAAATACTATAGACACCTTTGTTTAGCACTTATTTTGCTTAATTGATCCGGAGATCTCCATGCATTCGAAATTGATAGAAATACTGGAAGTGAAAAAACAGGAAGTGGCACAACTAAAAAGAAACGGGATATCTTCGCCCCTTAACAAAAACATCCCCGAAATCCGTGATTTTAAATCCGCCATATCACAACCGGGGAGAATCAATTTAATTGCCGAGATCAAGTTTGCCTCCCCATCGGCCGGGACGATTCGGGAAAAGACAGACCCGGTTAAGATCAGCCGGATTTATGAGCAAGCCGGTGCAGCCGCTATTTCTTTATTGACGGATCAGAAATTTTTTCATGGGCACATGGAAAATCTCCCAGACCTGAAACAGGCGGTAAACCTGCCTATCCTCCGCAAAGATTTTATTATCGATGAAATTCAGATCCGGGAGGCCCTGGCCTGGGGAGCGGATGCCGTCCTATTGATCGTCAGGATCCTTTCCGATGCCCAATTAAAGGAGTTACTCCATGTCTGTCATGATAACGGCCTGGTTACGCTGGTCGAGGTTCATGACCTGAAAGACCTTAATAAAGCGATTGATTCCAAAGCAGACATCATCGGAATAAACAATCGAGACCTGGATACCTTTGAGATCAACCTCAAGACTACCCATGACCTGGCCGCACAAATTCCCCAAGGCCATATCATCGTTAGTGAGAGCGGCATCCACAATCCAATGGACATCAAGGGACTAAAAAAATCCAAGGTCAATACCGTACTGATCGGTTCGGCCCTGATGAGCAATGAGGACATCGAGGCAAAGACCAGGGAGATGGTCGAAGCAGGAAGATGAGCACCATTAACCCCTTAATCAGAAAAGCTGTTATCTCAGATAGAGAAGTGCTGTTTCCTCTGGTCAAGGATTTCGCCACATCCTTCAGCCCGGAGAGACCCCTCTTTGATATTGCTTTTGAAAATATTCTCTGTGATGATTCCGCCCATCTATTGCTGGCTGTGTTAGATGATCGCCCTATCGGGTACTGCCTGGGCTTTGATCATTTTACTTTTTATGCCAACGGCAGGGTTTCCTGGGTAGAAGAGATTATGGTGCATGAAGCATTCAGAAATAACAACATCGGCCGGGGCCTAATGAATCAGTTTGAAATCTGGTCAAAATCAAGACAATCCAAACTGGTGGGACTGGCTACCAGAAGGGCGGCCCCCTTTTATCAGGCCTTGGATTATGAAAACTCGGCCGTTTTTTTCAGGAAATTGCTTTGAGCCTTGTTATGACTATTTTCAATGGTTGAGGATTGGATATGACCAGGGTTAAAATTTGCGGCATTACCAATTTGGAAGATGCGCTACTGGCAACAGAAATGGGGACCGATGCCCTTGGATTTATTTTTGCTGAAAGCCCCAGGCAAATTTCGCCGATAAAGGCCAAGGAAATAATCCGAAGTCTGCCGCCATTGGTGAAGAGCGTCGGGGTCTTCGTTAATGAAGAACCAGTCAGGATAAAGGAGATTAAAACGCTTTGCGGTTTTGATCTTATTCAACTGCATGGGGATGAATCACCTGATCTGTGTCGGGATTTGATGCCTCACACCATTAAAGCCTTTCGTATCCGGAATGATACGGATCTTTTAAATATTAAAGAATATAAAGGAGTCGTTAGGGCCATACTGTTGGATACTTTTCAGAAAGGAAAGGCTGGGGGAACGGGTAAAACCTTTGACTGGTCTTTGGCTGTAAAAGCCAAGGAAACCGGAATCCCTGTTATTCTGGCCGGGGGATTGGGGCCTGAAAATATTGAAGAGGCCATTACCACCGTCCGCTCTTATGCCGTGGACGTCAATAGCGGAATCGAGGAAAGACCTGGGAAGAAAGATCCGGTTTTGATGAAGCAGTTGATGGAGAAAATTGCAGAATTCAGAATCCAGGAGTCAGAAGTCTGAATTTAGAAGAAAAGAAAAACAGAATCGCAATAAATCGGTGATCTATCTTTTCATCATCCCGGTCCCGCGTCAAGTGCGGGAAAAACTCCAGCCGGAATCCAGGTTAGAAAGGAAAACAGCTTGAATCAGGATATCCAATGCTTTTCAATCGAAGAAGTCCGTGAGAACATCGACCGTATCGATCGGAAAATTGTCGCTTTGCTCGCTGAGCGGGGTGAGTATGTCAAGCAAGCGGCCAGTTTCAAAAAAACAACGGACGAGGTAAAGGCTCCCCAGCGAGTCGAAAAAGTCATCTCTAAGGTGACAGCTTTGGCGGAAGAGCTGGGGGCAAACCCATCCGTCACGGAAGAGGTTTACCGGGCGATGATCTCCAGTTTTATCAAAGCCGAGTTGGCGGAGCATAGTGCCCAATTAAGTGCGACCAAACCCTGATTTTTGGTTTAACCTTCAGTCTTCAGCCTTCAGTCTAAAAGCCTAAGGAGTAATAAAATGAAAACTCGTGGTTATTATGGGCAGTTCGGCGGGGCCTTTCTTCCCGAAATTCTGGTGGCCACCTTTGACGAACTCGTCGAGGCCTTTGAAACGGCAAAGAACGATCCGGCCTTCTGGCAGGAATATCTGGAGATCATGTCCACTTATTCCTGCCGGCCGACCCCGCTGACCCTTGCCGAAAATCTGACCCGTCATTTCGGCGGGGCCCAGAATCTATATCAAACGGGAAGACCTGAATCATACCGGCGCCCATAAGGCCAACAACGTCATGGGCCAGGGGCTTCTGGTCAAGCGGATGGGCAAGACCCGGGTCATCGCCGAAACCGGGGCCGGTCAGCACGGGGTGGCCACTGCCACCATGGCCGCCAAGTTCGGATTTCGCTGCACCATTTATATGGGAGAGGTGGATGTCGAGCGCCAGCGGCCCAATGTCTTCTGGATGGAGCGGCTGGGGGCTGAGGTGGTTCCGGTCAAGGACGGCACGCGCATACTGAAGGACGCCATCAACGAGGCCTTCCGGGATTGGGTCACCAACATGGATCACTACCCACTATGTCCTGGGCACGGCCTGCGGGCCCCACCCCTTTCCGGAGATGGTGGCCTGTTTCCAGTCCATCATCGGCCAGGAGGCCCGGAGACAGATCCTGGAACAGGAAAGGGAAACTGCCGGCCCGGGTTTATGCCTGTGTCGGCGGCGGCTCCAATGCCATGGGCATTTTCAGGGCTTTCTGGATGATCCGGTGGAATTGGTCGGTGTCGAGGCCGGGGGCAAGGGTCTGGCCACCGGCCGGCATGCCTCGCGGCTTGCCTCCAAGGACGGTTCCAGTCGGTGTGGCCCAGGGGTACAAAACCTATTTTCTCCAGGACGGGGACGGCCAGATGAAGGAGACCCATAGCGTTGCCGCCGGTCTGGATTATGTCGGGGTCTCGCCCATCCTTGTCATCGCTCAAGGAGCAGGGCCGGGTGCGGTTTGAAGCGGCCACCGATCAGGAGGTGATCGAGGCCGTGGCCCTGACCATGAAAAAGGAGGGGCTGATTCCGGCCCTGGAGTCGGCCCATGCCTTTGCCCAGGCCTTTAAGGAGGCCCGGAAGCTGAACCGGGACGACATGATCATCATCAATCAGTCCGGCCGGGGCGACAAGGACATCTTCACCATAGCCGATGCCTTCGAGGACCCGAGCTGGAAGGAATTTATCCGCGAGAAAGGCCCATGAGATATGCCGCTCTTGAAAACTATCTTCAACGAAAAACGACTGAAAAAAAGATATCCTGCTCATGACCCATATCGTCCTGGGCTATCCTTCCTTGGAGAGCTTTCAGGTCGTCAGGCCATGGTGGCCGCCGGCGTGGACCTGATGGAGCTGCAGATCCCCTTTTCCGAACCCATGGCCGACGGCCCGGTGATCCTCCGGGCCAACCAGAAGGCCCTGGACAGGGGGTGACCGTTCAGCAGTGTCTGGATTTTGCCGCAGAAGGTGACCAAGACTTTTGACATCCCTTTTTTGATTATGACCTACTATAACATCCTTTTTAAATATGGAGTGGAACGGTTCGCTCAAACCTTAAAGGAAAGAAATCTCTATGGGGCCATCGTCCCCGACCTCCCTCCGGAAGAAGGGCAGGAGTATCTCGAAATGATGAAGAAGCATGATTTGTCACCCATTTTGTTTTTTTCTCCCACCACACCCAATTCCCGGATGGAGTATATCGCCTCCCTGGCCCAAGGATTTATTTATTGTCTGAGCCGGAAAGGAGTCACCGGGGCAAACACCAACTTTTCTTCCGAGT
Source organism: uncultured delta proteobacterium (assembly GCA_963782435.1). Taxonomy (GTDB): domain Bacteria; phylum Desulfobacterota; class RBG-13-43-22; order RBG-13-43-22; family RBG-13-43-22; genus RBG-13-43-22. The sequence continues at coordinate 12,517 of CAWAKF010000035.1, forward strand.
TGGGTAAGTATCTGGCCCGATGCCGCCAGGCCACCACTTTACCATTGGCCCTGGGCTTTGGGATCAAAGAGAAAGCGGATATCGATTTCATAAAAGGCAAAACAGATATTGCCGTCATAGGCTCTCAAACAATTAGGATTGTGGAGGATCAGGGAAGAGGAGCGGTGGAGGATTTTATTCAAAGTCTGCGGTAAGGAGTTGATATGATGAATACTGGAGCTTGCGTCGCCTTTGAGGGTGAACATGAACTCTTCATATCAGTTCAGACATTCCCCCTTTGACTGAATTGACCTCATTTTGTTAATTTATCCCTTCTCTTTTCCAGTAGCCAACAATTGCCGGAAAAGTTCGTAAATATCTTTTCGAGGACCCAAGTAGTGAATCCGAACAATATGTTTTTCATGATCAACATCATAGATAATCCGGAATTTTTTTGTTCTCAGAGAATAATATCCTGACAGTTCCCTCTCCAGCGGTTTCCCCGGAAAAGGAGTTTCTCTTAATTCTTCGATGTGTTTTTTTACCAGGGGTTTTAACCCGGGATGAAGTGATTTAATTTGCCTGCTGGAAGTTTCAGAATAAAGCAGGCGATATGAAAGCATTATTCTTTCCAGGCCGAATCATGATCCAACACTCGGCCCGCTTTAAAATCTTTTTTCGAGGCCTGCAGCGCAGTTATTACCTTTCGGTCGCTCAATATCTCGATCGTCTCCAGGAGCCCTTCATACCGGGACAGCGACATCATCACCCCGATCGGCTCACCATTCTTGGTAAGGGCAATCGTCTCCTCTTCCTTTTCCATTTGTTTAAGAATATCAAGGAGGTTTCTTTTTACTTTGGTAATGGGCAGAATTTTCTGGAAATCTTCCATGGGTACTCCTGAAAGGTATTTATAATGACCATTATAATATTCAAATACAATTTGTCAAGAAACCAATAAAACTGGAAAGCTTCCAACAGCCGTTATCTGACTACTACCCGGTCATCTGAAAGTCAACTCAGATGCAACCTCCTTTTTTACGCCTCTTATAAAAAAGCAAAAAAAGTCAAGAAATGCTCCTCGAAAGCCTGTAAGATAGATTATACACATAAAGAGGAAAATCCAGATGGAATATATTAAATCGGTTTTAAAAGCTTTGACCTATATCGAACAAAACCTGACCAGGGACCTGAAACCGGGCGATGTAGCCAAAGAAGCGGCTTTTTCCAAATATCATTTTCACCGGATTTTTCTGGCTATTACCGGCAATAGTGTGGCCGGGTATATTCGAAGGCGAAGACTGACCGAGGCAGCCTATGCTTTAACGGAAACCGGCGACAAAATTATTGATATTGCCCTGGATTACCGGTTCGAAACACCCGAGTCATTTTCCCGGGCATTTAAGAACATGTATGGCCTAACCCCTCGCCTGTATCGAAAGCGCAAAAATCAATTTGCGGCCCTTCATCAACCTAAAATCGGTCCGGCTATTCTGGCCCATTTGAAAGAAAGGATACCTATGGAATTTAAAGTGTTAACCAAGCAGGCTTTTCAGATCATTGGAATGCGTTATTTCGGTGAAAACAAAAATCAGGAAATCAAGAAATTATGGGATATTTTTCTGCCTCGGCAGGAAAGCATCAAAAGCCGGATCAACCATGCCATCAGTTATGGGATCTGCTTCCCGGTTGAAGGGGATAATAACGATGCCGCCTTTGAATATATAGCAGCCGTTGAAGTCTCGGACTTTCAGGATATACCGGAGGAAATGGTGGGAAAAACCATCCCGACCCGGAAATACGCGGTTTTCATCCACAAGGGATCAGTCAACAATATTCCTGAGACCTATCAGGCTATTTATGCGGTATGGCAGCCCAAATCCGGTTATGAACTTATAAAAGCGCCGGATTTTGAGTATTATGACGAACGGTTTAATCCTAACAATCCGGAAACCTCGGAACTGGATATCTATATTCCGGTTAAGTAAAACCCGGTTTTTTAAGAGGCTGCCTCACTACCTTTCCCGGAAGTATCCATGTTAGATTTGCTTAGGCTAAAACCGGGAGGGGAGATTAAACGGTTATCCTTATTAAAAGTCAAAAGGAGACCCTTTGACTTTAATCTGGATCTGTTGGCCCGGGATCCTCTGATCGTGGCTTGGGCTGTGAGTAATGTGTAGGAAATGAAGGAGTTGGTTCAATCGGCCACGGCAGGCAAGCTCAAAACGCATATCAGCCGCAGGGCCGACCTTTCAGAACTCAATCAAGTTTTTGAGAAATTGGAAAAAGGGGCCTATCCCGGCCGGGCGTTGATTAATGATATGACCAAAAACCCTTAAGCACCCTTCTGCCCATCCGCTGCGGACAGCCGCGGATCTTGAAAATTGATTCAGTAATTAGAAAAAAGGATATGGGGAAGAGGGATGAACAGGAAATTTTCTCAAAAAGCATAGTTTCAACAATTGACAATTACCTTTTGAAGAACTAAACCGCTTCGCGGTGGTCCGTGTTATGCCAATTTATGCTTGACAATCCCGCTTGGTATGCTATTCATATATCAAAACATTTGATGGGGAATACCCCGATTCAAACCCCATAGACAGATTGAAACCCCATAGATATAATATGACCCTTCCCTTGCGGCTTAGTTCTTCATGCGTCAATCCAAAATTGTTTTCAATACTTTGAATATTTTCATATTCTTCCTTTGAACAACTTCGGATTGACGCTTATTCGAACTGTGCATAAAAAAGGGCAGGGCCACTAATGCCCTGCCCTTGCCGGCTATCTATCACCTATTATGAAAATTAGGACGCCAGACTGAACCCACCGCTGACGCTGATGGTCTGCCCGGTAACGTGTTTCGAAAGATCGGAGGAAAGGAAAACACACATTCTGGCCAAATCCGCAGGCTCTCCGAAGCGGCGAATGGGGTAGACCTTCAATTGGGCTTCCAGTCTCTTCTGGAATGCTTCCTCGCCCAGTTTTTCCTTCGTTTTTTCCCTCATGGCCAGGATCCGTTCCGTATCGGTCGCTCCGGCTGAGACCCCGTTCACATTGATGTTATACCGCCCGACTTCTCTGGCCAGAGCCTTCTGAAAGGCAATAATACCACCTTTGGCAGCGGAATAAGCCGCGTAGAAAGCCTCGCCTACCTTCCCGGCATCGGAGATCATATTCACGATCTTACCGTATTTATTTTTAATCATGTCCGGGAGTACCGCCCTCGTGCAGTTGAAGACGCCATACAGGCAAAGGTTCACGGTATAATCCCAGTCTTCCTTGACCGTTTCGGCAAACGGAATGGGAGTCTTCCCGGCTTCCCAATTCCAACCCCGACCGGCGTTATTAATGAGGATATCCACCTTACCGAATTCAGCCATCACTTTCTTATACATAGCCTCGACCTCTTCCTGCTTGTCCACGCCACCTTCGACGGCGAGGGCCTTCACTCCCACGGCTCTGGCCTCATTCGCCGTCTTTTCAGCAAGTGCCAGGTTGATATCATTCACCACTACATTGGCGCCTTCCCCGGCCAAGGTCAGCACCGTCACCCGGCCGATGCCCGCTCCTGACCCGGTCACGATCGCTACTCTCCCTTTCAATCCGAAGTCCATACTGTTTCCTCCCTTTCGAGATGCATTTCGCTTCAACGGCCAGGTAATCCTACCCGCCCCTGCATCCAATCTTAGTCCTTTATATAATTTAGAACTATCTTTTTAATGGGAAAAATTTAAAATAATTTAAGAAAATGATCAAGGAGAAAAACAGGGAATGAAAACAAACTTATTTTTCTTCTGTTTTTCACTTCTGTTTTTTCTCCTTGACCCCCCACTGGTCTTCTCTTATACTCAATTCATCCCATATAAAATACTTGTTAAATATAATCAATAAGTTCAATGTGAGCAGGGCACCGGATTCAAAGAATTGACCTTCGAAAATATTGACCGACAAACGGGTTGATCGAAAATTAATTAATACATACTGCCTGTTTCTTGCATCACAAGGCCCCGAGAAAGGAGATTATATCATGCCGGATGTTGACGACATAAAAGAAGGGAAGAAATATTTCACCGATACTCCCCAAAAGACTGCGGGATTTTTCCTGAAAGGCTCCAACGCCCTGGATTGGGGGATGAAAAACCGGCTGGCCCGGATCTTTAATCCCAAATCCGGCAAGACAGTCATGTTGGCTGTGGATCATGGCTATTTTCAGGGACCCACCACGGGTCTGGAACGGATGGACCTCACGATCCTGCCCATCGTTCCTTATGCAGACACCTTGATGCTGACCCGAGGAATTTTGAGAAGCATCGTACCGCCCTCTTTTTCCCAATCCATTGTACTTAGAGTATCGGGAGGGACCAGCATCCTGAAAGAGCTCAGCAACGAGGAAATCGCCGTAGACATCGAAGATTCCATCCGGCTGAATGTTTGCGCCATGGCGGTTCAGGTCTTTATCGGCGGGGAGTTTGAGCGCCAATCTATCATCAACATGACCAAAATGGTGGATATAGGGACACGGTACGGCATTCCCACACTGGCCGTCACTGCCGTCGGCAAGGATATGGCCCGGGATGCCCGCTACTTCAGACTGGCCACCCGTATTTGTGCCGAACTGGGCGCCCATTATATAAAAACCTATTATGTCGAAGACGGCTTTGAAACCGTTACGGCCTCCTGCCCCGTGCCCATCGTGATGGCCGGCGGGAAAAAGCTTCCCGAACTGGAGGCCCTGACCATGGCCTATCGCGTGATTCAGGGAGGGGCCTCGGGTGTGGACATGGGGAGAAATATTTTCCAATCGGAATCGCCGGTGGCCATGATTCAGGCAGTCAAAGCCGTTGTTCATGACAATGAGACCCCGGAAAAGGCTTTTGATCTTTACAACACGATAAAAAACCAGAAATTAATTTAGTTTTCTTCGCCACAGACAAGACAGACAAAGACTGACGAAAGAACGTTTTTTCAGGCGGGTTTCCGCCTGAAAATAATTCTGGGGTTGTCCGTGTGGGTCTGTGGCAAAAAGCTTTACAAAATGAAAATTGCCCGGTGGTACAATAATCAGGATATCCGAATTGAAGAGATGCCCAGACCTATACCCGGTCCCCAGGATATCCTGATAAAAGTCATCTCCTGCGGGATTTGCGGCAGCGACATCGTGGAATGGTACCGGCTTCCCCGGGCTCCCTTGATTCCCGGACATGAGATTGGCGGGGTAGTCGTTGAAACCGGGAAATCCGTAACCGGCTACCAGCCGGGAGACCGGGTTTTTGTGGCGCCCAAAGTCCCCTGCATGAATTGTGATTACTGCAATAAAGGATACTATCCCCTCTGTACGGAAGTTAAAGAACGGCTCCCGGGGGGATTTGCGGAGCATATCCTGGTTCCCGGTGCCCTGGTCGCCCATGGAATGCGAAAGCTTCCAGATCGGATCACCTACGACCAAAGTACTTTCATTGAGCCCCTGGCTTGCGTAGTCAGAGCGCAGAAACTAGCCGCCATCCAAGCGGAGCAGACGGTCTTGGTCCTCGGCTGTGGGATGTCCGGGTTGTTGCATGTGAAACTGGCCAAAGCAAAAAAATGCAACATTATCGCCGTGGATATCAATGAAAAAAAACTGGAATATGCGCGGAGGGTGGGAGCGGATTTCACGATCAACAGCGTCGAAAATGTGCCGGAGATACTTGCTGCACGTAACGGGAAGCCGGCCGATGTAGTCCTCCTATGTACCTCATCCCTTTCCGCCGTCCAACAGGCCTGGCAGTGTGTGGGAAAAGGGGGAACCGTTGTTTTTTTTGCCGTGCCCGATCCGGATAAAAAAGTGGAAGTACCGATCAACTATTTTTGGATGAGGGAGGTTAAGATCCTTACCTCTTATTACTGTGGACCGCCGGATATCGACGAGGCCTTCAACCTTATTGAATCCGAATCGGTTACCGTTGATGATTTAATCACCCATAAACTACCCTTAGATGAAATCGCCAAAGGATTCCAATTGGTGATAGAGGGGAAAGACTCCATCAAAGTCATAATTGAGCCGAGTGGAAACCCCGCATCGGTTATTGACTGATAGTGGTTTCAATAATAGGAAGTTATTTGTGAATTTAAATTGTTTTTCCAGATCCTGCCTTATTAGCACCATATTATTATTCATGTCCCTTTCGTCGACCCTGGCCCAAACCAAACCCGAGCCCTTTTTCCTTATGGGCGACGGTAAACTTCATATCCAAAATCTTAAAACCCAACAGGAAGCGGATGTAAAACTAATACTTTCCAACGGCTCCTACGACGAATCGGCCCTGAAACGGATCGATGCGGTATTTGGTTTTCCGGCCAAAGAAAGGGGATCATATTTCTTTGAGACTGATCTCTATGCTGGATTATTTCTCCGACCTGGTTGCCCCGGGAAAAGGTGATCTTTCTAACATCAGGATATCGAAGCCCGGAATACAACGCTGATCTTAAAAAGGCCGGGGGGATTGTGGCCAAGACCAGTACCCATATGGATGGCTTGGCCCTGGATTTTTATATTGAGGGCGTAAACGGAAAAGAACTCTGGGAGCTTATCCAAGAAAAAAATTGCTGCGGGGTGGGACATTACGGGGGAAAGGAGTCCATTTCGATGCTAGCCGCCCTCGATTCTGGGAAGCGGCCACATCTAAAGTGGATACCAATGAAAGCGATTACAACCGGCGCATGTATCTTTCCACTGACTTGGATCGGTATCGGTCCGGGGAAGCCTTACGTCTTTCCCTTTCTTCTGTCAGTAATTTTGGATTCGGAATTCGTAAAAAGGCAGCTTTGCTTGCCGACCGTGAAGGAAGTCAATCAAAAGTTGAGATAGACATTCAGACCCAATCAACCGTAGATTGCCTTCCGATTAACGACAGGGAGACCTCTCACTGGATCAACCTCACCCTCCCCCCGAATATCAAGGAAGGCCGCTACCGCATTCGTCTCGATTTCTGCGAGAGACCCTTCGAACAAATGCCGTCAACAATCGTTTCCAATGAGATAGAAATACTTTCGAGAGGGCAGGAAAAGGTAATCTTTACCCCTTGGTTAATTGGACTGAAACCCGATCTCGATATTCCCTGCTCTTTTCATCAGCAGCAATCAGTCCAATACCCGCCGGAGACCATACCCCCAAACCCAACTCCACTGTATCGATGGCCACCCGATCGGTAGAAGCCAGAAAGACGTCTCCTTTGGCCGTCTTTCCGATTGCCGGACCGCTATCGACTCCGTCCAGCAGGTACCAAGGATATGGTATCTTTTAACTTCGAATAGCCGGCGGTCAGGACCGTCTTACCGGAGCCGGCCGGGGCGGAAATCCAGGTGACCGGATACTTTCGTGTTTCATCCAGAAGCCCATAGAGCCTTTGCCGGGGAAGATTCCCCGCACCCTGGGGCGGGTGATCTTGGCTATGGGAGCGTGTCTCACTGCCATGATAAACCTTTTTAGTTTGTTATATTTTTAATCCTATTATGGCCCGTTCTAATTCTTTTCTGTCGATAAGTCTCAGGATGGTCACAGTCTCTTCTCCGATATGATACAATACCCTAAAATCACCGGAACGTAATCTATATACGGGTGGGCGGAACCCTTTTAATCGCTTGATTAAATTTCCTATCGGAAAGGGAGTAGATTCTAAGGTCTTCAGATCTTGGGGATCTGGTCCCTCAAGTTCTTAGCAATGCCCTTAAAATCGGCGATGGCATGGTCGGTCAGGACCACATGGAACTTATTCATTGGACGTTGCTAAGTATTCTTCGAGTGGAATAACTTTTCCTGCTTTAATATCTTTTTCAGCCTGGGCAATCAACCTGCGGACTTTAGGGCTATTTTCCAGGATAAAATCCTCTAAATCATCTTCGGTGAGTGGAGCCAGGGAGGCAGCAGGTTTACCTTCTATGGGTGATGATGACAGGATTGCCTTTCATAACTTCCCTGAGGATCTTGTTTGTTTTATTTTTTAATTCAACCGTGTTTGCAACTTGCATCATTTCTCCTTATATAATTTTTATAAGGCTATTATAATAGCTCTTTCAAAAAAGATTAAAAGAAAAAAGTTAGCGGGAAAGAAAACAAGCGGGGCGGTGCCCGGGGGAATGCTTCAGGGTATTGATAACTTTTTCAAGTAAAAAGGTCGGCCGATCATTTGATTTTTTTTATCTCGAAAATTCGGAATGGCAAACCGAATTTTCAAGGTAAAAAAAGAGGAGGGGTAAGGATTGAAAAAGGGTCAAGAGCATTCCCTTTTTGTAAGTTGTTGTTTTAGACCCTGTGTATTCTTTTATTGGTTTAAGGCAGTGGCAATCCGATTTCTGTATTCCTTGCTCTTTTCGTCAGTGGCAATCAGTTCGATGTCTGCCGGTGAAGAAACCCCCAGACCCAATTCTACCGCCCGGGCGATTTGCTCCTGTTCAAAAATCCGGGTGTTCATAATGGCCGGGTTGCTCCCCAGGTTTTTCAGGACAGCCACCCCGACAGCATCAATGGCCACACGATCGGTGGAAGCCAGAAAGACATCTCCTTTAGCGGTCTTGCCGGTGGCCGGTCCGCCGTCCACAAAGGCATCCACCCCATCCAGCACAACCAAAGCCGGTTTGAAAGATTGATTGATTTCGGCAATCAGCTTTCGTTGATGCGGAGAAGTATGGAGTTCCCGCATGTAATCAAACCCATGCCGGGTTGTCGGGACCACCCCGACATGAAGTTTCAGAGATAAAGTAAAGATACCTCCGAATTGATGGGTTTTCAAACAGCAGGTGGAAATTAGGCATTCGGCCTCCAAAATAGGCCGGGCAATTCGAAAACCATTTTTCCAATGACTGTCTTTAGGGATCACCTCCACCCAGTCTTTTTTATCCAGTTGGTCAAAATCAATGATTTTCACATTCAATTTTTCCAGGAGAGGCAGGACCCCTTTTTGTTCCATTACCTCCCGGGTTAAGGGGTAACTCCTTTCTCCCAGGCTGATCGACTTGGCCCCCATGGCCCAGATTTCCTCCACCAGGACAACAAGGGTGTCATTATGGGTGGAGCCGGGGGTGATATCGGCAGTGTTGAAATTCGGTTTGATGAGAACATTTTTCCCCTTAACCGGATTGATCCCCAGGGCCTTCATGGAACCCTGCACCCCTTCTTTACGATTGTCGGTCTTAATCAATGCGACTGCGGTTTTTTGGGCGGCCATAATTTCCTCCCCTTTTAATCCCAACAAGATGGCCCCTCCGGCCATCCCGGTAAGTTTTAAAAAATCTCTACGGTTTAATCGAGCCAAGATAACCCTTCTACCGGATTCTATTATTTCTCTCCGGAAAATATTAACATCCATAAACCCAAGACAATAAACAGGACCGCCGCTCCGGTTTTGATTATCTGAGGGGGGACCAGCCTATGGACTACTGATCCGAAAACAACCCCCAACAGAGAAGTCAGAACCAAGGCTCCGGCCGCTCCGATAAATACGGCCAGCCGGGACGAACTGTTGGCTGAAAAAGCAAAAGTGGCTAACTGAGTTTTGTCCCCCAATTCAGCCAGAAAGATCATTCCAAAAGTGGTAAACAGGGTCTTAAAATCCATCCATTCCTCCGCTTGGTGCTACATTTAACCATTTTCATTTATTATCATAATCTCACTCAGTGGCCAAGTAAATTTCTTTTGGCACCTCTCCCAGCTATCTTCCATTAAGGCCTTACCGGTTTCGCAGATTTTCTTTATTGGCCTACAAACCTTCAATAACAGTAATCTGCCATTTTCTTATTAGCGACCATAACCGTTCCGTTTCACCACCCTGTTGCACATGGGCGAAATAAACGGAATCAGCCAAGGCGGCCACCATCTCATTTCGGTATAAGGCGGAGTCACGGTCCACTCGCCTTGGTTTTTCAACAAATGGGGAAAGGTATAGAATCCTTCCGGCATCGAAGGCTGGACGGCATTCTGTGGGGATGCGCATTCCTTCAATGGCCCGAGCGGGGCAGATGATGATGGGCTGTTTGCCGCGGAGCAAGATACTCAGGCACTCTTTTTCGATGGGGGAATGAAAGCCGCTTATGACCGTTGTCCCCTCGTCGCGCAGGCGCCGGGCCATATCATGGGCCCGCAGGATGGCTGCTCCCGGTGTACGGGCGGAACAAAAAAGGGCCGTTTTTCGGTGGGCGAGGTATTCGATCGGACCGATGGCCGTTAAAGTCTCCGGTGCCTTTTCCTCAAGGCGATCAAGCAGTACAGCCGGATAATCTCCGTCGCTTCGGGCAAGACGGAGCGCAACGTGAGGTTGTTTCGTTTTTTTATTCACGACCGGTCATCTCCTTGAGTTTTCAGCTTTTAACCGGAACTGCGCTTCGGGCAGTTATTCGGTCAAATGCCCGTCCAATAATCCGGGCCGACCCTTAAAAGACAACTCTAAGTCTAAGCCTTCGTTAATTATTAACTTTTAGCTATATATAATATATTGTTATTACAGTTTTATTAATATTTTTTTGATCGTTTTATGTTTAAAGTTAAGTCTATGATATAGATCTTGATGAAGATTTAGATAAAGCCCATTTTGCCCAACGGGTTCCCCCTTTAGGTTCTATGATCAAGTCCCTCTTCATGAGCAGCTTCTTGATTTCTATCCCAACATAATTTGAGCTTCGCGGTTTTCCCACCCGAATCCCCCTCTTGGCGTAAAAAAGAGAGCCTCCCATCCCATGTTCTACCCTCAAGTTCTCGCCCCGCTTTCTTTTTATTTACCCCACCCCACTGTTTGAAGAAAAAAGGGACGCCAACCACTTGGCACTGGTCACGAATATCTACCACCCACGCAGAGTCTACGGGGCGGGCGCCGGGGCCAGATTCGCCGCCCACTATTACCCAATCGATCCCATCCAAGTTGAGGTTCGGGATTGGTCCCAGAAGTGGTTCAAGGGAAAGAAATTTGACATGTGCATTTGTTTTTCTAAGACAATCAATCCGGTGGATATATTCCTGATTTTCAACGGTTACACCCATCCAGATATTCGGCGTCAAATAAAGTTCTTGATTTACCTCAAGGAGTCGGTCCGCTCGTTTCGTCAACACTTGGTAAGTATGCCAGTGAGCCGTATGCATTACATTGAATATCCTCTTGGTGAAGCTAAAAGGAATATCGGGAAGGAAAAGATCGCTCATGGAGTTAACAAAAATCATCTGGGGTTTCTTCCACCTAAGCGGCACATCAATCATATCTTCGTGCAAGGTAACCTCAAAGCCGTTTCTATAACGTTTAACCCCCATCTTACGCAGACGGTTGGCCATCCGTTCCGCGTAGCAATTCATGCAACCGGAGGATAACTTTATGCACCCAGTCACGGGGTTCCATGTTGTTTCCGTCCATTCGATTTTGGTATTTTTAGCCACCTTATTCGCCCCCTTTAAATACTATTTCATCAATTTTCTCTTCATTAAATGTTCCTTTGCGTCGCTTGGGATCATTAGAAATTACAGTAATCAGATCCTTACTTTCAAGATCTTTCAGCATGCTTTTGGGATTTGTGAACGGAGTTTCGTTCAAAGCGAAATCCCGTAATTCCTGATACCGAGCAGTCTTCCCACAAAAGCGAGCAAAAAGTAAAGGGCTGTAATTATCAGGTTCGTCAAAGCGAAATAAACTATATTGATTAACATGGGCATCCGTAAATTGATAAGTCCCGGTTTGGTCAACCTTCTTCATCGCTTCTTTCATTTTTTCCAAACCGAGATGATGCTGGCTTGCAAAAACGAGATAATAGTTCAAAGTCGTCGCACGCGTTCGCATTTCAAAGGCGAAGTCATATCGAATATTCGGCAGCCGACGTAAATTCTCCTTATACAGTTTGAGAACCTGGCTGCAGAGCCCGTCAAAATCAGTTATTCCGGCAAGACCTTTTTCCCAATCGTGGGTCCCGAATAATGCGTCAAGGTGACTTGTGCAATTGGCCCTATCTTCAGCACGATAAATTCTCGCTATGCCGTCCTGTCAAAGTTGACAAGGACCTCTGAACGAGAACTTTTTAAAATATCGGCCACTATAGCAAACGGCACCCCTGTTGCCCAAAAGGATCGATAAATACAAAGAGGGGAGAGACACCGCTGAACATTCTTGGTATTTCCGACTTAAGCTGCCCCATGCCGTTACTGAAGGATTTGGGAATCATGTGAATCTTTATCCTTTTGGGTGTCTCGGTTGTCGCAAACACTTGCTGGAGATGGTTGAACCGATTTTCGGTCAGATTCAATAAAAATACAGTGAATATCACCAGCCTTCCACTGGCCTCCACTCAGCGCAAGCGCTGTCTTTGTCGCATCTATCGCTGCAACAGGCGAACCTTTCGGAGAATTTACATATTCTCCTGGCCCGGCAAATCCATCAATGTAAAAAATATCTGCTCCGGGCATAGAACGTCCCATGATCTGAAACCATGTTTGAAGATAGGTTTCGAGTATCTTGATCTTTGCTAATGTATGCGGTTCGGCTTTCCAGATCATGCCGAATTTTTTTGAAGGCATCTATTCGCATCCTTCTTCATTTTCCCGGCCCATACGTTATTTGATCTCGTAGTTGACGATGAAGTCCGGTTTCTCCTCCGGGAAGCCATAGTGCCTGGCAAGGGCATAGTCGATTTCGTCGATGGCAGGTATGGTTTTAGTTATTTTCATGAAAATATGTTGCAAAACTGAAATTCTTTCAATTTCCTTCAACTTTCCAGGTGAGAATTGCTTAAATGTGTTTTCGAAGCCCGGTCTCGATATTTTTCTTGCCACCTATACTATTTTCATAAAATAAGGTCCTAAATGGAGAGATATCGAAAGGTAGCTTTGTATCCTTCTCAGCAATTAATATAGTCGGTTTATTTAAGGCATGGGAATATCCCACTTCATAATAAACATTCGGGTTAGCCGGACTAATTTCTGCAATTACTATCTGTGACTCTCTAATTTCTTTTATTATATCGGCTATTATTAAGCCAGGACCATAAGTTTCGTCTGCTCTAACTGCTCTTACTTTAAATTCTTCACATACTTTTTTAATCACTTCTTCAAATAATTCATCGTATGGCTTGGTAAATTGCATTATAACAAAAACTTTGGGAACCTCAGAGACAACATTATAATTATTAATTTTTATATCTGATGTTGACATACAGAAAATTCCAACTTGTCCTGGTGGCAAAGGGCGAGGCATATTGGCATAGCAGACGTCAACACCGTCAATATTTAATGTTATCCTGGAACCTTTTCTCCTAACTATAATCTTATACTTATGATCGATTCTAAGGTTTGCTCTGTCACCTGATTGTGCAAGATAATCCCATTTATCTTTATGAAAACTTCTAATTGAAAACATACTTCCTCCTCCACCTATTCCCGCATTAAGCATGAATATAGGCATTGGATCGTAAAATAAAATAATTTCCATAGCGGTATTGTTATCTATTTGTGTGAATTGGACCTCAGCGCTTATTTTTCCATCAGTAAATCTTTGATCGCAAATATAATTTCCAATTGCAGGACCTTTCGTGGGGGCAGGTAATGCACCTGGATATTCTATTTCTCCACCTTTAAAAACAGTAAATTCACCTTTTGTCTCAAATTTTCCAAGTAATGAGATCCAATTATAGCCCATGTTTTTCCCTCCTTATTATACCTTTAATTCCTGCCTCCTCAACCAATATAACTCTTTCTCCAGCATCTGCGGGTCCTTGCAAACATGGAAATCCCAATATCATAATTGACCCCAATTTTTCACAGCTTTAATACCAAGATTATCAAGACCACATTTCCTATATGCAGATAACGTCAGGGAAGGGAAAATTATCTTAAGTTGGAATAATTGGAATTCAAGCATAGGTCATTCCTCCCCCTCTGTCTCTCGCCCCATGCGGTACTTGATGTCGTAGTTGATAATGAAGTCCAGTTCCTCCTCGGTAAAGCCGTAGTGCCGGGCGAGAACGCAATCGATTTCATCGATAAGGGATTTGCTTTGTCTGGGTTGAAAAGTTTGTATTGTGAGGATGCCGAACTTGCCATAATTGTTTGTTATAAGCTTGGATTTCCCCTTAAAATCCTTCATCAGCAACTTACACAATTGCCATAGGTCTCTTATAATCCCTTCATTTATCGTGTCTATCGAAACCCGAAAAGCTTCTATTTCTCTGCGGTTAACATTTCTCACATCTGAGTAAGCGCAGAAAAACCAAAAAAATATACTTGAGTTCAGGATCGGAATTATTGAATCTTTTTGTACCTTTGATAGGACGAAAATTTTTTTCAACTCCGATGGTTCAATATGATTGGCGTGTGAATCAGTGATGGAGGGGATGAAGTCAAAATACTGAACAAAGTAGCGCAGTTTTCTTGTGTAGTAAATAATGTGCGCTGAATTTTTTGCAAAGAAAGAATCTAATCGCCTTTGGTTTGATAGGAGTTTTAGGACTTGTGTCTCAATAGAAGTCGCAATTTTAGGGGTTGCTGTTCCGACAAGTTCACAATCACCAGTTTTCAATACAAAAGAAATCTGAGAGAATAAAAAATCTCTTTCTTCTTTTAGCCACCGTCGGTAGTTTGATAAGAAGTTAAAGCTGTTCGATGATCCCTTTTGTCCAAGCCAAATTGTCAATCTTTTTTCGACACCTGTAAAAAGTTTGGATGGTCGTTCAGCGAAACTAAGATTCCATGAAATTATATTGTTCTTACGAAGGAAAGATCGGAGAGAACTAAAACCATCCGTGCTTACAAGCGAAACTGGCACTATTAAACCATTTCTGCCTTGTTTTATCGAGAGTTTGCTTGACCTCTCCATCACAAAAGCGTAAAGATCACTACATTCCTTTGTCTCAAACCCCCTAATGTCATATTGCTTTTGTACCTCCTTAAACTCCACATAAGGTGGATTCCCCATGATCACATCAAACCCACCATGGTCTTGAATAATTCCGTAAAATTCCACGAACCAGTGAAAGGGCTGGTGTGATTTTAGCCACTTGGCGTAGGCATCCTGATATTTTTTCTTGTTCGGGATAATCTCCTTGCTGATTCCATACTCGCCGGCCAGATAGCGGTTGAGTTCCTCGTTCAGGGCGGCAAGGCGCTTTCGAAGTTCCTGCTTGTGCTCATGGGGCACTGAGCCGTCTCCTTCCACCTGACGGGAGCGGAAGGAGTCAAAAGTCTGTTGAAGATCGGCAGCGGCGACCTTGACCTTTTCTATTTCTGCCTGGCGAACCCAATCCCCTTCGGCGCTTTTGAGGACGTCTTCATAACGGGCATAACCCACCAGGGTATTTCCGGCCCGGATGTTGAAGTCGATATCCGGCAGGGGTTCTATTCCAAGATTAGGTTTAGTGGGGTCGGGATCAACCTGGGCGGCCAGCTTCAAGAAGAGGCGAAGCTTACAGATCTCCACGGCCTCTTCCATGATGTCCACGCCGTAAAGATTATTCAGGATGATGCTCTTGAAAATGAAATAGGGGCGGTTGGGGTGTGCGGCGACCCTGGTTAATAATTTCCGAAAATCAGAAAACTTTTCCGGCCGATGCTTCTCGCCGGAGCGTTCCAGGTCTTCGACGAAGGCCTCCATCCTACATAAGCAGGCCTCATAAAGCGGCTCCAGGATGTTGAGAGCGGCGAATAGAAACGCCCCGGATCCACAGGTCGGGTCCAGGATGGAGATTTTTTCGAGGGCCTGCCAGATGGCGCGAAGCAGGTCCGGACCTTCGCAGTTTTCAATCACGTCCTGGGCGAATTGGCGGATATCCAGGTTATAGGTGATAAGATTATTGATTTCCTTCACCTCGCCCGCAGTGAGTTTTGTTTTGATCTCCTCGTATCGCCTGCGCCGGGCAATAAGTTCTCGCCAGGTCTCGGTGGGGAGGGCATATTCAGGCGGGGCCGACTTGTTCCAATTTTTTCTTAATCGGATGGTTTCTATGTCATTAACAGAAGCCACCTCTTCGACGGGTTGGTGCAAAGTGGATGGGTTTAAGCCTATGGCGATGTCTTCCGGTATTTCATAGAGTTTTTCCAGCGGTTCGCCCTGGTTGGGATGATTGGGCTGATAGTTCCAGGTGACACCGTGTCGGACAGCCTTATAAATGTAGCGATCGGGATCAGTTCGGAGCAGATCCCAGACTGTTGGATTCTCAGTCGAGGCGGCTGAGTCACTTCTTTCAAAAGCGACTTTACACTTAGCCCGGGCGGCATCAAAGAGGAAGGGGAGCACAGTATTTTTGCTGATATATCCGGTGATGTCCTCTTTGGTATAATAGGCCCCCATCTGTTTCTGGTTGATGTATTTTTCGAAGATGTAGCCAAGGACATCGGGGTTGATTTCATTGTCGGCTCGGAGCGGGCGTTCATCGAGGTGCCACTGATACTGGTCGAAAAAATCAAAGATATGCTCAAAGGCCTCGTCGGGGATGTGAATATCTTCTCCGTAGCGCTCCGGCCGCTCCAAATCGTGCACATCGAATATACCGCCGTCGAGATAGGGGATTTTCCTATAAGTTTTTCCAATTCCTTTGATCGGGAGCGGCCACCAAGCCCCTCATGGAACAGGCGTAAGAGAAAATAACGAAAAAAGGAATAAAAATTGTCCCGGCCATATTCGGCGTGCATTTGGTTAAGCCGGTTACGGAGATACTCAGTATCCCCATCAAGAAAGCCTTTACGTTGTATGAAATAGACGAACATCAAACGGTTGAGCATGACCAGGCATACCACTCATGATCCGCCCGGTCGGTAATGCCCGTGATGAACTGGAAAAATTGGGCATGTTCAGCCTTGAATCGATCGTAAAAACGCTTGCTACCCGCTCCACATCGAAGGCCGTTCGGGTGCGGCCGGTAACGTCCGGGAGGGAAGTCGTTCTTCCTCCTCCAGGGTGAAGGCGATGGCTTCAAGCTTCTGGAGCAAGGCATCGCCGGATTGGTTTTGGTGAAAGGTATGTTCCCGGCAGGAGGCGGGTTTACCGGCCTCGCTTTCCACCCATTGCCAGATCTGATTCCCGCTGCTTTCATCGGTAAAGATAATCAGATGCTCATGAACCGATTTGGAAACCTGGCGTTCGATCTTACGGCGTAGAGGGTAGTCAAACAGGTGTTGCCCGACAGGCACGGGGCATTGATAGGCGACCAGGCCTCGCTTGTGGGCCAGTGCAGAAAGGAGGATCGAGTTGTCGTCAACTATGACTTCCAGTGCAACCTGGTAGCGGTCCCATCCAAGCTCCTCAATAAACAGGCCCCGTAGATCCCCCTGGGTCAGGAATTGACGTGCCCTGGTTTTATTGATCGTCATGCAAAAAAAATCCTCAGTTTCCCTTATCCAATATCCCTTGGGCCATACCCAAAGAACAGATAATCTGCGGCTCGCTTGGTCTTTCTTCTTCATGAATGATACAGAGCCGGTCTTCGGCGGAAGGCCATAACCAGCCCGGCGAGTTTCTCGTCGGATACCCCGTCCCGAAGCTGCCGGTTAAGGGTATCCACAGCCGCCTGCCGGAGTGGAAAGCGGTAGATATCTTCGATAACTTTAGCCAGCTCCGGCAAGTCAAAGAGAGTGCCTTTGACCTCTTCGGCGTAGCATTTCAAGCGCTCATAGGTGCGAAAGCGGGCACCCGAAGGCCGTCCTAATTGACCGCCTATGGACTTTTTCGGCGGCAATCAATTCCACCCCCTTGCGGACCAATTCATGGTGGTTCTCCTGCCGGGAAAGAGCAGGAGTACCCGGCAGGCATTCGGCCGCTTTGAGGATTTCGAAATGTGAATGGTTACCGGCCGAGGCCTTCTTTATCCATCCAAGCCAGGGCGTCGTTTCCCTCTGCGGTTGGCATATACACCAGGACACCATGAGGTTTTTTCTCTGTGGCCTGGTGGGTTGGGTGGAAAAGACCACCGGCGGCAGAGCCGGTATAATTTGCTGCAGTTTTGGGTCACGGTCGATGGCGTTTTTCCATATTTGGTAGGCATAGGAAGAAAGGTCCACTTCCGACTCATCGTCCCCGTCCAGGATGCCCGCCTTCTCATCATAAAGGTTATAAAGGGTTTCCCGTTCCTGCTCATCTTCAAAAAAAGCCTCATCGGTGCCGATCACTTCCGCATTTTCATTTAGCCGCTGGTGAACCCGAGCCCGTAGCCGGATCAGGTTTTCAACCCCTTGGCTGGCAAAGGAATAGCAGAGAATCCTTTCGGATTTCTGCCCGATATGGTCCACCCGGCCGGCGTGCTGCACCAGGCGGATAATGGCCCAAGGCAGGTCGAAATTGACGTGATGGGGCAATCCTGAAGGTTCTGCCCTTCGGAGAGGACATCGGTAGCGATCAATACACGAAGTTCATCCCCCGGTTGAATCCGATCCCGTTTGGCATTGGATTCCGGACTGAAGCGCGAGGCATAACCAGTTGGGTCTTCGTCCTCCCCGGTGACCTTGGCCAGTTTTTCTATACTACGGGTGCGTAATTGGTACTCGATGTAACGGGCCGTATCGGCAAACTGGGTAAAAACCAGGACTTTCTCTTTCGGATGGCGCTTGGTAAGAAGTTCATGAAGGGCCTCAACCTTGGCATCCTTTTTCGGGTTGATCCCGCAACCGAGCAGCAAATTGATCAAACTCAAAGCATCTTCGGCCAGGTCTTTGGCCAACGTTTTGACGAAAAGGTCGGACCGAAGCCATTTGAAGCGATTTTTGAGCTGAGTGGCATAGGTTTCGTAAACTTCAGCGGCGCGAGTTTTGAAATCGGTTACAGCACGAAAGTGTAATGGCCCTTGTCTTTTTTGTAGCTCCTCATCGTTTTGTTCGAAAAGTTCAGCATTGGCCGTAATATCTTCCACGTCTTCGTCATAGTTACCGCTGTCCAGCAGGCCCCAATCCTGGGTATCCAGAGGCAGAGGCCGGTTGTTCTCGATGGCATGAAGAAAAACATGATCCCAAAGGACATGCCGCTCAATGGACTGCTGAAAGGTTTCCCCGCTGCTTTCCAGACGCTTGAAGAGGTTGGTCCGACAAAAACCCATTAAACGCTTACCCGCCCTGGAAGATCCTGTAGTTGCCCGGCCTCGATCGGCGTGGGTGGTTTGTGGGGGGTAGCGGCGATATAGTTCCCCAGCCCATAGCGAGGAAGTTTGAGCCGGTTGATGGCCTCCACCACATCCGGTGCGTAAAGGCGGGCATATTGGTCCGAAGGGTCTTTTTCATCAACCTTGAATTTTATTGTTTTGGGGATCCGTTCGGGGAAAAAGGATCGGGTCCCATCTTCGAAAGTCAGGTACTTTCGTTTTGTGGCCGGATCGGTGTCGGCATAGTTGTCTTGAATGAAACTCCGTGTCCGCCTGACCATGTAGAGCCGCATCAGCTCCCGCCAGTCGTCGGCGTATTCGCTCTTTTCGAAAGCGGCAATGGAGCGAACCGGGCACTGTGGCGGCGGATAAACTCGGTTTCCCCCAAATCCCGGAGCAGCCTTTCAGGACGAATCCCCAGGTCCTGGTCCTCCGACACAAATAAACGAAGTTGACTGGAAAGATCGAGATAGGTTTTGTTATAGGGCGTAGCCGAAAGCAAAATGCATTTGCTCTCGTTTTCCTGAATGTATTCCTGAATCGCCCGATAGCGTTTCCCTTCCGATTACGGAGATTTTGGCTCTCATGAATAAGGACCACCCGGTAGCGTCTAGGGTCAGGCAATTCGTGGACGGCCCTGGTTAAAGAAAGCACTTTGGCCAGCAAGCGATATTCGGCCACATAGTCTTCCCACATCTTCACCAAATTTCTCGGACAGAGTATGAGAGTTTCGGTGTAGTGGTCTCCTGGAAGATTTTGGCCAGGGCAGTGGCCATCAGGGTCTTCCCCGAGGCCGACGACATCACCGATTAGCACCCCGCCGCTCTTGCCCGTCAAGATGATGGGCAGCAATTTTGACCGCAGCCACCTGATAATCGAAAAGGCGGCGGCCGAACTCCGAAGGAATCCGAAACTCTGTCAACCCGGCCCGGGCTTCCTGGGCCAGATGATAGGCCATTTTTATGAAGATTTGATAGGGAGGGATGGGCTCTTCCCGAGCCCAGCTTTCGTCGATGGACCGGATTAAGTCCTGTGTGATATCCACACACCAGCGGTCGTTCCAGCGATCTTTAAACCAGTCGGCCAGCTTTATGGCGGCATCGTGATCCAGGACATCGACGTTGAGTTCTCCCTGATGGGAAAGTCCTGAAAGGGTTAGATTACTACTGCCCAAATAACCGATGACCGGATTGATGGGATCGGAGCGGAACAAAAGATAAAGCTTGGCATGAAGGGGATGGCGCAGAAACAGTTTAACGACGACCTTGCCCGCCTTGAGCTGGGCGGATAATCGTCGAAGGCCTGCTTCGTCGGCATTGGTCGGCACCCCGAGGATTAACTGGTTTCGGAATTCTTCAGCCAGGGTCTTCTTCAGACGTATGACGGTATGATTGTCAAGCTCGATCAGGACCATTAACCCGACTCAGAGCTTTGCGCAGTTCATCTTGGGGCAGCCGCTGCATGCCCACCAGCAGTCGGCATTGTTTCTCTGGGCCTCCGGGCCATTTTTCAACAAGGTCATCGATGGCTTTCCAGCCCCGCAGGTTAAAATAGCCGACACAGAAGTCGGAACGGTCGGAAAGCTCGAGCGTTCCTCGAAGGGCTGGGAGAAGATCGAGCTCGATGTTATCGAAGATTCGGGGCATTTTAATCTCCTTGTTTAGAAGAACTGGGGTTCTTCATCTTCTCATGGAGTATTTCAGGAAATACTTTCGACGATCTTCATCATCCGGGAAGGTCATGCCCAGGCATTCCACCGGTGAAACTTTGGATTCAAGATTATCAGATTCAAGATTCAAGATTTGTTGTTCATATTTCCTCATCGCTTCTGTTCCTCTCATTTCAGAGGATTTGAGATATTGGATGAAACCAGAAATTTGACTGGAAATTGAGATTAAGTCAGCGTTTAGTGAATTGAAAGTATCTTCTTCGATGTATCCAAGATCGAGAGCTATATAAAGTTGTGATCGAACCTCCCCGGCTGACCCTTTGGCAATAAAAAGAAACTGAATAAATTCTTTGTTCGTTCCTCTTTCAAATCCTTCGGCGATGTTGGACATGATAGAGATCGCTGCTCGTTGAATTTGTTCACGAAGACCGAAATCCCGGGAAAATTTGCCTTGGCATGTAATAGAGTAAATCTTTTTCACAATCATCCTGGCCTGCTGCCAAACCTCCATATCTTCAAATCTCCCGATTTTAGCCATGTAAACCCTCAATCTTGAATCTTCAATTTGGAATCTTTAATCATTTTCAGTCCTTTTTTCGTAAGGCGGTATTTCTGCTTGCTGCTGCGGGGCTTGTCCGGAATGGTCATCTCGATCAGTCCGGCGTCCAGTGCCGGGGTGAGGTATAAGAGACGAAAATTTTTTCTTGCCTTCAAGCCTAGCGCGTGCTTGTAAGGTTTCTCGATCCTCAATCCCTTTAATAGAAGAGAGCAACCTTAATACTTGAGGTGTGACTTGGGGTGCATCATGGGGCGAGACTTGGGGTGTAACTTGGTGTGTGACTTGTGCGGCGGCTGGCTCACATCCCAGGTAAAACAGCAGGCCGACAGGTCACATAAACCGAACCGGATTCGTTCCGACCCGGCGGGTGTCGGGTTGCTGTTTTCCACGCACCAATCGATGATGTTCAACGTTCCGCTCCCCCAGCGCTCTGATGAACTTAGTGGCGCAGACCGTCTTGGCGGCCTCTGTTCGTTGGCCGGTGGAAGGCTTGAATTCCAGACGCTCCGATTCGTTATCGGATATCAGGTCTTTCAGTTCACGAAGATTCATGCTGTTCCATCCATGGTTTTACTCAATCACAATACGCACTTTGTCAGGTTCCTTGCCCTTGGTGAGTTGATCCAGGAATTCCTTGAACCGTTTCCTCATTTTTATGAATTTCGCTTGTCCAGTCGGCTCGTTCCCAGCCAGCTATTGATCGCCTCCTTGCGAAAGCGCCAGTGACGGCCGATCTTTTGACATGGAACCTTCCCCTCCCGAACAAGTTTATAAAGCGTTGATTTCGGGATCTTGAGATATACCGACAGCTCATCAATGGTGAGGATATCGCTTAGCTTATCTTTCATTTAATTTGCCTTTGGAGGTTGATAAAAACTTAGAATGGTGCAATTAGACAGCTTATCAATATCAGTTAATGATAGTTGTTGTCAAATTAATTGATAGGGTTTTTAAATGAAAGGATTCATTGGGACCAAAGCAACGAGACAGGATATATCAGGAGGAAATGGTGTTAATTTTTTTAGGAGCCGGGGTTTTTTGAAG
>CAWAKF010000036.1:0-32963 GCA_963782435.1 uncultured delta proteobacterium
CCATCCGATACTTTCGGGATATCGGCGTTTCCTGGGACTGGACTGGAGGAGGAGTGTCCTGGATCGGAGTTCGCCCACATCAAAAAACACACTGGGACAGGTGGCCGTTACGAGCGCACTTATCTTTATCTGGGGAAGGATGCGCAGGCAAGGCAACCCTCAGGGTAGGATAATTGATTGGTTGTATATTGTAATGAGCGTTTATCTACTGAAGGGGTCGGACGACGCCGTGAGCATGATTCCCTTTCTGTATTTGCTGTGGGCCTTTTTGTTTTTTTTATGCTGTATTTTATGAAGTTACATCCGGAAAGAATAAAACAGTTTTATTATTCTGACCTGTGTCGGATCTCGCCCTATTATTAACATTTATTTGGCACACGCTGCACCCATTTTCTGAGAATTCATTGATGGGGGTTATCATCCGAGCGATAGGACGCGATATGACCTTGACCGGCAGAACAGAGATTTGGACCGACGTTTTCCGGATCGCTTCACAAAGTCCACTACTTGGAGTGGGGTATGGTGCCTTCTGGATTGGGAGATTAGCCAACATCCCTTGGAATGAAAATATGTCCTGGGTCTTGGGTCAGGCCCATAATGGGTATGTGGACACCTATCTTCAATTAGGGTGGTTGGGAATAGGTCTTCTCATGATGGTAATTCTCTCATCAAGCCGCAAAACTATCCAATCATTCTCCTTGAGATTTGAATATGGGGAGCTTCGGATGATTTTCTTCTTGGTGATTCTTTTTGTGAACATCACAGAATCGACTTTCCTGAGAGGAGAGCACAGCATGTGGTTTCTTTTCTTGCTCACCGTTTTGTCTGTTCCCTACTCAAATGAAAGAAAAGTTATTACGAAGGAGGGAAACCACTGAAGACGATTACCATAATTCCTCACGGGTTCGAACCAAATTATACTTTGGGTTTTGTGAAAGGTCTGGTAGCGAACGGGGTAGACCCATACGTGATTTCGTCAGACGCGGACGACCTTAGACTACTGAAAAGCGGGGTCCGGAGCGTCAACTTAAGAGGTTGTCAAGATCATAGCCGACCCACACCAGCAAAGGTTGTCAACCTCATGAGATACTACGCAAGCCTGGTGCTTTATTTATTCAAACATAGAAAAGGTGTCGTCCACTTTACCGGCATTTTCCGAAACGAGTTGATTCTGGGTGACGGGTTTCTGTTGAGTCTTTGTTTCCGTATTCTCTCGTCCCGGTTTATCTATACGGTTCATAATGTCTTACCTCACAGCAAGGAGAATAATCAGTTTTTCAAATGGATTTATCGGTTGATATACAAGCTTCCCGACACACTACTTGTTCATACCCGCTTGGCTAAGAAACAATTGATGGATCAATTCTCGGTGCCGGAAAAGAAAATCATCGTCATTTCTATCGGGCTGAACGAGGAGATTCCTATAACAGGACTAAATCGAGAGGAAGCTAGAAAACATTTCGGCTTCGGTATTGAAGATAGGGTCATCCTTTTTTTTGGAAAAGGGGATAAATATAAAGGGCTGGATGTCCTCATAGAGGCCTTCAACCGACTCGATTTGATTTCAACAAAATTACTCATATCAGGTTGGTTCCCCAATTTTTCCTATCGTCAGCAAATTGTATCTGCCCTTTCAGCCTCCTGCCGGAAGAAGGATATCCTTTTATTTGAACAATTCATCCCCAATGATGAAGTCGAGGTTTTCTTCAAAAGTGCGGATGTATTAGCTCTTCCTTACAGGAATGTTTACCAGAGTGGGGTGATATTCCTTTGCTTCAGTTTTGGGCTTCCATTGGTGGCGACAGAAGTAGGATCAATAAGAGAATTTGTTGAGGATGATATGGGAATTATCTCCAGGGAGAATGACCCGCAAGGACTGGCAGATGCATTTCGGAGTTTCTTCGAAACCCAGGACCGGTTTGAACGTGAAAAGATTGCTACAAAGGCGCAAAAGTTTAAGTGGGAAAAGATTTGTCAGACCATTGTCTCTATCTATAAATAAACAAGGTCTTTATTTTAGGAAAAAATATGAAACGGGTTTTGCTGATTTCCAATAAGGTTTATCACTACCGAGTATCAAATTATAATTACTTTTCGAAGCGTTTTCAGGAACAGGGTTGGGAATTTTTTGTTAGGGCGAGCGAATTACAGAAAAAGAATCCCTATTCGATTAATTTCGATTTTCTTGAGATGCCCTTCAACTTCCGGGAATACAAGCGGGAGATTGAAAGTATCCGACCGGATGTCGTCATCCTCTTTTTACATCTTAAGAACGTTATTATTTGGCCGTTGATCCACTGGCTGAGAATCAAGGGTATTCCGGTAGTTTACTGGAACAAGGGCATTAATCTCGAGGTGAAAAATCCTGGGTTAAGGAATTATTTTTTCTATTATATCCATATGATCTGCAATGCTCTGATCCTTTATTCGAAACAGGAGATTAAAGATATCAAGGCCATGAACCGCCATAAAATCTTTGTCGCCAACAACACGATCAATTTCATGGAGTTTCCCGAAGTCCTTCAGTCAAAGGCAGAGATCAAGGAGGAATTTGGTATCCCCTTTGAAAAGGTAGTCCTTTTTGTAGGGGGGATGAGGCCCGTAAAAAAAGTGGAACATCTGATCCAAGTCTTTAATGAGATTGAAGAAAAAGGGGTGGGTTGTGTGATTGTCGGCGACCCGATGGCCTACGATCTTCCGGGCTTGATCAAGAACAAAAATATTCTTTATCTTGGAGAGATTTACGATCCGAAAAACCTTCAGGTGAGCAAACTCTTTAAAATGGCCGATTTGTTTTCGATACCCGGTGATGTTGGACTTGGGCTAAACGAGGCTTTTTATTGGGGTCTTCCGGTTGTAACCGAGGATGGCCTTCAGCCGCCGGAAATACATTATCTCGTCAACGGTCGCAATGGTTTTGTCGTACCGGAGAATGACCTTCAGGGATTAAAAAATAAGATCTTGTTGCTTCTGAAAGATGACTCATTGAGGGTAAAGTTTTCAGCAAATGCAAGAGAAGATATTCTTAGAGAGGCATCCATTGATATTATGTTCAGGGGGTTTTTCGAGTGTGTAACAACGTTGACATCGGAAGGTCCCAGTTTACGGAAAAGACACCTAGGGGGACAACCTTGAAAGAACAGATGAAAAAACAAGTGCTGGAAAATGTCACCCTTTTTGTGCAGTGGCTGGATAACTATGGTGAAGTATCTCAGGATCATCAGGATTTTTATGCCGGAAAGATTGGAAGGGCGGCCAAGGCATTGTACTATCGTAATCCGATGCCTGGAATGGTAACGGTATTGCCCATGGTGTTATGTGAAGCTTTTACCCCTTGGGCCAGGAAATATTTTTACCCTCCCATGAGGCTTCCTATCGCCGATGCCCATTATGCAATGGGGTTTGCCTTACTTTTTCGGGCAACACAAAAGGAAGAGTATTACAACCGAGCGGTTCACTTCCTTGAAATCTTAAAAGAAACCCGATGCCCCGGATACCAGAACTACGGGTGGGGATATCCCTTTCACTGGCAAACCCGCGGAGGCCTGATAAAAGCCGGTACACCGTTGATCACCACAACCCCTTATTGCTATGAAGCCTTTGAATATGTGTATCAAATCGATGGAGATAAGGGTTGGCGCGACATCATGAAATCCATTGCTGATCATACCCTGGAAGATTATAAGGACTTTGAGGCCGGCCACAATGCCCGAACTTGTACATACACTCCCATTGACGGCCAGGGAGTTATCAATGCCGGCGCCTATCGCGCTTTTCTATTAACAAGTGCCTGGCGTGAGTTCGAGAATAAAAAATATTATGAAACAGCCGAGCAGAATCTGAATTTTGTTCTTCAAAATCAACAGGAGGATGGTTCGTGGTTATATGCCTTAGACGGCACAAGGGATTTCATTGATCATTTTCATACCTGTTTTGTTCTCAAGGCCCTGGCCAAGATAGAAAAAATAACCGGTCATGAAGGATGTGCGAAAGCCATAGATCATGGGATTAAATTCTATTTATCCAATCTTTTTGATAGGGAGGGGCTACCCAAACCCTTTTCAAAACCCCCTCGCCTGATCGTGTATCGGCAGGAACTTTATGATTGTGCGGAAAGCATTAACCTGGGGGTTCTTCTAAAGGGACGTTTCCCGGAGCTGGATAAAACCACGAAACGTGTCGTACAGGACATCCTGGTTAATTGGCGAAAAGAGGATGGTTCATACAAAAGCAGGAAACTGCTTCTGGGGTGGGATAACGTCCCCATGCACCGATGGGGCCAATCCCAGATTTTCCGCAGCCTATGCCTTCTACTTTATGAAGAAAAATTTAAAGAAATCATTATTTAATTTTTCAAGAAAGTCTTTAATTATATTTTTCGTTTTTTTCATTCTTCTTTCCCCTACATCTTTTGACCCCTAACCCCTTACATCTAACGGAGTAACGATATTTCTAATGTGTGGTATCTGCGGTCAATATAATTATAGAGACAATAAACCCATTGTCTATGAAGATATAAAGCGAATGATGCAAACCATCATCCATCGGGGGCCGGATGACGAGGGAAGCTATCTCTCGGGTTCCCTCGGTCTTGGTTTTAGACGCTTATCTATCATCGATCTAAGTGCAGGCCACCAGCCCATGTCGGACAGGGAACAAACCATCTGGGTTGTTTTTAACGGCGAAATCTATAACTTTAAGGAACTTCGCCGGGAGCTTTTAAGTCAAGGGCATTCTTTTCAAACCCAGAGCGATACAGAGGTCATCATTTATGGTTACAAACAATGGGGAGACGGGGTTTTGGATCGGCTCAACGGCATGTATGGCCTGGCGATTTGGGATGAACCAGGCCGAAAACTTCTTTTGGCCAGGGACCCAATGGGGATCAAACCCGTATACTATGCCCTGAGAGACGGTGAATTGTATTTCGGATCTGAGGTTCGGGCAGTCCTGGCCGGGTTGCAGGAAAAATCGATAGTTGACCCGGTAGCGCTCAACCTTTTTTTACGCTTCCGCTACACTCCATCGCCGTTTACGCTTTTTAATGGGATACGGAAATTGGCTCCGGGAGAAATGCTGATTGTACAGGACGGAGTGGCCAAAACCAGTCGGTGGTATCGTTTCGAACCCAAGCCTTATTCTCCTATGCCCGATGATGTAGAGGCTGCGGAAACTTTGCTGGAGCTATACAAGGGGGCGGTCAAAAGACACCTGATCAGTGATGTCCCGGTGGGACTGTTGCTCAGTGGAGGAATAGATTCGGGTCTACTTTTGGGGCTGATGAATCTCTATGGCAATTCCTGGCCAACCTTTACGGTTGGATACGGAAGCAGCTTCAAAGACGACGAAATTGTGGACGCGGCCGAAACCGCACGGGTGTTTTCTGCGAGTAATGTGGCCGTGAGGCTGGATCACCAAACATTTGAGAATATGCTGCCGAGGATCATTGAGGTCCTGGAAGAGCCGGTTGCGTCTTCCTCGATAATCCCCATGTATTTTGTTTCTCAACGTGCCCGCCAGGATGTTAAGGTGGCTCTGATAGGCCAGGGGCCCGATGAACTTTTTGGAGGCTATACCCGTCACCTCGGAGTGCAGTATGGGACCTTTTTGGCGCCGGCTTCCGCCGGGGTACGTTCCTTGATGGGGGCTGTCATCAACGCCATTCCAAGGAATGAATCCTTTAAGCGCGGGGTTTATTCGCTGGGTATCCAGGACCGGCTTAAGCGATACCAGCATGTGTTTTCCGTCCTGCCGGGGACTACAGTGGACAGTCTGTTTAAGGAAGGGCTGCTGCCGGAGGATGCCGGAGATAAGGTTCTGGAGTGTTGGGCGGACCTGGTTCCCGCTATCGAGGGACTCGACGAATTGGGGGGATTTCAGCTTCTGGAGCTTCGCTCTGCATTGCCGGATGAACTCTTGATGTATGCCGACAAAATGTCAATGATCCATAGCCTCGAAGTCAGGGTCCCCTATCTGGATCGTGAGGTAGTGGAACACGTCCAGAGGCTTGGGGCAAATTTCAAAGTGCGAAGGGGGTTCAGGAAATGGTTGCATCGACAGGTTTGCCGAGGATTTCTTACTGAAACTATTATCCGGAGAAAGAAGCGCGGTTTTGCGGTCAATGTTGTTGATGATTGGTTCCGAAATTCCTTGAATGCCAATATGGAAGGTTATCTTCTTAACGATCAGTCCCTTATGTATCGTTACCTGCGACCGGAAGTTGTCCGTAATCTCCTCGAAGAACATGTAGGTGGAAAGAGCGATAACCATAAGATTTTGTTTAGCCTGGTTGTTTTCGAACAATGGATGAGGTCGATGAACGCCAATTAGGTTAAAAAGAAATATAAAAACAGAGTCCGAAAAGAAATAGCCCGTATTTTTTATTGCTTTTTTCCTGATTGAACTTTTTCAACAGGTTTTGCCGGTGAGGAGTTTTAACAAAGGAAGACGCAAAAATTTGTAACCAGACGACCATTTTTGTAAAATTTAAGTTGTTCATAGGGCTAATTTCGTATATTATACTAATACACTTTCAGTAATATTTTGATTTAATGAAAGAAAATATGTCCATAGATATTTTATTGGTGGCATGTGTTTTGCATTATAAGATATCGAACTTTAAAGTAAAAATTGAGAAAGAAGAGGTCGAATTATGTATAAAATAATGTTGCTTATAAGCCTTTTAATTATTCCGTTACAGAGTTGGCCGCCACCCATAATGCCGCCTCTTGCTCGGCGGCGGCGGTGAACAATGCGATTTCTGCGGCAACAAATGGAGATATTGTTGCAATCCCATCGGGGTCATGTACCTGGACCACAGGGGTTAATATTAACAAGGCTATCACCCTAAAAGGGGCAGGGATAGATTCTACAATCATTACCTTAAATGCCGCTATGGGTATTTCCATTACTGCCAGTCAAGCTACAGTTAAAGGATTTAGTATAATTACCAATTCAAGTACTTCTGCATCGGCTACATTTATTGCAGTCGCTTCTAACATAGATCGTTGGCGTATAAGCGGGATGAAACTGGATCAGACGGTTAAGAATTTAGGTCTTTTTATTACGGCAGACGGACCAATCAGCAACACAACGAATACCTATGGATTGATTGATAATAATCAGATTTTAGGAGTAAAGGGCGAACAGATGAATTGGCGTGGTCCCTGTAATTCATGGGATACAGATCACAGTTTAGGTGGGGCGCAAGCTTTGTTTTTTGAGGGTAATACTATATCGGCAAAATCGGGAGAGCACAGGTTATATAGATTCCAATGCTAATACCCGCATTGTGGCTCGATATAATACTATGACAGGAGTTTATTTTGACAATCATGGATCATGGTCTAACTATAGTCTATGTTCTCCCGAAACGGGTGCAAGTGCAAGACAGGGAGAATTTTATAATAATAAATTTATAGGACCTATCGGTTGGACTTCCGTGTATCTCCGTGGTGGAACGGGGTTAATCTATAATAATACTGTTGAAAATGAAACATACGGATTAATTTTTCTTGACGAATACTATGTAAGAATAGGAAGTGGAGCTTTTCATTATACCGAGTTCTTGCGCCTGTGATGCCAACTACCCAGTAGTCTATCAAATTGGAAGAGGTAAAAATAAGCAGACTAATCCAACCCTGGGATCTCAACAGGCAGTTGAACCGGTCTTCATTTGGAATAATACAAAGGGCGGCTCTCCTCTCGGTTTGGAATATGGATATGATGTCACGCAAACTTGTAAAAATTATTGTAATGATCAATCGTTGGCCGTTCAAGACTTTATTAAAGTTAATCGAGAATACTGTACCCACAATACCTCTACCAGTTGCAACGGGGTGACTCTCTCCTATACCCCTTATACATGTCCACATCCTTTGGCTGGGAGTGGAAGTTGTAATCCAAATATAGCCGGCAAATCAGGATATTTAATGGGAGGTATTAATCCACCACGAGATTTAAAAACTAACTAACTCGAAATAAACCAATCACCTTAGTGATCCAATTAGTGATCCAAATAAGATCTCGAAAACTACAATTCTGGACGAAATATGAGAAAGATATTTAACTTGTCCTTTTTAAAGGAAAAAGCAGTAACTAAAGGAAAACAAAAAATTTAAAAGGATACAAATTAGATTTTTTAAATTCCTTAAACTAATTCACTGAAAAGGTCAGTGGTGGGGTGTGGGGGCGAAGGTCCCCCACCGCTAGCGAACTAACATTATTGGTGAGCCCAAGTTGTGGTACAGTGGCTCATCAATAAACAAGATAAGCAGCCTTCAATTTCAGAAAGCGTCAGACCAACCCATCTTTTATAACTCAGTTGGTTCATCTAAGATACTCCCCAAGATGTCTTTTTTATTGTTTCATTGGGGTCGGACCTAATGCCATTAACTTAAGAGAAAAACTCTGTCTTTACTATCCGTTATGGTTTCTGATTTAACGGTTTCCAGTTCGGGCGTGAGCACAGATTTACGCTTCCGCCCTTTACGATGTGGTTCCATAATACCACGACTTTTTTTTCGATATAGCTGTCGGTCGTGTGAAAAGTGCCGGTCTGGTTTGCATAGGACACGATGACGAGAGCAACATAGCACAAACGCGGTATAGAGGGAAGACCAGAGTAAAACCTCAGCCGTAGATAAAAGCGTCTTTAGAAACAATCGGGTTTCAGTGAGGGCGCGGGAAAAGCTAAGTTGAGCGACAGTGACGTTGGCCAAAGAACTGGCTTCGAGCATGGCCAGGCGGATGAGGCACAAGGCAATCATGTGGACCGGGAGTTCCTGATGAAAAGAGGTGGGAGATTTACAATGCCAGGAAGTGGCTTTCAGGGTGTGCTTAAAATCGCGTATAGAAGGTCTCGATGTCCCAACGCAGGTGGTAGAGATTGGCCAGTTCTGAAACGGGGAAAAGGATAGGGTCTAATAGAGAGGTGACCAGACGACGTCTTCGAAAGCCGTTTCGATAAACAAAAACAACCCGGACCGTAAGAGTGGTCTTATCGGTGGAGTTGGTGATCTGGCAAAGATAGTCTCCTGGGCCTAGGATTTGGATTACTTGGGGACGGTTAGTCGTCTTAGCGGGAATGATGAAGTGGGCTTTCCGAGAGAGGATTTTGTTGAAAGTGACGTGGTTGTAAAAGCCGTTATCCAACAGAAGCAGATCCCCCTTTTTAAGGTAGTGGATGAATTTGCGGATGAGCTTGTGCTCCGAGGTACAGATTTTGTCAAAGACGAATCGAAAGGGAGCGCGACTGATCAGATCAAAGAGGCAACAGAGTTCGACGGAAATCGGCCCCAATCCCTGCTGGCCTTTGTGGGCACCGAAACATTTGTAAAGGGAAGTTGATTCGGGCAGGGCGAGAGTGGTCTTGTCACTGGCAAGCAGGCGCAACCCATGCCAACGACAGCGACGGTCCTTGCAGACATTTTGCAGTCGAGAGACCAGCGTGCCATAAACCCAGTATAAAGCCTCCAGGGGAAAAACGGGCCCGGGCCTTGCAGAAAGCGGCTACGGAAATAGACCATTTGATGTCGAGATGTCCTGTGGCTAAACGAAGGATCTCATAGAGGCTGGAACGATGGGTATCCAATGACACAGCCAGCATCAGCCAAAGCGTTTCCAGGGTGGCCAACTTACGATGACGACGCCATTCATTTTTCAGATGTCGTCGGTCTTCCAGCCTGGATACCAAAACAGGATTGAGCCATTGAGTAAGCAATCGCAGATCAGGTTTTGACATGGGTTTTCTCCTTTCCTTTGATGAGGGTAAATGTAGCCGGCGCAGTCTGTTTAAGTAAAATGCCCTGGCGAGCCTTTTTAGCCAAGGCACTGGATAAGGTGTCCCGGTCAGTGAGACGTCCGAACCGTTGCTGGAGGAGTTGGATGAGATCATTGACATGTAATGGTTTCCGTTGTTCAGTAAGTATATCCACGAGATAAATCGACAAGAGACTGACGTCTTCTTCCTTTTCGAGGGGAAATAATAGGTTCAGTCTCAGGCTTTCCCTGGAGTTGGCGGATAGCCTTTAATTGATAATCAAGTTGAAGTTCAATGACTTGAAGAAAGAATTCTTTAATGTCGGTATTTTTCACAAAAGGGCCCTCCGGTAGTATAAGAAATTGGTGCCAGTCAGTAAACTAACAGTAATACTAATATATAACTGAACATATGTCAAGAAAAAAATAAAAAGAATGAAGAAATGAAAAAGATTATGAGGAAAATGGGAAAGCGGTGGGTAAGTTTGAAATGATATAACTAATTGTATTTTAATAGGTTTTCTCTTAAGTTAATGGCATTAGGTCAGACCCAATGCTAAAGGGGGCTACTTTATGCTCGAGATCACGACCATTTTAAATCACAATTCTACAAATTTAATCACACCGTCTTGGGTTACCTTGGTTACCACTTGGTGAAATTTTAAGATTATGCTAAAATAATTTATTGGCGGAAAATGGAAGGAATTTGATATGAAAGTTCTTGGATATACTGGAGTCGTCTGGAGGGAGCCCGAGGGATATGTTTCAAAATGTCCGGAACTCGGGGGTCGCAAGTTGCGGGGATACATTTGAAGAAGCTGTTTCCAGTCTTAAGGAGGCTGTGGAATTGTTTCTGGAGAATGCCAAAGAACTTGGAATAATGGACGACATAGAAGAAAGCCTGACAACGAAAGAGAAATATACCGCTCAACTGGAAGTAATTGTTCAGTGACAAAACTTCCGTCACTCTCAACGAAAGAACTGGTTAAAGCTCTCCAAAAGGCTGGGTTTGAGGATGCTCCCAAGAGGGGGAAGGGTAGTCATGTGGCATTGGTCAAACGAGTCGCAGGAATAACGAGATTGGTAATCATCCCTGAACGAAAAAATCTCCCGAGAGGAACTTTGCGTGCAATTTTAGAACAAGCCGGCCTTAGCAGAGAAGAATTTCTTATGCTCTTATAATAAAAATTTTGATCAGGGTCGGACCTAATGCTGTTAACTTAATATTTTTTTAAAATGATTTCGAGCTATTGGAGTAATTCCGGTAATAGCCGGAACCTGTTTTGTTATCATTTTTTTAATCTCCTGGTTTCGTAAGCATTGTGGGTGCATGAAATTCCCCCTGTAAATAGCGGAATTTTCCCCGACCTCACTCTAAACCCATGTTAAAGTTCTTGAGATGGTAAAAAAGACAAGCTAAAAAAGCTTTAAACCGGCCTTTTTGGCATCAAAACGAAGCTTTTAAAGAGGAAGGGGACTCGTGTTGCAGGTGGTGAAGGAATAGATAGGAGGCTTGAGGAGCGCTACGCTTGAGGGGTGAGGCCAATTAGAACTTTCGTAAGAGCGTGAGGGGAGAGGAAGGAGGCATGAGGAACGCTTCGCTGAGGCCTGGAGGCAGAGGGCAAAGAGGGAGGAGGCAATAAATAAATGAATTTATTTTTCCATTTGAAAGGCTTGATGTTTGGGAGTTGTCAATTTTTTTGGCTCAATACGTTTTAAGTTTGCTAGAACAATTGTCCTCCAATAAACATATAAGGTTAATTAGCCAACTTGAATCTGCAGTAACCTCCCCTGCTCAAAATATTGCAGAAGGAAAAGGGAAACAATACAAAAAGGAATTCATTCAATTTCTTTATATAGCACAAGGCTCAATTTGTGAAGTTGTTACCTTAACCGAAGTTTTTCGACGACAGAATCTTTTTTCACCGGAAGAAGCGAAAGAAATTAGAATCCGATGTGAACAAATTGTCCGAAAATTAAATGGATTAATAAAATCCCTCTATGGATCAAAAAAACAAAATGTTTCTGAAAGAAATGGAACTTAGAGGTTAGGTTTTGCCTCATTCCTTAGGCGGAGCATACTTCAACCATCAAGCGGAATGCCCCTCTTGCCTTGTGTGGATTTATTGCCTTATCCTTCGTGCAGGTTTGTTCGCCTCACCCCTCACCCCTTATGACTTACGTCAGATGCCTAACGCTTTACGCCTAACCCCTTACGGATTTTTCGGAATAAAGGAGTAAAATTGAGTAAACATATTCTTGTGACCGGCGGCTGTGGTTTTATCGGATCTAACTTTATCCGCTACCTGCTGGTCACGACCGATTATCGGGTTACCAACCTCTACTTGCTTACCTATGCGGGCAATCTCGAAGAATCTCAAGGACTTAGAAGCAAACCCAAACTACCGTTTCGAAAAGGGTGATATCGCTGTTCCTGCAGATTTGGATAAGGTTTTGTCTGGGGACATTTTTGCCGTCATCAACTTCGCCGCTGAATCGCATGTGGATAGGAGTATTCTGGACGCCGGCGCCTTTGTCAGAACCAACATAACCGGCACCTACCAGCTTTTGGAGCGAACAAAGACAAAAGGTATCGGGCGGTTCCTTCAGGTTTCAACGGACGAGGTCTACGGGTCTTTGGGACCGAGCGGTAAGTTTACAGAAACAACCCCTCTCTCTCCCAGAAGCCCCTATTCGGCATCGAAGGCCTCAGCCGACATGCTGGCCCTCTCCTACTTTCATACCTTTGGATTACCGGTCATTATCACCCGCTGTTCGAACAACTACGGCCCTTACCAGTTCCCGGAAAAGCTCATACCGCTCTTGATCACCAATGCCCTGGAGGACAAACCCTTGCCTGTTTATGGTGACGGACTGAACGTGAGAGACTGGATTCATGTAATCGATCACTGCCGGGCTATCGCATTGGTTCTTGGAAAAAGGCCAAGACGGTCAAATTTATAATATAGGCGGGGAGAACGAGAGGACCAATATCGAGATTGTGAAACAAGTACTGAAAACCCTGGACAAACCGGAGTCCCTAATCACCTATGTGAAGGACCGGCCCGGTCATGACCGACGTTATGCGATTGATGCGACCAAGATAAAAAAAGAGCTCGGCTTTGCCCTCTCTATCCCTTTTATTCAAGGCATGACAGAAACCGTGAAGTGGTATACCGAAAACGGACCTTGGTGGCAGAGGATAAAGACCGGAGAATATCTGAAATATTATGAAGAATGGTATGGAAGAAAATAAAGTATGGAGGAGGCGTGAGGTTAGAGGTTTGAGGCTGAGGGGTTCGGGCAAAATGCCAATTTAGGCTGAAAATCAGGTGAATGGCATACATTTGAATTTAAAGGAGGCAGTTATTTTCTTAATGAATCGTATCTTAGAACCTGGGTGCCAAATTTAACATGAGACTATTAATTACCGGAAGTAACGGACTTATGGGTTCAAATATAATTCCTTTACTTCAGCAGTACTTCGATATCTTCCCCGCCGTTGAGCGGGAATGGGACATTTGTGACCCTGATCGAGGGCGCGAGATCATAAACAAAACCCGGCCGGATATCCTTCTTAACCTGGCGGCTATAACCAATGTGGATGGATGCGAGGACCAATCTGAATTTGCTTATCGGGTAAATGGAGAAGGACCGGCGGTGCTGACTCATATCTGTGCGGAACATGGAGCTAAACTCGTTCATATTAGCACGGATTATGTGTTTAACGGCCGGAAGACAGCCCCATATACGGAGGAAGATCACCCCGATCCAGTGTCGGTTTATGGCAAAAGTAAACTCA
Organism: uncultured delta proteobacterium; assembly: GCA_963782435.1. Lineage (GTDB taxonomy): Bacteria > Desulfobacterota > RBG-13-43-22 > RBG-13-43-22 > RBG-13-43-22 > RBG-13-43-22. Next base: position 13,562 of record CAWAKF010000036.1, read on the forward strand.
TAGGCGAGCAGGCTGTAATGGCGGGAGACCCGGGGAATCTTGTGGTCAGGACCGAGATGGATCTATGGGAAAGGGGGCGTTAATTTTATCAATAAAGTGACCAAGACCGGTAGGGAAAAGGGTCAAGTTGCTGTCGTGAACGACCAGAAAGGTTCACCCACTTATGCTAAGGACTTGGCTTGGCCCTTCGTGGCTTTAATTAAAAATAACAAATCCGGTATCTATCATGTTACCAACAGCGGTTCGTGTACCTGGTTTGAATTCGCGAATGCAATCTTTGATTATCTTGGAATGAATGTGGTCTGTGAACCTGTTACCACGGACCAATCCCAGCGGAAGGCCCCCCGCCCGGCCAATTCGGTTTTGAATTGCGGTAGGTTAGAAATGGATACCGGCATAAAAATCCGGAATTGGAGAGAGGCCCTTTATGAATACCTCAGCCAGCCATGAGAGATTGGTTTTTATTAATCGTTAAGGGGGGAGAGGGAAGAACCAACAAGGTATTTTGATTTTTGGGGGGGGTTTTAAAAAAACTTTTTAGAGACCTTTAATTTTTATGTCAATTGCCTTTTCATCATTCCATGCTTAATTCGGAATCCAGTGTTTTTAAATGGTTATGGATACCGGCTTTCGCCGGCATGACGTAGTGGGGCCATTTTTCAAAGGTCTCTTTTGAAAGGGGAAAGATGAAAGGAATAATACTAGGAGGCGGCGCAGGGACTAGGCTCCATCCGATCACTAAGGCCGTAAGCAAACAACTCCTGCCTGTCTATGATAAACCAATGATCTATTATCCCTTGTCGGTCCTGATGATGGCCGGTATTCAAGAGATCCTGATAATCTCAACACCGGAGGATCTTCCGAGGTTTAAGGACCTTTTGGGCGATGGACGACAATGGGGGATTCATCTCGCCTATAAGGAGCAACCCCGGCCGGAAGGGCTGGCTCAGGCATTTGTTATCGGAAAAGATTTTATAGGTAGCGACAATGTTTGTCTGATTCTCGGTGATAATATCTTTTATGGCCATGGTTTTACTGAAAGGTTGAGGAGCGCAGTCATGCTTCAAAGGGGGGCTTTGGTCTTTGGCTATTGGGTACGTGATCCTGAACGATACGGCGTCGTGGACTTTGACGCCTCGGGAAGAGTAGTGAGTATCGAAGAAAAACCATTAAATCCGAAATCGAATTATGTTGTACCGGGACTCTATTTTTATGATAATGAAGTCGTTCGAATAGCCTCGGACCTCAAACCGTCTGCCCGCGGAGAACTTGAGATAACGGACCTTAACCAGGTTTATCTTCAGCGAGGAGATCTACAGGTAGACTTGCTCGGGAGAGGCTTGGCTTGGCTTGACACAGGCACGTATGAGTCTTTGCTGCAAGCTTCTAACTTTATTGAAACCATAGAGAAACGCCAGGGGCTCAAGATTGCTTGTGTTGAGGAGATTGCCTACCGAATGGGCTATATTACCACCGATCAGATTAAAGCGCTTGCAGAGCCATTAAAGAAAAGCGGTTATGGGCAATATCTCCTTTCCCTGGTGTAGGAGGATGAAAAGAGTATAGGGTATAGGGTGTAGAGTAAAGGGCGTACGGACAGAAGCTTGTCTCTCACAGAGCGAACAAAGAAAATTGCTGAGAGTTGATAAGTGTAAGTCGTAAGACGTGAGGCGTGAAGGGTAAGTAAGGGGCCGGCAATCCAGGTATCATATCAACATTTGTTGATGATTAAAAGAATCGTGCTTCTTCCCTGGCGGGGGTTCAGGTAAATCGTCCTTCTCAATGATTTGCCTGAAAAGCAATTGGGTTACTCTGAGACCTCTGTGGGCTTGAGTGACCGAAGGGAACGGGCGAGAAGAAAAGGCCTATCTCTCACAAAGCGCACAGAGAAAAGAGCTGAAAGCTCATAGCTGAATCCTGACCGCATGAGGATTGAGGAGCACTTCGCTTGAGGCAAGAGGCAATAAAACCACGGGAGGCGTGAGAAGTGAGGGCGCGAGGGCCTAAGGGGTTAGAAGAAAACGACTTGCGACTGACGACTGACGATTTACGGGTTTTGGTCCGCGTGAGGCGAGAGGCGGGATGGCAAAAAAATTTCCGCTTAGAGCAAAGAGCTAAGAACATAGACCAAATAGAACGAATTAAAATGCCAAATGCAAAGTTCAAAATGAACGAACCCGACGAACTCAAAAACTCAAAAACCCGAAAACCCAAGGGAACCAATTAACCCAACAAACCGGAAAAAGCCCAAAGGACTAAACAGACCATCCAGACAAGATAGACCAAGGGTCTAATTGTCGATAAAACGGGAGCTTTAAAACAAAACTATGGCTAAATCAAAAACCAATGGGGCCAGAATTGTCGGGCTCTGTACCTGTGTCCCTCAGAATAAATTCGATAATCTTCAGGATACCAGCGAGTTTTCACCGGAGGAGGTCCGCAAGGTCGTGGCCATGGCCGGGGTAAGTTCCCGGAGAACAGCCGATGAATCCACCTGTAGCAGCGATCTTTGCCTGGAGGCCGCCAAGCGGCTTTTGGCTGATTTATCCTGGGAGCGTGATTCCGTTGATGCCTTGATCATGGTTACTCAGACACCCGATTATTTTTTGCCCTCTACGGCCTGCATAATACAAAAGGAATTAAAGCTATCTGAACAATGCGCTGCTTTTGATGTGGGGCTGGGGTGTTCCGGGTACACTTACGGTCTTTGGTTGGCCGGGATGATGCTGGAAAATAAGGGAGTCAAAAGGATTTTATTGCTTCACGGCGAAACCCCCACCCGGTTTGTGGATAAATCGGATCGTTCGGTTTTTTTACTCTTCGGGGATGCCGGGTCGGCTACGGCCTTGGAAGCCTCTGGTGCCGATGGACATGCTCCGGACTGGTCTTTTTTACACTATACGGACGGGAGCGGCTATAAGGATTTAATCATTGAGGGAGGCGGTTTCCGAAACAGGTTTTGTGAGGATCCAAGAAAAAATTATGTTTTTATGAATGGGGCGAATGTCTTTAATTTTACCCTCAAACGGGTGCCTCCTTTAATTCTGGATACCTTGACTTATGCCGGGTTTGAAAAAGACGAAGTGGATTATTATGTTTTACATCAGTCCAACCGGTTTATTATCCAGAATTTGATGAAAAAGCTTAAGTTGCCCACTGAAAAAGTCCCTTTAATCCTGAAGGAATTCGGGAATACGGGGGGACCGTCTATTCCTTTGACTATGACTCAGGGGGAATTAATCAGGCCCGCTGATCGGCCTTTGTGGCTGATGCTGATCAGCTATGGCGTAGGTCTTTCCTGGGGATCGGCCCTGGTGCAGTTGGGGCCAGAGGCCGTTATGGCCCACGTGGAGTTGAGTTAGAAGAAGGGTTTTTGGCTTGAGGGATGAGGTAAAAAAGAGCTGATAGTTCATAGCTGAAAGCTCATAGGGCTAAAAGATGCGGCTCTGTGGCCTTTGTGCCTCCGTGGTAAATCGGTTAAAAAGAGTTTCATTTTTCTTTTAAACTACAATTGGGAGAAAGATCATGATCGAAGAGCCGCTGGTTGATTTTCAAGGCAAAAAAGTACTCATAACCGGAGCTTCGTCGGGCATCGGACGGGCAATTGCTGTGGCCTTAAACCGCTGCGGGGCCTTTACCATCCTTTCTGGCCGGGATAAAACCCGTCTGAACCAGACGGCCGAGCAGCTCAAAACCTCCAGCTATTACCTCCTGCCTTTGGATTTGAACGATAGTTCGGGAATTTTTCCCCGAATCCGATCCCTTTCCCAGGAGATCGGCCGCCTCTACGGATTTTGCCATTCGGCCGGCATTGTTGAAACCCGCCCTTTGAGCTCTTCCACACCGGAAGGGGTCGAGGCCCAGTGGCGGGTGAATATGCTGGCCGGTCTGGAAGCCGCCCGGGCCGTTTGCCGGCGGGATGTCCTGGAAGAAGAGGGGGGAAGTCTATTGTTTATTTCTTCCATCTATGCCCTGGCCGGCGTTCCAGGTCAGATCGGTTACAGCGCCAGCAAAGGAGCGGTCACCGCTGCCGTACGGGCTATGGCCATTGAATTGGCCCGCCAGAATATCCGGGTAAATGCCCTTTCTCCGGGTTTGGTGGAGACGGAAATGATTGAGAAATCTCTTTCCAAATTATCTCCGGACCAGATTAAAGCCCTGAAAGGGAGTTATCCCCTGGGGACCGGTCGTCCTGAGGATGTTGCCCGGGCCGCCATATTTCTTTTAGCACCACAGAACCGTTGGATAACCGGCATCGACTTGATCGTTGATGGCGGATATACCGCCCAATAAGGAATTTATTTATGTCTGAAAAATCAACCATCCCTGAAGTACTGGCTTGGATTGCCGAAATTTTTGAAGAGCCTTTGGAAAATATCCGGCCCGAAATAAAAAAAGAAGAGATCGCTGCCTGGGATTCGCTGGGGGTGCTGACCCTGATGGCCGGCCTGGATGAAACCTATGAGATCCTGCTGACCGAGGAGGAGATCCTGGAATTAAAATCTGTTGAAGATGTGCTTAACCTGCTGCGAAAACATGGTAAGCTGAAAGAATAACCTTAGTACGACTTCACCCTTACCGCCGCGGATCTGCAGCATCCTCGGCTTTTGCAAAATCGAGGTAAACCGGTGCGTTTTCTTTTTGTGGATAAAATCCTTGAATTGCTTCCCGGAAAGTCCATCAAGGCTTCCAAGTATATCTCTTCGAAAGAGGACTTTTTTCAAGACCACTTTCCGGGTTTCCCCGTAGTTCCGGGAGTACTGTTGACCGAGATGATGGCCCAGACCGCCGGAAAATGCCTGGATGCTGAAAGAAAACCGCGGGGAAAGGCGATGCTGGTTCAAATTCGGAAAGCCGGTTTTCGGGATTGGGTAAGGCCGGACCAGGAAGCAGTCATTGGAGTGGAAATTCGATCCAACCGAGAAAATTATTCAACAGCCTTCTGTACGGTTGAAGTTTCCGGAAAAAAGGTGTGTTCCGCGGAATTGCTTTTCTCCTTCCTCCCGCTTAACCAGTTATCGCCTGATTTCAGAGACGAAGTGTTGGAAGAGTATTTGAAAGGACTGAGTAATGAGTGTTGAGGACTGAATTGAAAAGCGTAATACAAAAGGCAAAAGTCAAAATGCAAATTGCAAAGTGTAAAATAAACTCAAGCAACCCAAGCCACTCAAAAAACCTAATCACTCAAGTAACCCAATAGACCAAATAGCCTTAAAAGAATGCTATGGAAGACCGATTTTCTTTAAAAGGAAAATTTTTTCTGATCGCCGGCGGAACCAGGGGTATCGGAAGAGCGATCTCCCTCCGCTTCGCCCGGGCGGGAGCTGCTGTACTGGCCGTTTACGTCAGGGACAGTGCCTCGGCTGAGAGTTTACGATCATCGGCCGCTGCGGAAGGCGGTTCAATAGAAATATGCCGGGCCGATCTAACCAGCCAGAAAGGGAAGGAAAGGCTGCAAGAATGTCTGGAACGTTATGATTCACCCCTTTCCGGGCTGGTTTATTGTGCGGCCACCGGTGTCCATCGTCCCCTTGAAGAATTAAACCTTCGTTTTTGGGATTGGACTTTTTCACTGAATGTCCGAGGCTTTTTTGAGCTGGTCCAGTGGCTGCTTCCTAGATTTTCCGAAGGGGCCAGCATTGTGGCCCTTTCCTCACAGGGTGCTATTCAGGCTATGCCTTACTATTCACTGGTAGGAGCTTCTAAAGGAGCTTTGGAATCTTTTTGCCGGCATCTGGCAGTAGAAGTGGCGCCGAGGGGTATTCGGGTCAATATCCTTTCCCCTGGGTCGGTTTTGACTGAGGCTTGGGCGAACATGCCGGATAAGGAGAAACGTCTTGAGGAAACGGCAGCGCGAACTCCTTTGGAACGTTTAATCACCCTTGAGGAAGTGGCTTGGGTGGCTCACTTTCTCTGTAGTGAGGCCTCTAGTGGGATTGTCGGTCATACACTTGTTGTGGATGGTGGGACCCGAATCGTCGGGTAAAGAAAGGAAAGGCGAAAACGCGGTATGTTGCTTCCTAAAGAAAGATTACCCATTAAGGCCATCCTGTTGACCGGTTTTCTTCCCGGTTTTCTGAAAAAGATAATATATCGGCTTAAGGGATATAAAATTGGTAAAAAAGTGTCTTTCGGTTTCGGGTCCGTCGTGTTGGGGAAAAGAGGTCAGGATAGGGGATTATACTTCCCTGGGATTCCTGACCATAGTGCGGGGGACCAGGATCACTATTGGATCTCATGTCATGGTAGGGGCTACCACTATTTTGGATACGCCTCACCTGGAAATCGGAGACGGGAGTCGAATCAACGAGCAGGTTTTTGTCGGAGGGCTGCAGTTCCCGGATTCCAGTCTGGTCATAGGGAAAAATTGCCAGATCATGCAAATGTCCTTCATCAATCCAGCCAAATCAATTCATATTGGGGACGATACCGGGATCGGCGGTCACTGTTTATTGTTCGGTCATTCGTCCTGGTTGAGCCAGTTTGAAGGGTATCCGGTGGAATTCGCCCCCATTGAAATCGGCAACAGCGTCTCTTTAGCCTGGCGGGTCTTTGTGCTGCCCGGGACAAAGATCGGGGATGGGGCCGTCATCGGGGCCGATTCCCTGGTATATAGAACTGTCCCCCCCAGATGCCTGGCCGTTGGTTTTCCGGCTCGCGTTGTGAGTCGATATCCGGATTTTCCCCTGGAAGTGACCGAGGAACGAAAAGAAGGTATCCTGCAAAATATCGTCAGCGAACTAATCGATTTTTTTAACAAGTCCGGTTTGGCTTGTCAGGATCAAAAAACCCATATTGAGGTTATCCGTACGAGAAAAAGTTGGCGAATTTCCTTAAAAAAAGTGTGGCGATTAAAGGTGGTCTATGAGGGAATCAGCGAAATTGGAGATATTTGGATTTCTCCTGGGGATTTTCCTGATGTTCTTTTAAGCCTTAAGGAGGTCCCCCAGTCCATTAGAAAGGCTTGTGAAGCAAAAAGGATCATGTGGATCGATATTGCGAAAAAGGAACAGCCCTCTTTCTGGAATGATCTCGGGGAAGAGGTAACGCTGTTTCTAAAACGGTATGGGGTGCGGCTGTTTCGAGTATAAGAAGCCGTTTATTTAGCTGTGCTGACTCGAAGGTCTTTTATAAAAAATATCTTTCTCGCCGGGAGTGTTTTGACTGTTAAAGGCAACTTATTTGGAGAAAGTTTGTCTCAAAAGCCTTTGACTGCCCCCTCTGCAGGTTATCTTTAGGTCGGTAAACGGAACTCCAAGGGATAACCTGGAAAAGGTTCTGGAGCTAATGGGCGGTATCAGAACCTTAATCGGGGAGCATGATGTGGTAGTCATCAAACCGAATGTCCAATGGTGGAACCAGGGTGCGCCTAATATGCTGGCTTTGAAAACCCTGGTGGATTTGATCATGGAACGCCCTGGTGGATTCAAGGGGGAAGTAGTGATCGCTGAAAATTGCCATCGGGGGAAAACGCCTTGGAATTCTGCCGGATGGTCCGACAATTTTGAGCGGAATGGGATATTTCCGGAACAGCCAACTATAACCAACTGACAGCCCTGCTTAAAAAGAAATACGGGAACCGCTACTCAACGTTCCATTGGATTGATGTATCCGTTGGGGGAAGGCGGGTATTCGGCCCTGGCGAAGGGGACGGGTATGTGTATTGTGACGGTACCGGAAAGGTCCCTTTAATAGAATGCCATAATGGTTTAAGTGGTGGTTCTTCCAGGGCCACCATTATGACCTATCCTGTTTTTACGACTGATCAGGGAACCATCGTGGATTTAAAAAAAGGGATTTGGGAACGGGGAGCCTATACCGGGAGACCCTTAAGGTTCATCAATCTGGCGGCCTTGAATCACCACAGCAGCTATTGTGGGATAACCAGCCTGGTTAAGAATTATCTGGGGGTTTCTGATTTGAGCGGAGGGCCGGATCCCCAAAATGGCGGCCGACTGGTGGGCAATTATTACAATTTCCATTCCTTCCCATTCAACAAATGGTCTCCCGGTCCACATCCCGGAATGATCGGAAAGGCAGTCGGCACCTATTTGAAAACCATTCGAAAGGCTGACCTGAATATCATTACCGCCGAGTGGGTAGGGATTTCTTCCCGAACAGAACCTCCTGTGGCCCGAACAAGGGCTGTTTTGGCGTCTACCGACCCGGTGATCCTGGATTACCATGCGGCCAAATATCTGGTCTACCCGAACTCAAAATTTAAAATTCATAATCCGGATGACCGGCTGGGTCCTTTGCGAGAATACCTTGATCAATGTGCAAAGGAAGGTGGGATCGGAGATAGATGAGGGGAAAGTTCAGGTCAAATCTTATGATTTTAAACGCCGAAGTATTCAGAGGAAAGGTGATTGGGAGATTAAGAGCAGGATCGAGTGGGGAACTAATCCCAAGGCCCTTTTGAAGTATGGACTGATGAGGTTTGGGCTTCGATAATGGACAGAGGGTTGAGGAGCGCTGCGCTCTGAGGGAAGAGGCCAATTAGGGCTTTCGTAAGAGCGTGAGGGCGCGAGAGCGTAAGGGGTTAAAAGAAACCGCCTTGCGACTGACACCTTGCGATTTACGGGTTTTGGTCCGCTTGAGGCGTAAGGCAAGAGGAATGTTTTCTAGCCACGGACACACACAGCGCAGCATAGCCGCAACCAAAGGGGTTTTAGGGTAATATAGAACTAGATATAGAAATGACGTCCTACTTGGGGTATTGTTGGCAGTCACGACACCACCAACGCCCAGGAGGACGCCATGGATAGATTTATACAACAATATGAAGAAAAAATCATCGGACATTTGAGTGGTTTTGACCGATTGGTATTGCGAGGAACCTTGAGAGCCTTGGCGGTCAAGAGTGGAATGCTCAATTATCTTTGGTATGCCAAGGTTCTTTTGAAGGACTTGGGGGAATTTTTCAAGAAGAAAAGCGAGCAATTGAAGGCGGCTTCCTGTGAAAAGGCCCACCGATTGAAAAGACCGATTATCTATCTGCCTTCGGCGCAAACGAATAAGGAAGAAGTAGCTTGGAAGATCGCAGAGCGGGATGGGATTCAAGCGGGATTGATTTGTATTTTGACGTCGGTCGAATTGTGCCAAAGCTATGAAGTTTTCCGGAACCAAGAGAAGAAGATTCTGGAGCTGGAACCACGCCGGAGGAAATGCTTGTTTCTCTACCATTATTGGATCGACCCGGTTTTTGGTTTCATGAACGGTCGGATTCAAAGTTGGTTTCCCTTCAGCATCCAGATCTGTCTCAATGGACGGGAATGGCTGTCCCGCCAGATGGACGCGGTGGGTTTGCGGTATCATCGCCGAGACAACTGTTTTCCGTGGATAGAAGATCAGGAGGAAGCCCGGCGGTTGATGGAAAGACAATTGAAGACGGACTGGCCGTCGGCCTTGAGTCGGATTGCCCACGAGCTTAATCCTGCGCATCAGGAGATGCTGGCGCCCTACCGAGTGGACTATTATTGGTCGACCCATCAGAGCGAATGGGCAACCGATATTATGTTCCAATCCCCTCAATCCCTGGCCGAGATATATCCCACCCTGGTGCGCAGTGGTATTTTGGTCTTTGGCAGCCGCGATGTGATGCGATTTTTGGGGAAGAAGCCTCACGGGAATATGACCGGGGAAGTGATCAGCCATTATCGCCAACGACCTGAGGGAATCCGAGTGAAACATGAAGTCAAAGGCAATGCGGTTAAGATTTACGACAAGGAGGGTCAAGTGCTTCGGGTGGAGACCACGGTGAACAACCCGCGGGATTTTAGGGTCTATCGTCCAAAAGAAGGAGATTCTTCGGGGCCTCCTTCCTGGCAACGGATGCGAAAAGGGGTGGCCGACTTGTACCATCGGGCCGAGATCTCGGAGGCTTCCAATCAGCGCTATTTGGATGCCTTGGCCTCGATCCAGGTGGATCAACCGTTGGGAGAGGTAGTCGGTTCGATATGTCGGGCTACCCGTTGGAAAAGTCAGCGGGTCCGTGCGCTGCGTCCTTGGTCTTCGGAAGACACGCTTCTGTTCGAAGCGATTAGTCGGGGCGAATTTAAGATCAACGGCTTTAGAAACCGTGATCTTCGAGACCTTCTGTTTCCAGACCAACATGATCAGAAAATGAGCAAACGCCTTTCGGCTCGGGTAACTCATCGTTTGCGAATGTTGCGAGCCCATCGAATGATTCGTAAAGTGCCTCATACTTCCCGGTATGTTTTGACCCCCCTTGGGCAGATTATTGCTAGTGCTGTCATCCATACGCAACACATAAATATCACAAAACTTTCTCAACTTGCAGCATGATATGCTTAATAAAATTTAAAGAAAATACACATTAGTAGTACAGATAACCCCTTTTATTTCCCAAGAAAAAGGGCGCCCCTTTTCTTGAGACCAGCTTCGCCGAAGGCGGAGGACGGTCATCCCTCAATCAGGCCTTTACGGGATTGAGGGATAGGCCCTGGTCTTAACCGTGTATACCGTGAAATCCGTGGCAGAAAAACCATTGGAACCTCAATTTTCATGTTTCGCACTACCCGGGCAGGGCATGAGGGTTTAATAAGAGGATACCCGATCCCTTGATCCGATGAATGATAAATTATGACCCTATATCTTGACAATGCCGCTTCCTCCCATCCCAAACCGGAACAGGTTTATCTGGCGTCCGATGATGCCCTGAGAAATATCGGAGCCAACCCAGGCCGCTCCGGACACAAACTGGCCATGAAAGCCAGTCAAAAAATCGCTCAGGTCCGGGTTCTTCTGGCCCGGTTCTTTGAAATTGGGGACCCCAGACGAATTGTATTTACAGCCAACACCACCGAGGCCATTAATCTCGGCCTTAAAGGCCTCTTAAATCCGGGAGATCATGTCATCACTTCTTCCATGGAACATAACTCCGTGGTCCGTCCCCTTCGGGTTTTAGAAACCCAGGGGGTGGAGCTGACCATTGTTCCCTGTGATTCTGTGGGACGGATGGATATCCGGACCATGGCAAAAGCCATCCGTAAAAATTCCCGTCTGATCATCCTTACCCATGCCTCCAATGTGACCGGAGGTATCATGCCCGTTAGGGAAGCCGCCGATTTGGCCCATAAACATGGCTGCCTGTTGATGGTTGATGCGGCCCAAACAGCCGGCCTTTTACCGATTTCGGTGGCCGAAATGGGGATAGACCTCCTGGCGGCACCGGGCCATAAAGGGCTTATGGGGCCCCAGGGCACCGGCTTTTTATATATAGGCCCGGGCATTTCGCCTCGGCCTTTAATGGAAGGGGGAACCGGCAGTCAATCGGAATTGGAGATTCAGCCTGAATTTTTACCGGATCAGATGGAGTCCGGTACATTGAATACACCAGGCCTGGCCGGCTTGGGGGCCGGGGTCGATTTTTTGATTCAGGAGGGTTTGGAAAAAATCCGAGAGAAAGAAATTTCCTTAACCGGGATGATCTGGGAGGGATTAAAACAAAATCCAAAAATCCGGCTTTATGGTCCGGAACAGGCGGAGGATCGCACTTCAACCATATCATTTAATATTATCGGTCTCAATCCCTCGGCAGCCGCCTCTATTCTGGATACAGCTTATGACATTGCCGTCCGGGCCGGTCTGCATTGTGCGGCCCTGGCCCATCGGACACTGAACACCTTTCCGGAAGGGACGATCAGGGTCAGTCCTGGTTTTTTTAATACTGAGAAGGAAATCAATTTTTTCCTGGAGGCTGTTGGAAAAATTTCAAAAAAAGTTTAACCAAAGATATTTGAAACTTGTATATAGTCCAAGGGGGTCTTATTTTTGGGGATTGTCCAAAGGGAAACTTTTCGCCCAATCCCGGCCCGACCAGCAAATTTTAAATCGAAACAGGGCCTAAACCGTTACTTGTTGCCAGCAATGGAGTAGGCCTGCTCAGGACTTAATTAAAATATTTGGCCCGGCAATGAAGCTTTGGGCGTTTGGGTGGACAACCCCAAAAATAAGACCCCCTTGGACCTCAATATCGAAATTCAGAGTTAATTTTTCAGGTTTAAGGTTTAAGAATCTGGTGACCTTGGAAATCGGATAATTTTAAAAGGGTAATAATATCTATGATCATTCAAGCCATCTTCCTCACGATCTTTGCTTACCTGGTAGGTTCCATTTCAACCGGTGTTGTCCTCTCCAAAATATTCGGCCAGGGCAATCTTCAGGCCGAAGGCAGTAAGAATATCGGGGCCACAAACGTCTCCCGCTTGATGGGTATGAAATGGGGGATCCTAACCTTGGTCGGGGATGCCCTAAAAGGGATGCTGATAATATGGATAGGTCAATGGGTTTTCGCCGGAGCAGGCAATCTTGGATTTCTCTTTATCGCTCTCATGGCCCTGGCCGTTTTCTTGGGCCATATTTTTCCCATATTCCTGGGTTTTAAAGGGGGATAGGGGTGTGGCCACCGCCCTGGGAATTTTCATTCTTCTGGGTCCTAAAGCCATACTGGTGGCCCTTCCTCTTTTTATTCTGGTCGTCCTTCTGTGGAAGTATGTCTCCCTGGGTTCTATCGTGGCCGCCGGTTCGTTTCCTGTTTTGATGATCGTATTCACTTATCAGTTATATACCGTTTTCTTGTCCCTGGTCATTGCCGCTGCCATTATTCTCAAACACAAAAAAAATATCCTGCGCCTGATCAAAGGGGAAGAAAAACCCTGGCGCGCCCCAAAAAGGCCGACTGAATAGCTATTCTTTTTTCCATTATTAATTGTCCATAGTATTATTAACATCTTCCAAGGCCGGAGGGGGTTTGTTTTATGGAGTCACAGTCGGAAGAAAATGCCTCCCCAACGAGGCAATACTCCTATGCAGCAGTTAATAATTGTTTGAAGGATCTTCTGGCAGGATTTAATAGTCTTTTCAAAAAACAATCTTATGCTTCCATCTTCCCAGACGGAAGTACATAATATAGGCCGCCGCACCGAAGAGTTGCGTCAGTACCATGGCCCAACGGACTCCATAAACTCCGAGATCAGTGAAGTGGGGCAGAAGGAACGCAGCCGGAAGCAATAATGTCCAGGTACTAAGGACACTGATCACCATAGGAGGTACCGTATCGCCACTCCCGGATATTGCATTTGACAGGCTGGCAATAAAGCCGGTCATCAGGTAACCGATGGAGGCGATTCTCAGGAAGTTCGCTCCCAGCCGGATCAATTCGGGTTCGGTGGTGAAAACGCGGATCAGGTTCGGGGCCCCGATAAAAACCGTTAGGCTGCAAAGGGCCATAAAACCTTCCATTAAAGCGGTGGCGATCCATCCGGTGCGTTCAGCGCGGTTCGGTTCCTTTGCTCCCAGGTTCTGTCCCACCAGGACCCCGGCACCCGCCCCGAGACCGAAGCCGGGCATGAAGACAAACATTTCCACCTGTTGGTTAAGGGAGTGGCCGGCGACGGCCAATGTGCCGAAGGGTACGATGATTTTCATCAAGACCGTTTGGCCCAAATTAGCCTGAAGGCCCATCACCAGGGCCGGGAGTCCGATTTTAACCATCTGCCAGATGCTTACCAAATCCAGTTGGAAACCTTTCAAGGTCAGTTTGAGTCTTGATCTTTTGCCTCGGAAAAGAATCCACAGGGAGATGACCATCCCCAGGCTCTGTCCGACAAGCATGGCCAGGGCCGCCCCTTGAACCCCGAGCCGGGGAAACACCCACCAGCCGAAAACCAGAAAGGGACTTATTACCATTTGCACGCACCGGGTAAACAAATGGATAAACATAGGAGTGGTAGTGTCACCCGAAGCCTGCATGATATTAAAGGCCAATAACCAGAGAGAATAGAAAATCCATCCGCTGAACAATATACGCATATAGGCCGTACCCAGAGCCGCTACCTCGGGACGCAGTTTAAAAAATGCCAATATTTCTCCGGCAAAAATCGTACCGAGAACACTGAAGAATATTCCGAAAATGATACTAATCACCAAGGCCTGTGTCCCAAGATGATTCGCTCTATGAAAATCCCCGCTGCCGATGGCCCGGGCAACCATGGCCCTGGCTCCGGCAACCAGACCCATCTTGGCCGAGATTATCAGCATATGCACAATAAACGCAGTGCCTACCCCGGCCACGGCCGCCGATCCCAGCCGGCCAATCCAGATCATGTCTACGGCCTGACCGACCATAAAAAGCGCATAATGGACCATGATGGGCCAGGATAGAGACAAAAGGTTCCCGGCCACACTCCCTCTGACCCAATCTCGCGGTATTGCTTGCTGTTTGTTGGTGATTTGTTTTCTCACTTTAACCTTTAAAAAGTTAACCACAACTTTTTGAAATTTCGAAGCGGTCACAAGTTAGTGATATATCAGACCACTCATTGAATGTCTAACAATATAGACCCCACGGCAGGATCGCAGAGGTTCAGACGATCATATTGAATCAAGGGAAATTAGGGAGGTTTTTTGCTTCTGCGGGCGGATTTCTTTTTCCCGAAGCTTATGATGATAGGCCAGGGCAAAGCGATGGGCCTCATCGCGGACCCTTTCCAGAAAATGCAAAAGGGGCGAATCCGAGGCCAACCGAACCGGGTTTTTTCTGTTAGGCAGGTAGATGCCGTCTTTTCCCTCCTGGGCGCGGAAGGTCTTTTTGGCCAAGGCCAGGATATCCGGTCTTTTCTCGACAGGGATTTTTTCCAATAAGTCTTTAAGAATATTCAATTGACCTTTACCCCCGTCCACCAGGATCAGGTCGGGCAGTTTCGGAGAATGATCTACCAGCCGTTCGATTACCTCGGCCATCATGGCATAATCATTGGGCTGATCGATGGTTTTGATCTTGAATCGACGATAGCTGTTTTTGTCCTCTTGCCCTTGCCGGAATACCACAAAGGAGCCCACGGCCTGGTTCCCCTGTATATTGGAAATATCCAACCCCCCTACGGATAGAGGGAGGGCTTTCAAACCCAACTTCTGCTGAAGCGGTTCGGCTGTTTTTTCCTGGAAATTCTCACCCGGTTCCTTTTTCTCCAGGACACTTCGGCAATTCTCCTCGGCCATGGTCATCCAACGGCGACCCTCCCCCCGGCTGGGAATACGCAGTTCAACTTTTTGCCCCTTTAATTCCGAAAGGACTTCTTCAAGGAGAAGATGATCCTGCATCGGAATCGGAATCAGGATCGTTTGAGGAATATATTTTTCGCGCTGGTAATACTGTTGGATCAAATCAGACAAATATTCCTCAGAAGATTGAGCTGGACTTTTAAATCGAAAACGGGTCATTCCGGTCACCGACCCCAACCGGACAAAAAGAATAACCACGGCAACGGCTTCATCCTGTTCGAGCAGGGCAATAACATCGGCATCGATAAAGCGGGGGGAGACAACCTTTTGCTCCTTTAAGGTTTCCGAAATGGCCAGGATTCGATCCCTTAAAACCGCCGCCTCTTCAAACCTTAAATCCTCAGAAGCCGAGTGCATCTGTTTTTTGAGATCTTTTATTAAATCACGATTTCTTCCCTCCAAAAAACAGACCACCTCCCGGACCCGCCGGTCATATTCCTCCTGACTGATCTTGTCATGGCAGGGCCCGGGACATTTGCCGGTCTGAAAGTAGAGACAGGGGCGGGAGCGCCGGGGCAGGTCTTTCTGACGGCATTGCCGCAGCGGGAAGACCCTTTGAAGATATTCGACCGTGGCCCGCATTTTTCCGGCCGAGGAAAAGGGTCCGAAATAAAGGGCCTTGTCTTTTTTGATGCGGCGGACCACTTGCAGGCGGGGATACGGTTCAGCTAAACCGAGTCTCAAACAGGGGAATTGTTTGTCGTCACGCAGATCCACGTTGTAGCGGGGGCGATGTTTTTTTATCAGGTTGCTCTCAAGGATCAAGGCCTCCTTTTCGTTGGCGGTGATGATATATTCCAGATTTTCCACCTTTTCCAGCAGGGCGGCGGTTTTACTGGTCTCAACTTTCAGATAAGAGGTAACCCGCTTCTTTAAATCCTTGGCCTTGCCCACATATAGAATCCGGCTTTCCTGATCTCTCATCAGGTAAACCCCGGGTTGGTGGGGAAAGGGAGACATGAGCTTTTTTAATTTTTGAAGGTCCATTCGAGGATATCCCTTGCCAAGGGTATGACTGCGTAAATAGGGCCGAAAAGGAATGGGGGATTATTTGCCGAGGAATCGGGCCAGATCAATGAGCTCCTTATGGATTTCACGAATCAAAGGGTCCAGACCGGGCGTAACGCTACTTTCTGCATCAACAGCCTTAGGAGGGGGGGTCTTCTTTTCTTCCTTGGAATGATGGAGCAGTTTTTTTCTTGCCCCGGCGATGGTGAATCCTTCCTCGTATAATAATTTTTTGATCTCAAAAATGGTCTCCACGTCCTTACGGCGATACATGCGCTGATTGGAACCGAAACGGACCGGGCGGATCATCTTGAATTCTGTCTCCCAATAGCGGAGGACATAGGCTTCTAATTGGGTCAGGGCGCTCACTTCCCCGATTTTGAAGTATTGCTTGTTGGGAATTCCTTCTGTTTCCATGGAGTCCCCCCTGTAGGAGTTTCACGAAAATTTCATTGCCCCAAAGGGGCGGCTTAACCGCACAATAAAGAATTAAAAACGGCTATAGGCAATGGGAGATAGGTTATTATGAATCAATTGTCTTTTGATTTCAATAGAATTAATTCCAGGAGAATTAATTTCAGGAAAAGGCTTTTGAAAATGGTTCATCTCTCCCGCAAGGTGGCCCCGAATTTTTCCAGGATCCGTTTCAGCAGATTGTCTTGAATCGGGTTGACCTGTTCGTCGGACAATGTTTTCTCTGCAGATCGATAATGGATTCGAACGCCCAGATTCTTTTTCCCTTCGGGGATAGGCTTTCCGGAATAGAGATCAAAGAGTTCGATTTCTTCGATCAGGGGTTCTTTTAAAGAAAGAATTTCCTTTTGGATCTCTGTCCAAAGGATGTGATTATCCAGGATCAGGGCCATATCCCGGGTCGTCTCCGGGAACCTGGGCCAGGGTTTAAACTGAGGCACGTCAATGACCTGCAGACTGAGCAGATCTACATCCAGATCCAACACAAAAGCTGTTTCTTTTAAGTCAAATTGAGATTGGACCCGGGGCGAAATTTGACCCATCTCCCCCAACAGGTCATTGCCGCTGTAGCATCGGAGATATTTGTCCGGAATAAAATAACCGGGAGCCTCGGCCTCTCGGACTGAAAATTCCTTGATTTTTAATGAATCGGCCAGGTTTTCCAAAACCCCTTTTAAATCATAAAAATCCACCGTCTCACTTTTGAAATAATGGGATTCGGGGTTCCTTCTCCCGGTCCACAATACGGACAAGCGGTTGGTTTCTTCAGGTAATGTGTCCGGATCGGTCGAGGCGGTGAAAACATTTCCTAATTCAAAAAAACGCAGGTTCAGATTTCGCTGGGCCCAATTCCTGTTCATGGTCGTCAGCAATCCCGGGATCAGGCTGGTTCGCATGACCGACTGATCTTCGGAAATCGGATTTTTTATCCGGACACAGGAAAAGGGTTTGGATTGCCTTGGATCTCTGAAGGCTGCACAAAATTCCTCGGAAATAAAACTATAGGTGATAATTTCATCAAATCCAAGACCGGTTAAAATCTCCCGGATTCGCCTGCGGACCGGAATGGTTTTGATTTCCTTCCGGCTGGAGGAAGAAATATTGGGAATAGTCGCCGGGATCCGGTCATAACCGATTAAGCGGGCCACTTCTTCCATAAGATCGACCGGTCGGGTCAGGTCCCGGCGGAAGGAAGGAGGAATGATTTCCACCTGTTCTTTATCTTTAGCAACTGCGGTCATACCCAATCGTCGGCTGATATCCACCGCATGATCCGTTGTCACCTCGATCCCTAAAAACTTTCCGGTCTTTCGGGTGTTCAGATGGATCGGTGAAGTGATCAGGGGTTGGGGATATTCATCAATCCAACCGGAAACGATCTCTCCTCCGGCCAATTCCCGGATCAACAAGGCTGCCCGGTCAGCAGCCTTTATGACCCCTTCGATATCCACCCCCCGTTCAAAACGGGTGGAGGCCTCGGAAGATAAACCGAGTTTTTTAGCGGTACGGCGGATACAGCGGGGTTCAAAAAAAGCGCTTTCCAGAAGGATATTTTTTGTGGTTGGTTGTATCTGGAATTGAGACCCCCATAATCCCGGCCAAGGCCACCCCTTTTTCTCCATCGGCAATGACAGCATTTCCGGGGTCAGGTTTCGTTCCTGACCGTCAAGAGTGGTGAGTTGTTCCCGGGGATCGGCCTTGCGCACCACAATCCGTCTCCCGGACAGGGTATCAAAATCAAAGGAATGGAGCGGTTGGCCATATTCCATTAAAACAAAGTTGGTGATATCCACCACATTATTGATACTTCGAATTCCGACTGATAGGAGCCGGCTGTGAAGCCAGGACGGGAGAAGGGCCTATGGTAACACCCCGGATCAAGCGGGCGGCATATCGGGGGCAAAGGTCGGGCGCCAGAATAGAAACGGAAGTCTCCGCCTGAATGGCCTTTCCTACAGGGGCAGCAGAAGTATCCGGGACCTTTAAGGGGCGATTAAAAATGGCCGAGATTTCTCGAGCTACGCCGATATGACTCAGGCAATCTCCTCGGTTGGGGGTTACATTGACTTCCAGCAAAGTGTCTTCCACCCCCAGGGCCTTGCTGACGGAAAGCCCGAGGGGAATCCCCTCCGGCAGGATCATAATTCCGGAATGATCCTCGGATAATCCCATTTCTTTTTCGGAGCAGAGCATTCCCGGCGAGACAAAACCCCGAATGGTGGCCACCTGGACCTCCATTCCCGAAGGGAGACGGGTTCCGGGCAAGGCTATTGGAACTAATATCTCCGGTCGCACATTGGGTGCCCCGCAAACCAGTTCAAGGGATTCCCGACCGGTATCTACTCTACAAATGGTTAGACGATCCGCCTGAGGATGTTTCCGTACTTCCTGGATCTTCCCGACCACCAGGGATTCCAATTCCCGCCCGATGGGAAGGACCGCTTCCACTTCCAGACCGGCCATTGTCAACCCCTGGGCCAGATCCTCAACGGAAAGTCCGTTCAGATTCACATATTCCTTTAACCAGTTTATAGTAACTTTCATAATGGATTCCGGTGTAAGGTATACGGTCTAAGGTCCAAGGTTATCAAAAACCACCCAATTACTTTGCGCTTTAAACCTTATACCTTAAACCTTGTACCTGTTATTTATCAGAATTGTCGCAAAAATCTTTGGTCGTTTTCGAAAAACATGCGGATGTCATCAATTCCATACCTGAGCGTGGCGATTCGTTCCACGCCTATGCCGAAGGCAAATCCGGTCACCTGATCGGGATCATAGCCGACCATCCGGTAGACCTCGGGATCGATCATTCCGGACCCCAGAACCTCTA
>CAWAKF010000037.1:0-50115 GCA_963782435.1 uncultured delta proteobacterium
TCAATAAAATTTCTTTATATTTTTATTAGTTAGCCACCATGGGATAAAAATTTAGGTCATTCAATTCTGCATCCGAAGGGCGGATATACAGGGGGTGAATCTCATCCAGAGAGGGAGGACAATCCGGCTGAAATCGAGTCCCGGCCAGGAGTCCAAGGGCAAAAGGAGAGATAAGATGCAGATGATGTGGGGGGAATATGGCCCGGGGACCGAGGTTTTCTTTTAAAAGGTCCTGAAAAAGAACAGCCCCGTTACCCACCAGAAGAACCGGCTCTTTTATCTCTTTAATCAGATTCAGAGGTTTAATATGTCTGGGTTCATCTATCTTCTCCACCTTCCCATCGGGTGTTGATTTGAAAAAACCGCAAAAAACCTCTTTCTGACGGGCATCTATCAGAGGGCAGATCAGATAGGGGCTGAAAGGAAAAGAATAGGCCAGGGCCTCCAAAGTGGAAATTCCCATAACCGGTTTCCGGGTAGCCAAGGATAGACCTTTTATTGTGGCGATCCCGATTCGAAGACCGGTAAAACTCCCCGGACCGGTGGTTACTACCCAAAGGTCTACGTCGTATAGATCCCACCCTCCCTGTTCTAATAGAAACTCAATTGTGGTCCACAGCCGGTTGGTATAGGTTTTAACCACTCGGAATTGGACCTGGGCACACAGGTGCCCACCATCCAGCAAGGCCACCCCCCCGGTCTCAGTCGCCGTATCCAGGGCCAGTATTTTCAATTTTAATCCAATTTTGTCGGTGTTAAAGTATTCGAAGATTGTGTACTGAGCTAATGATTAGCCACAGAAAATTGATATTCCTCTATTGTGCGGTAGTGTCATGAGTTTTTAAAGAATGGATTCTGATTTCTCAACGCGCAACCCGTAACCCGCAACAGTGTTTTTATTAAAGGTACCTTTTAAAAGATAACTAAGAGTAACAAGCTAATAACTCTAAATTAATAACCGGGTTTCCTCACTGAATAATCCGGACAATATCATTATAAAACACAAAGACCATCAACATGATCAGAAGAAACATCCCCACCTGCTGGGCGATTTCCCGTTTTTTCAGACTGATGGGTTTGCCTGTGATCCATTCGATAGCGAAAAAAACCAAATGCCCTCCGTCCAGAATAGGGATGGGCAAAAGATTAAGGATCCCCAAATTGATACTCAATAAAGCAGTAAAAAACAAGAGGTTGGTCCAGCCCTCCTGAGCCTGTTGACCGGCCAACTGAGCTATAAAAATCGGCCCGCCCAGGGTCTCCAAGGGCACCTTTCGTTCTATCAGTTTCAATAAACTGACCAGGGTCAATTTCGTAATTTCGTAGGTTTGTACAATCCCGCTTTGAAAGGCTTCCCCTACTCCCAATTCCTTGGTAAAAAACTTGCCGGAGGGTGTGACCCCGATCACCGTTTCCTGGATATCCTCCCCGAAAAGATTTTTAACCGTGCTGCTGACCGGAGTGACCGTCGTGGAATACTGCCGGTCCCCGCGTACGAAAATCACCGGGATGGGTTTCCCCGGATTTTTCCGGACAATATCGGGCAGGTCTTTCCAGGTTGAAACCGGACGGTCGGCCATCCGGATTATCTTGTCTCCGGATCGAAGACCGGCCTGATAGGCGGGATAGTTCGGTTTGACCTCGCCAATATCACTGGTCAGGATAACTTGCCCCACAAATAATAAAACCAGGAAAAAGACACCGATGGCGAAGAAGAAATTGAAAACAGGTCCGCAAAAAACGATAAGCATTCGTTTCCAGACGGCCTTGTGAGAAAACGAGCGTCCTATTTCCTCCTCGGAAACCTCATCATCCAACCCTTCCCCTACCATTTTTACATACCCTCCCAGAGGAAAGGCGGAAATCCGGTAATCGGTGTCCCCGACTTTAAGACCGACCAAGCGGGGTCCCAGGCCGAAAGAAAAACGCTCTACTTTGACACCGAAAAATTTTGCCGCCAGAAAATGCCCCATCTCATGAAAAAATATCAGCAACCCGAGGACAATAATAAAGGGCCCCACTTTAAATAACAATCCATATAACCACGGCTGGGCTTCAGTGGTTGCGGCAAGAATCGAGATGAAGCTTTGAATTTGTAATAGGATCACTTCCATAATACGTTTTCCTTTTCACTTTTCATCATTATTCAAAAATCCGGTTCCATATTTTTCCGCTATCCAGGACCCGGCCTTTGTTCTGGCCCATTGGTCTATGGCCAGAATTTCTTCCAATTCTCCGGGGAAACTTCGTTCGTGTTTTCCCATAGTGTCAAGAATGACGTCAGGAATTCCCTGAAAGGGTAAGACCCCCGACAAGAATGAATGAACCGCTACCTCATTAGCGGCATTTAATACCACCGGCATGCTTCCCCCTTCTCTTCCGGCCTCTAAGGCTAATTTCAGACAGGGAAACCTTTCCAAATCCGGAGAGAAGAAGGTTAAACCGATAAGATTACACAACTCCAGGGGAACCTGTTTCAGAGGTAACCGCTCGGGATAAGAAAGGGCATAAGCGATGGGTATCATCATATCCGGGGGCCCCAATTGGGCCAATATGGACCCGTCCTGGAATTCCACCATGGAATGGACAATACTTTGTCGATGGATATAAATAGAGATTTGATCCAGGGAAACCCCGAACAACCATTGGGCCTCCATGACTTCCAAACCTTTATTCATCAAGGTCGCGGAGTCGATGGATATCTTTGGCCCCATTTTCCATTTGGGATGGTTCAAGGCCTCCCGACCGGTAATTTGCCCCATGGCTTCTAAGGGCCGGTCCCAAAAAGGCCCACCTGAAGCGGTCAGGATAATCCTTTTTAAGGCCTCCCTCTGCTGGCCCTGTAGAACCTGGAAGATGGCACTGTGTTCGCTGTCAACCGGTAAAATGGTTACCCTATTTTTTCGGGCTGTCTCCATGATCAAAGCACCGGCCATTACCAAAGGTTCCTTATTGGCCAGGGCAACGGTCTTACCGGCTTTAATGGCCGCCAGAGTGGGGCGCAAACCAATGGATCCAACCATAGCGGAAACTACCATATCCACTTCGTTCAGGGTGGCCACTTCTGCATGCCCCTCATCTCCGTAAAAGATCTTTAAAGGAAACCCGGGGAAGCCATCGGCGTTTAATTCAGCGGCTTCCTTCCTGGAGGCCACTGAAACCACCTGCGGCTTATAATAAAGGATCTGTTCTTTCAGGAGCTGTATATTCTTCCCGGCCGAAAGTCCTATAATACAAAATTGATCCTCAAACTGTCGCACAAGTTCAAGAACCTGGCACCCGATGGAACCGGTACTGCCTAAGAGAGATAATTTTTTCAAAGGTTTTATCTGTTCCTGACCATGATCCGTATTAATAAATGCAACAAGGAAAACAAGGGGGCCCCCATGGGCCAACTTAATTATTTTGTTAAAACAAATTTTATGAAAAAATAAATCACCGGTGCCGGCAACAATAGACTGTCCATGCGGTCCAGAAGTCCGCCGTGCCCCGGGAAAAGGGACCCTGAGTCTTTTACCCGGGCGGTCCGCTTGAACATCGATTCTAACAAATCGCCCACCTGGCTGACAACCCCAATCGTCAAACCTAAGGAGGCCATCAGCAAAAAGGAATGGGAAGAGAAAAGAGTTCTTTGAAAAATCCAGGCCACCAGGATATTGGCCGATAATCCTCCAATGGATCCTTCAACGGTTTTTTGAGGACTGACCATCGGGGCCAATTTATGCCTTCCCAGGGTCCGACCCGTATAATAAGCCCCGGTATCCCCGGCATAGTTAACCGCCAGCAGAAAGAAGATCCAGGATAACCCTTGGGGGTCCCTTTGGATAAGGATGAAAAAGGGGAAAAGGAGGGGTAAATACCAAAGGGCAAAAAGCTGTTTACCTATGGATTCAAAAAAACGATTCTGATTAGGAAACAGAGGAATCCAGCGGACAAAGCTGAAAATAGAACCTACGATCAGGGCCATGAACAGACCCTCCGCCCCTAAAAAATAGGCTCCCCAAAGGGCCAGGGTTCCTATCAACCAGAAAAACCATAAATCAAACCCAACAGGCTTCCCATAGATCAAGTGCAAGATTTCCCGGTTACCCAGGGAAAAACACCCCCAGACCAGCAGGATGAAGGTGATAGACCCTCCCCAATAGAGGGCGCTAAAAAGCAGGGGTATAATCAACGCCGCAGTGATGATCCGCTGGACGTGAGAAGTGGAAGGCTTTAAACTCAAGACAGCACCTCAGGAGTCTTGCTGGTAGGGCAAAGGCCTATTTCTGTGAACCTGCTCACCGGTCAGGCCGAATCTTCTTTCCCTTTTATTGAATTCTTGAATGGCATTCAGAAGGTGCTTTTTACGAAAATCCGGCCAGAGGGTCGGGGTGACATATAATTCGGTGTAGGCCATTTGATAAATCAGGAAATCACTGAGCCGGAATTCCCCACTGGTTCGAATCAGGAGGTCAGGGTCAGGGAGGTCATGGGTATATAGGAAATTCTCAAAAGTCTTTTCTGAAATATCTTCCGCTAAAAGGGCTTTTTCCTGAACTGACGCAACAATCTTTCGAACAGCATTCAAAATTTCTTCCCGGCCGCTGTAACTCAAGGCTACATTCAGGATCATGTCCTTATTTTCTTTAGTTTGATCGACGGCTGAAAACAACAGGGATTGAAGCTTCTCCGGTAATCGTTCCAAGTTGCCCATAACCCGCAAGGCAATCCCGTTTTCAATGAATTCCTTCAGCTCCGACTTTAAATACCTGGGAATCAGCTGCATCAGGGCCTTTACCTCCCATTTGGGGCGATTCCAGTTATCCCTGGAAAAGGCATAAAGGGACAAAACCGAAACACCCGTTTCCCGGCAGGTCCGGACTACTTCCCGGACCGACTCGACACCTTGTCGGTGTCCGGCGACCCGTGGAAGGGATCGTTGCTGAGCCCAACGGCCATTACCGTCCATAATAATGGCAATATGCCTGGGTATTTTTTCTGGAGAAATCGATTTCATAATTTTGAAGTGGAAGAAGGGGAAGCGTATTCCGCCTTTGGTTTAAAAGTTGGCTTTTTAGGAAGATGTTAAAAGGAGATAATCTCTTTTTCCTTCTCTTCGCTGATTCGATCCACCTTTTCGATATAGTCGTTGGTGATCTTCTGGATCTCTTCCTGCCCTTTGAAAAAAGCATCTTCGGAAATAGTCTTGTCTTTTTTAAGGTCTTTGAAGGATTCGTTGGATTCCCGGCGGATATTCCTTAAAGCGACCTTGGATTCTTCGGCCATTTTTTTGATCACCTTGACCAAATCCCGGCGTCTTTCCTCAGTCAATGGGGGTATATTGATGCGGATCATTTTCCCGTCATTGATCGGGGTGAGTCCCAACTCGGATTTCAGGACCGCTTTCTCGATGTCCCCGATGGCTTTGGTATCCCAGGGTTGAATGGTGATCAGTCGGCTTTCCGGAACGGCTATGGAAGCCACTTGGTTTAA
The DNA here is from genome assembly GCA_963782435.1 of uncultured delta proteobacterium. Lineage (GTDB taxonomy): Bacteria > Desulfobacterota > RBG-13-43-22 > RBG-13-43-22 > RBG-13-43-22 > RBG-13-43-22. The sequence continues at coordinate 5,476 of CAWAKF010000037.1, forward strand.
GGGAACCTGACTGCCGTAATATTGGACCCGAAGTCCGTCCAGCAGGGAAACCGAGGCCCGCCCGGTGCGAATACGGGCCTGGTCTTTTTTCAGGGCTTCAATGGCCTTTTCCATTTTTTCTTTGGTTTCTTTGTATACCTGCTCCTCCATGGTTACCCCTTTATCAAGGTCCCGATACGGGACCCAAGGATGATCTTTTTTAAATTTCCTTTTTTCAAACCATTAAATACGATAATCGGAATATTGTTTTCCCTGGCCAAGGAAACGGCTGTAGCATCCATTACCTGAAGGTGGCTGTGTAAAAACTGAGAATAGCTTATTTCTTTGAAGATTTTGGCCTTTGGATTCAATTTAGGATTTTCATCATAGACCCCGTCAACTTGAGTAGCCTTTAAAATCACTTCCATTCCCAGTTCCGAGGCCCTCAAGGCCGCAGCCGTATCGGTGGTAAAAAAAGGATTCCCGGTTCCGGCTGCCAGCAGCAATACCGTTCCCTTTTCCATCAAGGTCCTGGCCGATTGCGGAACATAGGCTTCGGTCAGGGCTTGAACCGGTAAGGCCGATAAGACCTGGGCCGACACCTTTTCGTTTTTCAAGGCCTCCTTGATGGCCACGGCATTAAAAAGAGTGGCCAGCATCCCCAGATAATCGGCTTGAATCCGATCCATGCCCCGGGCGCTGGCCGCGACCCCACGGAAGATATTTCCCCCCCCGATCACTATCCCGAGTTTGGTTCCCAGGGATACGACTTCTTTAATTTCACGGGCCGTTTTTTGAACGATGTCAACGTCGATGCCGAATCCTTTGTCGCCGGCCAGGGCCTCACCGCTGAGTTTCAAGAGGATTTTTTTGTATTTTATTTTGCTTCCGGTCATTGTTTCTCAATCTTAGTTTGTTGAAGAATTATTGCCAGGATTCACAGGATCAACAGCATCTATTTTTTCTTAAATTTCCATGTCTGAGTTCTGACTCCTGAATTCTGGATTCTGGCTTCTTTATTATTCTTCTCCCAACTGGTATCGGGAAAATCGTCGTATGGTGATGCTCTCCCCGATCTGACCGATCTTTTCATTCAGCAAATCGGTAATGGTGATATCCGGATTTTTAACATAAGATTGTTCCATCAAACAAAACTCTTTAAAAAATTTTTCAATTTTGCCTTCCACAATCTTCTCTAAAACCTTTTCCGGTTTTCCGGATTCTCGGGCCTGAGCCAGATAAATTTCCTTCTCTTTTTCCAATAGCTCGGCCGGCATCTCGTCCCGACGTACACATACCGGATTGGCCGCAGCAATATGCATGGCCAGGTTATGGACCAGCTCTCCAAATTGTTCCGTTCTGCCTACGAAATCGGTTTCACAATTGACCTCTACCATAACTCCGATTTTTCCTCCGCCATGAATATAGGACCCGATTTGTCCTTGGGAAGTAGTTCGACCGGCCCTTTTCTGGGCGGTAGCCAATCCTTTTTTGCGTAAGTATTCGACGGCCTTTTCCATATCTCCATCGGCTGTTTTTAAGGCCTCTTTACAATCCATCATTCCGGCCTGGGTCTTTTCTCGGAGGGTTTTGACTAATTCTGATGTAATATTCAACTTTCCATACCTCCCTCGGTTGCTGTTTCTTCTAATTTACGAATTATGATTACTTCCGGACCTCCCGGACTTGAGGGGCTTTCGCCTTCTTTCTCTTCCGAAAACTCTTTTCCGGCCATGGTTTCCTCAATCCGGCCGTCTTTGTCCACCTCCGATTGAAGCATCTCCTCCCGTTTGGCTTTACCTTCCAGACAGGCATCGGCTATTTTAGAGGTAATCAAGCGGATGGCCCGAATGGCATCATCATTACCGGGAATGATGTAATCAATCTCATCCGGGTCGCAGTTGGTGTCCACAACCGATACCAGGGGGATCCCCAATTTTCTGGCCTCCAGGATGGCAATCCCTTCCTTCCGGGGGTCGATGACAAATACGGCCTTGGGCAGGACCTCCATCTCTTTTATGCCTCCCAGGTTACGCAGCAATTTAACGTACTCCCGATCCATATTGATGATTTCCTTCTTGGGAAACCTCTGGATAGTGCCGTCCGCTTTGATTTTTTCCAAATATTTCAAACGTTCGATTCCCAGCCGGATGGTCACAAAGTTGGTCATAGTTCCCCCCAGCCAGCGATGATTCACGAAAAACATTCCGCAGCGTTCGGTTTCTTCTTTAATGGCTTCCTGGGCCTGTTTCTTGGTCCCTACAAAGAGAACCGACCCCCCTTGAGCCACGGTATCGACCACAAAATCATAAGCGGTTTTAAACAGGCTGACGGTTTTTTGCAAGTCGATAATGTAGATCCCATTTCTGGCCCCATAAATATAAGGTTTCATTTTTGGGTTCCAACGCTTGGTCTGGTGGCCGAAATGAACCCCGGCTTCCAACAACTGTTTCATAGAAACATAAGACATTTTTATCCTCCTTTTGGGTTGTTCCGCCGCTTTTTCAATAAGTTGTCCGCATTTGTTCAAGATGCACCCAAAGGACTGAAAAAGCGTGAGAATTTAGTAAATTTTATTATTATATAGAATATGAACTGGTTAGGCAAGCAAAATATTTATCTTGCGGTTATTCCTTCCAAATCCAGCAACCTTTCCTTTATCGGCAGCCCGCTCCCAAATCCTACCAGATCTCCGCGCGAACCGATAACTCTATGGCAGGGAACCACAATGGGGACAGGGTTATTATGATTGGCCTGGCCTACAGCCCTGTAGGCCCTGGGACGTTGGACCACCCGGGCTATTTCCCCATAACTACGGGTTTCTCCGTAGGGAATGACCTTCAGGGCCTCCCAAACCTGGATCTGAAAAGGGGTCCCCTTTAGATCGAGTAAGACCTTAAAAATAGTCTTTTCCCCGCTCAGATATCGATCCAATTGCCGGTATAACTCCTGAAAAGGTTCGGGGTTTTGAGTAAAATAGTTAGGTTGGAAACAATCGAGAACTTTCTCAAAGAAGGATTCTACCGGGTGGGCCGGTAAAGAGAGCCGGCACAGACCTTTCTCGGATGCAGCAACAAAAACCCGGCCCAATAATGGAAACTCCCGGCTGTCATAATAAATGGTTTTGTTGTTCAAAATAAATCCTATTTAAATTATATGCCTTGAACCTTATGCTTTGCCTTTTTTCATTCAAATTCTCCCAATGGTTTTAAAGAGAGCTGGTTGATTTTTCGCTGTTTATTGTTTATCGACGAACACCCCAGCCCCTCGCAGGCGCTCAACGCTGCATGTTCTTTTCCCCCCTCCCCTTCCAGCGGGACCCCTGAAAGCTTTTTGTTTCTCTAAAACGGTCCAATATCATTTTTAAGGTGGTTTGTTTTTTCAAGGTCCACAACGGCGCTATCAATTTATCGGGATTAGGGTCACCGGTTAAACGTTGAATAATCCATTGGGGGGGACAAAGCTCCAAAAACCGGCAGACCCAGTCCGCATATTCCTCTTGCAAAAGAGGCCGGAATTTTTTTTGATGGTACCAGGTTTCTAAAAGGGTCCCACGGTTGAGGTAAAGAGAGTGGATTTTCAATCCCTGAATGTCCAATTCAGCCAAACGGGCAGCCGTAAATAGGCACTCCTCTAATTCTTCTCCGGGCAAACCCAGGATGACATGAACACAGATGTTGATGTTGCGTTTTCGCGTCTCTTCCACGGCCCAGACAAAATCTTCTATGGTATGGCCCCGGTTGATTAACCGTAATGTCCGGGGATGAAAGGACTGGAGTCCGTATTCAATCCAAACCAGATGGGATTTTTGGAACCCATCCAATAAATCCAAAATTTCAGGATTGATGCAATCAGGCCTGGTGCCTATCGACAACCCGACTACATCTTCAATGGATAAGGCTTCTCGGTACAGATGGTTTAGTGTCTCTAATGGAGCATAGGTGTTGGAAAAAGATTGGAAGTAAGCAATAAATTTTTCGGCTTTATAGCGTTTCTTCAACAAACTTTTCCCTTGAATGATTTGCGCAGTGATCGAAGGAATCCGCTGAAAAGCCCCGGTGCCGGAACCACCTTCATCACAATATATGCACCCCCCCGTACCCTTGGTTCCATCCCGGTTTGGGCAGGTCATGCCGGCATCCAGAGAAATTTTTTGAACCCGGCAACCGAAAAGTCCGGTCAAATAGGTCCCATAATGATTGTAAGGTCGAGGCTCTGACATGATGGATAAAAATAATACCATAGGACTCTTTGTTTGTGTTATAATTTTTCACATTAAAAAAAGGAAAGAAATAAAATGAACCCAAAAAATATCCCCTCCCCTTTATTTGTTCCCTCGTCTGAAATAGAAAACAGGCTCAGTCGTTTTCAAGATCTGATGGTCCAGGAAGGACTGGATGGCGTCTTGCTCTGTCAGAACGTCGATCTTTTATATTTTTCAGGCACCATGCAGCCGGGCTATCTTTATATTCCGGTCCAGGAGGAACCGGTCTTTCTGGCCAAGAAAAACTTAGAACGGGCCATTGAAGAATCCCCTCTAACGAACATCATAGCTTTATCCTCTTCTAAAGAAATCCCTTCATTTTTAAGTGAGAGAGATGTGCCCCCTCCCCAAACTCTGGGCCTGGAAATGGATGTACTTCCAGCCGGGAACTATCTACAACTTAAAAGTATTTTTAAAAAGGTCCGTCTCCTGGATGCCTCTATTTTAATACGCAAGTGCCGTATGTTTAAATCACCCTGGGAAATCGAAAACCTGACTAAGGCGGCCCAGATGCTGCACCGGATGGTCTTGGAGGTCCCTCGTATCCTTCGACCGGGTATGACGGAAATAGAACTGGCCGGGCATCTTGAGTCCTTTTTACGACGGGAAGGTCATCAAGGTTATCTTCGCAGCCGGGGGTTTAATCAGGAGATGTTCTACGGTCATATCCTTTCCGGACCGGAAGGAGGCAAACCGTCCTACATTGATTCCCCTTCCGGGGGGGTAGGGGTCGGACCGGCCTTCAGCCAGGGTGCCGGGATAAAACCCATCAGAGCCCATGAAGCCATCAGTATTGATCTTGTGGGTTGTTATAATGGGTACTTGGCCGATCAAACCCGGATGTTTTCTTTGGGCGATCCGCCGGATCCGGTTAAAGAAGCCTACCTTGCCGTACAAAAGATTCAGGATTCCCTAAAATTAAAAACCCAACCGGGAATCCCCTGCGATCAGGTTTATTTCTGGGCCCTGGAAGAGGCCGATCGATTAGGCTATCTGACCCGTTTCATGGGAATGGGCCCTTCTCTGGTCCGATATATCGGCCACGGTCTTGGTTTGGAACTGGATGAACTGCCGGTGATTGGTCAGAAATTTGATTGGCCCCTGGAGCCGGGAATGGTATTTGCCCTGGAGCCCAAAATGGTCCTTCCCGATTATGGTCTGGTGGGCATTGAGAACACCTACCAGATGACCGAAGCCGGGATCATACCCATCACCACTGCCCCTGAGAATTTTCAAGTTTTATGATTTTTTCCTGTCCATGAAAAAAGGGGGGGGAGGTCCGAGGATCGAGGGACGAGAATGGAACACTTCAAGGAATAAAGAAATCGAATGTCATACACCGAACGCTAAACGATGAACGTTTTTTTTGCACTGAAATGGAGTCTATAATTATGCCCAGAAAGATAGTAATTATCGGTGCGGTCGCCCTGGGTCCCAAGGCCGCCTGTCGGGCCCGCCGGGTGGATCCCTTCGCCCAGGTGACCTTGATCGATCAAAACCGGGATATTTCTTATGGCGGATGTGGTATCCCCTTTTTTGTTTCCGGTGATATCAGTGATATTCAGGCCCTCATGTCCACTTCGTTTCATATGGTCCGTGATGAATATTTTTTCGAAACGGCCAAAGGGGTCCAGGTTCGGAGTCAAACCCGGGCCTTATCCATTGATCGCCTTCATCATCAGGTGAGGGTTCAGGATCTCCTTAGCGGAAGGGAAGAAGAATACCCCTACGATACCTTGGTCCTGGCCACCGGTGCCTCTCCGGTCAAACCGAATATCCCTGGGGTCAACCTCGAAGGGGTTACTACCCTCTCCAATCCCGCCGAAGCGATAATGATTAAAAATGCCCTCAGTCAGGGCCAGGTTAATCATTGCGTCATTATCGGCGCCGGCCCGATCGGGTTGGAGATGGCCCAGGCCGTGTCCGAGCTTTGGGGGGTGGAAACCACGGTTTTGGAAATTCAAAATCAAATCTTACCAGGACTCCTGGATCAGGATTTGGCCCGAATGGTCATGAACGAAATAAAAAGCCACGAGGTAAACCTTGTTCTGAAAGAAAAAGCGGTCCGGATCCTTGGAGATGACCAGGGGAGGGTAAAAAAAATCATAACCGACCAACAGGAAATCCCGGCAGATTTAGTTATCCTGGCTGCCGGGGTACGGCCGAATACGGCTTTGGCTGAACAGGCCGGATTGAGTATCGGTAAGACCGGCGGTATCGTCGTAAATGAATACCTGCAGACCTCCGACCCGGCTATTTATGCAGGAGGGGATTGTATCGAGGTTCCTCATTTGATCACCGGCCAACCTGTTTGGTACCCTTCCGGATCTTTAGCCAATCGTCAGGGCCGGGTCATAGGGACCAACGCCGCCGGGGGCCGGGAAACTTTTCCCGGGGTTGTTGGAAGTTTTATTGTCAAACTTTTTGATCTCTCGGCCGGACGCAGTGGGTTGACCCAGGCCGCCGCCCTGCAAGCCGGTTTTGATGCCCAAGAGGCCCTGGTCATCCAAGCCGACCGGGCTCATTTTTATCCTGGCCAGGAGCTAATGGCTTTAAAACTGGTAGCCGATCGAAAAACACATCGGGTCCTGGGTTTATCCGGGGTGGGCAAAAACGGAGACGCCTTAATGGCCCGTCTTAGTGCTATTGCCGGTGCCCTGCCCTATCGACCCACTATTGAGGATGTGGCCAATCTGGAAGTCCCCTATTCTCCGCCCTTTTCCGGGGCCATGGATATTTTAAATGCCGTGGCCAACACCCTGAAAAATACCTTGGAAGGGAAAAACAGACCATTACCGGTAGAACAATTTCAGGAACTTTTTGACGGCCGGAAAGAAAACAACATCTTGTTTCTGGATGTCCGGGGACCGCGAAACGCCCAGCCTTATATCCAAAAGTTCTCCCCCGATTGGATCAATATCCCCGGGGAAACCCTGAGCGGGCGTCTGAATGAACTTCCTAAAGATAAACAATTGTTGCTAATCTGCAACTCCGGGGTGCGTTCTTACGAGGCCCAGATATTATTGGAGAAAGAGGGTATCACCAACACACTGAATCTGGAAGGGGGAGTAGCGGCCGTCAAATGGGCTGGTCTGAACCCGCTTGAGGAGGAAGAGGCATAATATTTTCTTCGAAACGGTCATTCTACCCCCTGAAGAATTTTCAGTTCCTCCTCCCCGACCACTTCCAGCAGTACTTCCCCCAACACCCTGGCTGTTTCCCCCACAAACCGGGTACATTCATCCCGCCTTCCATCCACCTTGCGAGCTTTGACGTCTTCAGGATCATACCAGTTGCAGCTTGAAATCGTCTGGCAAGTGGTATCTCCATATTTTTCCACGGCCAATTGTTTTAATCGGTCATAAAGGGTTTTTATGGTTGGGGTCAGACGAGCATCTTCCATTTCATCCTTGTTGGCGCCGGCAAAGAGACAACCGATCACCTGAATGGCCCCGGCGATGGCCCCGCAAAAATCCCCTCGGTAACATCCTCCAGTGAGACCGGCCATGGCCCGCATGGCCACCTCTCTTTCCTCTTCCCCGATCATATCCAGGCCCACGGCCAGGAGGGCCTGAGCTCAATACAATTCATTGGCAAACAAATCCATTGCATTTTCTTTCATGCTCTCAGGTGTCACCATAAAAACTTTCTCCTTTATTACCCATTTCGATTATCAAGAGGGTCCTGAAACATAGAAGGGGTTTCGAAGAACGCCGGCAGGTGTTTTCTCCTTAAACCCTCAGGCCAGCCTGAGCGGGCACCACGAAGGGTGAAAATTTTACTAAGGTTTCAAGGCCTGCGGGCATGCAGTAAGGAATCAAGGACCGCGATACGGAGTGAACACCTTGGAATTTAAAACCCTCAAACGTCTCGGCTGAGCCTTTTCGATATCCTCAAGGCCCAAAGCGGACTCGACCTACGCTCGCCGATGGTCTTGTCGAAGGGCTCGCCGCAGGCATTGAACCCTGTCCCGCCTTGGCGGTATTGAACCCTATTTTCGAACTAAATATATTGATCCCCAAGCTCAGCCAGAAAGGATTCTACCCCGTCCTTCCCCGGATGTTCAGTTCGGACTTCCTCGATGAGCTTTTCGATTTTCCGTCTCAATACCAGGTCTTTCATATCTTTTACCGAACGGTAGGTCCCGCCCCTTCGTCCGAAGCGATAGATCAGCCGGTCTTCTTCCGAAAGATTTAGATAGGCATCCAGCCCGGCCAGCATCCGGCCTTTATCCTGCGGAAGAGTTCCGTTGATATCTTCCAGGAGATTCATCATATGATCGGAGGTGATGGTACTGGTTATCCCTTCCAAATGGTCGATCATTAGTCTGATTTCCTCGACTATCTCATCTTCGGTCAAGGGCTGGAACAACCCTTGGGTCACTAATTCAGAAAGAGGAATCCTTTCAGGGATACGCAAAGTCCGGAGACGGATATAATCCGGATTCATGGCATTCAATACCCTGGCCGTCTCTAAAGCGTTTTCCCGGGAAAGGCTTTTTCCTCCCAGACCGGGCATCCAATACTCGGAAACGGACATCCCCGCCGCTTTGGCCCTTGTCCCGGCTTCGATATGCTCGGCAGATGTAACCCCTTTTTTCATTAATGTCAATATGGCATCGGAGCCGCTTTCCAGGCCGATATGAAGGCGGTCTAGACCGGCGTTGTGAATGGCTGATAGTTCTTCCTGACTTTTCCGGCTTACGGTCTTGGCCCGGGCATAGGAAGTGATCCGGGTGATCTGGGGAATCTCTTGACGAAGAAAATTCAGAATTTCTACCATTTCTTCCGCGGGCAGGACTAAATTATTTCCGTCCTGGAGAAAAACCGTAAACTCCTGAAAATACATCCAGGAGGCGACATTCTTATAGGCGTGGGAATAAATCGGAGAACGAAATACCGAAGTAATTACCCGATCGTCAATCCGCCCGATACTCCCCAGACCGCGCAGAATGTTCTTTTAATTCGGCAATGATTCTTACAATGGTTTGAATATCTGCCTTGATTTCCTTTCTACTCCGCCGTGAAAACTGGGTTCCTTTGTAAACCCCACAAAACAAGCACTTATTCCAGGAACAGTTCCGGGTAAGCCTTATCAATAAGCTCCGAGCTTCACTTGGAGGACGAATAGGCCCTTGTTCAAAATCCAAATTTTCCATATTCCTACTCCAAAAATCGATTTTCTTATTTTATAATAAGCATTACCCAGTCTTTTGACAATCCTCCTTTTTTCTGTTCAAGGTTTTAGTATATTTTAGGATTGATTACGAACCGCTACCTGCAATACTTTGGGGTCGTTCCTCCCAATTAATTCTTTCATTTCAGTCTCATGCAAAAGTTTAAATTAGGTTAAAATAGTTCAGGGATCCTGCCTGACATTGGATTCAGATCATTAGATCGTCTCAACTACACAAAAGGAGTGGCAAGGAGGAAAGGTAAGATTTTATTACAGCGAGTGAGAGAACCTAGAATAAAAAGAAATCCCCCGATGGAATTTAAAAAAATCTGAAGAGGGTAGGGTCAATTCTTGTGACCAAACGGATTGTTACGACTTTGATTTTATAGAGAAAAACTCATTAGGGAACAGGGGTAACCGTTGAGGGACTCGTTATGGTTATCATCGTGGAACCCTTAAGAGTAGTACCGGCAACCGCGGCAGTGACCTCATCTTCGGTTGAAGTCGAAGGAGCTTTATAGTCGGCGATGAATATACCCCCCAGGGTGTTTCCAACTAAAGTGACATTCGATCCGTTAAAGGTTCCCCCTTGAGAAGAAGTCAGGATAATGGAGGCATCGGTCCTTTTTCCGGAAGAATCGGTTATTATCACAGTGATAGTTGTGGTCACCCCAGTGGCGATATTGGTATTACCTGCGGAAACAGTGATATTAGCCGCCGCCCCCCCGGAACTTCCATATCCCGTTGTGGTTCCGCTGGTTACGCTGCTTTGTTTATTGACATCCGAAGAATCGCATCCCAGAAAAATAAAAAGGACGGCACTCAATAAAAAAACCAGGAAAATTGGAGAATGAGATTTATGAAACATTGGTTTTAATCCCAATTATTGACATCCTTATCCTCCCCTTCTCCTCCGGGTTTATTGTCTCTCCCATAGGAAAAGAGATCATATTCTCCATGGGTCCCGGGGTATTGATAAAAATAAGGGTTCCCCCAAGGATCCATAGGAACATTTTTCTTTAAATAAGGGCCTTCCCACTTTTCCTGCCCCGGATTGGTCATCAAGGCGTTTAACCCCTCCTGGGAGGAAGGATAAGAGCCGACATCCAGCCTATATTGATCCAGGGCCTGATTCAGCAACTCAATCTGGGCTTTGGCTGCCGCCTGTTTCCCTTTGCCCAATTTTGGGAATAGCTTTGGGGCCACCAGGGCAGCCAGCAAGCCGATAATGACCATGACCACCATTAGCTCAATCAAAGTAAAGCCGCGATGATCCGGTCGTGAGTGTAAAGGGGAACCTTTCATTTTCCTCTTTCCGTTTCCTTATGCCGTTTGGATAACAATAGAGACTTACTAATACCCAAACATTAAAGAAATGGATAAATTTCAACTATCTCGCAACGTCTTTATTATGAATTAAAAACTATTACGGATGGTTAGTCAATAAAAAAATTATTGGGGGGCAGTACTTAAAAGGGGACATCATCAACGACAGGATAAATAAGGCTTATCAAAATAAATAGTAAGAAGACTAATCATTGATATATTCGGCATAATATAAGGTTACGGTTTTTCCTTGCCTCTAATTAAGTCGGGCATTACCGGCCTTTTAAAAGTCAATAAGCGAATTTCATTGGTCAGGACAGAGCCTTTACTACTCATCGGGAGGAGTCTGTCAATAGTTTTTCCCGTCTATGACCTTACTGGTCCATCTTCATTGACTCTGGAAAGAAATTCCGTTATAAGTATGAGCATATTAAATTAATTGCTCCGATCAATTCCAAATGTTTTTAGGGACCAATCAATAAGATAATCTCCTGTTTGACATAGAAAAGGGAACGGCATGGGAAAAAAAATTCTCATAGTGGATGATGAAGAGAGAATTGTAAAATCCATCACCGGTGTTTTAGAGGATGAAGGGTTTGAAATTACCACAGCAAAAAGTGGTGAGGAGGGTCTCGATCTCTTCCAGAAAGAAATTCCACTCTTAACGCTCTTGGACATTTGGATGCCGGGAATCGACGGGATTGAGGTCCTGAAACGGATGAAAGGGATTGCACCGGATTGTCCGGTGATTATGCTTTCCGGGCATGCAACAATTTCCACAGCCATGGCGGCGGTAAAACTCGGAGCCTTCGACTTTATTGAAAAACCCCTTTCCCTGGACGTCCTTCTAAAAACGATTCGACGGGCCATCAGCTATCAGGAAGAGGTCTTGTCGATCCCCGAATCGGTCCAAGCCGGCATTGAAGAGACTTCCCTGACAGAAAGGCTGAAATCTTTTGAAGAGTCCACCGAAGATATATCCGGTCTTCCGCTTTCCTCTATTCAAGAGTCCGACTTTTATATAACTAAGACCTCTAAGAAAAAAGGGGTTGCCTTTCCCCTTCAGCGTACCCTAAGAAAAAGTGCCGTTCTTTATGGGACCGGCCTCCATTCCGGCATGAAAACTGGGTTATTGTTACAACCACTTCCTCCAAATAGGGGGATCATTTTTGGAAATGTTTCTTCCGATGAAGTAGTTCCATTACACGTCGATTATGTGCAGACAACGGAAAGGGCTACCTCCCTGAAAAAAGGAATAGCCGTTGCCAAAACAATCGAACACCTTATGGCCGTATTTCACGCTTATCGGATCACAAACCTGATGGTGAAAATGATTGAGGAAATCCCGATCATGGACGGCTCGGCCCTGGAATTCTGCCGGCTGATCGAGACGGCTGGCATAGAAGAACAAGAAGAAAGAGCAGAAGAACTGATTATCAACCGGCGATTCGAGATAGGGAATGGGAATAAGTTTCTGGTCATCGAACCAGCCGAAATCTTTTCCGTTCACTATTTCCTGGACTATCCTCCTCCTATCGGGCAACAGACTTATGATTTCATTCTAGAAAGTGAGGAAGCATTTAAAAAAAATATTGCGCCGGCCAGGACCTTTGGTTTTCTAAAAGATATGGAAATGGGTTACCGATTGGGGTTGGGAGAAGGGGGACGGATCAATAATGTCATTCTGGTCGATGATGAGAAGGTTGTCAATACCGAACTCCGTTTTCCAGATGAATTTGCCCGGCACAAAATCCTGGATTTAATTGGAGATTTCTATCTCCTCAATAAGCCGATCAGGGGAAAAGTAACCGCCCGTCGCACCGGCCACACCGACAATATCTGCATGATGAAGAAACTCTTGGAAGAGACCGGAAGTGGTCGGTGAAACGTTTCCGGGCTCAACATGTTCGATGCCGTCATTGAACCCTTCTGAAAAGCCTTCAGCTCCTTTTTTCAATTCCTTTAAGGAGATTCTTAAAAAGAAAGTGATGAAAGGGCAGAAATATATACCAATAGATTTTCCCGAACAGGGTGTGGGTGTCATAGTAAGCGACTACGGACAACCTTCGCTGCCCCTCTTCCTCCCGGATGTGGAATTCAAGCCAGGCCTTTCCCGGCAATTTCATTTCCGCCCTCAGAAGAAGCCTTTCGGCTTGTTTGACATCCTCTACCCGCCAAAAATCAACCACATCATTGACTTCCAGGAAACTGTGACTTTTTCTCCCCCGAATTGAACCAACCCCAAGCAGGATTCTATCCATCATCCCTCGAATTCTCCACAACCAATTACCATGAAACCAACCTTCTTTTCCTCCAATTCTGCTGATCGACCGGAAAAGCGCCGTAGCCCCTTTTGGGGTGAGCAGGGAATAACGGGCCCCAAAGGCCACATGCCCATGAAGTTCGTGCAGCTTCAGGGCCAGGACATGGGCCGGCGGATAGGAATCGGACCAGCGAGTATGCACCCGGTCCTGCTCTTCCCGGGACATGGCTCTTATAATGGCCTCTCTGTATGAAATGGGTTCAAAAGGGATAAGGTCTTTAATGGAATCATCCTTGATAATCATCTCATATTTCAAACCTTCCATCAGCCCCTGAGCGATCGTATTTGGAACTGGAGTGATCAGGCTGAACAAATAACTGTAAAATCGTAAATAGGAAAAAAAGAAAGGGATAAAGACGGTTTTGAAATTTAGAATCCTGGCTTGGATTTTGAGCATCTCCTCATAAGTTAATATATCCCGGCCTCCGATTTCAAAATCCCTCCCCGAAGTCCCGGGAGTCTCTAAACAACCAACGAGATATTTGATGACATCGCGAATCCCGATGGGCTGGAACCTGTTTTTTGCCCAACGCGGGATAAAAATAATCGGTAGCTTATTAACCAGATATTGAATGACCTCATAAGAAGCACTTCCCGAACCAACGATGATCCCTGCCCTCAAAACCGTTAAAGGAATTCTCCCTTTCCTTAATTCCTCAGCCACAGCTTTTCGACTGAGAAGATGAGGGGAAAAGGGATTCCGGATATCCCCCAGACCTCCAAGATAGATTATTCTTTTGAGGCCTTTATCCTCCGCAGTTGTCCTGAAGGTGGCTGCCGCTTGGATATCGGCCAGTTGAGACTCTCTCGGCCCATATTGTAATGAGTGGATCAAATAGTAGGCGCTATCAATCCCTTCGAGAACCGGTTGGAGCTGATCCCGATCACGGGCGTCTGCGATGACCATTTCGGAATCCGGCCAAAGACTTTGATTAGAGGCCGGGGCCCCCCGGACCATCACCCTGACCTGGTACCCACGTGCCGATAATTCAGAAACCAACCGCCCGCCTATGTAACCGGAGGCACCGGTTACCAATATTTTCCCGATTTCCGGCAGGGGTTTGGACGGTAAATCAAAACAAAAAAACTCCTGACTATCCTGGACTGGGGATTCCAAATATGGTATCATAACCGATCTTTTAATAGCCTGAAACCAGGGCCTGTAGAGCCCGAGGAGGGGAAGGAGATTTTCTCAATGGCCGCCTATGATCTCATGCGTGAAAAATGCCCGAATATCAAAGATAATACAAAACATTGCAATTGCAGTTATGATCCTTGTGATCGGAGTAGTTCAGGGGGATTATTTTTCCTACGGACCCGTTAATATCCTCAACGCTTCTTCATACTTGGCTTTTGTTTTTAGAATAACTTCAGCCGGAAGTTCCGGGGCCGGAGGTTTTTTATCCCATCGGATGGATTCCAGATAGTCCCGCAGGAACTGTTTATCAAAGCTGTCTTGTGCTCCACCGGGTTTATACTGATCCTTGGGCCAGAACCGTGAAGAATCCGGAGTCAGAACCTCGTCGATCAGGATCACCTGATCTTCAAAAAACCCGAACTCAAATTTGGTGTCGGCAATAATGATTCCCTTTTGTTCCCCCAAAAGCCGGGCCTTTTCATAAACAGCCAGACTGGTTTTAGCCAACAACTCGGCCAAATCTTTTCCTAAAAGATTCCCAACTTCTTTCATGGATACATTTTCGTCATGAGTCCCCATCTCCGCCTTGGTTGAAGGGGTGAATATTGGGGTGTCTAATCGATTTGATTCCTTTAACCCGGACGGCAATGTGATCCCGCAGATTTGACCGGTAGCCTGATAATCCTTCCATCCGGACCCGGACAGATACCCTCGGACGATACATTCCACCGGTAAGGGTTTGGCTTTTTTTACCAGCATACTCCGATCTTTTAATACCGATTCATAAGGCAGGCAAATCGGGGGAAAGTCTTTCACTTCAGTAGAAATCAAATGATGGGGGATAACGGATTCCATGATTCCGAACCAAAACTTGGATATCTGTGTGAGAATGATCCCTTTTTCTGGAATGGGATTGGGCATAACCACGTCGAAGGCCGAGATTCGGTCCGTGGCTACAATCAAGAGGTTTTCTCCAAGGTCATAAATGTCGCGGACCTTCCCTCGATTTATCATCTTTAGCCCTTCGAACCGTGTTTCCATTAATCCTTGTGTAGACATTATTCCTCCTGAAATACACTTTTATTTAAACAACATCTTCCTGATAAAAATTCCAGACCGTTAAATTCCAAGGGAGCCACCTTATGACATTCACAGAGCTCTTTATTGAAAGCCGGAGTGGCCTTGACCCATTTTCCCTTCAGGAAAAAGTCGGTATAACCATGGTAAACGAATAGATCGGACCCCTGACGTTCCAACATCTGCTTGGTAGCTAAATGGTTCCGGACCGTGGCAAAACCTACTCGGGTAGGGATTCCCAGGCTTCTTCCCAGGGCACATAAAAGGGTGGTTTGCCTGGCCCTATTTATTAAAGAGCTGCAAAAGATTGCGTCAATATTTGTCTGCGTACGTTTGTGGCTAAAAAAGATTTTAAAGCCGGCCGAAATCATCCTCGATCCGTTCAATATCGTCTTCCCCAAAATAGGTCCCGGATTGAATCTCGATAAAATTAACGTTATCAGGACCGATATTTTCAATCCGGTGTTCAGCGCCTTGAGGGATATCGATAGCTCCCCCTTTTTCCAGAGGGATCTTTTCCCGGTTTCTGGTTACCAGAGCCTGACCGGAAAGGATATACCAGTGTTCCTCCCGAAGCCGATGTTTTTGGAGACTAAGTCTTTTTCCAGGATAAACAATGATCCGTTTAACCTTATGATCGGGTTCATCGGCTAAAACCTGATAATAACCCCAGGGACGGTAGTCTTCTTCCATACCTTTAGCTCCTGAAATAAAACCTCTAAACCACCTTTATTTGAAAAGAGTTCCGTATTTTCCAGGAATTCCCAAAGGGGGTACTGGATTCTTATAGTATCGTGAATTCGTATTCTTTTGAATAAGTTGACGTCATAATTGGTTACGATCTGTATTTCTTATACCAAAATCTTCGGGACATCCATAGTTTTTTCTCTGTGGACCTTGAATTCCTGGTTGCATTGGGAGATTAGAATAGGATATATTTGTTTAAAGATATTAGTGATTCTTGCCGCTTGGTAGTGGTTGATAAAAATGATGGAAAATATAAATGCGTTCCGTAGAATGCCGAAACTCACTTTTATTGAGAACAAAGGAAATCCATGTCATTTTTACGTCTAATTCTAATTATAGCAGCCATTTTTTTATTAGCCTTATGGCTGGGACGAAGTTGCCAGCCCCAAAAGTGACCCCTCTCCGGAAATCCGGCCAGGTCCTGGTCGAAAAATACCTTCCATTTTACCTTTTTATCTACCCCACGACCTGGGACGGTTTAGGAGGCTTAACTTAAAAGGATAACATGAGCCGACCATTTTTTAAAAGAAATGAGGATTCTTCAATTCCTTTCTCCAGCTACGTCTTCATGGGCTTTCTCATGGGCGTTCTATATCTTTTTTATCTGGTAATCCGTCCTTTTTTGACTGATCTCTTTGTCGCCTTGGTGATGGCTATGATTTTTTTCCCAATCTATAAGAAGTTGCTTCGGCTATTTAAAGGCTTAAAATTCCTTTCGGCTTTCCTGACTGTCTTTATCATGATCCTGGTTTTTCTGATACCTATATTCCTTTTATCCGGGGTTGTTACCAGCCAATCTTTGGAATTGTACCAGAAACTGTCCAAAGGTCTTCAAGACGGATCCATAAAAAAAATAATCGACCTCAAATTAGTTTATTTCAATCTCTTTTTTGATCGTTGGCAAATCGACATTCAATCCTTACGAATTGAAGAATATGTCGGAAAATTTTTAGCCACCTTTTCAGAATTCATTTATAATGAAATGACCTCCTTGGCCAAGGGAGTGGCGGGAACTCTTTTTTCCATTATTATAGTTTTGTTTATCAGTTTTTTCCTGTTGATCGATGGTGAGAAATTCCTCCATGAGCTTAAAGTGTTCAGCCCTCTCGAGGTCACTCATCATGACCGGTTAATCCTTCAATTGGAAAAAACCGTTAAAGCCACTCTTAAGGGGTCCATCATTGTGGCCTTGTCTCAAGGGTTATTGGGAGGAATCGGCTTCTGGATTTTTAACGTCCCTTCGGCGGCCTTCTGGGGGGTTTGTATGGTCTTCAGTTCGGTTATCCCTTTAATAGGGACCGGCATCATTTGGGTTCCTGCGGCATTGTTCCTGGCCTTTACCTCTTCTTTTTGGATGGCATTCGGATTGGCCCTATGGGGGACCTTGATTATATCCGGAGCCGATAATGTCCTTCGTCCAATGCTGCTTAAGGGGGCGGCTAATCTGCATCCCTTGCTCACTTTCCTAAGTGTTTTAGGTGGATTGATCTATTTTGGTTTTCTTGGATTTATTTTAGGACCTATCGTCCTTTCTTTTTTAATGACCATGTTCGATATTTATAAAAATGAATTCTTAACAGAAACGCCCTAACTCAAAAGCAGCTTCATCGACTAATGATGGGGTTTCAGCCTGAATTTAATGTTTGTCCGGAAATATCCTATTCAGCATTTGTTGGCGTGAGGTGACTATTAATAACTTGACCTCCATTCTTTTGCCACAGACAAAACCTTGACAGGGGCGCGTTGAGCGGCTGCCCCCTCCACAATCGGGCTTTTCGGGCTATAATTTTATCAACCTTTTATCTTTAAGGGGCCGTGACTAAAATAAATGAATTTGGGAGGTATTACAAATGAAGTTGAAAATACCAGTGGGTTTTATCGGCGGTGGGAATATGGCAGAGGCCTTGATTCAGGGCCTCTTAGGCAGTAAAACCCTGGTCCCCTCCGACTGTTGGGTTTGCGATATCATTGAAGAACGATTGTCTCACCTCAAAAAGACTTATGGTGTAAAGGCTATTCATGACACCCCCCAAGTCATCGGTTCTTCCCGGGCGGTTATCCTGGCGGTTAAACCGCAAAACATTGATAAGGCCTTATCAACCCTGGCACCCCTCTGGTCAAAGGAAAAAATCCTTATTTCCATTGCCGCCGGGGTTCCCATGTCGTATTTAAGCGGATTCTTTTCTAAAGCCCCTAAAATCATTCGGGTCATGCCCAACACACCGGCCTTGGTTTTATCGGGTATCAGCGCCCTTTCCAAAAATGACGTAGCTGAAGAAAAAGATTTAGCCCTGGCCGAATCGCTGTTTAAGGCCATTGGAGAAACGGTACGTGTGGAGGAGTCTCAATTGGACGCGGTAACCGGTCTTTCGGGCAGTGGACCGGCCTATGTCTTTCATTTCCTGGAAGGTTTGACCGAAGGGGGAGTTAAAATGGGCCTTCCTCGTGCCATTGCCCAGAAATTGGCAGTACAGACGGTTTGGGGTTCAAGTCAAATGGCCCGCAAAATGGATTGGCCCCTCAGCCAACTCAAGGAGATGGTCACCTCTCCGGGAGGGACAACGATTCACGGTCTCCATGTTCTGGAAAAAGCCGGGGTTCATGGGATTTTGATGGATGCCGTGGAAGCTGCCACTAAAAGGTCAAAGGAACTCGGGGAAGCCCTCGCAAAAAAAAGTTAGTGGGTTATTTGAGTTTCCTGTGTTGCTTGGGTTGAGGGTTGTTTGGGTTCATTGATTTATTGCTTTTTTAACCCGATAAACCCAATTAACCCTATTAACCCAAGTTACCCGGATTTCCATGTGGGTCCGTGGCTAATAAGCCTTTTGATGAAAGTTTGGTTGGAAACTAAATTCCCAACAATTTTCCCTTTTTTGGAACAATTTTTGTCAAAAAACAAAAGAGAGTAAAAATCCCCCCATTTCCTTCCTTCATATTAACTAATTAATATATTTAGTTAATCTCATCATACTTTTTTTCCCATCCAATTGGCACACCTATTGCATTTTGAAAAAGTCAACGACACAATCAAAAAAATGGAATTGAGACCATTCAATATAATGAGCAAGGAGGTGGGAAAATCGAATTCATAATAGTTACAAAGCAGCAAAAAGTTTGATCTATTAAAATAAAAAAAAATTAAAAAGGAGAAAGAACATGTTGAAAAAATTAAACAAAAAAAAGAATCAAAAAGGTTTTACCCTGGTTGAATTGTTAATCGTCATCGCCATCATCGGCATCCTGGCGGCCATCGCCATCCCACAATTTTCGGCCTATCGTGTAAGAGCTTATAATGCCACCGCCCTGGCGGACATCAAAAATGCCTATACGGCAGGTCAAGCATATTTTGGAGACAACCCGTCCGGTACGGCAGCCATTGATGGGCTTAAACCTCCGGTTATAACCCCTCAAAGGCTGTAGTGGTTACCGTCCTAGACGGTACACAGGTAGGTTTTTCTCTCACCTCTAAACATGCTCTGGGGATAAAACGTATACCATTGATGCTCAAGGGGTATTAAGTCCGAATTAAAATAATTAATTTTAAACGCATTAAAAGAAAACCGTCTACGGGTCTCTTCCCCTTTTGCAAGAGGGAAAGAGACCCAGAAACGGTTTTCTTATTGAAACACCCAACGCAATTTTGGTACTTATGAAAAAAAGGCACATAAAGCTCATTTGTAAAAATGATGACACCAGCCGATCTTAAAACCTATTTCTTTAAAATCTTACCTTTTCTCCTCCTCTTTTTATTATATGGTTTCCTGACTTACCCTTGCATCTACTGGGGAGACAGTGGGGAATTTTCTTACGTAGCCACCTTCCTGGGTATTCCCCACCCGACCGGTTATCCCATTTACATACAACTGCTCAGGCTTTTTTCTTCTTTGCCCTTTGGTTCCCCCTATTTTCTTCAAAATCTTTTATCGGCCCTTTTTGCCGTTCTGGCCATGGCGGCTCTTTTTAAGGTCTGCCTTCAATTCACAAATAACCCAACTGCGTCATGGGTCGCCACCTTCTTTTTCGCCTTGTCTTCCACCTTTTTAAAACGGACCGGTTTAGCCGAAGTCTATCCTATGCAGGTCTTTATTTGTCTGTTGGTGGCCTCTCTTGGGCTGTCCCTTATGAAGGAATGGAGGATCAAATATTTTTGGATGATTTCTTTCCTTTTGGGACTCGGACTCAGTCATCATTTAATCACTGTCATGTATTTTCCGGCAATTCTTTTTTTGATTGTTGTTGCCCCTAAGGGGTCCCGAAATCTTAGATTCTTTATCGGAAGCAGTCTATTCGGTTTAGCAGGGTTGGTCCCTTATCTCTTTATTGCCCTTCGGGGCCATCTCTCCCCGGATTTTTCTTATCCCAATTTATTCGGCGTTACTATGTCTTCTTTGAAAGACTGGTATTGGTTATTGAGCGGAGAAATCTTCCGAAAGGAAATGACCACTTTTGACCTTTATCAACACATTGAAAATTTAGGATTCTTTTTCTTCCTCCTTTTTAAGGATTTTTATTGGGTCGGTGGAGTGGTCGGTTTATTGGGTATGGTTAAAGAGGTAAGAATCCAGGCACGACCTGCCGTTTTCCTGGGGCTTTTGTTTGGTGTTCAAACTTTATTTTTCATCCATTATCAGGTTCCTGATATCTCTGAATTTTATGTGATGGCCTTTTGTCTCTGGACCCCCTGGATGGCCGCCGGATTAAATCAAATTGGCTTATCCCTGAAAGGGTCATTGGCAAAAAACAGCAATATTTCATTATATTATACAAGGTGTCTTTACGTTTTGCTTTTACTCCCCTTCTGGGGTTTATTTCAATTCTATAACCCCGTCTCTCTGGATCAAACCCCTTTGGCCTATGTTCATAAGGTCCTTTCCTTTCCGCAGAATAATTTTTCCCTTTTTACTACCTATACAGGCCGGGATATTTTTCGGCTATTCCAGTTTTTAACTCCAGTCCGTCCGGATGTCTCGGTCATCGATTATGGCCTGGATCTCCTCAAGGAACGTTCCTGGATGATGAAATCAGATAATCAACCCAGTGAAACATTCAGCAACCGTCTCCATTTGAATGACAAAAAGCTTATGGAAAAAAAACTGGTTGATGGAATTGAGAAAAACCCAATTTACTTCAGCCGTGAAGAATGGTTTTTAAATGACAAATTTTTACAGAAGAAAGTCTTTGAATCTTTCAATTCCGTCACCGTTAAACCATTACCGGCCATATTGGAGGTTTTGCCTCCTCTAGTGCAAAAAAGCGATTTAATTTTCGGTTCTTCACTCAGGCTGGTGGCCTATTCCATAGACCCTACCCCTTTGGTAGAAGGGGAACTGTTTACCATTCGTCTTTATTGGCAAAGGGTTGGGAATATTTCCGGAGATATTACCTTTCTGCTACTATTTCATAAAAAAGATAAAGAACTCTTTGCTTCCGACCTGGAATATTTCTATTCTAAATTGACCATGGGATATGGATGGTCGTCTCCAAGGTCTTGGCTTGAAGGGAAGATTGTTGAGGAAGTTTTTCAGATCACCCCCCCGTCGTTGAATCCCGGCAGCTACACAGTATCGTTGGCCCTTTATGATAAAAAAACATTCACCCAGACACCTTTTAAAAAATTACCCAAACCGTTCACTCCCTTAGGAGAAACAAAAATTGTCGGTAATCCTGACCTCAGACACTACTGGGATAACAAATAAAACCTTTTTAATAACCTTGTTTTCGGCTGTTTTCGCCGGGTTGTTAATTGTCTTCGGCCTGACCTTTTGGAAGGCTTCTTCAAATTGCTATTTAGGGGAAAAATATCTTCAGTCCAAAGAATATCCCCTGGCTATTCTGGCTTTTGAACAGACCATTTTGAATCCTTTCCCCGGTTCCCCCTATCATAAAAAGGCAGTCAAGCAGCTGTTTAATATCGGAGAGATCGCTTTTCAGCAACAAAATATCCCGGTGGCCCTCCAGGCTTATCACGCAGTACTTTTCTCAACAGCCAGTCTTTCTGTCTATCGGAATATATCACAAGAAGATTTTCGGCTTGCTATGGATCGGCTTAGAAAAATAAATCCAGAATGGATTGGCCATAAAATCCCTGAAAATTTTCCCAAGCGTCTTTGGGCTCTTGGTATGGGGATATTCCTTCTTGGCTGGATCTCTTCTATCTTTTTCCTGATTCAAACGGGTTTTGATAAAGACGGGAAAATAAAATATCCTACTGTTTATTACCCTCTTGGATTATTCGTTTTCACATTTTCCTTATGGTTAACATCCATAATTAAATTATAAGAAATTGACTTCTATCCTATCTGACTTTATAGGCAAAGATTTCAATAATACCTATATTCATCGATAATTAACCATGAAAATGACCCGTGAAAGAAATTACACAAAATGGGGGCCCTTCTTTTTTATTGCCTTATTTCTATTCATTCTCGTCACCTTGTTTTATTTCTTCCAACGTTTTGTTTTCATTCCGAAAATACTTATATTTGTTTTAATTATCTTATCCTCGGCTTTTATCGGCAAATTCCAGTCTTTGATCAAAGACTGGTTCGTTTTCATTGCCTTTGTATATCTTTTTGACAGTCTAAGGGGAACCATTTACATCTTAACCTGTAAACTGAGTCTTCCCGTCTATACCCTTTATGTTATCAAAATTGAAAAATTCTTATTCAACGAAATCCCTTCCGTCCTGCTTCAAAATTGGTTATTAAGTCCTAATGCTCCCAATGAATTTTCCTGGCTGGAGAAATTGTTAACCGTCATTCATGGCAGTCATTTTGTCGCTTTTCTTCTTGTGGGATTTCTGATCTGGTTGAACAAATCGAACCATTTCAAACTTTATAAAATGTCCTTTTATTTTTTAATGGTTTCAGGCCTTTTCTTTTATCTGATTGTTCCGACAGTGCCCCCCTGGTTGGCATCTACTCAATTCAATTTATTCCCACCCCTTACCCATTTTAACGTTGTCATGTTCAATATTATAATACCTGACATTTGTAACGGATTCGACACCAATCCTGTTGCCGCGATGCCTTCCCTTCACTCGGCTTTTCCCATACTTTGCAGTTTGTTACTTTGGCCTTTATTCCGTTGGAAAGCCGTCCCCTTCTTTCTTTATACCCTTTTGGTGCTGTTCACCATTGTCTATTCGGGAGACCATTATGTAACCGATATCCTGGGGGGCTTAATTTTAGCAATAGCCTGCTATGTTATTGCTAAAAAAATATTGAAAAGAAGTAATCATAATAAATCTATCACAGAGAAACCCACATCTGAAACTTCAAGCTTAAAAAGAAGTATTACTATCGGTTTGATAATATTTTTCGTTGGGATTTCGATCGGCAGGATAGGGAGTAGCGAATATATCAATCGTTACAACGACTGTATGATCTTAATGGACCCAAGTATATCGACTTTTTCTGCGATCAAGAAAAATATAACAACAATTATGCAGTTCAATATTATTTAGGAAGATATTATGTCACGAAAAACCAGTTCAAGAAAGCTCTCCTCTATTTCAGACGGTGTATCACTGCCGCTCAAAATCCTACCCAGGAAAAACTGGCCAGGCAGCAAATAACTTTTTGTACACGCATGATTCAAGCTCAGCGCAAGTGGTAAAAAGCCCCTACCTTAATAATTTTTATACCCTGTGTTTCGCCCCTTGTTCTAAGAGACTCCATGTTAACAATATGGTAACGGCGATCAGTGCCAATTGAATCATTGTAAGGCCGATATCACTGTTAATTTCCGGCAACCAGCTTAGAGCAATGGCGGAAAGGACAACTATCGGAAGATAATAACGGATCCTTGAAAAATTGGACGGAGATGAACTACGAAGAAACAAGACTGCGGCGGGAAAAACCAAAATAAGGCTCTGCAAATAGACATGAGGGGCAACCAGCAGGCTGACTAACAAGGTCAGTGCCCATTGAGAACCAAACCGTCGAAAATCGGTTGTCCATTCACCTCGCCAGATAATCAATAAGAGGATAAATGACAGACCCGTATAAATAAAGGAAAATACCTCAGCCAAGGCATTCCCACCCAGGAATCTGACAAATAATCCCCGCCAACTGATCATGTTGCTTAAATGGAGTTCGGTCTGGACCTCCGTATAACTCATAGCGGCTTTTAAGTTGATGGTAATATATTCAC
The DNA here is from genome assembly GCA_963782435.1 of uncultured delta proteobacterium. Lineage (GTDB taxonomy): Bacteria > Desulfobacterota > RBG-13-43-22 > RBG-13-43-22 > RBG-13-43-22 > RBG-13-43-22. The sequence continues at coordinate 29,659 of CAWAKF010000037.1, forward strand.
CGAACCCCTCGATCCCGACAATCATCACAGACAAGACCAATAATATCAGTCCCAGACCGAGGTATCCTTTCAAGAATTTCCATTTGCATTTTAACGATAAGATAACGGCTGTTATTAGAAATAATTGGGGTTTAATCATTAAAAAGGCTAACCAGGAACCCGCCCTCTGGTCCTTTCCAGCAATCAAATCTCGAAAAAACAATGCCAAAAGCAATAAAACAAATGCCGAGACATTTCCCCAATGCAAATTATGGTAGGTTGGCTCCAAAGCCAATGCGGCAAATCCCAAGAGCCATTTCTCCTGGTCTTTCAGACCACTTAAGGAAGTAAATATAAACACCCCGACAAACAGGGCTATCAGTGAAAAAAACATCCAAATCCAGTAGGCAAGCATGAGCGGAAGATAACTTAAGACAGCAAAGGGTAGAGCGAAAACCGGTGGATTAAAATAATACTTGATGTGTCCGGGAATTACCTTTAGAAGTTCTGTTTTTTGTATTTGCTCATCATAAAGCTTATGGCCCTTGCCCTCGGAGATGATTTTACCGGCCGCATAAAAACACTTAAAGTCGGCTATTGGGGCGAAACTTTTGGCAGTAAAAACCACCCATCCTAATCCCGTTAAAAAAACAACAAAGCAAACCACAATAACAAAGTTAATAAAACCTTTGTAATTTCGGTAAATATTTTCTGTCATTTTAGAACTCTTTTTGGGGGATTCGATTTCTGCAAATAATCCAGAATCAGAGGAGTAGAGGAAGGCAGGTCATTGCAAACCCAAGTCGGTTTGGATCCTGGTTGTACCTGAAAGGATCTTTTTCAAGGATTCCCTCCCCTGTCCGGTTTGAACCAGGAGGGTACGGCACCCGGCACGATTTCCGGCCTGTAAATCTTTAAGGCTGTCTCCGACAAAAACACATTGGTTCAATTCAATATCCAATTCTTTGGCCGCTTTTTTTAATAACCCAATCCGGGGCTTCCGGCATCGGCAACCACAGGGAGAGAGGGCTAAACTATTACGAATTTGTTCTCGCCCGTTGTTTTCCTCTTGACCAATTTTCCTATCTCATTTTATAATCTCTTCATCCAAAAATAATGGACCCTTAAAAAGCCATCTAATGGACGGCGCAGTAAAAAGCTCCAGTGGCAAGGTGCGCAAACTGGAACCCGAGCCGGAGGGATGGGCTCGATCATCACTTTTTATACGAATAAATCCTGAAGAGTAAGTCGTACTAAAACGAAGAAAAATTAGCCTGATCTGGTCCATACTACTATAGGACAATATAAGCAATCGCTGAAATTTTTACCCTGTGAGAAAGGAGTATACCCCTATGTCACGTAATCTGGAAGAATTAGAATCCGAGGTCTTGAACCTCGGTCTTGGAAGGGGCGCGCTCAACTTGCCAAAAAGCTTATTCTGAGCCTGTATGAACCCACGGAAAAAGAAAAACTTAATCTCTTAAGCGCCGAAGCCGAAAGACGGCTAAAAGAACTTAAGGAAGGCAAGGCCAAGGAAATACCCGCAGAAGAGGCCTTTCGCCGGGCAAGGGCCGCTATCTCATGAAGATCGTAAACTTTCATGAAGATGCTTTCACTGAGATGATTGAGGCGTCTAAGTATTATGAAGAAAGGGCGCTCGGTCTTGGCATGTCCTTCCTTGATTCTCTTGAAGAAGCTGTCAACCAAGTATTAGCAAATCCTGAAGCATGTCAACTCGTCGGCGATCTGGTCCGTCAAAAACTCGTAAAACGTTTTCCGTATAGTGTTCTGTACGTTATAGAGCCTGAGTGCCTACAGGTCATGGCCATTTCTATCAGAAACGTTGACCAGGATATTGGCGTTATCGTTTGTAGACCGGAAATAATCCAGAACCAAAGGCGTTGCTGCGGCCAAAGACGCGGACACCCAATCCGGCTGGATTCTGGTTTTTCCGGCCAGGATTTTTATCAAGGATTCCCTCCCCTGTCCGGTTTGAACCAGAAGGGTGCGGCACCCGGCACGATTTCCGGCCTGTAAATCTTTAAGACTGTCACCGACAAAAACACATTGGTTTAAATCTAAATCCAATTCTTTGGCTGCATTTTTCAACATCCCGATCCGGGCTTGCGGCAACGGCAACGGTCCTGGGGACGATGGGGGCAATAATAAATTTTGGTTATCCACCCCCCTGATTTTTTTACCGCCCTAATCATTCGAGTATGGATATCCAACAACTCTGATTCATCGATTTTACCCCGTCCAATGGCCGATTGATTGGTGATCACCACCACCGGAATCCCGGCTTGTTTAAACTGTTTCAAAGCCGTTCGGACTCCTTTAATAAACCGGAATTCCTCCCAGGATTTGATATAATCCTCTTGGTCTTCGTTGATCACCCCGTCCCGGTCTAAAAAAAGTGCCTGATTCAATTGTCTCTCCTCTGATTAAAGCCATAAGTTTTTGAAACTAACTTGCTTTTATTAATACCACTATTCACCGCAGAGCCGCAAAGATCGCAGAGAGTATAATTTTTGTTCAATCCCTTGAGAGGAGGGATTGAACATACCCGGTCTGGCTTTCAGCCAATAATGCTCTGAGGGTTGTGAGGGTCATACCGGTCTCTCCCCAGCAAATAACAAACCACTAATAAGCAGACTACTCTTCCAATTCATTTACTACTCTTGTTATGCCCTCCCGCATTAACGGAACATTAAAGTTCAAAAGCAATCCCAGTTTCAGGTTTGATAATTTAAGATAAGTCAAAAGCTGTGCCTTATGGATCGGTTCAAGCTTCTCACAGGCTTTCAATTCAAGTATAATCGCATTTTCAACAAGAATGTCCAACCGGTAACCAAAGTCCAACGAATTTCCTTTATAAGTGATTGGTAGTGGTTTCTGCCTCTCGAAACTGATATTTCTGAGCCGAAATTCAAAGCACATGCATTCTTCATAAGCTGACTCAAGCAATCCTGGCCCTAATTCTTTGTGTACCTCAATGGCGACATTTAAAATCTCACTGCTTAATTTGTTAAGGTCCATCACATTTCAATCTGTCGAAGGATATATTCTTTTTTTGCCACCTTTTTCCCTACCTCCCAAAACCTACCCGAAGGGTAGCAAAGCATATCCATTGCCGGTCTTTCACCGGCAATGGATAGAATCTTTCTTTGCGCCCTCTGCGCCTTTGCGGTGAAAATCCTTTTACCTTATCCCTTTCACTTCGGCATCCAATCTTTCAAAAAATCGAACCATGAACCGGTGCCGACCTTCCGCCAGCTTTCTTCCTGAGGGAGTCAACAGGCGGTCTTTGATCTTTCTTAATTTGACTTGAAATTCACGATAGGCGGTATCCTCCCGGCTGTAGGAAACAGTTTTGGAAAGGTCTTGATGCCCATTGTGCAGCTTGGCGCCAACCTCCCCGGCAAACAGAAAGGCCCGTCCTATGCCCACGGCCCCGATGGAATCCAGCTTATCGGCATCGAACAAAATTTTGGCTTCCAGGGATTTAGGCACCTGACTCCCCCTGGGAAACGATGACTACGAATACATTGAAGTACCTCTCTTTTGATAGGATCCGACACTCCCAGTTGAGCTAATAACCCATCGGCCTTTTCAGCCCCGATCCGGGCATGGCAGATTTTTCCCTTGGAAGCCTGTTCTTCTTCCTGCCGATATCGTGAAGTAACGCGGCCAAACCCAGGATCGTCAAATCGGCCTTTTCTTTTTTTCCAATTTTGAGGGATAGATCATAAACCCGTTTAACATGGTCCCAACCATGGCTGGCCGGTGACAATTTCATTTCTTTTTGAACTATTTTCTTGATGGATTCCCATTGTCGGACTGAAAAAGGATGGAATGGATGACTCATAAAACGGTCCTTCAATTAAATTAGAAATTCGGAAAAGAGTACACGCAAGCCAGAGATTGGCCTTAAGGAAAAGTGATGGCCCGGAATCGGAGTTTCCTGTTTTCAAAAGACAGGGTATGGCTGTTATTGATTGATGATTCGATCTAATAAACGTTTTGTGTAATTATTCAACTTATCCGGGTCTTTGATCTCCAGCGAATGATTATCTGTGGTTAGGCCCATCAACTGTATCTGGACTGAAATTCGAGTGCTGATTGGGTCAAGGCATTTTATTTCCATTTTAAATTTCTCCTCCATTTTCAAAAATCTCCCTCCAACAAAGGAGGGGTGGTCAGAGGACCGATCAGTAGGACTCCCCGATCTTTATCAGCCCATTAAAAAGGTAATGTTGATCTTTGCATAGTTTGGTCAGGTTCCCTTTGACTTCCTCGCAGGCCTTATCGTGGATCATGACATTGATCCCTGAAGGCGTAGTCCTTTTTTGAACTTCTTTACAGGCTGTTCCCATCAAGATAAGAGAAATTGAAAGAAAGAGAAGTAAGATCGTTTCCTTCAATATTGCACCCCAACAATGGTTTGTGTCCCGTTTGTTTGATAACGTCCGCCTCTTAACTGTTTGGTTAAAGAAAGGTAGGAATTGATATCAGTCCCATAGGGGGAAGAATAAAGCAAACTCATAAAACTTCGCAGCATCTTTGATATTTCCCCATTGCCCCCGTCAGGGTCCATTAGCGTTCCATCGCTTGTATGGCCAAAAAATCCAAGGGCATGGCCCATTTCATGGGTAAGGGTATTATCCAGGCCGCCACGACACAAATTCTGATTTGTGTCAATCTTTATCTCGGCCCGGTATAACTTGCCGGAGTTATAATAATAATAGGTTGTTACCCCGCAGTAAGGACTGGAACTTGTGTAATTAAAGGTTACCCCTTCTGATGGGGGAGCACTCACAAAATTAAAATTCATCGGTCCTGCCCAGCGATTGACGGCCGATTCCGCCCCTGCTATTCCGCCGGTATAGACTGGTATGGTATTTGATTCCCAGCGAATGGTATGACCATCCAAATTAACGGCATTGTAGCTATAAAGGTATTGGTATGCGGAAGAGGAGCTGCCCCCCCCGGATTTAGAGCTTTCCGAGGTGCAGGAAGAAAGAACCAGTGCAAGACAGAACAACCATCCGATTATTTCAATAAATCTTTTAGAAAAGCAGGAAATAAGAACTCTCTCTTTAATGAAATAAAGGCTAATAAAAATTTTTGTTTTTGGAGGATGCTTGAGTTTATGAAATTGGGGTGAGTGAAGGGACTCGAACCCTCGACCCCCAGGGCCACAACCTGGTGCTCTAACCGACTGAGCTACACTCACCATTAATATTTTATTATATTCAGAAGAAAGAAATCTTGCAAGGAAATTTTATAATGATCGACGGGAATCCTTTCTCCTTGACTTATTAGGGTAATTTTGTAACAATTTTAGTTTGTAATAAATCCTGCAATTTTTGCCGAAGATTGTGTCCTCTTTGCTGGTCATTTTCATGGTAACAGGAAACCAGGTTCCGGTTTCACAGGATTGAATTTAGGGTTCCTGCCTCGTTAGGGGGATCGAATGGTTTTTAAGGTTTTTATAAAGCCATAGGGATGCCGCTTAAAAAATAAATCTGAGGTATATTCATGAAAGAAGAAGATATCGTCGAAATATTCAAACGTCGAACACGTAATCCCCTACGCCCCAGGTCTTCACATTTGATTCAAAATCTCTTCACTCACTTTAAGCCTTTTTCTCCGACCGGAGAATCCTTGATTTGTGGAGAGGCAAAATATCTTGAAAAGAGGATCTTGGTTATCGGTCAGGAAAAACCGAGTCTGGAAAAATTACGCAACTCCGAAAATGCAAAAAAATTGAATCTGGGCATGTTGTCGGCAGATGAACACTCCCAAATCCTGGGCATATTGAAACAGGCCCGAACCATGGACCCCAACGAGCTGATTATCCTTTGCTTGATAGACACCTACGGGGCCGACATTTCCATGACCTCGGCCAGACGGTTTCAAGCTTATTTTATCAGTCATTTGATCCATGAGTTCTTAACCATCCCTATTCGGACCATCTCCGTGGTCATCGGCGAAGGGGGTAGCGGAGGCGCCCTAGCCCTTCAGGTAACTGACAGGCGGGCGCAACTGGAAGACGCCTTGTATGCCACTGCCCCTCCCGAATCCATGGCCTCCATTATTTTTCGAGACGATTCCCGAATCCGTGAGGCCCTGCTGATCTCCAAACCAACCGCACAGGATCTTAAAAAAATAGGCGTCATCGACCAGGTTCTTCCTGTGCCGGAAGATATTAGGGACGTGAAAGGTTTTGCCACCCCCATTGATCATTACCTTCAAAAATCCATGCGTGATCTGTTTCGGACCAAGATCAAAAGGCTCCTGGAACACCGGGAAAAAAGGGCCCTGGCCTACGGATTACCACGCCATCATGGCAAGCTTCATGAACTCCGACAGCTTTTGGAAAAGCCGATTAAAAAGTTTTTTTACAAGGTCCCGCCTGATATCCGGGTAGTTACCTATAACAGCCCAACTCAAATTCCTGACGACTATGCCGGGATTGAACCTTTGGAACTTAACCAGGAATATATTCGTTGTGGACAGGAAAGAAGTCCAAAACCTTCCGGAGGGTGCGGGCGGCTGATAAAATTAGAGGACTACTTGAAAAACTTTCAGGTCTGCCCTTATTGTAATCGGCAGAATATCCTCGATGCCGGCGGCTGGATTGAATGCCTCGCTGATCCGGACAGTTTCTTTGAGATCAACCGGAATTTAACCGCAGTAAGTCTTCTGAACAGCCAAACGATCACCCATTATTATCAAGAATTTCTGGATAAACAACGATCCCATTTCAACGAATCCCTGGTCACGGGCGAAGCCCTTATCTTCGGTCAACCGGTCATGCTGGCTATTTCTGAATTTTATTTCGGGGGCGGTTCGATGGGGGTAGCCTTCGGAGAAAAATTCAAAAGAGCCGTTGACCTGGCCATCGAAAAAAAATACCCATTCATCAGTTTGTGTTGTTCCGGCGGGGCTCGTCTTTATGAAGGGATCCTGGCCTTGATGCAGATGGTCAAAACCATCGCCTCCATCAACCGGTTAAAACGCCAGGGTCTTCCTTTTATTTCCATCCTGGGCGATCCTTCCACCGGCGGGGCCATTGCCAGCTATGCTTCGTTGGGGGATATTATTCTGGCCGAACCTCATGCCTTGGTGATCTTTACCGGACCCCGGGTTATGGAATCCAGAGGGTTTGAAGTGGATGAAGGCCTGATCCGGTCCAATTCTCTCCAACAGTTATCGGGTCTGATTTATCAACATCAGGATTATTTCTTTGACATTCGAGGTATTCATCAGGTGACCGAGAGAAAAGAACTGAAACGGGAACTGGTCAAATATATCGAGTTCTACCGGAAAACACTCTCCAAGTAGGTCCCCATGTCCTCAATAGACCCCAACGACAACGCCATTTTCCGGGACAACCGCCACATCCCCGAACACTACTGGCAGGAACTGCTGGCCATGGATCCTATTGCGATCAGTCAAAGGGCATTGGTTACCTTTCAATCCGACGAAGGATACCAAATCCCTTTTTGGGAGAGGGTTTATGTTTGCCGACCCGAAACCCATTCCATCTGGAGACAAGATGACCCTGAGAAAAATCTGAGTTTTCAAGAATATCTGGTTCTCCTGATGTATCTGACAAAAGCCCAGGATAAACCCTTTGAAGGTAAAAAAATTAATGAAAGGGAAATTCCCGGCGGCGAGTTGTTTTTTCGCGGACCCCATGCCCTCTTTAAAGAACCTTTGGAAAAAGCTTTCGGAAAAGACACCGAAGGTTTTTTGCGAGAAGGCCTTAAGCTCGGAGGTCGGGAAACCGGAATAGGGGATGCCTCATTCGAATTACTGATCCTTCCCCGTATCCCGGTTGAATATATTCTTTACCGGGAGGATGATGAGTTTCCGGCTCAGATCACCATCAATTTCGACAGAAGTGTTTATTGGCATCTCCCCCTGGATGTGCTTTGGTCCCTTATTAATCTAACCGGGTGGCGTTTCTTGATGAAAGGTGCCCCGGAGAAAGGGCCCCGTATTTAAAAAAATGGCCGGGGTATTACAACCCCAGCGGATAGCTCGCAACCCGTAACCCGCAACTGTCAAGAAAGCCGATTATGCCAAACACCATTTTATCTCCCCCCTTTTTCTTAGAACTCCCACAGAAAATTCCCGGTTGGGAAAAATTCGTCGGGGCTTGGGTGATTCAAGGAAATCCGACTATTGTCGTCGATGTGGGGCCAAGGGCCTCAATCCATTCATTGATCACCCAATTAGAACAAAGGGGAATCCATCAGGTCGACCAGGTTTGGCTGACTCACATCCATATTGATCACGCCGGCGGTCTGGCCCCTTTCCTGAAACGATTTCCTGAGGCCAAGGTTGTGGCCCCAACCAAAGGAATACCCCATTTGATTGACCCCACTCGATTATGGGAAGGAAGTTTATCCACTTTGGGAGAGAAGGCCATAGCCTATGGCCCCATTGACCCGGTCGCTATGGAAAGCCTTTTTTCTCCGGATGATATCACCTTGGAAGGATTAAACATCCTGGAAACACCGGGGCACGCCCCCTTCCATTTGAGTTTTTGTTATCAGGATTATTTATTTTGTGGTGAATCGGCCGGGGTTTTTCTATCTTTAGGGGATAAAATATATCTTCGCCCCCCTACCCCGACCCGGTTTTTCTTTGATCAAACCTTAGACAGCGTGGATAAGATGTTGGCTCTGGAAGACCGAGCCATCTATTATGGCCATGCCGGAAGCCACCCGAGCAGTCAAAAAATGCTGAAATTATATCGGGAGCAGCTTTTTCTATGGAAGGAATTGATTGCCGGGGTTCTACACTCCGATGCCGAGGATGTCGTTGAACAGGCAACAAACATCCTCCTTGAAAAAGACCCAATGCTGAGCTGTTTTTCTCAAATGGATACCTTTTCTCAGCAACGGGAACGTTTTTTTATGGCCAACAGTATTACCGGCTTTGAGGGGTATTTGAAAAATCTCTCTTAAATCCTGGAATCCAGAATCCTTGATTCTACTTTCTTATTGAGTTCTCTCACAAAATCTATTATAGGTAACCCATGCCCCCGTAGCTCAGGTGGATAGAGCGGCAGATTCCTAATCGAAGAAACCCCCTTTTTCTCCCTTCTTCACTGTTTTTCACTTGACTTAATTACAATATTATTTAAGATACTTACCATGATTATTTAAAGTGAATAGAATTAACTACAACTCACTGAAAAACTAAATAGCGTTAGCAATACGTTGAAGAAATGGGAAGGGTCATGGGTTCCGTCAAAGCGTCAAAAAAACGAAGATCCCGGGGTCTATGAAGTCGAACTGCCAAGAGTTTACCAAGGGAGTCCGGATAAAGCCTTCTATATCGTTTACTGGCACGAAGGAAAGCACCATTGGGAAAAGGTCGGAACGAGAACCGAAGGATATGACGAGAAGCTTGCAGAGATTGTCCGGCAGGAACGGCTTCGATCTATCCGCCATAAGGAAGAACTTCCCCAAAAGAAGAAACCCGCCCAAACCTTCCAGAAGCTGGCCGAACAGTATCTTGAATGGGCCAAAACTAACGAAGCCCGGGCCGGTCGGGAGGATCGAAGCAATTACAAGAACCACCTCTCTCCACGCTTCGACAAAGGTGGCTAAACGATATCTCAAGTTTCGACCTGGAAAGGATGAAAAGCGATCTGTTTAAGAACCAATTATTATTCGGTCTTTCTCCTCTGTCCATGGCGCCCTTGTGGTTAAAACAGCCATCCGTCCCTCTTTTACGCTATGAATATGCCTTGGTTGATTTTTATTACCTAAATGATCCCATCCTGCTCCAAAAAACATTTCTTTTAAGGCAATACTTTCATAGCACGGATGATGATTAATATTTACCTCTTGGCTGAATTCCCTGCATTTGCACAGAGGGGAACTGCACCAGGCCCTCCCTAGAAGAACATTTTGTTCATATGCCTCTGTACTACATGGTGATTTGTATTCTCTTATCGTTCCAATTTACATCAAGGGCAGCAGTGTCGTATCGTCTTTCTCGGCAGCTCAAATCGGAGACCCTGGCGTAGTATTTCAACCTCCAAAAAAGATACAACCCGGACGTTGATCTTGCTCGATCAATCAGGTCAGGCTTCAATGTCCGGAAGTTCGACAAAGTGCTCTGGAAGTGAAAAGCCGATCCCGGGGAAGCTAACTTCCGCAGGTTTTTTTGAGACAAGCTATCAATCCGAAAAAAGAAGATCAATGTCGTCTCGGGGACCTCATAAAAGGCTGTCGCCCCCCTCCTTTTTAGAGCTACAGGGAGATCCTCGCACCAGGAGTCACCTGGGAGGACGCAAGACATGAAATAAACAGTGCAATGTTATTCCTTTTATTTATGGATCTAATCCGGGCCTCCTAGCGGATTAGGCGGGATCAGCATTAGAACGCACGAGAATGAGACTGGCCTTATTACTCGATGGATTTTTTATTTTACTTCAACCAGGTTTGTGGTAGTATCCAGGCCATGAAAAAACAAAATAAGCAAAACGTTAGCAATAGGTTGAAGAATAAAAATAATTCCTTGCCACATACACCATTTAACTACTTTAAATAATAACAATTGCCCCCGTAGCTCAGGTGGATAGAGCGGCAGATTCCTAATCTGTAGGCCGTGAGTTCAAGTCTCGCCGGGGGCACCATAAAATCAATAGGTTACGGCTCTTAAAGTCTTTAAACCTTTTTTGGTTTGGCGTCCATCGGTATTTTGTCCCCATTATGTCCCCATTTTCTTAATGACGGAGACATCTCACCGCTTCCCTTCCTGTAAAAGGTAAAGGCCAGAAGTCTTCCCATCCAGCCCTTTTATACCAGTCCCGGTTTATTGTACGGACCATAGCGAGACACTGTTAAACGGAATACCCTCCGTGTTGTCAAGGTATTTGACTCCTATTTATTTTAGCGCGCCAATAGGTGATCAACCTATTCTCATTACTTTATCTCGGAATATCGGCAAAGATGAATTCATGGAAAAGCGGACCGTTACAATCGTGACACCGTATACGCTTTTAAATTAAACCAAATAGGCTGATCGACAAGCATAACTTTCAGTTATGCGGTCTATTCCAGAGCCCCGTAAAGCCAGTTACGTGACGATCTGCCCGAGGCATGAAGTTCTCTCTTTGTATCGCGCCAAAATTGCACCCTGTAAACGATCCTGGGGCCTCTGAAGGGTTGTATGAGTCCAAGGTTAACCAGAATCCTTAAAGTCCAGCCTAAGACATTTTAATCAGGTCCCATCGTTACTCCTTCATCCCCAAAGATGCAGCCAGCCGACCTGGGGTGTATCCGAAATGGTCTGGCTATCATCGTTACGGTGGATATGCTAACAATCAGGATCTGAGAGAGGACCGCTTCCGGATACCCTGTCCAGGCAAGTCCACCCCCACGGGCCACCCCCCTACCCCCATCAGTCGTAGGTAGATCGGCCAAGGGTTGACCTTATATTATATATCGACATGTATACATCGACCTCCCAAAATTTTTCCGGGGGTATCCAGTCCAATTCTATGAGATTCGAGTCCCAAAGTTATTCCTGGGATGCAGGTGGGAGAATACGGGTAATAAGGATTCAGAACCATAGCCCTATTTTTGACATTTCAATTTTCTTAAGATATGATCTTTCAAAGAATTATTGAAAGGAGAGCGTATGAAAAAGAACAATAGGAAGCAGTATCTTCAAACCTGTCTTGATTATTTTAAAGGCAAGAAGGAGATCAATTACCAAGTGCTTGTCAAATTGCTGGAGAAGAAATTCAAAACCAGTTATTCAAGCATAACCTTAAAACGATATGGTTCAACCCTAATCGGTAACCTTTTTGAAAATAGGTATGTCTCCGGAGAATGGGGTCGGGGGGTCAAAGCCGGTCCTTTGACTATTGTTAAAGAAATTTCCATGCCAGTATTAGATAAATGCCTTACCCAAGATTTCTCGAAAGTGCATTTTGCTGAAGAGGGTTTGACCCAGGCAGAACAGCAGAAAGCCCCTTCTGGTGTAGCACAAAAAGTCCCGAAGAAAACGCCCAAGGCTACTCAAAAGAAATCTCAGGCTCGAAGTCGTAGAGCAAAGCCTCGGGAAGAGAATAAGGCAAAAGTCCCGGCCCGTCGGCTGCCACGAAAGGATTTAAGTCGGTCTGAGGAAAACGCTTTTTATACTGCACAACAGCTTCTGCAACAGATCTCCGTAATGGAAAAAAAACTTGTCACTTATAAACGGCTTTTTGAAAATCTAAGAAAAATGTTCAGCCAGGAGGTTATCGATACGGAAAAAGCGATTGAGCAGTTTTTGAGATAAGGCAAGTAATAAACCACAAAAGAATGAATGATAAGGTCATTGATCGGCTTGCATATGAATTAGTTGGGGGCACGGGAGGCCATCCTGTGCGGAGGGGGAACATAGGTATATATTTATTCCTCCTCAGACGGGTTCTGGCGAATAAAATAAGATATGAAGGCCTTAAAACCCCCAACTCCTCCCCACCAGTCTCTGTCAACATCGTAATGCTGTATATCGCGATCTAAAGATTTTTTCGGGTTGTATTATGGGTTTGCCTGATTTATTTATTTGTTCTGACCAGTATTTGGGTTGGTGGACAGTGTCAAGATATGCTGGATGAAGTGTGCACCTACAAGTCTGCAAAAAACATAGTCACCAAAAAAACGAATATCGTTTGAAATATGCGATAGCAACTCCCCGAATTCCACTACCCTCTTTTTGTGACAAGACGGGCAAAAGTGACGGCGTTTACAGGAAAAGGCCAATAGGTATTCATGGCCACAGTCTCCGCACTTGATCCTGGCAAAACCGTTGAGAAGATTCCCGCAATCCAGATACCTCTCCATAACCTTTCTGACATAGGGTCGAAAAAAGCCGTAAGTCCTTTCAAAACGATCTTCATAGACTTGTTCCAGGGTCTCAAGATGGTCTTCAACGCAGCGATAGTAAGGGGTCTTTTGGAGATTCCGAGGTCGGTATACTGGTGCAGGCACAGGCATGTGCCTGGAGATTGCATATTCTTTGCCATTCCATTTTAGCGTTTATTTTTAAATAAATAACGATGAAATGAGGATTGATTTTGAAGATAAAAGCGAAGTAGCTTTACAGCGAATGGGACTTTTGGTATCAAACGGGCACCACGAAATATGGAAAAAGGGACGCTCTTTTAAAATCTAGTAATTTAATATAGGGAAATGTGCATCCCGTAAATCCTAAAACCAAGATGCTCAAGCCTTTCATTAAAGTCCTCACGATCTCTATTGGTACGGATATTTTCCGGCCTTTTATCCCCCATATCATAGCATGGTGAAGAACGCCGGGAGCATCCAATCATGCTGTCCTTAGTATAAATTGCCAATTAAATTATTAAAGAACGTCTCCATCAATTTGGTTCAAAGAAGATCAAATCATCAAGATATTACAGGAAACAGACGCGGAGGTATCGCCCATTGATTTATGCCGCACATACGGCACGAGCGATACAACATTTTACAACTGGAAGAACAAATTCAGCAGTAGTCCTTGCTCCCGGTTTCGGTGCGAGTTTATTTTTGTTTGCGGGTTCATTTTCCTTCAGAAGAAATCTCCTGCCATGTTTTCCGTTTTTCTTATGAGTTATTTCTCGGGCTTCCACCACACACCCATCTGCCAAAGTTCAAAATCCGAATAAACAGCAGCAACATCTATACCTTTTGCCGCATCCTCAACAATCATTAATCTCATCTTGGCGGTGAGCGGGTCTTTGTCTTTATTGATGGCGATAACTAAACCATTTTTGTCAGGGGCATTTCCGGAATCAATCTGCTTTCTGGCCTTCCGGATTGCCTCAAAAGCAGACCTTCCGATATGTATGCCATAGGTTCGATCCTGAATGTTTTGTGCCTGTCCACGGATAATAAAATTGGGTAAATTATGTCGTACTCCGGAAATTATGCTCAGTTGAGATGTGCGGAACTTTTCTTTAGCAAAAAGGGCTTCCTCGAAAACACCTTCTTCCTTCATACACGCGCGTAATAGAGATACTGCGTTCATAAGCCTTATGTCATATTTTGCCAATGTGGGGATGTATTTGATCGCTGAAACAATATAATCGGATAGACCTTCTAATTTAGGATTACCGTAGATATCATGTTTTTGGGTAGTATGAAATTTCGCTTTTAAGATTGGGTCTAATTCCAGAAGGCGATAGAAAAGGGTATCCTTCTTATTCTGATGCCTCCTGGCAAAATCTTTAAATTGATAACCTTCACAGACATTAGGAAGAGCGTAAAGGCTCAATGTTTCACCTATGGGCCTAAGCCTGGCATCATAAAGTATTTCTTTTTGGCTCAGGCGCTTTGTGACTTCAATTAATAAATCAGCTAAATAAGATGGCTGTCCCAACGTTTAATTTTAGACTGGACCTAAGTTTATAAAAAAGCGATATTTTTGAAACAAAATGTGATTTATCGATTTGAATAAAATTTTTAAAAATGGTCATACTTCCTCAACAATGAGGAGGGAGATGACCTATGAATTGCGGAAAAACAATTTTCGCCCAACTGATGGATTTCCTGCCAGAGTACGAATTTCGAAAATGTGTAGAAAAGTACCAAGGCCATTACAAAATAAAAAGTTTCTCTTGTTGGGATCAATTTCTTTGCCTGGCTTTTGCCCAATTGACTTATCGGGAAAGCCTTCGAGATATGGAAGCCTGCTTGAGAGTGGCTCAACCCAAACTATATCACATGGGCTTTCGAGGCCAGGTCTCACGCAATACTCTGGCCAACGCCAATCAAGTCAGAGATTGGCGTATTTATGCCGATTTCGCTCAAGTGCTCATCCACATCGCGTGATCTCTTTATGCCAACGAAGATTTCGGCCTGAAATGGATCAAACGGTTTACGCTCTGGATTCCACGACCATCGATTTGTGTCTATCCCTTTTCCCATGGGCGAAGTTCCGAAAACGAAAAGGGGCTGTAAAATTGCATACCCTCCTGGATTTACGAGGGAGTATTCCTACCGTAATCTTAATTACTCACGGAAAAGTCCACGACATACAAATGCTCGACCATCTATGGAAAGAACCAGGGGCCATTTATCTCATGGATCGTGGTTATGTCGATTTTGCTCGTCTTTACAAAATCCATCAGGATATGGCCTTCTTTGTAACTCGGACCAAAAGCAATTTCAATTTCAAACGTCTTTATTCCCACCCCATCGACAAGTTGTCTGGACTTCAATGCGATCAAACTATTGTCCCGGTGAACTACTACGCCAAGAAAGATTATCCGGAAAAACTAAGACGCATCCGCTTCTTAGACCTCGAGAAAAACCAGCGCCTTATATTCTTAACCAACAATTTTTCCCTGCCCGCCTTGACTATCACCGAGCTGTATCAATGTCGTTGGCGAGTAGAGTTGTTTTTCAAATGGATCAAACAACATCTACGAATCAAGGTATTCTATGGCACTTCCGAAAATGCGGTCAAGACCCAAATATGGATTGCCATCTCGGTCTATCTGCTCGTGGCCATAATCAAGAAACGGTTAAACTTAGATTCGAGCCTCTACACAATTTTACAGATTTTGAGCGTCACGCTTTTCGAAAAAACCCCTATTTTACAGGCTCTTTCGTCGGGTCGCATCCCGTTTCCAGAGGTGCCTATCGGTAACCAGTTGACTTTATTTGAATAACGTTGGGACAATGGTTTTCAGGAATAAGGTTAATAATTGCCGGTCCTGCCTGCTTAAGAATCCAGGCTCTCTCTGCATATTCTTTGTCACGTTCGCTCAGGCGTATATCTCCTGAGCCAAGAGTGATCCAACCGCGCTCTCTGCCCATATTCTCAAAAACAGAAATCCTCTTGTGCGCCCAGGCAGTCACCGCAGTGCTTAAAAAATCCCCTCTTTGATGCTCAATTGCTGTGTCCGCGCCTATTGGTTTGGCAGCGGTATCATTGTCTACGGTTTTAAGTGCGATAAATACCGGCAACTGAATATTTCTTTTTTTAAGAAGTTGGGCGAATTTTCCTGCCTGACGGGCATGGTCATCGCCACCCACCAGGACTATAGCATAGAACTCTTTGACATTGTTGATGGCATTTTTCTGATTCTCCTTGTCTAATTTTGTGCGTGATGAGCCGGAAATAATGGATGGAAGCCCTGCAAGAATTTGGGCTTCATCAGGGTTGACAACCCGCAAACCTTTCATAAATATTTCCGGTTTTGCGCACAAAGTTTGAAAACCGCCTTGCAGCGTGGCCACCTTAATTTTTAAATTTCCAACACTGGCCACTAATCCTGATAAAATAGCATTTAATCCCGGACAATCGCCGCCTGAAACGCCAAAAAGAATAGTTCTTGAAGGATTAATTGTTCTTGATAACATTTGCTTTCCTGTAAAGAAATTGTATGTTTTTACCGATAACTCCGGAAAAGACAGCATCCCCACAAATTAATTCGTTTTTTTAATAAGAACTTGCTTTTTAATGGAAAGAGTATAAGGAAAGAAAAAGGCACGGTCAAGGAGAAAAATAGAGGAAACGCAAGGAGATAAAGGGGATCTTCTGAGAAAAATGGAGTTATCCCGAGTTGGATAAATTGATTACCATTCGAAGTCCTCCGATTTATCAAACATGTCTTGAGAACGAGTAGGAAGGAGTCGGGAAGGGGGTATTGGGATATCGGCCCTGCCTGTTATGGTTTGAGGCGAAAAGGTCTCGGGACCTCCCCCTCCTGATTACGAGCCCTACCCAAGATGATCGAGATGGTAACACCTGGTTAGGAATGAGGGGCTGGTGTCAACCCTTTCTATACCCTCTTCTATAATTCATTAATTTATATAAAGAAATAGTAGAGATAAGAATAGAAACTGCCTTGACACCTTGACACCCTTGACAGGAACATACAAAAAACATTGGTCGAAGGATGCGGGCATCCCTAAATGCTATTGAATCAATGAGTTATAAACCGTTACGGCCTTCTCTGCTCCTATATCGACCCCGGATTATGCTTAATAAGCATTAATACCTTCCTGGAATTCGGTTTATTTCGAGACCATGCCCCGGATATGTCGCATCTATATCCGCTAAAAATTATTACCTTCAAGGTTGACTTTAACTCTTTGGTATGATTTATATTATTCATTCTCATTTTGGCTTTCTCAAGGCTGGCAACCCTCTAACCCGAAAAGTTGGTCCATGAATGGTACGATAAGGCAAAGTTGGGGAAACTATGATCCAGCAGTGTTTTGCTTGAAGTATTTGGAAATTAGATTTTGTATCATTTACAATCCTCATAACATTGCTGGTTACCCAACAGTGAGACTACATTGAAACATCCCAAATCGATTTTTGATTTGGCAATTTTTAACCCTGCATCCCAGAGCGTGATATTTTGGAAATTTCATCTTGGATTTCCTATCCTTTTTCTGGTTGGCGACGGGTAAAAAGTAAAAACATCATCATAGTTGCTGCCAGCGCTATCCCGGCAACAGCTTCTGTTTGGGAAACACCGATATAGTCCACAAAAAAGCCGATGGGTAGCATCGCCACCGGACTCATTGAAAAAGTAAGCATATACACACTCATAACGCGTCCATAATAAGACGGGGCGGTGATTTCCATTATTAGCACGTTGTTTAACGTCATGTACCCCTGGCTGGCCAATCCTATACCGGAAAGGAGCACCAAGGAAAACAGGTAATGGGTCGATATGGCAAAACCCATTAAAAAGACACCAAACAAGATGCCGGATATCCCCTGAATGACATTTAACTTCTTAGACCCGCATATGGATGCCACTGTCAGAGATCCCACCAATGCGCCGATCCCCACCATCGTGTACATGATTCCCAGGGCGGACGGCCCCACATGCAAGACAGTCTGCTGAAATACCGGAAGCAACTGTTGATAGGGCATACCCAACATGGTTGGGACAAAGGCCATGAGAATCAGTATCAGTAGCCTCTTATTATGATAAATATATGAAATACCATCAGCAATAGCTATAAATGCATTTCTCTGATGCTCGGCTTTTTTGGTTTTAGATTTGGGCAGCATTAATAATAGAACTGCAGAAGCAATATAAAAAATAGCTACCATATCAAACGCCACAGCCGGGTGTGTGGCGATCAATACACCTGCCAGGGCCGGCGCAGCCACACGATTTAGGTTCATGCCCGTTGAATTTATCGCCAAGGCGTTGGCCAGCATTTCCTTGCTGACGATCTCCGGCACCAAAGCCTGCCGGGTGGGCATGTTAAATGCGAAAATAATTCCCTGGAACACCCCGATGACCACCAAATGCCATACCTTGATGATATCCAGGTGAACAAGGAGGGCATTGACGGCGGACAATATGGCTAGTGAAAATTGGACGTAAACCAACATGGTGCGTTTGTCCATTCGATCAGCCAAGGCTCCGCCTAAAGAGAGAGAACGGATTGGGGCAATCCTCTGGCAAGAGCAACAACTCCCAGTGCTACGGCAGATCCGGATATCGTATACGCCAGCCAGGACCGGGCAACAATGTTGATTTGCATGGATGCCTGGGCAAACAAAGTGCCGAACCATAGCAGGCGGAACTGTTTATCGCTCAGTGAGTAAAATGTGCCACGAAGGCCCAAGAAGAATTTTTTTGAACCATGCGAAGATGGTTGAGATGAATCAGATGGCATAAAGGAAAGAATCTTTCAAAAAGTGATCTATTTTTAATTAATTGCAATGAATCCTAATCCAATCATCAGAGAATGGCAAGTGATCCAAAATGGTCCATTCAAATCATATGAACAATATACAAAATTGTTTTTTCCGGTTTGGAAAATCTGTATTCTGATAAAAAAGATAAAAACGGGAAACAACACCATTGCATCAAAAAGAATAATTTTATCGGCGGCAGACATATTGAATTTTTTCATTTGGAGGATCGACTTTCCCCGGTTTCCTATTCCACGGCGAGATCGATAATAAAAAGTCTTGGTGCCCAGCTCAAAATATCAATCAGGCCCCATGACCTCTACCGGCATTCAGCGACCTATGCCAGCCGAAACGGGGTACCGCTGGAGATTGTGTCGAAAGTGATATTAAGGCACCAAGACCTGAAGACCACCCAAGACTATTTTGGCAAGGTCAGCGAGTCAGAGGCCATCCGGTGGATGGATATCATTCACGGAAAATAGTCGGTTTTTCTAATTGATTTAAGAACTGTGGAGGTTTTTGGGGGTTAAATTAGGGGAAATGAGTTCTTATTTTAAGGGGATAGGTGGCTATCGAAAGCCCTTCTTCCTGTAATCGTTCATTTGACATGTTTGAAAAATCGGAGGAGTGCAAATGGCAATCAACGAAAAGAGACTGGGATCTGTTTCGGGGAAAAACTCCAATTATCTCTTTTACCAGGGGAATAATATTCCCTTATTTAGGTAATAAAGTATTAATGATATTTCCATGTTCCCGCTATAATTTTTCAAACATAGTCTGAAGTTCCTTAATCAAAGCTATCTCCATTTCGATGAAGCGGTCGTCGGTGAGGATGAATTCTACCTCGTAATAATTTTGGTATTCAACGGCACTGGAGGCATGCTCGATGACCTGAGAGATGGCAAGTTCCTTGAGGCCCTCAAAGTCTTTAGTCTTGGATATTGCCGTCTTGTGGAGAATGAGATGCATGGCTTTTTGGGCATCTTCGACGGTCTTAAGAATGATGTCAATCCCCTCCAGTTTTTTAATAGCCTTGGCGATCTTTTCATCTTGTACTTTAATTCTCATGATTCCTCCATATCAAATGAAGAGCATTTCTTCGTCTTACTTGGTCCTTAGCTTCAATAGGAGTGTATTAAATATGGAGTGTATTGTCAACAGATCTGAAGAGGGCAAATAAAATTCTTAAAAAGGTACTCCCATGGGGAGAACGATCCGGAAAAATATCAGGAAAGGAGGAAAACCTGGAATAGTTATTGCCGACCTATTCCAGTTCACAAGGGAGTGTCAAATCAATCACTCCCATCTCGAACTTCTGACTTCTTTTAAATAGGGTCGATAAAGAGGCGGCCTGAACACGGCTGCCTCTTTAATCCTTATTTTAAATTTACCGGCAGGCTGGGGGAGTCAAGGAATAGATCTTCTGCTGTAAGTCACTGATTTCCTCATCCATCTTGCCTACCATCTCCGGGGTAGTCTTGGGGTTACGAATGGCCTCAGAATATTCGTAGCGTTTGTTGTGCAACTCTTTTCGAATCGCTTTCTTATCATTTAAACTTTTGGCATTCTTCGCTCTGATTGGCCCATCCGTCTCCCTGACCGGGACCTCCCCTACCGGGACCCCTGCCGTATCCACCCTGAGGCCCCTGGTTGGCACCTCCGTATCCGCCACCATAGCCACCCCTCATGCCGGGCCCCCTGCCGTACCCCCACATTCCGTATTCCCGTGCATAAATAATGGCTCCTACTACCAGTACCACCAGGAGGTTGGAGGACAAT
>CAWAKF010000038.1:0-276180 GCA_963782435.1 uncultured delta proteobacterium
ACAATCCCTTCAGAGCTGATCTCCTCCACTCTGATATGGAAGAGGACCTTGGGGTTAGATACTCGTTGCGCTTCGGCACTGGCTCTGACTACCGACATATCCACAAGTTTGCGCAGGATCCACCACCGGCGTCCTCCTGAGGCATGGCTGGCTACTGTGTCTTCACCGGCTTCTCCGATGAGAGTCACTTCTTTCCCCTCCCTAGCCAAAGAAATGGCGAATTCCGCCCCGTACATCAAACCCCAAATGACCACTTTTTGTCCGATGGACGAGCGGTTCTTCAAGGCTTCTACATGGTCGATTATTCCTGGTTTATTTTCGGCCAGCTCAGGCATCCTCAAAGAAGCCCCGGTGGCCAGGATAATGGCATCCGGTTTTATTTCGGCAATCAATTCCGCCTTAGCCTCCCGGCAGACTCGCACATCAACGTTCAATTTCCTCATCTGGGTCCCCAGATAATCTACAAAGTTTTTAAATTCGGCCGATAAGGGATCCAACGCCAATGCAGCCACAGTCCCACCCAAAACAGCTTCCTTTTCAATCAAAACCACTTCATGTCCCCGAAGTGAACAAATTCTGGCTGCCTCCATACCGGCCACTCCGCCGCCGATGATAAGGATCTTTTTTTTCTTTTCCATCGGTGCCATTGGAATTGCGCCTGGGAAAATATCATAATTGATCGGACAAGGCGTTCCGCAGCCTTCCAGACAGCCGATGCATTTCCTGATTTCATCCGCACGTCCCGAAGCAAATTTATTGGGAGTTTCCGGGTCGGAGGTCAATTGCCGTCCCCATGTAAATAATATCGGCTTTGCCTTCCTTGAGAAATTTTTCGGCCATATCAAGATCCACAATTCTGCCGACGCCGATGACCGGGAGTTTAGTCGCCTTTTTTACGGCTTCGGCATTTTCGATAAAACATCCGCGTTTATAGTAGAGAGGTATGTTGATGCCCTCAGGAGAATGCAAAATGGACCCCTGGCTCACATCGAAACAACTTATCCCTGCTGCTTCAAAGGCGGGAACGATAAATTTTACCGCATCTTCAACTGTGATCCCACCTTCCCCCAACAACTCATCGGCATCGATCCGGGCCAGAATAGGATAATCCTGGCCAAGGGCCGCCCTCATGTTCTTCAGGGTTTCTACCGGGAAACGGAGTCGGTTCTCCCAATTGCCTCCATACTCATCCTCCCTTCGGTTATAAAAGGGGGATATAAAAGAGCAATAAAGGGTAGCCCCTCCGTGGGCACAGTGCAGTTCCACACAATCAACCCCCACGTCTTTCAAGGCTTTGGCCGCTAAAGGAATTACCTCCATCTGACCCTCAATCTCTTCCTTTGACATCGCTGCTACAGTTTCTACTCCAGGCATGAAAGACAACTGCCCGGTCATGTATTGAAAAATGGATTGCTTTGGATGACGTTCATCCGGGTAGGGCATAGGAGAAGGACCTTTTCCGCCTAAAACACCTCCACTGCCTGTAATTTGTACACCGAGCTTAGCCCCATAATTATGTATCACATCGGCCATTTTTTTAAATTGATCGAAGGCTCCAGGAACATTTAATAATTCAGGAAAAAACGCCCCGGTCATAATCAGGCCGGCCCCACCCTTAGCCCTTTCCTCAAACCATTTTATGGTTCTATCCGTAATGGTAAAAGTAGTTAAAACATCCGGCATATTAAGCAGAGGCGCCAACCCGATCCTGTTTTTCAAGGTCATGTTTCCGATAGTTATTGGCTCAAATAGCATTTTATTCATCAGATTCTCCTGAAAAGAAAGGCAGTAGTTTTTTAGTTTAAGTTTCTATTCCTTCACACCGGGGCAAGCCGGTGCCCAGAATACATTAATATAACTAGATTCCGGCTTTCGAGACTGTGTCACAATAAGCAAACTTGTCATTCCGAGCGAAAGCGAGGAATCTTAAGTTCTTCATATCATTAAGCAACAAGATTTCTCCCTTCGGTCGAAATGACAGAAAATCGAATTACGACACAGCCTCTTCCCCGGAATGACGATCTTTGGGTTTCGCCGAACGCCGACCGCTGAACGCCGAACGTTTATTAGATTTATAGGTACTGCACTGCCGCCAAAGAAAGAGATTCATTAACCCCATCTTCGATCATGGCTGCTCTGGCATCGCGGAAAATCTTTTCAATCGGGATACTCCCGGCTCAATCCGTTTCCGCCAAAAATCTGTATGGCCTCACTGGCCACCTGAAAAGCCGTTTCCGTTGAGAAACACTTGCAGGCAACGGCGTGGGCCCCGGACGGAGGCTGGTTAACGGCATTATACATAGCCATTCGTCGTGTAGCAGCCCGGGCCGCTTCCACCAGGGTAAACATCTTAAAAATCTTTAATTGGATGTTCTGGTGCTGGATGATAGGCACACCTCCCTGTACCCGTTCATTGGCGTATTTATAGGCTTCATCAAAGGCCGCCCTGGCCAAACCGGCAAAATTAATCCCCATACTCCCGTTGGCTCCGGCCAGGATGGCTTCTCCCATTCCCTGCATGATTCCCATATCAGGGGTTACGACCATATAATCTTTGGGTATCTTAACCTCCTCAAAAAAGATCTCCCCCTGATTCAAAGGCCGTTGACCGATTTTATCCAGGGGTTTCCCTTTGGTAATTCCGGGAAGATCGAGGGGAATAATGGCCAACCCTTGACCGCCCATGCCTTTTTCGGGATCCAGCCCGACATGAAAAACAGCATGGGTGGCAATGGTCCCATTGCTGACCCAGGCCGCTTTTTGTCCATTGACGATATACTCATCCCCTTTAAGTACACCTCTTACCGATGGGCCGCATTTGGGATCAGGATGAGACATAACCCAGTCCGATCCATGGTCCGGTTCAGTGATCGCCCAGCAGCCGATGAGCTCCCCTTTGGTGTCTTCCGTATAAGCCCGGGCCAATTCTTGCAGCTTTGGATTGGGGAACAGGGCTGCATAGGCAAAGGGCATACCGGCCACCCCCAAACTGATGGTCAGACCGGCGTCGGCATAGCCCATCTCTTCACCCATCAAGAGATTGGACATGGGGTCCATATCCTCCATCATTCCGCCCAGGGCCCTGGGGATGCCCCGGCGATGAAATCCGAGTTCACGATACTTTTTAAAGACATCCCACAAGACCGATCCCTTGGCGATAACATCCTGGGGATCGGCCAGTTTGTCCAATTTTTCTCCGGCCGGTCGCATCACCTCGGTACCGAATTTTCTAATGGTGTCTCTTAACGCTTTTTGTTCATCAGTCAAATTAAAATCTAAATCTCTGTAAGCCATTTTTTTCTCCTCTTCAGATTCTTAAATTATAAGTGAGATAATTTAATTCAAAAAAAATCTCAATTATGTCTTGCAAGTTCCGGGTTCCAGGTTGCGGGTTGCGGATTCAAAAAGAGAAACCTTTTCCCAAAAACTCGCAACTCGAATCTCCTAACCCGGAACAATAAAATCTCCTTAGACTTTTTTATTTTATTAACGACTTTCCTTTCCTCCCTTAAACCAAAGCGGGTGGGAATAATATTGACTTTCTCTCATTTTAAGATACATGTCCATGTTCCATCCCAGGACGTTTTTTCGATAAATCGTAATGTCCATGGGATACCATAACCAGGCGTCTTCATAATTGTCATAAACCACCTTTTCCAACTCCCAATACAGTTTACCCCTCTTGTCGACATCAAGCTCTTTGCGAGCAGCTTCAATAAGGGCTATGGCCTTTTCGTTATGGCTTCTTCCGAAATTAAATCCTCCATCCGGATGGTAAAGTCCGGTAGGCATTTGGTCCGGATCGAAGATCCAGGCCCAACCCCCCCCCGCAAAATCATAATCGACTTTTCTCAGTTTTTCACCAATTGCTGCCGGATCGAGTAACTCCACATTCCAGGTAATATTCACCTTGGCCAGCATGGCTTTCATGGCTTCTGCTAAGGTAGTTGATCCGGCCGTGTTGGCCATGTATCCTTTAATGGTCAATCCGTCTTTAAAGCCGGCTTGGGCCAGTAACTTCTTGGAGAGCGCCGGGTCATAGGAAACCGGTTTAAGGTTGGGATTATGACACCAATGATCGGTAGGATACATACAACTGGCCGGTCGGCCCAATCCGAAGGTGACACCGGCAATCAAGGCTTTTCGATCGAGGGCATGGGAGATGGCCTTGCGGACCCGAATGTCCTTGCACGGGCCGTCCTTCAGGTTAAAGCGCATCGCAACCAGGTGGGTCCCGGGATAGGTAAAAACCTGCAGATTACGGTCATTTTTAACCATGGGGTACTGGGAAGATTCGACATACATGGTATCCAGTTTTCCGGCTCTGAGGTTGGCCAATCTCACCGAGGGATCGGGGATAACGCTGACTTTGACTCCGTCAAAGTAAGGCATTTCCAGTTGTCCGATAAATTTTCCAAACCACCAATTGGGGTTTCTTTTTAACTTTACGAAATTACCTGGGTTGGCCTCATCTAACATATAGGGCCCCGTCCCTACCGGATTGTTATCCAATTCCTTGGCCCCTTCAGCCAGGGCAGCCGTCTTTTTATATTGTTCTTCCAGTGTCCCCAGTTTTTTTTTGGCAGTTTCCAGTTTGGTTCTGGCCTTTTCCGCCGCTTCACCCGCGGCTGCAACGGCATCTTTTTCCGCCTGCTCTACATTTTTCTTTTCTCTTTCTAACTGGCGGGCCAATGTTTTTAATTCCTTTAAAGCACCATCGGCCTTCAGCGCCTTGGCTGAAATGACATATCCGGGCGTATAGGCCATCATCCCCAGGAATCCGGCCCAGGGCCTTTTAAAATGCCACTTGACCGTGTAAGGGTCTACCACTTCAATGGAAGCAACCGGTTCCAGCCAGGATCGGGTCCAAGCCCCGTTTTTGGGATCCATGATCCAGTCCATCTGGTATTTGAGACTTTCGGCATTGAAGGGAGAGCCGTCATGAAACTGAACGCCTTGACGGAGCTTCATAACCACCGTTACGTCATTCAGGTATTTCCAGGACTCAGCCAGCCAGGGTACTGTGGGTCTAAATTTCCCATCGGTATAAATGAGTTTTTCATAGAATAAGCCTAAGGTAACCCAGTCGTTTACCGGCCAATGGTGTGGGTTCATCAATCCGATATACAGAGGGGAAGCCGAATTGACAACACCCCCCCGCACCGGTTTAGTCGGCCAATATTTGGTTCCCCAATCCAACCCGGTTGCAGCCATCCATTCCTTACCGGTAACGGGAAATTCCTTCCCGGCGATGTTTTTTTTCGCCGGCGCAGCCATTGCGATACCAGCGATCAACCCAGTCAGAAACAAAACAAACACCAGACTCGCAAAAATCTTTAATACTCTTTTTCTTTCGACCATGATGGCAGGCTCCTTTCAATTAATAAAAGGTGTGAGGTACAAGGTTTAAGGTCTAAGGTAGCCGGTATACAGTACAAGGATTGTAAATAAGATGAACGTTATTGGGGTTTTTCCTTTAACCGTGAACCTTATATCTTGTACATTAAACCACTCATTTATCCCTTTTTGCTTTTCCCGTCGCCGCTACTGTCTGCAGAAAATCGAGGATCTCCCGGGTCGTCCTCTCCGGGTCCTCAATGGCTGTCATATGTCCTATTCCCTTCAGAATCACCTCTCGGTTATCCGGGATCTCTCGAGCAAGAATTTCGCTCGGCCCCAGGAAAACCAAATCAAATTCCCCGAGAAGAATCAGAGTCGGGCAGGTTATTTGCCTCAAACCCTCAATCATCGGATCAGGGTCGGCATAAAAACTCAACATGAAATTTCCGATGGCCATTGGGTCGCTCCGGTGAAGAAATCCCTCATAAATTCCCCACATCCGCTCTGCATCAGGATTTTCAGCCATCTTAAAAAGAAAGGGGCCGGGATTGGCCTTCACATAGGTCATCCAGTCTTCAACCGAGGTGACTTTTCGCGCTTCCGCCCCCAGGATAAAAGCCTCTCTTCGTCCTTCCGGATCCAGTTGCTCCTGCCCTTCCGGCATAGGCAGGTCCGGAGCCGTAGCCGAACCGGTGTCGGTCAGCATGAGGCTTAGAAGCCTTTTCGAGGTATTCATACCGTAACGAACGGCAGCCATGCCGCCGGTAGCATGACTTAGAATATGAAACCGATCCAGACCCAGGGCATCGGCCAGGGCGCCAAAATCATTGGCCATGGTGCCCACATCAAAGCCGTAAGGCTGACCGCTGACCACTGTGCGTCCATGGCCGCGCATATCCATGGAGATAACCCGATAGTGTTCTGCCAGCCTGGCCGTTAGGCCGGTCTCACTCCAGTACCCGCAGTCTTCCATCAAACCGTGGTTGGTGATAATGGGTTCCCCTTTTCCGACATCTTCATAATAGAGCTTTAGATTGCCTCTTTCAAAAAATGGCATGGCTTTCCTTTCTACTCGTCTTTCAAACCGTATCTTCATTCTATAGCTGGGTTTAAAAAATTATCTCCCGCCCGTCCACCCCTAGTGGAGCTCGAGCTCACAGAGTCCTCAGAGAGGGATATTCCTTTTTGGCTTCCGTTGAGAGGGACGGAAGACCAAAACACTCTCAGCCTCCGGCGGAAAGTTTTTTCATTGCGGTCCTCTCAACCGCAATGAAAATAAAATTGGTTTTCGCCGTGACTTCTGCGCACTCGAGCGAAGCGGGCGAGAAAAAAGGTTTTTCGCCGAACGCCGAACGATCCTGCCGATCGCAGGCGACGAACGTTATTTTCTTTCTAAACTTCTCCCCAAATCTCCTTACCCCCTTCGAAGGAAACGGTCAAAACCTTGGCCGGATCATCCGTGGCCACTACATTGGGTAAGGGGGAACCTCCAAGACTGTCAAAACCGGGGGGAACGTAAAAAGTGAAATCCAGGGCTTGCTCTTCACCTTTTTGCACCCCACCTACATAACGGCCTACGTTTTCCGGATCCGGTGGACTTCCGGAACCCAAATACTTTCCTTGTCTTTGCACCATATCGGCATAAAAAATAACCGAGCCGTACAGACTGGGATAACCCGGTTGAAAAGGAAAACTCTGGCCATAAAGGGACATACCCATAGAGATAAATTCTGCCATCTGGAAACTGGGCCACTTTCCTTTGCCCCAGGTCAGACCGGGAACAAAGAGGTCCGGACTTTCCATTTCTATCTGCGACATCCTGAAGGCTACTACGCAAACCGTACCAAAGGAAAATTCCCGGAGAAAATCATAACCCTTTGCTGTTTTTATGGGGATCTCTGAGTTTGAGTGCCTTTAATTGGGGTTTGACCCGTCCGGAGATAAAGCCCAACGGTTCCGAACCCAGGCAGGAAACTATATATCCCAACTGGGCAAGGAAAAAAGATCCAAACCCTTCTCGGCCTGTTTCCCGATAGCTGACAACCCCGTCGCCGCTCTCATCAAACAGCATCCAAAAATTCCTTTTTTAAAGAGGCACCGGTCAACTGATCGACAGCCGATAAGTAGGCCATGGCGGTTTTCTGCATATCCCAGGCGAATTTATAAAGGCCGTAATAGAGGGCCTTGGTTATGACATCAATAAAGGCCCCGTTTTTCACCCGACCGAGATGCCCGTCAAGGGAAACCAGAGGGCTCCCTGCTACAGCGTCCCATCCCAGCACATGGTAGGCCCTCTTTCCCAATCCCCGTGCTTCGGCCTGTTCAAAGCAATTCTCCCGAGAAATCGGACAATCATAGCCTTTTCCGGTGGTGATGTTGCCTCCTTCCACAATAGGCAAGGGAACGGATTGAGGAAAGCGTCCTCCGGACGCCGTCGTCCATGGGAACCTTGAGGGCCTCCTCTAAGGGCACATTGCTGAACATATACCTGGCGCACAATAAATCCGCTGCCACCGGGTCCAATCCGGCAATAACCAGTCCTTCCGGTTCTTTAACAGCCAGGTCTGAGCCTGTATGATCCAGATTTGTCGCTTCGATAGCATCGACAACATGGATCATGAAGATGTCCTGGTTTTGAACGGCTTTGACAATATCGACCATGGTCCCGGTAAGCCCTCCGGTCTTTTTTAATTTGGGCTTTCCGGATTGATCCAAGATGGGAAGACAGGTCTCCTGATTCATTTCCATTACCCAGACATCATGAGGAAGACCGCCTTTTGCGCCGGGGATCAGTTGATGGGGATTAGCGTATTCCCAGCAGCAATCACCGCTTTTGGAAAATTGCATGGGGTAAAGGCCGATGCCCAGGTTTTTTATGATATTGGTGAAGAGGGCGTTAGTATGAACTTTCAGTTTGGGTACATTGACCAGAATACATCCGGGATTGGCCTGTCGATCATCAGGGTCAGCCGGATCACCCCCCACGATAGCTTTGTGCAAGGTAATGGTATCGAAATTTATGCCCCCGGGCACAGGAATTTCCCGGCCTTTAGCCGCATCATCAGATATCCGATTCAGGTCTACGACCATCAGTTCATGATCCACACGTCCCGGTGGGGTATATGATCCGGACACACTGCGTTCATAGCCTTGCATGGGATCGTCTTCCTGGTCGGTGCCGGGGCATTCGGCTAAGTATTTCCGGGCAAAATAAAACCCCCAGCCTCCATAAAAATTACCCGACCGGCCTTCGATGACGGCCTCAGTGGTGATCTTCTTCCCTTCGGGATTGGTCATGGAAAACAGTCCGGC
Organism: uncultured delta proteobacterium; assembly: GCA_963782435.1. Lineage (GTDB taxonomy): Bacteria > Desulfobacterota > RBG-13-43-22 > RBG-13-43-22 > RBG-13-43-22 > RBG-13-43-22. Next base: position 8,653 of record CAWAKF010000038.1, read on the forward strand.
CGCAGCCGACATAACCGTGGCCGCTTCCCCAACGGCCATCTGATGATAGCGGACCCCTAAGCGGTCATGAAACCAACGCATCAGGGCGGCCACAAAGGGCCATTCGGTGCAAGCCGTGTTTCCCAAACCGGGCCCATGGGTAGCGGGATCGATGTTAATGATACTGACCAGGTTTGGCTTAAAAAACAATTTCTGCCCTTGTTTTAAGCGATCTTTGATTTCTTTTTCCAGACTCGTCTCATCTTTAAGGGGGCCAAGAACAAAATCCAGATTTTCATAGGTGTAATCGATCTTGGCCTTGATCTTATCCCAGGCTTCCTGACTGGAATCATTGATGACCTGTTGGAGTAACAATCCCCACCCCGGCATAAGACTTTTCCGGATCAAGGCGGAGCCACCCCTACCGGTGCCCCCCCGGAATCCGGTAAGCGTCTACCCAGGGGTGATTCTATCCACATTTCATCTCTTGATAATTGTTCCTTCATGGTGGCTCCTCCCAAAGGGGTTCAAAATAAAAACCCCTTTAACCCCCTTTCTCAAAGGGAAATAAAAAATTCCGACTTAGGAAAAGGGGTAATAAGGGGGTTTAATTCGCTCTTAAACTCTCAAGCTGCAATTTAACTGAGCGCTACTAAAATACAAAAATTATTTCTCTTAGGGCTATGGGCAATAGGCCAGGGGCTTGAGGTAAAAATCCATTATTTATCTAATTTTTACTTTCACTTCATGCCCCTGCCTGCCGAAGGGCCTATAGCCTGTTTTTATTAATTTACCGCTTTCCCCCTTTAAACCAGATGGGATGAGTCCACCATTGTATGTCTTTCAACTGTTGGTACATGTCATTGTTCCATCCCTGAACTTGTTTTCTAAAAAGCGTTGTAGCTTTTGGGTAATACAAATAGATATCCTCGTAATTGTCGTAGAGCACTTTTTCCAAGTCCCAATAAATCTTGGTTCTCTTGGCCTCGTCGACTTCTGCACGTCCGGCGTTAATCAGGGCGATGGCTTTTTTGTTATTGCTCTTGCCGAAATTAAACCCCCCTTCGGGATCGTACCAGCCGGTGACCAGTAGGTCCGGGTCATAGATCCAGGTCCAGGTATTGGTGGCAATATCGTAATCAAGCTTTCTCATCTTGTCAGCAGCAGCCGCCGGGTCGAGCAATTGAACTTCCCAGGTAATACCCACTTTGGCCAGCATATTTTTAATGGCCTCGGCCATGGTCTGCGCAGTGGATTCATTGTACATATATCCCTTTATGGTCAATCCGTTTTTATACCCGGCCTCAGCCAGCAGCTTCTTGGCAAGTTCTGGGTTGTAGGCCAAAGGCTTGAGACTGGGATTATGGGCCCAATGCTGGTAGGGGAAAGGACCGCTGGCCGGGTCACCCAAACCGAAAGCCACGCCGTTAATCAGGGCTTTTCGGTCAATTGCAATGGAGATGGCCTTGCGGACCCGGATGTCTTTGCAGGGACCATCTTTTTGGTTAAAGCGCAGGCCCACTACCCAGTTAAGCGGGTAGACATAGACATTCAAGCTGCGGTCATTCTTGACCATTGGGTACTGGGAAGGATCAATAGCCATGCTATCAAGTTTTCCGGCCCGCAGGTTGGCCAGTCTTACCGAAGGGTCGGGGATGATGCTGACATTGATTCCATCGAAATAAGGCATATCCGGTTTCCCAATGAACTTTCCAAACCACCAATTGGGGTTCCTTTTTAATTTCAGGTAATTGCCCGGACTGCCCTCCTCGAATATCATGGATCCTGTTCCAACCGGAGAGTTATCCAACGGTTTGGCCCCTTCAGCCAGGGCAGCGGCCTTTTTATACTGCTCCTCCAGGGGGCCTAATTTCTTCTTGGCTGCTTCAATTTTGGCTGCATTACCATCTTTTTCCGCATCAGCCAGATTTTTCTTCTCCCGTTCCACTTGGCGTTCCAATTTTTTAGATTCCCTGATGGCCACATCGGCTTTCAGGGCTTTGGTTGAGATCATATACCCCGGGACGTTTGACATAACTCCGGCAAAAGCAGCCCAGGGTTTACTGAAATGCCATTTTACCGTGTAATTATCTACCACTTCGACGGATTCCAGCGGTTCTATCCAGGCCCGGGTCCAGGCCCCGTTGGCCGGATCCTTGATCCATTCCATCTGATATTTGACACTTTCGGCATTAAAAGGTGTCCCGTCATGAAACAGGACCCCTTGCCGCAATTTCATAATCACGGTTTTAGGGTCGAGAAATTTCCAGGACTCGGCCAGGAAGGGAACATAAGGTTTGTACCCAGTACCAGTCCAAATGAGCTTGTCATAAATGTAACTGATGGTCACCCAGTCGTTGACCGGCCAGTGATTGGGGTTCATCAGCCCGATATACAATGGGTTGGATATTTGATAAGTGCCGCCCCGTACCGGTTTGGTAGGCCAGTATTTTGGTCCCCAGTCCAATCCCATTTTCTCCGCCCATTCCTTGGCGGTAGGAGGTTTTTCAGCCGGTGCTGCCAATCCGATACCGGGAAGTACCCCGGTTAGAAACAATACAAAGGTCAATCCGGCAAAGATACTTAGTAATCTTTTCTTTTGAACCATGATGCTTTGCTCCTTTCAAATTAAAAATTCCCGAACATTAAAAGGTTAAAATTAAAAATCTACATACCAGATGCACTATACTTCAATTCCAAACTCACCAAACTAACCAAATAGACCAAATAGACTAAACAGACCGGACGGACCAGACGGACCAGATAGACCAAACAGACCGGATTACCCCTGATAACAAGCCACCCAATGCCGTCCACTCTCAACCTCAGCCAGTTTCGGTTTTTCTTCCCGGCAACGGGGAAACTGAGCTGCAGGACACCGTGGATGAAACTTGCAACCGGAAGGCGGATTAAAGGGACTGGGCACCTCTCCTTCCAGAAGCACATGTTCCCGTTCGGCTTCCACAATCGGATCCGGAACAGGAACAGCCGCCAGCAGTGATTTGGTATAGGGATGCAGGGGATTCCGGTACAGATCCCCCCGGGTGGCTATCTCGACGATTTCGCCCAGATACATAACAGCAATCCGGTTGCTGATATGCCTGACCACGGACAGATCATGGGCGATGAAAAGATAAGTAAGGTCAAATTTTTCCTGGAGGTCTTCCAGCAGATTGATAATCTGGGCCTGAATGGAGACATCCAGGGCCGAAACCGGTTCATCGCAGACAATCAGATTGGGCCTGACCGAAAGGGCTCTGGCCACCCCTATCCTCTGCCTCTGCCCCCCGCTGAATTCGTGCGGGTACCTTTCCATCGTGCCCGGACTAAGCCCGACGATGGTCATCAAATCCTTGACCTTTTCTTCATAATCGCTCTTGTTCTGTAGTGAGTTTATGAATAATCAGCGGTTCACCAATGATCTCACCGGCTGTCATCCGGGGATTGAGGGAACCGAAGGGGTCCTGGAAAATCATTTGCATTTTCCTTCGAAGAGCCCTTAGTGATTTTTCTTCCATCCCGGTAATTTCTTCCCCTTCGAAGAAAATATGGCCCGAAGTCGGGCGCTCCAATTGGAGGATCGCCCTTCCGGTGGTGGTCTTGCCACACCCGCTTTCACCGACCAGACCCAAGGTTTCACCCTTGGCGATCTGAAAGCTGATACCGTCTACGGCTTTAACATAACCGACTGTTTTTTTAATCATCCACCCCAAGGAAATGGGGAAATGCACTTTTAAATCTTGGACATCTACCAGAATTTTTCCGTTGTTATTTGACATTTCGCCAGCAGGCCGCCTCGTGTTTTTCAGATATGGGTATTAGCTCCGGGGTTTCCACCCGGCATCGATCAAAGACATACTCACAGCGGGGATGGAAGGAACATCCCGATGGAATATGGAGTAAATCAGGTGGTTGACCTTCAATGGGCACCAATTTTTTCTTAATATCCAGATCCAGCCGGGGGACAGAGGCCATCAATCCTTCGGTGTAAGGATGACGAGGATTTTTAAAGATGTCAATGGCCGTCCCTTTTTCCACAATACGACCGGCATACATGACATTAATCCGATCGGCATATCGAGCGACGACCCCCAGGTTATGGGTGATAATGATCAGGGCGGTTCCGTAATCTCGGGTCAAGTTTTTCATGAGTTCAAGAAGCTGGGCCTGGGTGGTTACATCGAGGGCCGTGGTCGGCTCATCAGCGATAATCAACTTGGGATTGCACCCCAACCCCATGGCGATCATGGTTCTTTGCCTCATCCCACCACTGAAAAGGTGGGGATAGGCGCTGACCCGTCTCGCAGGTTCCGGAATTTTGACATCGGTCAGAAGCTGCACACACTTTTCCAGGCCTTCTTCGCGGCTCATCCCCAGGTGGATTTCCAAAGGCTCTGAAATCTGCCATCCAATGGTCTTCACCGGGTTGAGGGAATTCATAGGTTCCTGAAAAATCATGGCCATCTTGTTGCCGCGGATGTCGCACATTTCATCTTCGGGCAGTTGAACCAGATCCTGTCCCTGGAACAGGATTTCGCCCCCTACGATTTTTCCGGGAGGGTTCGGGATCAAACGAAGCAGGGAAAGGGCGCTGACACTCTTGCCACAGCCGCTCTCTCCCACTAAACCGATCGTCTCCCCTTCATGAATATCGTAAGAAATCCGGTCCACGGCCTTGATCAAACCGTCATCGGTATGAAAATGGGTACTCAGATTTTTGACTTCAAGTAATGGTGGCATTTGACCCTTTATAATAATATTTACTTTGCCACAGACCCACACGGACACACACAGACTTTTTTCCCTGCGGACTTTCGCAGGGAAAAACCAACTTGGCCGAAAAGGCCGCCAAAGTTCTGATTGACAGGTCGTCAATCAGAACATATTTTTTTGTCCATCTTTGTCTGCATTGTATGTGGCAAGAATTATATTGCCAATCTCTATTTTATCTTTTTTCCTTCCCCACGCAGACGAGGATCAAGGGAATCCCGCAGGCCGTCTCCTAAAAAATTAAAAGCTAAAACCGCCAAGGTAATCATTACCCCCGGAGCGATAGAAAAGAAGGGAACAGTTTCTAAGTAAGCATATCCGGTACGGAGTTCCTTCCCCCAACTCGCTGTTGGAGGCTGGACCCCCAAACCGAAAAAGGCCATGGCGCTTTCAAACATGATAAACCCCCCGAGGCCTATTGTGACCATGACGATAATGGGGGGGAGACAGTTGGGGAAAAGGTGTTTCATCATCACGCGAAAGGTTGAGGCCCCGGCGGCCCTGGCGGCCTCCACGTAAGGCAGCTCCCGGACCATGAGTACCTGGCCGCGCATAACTCTACAATATCCCGTCCAACCGAAGATGGCCAAGGCAACGATGATATTTATCAAACCCGGGCCCAGGGCTGCGGCCAAGACCAGGAGAAAGACCAGGCCGGGAATACACATAAAGGTATCCACAATACGCATGATGATCATATCGGCGAGCCCACCTTTATAGCCGGCCCAAAGGCCCAAAACAGATCCGATAAAGAGAGAGAAAAAAACGGAAAAAAACCCTACCGTCAAGGAAACGCGAGACCCGTAAATAATGCGGGAAAAAAGATCACGGCCGACATTATCCGTCCCCAGCCAGTGTTCCCAGGAAGGGCCGGTTAATACCTTATAGAGGTCTTGAGCATTCGGATTGTAAGGCGCGAGTAACGGAGCAAAAACGGCCATAACCGTCAGGAGAATGATGATAACGATTCCGGCCCGAGAAAGTTTATGCTTGAAAATCCCTCTGATAATCGCCCTTGTTCCGATCCGGGACTGCCGGCGCGGTTCGATCGGTTCATCTATTTTTTCGGACATTGGTTCTTTCACCATTAAATTGACAATTTATCATTCAATTTAAGGTTTAAAAACTAAATTATAAGGGTTTAGGCATAAGTTCGGAGGATCAAGGTTAATATAAGAAACGGGAAAGCTGTTAAGGTTCAACCCACTAACCTTACACCTCCAGCATCTTAAATACTTATCCCTTAACCTTTATTTGTTCACCCTTACCCTTGGGTCAAGAATTCCATAGGTCAAATCAACAAGTAAATTCATCAGTAACACATTTAACGCAACGACAACCAGAACGATTTGGAGCACCGGGAAATCTCTGGCAAAGACGGCATCGACCCCCATCCGGCCCAGGCCCGGAATGGCAAACATAAACTCGATAATAAAAGCCCCACTCAACAGAGTAGCCCAGGTCAAGCCGATCACCGTGACTACGGGTAACATGGCCGGCTTTAAAGCATGTTTACGGATAACCCCGGGTTCTTTGACTCCCTTGGCTCGGGCAGTTCGTATATAATCCTGACCCAGGACCTCCAGGAGACTGCCTCGCACGAACCGGGCCAGGTAACCGGCGCTTGCTGTACCCATAATAAAGGTGGGCATGAAAACTGAAAGAAAGTTATCCCAAGGATTCTCGAAAAAGGGTACATACCCCGAAGGAGGAAAGATTGGGATAATCACGGCAAAAATATAGATAAAAAGAATACCTTCCCAAAAGGGGGGAATGGAAACTCCGATAATAGAAGTAGTTGTCAGAAAGGCATCCAGTCTGGAGTTACGCCTGAGGGCACCGACAATTCCGACAGGGAATCCGACAATCCAGGCCCAGAAAGTGGCTCCGACAAAAAGCTCAAGGGTCACCGGCAGCCGGTCCAGAAACATGGACATGACCGGTTCCCCACTTCCTATGGATTTTCCCCAGTTCCCTGTAACGAAGTCTTTCAGCCAGATAACATATTGGGTGTAGATCGGTTTATCCAGACCATACCGGGCGCGCAACTCGGCCATGATGGTCTTGTCGGCCAGATCCGAATTGGCCATAGCCGCCGCCGATACCGGGTCACCGGGTAACATCCGAACCATGACAAAGATAAGGATGGAGACCAGGAATAAAAGAATTACGGTATAAACGAGTCTTTCGAGAATGTATTTACGCATAGCCTGATTTCTAAAATTACTTTTTAAGGGTTGTATAAACTTAAAAATTACTTAGTCAATTAACGATGTTTAAGCTTTCATTTTATTCAAGAGGAAAAATCGATCTTGCCTCTTAGTGCTTGTAAAGAGGCAAGATCGAATTAAACCCTCAGAAACCCTTTATTTAAATGAAAGGGATAGCGGAATTTTTTTAAGCCCATCACTGATATTGTTACCAGAAGTTACTGAGACCCCAAATATTTTTTTATCCTTAAAGACGTTCACATAATAGGTAAATAACAGATGGCCGGATGGTTCCATTTATTTCAAACTCATAAGCCTTGGTCCCGTCCGAAAGTGTTATTTCTTTTTCATAAAGAACTTTACAGTTGGATGCCTGATATTCATCTTCAAGATAAGCGATACGAGTCTTTAGGTAAATCCTTAAAAGATTTTCCATCGGGAAGATCATCCACCCATACATCAAAAGAAGTAATCTCGTCAGGGTCTAATGCTTTGCGTAATACCGATTTTGGGTTACGGGATACGGCTTTATTCCAATTTGGAACGGTCAAAGTGAAGTGAGGAGATGGATTGGTAAACGTTTCCTGGGCCCCGGCGGTTGATTGCAGAACCGGCATCAATGAACAAAACATGGTAAGACTCATTAAGACTAAAAAACTTTTAAAGATTTTTTTCATTACCCTTCCTCCAATTATTTAAGTTTGTTTGTTTGGTGTCAAGTTCCCAAAAAATAAGAATAATTTTTGTTGCGAGACTTATTTTCCTGCCGAGGTTATAAAGAAAATCATCTTTTCGAACCACATCACCTCCTATTCTCAGAAAGAAGTCTAAACATTTGCTGCCGATCCATCCAGGGACTCCGTGGCCAAAACGGTATCCGCCATTAGATCAACGACCTGATTTACTTCCTTCATCATCCCCACCTCGCTTATCTTACGATCAGCGATCCGAGCGCGTTGCCATGTGGCAGAAGGTCCCCAACAGCATGTTCCGGAAAACTCTCGGGTTCACCTCAGGTCTAAAAACTCCTTTGGTCTTTCCCTCTTCGAGAACGTCCTCCAGCAATCGGTAATAATTCCGAAAGGCCTCAAAAGCCTCAGAGTGGTAAAATTCTTTATTTAAAAAAAGGTTTAGGACGAAAATCCTAAGAAAATCAGGATCGGCCAGGAAGGTTGAAAAGTGAAACTTTATCAATCTCTTCAGTTTACCGACCAAAAATTCAGGCTGAAAAAACCCGGACAGCTCATTAAAATATTGTTCAAACCGCCTCTTAGGTATGGAGAAAAGGAGGAGTTCCTTGTTTTCAAAGTATTCGTAAACCGTTCCGTCTGCCACACCCGCCTTCCGGGCAATCTCGGTCATTTTGGCACTTTCGTATCCCTTTTTGGCAAAAACCTTTTCAGCCGATTCGAGAATGAGAGAGGATTTATCGGGGTTAGTTCTTTCCAAGTCCTGTTTGGGGGTAATGATAAATTCGACCAAACCGGCCGCGTCCTCAAAATCGAACAGGGGGTTTTCTACTTCTTTCAACTCGTGGAAACAGATGGTGGTCATGTCCAGCGTTCCCATGACAATATCACGCATTAGGGCGACGGTTACATCTTCCCGGAATATTTCTTCTTGGACACCCTGTTCCAAAATGGCGCTTAGGCGATCAAGATATTTTTGAATCAGACGAAAAGCCGGAGAGGAATAAAATCTATTGGAGAAACGGCACTCAAACAAAAGGATTCGGGAATAAGCGGAATAGGCTTCCTGATACCAAAGATTCCCCCACATCATCTTTCTGAGTTTGCTTCTGGGATCATTAAGCCCTTGTAGATCTCTATCCAAAAGGGCCAGACCTTCCACCATTCTTTCTTCTATAATGGAGAAAAGAACATCCTCCTTCCCTTTGAAATGCCGGTAGATGATCGAATCGTTGATCCCGGCCTGAGAGGCTATCTCGGATATGGTGGCTTCTTTAAATCCTTTATTGGATATGATTTCTTCTGCGGCAGCCAGGATCCTGAGCTTTTTATCGGATCCCGGATTTTGGAGGGGTGTTGAAAAAGGATTAATGACTTGACCCTGGGTGTCAGACATTGAAAGTGTTTTCTCCTTATTTCTCTGCCTTCAGATAGATTGGGGGTATAGATCCGTTTTAATCTTTTTCACGAACTACAAGGAATTGGGCTGGTTGCCTTAACTTTGATTATTTTCGTGTCTTGAGAGTCATTAAATCAAAGAAAAGAATTCAAGTCAAGAAATAAAAATCATTGAATCAGATTTACAATATTTACTTTTTTGTCAGTATCCAAAGCCCGGCCAGGTTCCACTCGAAAATTGCTTTATATATAACCTATTGTTATTAAATAGTATTCCTAAGTACTATTAACCTGCAAAATTAATTCAGTAAAACAAACCTTTATTTACTATCTTATAATTTTTATTGAATCAAACGAAGGAGAGGTTGGTGGATTAAAATCGTTTTTTTGATAAGATGAGAATAAACACATAACACGACCATAACTTAAGATTGTTCCCCGCTAAAAAATATAGTAGGATAAAAAAAATAAATATTAAAAAATTGGACTTGAAAATATGGAGAGACGATTTATTCCTTCAGCCAATCCACCGGAAAAAAAAGACAAACCAGCCTGGTGGTTTATTTTTTCTCGATACTGGTTGCTCATCGCCACACCGGATAGCACTCCAACCATCCCCTTCCTCCTTGGACCGAAAAATTTGGGGCTCCCAACTTTGGAAGAAATCTATTTGGGAACCCTGGAAGGAGAACCTTGTTATGCCGCCGCCGTTCCCGATTCGCCCCCACCCCTGGAAGACATGGTCTTCCTGGATTTGAGACAATTATATGGCAAAGTGGATCAAGAACTGGTCTATTTATCCTTTAGAGCGATTCATCTCTTGGAATGGTCAAAGAAAACACAATACTGCAAGAAGTGTGGAAAGAAATTGATTACTCTGAAGACGGAGCGAGCAAAGAAATGTCCGGATTGCGGACTCCAGAGTTTCCCTCGTCTATCCCCGGCAGTCATCGTTTTGGTGGAAAATGGTAATCAATGTTTACTGGCCCGCTCTCCACGCTTCCAGGATGCCTTTTACAGCGTTCTGGCTGGGTTTACCGAACCGGGGGAAACTTTGGAAGAAACGGTAGCCCGTGAGGTTCGGGAAGAAACCGGCATTGAAGTGAAGGACATTTGTTACTTTGGGAGCCAGCCCTGGCCTTTCCCGGATTCCCTGATGATCAGGTTTCACGGCCCAATATGCCGGGGGAGAAATCCAGGCAGATGGGGCGGAAATTCTTGAAGCTGCCTGGTTCCCCTACGACCACTTACCCAAAATCCCGGGCAGGATCAGTATCGCCAGGAGACTGATTGACTGGTTTATAGACAAGCATCAGAGGCAGGAAGGAAAATAATTGGAAGGGAATCGCGTCAGCGGGTAAAATCCTACCCGAAAAAATATGAAATTTCTCTGTTGCGAGTTGCGCGTTTCGGGTTTTTAGCGATAGGTTTTTACCTTCTTAACTCTTAACTCGTAACCCGTAACCCCTAACTTGTAACTCGTAACAGTTTCGATGTTAGGAATAAATTCTCAAAATTCTGCAAAGCAACTTTGATAAAACTTCACCCAGTAGTGAGAACCTAAACCCCCAGGTAGGCCTTTTTGACGTTTTCGTCAAGCATCAGATCGGAAGTTTTTCCTTGCAGGGCCAGCTCTCCGTTTTCCAGAACATAGCCATAAGAGGCCAGCATCAACCCCAGTCGGGCATTCTGTTCCACCAGCACCAGGGTTACTCCTTCCTCGTGAATCTCCTTGATTTTTTCAGCCCGCAATTGCCGGAGTATCGGACTGAGTCCGAGAGAGGGTTCATCCAGCATAAGCACTTCCGGGTCGGCCATCAGACCTCGGGCGATGGCCACCATCTGCTGCTGCCCCCCTCTCAGGTCCTGACCGCCTCTTCGTAGGACTTGCTTATATTGATTTCTTCCCTATAGGTGTTATAATATTTCTGTGTCCCAAACTTAGCCATAGAAAATATCCTCCCGTCAGGTTCTCTCTCAGAAAATTTAAAATTATTTTTTTACTCGGGTAAAAAAACCCTTCACTATAATCGTTTAGCGGCTTTCATTGATAAAATTAATTGTATGTTCCTATGTTCCGCATAAGGATAACTGTCAATATCTTTATTGTGTTCCATCAACAATTCCCTACTTTTCTAAAATAGAAAGCTGTTATCCTCGATCCAATATGAGATTAGAAGGTTCTTGGTCCATGGGAGGGTTCAGGAGACCAGGCTCGTTGGAGACAACTTCTCATAATTCCCGACCAGGCAGACAGGGCTATAGATCGTCAAGGATCTTGCCGGAACGGGCCTTTTCGACAGTCTCATCAAAACCGGGTCCCAAGTCCACGCCCAATTCCTTGACCCTCTTTTTGGCCCACAGGCCCACATTACGGTCATCCTTGTAGAAGGAGTCATCCCGTGGCCTTCGGGTGTCGAATTCAGTCAATCGCTGTCCCTCGGTTTTGTGGACTACCACGCGGGAAAGGATCCGCACAAGACGATCTCCACGGCAATGTCGGCACAATATCTTTTCTTCTTGTTTCGGATTAAGAATTAGGGCGGCAGTGATCTTTCCACATAACTCACACTGGTATTCATAGATAGGCATGCGATTTCCTTTCTTGTTTGTTTTTGATCGTCAAAGACCCCGAGAAGTTTTGCCCAGGAAATGGATCCGGCAACTCCCTGTTTTCCATCTTTATTGTTTTTCTCTCAGCTCGTTTATTTTTTGGGTTAGTCTGGGAACAAAATCAAGGATATCAGCAATGATGGCAATGTCGGCTACCTGAAAAAAAGGCGCTTTAGCATTCTTATTTATGGCAACAATAAAGGGATTCCCTTTTATGCCTGCCAGATGTTGAAAGGCACCGCTGATGCCCAAGGCCATATAGACCTTCGGTTTTACCGTCTTGCCCGAATTCCCCACTTGCCGGTTTTTATCGAGCCATCTTGAATCCACGATAGGTCTGGAACACGAAACCTCCCCTCCTACGGCTTTGGCCAGATCGAATATGATGTCTAAATTATCTTGATCTTGTATCCCACGGCCCACGGAAACCAGTATCTCTGATCGAGTAATATCGACTTCACCGACTTCGGTCTCGATTAATTCCAGTAAACGGCGTCTTGTTTCGGGTATCCCCTCTTTAAGCACTTCAGGCGTTTTATCAATAACTAGTCCGGTTATCCCTTGGTCTTCTTTCATTTTAAAACATCCAGGCCGGATGGTGATAACGGCCCCTTGGGATAAGTCGCATTCCATATGGGTGTTCACCAGTCCATTATATTCCTGCCTGACAGCCTTGACCCGATCGTTTTCAACACTTTGAAGATCAACGACATCGGGAAGGTAGGCTGCCCCGAGCAGGATTGAAAGGCCAGGGGAAAGGTCCATTCCGAAATGTTCGTGAGGAATGAGTACAATGGCTTCTTTGGGAAGGATGCGAACAATAAGCCTTCGAATCACCTCCGCATCAGGATGAAACAGCTTTTCATGATCAATTTTCCAGACCTCTTGAAAATGATGGGCGACTTTTTGACAGACTCCATCCAGATCGACACCGGACCCCAAAACCAGGGCCGTGACCGGGGTATTCGGATCAATTTTGGAGGCCGCTGAAAGCATCTCCAGAGCCGAATCATCGAGTGTCCCGGCCTGATGAAGGATATAAGTATAAATCGGGTGAGACATCATCTGATCCCTCCTTTGGCTTTCAGATGATTAATCAGTTTTTCTATAATTTTATCAGCGGTCCCTTCGAGGACCTCAGCCCCTTGACCCCCCTCCGGGAGAAAATAGCCCCTCCGTTTTACCCTGGCTTTTGTTGAACCGATAGAATCTGCGATAAGACCCAGATCAGATGCCTTGTGGATTGGGATTTCTATGCCGGCTGCTTTCATGACACCCCGTACCGGGACATAACGCGGCTCATTAATACCGGTCTGTATGGAAAGAACACCAGGAAGCTCCATTTCATAGACTTCCTCGTTTCCCCCGGCCACCTCCCGGTGGAGTCTGATCTTCCGGTTCTCAAGTACCTCAAGATGATTGACTATGGAAGCGAAAGGCCAGTCGAGCAATGCCGCGAGCATGCCCCCCACTTGACCGGCGCCGTCATCGGCTTGGACCCCGGTGAGGATAAGATCATAATGGCCTCTTTCGATCTCCGCCATTAAGATACGGGCCAATCCCTCTCCGTCCGATCCCTCGAAAATGTCATCCCAAATATGGATAGCCTTATCCGCACCCATGGCCAATTCCCTTCTCAACACTTCGTCCCCCCCGCCCTGATCAACGGTAACTACCGTAACCGTTCCTCCGGCAAAATCCCGGATGCGTATGGCCTCTTCCACGGCATAATTGTCCCATTCATTGACCGAATATATCAGATCATCTCTATTAATATCTCGGCCATCAGAGTCTATGCGGATTTCGTTTTCAACCGGGTCGGGTACCCTTTTCACACACACCAAGATCTCCATATTTTCCTCCAGCACTTCGATCCTTACCCAATCAAATGGTCATCAATCAGTTCTACGAGATCGATGACCTCCATTTCTCCTTCCATTCCGCTGGTTTTGATCCCGTCTTCAATATGGATTAGACAAAAAGGACATGCCGTTACAATAACCTGAGCTCCGGCCTGCCTGGCCATGTCGACCCTGACTTGTCCCATCCTCTTTTCCTCAACGGGCTCATAGAATAAAGCCAACCCTCCGCCCCCACAGCAGAACGATCTATCCCGGCAGCGGGTCATTTCCACCCTTTTTATCCCCGGGATGGCATCAATGACCATCCGGGGTGCTTCATAGATTCCATTATGCCGGCCAAGATAGCAGGAATCATGATAAGTATAAATTTTGTCGGGATTTCCCACGGCCTTTAAATGGATCGCTCCTGATTTTATCTTTCTTTCCATAACCAGGGAGATATGTTCGACTGGCGGAATGCGCTGATAATCATGTTTCAGGGCATTAAAAGCATGGGGATCGGAAGTAACAAGGCTTTCAACGCCGGCTTCCAGAATCGCCTTAGTATTCTTTCCCTTAAGATCAAGAAAGAGCATCTCCTCCCCAAATCTTCTTACCTCATGGCCGCTGTCCCTCTCCTTAGGTCCGAGAATCCCAAAGTCCATTCCTGCCGTATGTAGAATGCGGGCCGAAGCCCTGGCGATCTCCTGCGCCCGTTCATCATAAGAAGTGGTACTGTCCACGAAATAAAGGGTATTGGCCGTTTTTTCCGGCCCAAGGATTTTTATTCGAAGAGGACCCGGCAGATTTTCAACCCAGTCCGCCCTTTTTTTCTCCATCTTTCCATAGGGATTCCCCCTCTTTTCGATGGACGATAGCGGTTTTTGAAGGGACTGGGGGACGGACACCATCATCTACCATTCCCCTTCTCAAATCCACGATCTTATCGATATATTCAATCATGAGCGGACATTCTGCCTCGCATGCCCCGCAAGTCGTGCAGGACCAGATTTCATCCTCTTCGAGAACCTGACCGACCAAAGGCGTTTCCACCGTTCTCCCCCGGCCGGTCAAAGGATATTTTTTAAAAGCGTGGTTACGACATTTGAGGGAAAAAAATCTCGGAGACAGCGGACGGCCGACTGCATTGGCCGGGCACATATCGGAACATCTTCCACAGTCGGCACAGGAATAAAAATCAAGAATGTGTTTCCAGGTGAAGTCTTCTAATTTTTTGGCGCCCACCCCATCCAGGGTTACGATCTTGGATTCATCAAGGCCCCATTGGACTGGCTTTACGCTGCCCTTATCCAGTTTCATGAAAAAAACATTGGGAAGGCCGGTTAGGACATGAAAATGTTTTCCCCAGGGAAGAAAACAGAGGAAGAAAAAAAAAGAGAATATCGTGAAAAAAATAGGCGGTCAGGTGAATATCCTGCAGGGATGAAATGGATACCCTATTAAACATGCGGGTGACCAGCCAGACCCCGGTTGCAGGAAACAGGAGGCCGCTCATTAATCCTTTTTGGATATCGGCTGAAGCCAGGCTGGCTTCGAAGGTCATATCACAGAGCATCAATCCTGAAATGAGCATAAGGACAACCAAGGCCTCGCCGGTGTGTCCCTTTCCATATTTTTCCGGCACCGCATATCGCTTTGGACTGAAAACTCCTCTCCGAATCAGGGCCACAAAACAAACAATGAGAACCACGGTGGCCGAAACATCTTTCAAAGGGGCGTAGATCCGGCCAATGGTGCCCCCAAAGCCGGGCAGGACGAATCCATCGAAAATACCCAACAAAATGAGAGTAAAAGATCGTAGAGACAAGATGATGAAGCCGGCAAAGATAAGGATATGCAGGATGCCGGCCAGCTGATATCTGGGTTGACGATACTGAAAGATACCATATTTAAGCAGTCTAACCAATCGATCCGGGATTCGGCCCAAGCGAGGGTCAGAGGGTGCTTTGAACAAGGGTGTTAGACGCCTTATCATGAAGTAGGCAAACAAGGATAGACCGATTATAAGGATCAATAAAGACCAAACGGGGCCTGGCAAACCCAAGATAATGGCCACGGCTGGAGAGAACAAGGCTGATTTCATTACCTAAATATTTTCATTATTTTTTAAATCAAGTCGGATGAAAATGTCACCTGACTTGAGATTTCATTCAAGGACTGCTTCTTTGATAGATTTCAAGGCCAAAAGGATCTTGGCCCTCTATCGTGCTTAATAAAGGGCCAAAATCCGATCGTTCACATTTATGGGGTTTTCCAAAACCTATTACTCCTCTACTTCCAGACCTTTTCCACCGGGCCGAAGCCAGGTAACGGGTCGGAATTGTCTGGCCACAAGACCATCCTGTTTGAACTTGGGATATCCTAACACTAAAGCCGCCTGGATACGCCATGGATATTGGAGTCCAAGCTTATCCTTCAGGTCGGCAATCAGCTCAACCGATGCGCCGAAACCAGTCCAGCAAAAGCCAAGTCCTAACGATTTGGCCGCCAGATTCATGTTCTGTCCACAGATCCCGGCATGAAGTGGGGGGCCTTGCAGTAGGTCATTGCAGGCCACAAAAATCACAGCCGGCGCTCCCAAAAAGATGGGCAAATCTCTCTTAATCAAGCAGCCTATTCCACCCTGGATGCGTGGATCAAACACGCCATAGGGAATGGGCTGTCCGAGAGATTGCACCAGGGTCATAACCATGGCGTCGTTATGATACATGTTGTGCATCATGCTAAAAAGGCCGTATAGGTCTTCTTCCATTTTGTTAATAAAATCCCGGTCGGTAACCACTACGAATTTCCAAGGCTGGTGGTTGCCGGCACTCGGTGCGAATCGGCCGGCCTCCAGCACTCGTCGAATAAGCGGCTCGGGCACGGGGTCGGGTTTGAAATTACGAACACTCCTTCGCTCCAGTATGTTTTTTTCCACTTCAGTCCACTTATCGGGCTTTCCTTCTCCGTTCAGAGGTTGAAGCGGTATTTTGACTTGTGGATATCCGAGATCAAAGAAACCTTCGTCGGCCTGATAAGGTTTAACAATGGAGATGGCCTCTACGGGGCAAGACACCATGCAGTTGAAGCAGGAGAAACAGGAATTTTCGTCTTTCATCTTCGGCACTTCGTTTTCGTCCATTTCCCAACACTTGAAAGGACAGTTTAAAAGACACAGCCCGCAAGAGGTGCACTTGTCCGGATCAGCCATCATAACACCAACGTGCACTCCGGTCGGACGGAGCATGGGTTTGAATTCTTCAAAGGTCGGACCGGTAGGGCCTTCGGCCGTCGGGGTAACCGGGGCCGTGCCTAACTTGACATCCAGGATCAAACGGCCTTTCCCTACTCTTTCCGCCGCATCAAGGGCCAGAGTCTCATTGGTGCCGTCCTCGATCAGGGCAGCGCGGGCATCCCGGAAGAGCTTTTCAATGTGGTACTCCTTGGACATTCCGTAGCCGCCAAAAATCTGAACACCTTCACTGGCCACTCTAAAGGCCGTTTCAGTTGATAGGACCTTGGTCGCCATGGAATAATGAACAGCCATGGGCTGCCCATTGGCAAAGAGATCCGAATTATAAAGGGTAACCCGCCGGGCCAGGGACCGGGCCGCCTCGATCGATACAAACATGTCAAAGAGTTTCAGCCGGATATTTTGATGTTCAAAAATGGTCTTACCACCCTGCACCCTCGATTTGGCATAGGCCAGGGCTTCTTCGAAAGCGGCCTGGGCGCAACCAACAAAGCACAAACCCATCCAGCCGTTGGCAATACCCAACTGCATATTGGAAAACATTTTATAGGTAGCCGGATCGGCAGCGACCATCATTTTTTTCGGGATTCTCACATTATCAAAAAAGATTTCCCCCTGATTCAAGGCCCTTTGGCCGAGCTTATTTAAGGGTTTCCCCCGTGAAATGCCGGGCAAATCAAGAGGAAGAACGGCGATCCCTCCACCCTCGTTGCCACGTGAAGGATCCAAGGAAAGCCAGAGAGCAGCATAGTTAGCCAAAGTGCCGTTGCTTACCCATGACGATTTTTGACCGTTAATCACATAGTGGTCACCATCCAGGACAGCCTGGACCTGATTGGACAACTCCGGGACATTGGCGTATTCGCCTTCGAACCGGAGTGAATCCGATCCATGATTCGGTTCGGTGATAGCCCAACAACCGGTCATAGTGCCCTTATCCGATATGAATTGTTTAACCAAGTCCTGCATCTCCGGCTCAGGGGACATGGTGGCCCAGAAATAGGGGGTGGTACAGCATCCAAAACTGACCGCCAGGTCGGAAGCCGCCCAGCCCATTAATTCCGTGACCAAGGCAAAACTCATGGGATCCGCCTCCATCCCTCCTATCGCTTTAGGAAATAACAGCCCGTGATAACCCAGCTCATAGGTTTGGCGCAACACGTCCCACAATGCCGAACCTTCGGCGATCACATCGGCCGGATCAGCCAGTTTATCCAGCTCAATGGCCGCGGGGCGCCAGACCTTTTGAACAAATTATTTGGTGGATTTCCAAAGAGCCACATGTTGTTTGTTTAGATCAATGTTTAGATCTCTCAATCCCATAGTAAGCCTCCTTTTTTAGTTTTAGATTGATTAGTTAGCCATTTAAAACAATAGTCTTAACTAAAACAAAGAAACGGATAGGCTATCTTCCGGACTTATCATTTTTTCAGGATAGTTACGGATAAAGCCGCCTCGGAGCCGCCCACGCTGCCACCGGCATTCTGGGCCAGGGCCGCCTTGGCCCCTTCCACCTGCCTTTTACCGACTCGACCGCCGCCGGCCAGGTGCCGATAAAGCTCCACCACCTGGCGTACTCCTGTCGCTCCGATGGGATGGCCCTGACACTCCAAACCGCCGGAAACATTGATCGGAAGTTTCCCCCCCAAAGTGCTGTGGCCGGCTTCGGCAAACCGACCGCCTTCTCCCAGGGCGCAGAAACCCAGTTCCTCGGAAGCATACAGTTCTCCAATGGCTGTGGCGTCGTGGACCTCGGCCAGGTTGATATCTTCCGGACCGATACCTGCTCGTTTGTAGGCCGCTTTGGCTAACCGCGCCAGGGTACTCTCTTTGCCTTCTTTGGAGGGATCCTCCCCACTGGCCAGCATACAGGCCGCTATCTCCACCCCATGTCTGACGCCGATCTTCCGGGCAAACTCCTCGGAACAAATAATCAACGCCGCAGCGCCATCACCGATAGGGGAGCACATAGGTCTGGTCAGGGGCCAGGCCACCTCCGGAGCCTGCAGCACCTCTTCCACGGTGTACAGGTTTTGGTACTGGGCCAACGGGTTCAGGGAGGAATGATAGTGGTTCTTGGAAGAAATCACGGCCAACTGCCGCTGGGTGGTCCCGTATTTCTCCATGTGGTTTCTGGCCATGATGGCATAGACATCCATAAATACGGAGCGTTGCCCGGACTTCTGCTTCTCCCCTCCACCCTGGGCTATCCGTTCTCTTTTTATTTTTTCCTCTTGTTCGGTGAATAATTGCATAAGCTGAGGCAGAATCTCCACGTCCAAACAGCCGATAAAGGCGGGGAGCACCTTACTTCTGTCCTCGAAATACATCTTTTCCATGCCCACGACCAAGGCCACCTCCATCTCACCCAGTGCCACCATGGCCCGTGCCCCATGAAGGGCGGTGGCCGAGGAAGCACAGGCATTTTCAACATTGATCACCGGGATACCGCCGATCCCCATGGCCCGCATTACCACCTGTCCGCGAATGGATTCCTGGCCGGTCAATACACCCTGGGAGGCATTGCCGACCCAAACCCCCTCAACCCGTTCCTTGGTCAGGCCGGCGTCTTCGAGGGCCTCCTTGACCGCCTCGGCCACCAAAGATTTCAAATTGCGGTCCATATGGCGGCCGAATTTGGTCATGCCCCCGCCGATTATTTTGACATTACGCATGGGATCGTTCTCCTTTCTCAGAATAATTAAGAGAAATCTTTAAACTGATAAACATTTTCGGATTCCGGCTTGAACGCCTCGCGCAGCAGCCGGTCGAGATTTTTCTCCGAAGCGGACTTCGGGATTTCCTGGACCACCTGAATATAGGTCGGTACACTGTTACGGTCCAGGTTGCCCTTGCAAAGTTCGAAGATACTTTTGATATCGGGCTGTTGACCTTCAGTGGGCACGATAGCGGCAACCAGATCGCTTTCACCCGGAGCACCGGAAGCAGCCGGAATCCCATAAACACAAACGTCGGTCACATCGGGATGCTGAGAGATAAGGCCCTCTACGTATTCAGGCATGATGAAATCTCCCTGTCGCCTCAGCCCCCCACCTTTACGAAAGTCGAAAAAAAGCCATCCGTCTTCATCTTTGTGAACCATGTCCCCTGAGCGCAGCCAGCCCCCACGGGTCTTGGCCTCGGAGGCCTCCTTCTTGCCGTGATATTCCACTTCTGTTTCCCCCATAACCGCACGGGAAACGAGTTCCCCAATCTCACCCGGCTGACATTCTGCATCATCTTCTCGGACCACTTTCATGTCCATTATCCCCTCCAGGGTTTTGCCGAAGGAGCCCACAGGGCCGACTCCGGGCAGTTTATGGGCAAAGCCCCCTTCCACCGCCCCATACCATTCGTGTATCTTGACATTAAAGCGCTGTTCAAAGGCCTCCCATATGCTTCGCGGCGTGCCCACGCTGAGGACGACCTTGACCGGATTGTCTCTATCGTCGGGCCTGGATGGTTCGGAATAAATCCCCATCATCATCCCCCCCAAAAGAGAAAAGGTTGTACAGCCATAGTGACGGCAGAGGTCCCAGATGCGGCTCTTGGTGAATTTCCGGGAAATCACGGCCGGAATGGAACGGTACAAAGCCGGATTCAAGGTCACTGCTTGAGCATTTCCGTGGGTCAAGGAGAGGCCGGTATAGAGTTTGTCCTCTTGGGTGTACTGCCAGACAAGATCAGCCAACAGGACGTAGCCCTGAGATCGGTCGGCCCGCATGCGGACACCCTTGGGGTTGCCGGTGGTGCCGGAGGTATAAATGATCATGAAATAATCCCGCGTTGTTTGACCAGCCGGATCAAACATCATCATTTTGGAATCTTCCAGGACTTCTTTCAGGTCCGGATACTTGGAGGAAACCGGAACACCAAACTCAGGATTATACAAACAGCCGATGGTCTTTACATCGGGCATCCCGGAAAGGGCTTCGTCCATGGATTCCATAAATTCTGCGGCAAAGATCACCCCTTTACTGCCGGAGTCTCTTATCTGATATCTTAGTTTATCCCCTTTAGACCTGGGATCGATGGGGACCAGCACAGCTCCCAAGACCGAGGCGGCATACATGGACAAAACCACTTCCGGATGATTGCGCATAACGATGGAAAAGGTGTCTCCGCGACCAAAACCCATTTTCTTCATTGATCTTGCCAGTTTGGTACCCTGAATAACGAGATCGGCATAGTTGAGAACCTCATCCGGGTGGGGGTGATTTTCAAAGGTCACCACCGGAAAGTCGGGAATATCTTCCGCCTTGGCCATCATGTCAAAAGCCATTACTCCTGGAATTTTGCTTTCTGTCATTTTTCCCTCCTTGACCCTATTTGGGCAAACAATATAGTGAATACCAACCCTCGTCTCAACAATCTCATTAATGTGGATAAAGGTCTACGAAATTGTTCAGAGAGTTAAGAAGGACCCTTGGGACCTTATTTCCTGATCACTCTTAAAGATGGCGGTTAATATTCTATCGGGGCTGTGGTACCTAAAATGTCGGGCACCAAAAGCCAGACCTATCATCGCAGCCGGCGAGGATGTAAACTTTGAATTTTAAAATCCCATATTCAAGATAAATGGCGTCCTCTGCCTAAGACAAAAGATTGTAAAACCACAACCACCAGATTAGATAGAGGATACTCTCCATTTTTGATCCCTAATTTTTTATTTTTTGATTGATCCATAATCCTTAATAAAAGTCCTATGTTGAAGGAGAACACCAAATTGGGTAGACATTGGAAAAAGGAGTCAATGGGAAGGATAGCTCCTCTTCAAAGTTCTCCGGCTGCGCCGGGTAGGGGAAAAAACAAATCTGAAATGACTAACCCAATAACTCCCGTGCCTATCAGATCCGGTCTTTTCATACCTGGCTTCGCAGTTGGAGGGGAAAAGAATTTTAGGTGCTCGTACCAAATTTCTACCATCTCTTCGTTTTTATATTTTTACAAAATAATATTTTTTATGTCTCAATGCCGTGTTAAGATAGCTGTCAGTTTTATTAAAATGTTTCATTCATACTGGACATCTTTAAAGTGCTTTCTATTTTTTGTAAACAAAGGCGTCATGGCCGCTCTTGATAAATTCCTGTTATAAAAAGGAGAAAATGATAAAGCACTATCGGCTCTTCTGGCTGTTTTCCCGACTCCCGAGACTTTAGTTCAATTTGCAGAAAACATTGAAAATAATAAAACACTGGAGTCCTTGCTGACCCGATTAAAAAAGGAATCGACTGACACAGCGCACAAAGAGAATGTCTTAAGAAGCCTGGCCTTCTGGTTGGGTCACGAACGAAAGGATCTGGTGCCCCGCTGGAACTTTGAAACATTGGTTAAACTCTGCGGGGAAAGGAAGCCCTCGGAGAATTATCGAGAAGGGGTCCACATTGGGTTCGCCCTTTAAGGCCGGGGGGATGTCAATATAACTAAGCTTTAAATCAACGACTCAGGGTAAAGCCTTTATAATTCTTTCCGCATTCCCACCCAAAAGGATCTTAATTTCATCTGGGGTGAAGGTCAGCCCTTCCGGGGCGTTTTCCGGAAGATCCCGGATCATTTGAAGCCACTGCTTCGCCGAGATGACCCCTTCCAGTACGGGATTGTCAGTTCCCCAGAGAAATTTCTCTGCTGTGGCCTCATCGAAGGCTGCCCTAAGAATATGGCAAAAAACCGCAAAGTTTCGCCGGGCCTGGCCCTGCCATCCGGAGATATCAGCGTAGAAAGCCGTTTCCTTGACCGCTATGAGATTAACCAGTTCCTGCCACCAGCATAATCCCAAATGGGCACCCACAACCGGCAAATTCGGAAAATCATTTACTACGGCATCAAGAAATACAGGCTGGCCGTATTTACTCTTTAGGGGCTTGGAGATGGGACCCAAATGGCTGATCAGGGGAATGCCCAGTTCCTGGGCCTTAGCCAAAACCAGGTAGGACTCCTCCCCATCCGGATAAAACCCCGAGGTGGGGTGATACTTAAGGCCCCGGCAGCCGTAGTCATTCACCGCCCGGTCCAGGATTTCTACGGCCCCGCGCCGGCGGGGATCTACGCCGGCGAAGGCCACAATACGGTCCGGAAAGGCCTTGGCGATAGACCCATAGAACCGGTTGATTTCATCAACCGATTTTATGGCCTCGCCGATTCCATACCCCCAGTCCAGGGCCAGAATAAAGGTTTTGTCTATCCCGGCCTCATCCATCCTGGAAATGAGTTTTGATCCATCCGGATCCATCATCCCATCCAGTACTGTTTCCTTGGCCTGATCAAGGGTGATTTCTCCGAGATTATTCCTTTGAAAAAAAGCAACAACCAACTGGGCCAATCCATCCCAGTAACGGACCGGAAGCACATCCCAGGTCCAAACATGGCAATGGGCGTCAATGATCATAACTATCATATCCTTCTGAAAAAAAAGATAAATCCAGCCCCTGCAGGCATCAGTTCTAAAAATAGTCCTCTTTTTAAAGGGCTGGCCGTGCAAAGACACCGTAACTTTATTTACGCAGTATGCGGACTCCGGTGCCGGCCAGAAATATAGCCAGGAGAAGGATGACGCCCTGAATCATAGTCGTATAATAGCCGGGCACCATCATAATGATCAAGCCGTTTATGGCCACCACATCGATAATAACGCCCACCAGGGTCCCCCAGATATGGAATTGGCCTATCCGTATGGTTGCCGCACCGATAAAGCAGGCCCCGAAGGCGTCCATCAGATAGGTTGTGCCCTGGGTGGCATTGGCCCCCAAAACTGCTGAGGCAAGGACGATACCGCCAATGGCCGAGCAAAAACCAGACAGAACGAACCCCAAAAGACGGTTGAACCGGACATCGATCCCCGACATACGGGACGCTTCCGGATTGCCGCCGATGGCCTCCATACGCCTTCCGGTGGCGGTATAGCTGTGGAAAAGGGCCACCAGGGCCAGCAGTACGATCATAACAAAGAAGCGGACAGGAATGCCTAAAAAGTTCCCCCGGCCGATGAAGCCAAAAGATTCAGGCAGGTTCCAGAGGGAGAGGCCTTTGGTAATGGCCAGAGACAACCCCATCAAGACACTCATGGTGGCCAGTGTGCAGACGAAGGCCGGGAGTTCCAAATAAGCCACCAAAAGACCGTTAACCGCGCCGGCCCCTATGCCGACCAGCAGGCCGGCAACTATGGACAGGGTAATGCTGTAACCGGCAAGCATTAATTCGGCGACCACGATCCCGGCCATGGCTGCTATGGCCCCAATAGAAAGATCAAAGTCCCCCATTTTCAAAACGCAGGTCATACCGGCGGAGAAGATGGAAAGGAGGGCTAACTGCCCCAGTAAATTAACCAGATTTTCAGGGGAGCGAAAAGGGGGCAGTAAGGCGCTGAAACATAAAACCATGATCCCCAGAAAAATTAGGGTTCCATATTTCCCAATGTTAGTAATCCATTTTATCCGCACACTCGCTGTGCCGGTTGTTTTTGTCATTTTTATACCTTTCTTCTATGCTTTCTTTCCTTTAAGAAACCGGGCAGGGGTCCCGCCTCGAGGGGCTTAAGTCCCCAGCAACAAATCCATAACCGTTTTCATGTCTACCTGGCCGGTCTTGAGTTCAGCTTTAACTTCGCCCTTATCCAGGACCAGGACCCGATGGGCCAAACCGACCACCTCAGTCAGGTCCGATGAAATCAAGATGATCCCGGTACCCTTGCGGGCCAGCTCCGTAATCAGCTCATAAATGGCGAACTTGGCGCCTACATCGATTCCCCGGGTCGGTTCATCACAGATCAAAACCTTGGCTTCGCTGCAAAGCCATTTGGCCAAAATGACTTTCTGTTGGTTTCCGCCGCTTAAAAGGGACACGGTTTGGTTCAGACCGGAGGCCTTGATATTGGTTGAATCAAAAAAAGGCCTGGCCTCCAGGCTTTCCTTGGCCCGGCTCAATATCGGGAGCTTAGCCCAGCGCAGGAGCTTTTGCAGGCTGGCCAGGGTAATGTTCTGCTTAACGTCCATGGGCAGGACCAGACCGTCCCGGCGCCGCTCTTCCGGAACCAGGGCTACTTTTTGGCGGATGGCCTCTTTGGGCGTTTTAATGTCCACCGGCTTCCCTTCAATAAAGATCTCACCGGAGTCTTTTTGGAGGGCTCCGAAGATCAACCGGGCCAGAACCGTACGGCCCGAACCGACCAGTCCAGCCAGGCCTAAAATTTCTCCAGCGTGAAGTTGAAAACTAACCTTCCTTACCGCCCACCCCCGGTTCAGGTCCTTCACCTCTAAGAGGACCTTTTTTTGAGGTTCTTCCCTTTTTGGAAAGATGTCTCTTAACTCCCGGCCCAACATCATCTGGTAGAGTTTACCCGAATCCATACCGGCCACATCAGCCGTACCCACGTTCCGGGCGTCGCGGATGACCGTAACCCGGTCGGCGATGCGGAACACCTCTTCCATCCGGTGAGAGACGTAAACGATGGCCTTGCCCGTCGACTTGAGATCGGTGATGGAATGAAAAAGCTCGTTGACCTCTTCATGGGTGAGGGAAGAAGTGGGTTCATCCATGAAGATGATGCGCGAATTAAGAGCCAAGGCCCGGTTAATGATGGTTTTCCATTGCTGGATGATGGTCAAGGCCGAGGCCGGCAAGCGAAGGTCGGCCCCGATGGGCAAAACATCCGGGATGGTTTGGACCATTTCCACCATCTTGGCCAGGTTGACCAACTTGAAGCGGTTAAGGGGATATCTGCCGAGGAAGATATTTTCCGCCACGGAGAGGTGGGGAACGATATTGAGTTCCTGGTGGATAAAGGCCAGCCCCAGGTTCTGACTGTCACTCGGGCTGTTGATCTCACAGGGCCGGCCATCGATAAGGATTTCCCCTTGATCTTCCTTATATAACCCGGCTATGACCTTGATTAAGGTTGATTTCCC
Source organism: uncultured delta proteobacterium (assembly GCA_963782435.1). Taxonomy (GTDB): domain Bacteria; phylum Desulfobacterota; class RBG-13-43-22; order RBG-13-43-22; family RBG-13-43-22; genus RBG-13-43-22. The sequence goes on from CAWAKF010000038.1 coordinate 34,309, forward strand.
GGCCCCGTTTTCCCCCACCAGGGCATGGACTTCACCAGGTCGGACATCGAAGTCGACCCCATCCAGGGCCCGTTGTCCGGGGAAATCCTTAACGATCCCTCTGGCCTCCAGGACCGTTTCCTGATTCGTCGGCATAATGCGGGTCTCCTTTTTTTAAAAAAAATCCTCTCCTTTTCCCCTTGAAAAAAAAGGGAAAAGGAGAGAAGCAGTATATTTATCCTTTTATTTTCCTCGAAGGTTATTTCTTCTTAGCCGGGGCCTTTGGTGCACCAGCCGCCTTGAAATCCGGTTGCCGGCCCTTATAGCCGCAAGGGTTGTAGTAATAACCAGGGGGGGGTACATTGGCCTTGGTCACCAGGTCCGGCATGGAAAACCATATCTCCTCGTCCGTAAACGGCTTTCCGGCAAAAATTTTGTCGAAATTCAGGAAAAGACGTTCAGTCCAGTTAGGAGCATCCCAGTTGGCGCCCGAGGTAGCATAAAGGTTAGGTTGCTCCCGGATCTCCTTGTAGGTGTTGGGAGCATCATCAGTGGTGGTGACGACGACATCACTTCGCCTCATATCCTTGGCCGCCCTGGCAGCCGGGATGCCGTACCCTTCCCAAGTGGTCCAAATCCCTTTTATCTCCTTCTTAGTGTCGGCCAGGAGGGCATTTTTAATGGCTTCATAACAGGCTTGTGAGGGATCTCCTCCCGTGCCGGTGTATTGTAGTTCCTGGGAAATTTTCAGTTTGTACGATTCAAAGACGACTTTGGCTACGTTGAATCGGAACATACCGGTGCTTACCCTGGGATCATAATAAACAAGGACTTTATCCCCCGGACGAAGCTGGGAGACCAAGGCTAAAGAGCTCAAAGCCGCAAAGCCCGCTTCCGGGGCGATGCCGTGGGAGATCACACCGGGCACCATGGCTCCGCAGGCAATGCCCTGGACCGGGATACCCTTTTTATAGGCTTTGAGAATTTGCTGATCTTCATATTTGAAGTCTGTCCAGTTAATGATAATGCCGTCATAGCCGGCGGTAATCATGTTGTCCATGGTGGCCTGCGCTTTGGCAACATCTCCCTGGATGTCAAAAATCTGCAGGTCCCAGCCCCGCTTTTTGGCATATTGCCGGTAAAAATTGTTAGCCAGGGCCGAGACCTCAATGCCGGAAATCAAATCCAGGACGCCGATCTTAATCTTTTTATTGCCCTTGGGTGGAATTTTAAAAATCCCGGCCTGGGCTGAACCGAGGGTCGTCGCCAGGAAAATGAAAGCCACGAAAAGTATGAAGACGATTTGCATTTTATTCATTATTTTTTTTCCCATGTTCTTTTCTCCTTTTGTCGATGTTGGTTTAGAAAAAAATGGATTGGAGACGCCGATTCAGGTTAAGCACCTCACTCTGGTCGATGAAAACTATTAAACAATCGCCTCCTTTCTTTTCGGTAATAAATATTTTACTTCAACTCTTCCTTAAGGGATGAAATTATTAACGTTGATTTTAGGGATAAAGGGACGATTCAAATCGTCATAGGGTCTTTTCTTGACAAACGAAGGTATTTATGTCTCTATATTCTTTGTTAAAACAACTGTCAATATTTTATATTGTTTTATTAAAAATATCATTTTATTCTAAAACATTCCTTTGTTTTCCTGTTGACCGAGTCCCACTTTGAAAAGATCTTATTGTAAGAAAGGACCAACTACATGAAAAAAGAAAATAATTCACTATCGGCCCTTTTGGCGGTTTTCCCGACCGTTGAAACCTTTGTCGAATTCCATGAAAATATTGATAATAAAAAAGCCGTGGAATCATTTTTTTCTTTTGCCCTCGGAAACGATCTCATCAAAAAGGGGGATGGGAAAAGTCTTCAGGCCCTTATCCGCCAGCATTCCCGATCGAAGACGGACTTAAATCCGCCGAACCATCTTAGTTTTGAGGATTTGCTGGAAAAGAAGGAAGAGATCCTCAAAATGAATCTATCGGGACGGGCACTGACCGACCGGGTCAATGCCCTTATTAAAGAACACCGGATCGAATTGCCCAGGGTGAGTAATTCCATGTTGACCCGGCTGAAAAAGGAACCGGCTGATACGCTTTATAAACAAAATGTATTGAGAAGTCTGGCCTTTTGGTTGGGTCACGAGCGGGGGGACCTGGGTCCCCTTTGGAATTATGAAACCTTACGAAAACTCTGCGGGGAAAGGAAACCATCAGAGAACTATCGGGAAGGGGTCAGGATCGGATTTGCCCTGTATGGACGGGGAGATGTCATCGACCATGATATTGTCGGCTGGCTTAAAAAGGCCATGAGAAATTATATCGAACAATCCATCGGGTATCTTCTCTACGGCCGGTGGGGCAGGGTTCGATCCCACGATATCACCACTTTGTACGTGGATTTTCCCAAAGAAGAGGAAGCTGAAGCTCCAGCCTCTTACCGGCAGTGCCTCCGGAGCGCCGTTTCCCTGGCCCATCAGATCGCCATCCGTTGGGCCTTGTCCAAGTACTGTACTAAAAACCGGTTTTTATCCATTGGAATTGTTGCCGGAGACTATGCCAACCTCGACAACTATTTGCTTCCTGTTTTAAACGCCAAACTGCCCGGCGATCCGGTGATTCGGGTAACCGACTACGTGCGTCAGTGCCTGCTGATCAACGATATCCGGGCCATCCTCTGCGAACGTCCGAATGAAACCACCTTGTTTAACGGAGAGGCCCTGACCATCTGGTGGATCACGGCTTTATGGAGCACCCTTTATTTTGATTTTGTCCCTGACTTACTGGAGGACTGGATACTGCAAACTAATCCGACCTCTGTTGAAGCCTTAAACCGCCTTTTGTGGCCTCCGGAAGAAACGAGCCTCCCTTCCTTGGAAAAGGATGAACCCAATGCCGTTTCCACCTTTTTTAAAGTCCCCCATAATTCCCTCCTCGGGGTGGAAATTGCAAAAACCCTTTATTACCGAAGACGTTTTTGGGAAGCCTTGGAAATCCTTCGGATCGTGCTTTCCATTGATCCGACCCATTTGGTCGCCAGGACCCTGCGGATGGTCCTTTTTCGCAATTTGGGCCTCGATGCCCCTAACTTTTCCATTAGGCAAGGTATGTTCAAACAGGCCGAACAAGAAGCATTATATATTTTGAAAAACTGTGTCAGTGCATCAGAAGATTTTTACTGCGAATATGCAGGCATATATTTAACCAAAGCCATGTCTACGATCAGGTACATGCGAAAAAACAAGGGAATTTTTAATGGACCGGAAGATCTTTTTTCCTTAAAGAAGATGGTTTTTTCAGCCTTCAAGGAGGCCGAAGATCTTTTTGAAAAGGGGATGACCGGTTCTCCGTCTGGAATTCGATCATCATACCTGTTGGACAGTGTAAGGGTGCTTAAAGAAATAATGAAAAATAATGAAGACCTCTTTATAAACCCCGGAGACCCCATCGATCATACCCCGGAAATTATCAGACAACCTTCCATCGATTTTCAATGGGAAATCGGCTATTCGAGGGATGATATTCCGCCTCAGAGGAAATTCGATTTTATCTTACAGTCATCCCTTCAGAAATTTAAGATTTATGATGATTCGATTTCTCTTCAAGCCTATCGGCCTACGACCTATTTTTGCCACATTGTTTCCTTATGGGATTTTGCTCCGATCAGGACAATAGCCATCGCCAGGAGGGCCGTTCAATTTTTAAGAGAGGCCATTGAAATAACAAGGTCCATAGAAAAAGATGATCTTTGTATCTATTCGTTTACCCGGACTTACGGAGAGATGCTCTCGACTAAAGAATTTATAAAACATATCGAAAAATCCCTGAAAATGATTGAAGATTATGTGGGAGTAAATTTTGCCAACCGGGATGACCAGGAAATCATAGAACCGGAGGGGAATCTTTCTTCTATCCTGATGACCTTGAATTTTTAATCCTGACTTTCCTCCATAAGCAAATACCCTTGCCAAAGGCTGTTCGAGGACTTATTTTTATTTATAAGTTAAACCAATATTGGCCGAATGAACGATAACTTATAATTTATCATAAAGGAAACATCATGTCCGAACATTCCCGTAGATCTTTTCTATCAAGGGTTATCTTAGGTTTGGGGGGGTTGGCCCTTTTGGGAGAGCCTGGGGTCTCCTTTTGGGCCAAGGCCTGGGGCATGGTGAAAAGAAGAGTTTTGCCCAGGGGAACGGACCGGAACAGTTTGATCAATGAACGGCCTCAGGACCTGGATGCAACCTATCTTGAAGTCACCCCTACCAAAGAATTCGGGATAATGGGATTGTCGGACCTAAAAGTGGATTTGAATCACTGGACCCTCAAAGTGAAAGGAGAGGTTAAAACCCCCTTGCATATTTCCTATACCCAGATCAGGAACCTCCCTTTTATCGAGCGAAAGGTTCTTCTGATTTGCAGCGGTTTTTTTGCCAACCAGGGATTGTGGAAAGGAATTTCCATCCGGACTTTGCTGGAAAAAGCCGGGGCCAAACCTGGGATAAAATATATAACAGTCAGCGGCCCCGAGGGCTCTTATACCAAACCGGAACGTTTTCCCCTGAAAGAAATTCTCTCTGATCAAGTCTTTCTGGCTTACCAGGTCAATGGAGAGGATTTACCTCAACAAAACGGATTTCCTCTGCGTCTGGTAGCCGAAGATTATCTCGGATATACCTGGGTTAAGTATGTGGATACCATTGAGGTGAATAATGCCTGATAGGTTTTCCCCTTACCTTTTTGTTAAAAAAGCCGCCACCGCACAAGGACTTCGGGTGCATAAAGTGTGAAGACGGAAAAAATAAAAGTACCATCAGCGGATCTTCTCTACCTTTCAAGAATGCCAATCCAGAAGAATACAAAAAACAGGCGGTTAATATTGGGTGTTTTGTGATTAGTTTTCAGCCGGAAACTCAAAATTTCCGGCTGAAGCTTTAAGCCGTCAGCTAACCGGTTAAGAGTAAAGGTTTTGCTGATAGCTAAAAGCTAATGGCTGACTTACTCCATCCGGAACATTACCATTTCCGGATAGCCACTAATTAGTCCGGTGAAAAATCCGCCTTTTTGAGAAACAAATGATTACCGTTGAGCGTTAGCCAAAAGGCTAACGCTCAACACCAACAGTTATTTTTTTCCTTCCCTGACCATAAGACCATCCGAAATCCAGAGTATCCGGTTGGCATAGCGGGACCATTCCTGGCTATGGGTCACCATAATAATAGTTACGCCTTTGGTATTTAAGGACTGGAAAACCTCCATAACCTCTTTACTGTTTCTGGAGTCAAGATTTCCCGTCGGTTCATCGGCCAGTATAATCGTTGGGTCATTGACCACCGCTCTGGCAATGGCTACCCGTTCCTGTTCCCCTCCGGAAAGCTGGTTGGGCAAACGGTCGGCCTTGTTTTCCAATCCGACCCTATTTAGAGCTTGCCCGGCCATCTCCTGTTTCTTTTTCCTGGACATCCTTTTGGTGGTTAAGGGAAGCATAACGTTCTCCAAGACGGTAAGATAGGGGACCAAATGAAAACTCTGGAATACAAAACCCAGATTCTCTCGACGGAAGTCGGCCCGACGGTCTTGACCCAGGGCATACACATCCAGGGTATCCATCCAATATTTGCCTGAGGTGGGGGTATTCAGGGCCCCAAACATGGAGAGAAGGGTCGATTTCCCCGACCCCGACTCCCCCATGATGGCCACAAATTCACCTGCATGTATCTCCACGTTAACTTCCTGTAAAGCCGTTACCGCATTCTTCCCAACGCCATACTGTTTTTGAATATTTTCCAACCGAATCGATTCCATTATCTTTTCCTCCTATAGTGCCCTGAGGGCTTCATTCGGGTCCATACGGGCCGCTAAAACCGCAGGGTAAATACTGGCCAGGATACCTAAAAAAACAGCCAACCCCAAAGCCCCTCCGGCAATATATGGGTTAAAATTCATGGCGATATGCCCGCCATCGGCAAAGAGGGGTATGGTGATTTTCGCGGCCCCCATCCCGGCCAGATAACCCAGAACACCGGCTATTGCGGAAATAATACCGGCCTCCAGGAGGATAATTCGAAAGACATGGCTTTTTCTGAAGCCTATAGCCCTGAAAATACCGATCTCCATGGTACGTTCCCGAACACTGGACATCATGGTCACCAGGACAACCAGTCCTCCGACTAAAATCACCAGGGCAGAAAGTCCATAAGCCAATTTCTGAACATGTTCCAAAATGACCATACGGCTTTTAACCACCTGTTTAATGGCCATCACATTCGCTCCTGGAAGCACCCCGGAAATTTGAGAAACCATCTCATCAATCGGGCAGCCGGAGCAAAGGGCCGCGACCTCGGCCATGGAGATACGGCCTTCTTTTCCCAAAACCTTTTGAGCGACAGGCAGGGAGGCAAAAATCATCTGATCGTCCTGGGACCCGGTTGGCTCCAACAGACCTTGTACCGTCATTCTTGAGCCGTTGACATCTAAAGGTTGGTTTATCCCCACCCTTAGAACCTTGGCGGCTTCGGATCCCACCAGGACCCCATTACCCTCGGGCTTCGCCCCCTGGATAATCCACCAGGGCCGGAGGAAATTGGAAACTTTGAAATCCATTCCCGCCAGCAGGACCTTCTGATTGTTTATTTTAACCGCACCGAGAACCATGGGACCAATGGCAGCGACGTTCAGCTTATTCTTAATGGTGCGGATCTTTTCCAGGTCCTTCTGAAGAATCTCCTGCATTTCAAAGGATAACCCGCCCAAAGACAGGCCCCCATAGGTTAAAGAGAGATTCTCCGTTTTGGGTGTGATCAGGATGTTGGCTCCATATTTTTCCATCTTGCCATTGATTTCATGGGTTAAAGTTTCCGCAAGGCTCATAAAGGCTACGATAGAGGTGACCCCGATCATCAAGCCAAGCAGTACAAAAACAGCCTTCCCTTTTCGGCGTCTTAAATTTCGAAGGGCAATATCTTTGAGTGTCATTTTTTTCTTCTCCTGTCTAAAAATTGAAATATTTTTGCCCTGCGAGGATATCTTTCACCTGGAGGATGACCTGGTTCTGGGTGATCTGCCGGTTCAAAGCGGCAGGGTTACATCCCCCGGTGATCACATTGACCTGGGGGGTCGGAAATCTTCGACCGCAATTTCTACAGACCATGAAATCACCCTCTTGAACATAGCCCTTTCCAGAAGGCCAGCAAACATCACAGGCATCAAAGGCGGCCCTGATTTTTCCGTCAGAACTTTTAACAATAAAGTATCGGATGGTTTTCCCATTAGGCGTTTTATATTGAAAATATTTAGCCTTTCCATCAGCAAATTCGGATGCTTGATAAGCAATGACCACAGAAGAAGAAGCTGCCGGATTTTCCTTTCCGTTGCTTACAATTGGTGACATAAGAATAAACAGGGTTAAACCAATGATCAGAAAAAGCGGAAAGACAAAAGAACTATTATTTTGAAAATTGATCAGGGATCGCATATGATTCTCCTTAAGTTTCTTTTAATAATTTTGTGAGTTTTAATATTAAACCTGTCCGGATGAACAGATTCCGAAAAAATGGAACAGGAAATTGCCCGCAGAACAGGTACGTTTGAATTAGTACAGGTGATACTTTAGGATAGGATTTTTAACAACGTAGATTTTGAATTGGCAGATAAAAGATGAGTTGTTGGAGAGCGCCGGGGTAAATGAAGGGACTTTCTTCGAAGTTATTGACAATGACCCTTCCTGTATTTAGAACCGTCCCCTCTGCAAAATCGTTGGCTTCGGTCAGAAAAGGGTCGGGAGTTATCTTGTTTGATGCCAGAATCATCCCGCAACCATTGTTCTCACAGGAATAGGGTGGATGGGACGGCGGAGGTTGATTCTCTTGGTCACATCCGGAGTGTTGATCAATTTTATTGGTATTTACAGCCGATTGACTTTTGGTTGTTTCCTCTGGAACAGGGACAATAAATATGAATGGCAGCCATCCCGGATAAAGGAAGACACAGGCAAAGGGTAAAAACCGTGAAAAAATAAAGGATTTTTCTCATAACCTTAAGTTAAAAATTTTGCTTATATTATATTGGCTCGGAGAATCAATGTCAATCCCAATTCTTAAAATAAGGGATAATCATAAAAACCTCACTATTTTTAGGACTAAAAAGGAACAAAGATATTTGAAACTTTAACACGGTCACAGGGGGTCTTATTTTTGGGGTTGCCCACTATGAACCTGGAAGCTTCTTTGCCGGGCAAATTATTTAACTGAATCAGAGGCAGGCCCCTGGGGACCTCCAGGACCAATGCTCGAAATGGGCTATGGTTTAGGCCCTGCCTCGAATCAAACTTTGCTGGACGGGCCGGGATAGGGCGATGAGTGCCCCTTTGGACAATCCCCAAAAATAAGACCCCCCTGTGACCGTGGTGTCAAAAGTTAGAGATTTATTCTCAGATTCAACCTAATAGAATATAACCATCTTCCTGCACCCCGGTTGAACCTTCAAGATGGGATCCCATATTCCTTTATCTTGTTTTGCAAAGTCTTCCGGGTAACCCCCAGGACCAAAGCCGCCTTGGTCCTATTTCCTTTAGTGCGTTCAAGAGTTTTTAAGATGACTTCTTTTTCTATTTCCTTTAAAGAAGAACCCGTTGGGATTGGCCTTTCTTCTTCTCCGTTTTGCAGGGTCTTAAAATCAGGAGGAAGATCTTCAACAACTATCGTATCCCCCCGACTCATGATCACCATTCGTTCCACGATATTTTCAAGTTCCCGCACATTTCCCGGCCAGGGATAACGAACCAGGGCATCCATGACCCGAGGTTCAAAGGTTTTGATGTCCTTATTATTTTTTTCGGTGTACATCTTAAGAAAATGCTCGGCCAAAAGAGGGATATCCTCCTTTTTATTTCTCAAGGGGGGAATGGTGATCGGGACCACATTGAGCCGATAGAACAGGTCCTCTCTGAATCGTCCTTCTTTGACCTCGGTTTCCAAATCCTTGTGGGTGGCGGCAATAATTCTCACATCCACTGAAATAGTCCTGGTGCCCCCGACGGCTTCGAACTCTTTCTCCTGTAGGACTCGTAATATCTTCGCTTGAGTCGCCGGCGACATCTCTCCGATCTCATCGAGAAATAGGGTTCCCCCGTCGGCCAGTTCAAACCTCCCTTTTCTCTTGGCCTGGGCCCCGGTGAAGGCCCCTTTTTCATGGCCGAAGAGTTCGCTTTCCAACAGTGTTTCCGGAAGGGCGGCGCAATTGACCTTGATGTAAGCCTGATCCTTTCGGGGACTGTTTTGATGGATGGCATTGGCAATGATTTCTTTCCCGGTTCCACTTTCTCCGAGCAGCAGAACAGTGGCATCGGTCGGGGCGACCATTGCCAGTGTTTCGAAAAGCTCTTTCATGGCCGGACTCTTGCCGATGATATTGGAAAAATCGAATCTTTCCCCCAGCCGCTCCCGGTTCAAAAGATTTTCTTTTTCCAAATGCCGATAATGAAGGACCTTTTTCACTTTTAAAAGGAGTTCATCCATATCGAGGGGCTTGGTCAGATAATCATCGGCCCCGGCTTTCAGCGCCTCCACGGCCGAATCAATCGAGCCAAAGGCGGTCATCATGATGACCGGGATGACCGGAGTGATCTTTTTTATGCGTTGGAGGGCCTCCATCCCATCCATAACCGGCATTCGCATATCCATCAAAATGAGATCAAAGAATTGTCGACTGACCAAATCCACGGCCGCCTGACCGTCGGGAGCCTCGATGACCTCATATCCTTCCTCGTCAAGATGTGCCTTGAGCATCATCCGATGACTGGCTTCATCGTCGACAATTAGAATCTTTTTTTTATCCATTGGCTCCCTCTGAAACTACCGGCAACTCCATATGAAAAATGGAGCCGGCCCCTGGGCTGCTTTTCACCTTCAAGGTCCCTTGGTGTTTTTCGATGATTCGATAAGCTATGGCCAGCCCAAGTCCTGTACCTGTTTTCTTGGTTGTATAAAAAGGATCGAAAATCTTGGCCAGTTCTTCTTCGGACATCCCCGGACCGTTATCTTCGATTTCCACGATCAGGACCTTTGATTTTTGATTCAGAAAAGCATGAATCGAAAGTGTTCCGCCCTCTTTCAGAACATCGAGACCGTTCAAGAGGATATTCAGCAAGACTTGGGTGATCTGGTCCCTGTCCATCCAAAGCAAAGGCAATTGCTCTTCTATTGCCGTTTTAACCTGAATTCCTTTAGACCGGGCATCATCTTTAATCAATTCCAAGGTATGTTGTATAATAGTCTCCATAGAAACCAGGGTTTTAACCGGTTCTTTGGGCCGGGCAAAATCCAACAGGTTGGTTATAACCCGGTTCAGTCTTTCCACTTCCTGGATGATGACCTCACTGTATTTTTGTCCCTCGCTGCCGGGTGGATTTTTCTTCAGGAAATATTGGGCAAACCCTTTAATGGAACTCAGGGGATTCCGAATTTCATGAGCCATACCGGCCGCCAAAGTTCCCAGGCTGGCCAGCCTTTCACTCATTTTAATTTTCTCCTGCAGCGCTTTGATTTCCCGCAGGTCCCTCAGGATAATGACTGCACCTAGCTCTTCTCCGGTTTCCGAAATCAACCTGGCGGCACTCAGAGAAAGAGGAAGGGAATTCCCCTCCTCCATCGGAAATTCCATTTCATATTCCAAGACCGGTGTTTTCTTTTTTAAGGAATTCAGAATAGGTTCAAGAAAGGGGAGAAACCGTTTACCGGTCAAGGTCAATATTTCCTTGGCTCTGAGATTCAACTTTACGATATCCCCATGAGTATCGATAGAAAGAAGCCCTTCGGGCATATTTTCAACCACATGATTCATATAGACGGTTATGGAATCCAAAGCCCTTTGGGAAACGTAATAATTTTGGACTAAAAAAATAAAATAAAAACCCGCCGTCCCCAGGACCAATAAAATCAGCCCCATCATGATGGCGTGACGAAGGTCGCTATTGCGGGCTTCCTCAAAGGCTTTGGTATCCAAACCCACAACGGCATAGACTTTCCCGGAAAGCACCTGATCAAGGAGGGTCCCGCTTGGGGCCATCATGGAATGCATTCTAAACCCCATGCCGCCGATCCCGCCCTCCCTCATTCCCATAGAGGTAAAAGGCTCCATCCTTTTGACAACAATGAATTCTCCCTTTTTCCCAAACCAGCTTTTCGGTCCTTCCTGGCCGGGCAGTCGTCCGAGTTTTTCCTTTTCTGGAAAAGGGGTGCCGACCAAATGTTCATCACTATGGGCCAAAATAATGCCTTGCTGATCCACTAAGGCGACGAAATGAATGTCCGAAAGGGTGGCGACGGAATTCATAATCTCCTGAAGGTTACCGGTCCGCCCCATCATACCCATCATACCGGTCCGAAAAGAAGCCTCAAAGCTTTTAAGAATAATTTGCCCATCCCTGAAAAGCGACTCCTCCATTCTCAACTGCCCGCGGTTAAAATGTCTATAAGTGGAGATGCTTAAAAGCACAAGAAGGGTCAGAACTACCGCTAAGATAGAGATAATGGGGAAAAAAAGTCTTTTGCCTCGTACTGAAGTGACCTTGTGGTTCAGGAATTTCATCGTTCTTATTTTATATGTTCATAAGAAAAATTCATAGTCTAATTTGGGTGTGTAAGATTTACCCAAAAAGAATAATACATGAAAGAATAAGTGCATAAAAATTATACGGCTATTCCTATATTAAAACATTTTAAAGGGGGGTAAATTAGTTTTTAATAAGTAATATCAATAAATTGTAAAATAACTTTATACCTTGGCATAACCATTGCATTATCATAGGTTAAAACATTCTAAGGAGGTAGCAAAATGAAAAAGTTATTAATGGTAATGGTTCTGGTTGTAGGTTTAGGGATTGCAGGTGTTGCTTCGGCCGGTTATTGGGGACACATGACGGGTTGGGGTAACAACGGCGGCTATATGATGGGCCCTGGTTATGGTTATAGGGGCAATGGGGGACCCGGATATGGAATGCCCTGTTGGGACAATAATACCGGTGCTTACCAAAGCCAGAGGACTTTGACCAAACAGGATGCCGAAGCCATCGTAGGAAATTACATCGGTGGGAATCCTAACTTAAAGGCCGGAACAATCGAAGACAAAACGACCTATTTTGAGACCGAGATCCGGACCAAGGATAACTCTCTGGTATCCAAACTGGCTATCGACAAAAACACTGGTTATGTTCGCCAACTCAACTAAAATCAATTGTCTTAGGCCAGGGGATTGATTTCTCCTGGCCTCACAATATTCCGACATTTTTCCGCCCATTTTCGGAAGGGTTTTATAAACAGGGACAGTCAAATGGACTTGGGATATTAATAAACCAAAAACAATAAGGAGGACAGGTTATGAAAAAATTATTAGTCGTTATGATTTTGAGTTTAGGGCTCGGCCTTGCCGGTTTGGCCTCAGCCGGATCCTGGGGATACACAATGGGCTCCGGTATGATGGGGCAAGGTTATGGGGGTAACATGATGGGCTCCGGATATGGGAATAACGGAGGTTATATGGGAGGACCAGGCTATGGAAACAATGGAAATCCCGGCTATGACAGGCCCAATTATGGAACTTATGGAAGGGAAAGGGCTTTGACACAACACGATGCCGAATCTATTGTTAGAAATTACATCGGCGGCAATCCCAATCTGAAACCGGGAAAGATCCGAGACAAAGAGACTTATTTTGAGACCGAGATCCGAACCAAGGATAATTCCCTGGTTTCCAAACTGGCCATTGACAAAAATACCGGTTACGTTCGTCAACTCTACTAAGAACTTTTTATTCTGATAAGATGTTCGTCACCCCTCAAAGATTCCCTCCATATTTGGTGGAACCTCCAAATATGGAGGTCCAACTTATCGTTTCAGCCTTCTTTAATATTTTCCCCTATTAATTCAACTCTACAATATCAGGCCTGATTCCAGGTTTCTTCTTTTCCTTTGCCTGGTGGCAAGCTATTTGCTCTAATGTTTTGGTGTGCAATAAGAAAATATTAGGAGGTAGACCATGAAAAGAGGAATTTTAGTGGGGACCTTAGCCCTGATGCTAAGTATTGGTGGTTTGGCCTTTGCCCAGGGACCCGGCATGATGGGTGGAGGCTATGGCGGAGGACCCGGTTGGAATGGAGGTTATGGAATGGGTCCCGGCATGATGGGATAAGGCTGGGGAGGTGGATGCGGTATGTGGGCACGGGCTATGGCGGTGGTTACGGAATGGGCCCCGGCATGATGGGTAGAGGCTATGGCGGAGGACCAGGTTGGGGTGGAGGTTATGGAATGGGCCCTGGGATGATGGGACAAGGCTATGGCGGTGGTTACGGGATGGGCCCCGGCTGGGGAGCACGGCAAGGCTACGGCCAAGACTACGGTCAAAGCGAGGAATGCCAGAAATATTTTGATGAGTCTGCTGGAATGAGAAAGGAATTGAACAATAAAAGGTTTGATTATTTTGAAGCCCTGCGAAATCCCAAGACTAAACCAGAACAAGTATCTAAGCTTGAAAAAGAGATTTGGGAACTGCAAAAGGAAATATATTCCAAAGCTCCTGCAGCTTGCCGTTGAGGATTTCAACACTGAATGATTACCTCCTAAACAGACAAGGTGAGCCTTTAACATTTGTTTGTTTAGGAGGACTCGACAAACTTGGACCGTCGACCGTCTTATATTTTTACTAAGTTGGCCATTCCTGCTTCAAAGCAGTAAGGGTTTTGGCAGAGATGGAACCAGACGCCCGGTTTATCGGCGAAAAATTTTACCGCATATTAAAATATTTTTCCCATTTAGGAGGTAAGGGGATGAAAAAAGCATGGTTATTTTCTGCCTTGGGACTCTTGCTGGTAGTACTGGTAGTAGCAGCCTTCGTTTTTGCACGGGGATATGGCATGTGGGGTTACGGCATGGGTCCGGTAGGAAGAGGTGGCTATGGTGGCGGATACGGTGGCGACTATTACCAGGGGCCTCAGGGAGGGTATGGCATGGGCCCCGGAGTCAGGGGGGGTGGCTATGGAATGGGCCCTGGGATGATGGGACAAGGCTATGGCGGTGGTTACGGTATGGGCCCCGGCGGGGGAGGACGGCAAGGCTACGGCCAAAGCTACGGTCAAAGCGAGGAATGCCAGAAATATTTTGATGAGTCCGCTGGAAAGAGAAAGGAATTGAATAATAAACGGTTTGAATACTTTGAGGCCATGCGAAATCCCAAGACTAAACCAGAAGATGCAACCAAGTTTGAAAAAGAGATTTGGGAACTGCAACAACAAATTTTTTCCAAAGCCCCTATAGCTTGCCGGTAGTGACTGTTAAGGACTAAACTTATGATAACGATGCAGCCGGCAACCAAGCCGGCTGCTTTTTTCTCTTTGCACCTCACCTTACCCTGAAATCTGAGTAATTCTTATCCAGTTCCAAATTTTCTTTCAGAAATAAAATCACTCATTAAATATTTATTTGCCTATAAAATACTTATAAAATTAATAGGTTGAATTGTTTATTTCACAATTGGCATATTCATTGCATCTTAAGTTGTCAGGATCAATAAAAATTTGGTCTATAAAAAAGGAAACTGCCAAGTTGGGGGTAAATAATGGGATATAAAAATAGTAAGAATTCTGCATTGATCATTCCCCGGTAGTCCCCGGGCGAGTCTAACCAAACAAAAAAAGTCGAAAACACTATCACGACCACTTTTTCCATTGAGGGGATGACCTGTCTTTCCTGTGCCCGGGAGATTGAAGAGGCCTTATCAGGACAAATCGGGGTCAAAAAGGCCCTGTTAGACTTCGGGCATCGGGAAGCTATCCTTGAATATAATCAGGATGAGGTCACCTCCAATGAATTAAAGGCGATTGTGCAGACGTTGGGTCAGGCTCATCCAAAAGAGGGTTGAAAACATGAAAGAGACAGAAACCCGGCCCAAAAGGTGGATAGGACTGAAAGCTCTAGCTGTTCTGAAAGGATGACCAGGGAGGTAATTATCGGCCGACAAAATGGCAGGGTTCAACGCCGGGTGGTCATCATCGTAGCGGGGTTCTCGAATTTCCTGTTCTGAAGGGTAGCCCCAAATCAGTCAAATTGGTTATCAAAGAAGTGGCCGGTGTTCCGGAAAGGATCTTCGAGTGGAAACTGGAAAAATAGGGCTTAAGTTTAGTTTTCTAAATTTCCCAATATGGCAAACGGGGCAGGTTATTCAGAGATGTGTTTAAAGGTTCCCCCCCGTCCGGCTCTATGGATATCTTTTAAGACAGAAAAAAATATTATAGGAAACGAAGAGAAGATATTTCCTGTTAATAACCGAGGGAGACGATAAGGAAGATTTTAAGTGCAACAGGATACCGAGAAAATAAAAAAGCGATATAATCGTATCGCCGGCTTTTATGATCTGCTCCAGGGGATGGAAAAAGGGGGGATGGAAAAATGGAGAATTTCCCTTTGGAAGGAAGCTAAGGGAAAAGTGCTTGAAGTCGGCGTCGGAACAGGGTTGAATATAAGATACTATCCGGAAAACGTTGAGGTAACGGCCATAGACTTTAGTGAAAAAATGCTTGAAAAGGCCAAGAAAAAAGCATTGAAGTTGGGGAGAAAGGTGGACTTGAGGTTGATGGACGTGCAGGACCTTGATTTCGCCGATGAAACCTTTGATACGGTAATAACCACCTGTGTGTTCTGTTCCGTACCCGATCCGGTAAAAGGGCTTAAGGAGATAAGAAGGGTTTGTAAAAAAGACGGCAAAATTTTGATGTTGGAACATGTCATCAGCAAAAAACCTTTGATCGGCAGGTTAATGAACTTCTTGAACCCGGTTATAGTAAGGGTAGTCGGTGCCAATATCAATCGGGAGACCGTGGAAAACTTACAACAGGCGGGATTAAAGGTGGAAGTTGAAAAAGATCTGATATTGGATATACTAAAACACCTGGAATGTTCCAAGGATTGACTGTGTTCCTATCCTATCGATCTTACAAAAGAAGTACTTAAGGGTTTTCAAGAAAAGGAGGATAAAATGTTTATTGGGTTTTTTTTGATAATAGCTGTGATCGTGGCTATCTTTTATTTTTCCAAGGGGTCCTGGAGTTTCCCGGGAAATCGGGGCCAAGGTGGAAGCCATGAGGCTTCTCCTTTGGACATCCTCAAAAAAAGATATGCCAAAGGTGAGATCAACAAAGAAGAATTTGAGGAAAAGAAAAAGGATTTGGGATATTGAGGAAAAGAAAATGGAAATGATGACCGTCATGTTTTCGCCGATATTAGCTCTGGGGTTATTCATGGTCCTACCTTTTGGGAATGCCCTTTTGGTTTATATCCCAATTTTTCTTTTTGGTGCCTTCGTCAATATCAAGATGATGACCTCGATGAAGCTGCCAGTGAAAACAGGTATGGAAGAAATGATCGGAGAAGAGGCCTTGGTAGTTAAGGAGATTAATCCTGAAGGAAAAGTGCGGATCAATGGGGAGATATGGGATGCTCGGACCAAGGACAAGGGTTATTCCCAAGGGAAAGAAGGTAAGAATTGTCGGGGCCGAGGGGCTGGTATTGATTCTGGAAGATTCCTAAGAATAAATAGAAAAGGCCGAAGGTGAAAAATTTACACGGTTTGCGCAGGGGATGTCCTACACCTCCTGTGTAACGGAAAGGTTTAAGGCCTTCCATGGAAAGGAGGTGAAGGACTATGGCCAAAGATCCTGTTTGTGGAATGGAAGTTAAGGAGAATGAAGCAGCGGCGGTTTCAGAATACAAAGGCAAAAAATATTACTTCTGTAACCCGGGCTGCAAGGAAAAGTTCACGAAAGATCCGGAAAAGTATCTGGGAACAGGGGAAAAATAATCTTTAGATTGACAGAGCTCCCTCCCGAAGGGGGTCTGTCATGATCCAATAAATTTCCAGAGATTGAGAAAGCCCCCGTAATGTTTTAGAGGACAAATAGAAATAAAAGGCTCAATAGATTCCTTAAAACTAAAAGGAGTTCACAAAATGAACCAGTTTGATTACACAGTAGAAACAGATAAAAGCTTCGATGCGGCCGTTTTTGCTATTGAAGCAAAAAGCAAGGAAAAGGGTTTTGGGGTACTTCACACTCACGATGTGAAAGCAACCCTTGCGGCCAAAGGGTTTGAACGAGAGCCGCTTAAGATAATCGAGATATGCAATGCAAAGTATGCCAGCCAGGTTTTGGCTAAGGATATAAAAATATCCCTGATGCTCCCCTGCCCGATCAGTGTCTATGTCGAGGACGGAAAGACTTACATAAGCACCCTTAGACCAAAAATGATCGCGGACTTTTACCCTCAGGCAGACATAAAATCAATAGCCGAAGAGGTTGACCGTATTGTTTTAACGATCGTAGATGAATCCAGTTGAACTCAGGGAGAGAATAGTTTTTCGCACTTTCATAAATACCCATTCATCCGTTATAATAACCAAGGGTTACCACATTTGTATCCAGATGGAAGGAAATGATGACAATGTGTGGACCGACATTTTTCAAAACGGAGGTGAACTATGACCGTAATCGATCCTGTCTGCGGTATGAGCATCGAGGAGAAAGATGCCGTAGCCACAACCCTATATGAAGGGAAGACATACTTCTTCTGCTCCCCTTCCTGCAAGGCTAAATTCGATAAGGATCCTCAAGCCTTTGTCAGTCCGAACCAGCCGCGGTTTCAGACACCCCGCCCTCTACCGAAAGCCGGATCTACACCTGTCCCATGCATCCTGAAATACGTGAAGCCCAACCAGGTTCCTGTCCGAAATGCGGTATGGCCCTGGAACCCGTGACTCCTGCAGCGCCTTCTAAAACAGAATGGACCTGTCCTATGCACCCGGAAATCATACGGGATGCCCCTGGCACTTGTCCCAAATGCGGCATGGCTTTAGAGCAGCGATCAGCGTTGCTGAAGAAGTAAACCCTGAACTGATTGACATGACCCGCCGCTTCCGGATCAGCCTGGTCCTGGCTATCCCGTTATTTGTCCTGGCCATGTTACCCCACTTTTCCGATGTCCTGACGAAGGTTATTCCACCCTCAATATCAGGATGGATAGAGCTTGTTCTGGCCACTCCGGTCGTGCTTTGGGGGGGCTGGCCTTTCTTTGTCCGCGGCTGGCAGTCCGTGGTGAATCGCAGTCCCAACATGTTTACGCTTATCGGCCTCGGCACTGGCGTGGCCTATGTTTATAGTGTCATAGCGGTTCTCTTCCCCGGGATCTTTCCCATTTCCTTTCGCGGAGAGGGTGGAAGGGTGGGCCTTTACTTCGAGGCTGCTGCCGTCATCGTGACCCTGGTGTTGTTGGGTCAAGTACTCGAGCTGAAAGCCCGGGGCAGGACCGGCGCGGCCATCAAGGCCCTCCTGGGGCTCGCCCCCAAGACGGGCAGGCGTATCGAAAACGGCAGAGAGAATGATATCCCCCTTGAGCAGGTGGTTGTCGGCGATCTTCTCCGGGTCCGCCCCGGAGAAAAGATCCCGGTGGACGGCATAGTGGTTGAAGGTACCAGTTCGGTAGATGAATCGATGGTCTCAGGGGAGCCGGTCCCGGTCCATAAACAGAAAGGCGATCGGGTGATCGGAGCTACGGTAAACGGCACGGGAAGCCTTATCATGAAAGCGGAGAAGGTGGGGGCGGATACACTTCTGTCCCAGATCGTCCAAATGGTGGCAGAGGCACAAAGAAGCCGGGCTCCTATCCAGAAACTGGCCGATGGAGTGGCCGGATATTTCGTCCAATCCGTGGTCGCCATCGCCATCCTCACCTTTATCATCTGGGCCTGGGTGGGGCCTGAACCGCGAATGGCCCTCGCCATCATTAATTCGGTGGCCGTTCTTATCATTGCCTGTCCCTGCGCCCTGGGATTGGCGACTCCCATGTCGATCATGGTCGCGATGGGAAAAGGCGCTATTGGGGGGATCCTTTTTAAGAATGCTGAAGCCATCGAGGTTATGAAAAAAGTAGATACCCTCATCGTGGACAAAACCGGAACACTCACACTCGGAAAACCAAAGCTCGTTACGGTGTCCACAGCCCCGGGATTCGAGGAAAAGGAGATTCTCCGTCTCGGCGCGAGTCTCGAGCAGGGCAGCGAGCACCCCCTGGGAGCGGCAATCGTTAACGGTGCCGGGGAAAGGGGTTTGGACCTGGGAGCAGTGGAGGCCTTTCAGTCCGTTACAGGAAAAGGGGTAATTGGAAAGATCGACGGCAGAGAGGTGCGTCTGGGCAACCGTCTTTTTTTCGATGAGCCTGATATTGAAATCCAGGCCCTTTCGGACCAGGCGGAGGGCCTGCGCGGTCAGGGCGAGACCGTTATGTTCCTTTCTATCGATGGAAAAATCGCTGGACTGCTCGGTGTAGCCGATCCCATAAAGGAAACGACGCCCGAAGCGATCAGCCTGCTTCATAACGACGGAATGCGCGTCGTAATGGTTACGGGCGACAGCCGGACAACGGCAGAGGCAGTGTCGAAAAAACTCGGTCTTGACGAGGTGTTCGCAGAAGTGCTTCCTGATAAAAAGGCCGACATTGTGAAGCAACTTCAGGAGAAAGGCCGGATAGTGGCCATGGCCGGGGATGGCATAAACGATGCTCCGGCACTGGCTCAGGCCCATGTGGGCATTGCCATGGGTACCGGTACGGATGTAGCTATGGAAAGTGCCGGTGTTACTCTGGTCAAAGGGGACCTCCGGGGAATAGCCCGGGCCAGGGCCCTCAGCCGCGCAACCATGCGGAACATCAAAGAGAACCTCTTTTTCGCCTTGGCTTATAACTCCCTTGGTTTGCCCATAGCCGCCGGGATTCTTTACCCGTTTACCGGGATCCTCTTAAGCCCTGTCTTCGCAGCCGCGGCGATGAGCTTTAGTTCCGTTTCGGTCATAGGCAACGCGCTCAGGCTGAAAAGGGCAAAGTTATAAGGGAACCAGGCATCGGCCGGAAACACTATTTACCACAACATGAGACCGAAATATGAAAGGAGGTGAGCATTATGGCCAAAGATCCTGTCTGTGGAATGGATATTAAAGAGAAAGAAGCGGCAGGGGTATCGGAATATAAAGGAAATAAATATTATTTCTGTTCTCCGGGATGTAAGGAAAAGTTCGTAAAGGATCCTGAAAAGTATCTGGAAAATGAAAAAAAATAGCCTTCTAACCCGCAGACCTCCCTTGGCAGCAGGGTTTTCTATCCTGGCCGTCCTGAAAAGGGGGGTCTGCCCAAGCTAAGACCGGCAGCCAGCGGTTGTTGTAATCAATGGAATTGTTGCTTGGCAAGGTCGATTCACCAGGAGTTGGATACCTTAAAAAAGCTATATACCAAAGAAGAGATAACCGCAATGAGAGGGTACCTTCAAACCGGTCAGGTTACCTGTTATAGCGAAACAGGTCAGGAGATCCCTTGTCCGGGAACCGGACAGGATGCCGAGTTGGTAAAGGGTCGACCCTGGCCGGTACCGAGATTTGAGGAAGAAGGCGGGACGGTCCGGGACCTCCTGACGGGTCTGATCTGGACCCAAAATGCCAACCTTGCGGAGTTTCCCTTGACCTGGCAGGAATCATTGGATTATATCGCTTCCCTGAACCGGGAGAAGGCCTTTGGATACACGGACTGGCGGCTACCCAACCGTCGTGAACTGCGGAGTCTTGTGAGCCATCAGACAAAAAAACCGGCCTTGCCCAAAGGCCATCTCTTTCGGAATGTATTCCCTGGCTGGTACTGGACTTCCACTACAGCGGCGATCAATACCGCTTACTCCTGGTATGTCCATATGGAGGGAGGCCGTATGTTTTATGGGGGCAAGGAGCAGTTTTTCTTACTCTGGCCTGTCCGAGGCAGGGGTCATAACCTTCTCCCCGCTACGGGTCAAAGCCAATGTTATGATTCCAAGGGCAACCTTATTCCCTGTGCCGATTCAAATCAAGACGGCGAGTCCCGCTTCGGGTTAGCCTGGCCTGACCCGCGCTTTGAGAAGGCCGGTGATACAGTTATCGACAGGCTTACAGGGTTATGCTGGCTGAGGACGGCAGATCTGGCAGGAGGACCGGGTGAGATGGAGGGAAGCCTTTGATGTGATAGCTGAGCTCAATTTGCAGGGAAACAGGCGGCTTTTATGGAGACTGCCCAATATTAACGAGTTGGAATCCTTAGTGGACTGCAGCACTCATAGCCCGGCGCTTCCGGCTAGGCACCCCCTTCAGGGAGGTCAGGGATTCCTATTGGTCATCAACGACCAGCGTGTTTGAGCCGGACTGGGCCTGGGCTCTGTATCTCACCAAAGGGGCTATCGGCGTCGGGCAGAAAAAGACGCCTCACTTTTATGTGTGGCCCGTATGTGATGCCAATAATTTTTTGATTGAATAAAGGAAAAGGGCCGAAGATAAAAGCCATGATGAGAACGTGATGGGTGAACCTTGTTCAACGAAGTGCGCTGATTGAGGGTCGTCAATCAGCGCTTCTTATTCCATCTGTCCTCTTCTGCCTGGTTCGTGGCAAAAAAGAAAAAATATTTGACTATTTTTCAAAAACCAAAATTGATAAAAATAATTAAATTTTTACAAGGTTGGCCATGCCCGCTCCCATGTGATAAAGGTTGTGGCAGTGATGGAACCAGACACCCGGATTATCAGCGACAAACTCCATGGCCCCCTGGCCCATACCGGCTGGAATTATAATCGTGTCCTTTTTGGCTCTAACCCCGGTCACCCGACCGGACCCGAGCACCTCAAAGAAATGGCCATGAATATGCATAGGATGGGGCATCATGCTCCTGTTATAATATTCAAATCGGACTTTCTCCCCGCGTTTGATGGTCAGATCTTCCGAATCGGGGTAGATTCGACCATTGATGGTCCAATAGGGAGACCCCATCATTCCTCCTGAAAGAACCATTCTGAAAACCCTGTCGACCGGCCCGGCTACCGGTTTTATAACTCTTTCATCGAGACCTTCCAACAGACTATAATCACTGAACTGCAGGTTCCTCCGGTTGTCATCATTAAAACTTGGAGATCGGATCCCTTCATAAACCAAAGTGCCGAATTGCCAATCGCTGACTGGGCTGTTGTCAGCCAGGTTGGAAATCAACCATCGTCCCGGGTTATTAGCCTCCAATTCCAAATCATAGCGTTCTCCCATCCCGATAGTCAAAAAGTCTACCTTGACGGGAATGACCGGACGCCCGTCGGCGTGGGTAATAGTCAGGGTATGCCCGGCAATACGAAGAGTATAAAAAGTGGAAGAAGAAGGATTGATGACCCGGAGCCTGACACGGTCTCCCTTTTTTACCTTTAAGGGCGGAGCGGCTTTAAAGACTTTGCCGTTCATAGTATAGACATCATACCAGGGTTCCTGGAGAGGCCCGCCGGAGAATCTTCCTCTCCTCCCCATCATACCACCCATCATTCCCATACCCGGTCTTATCCGTCCTGCCCTGGAGGCCTCCGGGCCGCCTCCGTCAACCGTTACCCAGTCTTCCAGGAGAAGGGTGAATTCTTTGTCATAACTTCTTGTCTCTTTTCTCGGTTCCACGATCAGCGAGCCGTAAAGGCCCCGATCCAACTGATAAGAAACGTGGGAATGATAAAAGTATGTGCCCGGCGGGGTGGCTTTGAATTCATAGACAAAGGTCTCACCAGGTTTGACCGGCTTTTGGGTCACATAAGGGACCCCATCCATCCGGTTGGGCACGGGCAGGCCGTGCCAATGGATTGTGGTCTCTTCCGGAAGACGGTTCTTCAAAATTACCCGTAAAATTTCACCCTCTTTGACCCTTATGGCTGGACCCGGAACCTGTCCGTTATAGGTCCAGGCCTTAAAAGATTTGTCCCCACCCAAGGTTATTGGAGTTATAGCGGCATCAAGCTTTATCTCTTTAATCGATTCAGCGGCTTCGGCGGTTAATACCCCTGGGATGATTTGAGAAACGGCCCCGGAAAAAAGGAAAGTACTTCCCACCCCGGCAACTTTTAAAAAGTCCCGTCTTCCTATAAATTCCATGGTTCTTCTCCTTATTTGTAATTTCCTGATTTAGAGCAGATCTTTCTTTTTGGTTTCAAATTCTTCTTTATCAATCTCCCCCCGGGCGTACCTTGTTTTAAGGATTTCCAGAGCCGTGTTCTCCGGATGTGAACTTTGAGTCCTGGGGTGGCTGGAAGCAACCAGCCAGCGGATCAGAAGAATAATGGCAACAATGATCAATACAAAGAAGAAGACCATAAACAGGGGACCGAACCAACCGATCCCTCCGTAGCCCATCATGCCCGGGCCCATTCCCCAGCCACCATAATAATCCCGATATTGAGCCGGAGCATTTCGGGCCAAACCAAACACCACGATCAGGACGGCCATCATTTTGGAAAGAATACTCGAAGCTTTCATAATTATTTCTCCTTTCTAAAGAGTATAATTTAATTTCCCATCTTTCCCTATTGCCCTAAATTATACTAAACTATTATGCAATTTACAAAGACAATTCAAAGGACCCATCCCCATTTTTGGGAAAAGGGGGGATATGGACAGAAAATAAAAAATTTTTTCCCCTCCAAAAAAGGTTACAAACCAATCCAGGGCATTAAAGAATTTTCTTGCCGGTTGTCTATTGATCGGTGTAAGATCGGACACTTTTCCGGAAAAGGGAAAAACTTAAGTATAGTTGTTGGATCAGACCTAATCGACTATTATTTAGAGAGGACCAAAAAGTGAGACCAAAACGTTCCATCATGATCCGGATTTTTTTTACCGGGGTTATTATCAGCCTGTTTTCCGGCCTATCGGTGACAGCCCAAACAAAAGCGAGTGATGAAAAAGTTGCCGCCAAAAATGATTACAGCCAGCCCTCCACCTGGTTATGCCGGCCGGGCAGGCAGGATGCTTGTGCGGTTGACGAGACCAGCACCATTATTGCAGCGGACGGTACCCTGACCCGGGAAGACTGGAAGGCCAATCCCGATGCGCCCATTGACTGTTTCTACGTTTATCCCACTGTATCCTTTGATCCCACTCCCAATAGTGACATGAATGCCGGTCCGGAAGAAAATAGTGTAATTAAGCAGCAATTTGCCCGCTTCGGCTCTCAATGCCGGGTTTATGCGCCTCTCTATCGCCAGGTTACCCTGACCGCCCTTCGGGCCGCCATAACCGGAAACCCTATGGCGGTAGATCTAATGCTCCCCTATAATGATGTACTCGATGCCTGGAACTATTACCTCAAACATGACAATAAGGGGAGAGGGGTGGTTTTAATCGGTCACTCTCAAGGCTCTTTGGTCCTCACCCAACTCATCCGCAATGAAATTGAGGGTAAACCCATTCAGTCTCAAATCATTTCAGCCTTAATACTCGGTTCGCGCGTTCAGGTTCCGCCGAATAAAGATGTGGGCGGGACGTTTCAAAAGATGCCTTTGTGTCACAAGTACGACGATATCGGATGTATTATTACCTATGCCTCATTCCGGTCTACAATTCCACCGCCGGAAAACAGCCGATTTGGCAAGGGCCAGGGGGATACGATTGCCGCCTGTACCAATCCGGCGGCCCTCGGCGGCGGCAGCGGCGAACTACATGCCTACCTCTCGTCCGGCAACAGCCTGACTTCCTCCTCGGAACCGTTTGCCTGGGTTACTCCCAAAAGGGAGATCACCACACCCTTTGTAAGCCTACCCGGGTTACTTACCGGGCAATGTGTGTCTAACCAGCATGGATCTTACCTGGAAATTACCGTCCATGGGGATCCCAAGGATTCTCGAACCGATGATATCAAAGGAGATGTGGTGGTCGGGGGTCAAATCCTGGCCGATTGGGGCTTACACTTGATCGATGTCAACTTGGCCATGGGAAATCTGGTGGATATCGTCAAGCATCAGGCCAAAACGTATCAGGAGAGCAAGAAGAAATAGGAAGATTCCGGGCGGGTTATAGCCGGTCGAATTACGGGTTACGGGTTACGGGTTACGGGTTGCGAGTTGCGGGTTATTAGAAAAAGAGATGAGTTTTAAACCCGTAACGCGCAACCGCAACAGCAATTAAAGTTTAAAGATTTTATTCTGTATTCTGAATTCTGGATTTCAGCTTCCCTTCACCCCGATCGATTCGGCAAACTCCAGCATCTCTCTGGCGGTTTTGACCATGGCATAATCAATCATGTCCCCTTGATAAACAACCGCCGCACTCCCTTTCTTCTCAGCCTCTTCAAAGGTTTCTATCAACCCTTTAAAGAAGGCAATCTCCTGAGCCGAAGGGGTAAAGACCTCGTTGACAATGGGCACATGAGTAGGATGCATGACGGTTTGTCCTTTGAATCCCAGGCTTCGGTTTAGCAGGACATCTTTTCTCAAACCTTCCGTATCCTTGATATCCCACCAGGAGCTGATCGTCGGGTACGGAATCCCAGCGGCCCGGGCCTCTAATACGGCCTTGGAGCGGATATATAAGGTCTCCGTCCCTTCTTTGGACCAGATAAACCCCATGGAGCGGCTGGCATCTCCACCAGGACCGCAGGCCACGGAAAGACCGGTCACTCTTTCACAGGAAGTGACGATATCATAGGCGTTTCTCAAGGCCTTGGCGGTTTCAATCCCCAGGGAAGTTTTGATAGTTCCCGGTTCTATTGTATGACGTTTTTCAAGATGGGTTAACAGGGTATCCAGGGCCTTCATGTCATCCACCGTCTCCACTTTGGGAAGGGCAATACCGTTCAGTTCCGGACTTATTATCCCTTCCAGATCATCCAGGGTCAGGCCGGTGGCAAAGCCGTTGACCCGGACATTGCACATCTGGCCTTGAGCGGACAGGGATTTTAAAGCTGCTTTGACCAATGGTCTGGCGGCCACTTTTTCATTGTCCGGGACAGAATCCTCCAGATCAAGAATAAGCACATCAGCCCCGTATTTTACAGCTTTTTCCATCCAGGCCGGTTTATGACCCGGAACAAAAAGCAGAGATCGGGTTGGTTTCATGGTTTACCTCCAAAAAAATGAGATTATAGCAAATTATTTGAATTGGAAATTTTTCTAAACCCGACGCCTTAGTAGGTGTTGCGGGTTACGAGTTACGGGTTAAGAATTCAAAAGCTTTCAACGCGCAACCCGCAACTCGTAACATCGATTATGAATTAAATGAACTCTTGAATCAAGAAGCAAAAACTTTAATCCTCGAGCCCCTTTGGATTTTACGAAATCATCTCCCTGGAAATCACCATCCGGTGGACCTCGGAAGGCCCTTCTCCGATTCGACGGGTCCGCAATTCCCGGTACCACCGCTCCAGAGGTAATTCTTTGGCCAGGCCCATACCGCCATGAATTTGAATGGCCCGATCCACGACATTCATGGCTACCTCACTGGCCATAAGCTTAGCCATGGAGGATTCGATCTCAAAGGGCTTGTTTTCAGTACGACAGCGGGCGGCATTGTAGACAACCAGCCGGGCCGCATGAAGCTCGACAGCGGAATCGGCCAGCATCCACTGAACCGCCTGCCGCTGGGAAAGGGGCTTTCCAAAAGTCTCCCTGATTTTGCTGTATTCAACAGCCATCTCCAGGGATTCCTGGGCCACTCCCACACACTGACCGGCATAGGGAATGCGGTTCTGCGTGAGAAGGGATTTTACCAGATTGAAACCCCCGCCCCTTTCCCCCAGCATCTGCTCTTCAGAAACCAGACAGTCCTCAAAAATGAGTTCATAAGGGGCTTCGGGCCTTATAACCGGGATGGCATTGCTGATGGTATATCCCGGGGTTCCGGTTTCCACGATAAAACAGGTGATCTCTCCTCGAATTCCGATGGGGCCGTCATCCGTCCGGACAAATACCGTCGCAAAATCCGAAACCTTGGCGTGGGAAATCCAGATTTTATTTCCATTGATCACCCATCCTTTATTGGTTTTTTTTGCCCGGGTGCGGATGGCCCGGGCCGGGTCCGATCCCCCGGAAGGTTCGGTAATGGCAAAACAACCGCGCATGGTTGATTGGACACAGGGTTTCAGGTATTTTTCCTTCTGGGCCTCTGTTCCGGCATAGAGGATAGGGATAATGGGATGGCCGAAGGCCTCGCATCCGGCGTTATACAATCCTTGGCGGTGCTTGGATACCTCCTCCATAAAAATGGTATTGGAGAAAAAATCCAATCCCGCCCCGCCGTATTCTTCGGGGGCCGAAGGCTGATACATACCCATGGCTCTGGTTTTTTTCTGAAGCCTCGAAACCACTTCATCCGGAAGCTTGATAGCATCCGGGTCCTGGGTCTGTTCTTCAGGGATAATTTCGTTTTTTACAAATTTACGGACGGTGGACTGGAGCATCTTGAGCTCATCGGAAAGTCCATAATCATGGTTGATCATTATTGACTCCTTTCAAGTAAAACTATCGACCTTGGTAGGCCGGTTTCCGTTTCTCGGCAAAAGCCTTGGGGCCTTCTTTGGCATCCTCGGTTGTTCTAAGAAATTCCTGAAAGGCCGTTTCCAGCCGAATGCCCTCTTCGAGGGGCAAACTCTGGGATCGAACGGCCAATTCTTTTACAGCCCGCAAGGCCAGGGGACCATGCTCGCAAAGCCGTTTGGCATATTCTGTAGCAGTAGATATGAGGTCTTTCAGGGGAACGACCTTGTTAATCAAACCGTAAGTCAAGGCCTCCTGCGCAGTCAAACGACGCCCCAGGAGCAGCATTTCCATGGCTATGGCATAAGGAAGCTGTTTCAGTGCCCTCTGGGTACCGCCGTTGCCCGGCAGGATTCCTCTCTTAACCTCAGATATCTCAAAAACGGCCTGAATCCGCCGCGATACGGATATCCGTTGCAAAAAGAAGAGTCACCCCCCCGGCCAGGCAGTACCCGTTTACAGCCGCAATGATCGGTTTCCAAACCTCCAAACCACGGTTGAGGATCATCTCCTTTTGGGTCAACCAGAAATCGGCCTTTTCCTTTGTCTGGGGAATGGTGGTCTTCAGGTCGGCTCCGGCAGTGAAGGCCTTTTCTCCGGCCCCGGTAATAATAGCCACCCAGATGTCGGGGTTGTCACGCACCTCGATCCAGGCCTTGGAAAGTAACGCATAAACTTCCGGATCCATGGCGTTCATGGCCTCCGGTCGATTGATAGTAATGTAGGCGATTCGGTCTTTGACTTCAAATATGAGTTTCATGAAATCTCTCTCAACCTCCTTTCCTTTAAATCCTTTTGGTAATTTTTATCTTTCCTGATTTCCTCATCGGACGGACCTGAGTGTTTAGATCAAAAAAAAGAGTAATTATTTAAGACCCTATAAATCGAGGTTTCCGTTTTTCTTTGAAGGCCTTTTTGGCTTCCTCATGATCGTCACTGGCTGCGGCCTCTTTGCTCAGCCGTTGGAATTGCTCGATGTCTTCCTGTGAAGGAACTGGATTCTCGGCTATCCGGCCGAGAATATATTTGGATCCCCGAAGTGAAAGGGGTGCACATCTTGTGATTTCATCGGCCAACCTGTAGGTATAACTCTCCAGATCATCATGATCCACCAGGTGATTGATCAAGCCCATGGTCAGGCAATCCTCACTATCATAGGAACGTCCGGTCAGAAATATTTCCAGGGCCGTGCTATATCCCAGAACATTTAAAAATCGTTTAAATCCCCGGTGGCTTGAAATCAAACCCATTCTGGAGGTGGGGATCCCCATTTTGACGTTTTTAGAGGCAATCCGGAAATCGCAGGCCATAGCCAAGACACATCCCGCCCCCAGTGTATATCCATACAGCATGGCGATAACCGGAAAGGGAAAGCTCTGAATGGCCTCGGAAGCCGAGGCGGAGTCACCTCGTTCCTTCCTGATCTTCACCGAGTCTCCCCGGGTGGGCATAGCTGTTATATCCGCGCCGGCGGAAAAGGCCTCCTCGCCTGCCCCCCGGAGGATCACCACCCTGATGTTTTCATCATTGGCAAGATTTTGAAAGGTTTGTGTGATCTCAAAAAGACACTTTGGCGTAAGGGCGTTCCGTTTGTTCGGATTGTTGATGGTCAGGGTACATAAGGGGCCTTCTTTGACCACCAGCAGTTCTTTTTTTTCATTCATGTCTTAGTACCTCATTTGGTCACCGGGAATTATTTCTGAACCTAATTATTAGAGGGAAAAATCAACCCCTGAGCTCCGGATACAAAAAAGGCTGTGGTTCTTTTGAGAAAACCAGGGACACTTCCCTAACTAAAACGGCTATGGAAAATAATTTAAACTTGCTCATGTTTTTCGTTTAGAGATGTCCAAGGAATAAATCACAGTGATTATTCCTTTCAAAAACAACTCCGGGGTTTAAGCATTCTCGTTAGTAAGGTAATTTATATTTGGCCCGGTTCTCAGCTCGTTTTTCCTCGGGAATGGATTTCATATAGGCCTTCCAGCCGGGGCACCAGTTAATATGCCACCGCCAGAAACGACCCAGGAATGATTTGGGATTTCGATCAAACCTGGCTTTCCAGGAACATTTAGCACATTTCGGGTCTGCCATGATGAAGTCTCCTTTCTCTGTTTGTGGTTATAAGGAGAATGAAGTATAAAAAATGTCTCCAGGCGGGTCAAGAGAAATTCCAACATAGAGAATACCCATAAAAATATTTGAGACTTTTGGAGGAAATATGATATGTTTTAAACTTAAAGAAACGACAGGATTGAAAGACCCTTTAATACAAAAATAGAATTCTTGAATCCAGGAGCCAGGAGCCAGAATTCAGAATATAATCTCTTAACGGCATGATTCTAAGTTCTATTTTTATGCTTCGTCGGTGTTCACTTCGAGCGGTCATGCGGGTTTAATATTAAAATGCCACACCGGCCGGATTAATCAGTTGAGGTCCGTTCCGGATTTCTTCAGGAGGAATATGTCAAGTAAAGCTTTATCAGGAATTAAGGTGGTGGAATACGCGAAACATGGTTTCGGGTCCGTATTGCGGTAAGCTGTTGGCCGACCTGGGGGCCGATGTCATCAAGGTGGAACCGCCGGAAGGTGATCCGTCACGCCAATGCGGCCCCTTTCCGAAAGAAGGAAAACACCCGGAGAAAAGCGCCCTTTTCCTGTATGCCAATACCAGCAAGCGCGGAATGACCCTGGATATTAAAAGTCCGGATGGGATTGAGGCCTTAAAAAAACTCCTCTGTTGGGCGGATGTTTTCATCGATAATCAGCCGGTGGATTTTTTCGAAAATCTGGGCCTGGGTTGGGATGAGCTGCATCGATTAAACCCGGGACTTATCTACGCCTCTATCACCCCTTACGGTCGTACCGGCCCGCGGGCCAAGGCCAAAGGCGATGAACTGACCCTCATCCAGGCCGGCGGTGAGGGCAATCTCATACCGACCCGTTCCTTCGATCTGTCCTTCCCGCCTGTCAAGTTCGGAGGGTACCAGGTGGGTTATCACGGGGCGCTGAATGCCGCTGTGGGGATCATAGCCCTGGTATTGGGAAGAATGAAGACCGGCAAAGGTCACCTGTTGGATATTTCTCTCCAGGAATGCGTCATCAACCTGCTTCCCGGAACCCTGCACAACCACCGTTACGACGGTTTTAACTGGGGACGGGTCCCGGACCGGCCGCCGGCCATGGGCCGGATGGAAACCAGCGACGGATATATCACCCTGGGTGCCAATGACGACCACCATTTCCGTGCCCTTCGGGAATTGATGGGAAAACCCGACTGGCTGGATGATGATCGCTGGGATGACCGTGTCTTTCGGGCCAACCATCTCATGGAGATCGCCCCTAAATTGGATGCCTGGATGAGAAAGCAAAAGAAGAATGAAATTTACCATCAATTAGCCAAAGCGGGCATCCCTGTCGGACCGATCAACTCGGCCGCAGACGTCATGAACAGTGAACAGTATAAGGCCCGAGGCTACTTCACCGAAGTCGAACATCCGGCGGCCGGAAAATTCCAATATGCCGGATGGCCCTACCGGCTGTCGGTCTCCCCACCGGAAGTATCCAGACCGGCGCCTCTTCTGGGTCAGCACAATGAGGAAATCCATAGAGAAATTATCAGTCAAGAATCTAAAAGAAATGCGTCTCCCCCCATAGAAGTTCAGGATCTCAAACTTCCCCTTCAGGGGATAAGGGTCCTCGATTTCTCCTGGGTCTGGGCCGGCCCCTACTCCACCATGATGCTGGCCAATCTCGGGGCCGAGGTTATCAAGGTGGAAGGACACAAACGAATGGATATCGTTCGCCGTGCCGTCATGTGGCCCAGGTGGGAGCCGAAACCCTACCAGTTACCGCCGAACCAGGGCTTGAGTTATAATTCCGTCAACAGAGATAAAAAAAGTCTTACCCTCGACCTGAGCAAACCGGAGGGCATCCGGATTGCTAAACGTCTTGTGGCTATGGGCGACATCGTCATCGACAATATGAGGCCCGATGCTATGACCAAAATGGGCCTGGGCTATCAGGAGCTGGTTAAAATTAAACCGGACATCGTGGTGGTTTCTTCCTCCAGCCATGGGCATGTTGGTCCAGAAACCAACTATCTCGGCTTTGCCACCATTCACCAAAGTGTCGGAGGAGTGGCTTATATCTCAGGTTATCCTGAGGATCATCCCACCTTTGGATCCATTGGCCATACGGACATCACCAACGCCGTCACCACCGCTTTTGCCACTCTGGCCGCAGTCCATCACCGCATCAAGACAGGTGAAGGGCAGTTCATCGATTATTCCCAATGCGAAGGGTCGACCAACCTGATCGGGGAGCAACTGCTCGGCTATCTGATGACCGGAATAATCCCTGAACGGCAGGGCAACCTCCATCCCGAATATGCCCCTCACAATGTTTACCGCTGCTGGGGGGTTGATCGTTGGCTGGCTCTTGAAGTACATAACGACGAAGAGTTCCGGGCCCTGACCCGGGTCATGAACAAGCCCGAATTGGCCGATGACCCGCAATTTAAAGAACAGGCCTCCCGAAAGAAAAATGAAAAGGAACTGGATCGAATCATCGGAGAATGGACGCGGCCAAGAGACCGGGACTGGATGGTTGAAGAATTCCAGAAGGCTGGTTTGGCCGTAGCCCCCTCCAGGGATGCTGAAGATCTTTATGCCGACCGCCACTTGAGGGCCAGAAATTTTTTTATCAAAGTTCAACATCCCGAGCGTGGGGAATTGGAGTTGGCCGGATTGCCCTGGAAGATCAGCGACACCGAACTACCCTGCGGGCGTGCCCCCTTAATAGGCGAGCATAATCAATACGTGTTGCAGGGGCTCCTGGGCTTGAGCGACTGGGAGGTGGCCGAACTACGGACTAAAGATATTATCATGTAAAATAATGGTTAAGTCGGGCAAGTATCGAGGGAAGGGTGGCCATCAAGAAGAATCCTCCTATTTATGTATATCATGTTATTTTGGAGAATATCCAGGTCATAAATTAAAAAGGATAACAAATACTTGTCAAAAAAATACTTTTCATTTATAATAGGTTACAAGGAATCTAAGGAGTTGGCAAACCTAAAGCCGCCTGAGACAGAAAAACATAAAGGTTTGCTTTCCCTATTTGAAGTCTTTAATTTGTTAGGTTATCCAGAAAAACATTAGAATAACTTGTTGAACGAAGCCGCTCCGCGGCAGTTTTCCCAGGGACATCGATTTTTGACAATTAAATTAGGCAATTAAATGAGCAGAGACAAAGGGCGCCCATCTCTTTTTAGATGATTTTTGTCTTCCATGCCGTATCCTTTCTGAAAACTAAAATATTTCATCAGAAAGGAAAAAGGACATGGGAATTTTAAAAGACAAAATGAAACAAGACATGGAGTTAAAGCACCTCAGTGAACGAACCGTGGTGACCTATCTCAACTGCGTAAAGAACTTTGTGCGCCATTATGGAAAATCCCCTGAAGATGTGGGCGAAAATGCGATTAAGGATTTTCTCTATTATCTTCTAAAAGAAAAGAACGCTTCCCAAGCGGCCATTAGCCAGCATTACAGTGCCCTGAAGTTTTTTTATCAGACC
Organism: uncultured delta proteobacterium; assembly: GCA_963782435.1. Classification (GTDB taxonomy): domain Bacteria; phylum Desulfobacterota; class RBG-13-43-22; order RBG-13-43-22; family RBG-13-43-22; genus RBG-13-43-22. Next base: position 67,249 of record CAWAKF010000038.1, read on the forward strand.
ACCTTGGGCCGAGATTGGGAGGCACTGAAAATCCCAAGGAGCAGGCGAGAAAAGAAACTTCCGGTGGTATTATCCAAAGGCGAAGTAAACGCTGTTTTAGATCATGTTCGGAAACTGAAATACCGGGCCATATTGATGACGATCTACTCCGGTGGATTGAGGCTTGGGGAAGCGATTCATCTAAAGGTTCCCGATATAGACAGCCAAAGGATGCTGATTCGAGTATCCCAGGGCAAAGGCAATAAAGACCGATACACCCTGCTCGGGAACCGCACCTTAGAGATACTCCGGGATTATTGGAAAAAGTACCGGCCAAAGGATTGGTTGTTTCCATCGATACGGCCGAGTGAGCCGCTGTGCCCTTCAAGTGTACAGGTGGCTTTCCGTGAAGCGTTGGGCCAGACCAAGATCCAAAAGCAGGTCTCTGTTCATACCCTGCGGCATTGCTTTGCCACCCATCTACTGGAGGATGGAATAGAGATTCCTTATATTCAGCGGTTATTAGGCCATTCAGACCAGAGAACGACCTCGATTTATTTGCATGTGGCCAAGAAGAAACTTTATGCCGTGGTTAGTCCCATAGACCTTATAGAGGAGGAACCGGATAAGCCTAAGAAATAAGTTGGCCTGTCATGGCAAGGCCCATAGAGGTTGCCGATATATTCCGGGCCTATGGTCCGCAGTACCGCCAGATTCACAACCTGCCTATAAGACATCTTCGAGCCATGCAGGCCATTGAGATCTGCCGAACAGCGGATCTTGGGGGGCACAAATACCAATGCGACACCTGCGGAAGCATCATTATATCCTATAATTCCTGCAGGAATCGGCACTGCCCCAAATGTCAAAGCCTGGACCAGGAACGGTGGCTGGAAGCCAGGAAACAGGAAGTTCTTCCAACCCATTATTTTCATGTGGTCTTTACAATCCCTGAAAAGTTACGGCCCGTTTGTTTGAGAAACCAGGCGGTGAGTTACCGTATCCTATTCCAAGCGGTTTCTGAAACACTGAAGAAGCTATCCCGGGATCCGAAGCACCTCGGGGCGGAGATTGGTTTTATCGGTGTTTTGCATACCTGGTCCCAGACCCTAATCGACCATCCGCATATCCACTGTATTGTAACTGGAGGTGGTTTATCCTTTGACAACAAGAAATGGATTTCCACCAAGCCTGAGTTTTTCATTCCGGTAAAGATTCTTTCCCAAGTTTTCAGAGGAAAGTTTCTGGATTATTTAAAACAGGCCTATGAATCAGGTCGGTTAAGGTTTGACGGCCAGATCAGCCCACTAAAAGAGAAGAGCAAGTTCAAGAAACTCTTAAACGGCCTTTACCGTCAAGACTGGCATGTTTACTGTAAGCCGCCGTTTAAAAGGCCGGAAAAGGTCATGGAATACCTGGGGCGATATACGCATCGGGTAGCCATATCCAATAACAGAATCATCCGGTTTGAAGAGGGTCAAGTCACCATAAGATACAGGGATTATGCCGACGGCGATAAAGTCAAAGAGATGTCTCTGGCTGCCTTTGAATTCATTCGTCGTTTTCTGCTTCATATTTTGCCGGACCAGTTTTTCAAAATCAGGTATTATGGGATACTGAGTGCCAGGAACCGGAAGACCAAACTGGCCAAGTGTAAGGAACTGTTTGGAGTCCCTGTCACTGAAACCGAAGAAGAGCGGTTAGGTTGGCAGGAACTTCTTGAGAAGATAACAGGAATTGATCCAACACTTTGCCCGTACTGCAAAAAAGGAAGGCTTTTTCTATCTGAAGTCCTGGACCCGGTGCACGGGAGATCGCCGCCATGACGACAGCGGATTTACGGCAAGCTCGATTTTTAATTTCCTTCTTGCAAGGCGACGTATTAGAATGCCCTTTTTCCAAAATATCATTAAGTTCATGGCAGTTTGGTTGCTTACAAACCACAAAAAAGACACTGGAACATGAGAAACTTTAAGCTTTATAGTAAAAAAGATCCGTTAGCCTTTGACGAAGATCTCGAATCCATAGTATTAAATTCCCATAGAGTAGAGAAAACGGCTTCGTCCAACTCGATTGTAAACGGAGTGAAGCCATAAAAGTCCGGAGTGAATCAAAGTATTTTTTTTGGCTTCACTCCGCATACAATCTTTAATGTTAGGCCGAAGATTGTACATAGGTAGTTCATATGGTATTCCTTGACCCATCAAAACCTATTACCACTTGCACAGCTTCCGACTGCAATGATTGCCCGGTATTGAGAGAGATTCACTGTCATTTTCGTCCGAAGGATTTGATCCACTTTCTCCTGATCTGTTTTCCCGGATTCATCGTTGGCGGAGCAGGAATACTTAACAGCGGAGTACTACCTCTAATAATCTGGATCTCCATCATAATTGGATTCTTCGGTTTCCTTGAAATACGCGTGATGTGTTCCCATTGCCCTCACTACGCCGAAGATGGATCGATCCTTAGGTGTTGGGCAAATCACGGCTCCCCGAAACTTTGGAAGTATCGTCCTGGCCCAATGTCGTTAACTGAAAAACTATTGTTCTTTGGAGGTTTTGCCGCTGTTTGGGGCTACCCATTGCCCTTTCTCTGGATTGGCGAGCAGTGGTTCCTGCTCGCGCTTTACATTTTGACCAACGCATCGTTCTTCACAACGCTTAAACTGTTTTTGTGTTCACAGTGTATGAATTTCGCGTGCCCGCTAAATTCTGTATGTGAGACCGCACGTGATCTGTTCTTTCAGCGCAATCCATCCGTTGGTGAACATTGGGATAAAACTGCGTAAGATTGATTATATGGCCTAACAACACTAATTCAGCCGACGCAAAAAACGCGCGGCTGATTAGCAGCGTTATAAGTCATGAAATATCTTGATGCACAAATGAGAGCTTGGTCGCAAAGGTTGCTTACCGAGCTCAAAATAAAAAAAGAAGAAGCCCAGAAATTGGCGACCACAATAGCATCCGAGGTCAGATGGCTTTCAAAGGAAGCAAAAACAGAAATAATTGAGGCATCACCCGTAGAGATAAAGAACAGGTATGAGGAGTTATTGGCTTTCCAAAACTGGATGGATATTGTCCACAAATCGGAAAAGCATCCAGCAGTCGTACGGGCACAGGTCATCGTCCAAAACTATATTTGTTTCGTGTACCTAAATGAGAGTTGTTTCAATGTTCTCCGAAAACACGTTTCAAGCGGCAGTGCTTGCAAAAAATGCTGCAATTTCCTCGTGAACAATCCAGTGAGAGCTTTTCGGAACGCCATTGCTCATTCAAATTGGTGCTACAAAAGCGATTTCTCAGGTATTCGATATTGGGCAAGAAAGGGGGGAGATCCGAACGAACCTTTAAATGAATTTGAGGTTAATCAAGATGATCTCGCCTTTTGGCAGGCAGTAGCACGATGCACAGCCTATGCTGCATATGAGAATCTAAAATGATTTATAACAACCGGCTCGACACCGATCGGGCAAAAAACGCCCGTCGGGTCAGCCGGAATGTTCTCGGCGACTGCGTCGCCGAGAATCGCGGCGCTGACTTCGTCCAGCGCCGCGATTATATCATGGTTATGGAACTAGTACATTGTATCTCTTATAACTTCGGGTAGAGATGTTTTAATTTGATTCGAGCATCTGGTGTTTTGAATTGCCAAACAATTTTTTTAGCACTGTTATTTCGGTTATTTTCCCATGCGGTCACTGCCGATTGCATGGTTACCATATCGGGAATTCTATGATTCAGGCATTGGCCACTTAAGACGCTAAGTTCAATTTCCGCCATATTCAGCCAACTGCCGTGTTTGGGCGTATAATGGATTTCAAGTCGTTCAGCTAAACGCCGGGCTTCCTTAGGTTTAAATGTTTCATAAAGTGAGGCAACATTATGGGTGTTCAAATTATCCATAACCAAGCGTACTTTGATCGCCTTCGGATAACGATCATTAAACATCTCTTTGATCTGGAACGCCCATTCTTTTCTGGTACGGTGTTCCGTGACGGCCACATGTCTTTTACCAGCCAGCGGTTCAACTTCCATAAATATCTCTGCTACCCCGTTTCTGATGTACTCATGGTCAATACGAGCCGGTTTTCCAGGCGCGCAGGGTATCGGCTTCCGGATTTCACCGATCATTTGTTTACAAGATTCATCCATACATACCACCGGATATTCGGGATCATACGGAAGGTGATAGATCTCCAAAACATCCTCCATATGGGCTACAAAGGCCGCACTCCCTTTGGGTGGAATTTTCCAGTACTTGTTGAGATGAGGTTTAAGTTCGTTTTTTTTAAAATCCGCTGTATGGTCATAGGGGATACAGACTCAGCCAGTCTAAGCTCAACCGCTTTGTCCGCAAGCAGTCGGACTGTCCACCTCCGACGTCCTTCTGGAGCGCCTGAACAGGCCAAGGCGATTAATCTTGCTTCAAACGCTCCATCAAAGATCACTTCCCGGGGCGGTTTTTCCCTTGGCTTACGGTCAAGGGCAACCTCTATACCATCTTCAACAAAGCGCTTCTTAAGATGTTCAATCGTTCGGCTGGTGACCCCCAGTGCTGTGGCCACATCTGCAACATTCCAAGAAGGTCCATCGGGACCGGCATCACATAATAGCAAAGCACGGGCTTGGATAACTCTTCTGGCGTGTGTTTTTCCCCGTCGTGTGATTGCCTCAAGCTCAGCACGTTCTTCCTTGGTTAGGGTTATTCGATATCTTGGCGACATGACAACCTCCTTTAGTAAATTGTCGCCAGTATATCATAATTTTATTAAATACGAAATATAAAATGATACATGGTACTAGGCTATGGAAATAGTAAAAGAGAATGCAAGGATTGTATTAGAATGTTTGATGATAGTAGACGTTCAGAATACAACAATCTCAAAGAATTATGAGAAAAGTGAATGGAATATACATTTTCAAAAATGTAGAGATTGTATTCCTAATATCGAAAAGATAATAAAATTTTTTAGGGTTCATAATTTACCAATAATACATATATTGACAACAGAGTGGACTAAAAAAGCACTACCTTGGAATATACAAAAATTATATGACGAAAATCCGGACGCCTATTTTTATCATGAAGGAATTCCCCAGCCTGTAATAAGACCTTTAAGTGGTGAGTTGATCGTAAGAAAAAATATGCCATCTGCATTTGGAGGAACGGATTATATAGAGGAAAATTATTTGTTTAAAAAACTTTCTTCAATTAAACATATAACAATTTGTGGCTTTTATAGTACAGGTTGTGTTCATGAGACAATCATTGAAGGTTTTAATAGGCATCGCTATTTTTTCAATATTATCCAGGATTGTTGTGAAACCTTTGATGATCCTGAACGTCAAGCATTTCAAAAAATGCTATTCGATTGTCATTTTAATTACATGAATGGGCATGTTGTTCAATCATCAGACCTAATCCCATGATTTTCAATTGAATGATTGAAGCTATAACAAATTAATTTCACCGGAGCGCTGCCGCGCCCGGTGAATTCTGTGTTGGCGCCCCACTCCGCGGAGCGTCAATGTCCCTTTCGGGCATAAGAAAGTATTAATTCTGAAGGTGGAAATGGCATGAAAAAAATAAATGTGGCTATAATTTTCGGAGGAAAATCAGCGGAACATGAGGTCTCGCTTCAGTCTGCAAAAAATGTCTTTGAGGCCATTAACAAAGACAAATATAATCCCATCCTGATTGGAATTGATAAAACAGGAAGATGGTTATTATTTGAAGACTCGAAGTTTCTTATTAATGAAAATAATCCAAAACTAATCCGTCTGAATCAATCAGAGGATGTTGTGACCTTTGCGCCGGAAAGTAACGGCCATATATCCAATATTACCAACTATCATGATTATGGATCGATTGATGTTGCTTTCCCGATTTTACACGGGCCGATGGGTGAAGACGGTACAGTTCAGGGCCTGCTTAAGCTTGCCAATATTCCCTTTGTAGGGGCAAGCGTATTGGGATCAGCCGTTGGGATGGACAAAGATGTCATGAAACGATTACTGCGGGATGCGGGAGTTCCCATAGCCAAATTTATCACGCTTGAGGAAGAAGAAGATATTCCGGATTTTGATTCTATTTCGAAAAAGATCGGTGTCCCTTTTTTTATTAAACCGGCGAATATGGGATCTTCTGTCGGCGTGAGTAAAGCAAATAATAAAACAGAATACCTGAAGGCCGTCAAATCCGCCTTTTCTTTTGATTTAAAAGTAATTCTGGAAGAGTTTATTGAGGGAAGAGAAATAGAATCCGCGGTATTAGGAAATAACAAGCCCATAGCTTCAATCATTGGCGAGATTAAATCAAGCCATGCCTTTTATTCCTATGAAGCTAAATATATTGATGAGAAAGGCGCCGTCTTAGATATTCCGGCAAACCTCCCTCCTGAAATAGTAAAAAAGGCTCAGGAGGTTGCGATTAAAGTCTTTAAAGTACTTTCTTGTGAAGGACTCGGGCGGGTTGATATGTTTCTGAAGAAGGATGATACTATAATCGTGAATGAAATAAATACAATCCCGGGATTTACCAGAATCAGTATGTACCCGAAACTATGGGAAGCCTCCGGAATCCCCTATGAGGTCCTAATCGATAAACTAATCCAATTAGCGATTGAGAGATTTGAGAAAGAAAAAAGGTTGAAAACAAATTTTTTCTGACAATCGCTTCATCCTGATTCGGGCCACATAGGCATTTACAGGTTAATCGTCTGTTCCCCAAAAGGGGCAGATCCATTGAAAGCCATTTTATGAAAAATCCCATTAAAATAATCATTGGAAAAACGATCCTAAACGCCGAACTCCTCGATTCTCCCTGTGCCCAAGCCGTTTTTTCTTCTCTGCCCATCGAAACCCGGCCCAACGAATGGGGCGATGAGTTCTACTTTGAGATTCCGGTTGCCATGCCTCTGGATGAATCGGCCACCGGGAAGGTAAAGGCCGGGGATATCGGCTATTGGCCGCCGGGTAAGGCCCTGGCTATATTCTTCGGACCTACTCCTATGAGCACCGGCGCCGATCCGGTCCCGGCCAGCGAAGTCAATCTGGTTGGCCGGATACTGGATGATCCGTCTCTATTGAAGGCGGAAAAAGGTACCCGGAAAATCAGAATTGAATAGACGACAAATGTTACAAAAGGAAATAGATATGAATGAAGGGAAAGATCTGGAGATCATAAAGAATAAAGCTAAAAACAGGAAAAATCGTCTGGAGGATCCGGTGGATGCAGGAATATCACCCTGGGACCTTGTTCGCGGGCTTTTGAAGGCCGGGGAAATCGATGACGCCCTCCTTCTTCTCGATCAAGGTCTGGCCGAGGACAAGGCAGTCCATGACAACTTGGTTAACTCGGTCGGCGATTACCTCAAATATTTCTTTTCCATCCTGCCAGAGGAAAGGATGGAGGCCATACTGCGTGAACGATACTTTCCTACGGCTAAAAGAAACGTTGAGGCCAAGGCGAGCGTGGAAAAAATCATGCTGGGTTTTGTTCGTTACCAGCGGGCCAACGGGAGTGTGGTGACCATCAAGAATGAAACGGACCGGTATGTCGTCACCTACAATCCCTGCGGAAGCGGCGGCTGGCTGATCAAAAACAGGCCGGAACTGAAGCTCGACAAGGCCTATCCCTGGTCCTGGAGCAAATCAGGCGTCAATTATTATTGCCTGCACTGCTGCATCGCTTGGGAGATCATTCCCACCGAATTGCGCGGCTATCCCCTCTATATCCATTTACCCCCGGAGCATTCCGAGGCCCCTTGTATCCAGTTGCACTACAAAAGGCCTGAGCTGATCCCAGAGGAGTTTTTTTCCAGGATCGGTCAGGTTAAAAAAATCAAGTAGGTTAAATCACACTTCAAGTCTCGTTAAAGAGATGTGAAGTTTTTCAGTTGCGCGTTACGAGTTACGGAATATTAAGAAAAGTTCTGTTCTTTAAACCCCAACCCGCAACTCGCAACTGAGGTTTTGGTTGAAATACATTCGCAAAGATTAGGATCGAATAATCTGACAGTTTAATGGTGTCCCTACGAATCTTTCAGTTATTTATAGCTCACATCGGCTATTTTGACGAACTTATCACCTTTGACCTGAGTCAGAATGGCATCAAAAGCCCCCTGATGGTTTTTGTTGGTAAACTTCACATCCACCCCTCCAAAGGTTGTATCCTTATATACGCCATAATTTTCGGCGGCATCGATCCACTTTTCTCGGGTTAGATCCTTGCCCACTTTTTCCGCCACTTTGGCAAAATAGTCCAATCCGATATAGCCGGCTGACGTGGGTAGATCCGGATCCTTACCGTACCATTCCTTATGTTTTTTGCAAAAAGCGCGAACAGTGGCGATAGGGCTGTCGGGATAGACATAAGGAGTTTGGCCTGTAGCATAAAATCCATCCGCTGAGAACCCGGCCTTCAGGCAGAGAGCGAGGGCGGTATGGGTATAGGCAGGAGACATCCCAGCCGCATCCACATTCCAATTGAGTTTCTTTATCTCCTTCAGGGCTCCGACCGTTTCACGGATGACCGTAGCTAAGATCACGAGCTGAACATCGGCTTTATGAAGTTTGGCGATCTGGGTACTGAAAACCGTATCCCCCCGCTTATACGATTCAGCCGCCGTCAGTTTCATTTTATGAACCGCCAACTGATCCTCTACCCCTTTTTTCATGATGGCGCCCATTTCGTCATCCTGATACATGAGCCCGATCCTCTTGTATCCTTTCTTTTCCACAAAATATTTAACGATGCACCGGGCTTGGTCGTAATAAGGCGTAAACCCTAAAAAGCTGTAGCGGTCATAGGGGTCATAAAAAAGGGAGGCTGCAGTCAGGGGAAACATCTGGGGAATTTTCTTTCCCGAAATAATCGGTTTGGTTGCCCCGGCCGTCGGAGATCCCATATTCCCGACAAAGGCAAAAACCTTATCCCGGCTGATCATTTTATTGGTCACCATAATGGCCTTTTTCGGGTCATAGGCATTATCCTCGATGACCAATCGGATCTTACGGCCATGAATCCCTCCGGCCTCGTTAATCTCTCGAGCCCGCATCTCCAGTCCCAATTTTACCTGGGTCCCCCACCCGGCGATGGGTCCGCTTAAGTCCTGATGGGAACCAATGACAATTTCGGTATCCGTTACCCCGTCTTCGGCCAGAACCCATCCTGAAATTCCCAGGGATAATAAAAAAATTAAAATGCCTGTCAAAATTGCTTTTCTCATAATTCCCTCCTATTGGTTAAATGTTAAACAAAAGTTCACAATTCGACCTGTTCATGTTTTCAGGCTCCTGAGGTCGCCTGGATTTAATACATAGAATTAATAACGTCTTTGAACTTTTCGTTGACGAACTTCCTTTTCAATTTCATAGTCGGGGTGATTTCTTCATCATCGGTGGTTAACTGAACGTCGATGAGCCGGAATTTTTTGACGGTCTCCACTCTGGCGAATTTTTTATTGACTTCCTCAACTTCCTTTTGAATCAAATCAATAATTTCTTTTGCCTTGGTCAGACTGGCGTAGGTGGTAAAGGGAACCCGGTTATCCTGGGCGAACTTCATGACATTTTCATCATCGATCATGATCAAGGCCGTCAGAAATTTGCGACCGTCCCCGATGACCACCGCATCATTGATATAGGGACTGAATTTGAGCTGGTTTTCGATTTCCGAGGGGGTGATGTTTTTCCCGCCGGCGGTGATGATAATGTCCTTTTTCCGATCGGTAATAATCAGGTGCCCGTGTTCATCGATTCTTCCCACATCACCGGTATGCAGCCAGCCATCCACAATGGTCTCCGCCGTTTTCTCCGGATCTTTATAATACCCCATAAAGACATGGGGACCTTTTAAGAGAATTTCTCCATCCTCAGCAATTCGAATCTGGGCCTTGGGAAGGGCCTTCCCCACGGTTCCGAAGCGTACATCATTTTCATAATGCATTGAAGTAGGTCCGCAATTCTCCGTTTGACCATAGACCTCCCGGATATCGATACCCAGGGAGTGATAGAATTTTAACAAATCCGGGGAGATGGGCGCCGCACCGGAAAGGCAATACCGGGCGTGGTTAAGTCCAATGCTTTTTTTCAGGTTCTTCAATACCGTCCAGTCGACCAGTCTAAAAAGGGCCTTTAAATGTATGGGAGGCTGCGGCTCCCTGCAACCGGTAATCGGAGACCTTATTCCCAACACGGATGGCTTTTTTAAAGGCCCACTTTTCCAGTCCCGTCGAATCTTTCATGGTCAGCACCAGGCCGGAATAAAATTTTTCCCAAATCCGGGGGACGGCGAAGAAAATAGTCGGGGAAACCTCCCTCATGTTTTCCGGAATGGTATCCATTTCTTCGACAAAGTTTATTTTATAGCCCCCATCGAGGGGATTATAAACCGAGACCATACGCTGGGCGATATGGCACGAGGGCAGAAAGGAAAGCACCTCGTCATCATCATATCCCGGGTTGATGCTGTTCTGCATATCCATAGTGTTAAGGATATTTTGATGGGATATCATGGCACCCTTAGGAGGTCCTGTGGTCCCGGAGGTATAAATCAGGATAGCCAGATCTTCCGGCCGGGAAGCGCTGAGTCGATTTAAAAAGAATTCCGGATCTTGCTGATCCAGTTGTTTTCCCCGATTCAATAATTCGTCGAAACTCATGACCATGGAATCGGAAAAATGCCGCAGGCCTTCCATATCCATGACGATGATTTTTTGAAGGGCGGGGATATTCTCCCGGACCTCCAGAACCTTATCCAACTGCTCTTCATCTTCCGCGATATAATAGACAGCCCCGGAGTGATTGAGGACGTATCGACCTGATCGGGGGAGTCTGTCGGGATACGATGCCTACAGTTACCCCTCCGGCAGCAAAGAATACCCATGTCGCTATAAAGCCATTCCGGATTGTTCTCGCTGATGATTGCCACCCGATCACCAGGTTGGAGTCCAAGGGCTGTCAAGCCGAGGGACGTATATCGTACCTGGCTCCCGTATTCACGCCAGGAGATTTCACGCCAGAGGCCGTTGACCTTTTCCCTCATGGCGGTTCGATCAGCCCATTCTTCGACCCGTTTCCAAAACAATCGGGGGACGGTCCCTGTTTCAGATAAAACCGTGCTGTCCATAGCGTTTTAAACTCCGAAATCTGTGAATTTATCTCTCACTTTTCGAAAGTCATGAATCTTCCGCCTCCGGACGGACGATCATGGATACTGGAAAAAAACAAAGACCCGATACTGGATTAAACAGCCGAGATTGGATGCTCAATTGACTTTATCCAGAATCGAGTATCGCTTTCTGGTTTTATCAAGAATCCAGTATCCGGTATCCAGCATCACCTGAAAAGAATGAGATAGCCCCCTATTCTTGGAGGATCGGACTTAAGAACCAAAATATCTTATATTTAGCGATCAGCGCCATTTTTTCTTCCGCTTCCACCGATGGGTGCCGCGAATGCTGTCCTCCTTGATCCCCAGATAAAATTCTTGGACATCCTCATTAGCCAGAAGGGCCTCACAGGTATCGTCCATGACAATCCGCCCGAGTTCAAGTACAAAACCATGGGTGGCCAGGGACAGGGCCATGGGTGCATTTTGTTCAATCAGCAGGATGGTCGTTCCCTGTTCTCTATTAATCCTTTTGATGATTTCATAGATTTCTTTGACCAGCAGAGGAGAAAGACCGAGGGAAGGTTCATCCAAAAGCATAAGCTTGGGCCTGGCCATCAGGGCCCGGGCAATAACCACCATCTGCTGTTGACCGCCGCTGAGATCCCCGGCCAACTGGCTGCTTCTTTCTTTCAGGATCGGGAAATAGTCATAAACCATGTTCAGATCTTTTTTAATCCCTTCATGGTCTTTTCTCAGATAGGCTCCCATCATCAGGTTTTCTTTGACCGTCAGGTCATGAAAAACCTCTCTTCCTTCGGGAACCTGGGAAATTCCCAAACGCACTATTTTATTGGGAGCGATGGAGTCAATGCGTTGCCCCAGGAATTCAATGGTCCCTTTTTGGGGATCCATAACCCCGGAAATGGTTTTCAGGATAGTCGTCTTCCCGGCGCCGTTGGCCCCCAATATGGTTACGATGGCTCCCTCAGCCACATCAAATGAGATCCCCTTGATGGCCATGATCGGTCCATAATAGGTTTCGATATTCCGGACTTTAAGCATGGTCATGTTTTTCTCCCAGGTAGGCCTTCATTACTTCCGCGTGGTTCAGGACGGCCTTGGGGGGTCCCTGGGTGATCACTTCGCCGAAATCCAGGGCCAGCACCGTATCCGAAACCTGCAGTACAAAGCGCATATTGTGCTCGACTAAAATGATGGTAATACCTAAATCCTCTTTAATGTCGCTCATCCAGAAAGAAAGGTCTTCGGTCTCTTTCACATTCAAACCCGAGGAGGGTTCATCCAACAGTAAGAGTTGGGGTTCCATGGCAGGGGCCCGACCTAATTCCACGGTCTTCTGCACCCCATAGGGCAAATTGATGACCCGTTGATCCCGATAGGCTTCTAAATCAAGGAAATCAATTATTTCTTCGGCCTTGTTTCTGCTTTGGATTTCTTGTTTTTGAACGGATTTCAGAAAAAAGGTTTCGGAAAGGAGATTAGAACGGCGATGGCGGTGACGGCCCAGGATCAAATTTTCGAGAACGGTCATATTTTTAAAAAGTTCGATATTTTGAAATGTCCGGGCAACCCCAATATCAGCTACCTTATGGGGTTTAATCTTGGAAATATTCTCGTCCTTTAGAAAAAAAGCCCCCTCCTCCAGATTATAAAACCGGTTGATGCAGTTGAAGATAGTCGTTTTCCCGGCTCCGTTAGGTCCGATAATGGAGAAAATTTCTCCCTGGTTAACTTTGAAATTGACCCCGCTTAAGGCCCGGAGGCCCCCGAAAGAGATGGAAACATTTTCCGCTTTGAAAAATGCCATTTAATGCCTTTCCGCTTTCTGATATTTCTTTTCTCTTTTAAAGGAATCCTTTTTGTACAGAGGGAACATTTCAAAATAAAATTTTGTTTTTAACCAGCGCCCGTAGATGCCGAGAGGTTCAAAGAGCATCACCAGGATGATCAACAACCCGAATAAGGCCGGCTCCAGTCCGGTTTGGTTTTGCAGATATTCCGGCATATAATCCTTGGTCATGATGATCAGTTGGGGAAGAAAAATAAAAAAGATCGCCCCGAATACGGCCCCGTGGAGGCTGCCCAAACCTCCGATGATCACCATGGCCAACAGCTCCACCGAGAGAATAATGGTGTAGCTTTCCGGGTTGATGAAAAGAACTTTATGGGCGTATAAGCACCCGGCCACACCTGTAAAAAAAGCACTGACGGCAAAAGACATGGTCTTGAATTTGGCCGGGCTGATGCCCATGGCCTCAGAAGCGATTTCGCTGTCGCGAATGGCGATCATGGCCCTTCCCAGAGGTGCCCGCAGGATATTTCTGGCGGCTAAAAGGGTAAGAATCAGAACGACCAGAGAAAGATAATAATAACGCCTCTCCGTATCGAAAATAAAAGGGCCGATGGACGGAGGGCTTAAATAATAACCCAGGTTGCCCTTGGTCAAACTTTCCCAGCGGACCAAGACCTCATTGACGATAAAGGCAAATCCCATTGTGGCAATGGCCAGGTAAAGCCCGGTCAGGTGAAGTATGGGGCGCCCCATAATGACCCCGATGATGCCGGCGACAACACCGGCCAAAGGAAGGGATACCACAAATGGCACCCCATGGGCAGTGAGGATAGCGCTGGTATAGGATCCTATGGCAAAAAAAGCGGCGTGGCCCATGGAGACCTGACCGGTATACCCGGTCAAGAGCATTAATCCGACCGCAGCGATGGAATACATGGCAATAAAGTTGAGTTGAGAAACCAGATATTCATCCAATAAGACGGGCAGGACAAAACAACCCGCCACCAGGGCCAGGTACCAAAAAAAGGTGCTCCGATATTTAAATAAGCGAATGTCCTGATAATAATAGGTCTTCATTAAAAAACGCATAACGTTTACACCTTTTTCTTTTCTTGAATCCCGAACAATCCTTGGGGACGAATCATTAATACACCGATCAGAATGATCCAGGCCGCGACATCCTTCCAACCTTTAGGCAAATAAAAACCGGCCAAGCTTTCGGTCACTCCGATAATCAGCCCTCCGACAATAGCCCCGGGCAGGCTTTGGAATCCTCCCAAAACAGCCGCCGGAAAGGCTTTGAGCCCGATATATCCCATATTCATGTGCACAAAAGTAATCGGGGCGAGCAGGATCCCCCCGATGGCCCCTAGGGCAGCGGCGATGGTCCAGGTCAGGGAAAAAACACTAGGAACGCTGACCCCCATGTATACGGCCGCCAGTTGGTTTTGTGAAGTAGCCCTCATGGCGGTACCCAGTCTGGTATACCGAAAAAAGACAAATAAAATAAGAATCAAAAGGGTGGTAATCAAAATAACCGAGATCTGTTCCCAGGAAAGGACCAGGTTTTCGGTTCGGACGAATTTATCTGTAAAAGGGGTTTTAAACCCATAAGTATCGGTTCCCCACCCCGGAACCATACTGACCGCACTCCTCATGAAAAAGGAGATGCCGATCGTCACGATGACTATGGCATAAACCGGCTCACCCACCAGGGATCTAAGGACCGTTCGTTCCAGCACCATTCCAAAAAGACCCATAAGAAGAATCGTCACCAGCATGGTCAGCCAATAGGGAAAATGCAAGAAGGTGATGAGTGAATAGGCGATGAAGGCGCCGAGCATCAATAGTTCACCCTGGGCGAAATTGATGACCTCCGTGGCTTTAAAGATTAAGACGAATCCCAGGGCGACCAATCCATAAACACAGCCCATGGAGATACCCGATAAAATGGTCTGTATGACTTCATTAATCCAATCCATGGTTTCCTCAAGGCCCTTCTTTATAAGTCAAAATACCCCGTGATCGTACTCCGATGAAACAGGTCAACCGCCCGATCCATTGGGGGAGATTGAATAAAATACATGTATTTCTGGCCTCTTACGCCTCAGACGGACCTGTAGAAAACGTTTACGAGACCATTAAGAATAAAAACAGTAAATAATCCACGCCCATAGGGCGTGGCATTAATTGGGCCCCCCATAGGGGGGCTTAAAATACCAGATTCAAACCTGAACCCTAAACTTTAAAATCTAATAAATGCCGTCACCCCGGCAAAAGCCGGGGTCCAGGAAAAGCTGAAATCCCTGGATTCCGCCTCCGGCCTGGATGCCTACGGGCAGGAAGCGGGTCAAGCCCGGAATGACGAAACGGGCCAAGAAATGGCCTTTCAGCCAAGCCCATTCGGGACCGGCATAGCTAGTCCACACGACCCCACCCATAGGGTGGGGGTTTCTAAATCAACTAAAAACAAAGATATTTTATAATAATAAGATTTTTTTTAGACAGGTTTTTGTTTTCCGGCTCATATCCTGGAATAAAAGTGCTTTATGGATATATTTTTCAGTGTACAACAAAGATACTACACTCTATCCGGTAAATCTTTGAAAATACCTAAATCCAGAAAAAAATAAACGAATGGATTAATCCTCTCTTGGGATTAAACTAAGACGAGAAATTGAACAAATTTTCTATCAGAAAGAACTCCACATTTTCCAACCCGCAGGATTTGGGTTCGGAAAGGTGCACCAACCTGATTTGGATTTACCATTATTCCAGGTATTTTGATAACTCAAACTTTCCGGGAAAGTCAAGCATTTTTCTTTTATGCTCTTATAAAAAGTTTCCCCTTCATTTCGGACCCCAAAGATATTTTTTATTTTCCATTCTTTCCAGTTCTCTTAGACAAGCCGGCAGGCCTCCTCACCAAAATGGTAACCTTGTGCAGAAGAAATCCTTTTACCCTATGGTTTGTTGCCGAATCGGTTCCGGTGCAGCCAGCTCCATTCGGGACGACGTTTAATCTTGGGTATTTTTGGATAACCCTTTTGCCGCCCCACCAGCACGACAGCCGCCAGTTTGTATTCTTCCGCCAGGCCAAGCATTTTTTCCACTTCGACCTGATCTTCCCCCCACAATTCCGAAGGGACAATGCCCAACCCTTCGGCAGTAGCAGCCAGATACATATTCTGAATGCACATCCAGGCGGCCCAGCGGTTATCGTACCCCTTTCGGTAGCACACCGCCACCACAGCGCAGTTTTTATAATTGTTTTTCTGGGCCACTGCAGTGGGTCCTGGGAACACTTTCTGGTTCTGTTGGTATTTGTGCTCGGCAATTTCTTCGATCGTCTTAGGGTCATCGATAAGGATAAATTCCCAGGGTTGCGAGTTTATCGGTGAGGCGGCCATAGAACCGGCCAGAATGATCCTTCTCAATGCCCCTTCCGAAGCGGGCTTGGTAAAACCGCGGACGGTCCTTCTTTTAGTAATGGCTTCATACAGGTCCATAGATTTTCTCCTTTTTAAATTTCCGATGGTTATCTAAGGAGTATAAACCAAAACCGGAAAAGGGACCAACAGAAAAATGGCAAACCATTTCCACAAAATAACAATGAAGACATTTTGGGGGAATTCTGATATGTTAAAATAAAAAAGGAGAACTTATCCATTTAGGTCTGTGAAAAAAATGGTCAAATCTTTAATTTTTTTGCCACGGACAAGGCAGACAACGCCAGACGGAAGAAAAAGCGCTGATTGACGACCCGCCAATCAACTCGCCTCTTTTTTCCCTGCGAAAATCCTCAGGGAAAAAGTTTTTAGTCGTCGGTGTAGGTCTGTGGTTAATTTAAGTTTCAAAAAATCTAACCTCTAAGAAGAAAACGAAAACCGAATATTTTTAACTGATCCCATGACCAACCTTGATAAATACCAATACCCCCTTAACCGTCTCCGGAACCTCGTTCCCCGTCTGGTGGATCTATTGCAAATCGAAGAAAAAGTGCCTTCCGAACCCTGGTATAACCTGAATGCCAGACTGCTTCCTCTGGTCGATAAACGCCTGCCCCTTATGGTGGCGGTCTGCGGAGGAGCCAACTCGGGCAAATCCACCCTGTTTAACTCCTTATTGAAAGTTAGTCTCTCTCTCGTCCGGGGGGATGCAGGAAGCACCAGGCGGGTTCTTGCAGCCGTGAATCCGGGCATATTGACCCTGGAACACTTTATGGAGAGCCTGTTTGAACCCTTTGGAACGATACCCCGTCCTCTTGAAGAAGCCACGGGACTTCTAACTCCCGGTCCCCCTTTTTATGTTACTCATCCGAATGTGCCTTTAAATCAGATCTGGATGGACACCCCGGATTTTGACACCGGTTCCTCCGACCGTTACCTCAACCGCCATATTGCCCGGGAAGTGTTGGAGGCTTGCAATGTACTGGTTTATATCGTCACCAATACCACCTATAACAATCTGGAAAATACCCGCTTTATGCGACAGATCCTGACTGAAGCGGGGATGCGCCGCTGCATCCTGGTTTATAATTGTTCCCGGACCATTGAAGATGCACAAGCCCTGGCCCATCTGGAAACCACGGCCACCAATCTTTACGGGCCCCTGAAAGAGGAGTACCTGATCGGTTTCTACCGGACCGACACCAGTGATGACGTCGCCTCCGGACAGTCCTTCATGGTTCTGAGAACGATCCGGCCGGATGAACCCGACCTCATGAGCCTGCTTCGGAAACTCGATCCGCGGAAAATCAGGGAAGGTCAAATTCAGACCACGTTGAAGGCCTTTATCGAATATGTCCGGGAGATTCTCGCCGTCTCCCAATCCGCCCGGGATGAGGTGGAACTGTATGCCGGTACCTTGCATTTGGCCTTCGGCCATGCCGTTCAACAATCGCTTGTTTCCATTCCGGTAAAAAAAATCCTGCAACGCATGAATGAAATTTGGCTGGAAACCAGTCCTTCGCACCTGAAGTTTTTTCGTGGGGTAGGCAGCGTGATCGGTAAACCGGCCAGGGTCATCCTGTCTTTGGTCAGAATTGCTCAGGGTGGCGAGGCCTCCAAGGAGGGTTTATTCGCCAAACCGATCGACCCCTTGGAGGAGATCCAATCCAACCTGCTGGGTGCGGCTTCGCAATTGAGGGACGGCATCCTGGCTGCGGAAGTTATCGCCGAGACCATCGCCAAAGAACGGGAAGGATCCCGTTTGATCTCCCTGGTCGATCGCATCCGCCTCCAACATGGATCAAAGGAAACCCAGCTCCCCTTTCGGCAGATGGCTCCGAGCACAGGGACCGTCATCTTCCATGTAGCCGCTCCCGACTGCGCCAAGGAATCCAGGAAGGCCCTGACGGCCCGGCCATGGGCGAAAACAACCGAGCGTTTGATTTCCACCTCCCGGGACCTTCTGAATATCTCCGAAGATGCAATCCTGACCCGGGAATTGACGGATCTGATCAATGAGTTCCGTGACCAAATGAATTTTTTCCAAAGGACACGGGAATCTTTTTTTGCCTCTTTAAGTGTTTTACCGGCCACCCTGGGCATCGTTTATATCCTGACCACCGGCGATCCTGTGGGTGGAAGTGGAATTTACGCCAAACTCCATGGTATTTTCGGCATGCATGATTTATGGGCACTGGTTTCAGTCCCGGCCTCGGCCGGGTTGGATGAAACCGGACGCAGACAGTTGTCGGATATGCTCGAACCGGTGGTCAAACGCTGGCTTGAAAATCGGGCGGTTATGGTCAGAAAAGTTTTTGAAGAAACTATCACCGGCGATATGGACCGGGAATTGACCATAACCCTGCAAGCTCTCGATCAACTGATCCGGGAAATCAAAAATGAATTGAAAAGCCTGACCGATGATATTTGAAATTTACTTCTTAATTTCGAACCTTCAAGATTGATACTGGAGACTTAAATTAAGGGATTTAGGAATTGCGAATTAAGAAATTGAGTAGTTGAGTACCTACAATTCCTCAATCCCTGAATTCCTAAATTTCAGAATCCAGTATCGTCTAACCAGAGGCGGTAAATCCCGTATCTTAGAAAAACTTAGAGATAACCTCTCAGCTTTAAAGGTGTAAGAACCTATGAATACCCTGGATGAATATCAGCTCAAGGTCCGTGGAAAGTTGTCAACGGCCGGGGAACGTATTAAACAAATACAGGCCACACTGGAAACCGCGGGCCATTGGATTCCCGGCCACGGCCTTCAGTCGGAATGCCGGGAGGCCATCCATCTGCTGGAAAAAATGGAGGAACGGCTGGTATACAAGCTGGTGGTCACCCTGGTCGGCCCCAGCGGGGCCGGAAAATCAACGCTGCTCAACGCCCTGGCCGGTGATGACCGGCTTTCCAGGATGGGGGTAAATCGCCCGACGACCCAAGAGGTGGTCGTTTACTGTCAATCCCTCAATGACGCGGATATTCTCCTAAAAGATCTTGGTCCTGATCAGGTGGCAGTAGAACCCCGCTCGGCCCCCGGGTTGGAACAGGTCATGCTGTTGGACACGCCGGACATGGACAGCATGGAAAGCGAAAAATTTCATCCCATTCTCAGAAAAACCCTGGCCCTGACCGACATACTCGTCTGTGTTTTAAACGCTGAAAACCCCAAGCGACGGGATACCCTGGTTTTTCTAAAACGCTTCGTGGATCTGTTCCCGGGTCTCTCCCTGTATGTGGTCCTGAACCGGTGCGACCGTTTGCCGGAAAGCGAGTTAAAAACGGTTATCCTCCCGGATCTCCAGGTTCATCTGGAGGAATCATGGCGAAGAAAAGTTGACCGGATTTTTTGCATCAGTGCCCGTAGTCATCTCCAGGATCCCGGATGGCCGGAAGGTGAAAAACCGAGGCATGATTATGACCAATTTCCGCAACTATATAGTCTTATTTTCGATACCTTTAATCAGGCCGAACAGGCTGTGGATGCCCGCCTGGAGCGGGCCGACCATCTGGTGAGTTTGATCAACGGATCGGTCCGCCGGACCCTCTCCAGTCTGCCGGAAGACCCGGCCAAGGTTAAAAAAGACATCCTGGCACTGGAACAAAAGGCGACTCTTGAGGCCAAGGACGCCATGAAGGAGACCGGGTCTGAGATGTTAAGTGGTATTCAAGCCCTTTTTTACCAGAAGCTGACCGACCGCTGGTGGGGTCCTGTGGGCTGGCTTGTGGCCTTATGGGCCCGTTTTCTCATGGCCGGGGCCGGGGTTTTGGCCACCCTGCGAATGGGAAATCCGATACTACAGCTCTGGGGACTGATGGCCTCACTGGTTCGGTACCGGAAGACACGCAATCTGGTTGAAGAAGCCACCACCGGCGGAGATATGACCACCGTATTGCTTAAGTACCGGTTGACGATCCAGCAAGCCTGGCCGGATCTGGCGGAAAGACTCATTACTCTTGGTTTCAACCAGGAAGTTCGACAATCCTCTTTAGTCCTTCGAGACGAAAAAGATCTGCAACGGACCCTGGTTTCATCCTGGAAAAACGCCCTGGAAGAGGAAATGAACCGCCGGGTAACCAAAATATCTTCTTTTTTTCTGCAGGTGATCTTCAATCTGCCGACCCTGGCGGTAATGGGACTATTTGCCTATCAAAGCGTAAAGGGCTTCCTCTTTCAGCAAACGTTGTCCTCGGCCTATTTTTTACACGCGGCGGTCAGCATCCTGATGGTGGCCCTCTTGTCTTTTTTCCTCCTCCAGATCCTGGTGCGCTTCGTCGGAGGCTGGAATCTGCTCAACTCAGTCACCAAACGGTTGGTGAGTCTGGTCGACGCAGCCGGAAGCGGGCAACCGAACCGTTCCATCATCGAGGAGATTGATGCGGTTCTACGATTATAAAAGAGGGAGAACCAATCTGGTCGATCCTCAACCCATTAGACTGCGACCACAGAATATAAAAGGAAAATACTATGCAACAACAAATTACCGAGCCGTGTGACCTGCTTGACGATAATGGGCTGTTGACTGATCCGGGCTACGCCACCAAGGCCTTCTGGCGATATGACCGAAAAAAAATAAAAGCCGGTTGGTATCGGATCAAGGAATGGGATTATTATGCGGTTCTTTCGATGGAAGACGGGTTTGGTATAACTTTTACCATGGCCGATTTAGGTTATATCGGGACAGCGGCCGTTTGTTGGCTTGATTTTAAGGAAAAAACTTACAAGCAACTCGGGACGATGTCGAGTTTACCGAAAGGAAAAATGGGATTTCCGGCAACCCCCGATAAAGGAGAGGTGGCCTTCACTGATAAAAAGATCAACCTCAAATATATCACGTCCGGTTCCCAAAGGATTATTCAGATCGACGCCCCGGCCTATGTCAATGCAAGGGGAGACAAAGGATTGAAGGGAGAGTTGGTCTTATCTCAGGCCCCTGATATGGACAGCATGGTCATCGCTACCTCCTGGAAGGAAAACAGGAGGGCCTTTTATTACAATCAAAAAACAAATTGTATGCCGGCCACGGGATCAATAATTTTGGGGGACCGGACCTATGAATTTAATCCGAAATCCTGTTTCGGTGTCTTGGACTGGGGACGTGGATATTGGACCTATAAAAACAGGTGGTATTGGGGATCGGCTTCGGGTTTGCTCGATGGTCACCCTTTCGGTTGGAATATCGGCTATGGGTTCAGCGATCGCTCACCAGCCAGTGAGAATATGCTGTTTTATAAACATAAAGCTCACAAACTGGAGGAAGTCACTTTTCACCTTAATATAAAAGATTACCTGGCACCCTGGAGGTTTACCAGCAGTGATGGACGATTTGAGATGGAATTCATTCCCCTTCTCGACCGGCAAACCAATACTGAACTTATGTTTTTAAAGTCGGTTCAACACCAGGTCTTCGGGCATTTCACCGGAAAAGTGGTGCTGGACGATGGGACTGTGCTTCGGGTAGAGAATTTTCTCGGGTTTGCTGAGGATGTGCTGAACTTTTGGTAATTTTTTATCGGGGAAATTCGGGGTCTGCAGGAGATTATCCATTGACCTTTCTTTGCTGATTTTATTATTTTTGGTTTACATTTGACCCGGTCTCTTCTATTTTGTTCCCACAAGTTCAAGGAGTATTAGAATAACCAAATGATCGGTATTTTTGATTCAGGAATAGGGGGATTGACGGTAGTGCGGGAAGTTCTGGAAAAACTTCCCCAGTACCGGATCGTCTATTTCGGAGATACGGCCCGCACCCCTTATGGGACTAAAAGCCAAAAAACCATTATTGAGTATGCCATAGAAGATACGGAATTTCTTTTATCTCAAGGCGCCAAGATCATTATTGTGGCCTGCAATTCGGCCTCATCGGTGGCTTTTGAGACCTTAAGACAAAGATTCTCTGTTCCCATCTTCGAAGTAATTCGTCCGGCGGTTGAAAAGACCCTTGGATTAACTCAAAAACAACGGGTGGGAGTCATCGGAACCCGGGCGACCATAGGCAGCGGAATTTATGAGCGGTTACTGAAAGAGGCCTGTGCTGAGGTCCAGGTCTTTTCGCAGGCCTGTCCCTTGCTGGTACCTTTGGTGGAAGAGGGCTGGCTGAAAAGACCGGAAACCAAACGAATCGTGCGCAAGTATTTATTTTCTTTAAAAATGAAACAGATAGACACCCTGGTCCTGGGTTGTACCCATTATCCGCTCCTTAAACCCATTATTCAGGCCAAAATGGGGCGCCGGGTTGCGGTAATCGACTCTTCGCAGGAAGTGGCTTTGTGGGTAAGGCGATACTTGGAAAAGAACCCCGAAACAGCCGAAAGTTTAACTCCTGCCGCCGAACAGAATGGGCATCGTTTTTTTGTTTCCGACCTGACTCCGACTTTTGAACATATCGCCAGCCAGTTTTTAGGACGGCCTATCCGGCTGGAATTGGCCTAAAACCTGATCTCCATAGCCTTATAGGCGCAGACGGGAAGACAGGCTTCACAGATGATACATCGTTCCCGGTTGAAAGAGACTTTCATTTCCTCCCGATCTACTGAAAGGGCATTGGTGGGACAGTGAGGGATGCAGGCCGTACAATGGGAACAGCGCTCCTTACTATGGTTAACCTCCTGGGCCAAGGGCTCTACTCGGATGCCGATTTTTTTTAAATAATCCAAACCTCCGGTCACGGCTTCCCGACTGCCATTTAATTCGATGACCAATCTCCCTTCCGCCTTAGGGCGGATCGTGGCTTTGAGGATATTGATCTGGCAATCAAAATTCTTTATCAGATTATAGGTAATCGGTTCTTCTATTAAGGCTGGGGGAAAGGTTAAAATGACCTTTTTCTTGGCCATGATCGTCTCCTTAAATAAATAGGTTTTAGGTCGAAGGTACACGGTATGAGGTTTTAACTAATAGATGGAAATTATGTTACATTAATCTCCGGCTTCAAATTTTCTATCTTGAACCTCAAACCGTAAACCATGGACCGTTCTTTATTATGCGCCCGGCAAGGGTGCCACCGCTTCGGTCAGCAGGAACTTCCCTTTGATTAACCATTGCTTTAAGAGCTCAGCCACCTCCCTGGCCTTGCTATAACTGGACAGGCCTCCGGTGGGAATTTCTTTGCCCTTAAAGGTTATCTTTCCTGATTTTAATTCAGCATAATTGACTTCACCCAGGATTTTTCCCGTCCCCTGAGGATATTCATGGCTGTAATCGACCACGGGGGCCCAGATATCTTTATCCATAACCGAAGTAAAGGTGACCATCTCTTCATCCAAAATCGGGATAGGAATTCCGATACTGACCGCCAAAGTAGGGCCATAACCGGTAAACGAGATACCGCGTAGCCACTGGGCACTCATCTGCTTCAAATCTCCAATAAGGGCTAATGTCCCTGCTCCTGCCCTGGGGACTTTGTTTTTCCCTCTGGGGGCTCCGGGGTTATGCTGAGTCCCCGGCCAGCAGACATAGCCCACTCCTCCCCCTAAAAATATTCTGGTTCCTATTCCAACGGTTCGATAAATGGGGTCGTTCATTAAGGGAGAAAGCTGACCGGCACTGCAATAATTGGCGTTCCCCATTTTTGGACGCAGGACTCCCATATAAGTATAAATAACCTTGTCGGAAAGGTTTACAGCTACGTTATAATTTTGATAGCCATTGCGAGGGTTAAAGAGCACGGCGTCATTGAAATCCTTCAGGGTCAAGGTAACTTCTCTTTTTTTCAAGGGATAACAATCGGTCCCATAACCGGTGGCGGTCAGAACCACTTTTTTCCCGGCCACCAATTCTTCTATGACATGGGCCCCGCCATATAAAAATTGTCCGGGATAAACCGCATTCCGGGGGTCGTCATCAGGCATAGCGGTGGCCCCAAGCAACATATCGGCAGCAGCAAACCCCGTATAAACCGGGACATTATTCAAATAAGCCCTACCCCCACCCAGTTTCATTTTGGGAACGGGTTGCTTCACATTAAAATAGGCCCCCGAAGAGCACATGGGGCTGAAGGTGCCCGTGGTGACCACATCCACTTCCTGGGCTACTTTTTTGGTGCCCTTTTTTCGGGTGAGTTCGATGATCTCTTCAGCGGTCACCACTACCGCTTTCCCTTTTTTTATTTTTTCGTTGATTTCGGCAATAGTCTTGCTCATGGTCAAATCCCTCGGCAATATTTAATGTCAGTAATTCAAATAATCTCGCTTTTGATGGATGATGTCAAGCAAAGAAATAGCAGCAATTCCTAATTTCATCCATCGGTTAATCCTTCCAGCCGTGTTCCCCGATCAGGCTGACAAACCGCACGCCCCCCAAATCTTCTTCCTGAAATCCTGTTTCAGTCCTGGTAATTTTTTTCAGCGCTTGGGAATACCGGTCTCCAACCGGAATCACCAATCGTCCGGTAAGGGTCAATTGGTCCAGAAGGGGTGCGGGGATCACGGGAGAAGCCGCCGTAACGATAATGGCATCAAATGGACTCTCTTCCGGCCAGCCCTGGGTGCCGTCATACACCTTGAGCATTACATTGAAATATTTCAATTGATCGATAATCCTTCGAGCCCTTTGAAACAGAGAGCGGATCCTTTCGATGGAATACACCTTCCGTGAAAGTTCGGCCAGGATAGCGGTTTGATATCCCGAACCGGTGCCGATCTCCAGGACTTTTTCTTCTCCATTAAGCGCCAGGGCCTGGGTCATCAGGGCTACAATATAGGGCTGGGAAATGGTTTGCCGTTCTCCGATTGGGACCGGATAATCGTTGTAGGCTTCACCCCAAAGGGCCTCTTCGATGAACCAATGCCGGGGAACCTTCCGCATGGCTGAAAGAACCCTCGGATCATTGATCCCCCGAGGAACCAGTTGGTCCCGGACCATCTTTTCCCGGGCTTTGTTTAAGTCGATCATGATAACCTCACCGTTATAATAAAAAATTCAAAGGTTCATCCAGTCCGGCAGGGAAATTTTTAGAAAATCACGAGCCCTTAAATATTTTTACAAAATATAGGCCCTTTATGCTATATAGGTCTAGTAAGAATAAGTGTCAATGAGAATCTATTTTCGAAATTGGTTCGATTATTGGCTACCAGAATCCGCCCCCAAAAGGACTTAACACATGGCCGGAACTATAAATCTTAGTAGAGTTGCAAAGAAATTGGGGTTCATTTTATTGGGGATGATCCTTTTTCTTTTAATTTCTATGTGGATTAAGGGAGTTGAAATTAGATTCAGGGTGTTTATGGCCCTTTTTGCCGGCCTGTCGGCCTGGATGGGGATCGTTTCTTTAGTCATCTGGTTGTGGAAAGAAAGGTCCCAAAACGATTAGGGATAGGGGGAAAAAACCCTCAGAAACACGACTCCGGCTTATCCTGATGTTCCTGACTTCCAAATTGATTCTACCGGAATAATCGAAAATCTTATTTCAGAGGCACTATGAAGGCGGGGAAAAAACATTTTCTTGATAATAGGGATAAAAAAGAGACCGATATTCTTGAAGCCTTTATCGCTCTCTTCGAGAGTAAAGGATGGCTGAACCAGACGATCCGAATTAAACGTTGCGGACAAAGATACCGGATTTCCTGCAATGAGACAGGATTCATTGCCTACCGGATAAATGATCGTTGCGGAGTTTCACCGGGGATCCCGGGCTGGCCGGTGTGTTTTGTCTCCCGAGAACAAATGGTGGATGATTCGCACCTGTCCAGGTTTCCATCAACAGAACCCACTATTCAGGACTGGTTGCGCTTTATTATGAACGACGACTTGGAATTGATTTGAAAGGTTGAATCTATGAATATTATTATTTCCGGTTCATTGGCTTACGACAGGATTATGGATTTTCCAGGTTACTTTGCAGAACATATTCTCCCGGAAAAAATCCATGTGTTAAACGTCGTCTTTACAGTCAATGGCCTTAAGGAAAAAATAGGGGGCACTGCGGGCAATATAGCCTATGCGCTTTCTCTATTGGGTGAACGACCTGAAATTTCCGCAACCATTGGGCATGATTATCATCAATACCTCGATTGGTTGGCGAAAAACAGCCTTTCTACCAAATACATCAAAATTATTGAGGATGAACTCACCGCCGGGGCCTACATCACAACCGATCAGGCCGACAACCAGATCACCGGTTTCAACCCCGGGGCCATGAAATGTTCCTCTACTTTGGATTTCGATCATTTTGATCCCCAAGAAACCCTTATGATCGTTTCTCCCGGCAACTTGGATGATATGAGAAACTACCCTCTCGTCTGTAAAACCAGAGGAATCAAGTATATCTTTGATCCGGGACAATCCATTCCTATGTTGGGCCCCCAAGACCTGCTCCAGGCCATAGAAGGATGCCAGATTTTAATCTCCAACGATTACGAACTGGAACTGATCATGAACAAAACAGGAGAAAATAAAGAATCGCTGCTTAAAAAGGCCCGGGCCGTTATCGTCACTCTGGGGGAATTGGGTTCAAGAATTTACACTCCGGAGAGGGAAATAACCATCCCTGCGGTCAAGCCGGAGAAAGTGGAGGACCCCACGGGTGCCGGTGATTCTTATCGCGGGGGATTGATCAGCGGCCTGGTCCGGGGTATGAATCTCGAACAATCAGCCAGGATCGGCAGTGTCTGTTCTTCTTTTGCGGTCGAATGTTATGGTACACAGGATTATCGATTCAGCCCTGAGGAATTTGACCAGAGGTTTAAGAGCTGTTACGAATAAATTCCGGCTTTACCTGAAACGCTTCTTTTTCGAATCCGACACAGCCCTGCGTTGAGATTTCTGCTCTCCTTCGACCGGACAAGGCATCCCTTTTTCAACGACCCGGCGAAGCACCCCGCAAAATACACCATTGACCGCCAGGCAGGCGGCATGTTGGGCTTTTCCGTTATCCGCCCGGTCACACATGAATGAACAAAATTTCATCTTTTTGCTTAAAAAGTTGAAAAGGGGTAATCCGGCAAGAATGGATTACCCCTTTAAATTTTTGGTCGGGACGACTGGATTTGAACCAGCGGCCCCCTGAACCCCATTCAGGTGCGCTACCAGACTGCGCTACGTCCCGACAGGATAGTTTCTACCACTTTCGGAAAAACCTGTCAAGTTTTCCATTATTTTTTTCTCCCCTATGATGGAATAAGGTTTCAACCCGTAACGCGCAACTCGCAACCTTATAAACGGATTCACACGCTCTGTCCACAATCCGGGCATGCTTTCCAGGATGCTTGGAGCCTTTTACCGCAAATCGAACACTTTTGGATCAACGGCCGGGAACAATGGGGGCAATGGGAATAGGAATGTTCTATGGGATGGAAGCAAACCGGGCAGCACCGGGAACCAACCTCATAGGGAACAACCCGCATCATTTCTTCCAGACTGACTTGGCCGGACACAGCTTTCCGAAGACCGCAATCCAGCAAGGTCTCCATGCCCTCCTGCACGGCCAGATGTCGCAATTCCGTTTCCGGAGCCTTCACCTGGATCGCCTCCCGGAAAGCCGGGGTCACAGTCAATAGTTCAAAAACTCCTTCCCGGCCTTCATACCCCTGACCCCGACAGGCAACACAGCCTTTTCCCTGGTAAAAAGTTTTTTCCCTCGAGGATTGCAAATGATACCGTTCCAAAATCGAAATGTCGGGTTCATAGGGTTTCAGACACTTAGGACAGTTTCGACGAATCAACCTTTGCGAAAGGATCCCCAACAAGCAAGAAGAAAGGAGATATGGTTCCAGACCCAGATTATATAAGCGGGTGATGGTGGAAACGGCATCATTGGTATGCAGGGTACTGAGGACCAAATGACCGGTAAAGGCCGCTCTTAAAGCAATCTGTGCCGTCTCTTCATCCCTGATTTCCCCAACCAGAATAACATCCGGATCCTGCCTGAGAATGGAGCGCAAGGTGTTGGCAAAAGTCAGTCCGACTTTTTCAAAAACTTGAACTTGATTTACCCCTTCCAGGGCATACTCGATTGGGTCTTCAACGGTAATGATATTAATCCCCTCCCTATAAATAGTTTGAAGGATGGAATACAGGGTGGTGGTCTTCCCACTGCCGGTAGGACCGACGACCAGGATCAAACCCTGAGGACGTTCAATCATGGATGAAAGCCTTTCAGCTTGCGATAAGGGAAGCCCCAATTGATCCAATCCTAAAAAGGTTTGATGGGTATCCAGAATACGAACCACGACCTTTTCACCCCACAGGGTAGGAAGGAAGGAAACCCTAAGATCAATCTTTTTCTCCTGATAAAAAATTCTAAAACTTCCATCCTGGGGGATCCTTTTTTCACTGATATCCAAATTGCAGTTGATCTTATAACGGGAGACCAAAGACTCCAGGGCCGAACGGGGAAAGACCGGTCCCCTGGTCAGCCAGCCGTCAATCCGGTAACGAATCTGGACCGTTTTTTCGGTCGGCTCGATATGGATATCGCTTGCTTTCAGAAGAATGGCCTCCTCCAGTAATTCCTTTTGCATTCGCACCGCCGGGGCTTGCTCGGATTCCGGAGAAATCTTGTCTATTAAAATCTCCTTTTTAACCAAGCTGACACTTTGTCGGACTGTGCCATTCATCAGTTTTCTCCTTTTTTTATTTAGTCAAAAAAAATAATCCCGTTCAAAACTTAGAAGAAGCAAAACTTATGCCACTTGAAAGAGTCATAAGCGTTCCTTGTTCCCGGGGCCCCGACATTCTAATAAAACTGGTTAAAGCCGTCATAAAACCTGGTTTCGCCGTCTGAAGCACACCCAACGTCGGATATCTAATTTTAGTAAAAAACCAAGCATAAAGGAACATTGGTTTCCAGCCAATGGTAAGTTGGTTTTCGATAATGCCCTCTTTATCAACATCATCACTTTTCTTTTTTTCTTGACTCCTTTTAAAAAATATACTAATTGAAAATTGAAACCTGAAACATGAGGGAAGGTTCCTCAAACACTTGCTGACCCGATTTTTTTGTCTGGAATAAAATTGGACCAGGAATTCAAGATCAGAATCTATCAATTCATTTCATTTTTTATTTCCATTGGATTTCCACTCCAAGATCGTAACAGTTTAGTTTTGAAAAAAATACCGCATAGCGGTATTGACAACAGAAAATTCCTCCTACCTGCCTGTCATAAACAGGCCGGAGCAACCTTCTTTAATAAAATTTAAGGTGAGGTGAAGGGGTTTTGAGCGTTATTCAATCAACTAAAGGGTTACCCAACTTCTTTTCTTTTTATTCTTATCAGACCGACTTGAATTTTTCATTGGACATTAACTATAAAAACCTTTTTTGGAAACCAACACAAACCCTTTAAGTACTATTGTTCCGAACCGACCATCCCCTACCGGGGTTATGGATCGTGTTTGGAGAATTTTAACTTTAACTTTAAATTTTAAGGAGGGTAAGATGCAAAAGGCAAGAAAGAATTTTTTTAGAGGTTGGTCCATGTGGCCGATGATACTTGGTATCATTCTTTCCATGGTCCTGGTCTCCGCGGCACCCGCACAAATGAAAAAGTCTCTGACCGATAAAGCGAAAAAGATTGAAAAAACACAGCAAGCCAAGAAACAAAAAGCAGCCGTGAAACCTCAATACGGAGGAATCTACCGAACCACCCAACCCACCGATCCCAGGTCCCTGGACCCTCATCAGGAAACCTATGGGGCCACAACCGCTATCACCGTTAACACCAACAACACCCTGCTGCGTACCAACCCCGAGCTAACCGGCTGGGAACTGGATCTGGCCGAAAGCGTCAAACAAATCGATGACACGACCTATGAGTTCAAGATCCATAAAGGGGTTCGTTTTCACAACGTCCCCCCGGTCAACGGCCGGGAACTGACCTCCGAAGATGTCAAATACAGCATCGAACGGGTCATGGGAATGCATGGCAAGAAAACTAATTTCAAACACCGTTATTATTTCGAAGGCAAGATCAAATCCATCGAAACCCCGGACAAGTACACCGTCATTTTTAAATTGACCCAACCCTATGCCCCCTTTCTCAAGTACATCGCCACTCCCTGGGCGGCCATTGTGGCCAAAGAGGTGGTGGACAAATACGGAGACTTAAAAAGTGTGGCCATCGGGAGCGGCCCTTTCATCCTCAAGGATTTCGTCAAAGGCTCCCATATCACCCTGGTGAAAAACCCTAATTACTGGAAAAAGGGCCTCCCTTATCTGGACGGAATTACCTTTAAAATCATGTCTGACCCGGCCAGTGTCCTCTCCGCTTTTATTGCCGGGAGGCTGGATGGAATCGGGCTCTATTTCTTCCAGTTGGATACCATCAAAAAAGAGGCCCCGGACGCTCTCATCTCTGAAAACCCCGGCACCCACATGTGGGTCCTACGCGTTCAACCCTGGATTGAGGGGAAAAAACCCCTTAAACCGCCCCTTGATAATAAGAAGGTCCGACAGGCCATCTCCATGGCCATAGACAAGACCAAATTGTTGAAACTAGCCTGGGGCGGATTCGGCACTGTCGCGACCGGACCCGTTCCCCCGGTTTACCCGGATGCCCTTCCGCCTGCCGATCAGGTGAAATACAATCCGGAAATGGCCAAAAAGCTACTGGCCGAAGCCGGGTATCCCAAGGGCTTCACCATTGAGTTGTTGACCTGGAACCTTCCTTACATGACCGCACCCGCTCAGGTCCTGAAAGAGATGCTCAAGCAGGTCGGCATCGATCTCAAACTGACCCTGCTGGAGCAGCCCCAGTATTTCAACCGGGCCTACCGCTTCGAATACGAATTATCCCTTCACATCATGACCGCCGGGGTAGACCCGGAAGAGTGGATGATCCCCTACTTCGGCCCTCTGGATGAATCCACCTTCTACAAGTGGAGCAACCCGGAACTCTGGAAGTTGATCAAGGAGCAGCAGCAAATTTTGGATGTGAAAAAACGGAACGCCCTGATCAGGGAGATTCAATTGAAAATCATGGATGATGCCACTCACACTTTCCTCTATACCCAGACGCGATTCGGGGCCTTGAGACCCTATGTACATAGGACCTTCTACCTGCTGGATTATCAACCTCTGGTCGGGGAAACGTATTGGATGGAAAAACATTAGAAAAATAGACAATCGTAGGCTATGGGCTATAGGCAATAAAATCAAAAGTACCATAATGTTGACCTATAGCCTGTCGCCCCTGCCTGCCCGCAGGTGCCAATAGCCTTATTATTGATAGAATTGAAAAACCTAAAATAATACAATTAACGTCATTCCGGCGAAAGCCGGAATCCAGTATTGTTAAATTGATGGCAATCTCCTGGACCCCGGCTTTCGCCGGGGTGACGACTCATTAAGCGCCTATCAATATTAATTAAGGATAACATCCATGTTGCGCTGGTATATTTTAAGGAGGGTCTTGTTATTGGTGCCGACTCTCCTGCTGGTTTCTTTTTTAGTATTCAGTATCGTACGGTTTTTGCCCGGAGATGTCGTCGCGATTATGATCGCCGAACAGGGTTATGCCGACGATGAGGCCGAACTGAGACAAACATTGGGACTGGACAAGCCCCTCGTTGTTCAATATGTCCGGTATATGAAAAATGTACTTAAGGGCGACCTGGGGAAATCTCTTTGGAGCGGAAAGCCGGTCACCGAGGAACTCTCCAGACGGCTCCCGACCACGCTTCGTCTTGGAATCCTGGCCCTGTTCTGGACGATTCTGATGGGGGTACCTATCGGAGTGATTTCTGCACTCTACCAGGACCGGTGGACAGACTACCTGATCCGTAGTGTGGCCATAGGCGGGCTTTCCATACCCGGATTTTGGATCGCCACCTTGCTCTTGGTCTTCGGCTCCATCTGGTTCCGATGGGTCCCGCCTATGGATTATGTCCCTTTCACGGAAAATCCCATCAAGAGCTTCTCTCAACTTCTGGCACCTTCGCTGATCTTGTCTTTTGCTCTTTCTGCCGGCATCATGCGAATGACCAGGACCATGATGCTGGAGGTGATGAAGGAAGATTACATTCGAACGGCACGAGCCAAAGGATTGGCCGGCTGGGTGGTGGTGGTTCGTCATGCATTGAAGAATGCTTTGATCCCGGTGTTAAGCATCATGGGACTTCAGATCGCCTTTTTGATCGGCGGCACAGTGATCATGGAAAGTATCTTCGTTCTGCCCGGCATGGGGCGATACCTCCTCGATGCCATCTCTTGGCGGGATTATCCGGCCATCCAGGGTATTAATCTTATTATCTGCACCTGGATTATTTGCATCAACCTCGTCGTGGATCTGTTGTATGGATTGTTTGATCCCAGAATCCGATATCGATAACCAAAGATAATTTCCGATTTCTGATTGGGGATTTCGGAACAGTAAAAGATAGTTACCTGATACTCTCTGTTTGCAGAACAAGGGTGTTTAATAAGAAATTATAGCAACAATAAGGAAAATTATGGAATCCAGTTCTCAAGATAAAATAATCGACCCCGTCTCCATTCGAGTGGAAGAGATCATCACCCCCCCAAAAAGACATCACTGGCTCCTCGATCTGTTTATCCAGCTGGTGAAGACCAAACCTCTGGGGGCCTTCGGTGGACTCTTAGTCCTGGGCATGGTTATCTTGGCGGTTTTTGCCCCGGTCATATCCCCCTTCGATCCGAACACCATGCACGGAGTAAAAATCGTCGTTCCCCCCAGCCGTACTTTTTACCTGGGCACCGACGCACTGGCAAGAGACTTATTCAGTCGAATCGTCTACGGAGCCAGGGTCTCCATGACCGTGGGGCTTGGCGCCGTGGGTTTGAGTACTCTTCTATCCACCATCATCGGCATCATTTCCGGGTATTTCGGGGGAATATTTGATACTATCGTCCAGAGATGCGTAGACGCCATTATGTCCTTCCCCTGGTTGGTGATTATGCTGACGGTCATGGCCATTCTGGGCCCGGGGATGGTGAACGTCATACTGGCTTTGGCCCTGGCCGGGTTCGCCGGGGCTTCCCGTGTGGTTCGAAGCGCGGTCCTGGCTATCAAGGAGAGTGATTACGTTACGGCGGCCAAGGCGGTCGGGTGCAGAGATATTACCATCCTGATTCGGCATATCCTGCCTAATGTGACTGCCCCGATCATCGTTCTGGCCACACTGGGTTTAGGCAATGCCATCCTGGCCGAGGCCTCACTCAGCTTTCTGGGCTTTGGTGTTCCACCCCCAGCGTCCTCCTGGGGAAGGATGTTAAGCGGGGATGGAATCAATTATATGCTGAAAGGCCCCTGGCTGGCCATATTTCCCGGCCTAGCCATCAGTGCCGGGGTGTTCGGCTTTAACATGCTGGGAGATGCCCTTCGCGACCTGCTGGATCCTAAGCTGACCGGTGGAATGAGACTCAGGAGATAATGGAAACGACACAGACTATAAAAAAACCCATTCTGGATGTGGAGGGATTGGATGTTAAATTCCACCTCCGCGATGGCACGCTTAACGCGGTCCGGGATATCTCCTTCGCCCTCTTTCCAGGGGAATCCCTGGGAGTTGTGGGAGAAAGCGGCTGCGGAAAGTCCGTCACCTTCCTTTCCGTCATGCGTCTGATCCCGGTCCCTCCTGGAAAAATCCGGGCCGAGACTCTTCGATTTGACGGAACGGACATTCTGACGTTATCCGAAAAGGAGATGCGGCAGATTCGGGGCAACCGGATTTCCATGGTCTTTCAGGATCCCATGACCTCATTGAATCCTGTCCTGACCATCGGGGAACAGATGCGGGAAGTCATAAAACTCCATTTAAAACTGAAGGACACGGCCCTGGAGGACCGTTGCATAGAGCTATTGACCAAGGTTGGCATTTCTGAGCCGCACATGAGACTCCGATCCTATCCGCATCAGCTTAGCGGTGGATTGCGTCAGAGGGTCATGATTGCCATGGCCCTTTCCTGTAATCCCACTATCCTGCTGGCCGACGAACCGACCACAGCTCTGGATGTGACCATACAGGACCAGATCCTCCGTCTGATCCGAGCCCTGGCCAGGGACCTGGGGGCAGCTACCGTTTTGATCACCCATAACTTCGGGGCTGTTGCCGGAACTACCGATCGCATCATGGTCATGTATGCGGGAAAGATTGTTGAAACGGCGACGACGCCTGAACTCTTCAAGGATCCTTTACATCCCTACACCAAAGGGTTGCTCAAATCCATTCCCCGAGTGGATAAGGAAACCCAGGAGAAGCTTTTTTCCATTGCCGGCGCTCCTCCGGATCTTATGCGTGAACTGGTCAAGGGCTGTGCCTTCATAAACCGATGCCCGGTTGGAGACGACCATTGTTATAATCATCTGCCCCCCATGGAAGAACCTAAACTTGGTCACTTTGTATCCTGCTGGAAGGTTTCCAATGCAAACAAGTAATCATAAACTGCTTCAAGTCTCCGACATGAAGGTCCATTTTCCCATTCACCTTGGCGTGCTCGGAAAAGGTAAAACACTGTTCATCAAAGCTGTGGATGGCATCAGCTTTGATTTGGAAGCCGGGGAAACCCTGGGGCTGGTGGGAGAAAGCGGCTGTGGAAAATCAACCACAGCCAGGGGTGTGCTCCAACTTTACCGGCCTACCTCAGGCCAGGTCTTTTTCCAGGGCAAGGACCTCTGTCTGGAGAAAGGGGATACCTTAAGGCGTATGCGTCAATATATGCAGATGATCTTTCAAGACCCCTACGCTTCCCTGGATCCCCGCATGACGGTCAAAGATATTATCGGGGAACCCATGAGAGTTCATGGCGTCCCGGAAAAAAAGAAAGAGCGCCTGGAAAGGGTCTTGGAGTTGATGAAACTGGTAGGATTAAATCCCACCGATGTCCATCGTTATCCCCACGAATTCAGTGGAGGGCAGAGACAACGGATCGGTATTGCCAGGGCACTGGCCGTCCGCCCGAAATTTATCGTTTGTGATGAACCGGTCTCAGCGTTGGATGTCTCTATTCAGGCCCAGGTCATCAATCTGCTGGAAGACTTGAGGGAACAATTCAACCTGACCTATCTTTTTATCTCCCATGACCTTTCGGTCGTCAAGCACATCAGCCATCGTGTGGCGGTTATGTATCTGGGCATTATGGTAGAGCTGGCGGAAAAGAAAGAACTCTTTTCCCGGCCTCTCCATCCTTATACCCAGGCCTTGTTGTCATCCATACCGGTCCCGGACCCTGCGGTTGAGAACCAAAGAACCTCTATTGCTTTGGAAGGGGAAATACCCAGCCCCATCTTCCCGCCTCCCGGGTGCCGATTCCATCCCCGGTGCAAGCAAAAAGAAAAAATCTGTTCAGAATCAGCCCCCGTCTGGAAAGAAGTCGCTCCCGGGCACTTCACCGCCTGCCATTTGGTTTAATTTTCATCATGTTTAAAGGATAAGGGTTTTTCTTCCCTTTTTTTCACTCCCCCTTGCGGTACTTAATCTTGTGGCCCCTCGAATCCTTGGATCATCACCATTTTTTTGAGATGACCTGTTTTCATTTACTTTTTATGCCTTGCATAGAAGTCCAGGTAAAATTCCAGATTTTTTCTTAACAGTTCCGGGGTGTTCAAATTGTATGGGCATTGATCCTTGCAGTTTCCGCATTCGGTGCAATCCTCGATTTTCATCATCTCGGCCTTCCAGTCATCTTCGAGAAATCTCTGATAAGGGGACCGCATTAGTAGCAGCGATAGTCGTGCAGCGGTGTTAATCGGGATTTCAGCCGGACAGGGCATGCAATATCCGCATCCCCGGCAAAAATCCCCTCCCAGTTCAATACGGTCCTTTTCAATTGATTTCCGCATTTCCTCGTCGAGCTGAGGAGGATTTTTCTCGAGTTCAAGAAACTGGTCCAGTTCCGTTTCTCTTTGGATACCCCAGATGGGGGCCACGTTTTCGTACTGATTCAAAAAGGCTACGGCCGCCGGGATATTGGTAATCAGCCCTCCGCTTAGGGCCTTCATGGCAATAAAACCAAGGTCAGCCTTTTTACAGGCTTCAACCAGTTTTAAATCATCTTCGGTAGCCAGGAGGCTCAGGGGAAACTGAATTGTATCGAACAGGTTACTTTGAACGGCCTCCAGAGCGACAGGGCGCCGGTGATTGGTGATGCCGATAAACCGGATCAGTCCCTTTTCTTTTGCTTTGAACATAGCTTCAAAAAGGGATTCGGGGCCATCCTGGTCCGGCAATTTCTCATGGTTGTGGAATTGATAGATATCGATATAATCCGTTTGTAATGTTTTTAAGCTTGTTTCCAGATGTTTTTCCAGAGTTTCCTTTTTTCGGGCCTGGGTTTTAGTGGCAACAATGATGTTTTTTCGGACGCCGGACAGGGCCTTGCCTATCTTCTCTTCACTGTCCGAATAAGCTCTGGCCGTATCATAAAAGTTTATGCCGTTGTCATAGGCTTTTTGCAAAATACGAACCGCTTCATTCATTTCCACCCGCTGCAGCGGTAAAACGCCAAAAGCGGGTTTAGTGACCATCAGGTTAGTTCTACCTAATCTGATCTTTTTCATTTTTCTCCTTCATATCAGTTTAATGCTTTCGCCGATATTCAAGTAAGTTTTTATGCCTTTCCATAAAAATTTCAATCCTGTCCAGCACATAGCTTTGTGTCACTTGTTTGTTTTATTTTTCAAATTCTGTTCGACGAACGACGAACGAAAAACGCCGAACGATACCTCTAAATCCTTTTGGTCTTCGGAACCATCGTTTAATAAAATAATATTTCTCCCTGGAGACGTTTTTTTCAACCCACCTTGCCGCATTGCCCGCCATCCACCGGCAGGACTACTGAGGTAATAAACTTGGCCTCATCCGAAACCAGAAAAAGGGCGGCATAGGCGATGTCCCAGCCGGAACCCATCCCACCTTTTAAAGGCACCATACTGTCTCTTTGTTGAATCAGTTGTTCCTTGCTGATTCCTCGGGAGGATGAAATCCCTTCAATCGCCATGGGGGTTTTCATCAAACCGGGCATAATGGCATTGACCCGAATCCCTTTCTTGGCATATTTCATGGCGATGGAATGGGTCAGGGCATTGAGTGCGGCCTTGGAGGTTTTGTAAGCCAGCATAGAGGTATTGGCTACCGCCGCCACCGAGGAGATATTCAAAATGGAGCCGCTGCCCTGCTGTTCCATAACAGGCAAGACATATTTGCAGGTCATATAAGCACTTTTCACATTAGTATCGTAGATCCGATCCCAGACCTCTTCTCTTAGCTTCACCGGGCCGAAATCTTCTCCACCGATACCCACATTATTCACCAGGATATCGATTCGTCCGAAAACTTCTACGCACTTCTCGGCAATCCCACGGCAGTCGTCGATTTTAGTGACATCGGCGGCAAAAGCAACCGCTGTCCCGCCTTCCTTTTCGATCATGGTCTTGGTGTCCTCAGCCGAATCCAGGCGGCGATCCACCAGTAATACCTTGGCCCCGGCCCGGGCAAAAAGAACGGCCATGGCCCTCCCGTTCCCTATGGTATCCCCCGGTGTTTGCCCGGCACCAGTGACTATCGCCACTTTTCCCTGTAATCGTTGATCCATGTTTCTCCCTTTCATAGGTAAAGTTTTTTTATCGGAAAGATATTCTATAAGCAATAAGAATATTTTTCAAGAAAATCTTCTCTTTTCCCTATCGTCCTACCGCGACCAGCCCTGTTTTTATAGTAAAAGTTTTTTCGTTTTTACCCCCCATCCCTTTTTACCTCACCCAACCAACATTTTTCCTTTTTTCTTTGAATCCTTCGATTGTTAAAAATAAATTGTCAATATAATAATTATCATTTAGAATATAATACCTGGAGGTAAAAATGGGTGGTAGGCCATTAATTATCCAACAACAGCCCATGGTAGTTGTTAATATCCCCAACGGTCTACTTAGCATCGGGAATTTATATAGAGGACTTTAGAATTACTTGTCGGCGCCGCCACAGCGGCACCAACCAGGCCATTGGACACCGATGTCTTTTGCTTGCATGGCCTTCGGCCTCGCAAGCTGCGTGCCCGGGTCAACGCCACATTGGAGCTCCGCTGCGTGAAGCGCCAATGCCCCGCGGATCGCGCGGATGTCCACGAGGCCCAATGTCCACTGGGGTCAAATCTTTAATTTTGACAATTCATGACATTTCTTTAGAAAAACGGATTTCCATGAGGAGTGCACGCCAGCCTAAAGTTAAGAAAAAAGATTTGCCCCATTTTCGGTGACCCCATTTTTTAAAGTGACCATCCAAACAGAAAACAGTATTACCCTCAAAATCGGATTAACAAATAACTTCGTTATTTTCAGAAATTTCTGGGGCTGAAATATTATTACAGGTTTTGTCAGGGGGGAAATATGGGAAAAATATCAAGCAATCAATACGACAAACAAAAAAACATTTTAATTTCCGGGGCGGCTGGAATGTTAGGGTCGGCACTCATTCCTCAGTTGACTAAAATGAACTG
Source organism: uncultured delta proteobacterium (assembly GCA_963782435.1). GTDB lineage: Bacteria > Desulfobacterota > RBG-13-43-22 > RBG-13-43-22 > RBG-13-43-22 > RBG-13-43-22. The sequence goes on from CAWAKF010000038.1 coordinate 106,005, forward strand.
CAAGGTTTATGCAACCGATATCAATACAGAGAATCATTACATTGAATATTTGGATGTTCGTGATTTTCCGTCAGTAAAAAGTTGTTTTACTACGATAAGGCCTTTTGTCGTTTATCATCTGGCGGCAGAAACCGACCTCGAAAAATGCGAAACAAACCCTGATCACGCTTATGAAACTAATACCCTTGGTACCCAAAATGTCTGTATCGCCGCCAAGAATACTGGGGCTACCGTGGTTTATATAAGTACAGCAGGAGTATTTGACGGATCTAAATTGGAACCCTATACGGAGTTTGATAAAGTAAATCCAATAAATACATACGGAAAATCCAAATATCAAGGTGAAAAGATCGTTGAAAGCTTAATGATGAAATATTTTATTGTCCGTGCCGGTTGGATGATTGGGGGAGGGATAAAAGATAAGAAATTTGTCGCCAAAATAATGAAGCAACTTAATAATGGAATTAAAAAATTATATATTGTTAACGACAAATTCGGAACACCAACATATGTCGTTGATTTTGCCATGTTTCTAAGTTTTCTTTCTCAAACGGAATACTATGGACTATATCATGCCGCCTGTACCGGAGTTGGAAGCAGATTGGATGTTGCGGCGAAGATATTACAGTATTTAAATAGAACCGATGTCGATTTGGTGCCTGTTTCATCAGAATATTTCATAAAAACATACCCCACGCCGCGGCCTAGATCGGAAATGTTGCAAAATTATATGATGGACCTGCGTGGTTGGAAGTTCATGAGAACGTGGGAGAAAGCTTTAAATGTATATATGAGCGAAGAGCACCAATTTATTGGAAGGGGTTTATTGTGAACCTACCGGTTTATAAAGGTATTCGTTTTTTAAAAAGACACGGAATTAAAAAATTTACAGAAGAGGTGTTGCGATATTTTGCCGACACCTCTGTGCCCCAAGACGATTCTGCATCCACAGAAATCTCCTTACCGGAAGCTACTTCCATATCCGAAGCACAATTGGCCATACCCACTGATCAATTTAGATTTTATGATGTGAATAGCAACTTGTTGGAAAAACATTGCAGGGTTTTAGATAGCTGGAGCAACGACAAAGAAAGACAAATTACTTCAATTAATTGGTTTGTTCCCAGTTTTATAAATCCTTATGGGGGCGGACATTACAATATATTTCGTTTTATGAACTTTTTTTCGAAGAAAGGCATTAAAAATCGTTTAATAATTTATAATTTTTCTGACGGGACCGATAAATCCATATACGATTCAATTACTAAACTGTTCCCAAGGATTAATTTGGAAGTCATTCTTTGCCCGCAAGCGGAAAAGGGAACCGGTAGACTTGATATTGAAAACATTATACCCTATGCCGATTTGACTTTTGCCACAACATGGCAATCGGCATATTATGCGGTCAAGTTCAATAATACCAGGGGCAAATATTATTTTATTCAGGATTATGAACCGTTATTCTACCCTGCCGGTTCACAATCCTCCCTGGCGGAAGCTACTTACAAATGGAAATTTCCTGCGATCACCTTTGGGCAATGGCTGAGCAGCTTATACCGCCAAAGATACCATTCCGACGCTCAAGATTTTATTCCTTGTGCGGACAATTCCGTTTTTAAGCCTATATCGCCTGAGCCGCGAAAAAAAGTAAAAAGGGTTTTTTTCTTTTCCAGACCGATAAGCGAGAGAAGGGCGTTTGAAATCGGAATCTTGACCCTCGAAAAATTAGTCAACAAATACCCTGACATCGAAGTTGTTATGGCGGGGTCTATCGGAATCGATCTAAAAAATTATGACATTCCTTTTAATTATGAAAACTTGGGGTCATTGACCATCGAAGAAACATCAAAATTATATCAAATTTGTGATATTGGACTGTGTTTTTCCGCCACCAACCTCTCTTTTTTACCCCTCGAACTTATGGCTTCCGGTTGTCTGGTCATCACCAATAAAGGGGAAACAACGGAATGGTTATTAAAGGATGGTTTTAACTGTTTATTGTCTGACCCCGTGGTCTCTTTACTGCTGGAAAAATTTGATATTGCTATCCATAACTATGAATTGAGAAAAGAAATCATAACCAACGGACTTAAAACGACTCATTTGACTTCGTGGGAAGATGAATTTGAACGGGTTCATAATTTTATTCTTAAAGGAGAATATCAAAATCCAGTATATCTTTAAAATATTTTATTTATCTAAAAGTTAATGTCGAGGGACCTAAAGGTCTGGTCTCGAATGTTTTTCCTTTTCGCCTGTCAGACCGTGGATGGTGTGTATTGAATTCATTCGTCTCGTCAACCTGTACGACGCATCCAACCAATGGGAAGCAATATTCATTTCAAATGATTATGAACTTGTTTTCTACGACGGTTTATCCCGCATTTACCTTTCTCGAGAGTATCGGGATTTACGAAAGAAATTGTTTGTACCTCCGGAAATGGCATATCCAAATTTTATTAATAAATAGAAATCATTTAATGCAAAACTTTCTTTAGCGTGGACAATCCCGGCGGAGAGGGCACTACTATCCTTGACTGATAATTGAATCTATATTTTTTATTCTTAATCAGTGGTGATTGATAAAGTAACCTTCCGTTTTTCTGAACATCAGTAAAAAAAGGTCTAAGGACAAACAGTAGTTAAAGGTTATATGTTTCAATTGTTAAAAAAAGGAGGGGGCGACATCTTTGCGGCCCTGATAAATTATAACCTCGCTTGTATCCTCGGTTGGCAGGATATTCGGCAACGTTATCGGCGATCATCGCTCGGGCCTTTTTGGCTTACCATCAGTATGGGAGTAATGATTGGTGCCCTGGGTTTAGTTTTTGGCACTATCTTTGACATGCCGATGAAAGAGTTTCTGCCCTTCCTGACAATCGGATTAATTTTATGGACGCTCATCACGACAGCGCTCAATGAGGGCTGTACAGGATTTATCGCTGCCGAAGCCATAATTAAGCAAATCTCTTTGCCGTTGTTCACGCATATCCTTCGGGTTTTATGGCGTAACCTAATTATTTTAGCTCACAACCTTTTGATATTCCCCCTTGTTTTGCTGGTGTTCTGGCTGCCTTTGCCGGCTACGGCTTTATTGGTTAGTGTAGGACTTACGCTGTTGATGCTTAACTTGTCCTGGATGGCGTTACTTCTTGGCGTGTTATGTACCCGCTATCGGGATGTGCCTCAAATTATCACCAGTCTTTTGCAAGTCACCTTTTATCTGACGCCGATCATCTGGAGGCCTGAGTCCTTACCAAAGCGCGCTGGCCAGTTTTGCTAAATGTGAACCCATTCTTTCATTTGATTGAAGTCGTCCGCGCTCCGCTTTTGGGGGGGCTTCCATCCGTCTTGAATTGGCAGGTCAGCATTGGATTGGCAATAGCAGGATGGGGTTTTGCCATCCTATTTTACGGGCGGTTCCGCTCACGTATTGCCTATTGGTTATAAGTGTGACACGATGAAGCATATCCTGTTTAAAAATGTATGCGTGGATTTTCCGATATTTAACACAACGGGACGTTCTCTGAAAAAACATCTTATGCAGGCGGCGACCGGAGGTCTGTTGGGTTCCAATGAAAAGGGCCGTGTGATCGTCAGTGCCCTGCACAACATTTGTCTGGATCTGAAAGAAGGCGATCGGCTCGGTGTGATTGGGCTTAACGGCGCGGGCAAAAGCACATTACTGCGTGTTATTTCCGGCGGTTATGAGCCAACAGGGGGTAGTGTAGAAATTGAAGGCAGGGTCACCAGTTTTATTGATTTGAACTTGGGAATGGATAGTGAAGCAACGGGGATTGAAAATATTTTCCTCCGTGGCGCCCTTTTAGGACTCAATAGGCGCTGGCTGTCGAAAAAAGTAAATGAAATTGTTGAATTTTCCGGACTCGGTGGTTTTATAGAAATGCCCTGGCGAACCTATTCTACCGGTATGCAAATGAGATTAGCTTTTTCAATTGCCACATTGCAGCAACCCGATATTCTTGTGATGGACGAGTGGCTGGCAGTTGGCGACGCTGACTTTCAAGAGAAGGCTCAGCACCGGCTTAACAACATTATTGAAGAAAACCAGTATATTAGTGTTGGCAACGCACTCACCGGAACTGGCCGGGAGGTTTGCAATCGAACAATCAGGTTGGACCGTGGCATTTTGATGGCGGAATAGGGAGAGAGGATGAAGCATAGATAGCCGAAAACATTCGCCCGGTAGTTATGGCCGACCTTTGGTTATTTAGGTTTCAACAACTCTCAGGTAGCCAGTCTGCTATCCGAGTAATGGTAAATAGTAAAAATAAAAGGAATCTTTTCCTGCTTTTCGATAAAGATCTTTTCTTTTGAGTCCCAATAAGAAAGGTATTTACAATCCCATAATGGCCGTAATAATTTTTTTGCACCTATGCTCTTTCTTGGAAATCAACCCCGGGGAAAGCCTTCCCCCGATTTACAGTAAGGAGGTTTTTATTTAATACTTCAATAGAGCTTTTTCCACCTATACGGCGTAGCCGGGAGATTAGCCGAAGAGTTAATGCCTCTTTGATCAGTTTGTTTTTGGGAAAAATCCCACGCCACGGCCTAGATCGGAAATGTTGCAAAATTATATGATGGACCTGCGTGGTTGGAAGTTCATGAGAACGTGGGAGAAAGCTTTAAATGTATATATGAGCGAAGAGCATCAATTTATTGGAAGGAACTTATTGTGAAATATCCGGTTTATAAAGGCATTGGTTTTTTAAAAAAATACGGAATCAAGACTTTCACAGGAGAAGTATTAAGATATTTTGCCGACACCAAACTCGCTTCTGAAAGACCCATATACAATAAAATAAGTTATTTCTGATCAATTTAGATTTTATGATGTGAATAGCAACTTGTTGGAAAAACATTGCAGGGTTTTAGATAGCTGGAGCAACGACAAAGAAAGACAAATTACTTCAATTAATTGGTTTGTTCCCAGTTTTATAAATCCTTATGGGGGCGGACATTACAATATATTTCGTTTTATGAACTTTTTTTCGAAGAAAGGCATTAAAAATCGTTTAATAATTTATAATTTTTCTGACGGGACCGATAAATCCATATACGATTAAATTACTAAACTGTTCCCAAGGATTAATTTGGAAGTCATTCTTTGCCCGCAAGCGGAAAAGGGAACCGGTAGACTTGATATTGAAAACATTATACCCTATGCCGATTTGACTTTTGCCACAACATGGCAATCGGCATATTATGCGGTCAAGTTCAATAATACCAGGGGCAAATATTATTTTATTCAGGATTATGAACCGTTATTCTACCCTGCCGGTTCACAATCCTCCCTGGCGGAAGCTACTTACAAATGGAAATTTCCTGCGATCACCTTTGGGCAATGGCTGAGCAGCTTATACCGCCAAAGATACCATTCAGACGCTCAAGATTTTATTCCTTGTGCGGACAATTCCGTTTTTAAGCCTATATCGCCTGGAGCCGCGAAAAAAAGTAAAAAGGGTTTTTTTCTTTTCCAGACCGATAAGCGAGAGAAGGGCGTTTGAAATCGGAATAGTGACCCTCGAAAAATTAGTCAACAAATACCCTGACATCGAAGTTGTTATGGCGGGGTCTATCGGAATCGATCTAAAAAATTATGACATTCCTTTTAATTATGAAAACTTGGGGTCATTGACCATCGAAGAAACATCAAAATTATATCAAATTTGTGATATTGGACTGTGTTTTTCCGCCACCAACCTCTCTTTTTTACCCCTCGAACTTATGGCTTCCGGTTGTCTGGTCATCACCAATAAAGGGGAAACAACGGAATGGTTATTAAAGGATGGTTTTAACTGTTTATTGTCTGACCCCGTGGTCTCTTTACTGCTGGAAAAATTTGATATTGCTATCCATAACTATGAATTGAGAAAAGAAATCATAACCAACGGACTTAAAACGACTCATTTGACTTCGTGGGAAGATGAATTTGAACGGGTTCATAATTTTATTCTTAAAGGAGAATATCAAAATCCAGTATATGTGCATAACCATCTCATGCCTGAAAAAGCAAAAGAAATTCCGGACACTCTGTCATATCGTCTCCCCTATGATGACGGAACTACCGTACTCCAAACTTTATTCAACGACATTAGATCCGGCATATATATCGACGTCGGTGCAGGTGATGCAGACATCGGTTCAATAACCAAATCCTTCTATGATTCGGGTTGGCACGGAATTAACATCGAGCCCATACCTCACCTTTGTAAAAAGTTGTCAAAAGAACGACATCGAGATATAAACTTGGAGCTTGCTATTGGGTCCTTTAATGGAACGGTAAGTTTCCATGAAGTATTAACGGGATGGGCCTTGTCAACTATTGATTTCGACAACGCCAATATTTTTTCCCAAAAACATGAGGTCTATTCCTATACCGTTCAGCAGCAAACTCTTGACGAAATATGTGCCAAATACAAAAATGAAATCGAAGTGGTCCACTTTCTAAAAGTTGATGTAGAGGGAGACTGAAAGAACCGTTCTCGAAGGTTTTTCCTTTTCGCCGGTCAGACCATGGGTAGTGTGTATTGAATCCATTAGTCCCGTCACCTTGTATGACACATCCAACCAATGGGAAGCAATATTAATTTCAAATAATTATGAACTTGTTTTCTACGACGGTTTATCCCGCTTTTACCTTTCTCGAGAGCATCTGGACTTACGAAAGAAATTGTTTGTACCTCCAGAAATGTTATTTCCAAATTTTAATAATAAATAGAAACCATACAATGCAAAACTTTCTTTAGGGTGGACAATCCCGGTAAAGACGACACCCTACTTTCGATTGATACTTTTGGAAAATTTTACTGATACTCTTGATAAACTCGTCCTTGCCTGCCGCAGTCCACTATTTTCTTTTTACAATCCGCGTTTCCAGAAAAAAGGGAACAGATTCCTATGACATTAATTTGTTGGCAAATACCCTTATTTTCTTTAAATAAGAGGAATTAATTAATCCTTCTCCAGAACTCTCAGCTTTTTTACGGACAAGTCGTCTACGACCAGAGCACCGATCCTCATCCTTTTCACCATCAATCTCCCGACCACTAACCGTCCGATAGCCACGGCGCCGATAGCTATGGCTCCCGTTGCCAGCACTCCAAGGGCAAAAGCCCCAACAGCCAGGGCGCCTACGGATAAGGCCCCTGCGCTCCCTGAAGCGGTTCCAACTCTTTTAAGATTGATGATTTTATTTTTCTTAGTCATCCCCTCCTCCGGGGATTCAGATAACATTTCATTGGACATGATATTTCTCCGGTTATTGTTTTTCAAACAAATAAATCAGGCAATGACGGTTCGTTTCTTTAAGGATTGGAGTTTACAGCAAGAGGGCTCCTCCATCCACCTGGAGGATACTGCCGGTCGTATATGAACTTTTCATCAGATAGAGTGCGGCTTCGGCTACATCCGCGGCCGATCCAAGGCGTTTCAAAGGGACCCTTTTTGCAAAACCATCGATAATGGCCTGACGCTGATCTCCATACCGGTCGAGTAAAGGGGTATCGATAAGTCCGGCTCGGATGACATTGACCCGGATCGGGGCCAACTCCAAGGCCATCCCTCTGGCAAAGGCCTCAACAGCCGCCACGGATGCCGAGCCGACCGATGAGCCTTTGATGGGATGTACGGCCGCATTACCGGACATGTAGGTGATGGAGCCATCATTTGCCATTCTCGGGACTGCTAATTGTGTTGCGCAATAAGTTCCCCAAAATCGGGTTTCCAATGAAGAACGGATTTCTTCCATGTCGGTCTTCATCAATAGCCCAGATCGAGGATCCGCAGCGGAGATAAAAAGATGATTCAGTTCCTTCACTTCCTGAAACAGGTTTTGCAGAGAGGCCCTGTCGGCGAGATCAACCTCATAAACCATCGCTTTATTGCCTAATTGGCTATTGGCTTTTTCCAGTTTTTCTTTCGAGCGACTGGCAATTACGACTGAAGCGCCTTCATCAAGGGCGGCCCTGGCCGTTGCCAGACCGATGCCCGAACTCCCCCCGATAATAACAACCTTTTGATTTTGTAGTTTCAAAATGACTCCTTAAAAAAGGCAGAAACTTGAATAAGGTGATAGCTTCTGCAGTTAAGTTATTTTATATTTAGAAACTTTTTTTTTCAAGCTATTCTTCTTTTATTAGCTTCTTCCCACCTCCCCTACCCCTCTGTTTCCCTTTTGTCTAATCCGATTTGCGAAGACCATCAATTACTTCCAAGCTCCTCCACCATAAAATTAAATTGTCATGATAGTCCTTATCATTTAAAATAGGTTATCTTGAAAGTGAAAAGGATTATTGTTTCCGTGAATATCAGCCCTAAGCCAATGGGCCTTTTTAGGACTTTTGAAGGGACACCTGATATTGAGGCATTATAAAGCATTATAAAAAATAAATTCGGACCCTCAAGGAAGTGAGAAAATGTCAGTATACATGATTATCGACTCTAAAATAAAAGATGATGAGAAATATCGACAATACATTGACCGGGTTTACCCCATTGTTGTGAAGTATGATGGTCGTTACCTGGTTCGCGGAGAGAAAATAAAATCTTTGGGGGCTTGGAAGCCTGAAAGGATCATCGTTATTGAATTCCCCACGGAAGATCATATCCAAAGATGGCTGACCTCCCCGGAGTACGGTGCCATTGCCCTCTTGCGGGAAGAAGGTGCTGAGACGCAGGCTATTCTGGTCGATGGTTTCCAAAATGAATAAAGACCGATCAAGTCAAGTAGCTTTTCTGAATCGCGCTTAACCCGGATTCCCCATAAAATAGGAATGGGTTATTTTAAACTCCCTATCTTACCTGCGCAAGTTTAACTCAACTTCCTCTTAAGACGGGTTTGACCAACTCAATAGTGATAACGAAGCTGGGCGATATAAATGGCATCTGATACGACCTTATATACGATTCTATGTTCTTCATTAATACGGCGTGACCAGTACCCGGACAGAGCTTGTTTTAGTGGTTCAGGTTTTCCGATGCCTTCAAAGGAACTGCGCTTGATCTCCCTGATGAGTGTGTTGATCCGCTGGAGGATTTTTTTATCAGTTCTTTGCCAGTACAGATAATCCCCCCAGGCATTTTCAGATAAAATGAGTTTCAACTCAAAAGGTCCTTTATAGACCCCTGACCCGCTTCAAGTTGAGCGATGGATTCAATCAGACGCCTGGTATTTTTAGGGGAACGTAAAAGATAGGCGGTCTCTTCCAGGGCTTCATAGTCCTCTAAAGACATGATGACTACTGAATCGGTTGTCTTCCTGGTGACAATTACCGGGGTATGATCTTTACACACCCTTTCCATCATTTTTGCAAGATTTTGCCGAGCAGCGGTATAAGTAATAGCTTTCATTTTTCACCTCCTCTACTGGTACAACATATTGTACAACTTGGCTTGACTTATGTCAATATAATATATTTTATGAACCCTTGCCCACAGTACAAAGTTTCAATATTGGGCTAATAAGCCCTCACCGCTTCCAAGCCAAACGTTTCTCAAGCCAACGAGATAGGCTGGTAAACGTATAACAGATAATCAAATAGATATGTCATCGAAATCACTTAGTTGCATTGAAATTCACGGAACTTGCTGATATTGAAAGGAAACAACTCAATATCTTGTTGGGCTTAATTTTATAAATCCTAATTAGCTATTGACAGGGTGTAGTCATGTGGCTACAATGTCTCCATGATTGAAATTCGCAAAACGGATCATTTCGCCAAGTGGATTGATGGTCTGGATGACATTCGCGCATGGGCACGCATACTCGCAAGGATTGAAAGATTGGCAATGGGTAATCCGGGAGACGTGAAAGCCGTGAGTGAAGGAGTTTCCGAGTTGCGAATCGATCATGGTCCGGGTTACCGGGTTTATTACACACATCAAGGGCGATTACTGGTAGTTTTGCTTGTTGGGGGCGATAAGAATACCCAATCGAGAGATATAAAAACAGCACTTCGCCTGGCAAGAAACTTATAGGAGCATGTTATGGCAAAGACAGTTACGACAAAATATGATGTTTCCGAACATCTTCGTACCCCTCAGGAAATGGCCGCTTATCTTGAAGCATGCATTGAAGAAGCAAACGGTGATGCGGCTTTCATAGCCAAAGCATTAGGGGATATTGCCCGTGCAAAAGGCATGTCTCAAGTGGCAAGGGATGCTGGTTTGTCCCGTGAAAGTTTATATAAAGCTCTTTCCGGGGACAGAAGTCCGGGCTTCGACACCATTCTTAAAGTCATAAGCGCTTTAGGTTTGAAACTACACGCAAAAGCAGAGCGTATTTCAAGGGTAACAGCCCAACGACGGCCTGCAGCGAATCGCTAAACGCTCCCGCTGAAACCCTGGTTGGGTGGGCGTTGAAATTAATAGCTTAGGCGGCCACTGTTCTCATCACTGAGGTTTCCACAAGGCACTACAAGGAGACATTGCATTGTCTACACAGCAGACCATTCTTCTCGTTGGCGGTACCGGACGCACTGGCCAACGCGTTTTGGAGCAGCTTTTGAGCAAGGGTATCAGTCTCCGCGTTATTGTGCGATCCGCCCGGAAGCTTCCTACAGGCGCCGCAAAAAACCCCAACCTGGCGGTAGTTGAGGCCAACCTGCTGTCTCTCGGCAATGAGGACCTACAGCGCCACGTTAGCGGCTGCGATGCCGTCATCTCGTGCCTCGGTCACATTGTAAGCTTCAAAGGTGTTTTTGGACCACCGCACGACCTCGTAACACAGGCCACAACGAGGCTGTGCCGAGGGATCGAGGCGTTGCAGCCTTCAAAACCAGTCAAGGTCATCCTTATGAGCAGCGTCTCGGTTAATCACCCAAGGGGCCTCGACGCACGTCGCGGGATGTTTGAAAAGGCTTTCCTATGGATACTACGAGGCCTGATCCCTCCGGCCAGAGACAACCAACAAGCCGCGAACTTCCTCTACGACAACATAGGTACGAGCAATCCGTTTGTGCAGTGGGCGGTGATCCGTCCAGACACGCTCCGGGAAGGCGAAGTTTCGGAGTACTCACTTTATGAGGGCCTTGTGAGCAGTCTCCTGGCTCCGGACAACACCAACATGGCCAACGTTGCGCACTTTATGTGTGATCTGGCGACCAACCCAAAGGCGTGGGAGGGCTGGAAAGGGAGGCTTCCTGTAATTATCAACGCCACTGTTTCAAATAGTTGATTGGGAGGTATAATAGTGGACGACAAAAATAAATTCCCTAATTCCAAATGTCAAAATGGTCCAAATGGGGTCGGGTCCCAGGAACCAGTTGATCTAAAAAGGCCATTATTCAAGAAAGAAAAGGTTGAAATAAAGGCGGAGGGCAAAGACTCCGGGAAGGGGCTGCTTTCTATAAGGCTCTTTTGGGGCCTGAAAACGCGATATAGGCCCTAAAAACATATATTCCTGATACATTAATTATTAATAATCAACAAGTTGCCGTGACCCGACCCGATTTTAGCTAATATAAAATTAGCTGAAAGGGCTGTCAAGAAGAAAATCTTTAATGTTATGCAAAACCAAAAAGAGTGCGGTGATGAAATGAAGGAATCCCCTACACGTGTGCAACGGTTCTTCCGGCAATGGCAGGAACATCATATTGTCAGTATTGTGTTGATTGTATGTATAAGTATCATCGGCGTGGCCACCTTCACAGACTCAATAGACAAACTTTTACAATTCAGCAAGAAATACATATTCACTTCTACTCCGCAGTCGAAACGTGTAAAATTCGATGCTCCAGGATCGAAACCGGCGGAGCCCATCGCTTCCGAATCAAGGCCTGTTGATTCCAAACAACCTTTTCAAAAAACAAAGCCGAAGAGAAAACCAGAACTATCGAAAGAAGTTTCTACTAAGGTTGAGGGCAAGCTGACTACAACCCTCAAAACGGAGCCCATCCCCCCCGAAACAAGGCCTTTCGATTCTAAACATCTTCTTCCGAAAGTACAACCAGCGAAGGGGGACCCACAACCATCGAAAGAAGTGCCTCCTGAGGTAAATGGCAAGCTGGCTGCAACTCTCAAGACGGTGACGTCTGCCAGCGATATCCGGGAAGTAGTCAGTACTGCCGCATCAGCCCTACTGGGTGAAACCACCAATGATCGTGTACGTAGCGTTGCAGCACTGCTGAGCAACTTGCCAAGAACCTTAACGCAAGAGAGGTCGCACTGTTAGCGGGGAACGAGACAACAAGTCACCGGGAGCAAATCCTTGAGCTACTGGTCAAGCGTACAAGGCCACATTCTCTTGATCCGGAGGCTATTCCGTCGATTCTTAGTACAGAAACCACTTCAAACAGAGTTAACTGTATTCGCATCATTGCACATTACATAAGGCCACCAATCACAGGAAAGCAGGCTGCAGCCATCCTCGCTTCAGAAACGTACTCACACCGTGTGGCGTGTCTCTAGGCTATTGCTCCTCTACTGCGAAGGCCACTTTCTGACTCCGAAGTTGGGAGCATTCTGCGGGGAACATCGACATCCGACAGAACTGAAGCAATAAAGGTTCTGTTCGACCAGGCGAAAGACAGCGATTAGAGGAAATAATCTGGAAGAAGGCATAACAAGATGCTCCACCAGTCAGCAATTCCGTTACGCTCCATTGCTGACCGGTGATCTGGAACGTTACCAGAAAGAACATCATATGGAATTCAAAGATAAATTCATTGGCTTTATCGATATTCTCGGCTTCAAGAACATGGTAGAAGTTGTCGAGGCTGGTACTGGTATGGCCTTAAAGGAACTTCTTGAAGCTCTTAAACATCTGGGAGAACCTGAAGATAAGGAAAAATTCAAAAAGTATGGACCAACCACCTGCCCGCAGAGCCAATATCTACAAAGAGACCTCGACTTCCAGTTAAAGCAAATTTCTGACTGCGTAATCGTATCTAGTGAAGTCTCACCAGCAGGAGTGATTAATTTAGTGCAACATTGCTGGGGAGCAGTGATTATGCTGTTAACTAAGGGATTTATGTGCCGAAGGTTACATTACCCGTGGCCTCATTTATCACACTGAAGATCAGGTCATTGGCTCTGGATACCAGAAAGCATATGGTAAAGAATCCCACGTAACTGCGTTTAAACGAAGTGCTGATGAGAGAGGAACTCCGTTCGTCGAAGTTGATCAAGTGATTTGCGACTATATAGCAACTTACACTGATTCGTGCGTTAAAAAAATGTTTTCACGATATGTAAAAACTGATGGTGAAGTCACAGCACTGTTTCCGTTCCAACGTTTGTCGCACTCCTTTGTAATTGGTGGTTTTGGGTTACCTCCCTTTGATCCTGAAAAGGAGAGGCGGTCTAATCATAATGTGCGGATCATGCTTCAAAATTGTAAGGAACGAGTTATAGCACTTGTTGACAAATCTAATCCCAACGCGATGATCAAAGCAGAGCATTACCTTGCAGATTTGGATGCTCAGCTTGAAGTGTGTTTAAAGACTGATAAATTTATAGCCATGCTGTGATCTCCTTTTCCGTCGTGTTTCTCGGAGGGGACGTTGTTTCTGAATTGACTTTATATAATGTTTCAAGATCCTGAATTCCGATTCTCTCGGCTTCCTCATTTGGCCCTGGGCTGGCGATAATACCACTGGAGTTGATCAGGAGTGCTTTCCTCGTCGATATTCTCTAAAGCGACCGCTCCTTTTCCCCGTCCCGGCGGCAGGAGCTCTTTAAGCTTCCACTGACCGTCCATTCGGCCAAAAGTCCAATACTCTTCAAAGGGAGTTACATAGGCTTCTTCTCTGATAACCATCTCACCCTTTCGGATGATCTGCTGGGCATGAGCGCTGATTCTCACTGTAAATTCATCCTGCGTATTATCCGCATAATTGCCACCAGGAGGAGTTCCACCTTCCGGACACAGAGGTTGCGGTATTCGCCGGCGTATCCCCCCTCTTTCCATTTGACCAATTGGGTTCGCAGATTTTCGGAAACATTGGGGAATAAATCTTCCATGGGTATTTTCCCCGGATCTCCGGCCTCCCGAGCCAGGTAAACATTTAAAAAGATCCGGCGGGCTCTTTCGAGCATCTGATTACGATCCCAGAGCTTATCGGTTTGGGACAGGAAATTCAACATTCGGTCGATGCGGGTGGCCTTTTGCTCCACCTCCTTTTCCAGCCAGGGGCCTGCCTCCCCTTTTGGAGCGGCTTTTTCGCCGTAGATCCCCTTCAGGGTATCGTCGGTCAACATCTCGGCAAAGTTATCTTCCTTCAGCACATCCGATTCCCCTGACTGCTCGATCTCCCGCAGCAGCCAGCGTCCGTTCATCAATTGGAAGGACCAGAACTCCTGAAAACGGGCCGGGGTCTGATCTCCCCGCAGGAACTTTCCTGTGCGGTCGTCTAAGTAGTAGTCTCGGGCCAAGGCGGTAATGAGTGCCGTGAATTCCCTCTGGGTGGTCTTTTCGGTATAGCGGACATTCACCAGATCGATCTGTTCTATCTTGAGATCGTCGATCCGGTTGATCTCGTGATTCCGGATCAATCCCTGGAGCTGGGACGTATGTTGGGTAAAAAGGTTGGGCATCAGCAGGGTGCCCATAGGGCCGTATTCCCGCTTGCCCCAACATTCCTGCAATTTGATGAAAGTGGATTCAACCAGCTTCCGCAATTCTCCCGGGGTCATGGACTGATCCTGTTGACTGAGGAAGGTTAGCAACTTATCGGTCTTTTCCGCCTTGGGAATAATTCGGTTGCGGGGATAGACGAAGTCCAGGTTTTCGGCCTTATTTTTTAAGGCTTTTGAGGCGGAAGAAGCAATAACGGCGATGATAATAATAAAGAAGATAATGACAAAGAAAAAAACAAAAAGGAATTGAAAAAAGGAAAGATCTCCACCGCTGCCGCTGCCGCGGGAAGAAGAACGGGAACTTGAGCTGTGGAAACCGCCTCCGCCTTTGTTATGGACAATAAAGCTTTCAGCGATAAAGGTGTGCGGCTTATCGACCTCCAGATTAAAAACCAGCCTCTGGCCGGCTGCATCATTTATTCCACTAATCTTCTCCAGGGTCAGGCGGCCGTTTTTCCACCGGCTGATGAGGTCTCCGGCCCGGAGGTCACCCGCCTGCCGAAATCTCCCTTCTCCTATACTGATGGGATGGTCCCTGGTAGTCAGGAAACTCCCTTCCCCGGTTTCGATCTTCAGCAGAGGACTTCTATTCACAAAGATGGTTTTAACCTGGGTTCGAACTGTGTGTCCCTGGGAATCAACAGCCAGGACCTCATCTCCGGCAGCCAATTGCTCAATGGCCTTTGTCCCTTTCGGTGTGGTGATAGCGGTCCCGGTTGGAAAGCATCCCCCGCCTTTGTTATGAACAGCCAGGCCATAAGCGAAGAAGGTATTGGGTTGATCGGTCTGGAGGTTATAAACCAGGGTCTTTTGATGAATTCTTTCCAGGGAGATGATTCGCTGTCCTGCCAGCCATTTTCCATCAAAGGCCATGACGGTATCCCCTGTTTTAAGGGCCTCGACCGTCTTGAATTTCCCCCGGCCCACATAGAAAGGATGCTCCTCGGTCACTCGAAGGGTGGCCCGGTCGGTTTTCATCAGAATATAATCTTCCACCTCAAGCTTAATGATGGATCGGGCTTTGGTGGAGACTAAGTGGCCGTCCGGTTTAAAGGCCCAAAGTAAATCGCCCGGTCTGACGGCGCTGATCTTTGTTTCCCTGCCGTCGGCCATCAGGATCGGGCTGTCGGGTAAAAAACAGCCCTTATTGTGCAGGGCAATATTTCCGGCAATAAAGGTCCCGCCCGGGCTGACCAATAGATTATAGGCCGGGCGTTTGGCCTGCAGAGGGTCAATGGATTGGATCGGGGTAGCAGTCAATCTCTCTTTCCTGGCCAGGAAAATCTTGTTCACCGGGAATAAGGTGTTCGGCCAAAACATATTCTCCGGGGGCCGTCATCACCGGATGTTCCGGGGTAATCCTCAGACGGGCTTCCCCGGCGGAAATTTCCAGGTATTTTTCGGGTTGCACGGCCATAACCGCCCGAACCCTGGCTTCCTTTAATTTTCCCCCGACAATACCCCAAACCCGGTCGTCTGTTTTAAGCTTTTCAATGGCTATCAAGCCGTTCGGGGTCAGAACCGGCGTACCCTCTTCCAGACATCCTCCGCCGCCCCGAGCCCAGGAAAGAACCGGAAAAATCGATATCAAAACCAAACCTGCCAATCCAAAAAGCTTTTTCATTAGCACCTTCCACCCGATATCGGCACCTTGATTAAAACTTCGATCCTTGAACCCTTGATTCTTCTAATACAAGGCCGCAATAATCCCGCCCAACACCGCTGCGGCTACGACGATGCTGATTCCCAGGATAGCTGATCCCACGACGCGGCCAAAGTATTCCCCGACTGCTGAATTACCGCGGGCTATCTCCTTTTGTTCGTCGATATTGGGGGTCAGGCGATTGATGAGCGCCGGAAGGACCAGTGAAGAGGCGATCACCAAAATTATTCCGATTACCGCTCCAACGATTGAAAAAATCAAAGACCAGCCGATGTTATAGAGTGTTTCTACCATTACATCCTCCCTTCCCTTGCAATAATTGGATTATCCTTGCTTCCGCATTATCAATCCTTCTTTGAAATCTCTCTTGTCTTTTGGTCGTCCAACTCTTTTTAAAACTTCACCTGAGGAGTTGGTCGATCACCGGCGGATTCAACTTCAAAAAAAGGCTCCACCTTAAAACCGAATAAATTGGCAACAATGTTGCTTGGGAATATCTCTACCCTGTTTTTGTATTGCTTGGCCATATCATTGTAAAATTGGCGGGAGAAACCGATCTTGTTCTCCGTATTGGCCAGTTCTTCCTGCAGGGTCAGAAAGTTCTGATTGGCCTTGAGATCCGGGTAGGACTCGGCCACAGCAAATAAGGATCGTAGGGCCGTGGTCAGGGTATTTTCGACCTTGGCCCGCTCTTCAGCATTACCGCTGAAGTTAATGGCCTGCTGCCTGGCTTGGACGACCGCCTCTAAGGTCTGTCGTTCATGTCCGGCATAGCCCTTGACCGTTTCTACCAGGTTGGGGATCAGGTCATATCGTCGCTTAAGCTGCACATCAATGGAACTCCAGGCGCTCTTAACCTCGTTCCGCCCGCGAACCAAGGCGTTGTATGGGGCAATCACCAGCAAACCCAGGACCACTACGACAAGAATAATTACCAGAAAAGTTCCCATGAGCCCTCCTCATTTTTGGTATAAAAAATTATGTTCGTATTTATTTTTTTTAGAGTTAAAAAATAAGTATGGAAGACTTAGGTTGTTTGGTTCATCAGATCAAAGAAAAAGAGTTTTATAATTCCGTCAGAGTCTGTTCTTAATCAATTTTACAGAATTATTTCTGAGCTGCCTCTTTCATGGATTGGTGACAATTTGGATACTGAGGGTCACCTTTCCATCCGGAAGGTTATGGACATTTTTATTCAGATTAACTTTGCCGACTGCTTCTAAGCGTCCCAGAAAGTCTTCTACTTTTTGAGCGGGGATTTCGGCTTTCAGGAATACCCCTCCCTCCTGGCGTAAATTCTCGATAATCCGGCCTCCTATACGGCCAAGGTAATCTTCAATCTCCCCGGCGGCAACGGCCCCATCTCCGACCTGAATCGTTATATCGACAGCAGACCTTTTTTTAGCCGGAGCAGCCATTAACCTTGATGCAGCCGGTGCGGACTTCATCATTTGGTCTTTTTCAGCCAAGGTGCTTGTTTCAGCCATCCTGCCTTTCCGTTTTGGTTCCAACGGAAGCGCTTCAAGGGCCTTGGCGGCCTCCTTCTTTTCGACCACTCCCTGGGCCTTGCCCAAGGCCTGCCGCGCCGGTTGGAGGGGCTTCTTTTTCTTTCGCCGCCAAAATCGGAGACCCTGGTTTTATGACTGGAGGACGTTCTTCCTGTTTTAACCTATATGAATCTTCTATTTTGTCCGTTTTCCCTAAGTTTTCGAATGGAGGGGCAGCGGCAAACCGCTGTTGTTTATTTTCAGGAAGATCATTAGCAGGCGCCCGTCCGGCAGGTTCGGCAACCACGGGGGGAGCAGGAGCCTTGGACGTTTCAGCCTTAATCTGACCCTTTCCGGATTCGGTTAATGGTATAGGGAAAGGAGTCCGTTGTTTCATCTCCGGTTCATTTTTTTGATAAATATAGAAAGCCAGGACAGCGACCAGAATTGTGGCCATGGCTTGAATGGGAATCTTGATATGCAGTGGATAGAAGAACCTCCGGAGGAACCCCTTTTTCTGCCCGACTTCTTCCCTGACACGGGCCATGATCCTTTGTTCGAAGAAAGGCGGCGGTTCCACCTCTTCGAGACTCTTAACAAGATCCTCTGCCCTTTTCAGGTCCTCCAAACTTCGATGACATTCTTCACAAGAGGCGAGATGACTCTCAATAGACTTTTTCTCTTCCGGAGGAAGGAGGTCCTCCAGATAGGCCGGAAGCAGATTTTGAATTTCCTGGCAGGTCATTTCAGATCACCCAATACCCTTAGCAGGCAGTCTTTTATTGTGTTTCTGGCCCGGAAGAGCCTTGATCTGACCGTTCCCTGGGGAAGTTTCAAAGTCAGACCGATCTCCCCATAGGAAAACCCCTGAATGTCCCGAAGGACCAGAACTTCTCTCTGTTCGCGTTCGAGGGAACCAATACATTTCTGTACCTTGGCCTCCAACTCCCGCTTCTCGATTCGCTCGATTACCGATACATCCTGGGAAAAATGCTCGATTAAAGAAGTACCGTTTCCGGACTTGACGGGATCATCCAGCGACACCCCTTCGCGAAGGGAACGGGCCGTCCTTTGCTTTAAATGATTTCGGGAATGATTCAGGACAATGCTGCAGAGCCAGGTAGAAAATCGGGCCTCTTCTCGAAATTTTCCAATGGCCCGAAAAGCGGAGAGGAAGGCCTCCTGCACCACATCACAGGCTTCATCGTAATCTCCGGTCATACGGTAGGCCATATTGAGCATCTTTTTCTGATGTCTCCTGACCAGTTGGGCAAAGGCCTCGGTATCACCCTGGCGACAGCGGGTGACAAAACCTGTGTCATCATCCTCGATGATCCGGTTCTGCGCATCCACTGGGTCAGGTATCTCCGGCAAGGTGTTTTCTCCTAAGAGGGAGGAAGGAAATCCCATAAGCAATGTTACTTAGGAACATTAACACTTTGCTTTATTCCAGGCAACCCTATAAAATCTGTCAACCCCAACGGACTCCTGTCATTTTCTAAAACTCAAAGGAGGCGGAGGAGCGTAACCGCCATTGTCCCATAGACGGTTGGGTCTTGGGCAAGGGGGTTGGTAACATTCAATCACCCCCAATTTACAAAGGGTCGAACGCCATTCATATTTAAGGTAGATGGTCTCGGCGGCCCGTTTTTCCGGTTCAAAGTTCACAATCCGCGAGGGGGAATATTCTTCCCGGCCGTAGCCGGTGCCGGCACTCTCCAACACTTGTTCCGACCTAGCCGCCTTTTTTTCCAAATAATTTTTGGAGCCTCCCAGAGTACCTGCCGGACCGGAAGGAACCGCTTCCGCTTTGTCGGTCTTACCGGCAGCTTTTCTTTCCTGTTCATGCAATAACGAGGGGGACATCCTCGAAAGGGGTATTGGTGGGTCACAGCGCCTGACCTCCGGATAGACAGCTACGGCGATTACCCCCATGGCGCTTTCATCACCGAAGGCCGCGGCATAAGAATCGGGGACATCGGTGAAGTAGAATCGGTTGATTCGATCCTGGGCTGTGCGCCAACCGGAATAAGACCCCCAACCATAAGGTTCCAGGATATACATCCTCTCGTTGTTCTTCAACCAGGATTTCGTACCACTGATAATATTGCGGCCGTCCACCGCGACGACCAATCCGATCCGCCGATTAAGAAGATTCCTCACTTCAATACGATAGTGATCCCCCTTTACCGCCTCGGCGTAAACTTTGCGAACACGATGGCTTGCTTTCACCGGGTAGATCGGCAAGGTCCGTCCATCATCAGTCATAATTCTTACCTCCACCGCCTCCCCGATACAACCGGCCCAGGCACCGGCTGTGCAAAAGACGAATACCAAAATAATTATTGTAGTTATTTTCATGATCAGTCCCTCCTTATATTTGGTCTTTGTAAACTAAGACAGGAGGAGACTGCAAAAAGTTCCCGAGAAGGTTTAATATTTAAAAAAAATCGTTATAACTTAGAGAAATAGCTTGGAGGCCGAAGACTGAAGGAAGGTATGATTTGGGGGGGTCGCCAGCTTTTCCTTCAATCTTCAGCCGTTGACCTATAAACCTGAACTGTTACAAAAAATCAAAAATAGCGTTGATAGGTGAAAATAAAATTATCAATATTCGACCAAACCAATTTTTCCGCTTTTTCTATTTCTTCGGGATGGTTAAAACTTGAGGAAAGACTCATAAAAATCGAGTTCAACGGGGAGAATTCGCGTCCGAATCGGTCATAGTCAATACGACTTATCAGGTACTGCGAACCGTCGAAGTAATACTTTCCCAACCGATTCACCGCCGGCGAACGAAAAGGCCAGGAAACCTTCCAATTAAAATATTCACAGGCAATATCCTTTAGGGCTTCACAATTAAAAAACTCCGGCTTGAGTTCTTCACCGATCCTATCCCCCAGCAAGCGAAAGTAAACCGTTACCAGGTCAATATCGGTCAGGCAAAGACCGTAGAGATACCAATCATCGATTAGTTTTATCAGGATCTGCGATTGTACCTGAGGAATATATTGGTGGCTTGGACAAAGGTGTCCGGCGCAAAGCTCCTGCCCGTAAAAAGAACCGGCCCGCTTATCAATGCCTGAATTCTGCGCCGGATGCAGAAGACACCCACCCTCTTTTCCTGCTCGTCCAGGAAGCCCATATATTCACAGCAGTGAATGATCTCGTATCTCTTCCTGAGGTCTTCCTTTGCCAATGTTTCCCTGGCATAATCAGCTATATCTCCGCCGGTTTTCATGACTTGGCGAAAACGCCGAGACCGGGCTCGCAACCTCCGGGTAAGCGCCTCGCGGGAACTGTCCACAAAATTATACAGGCCGCAGCAAGCAGCGCAGGATTTGCCCGAATCGGGCTGGCATAAAATCAAGGCTTTAGTATCAGCAGTCATCTGGTGAATTTCAATAGAAATGAGGATTCCAGGAACTGAGGATCCAAAAGTTCAAGGTTTTTTTCCATACCTTTCCCTTGAATCATTGACCCCTTAAATCCCAAGACGAATTTCCTACTTACCGCTGTCTCCGAGCGAAAAGGCTTAAACATCGTGACGTAAAACAAATTGAAATAAAAACCGAGCTACCCTTTTTCTTGCCTCTAAAAACTTGGGCTCCCGGAATCCGTGACGCCAATTTGTTCCAGAAAGGTCGTCGGAGACAATCAACAAAGCGGCCGCCTCAATGCCGCGAAAAGCACTGACCGTAAAAAAGGCCGAGGTCTCCATATCCACCCCCAACACACCCTGGGATTGAAAGCCCCGCACCTTATCCGTTGTTTCACGGTAAAAAGCATCGGTGGTCCAAACCGGCCCCTGTTTAAAAGAGAGCCCTTCTTTTTGCAAACCCGTTTGAATTGTTTGCAGAAGAGAGATAGAAGGCCGAGGCCTCCGTTCATCCGAGTAATGTCTGGATGTACCTTCTTCACTAACCGCCTCATCTGGAATTATCAGGTCGCCGGGAGACAAGGACGGATGAATACCGCCGACCCAGCCCATCATGACAACCCGGCGGGCACCTAAAACTATCAGTTTTTCAAGGATAATGGCCATCTGGGGTCCACCGACAGCCGGACCGGCCAAACCAATTTTTTTTTGATACTCAGGCAATTCGAATATTTGCAGAAAATTACTTTTATAAGAAGGAAATATAGTTTGGGATCCGGGGATCCGGTTGCTGCCGGGGGGCTTTCTGAAAAGTCTGATAAGGCGTTGCAAATCTGTATGTACCGGAACCAAAAGAGCCGGGGAATCAATCCAGGGTTCAGATTTGGATTTTTTCGGGTTTATCAAACAAGGGGAAAGGTCAACCATAGTTACCTCGAGACAGCATGAATAATTGATCGCATAAAGGGTCAGGCTCGTTGTTTTCTGGCCCGATTTAACATTTCCCTGGCCACAGTAACGGTCTTGTCGGAAGAAAAAAGATCCGCTCAGCATACGGGCCATCTCTTCAACCTGTTCTTCTTCTTGAAGCAAAAGTATCTTGGTATGAGTTCGTTTAGACCGGGTCTCCTTGGACACCTGAAAATGGGTTTCGGCAAAGGCGGCGATCTGAGGTAAATGGGTAATACAAACCACCTGGTGGGTCTGAGACAGTTGGGATAACTTTCGGCCCACGGCCTCTCCCAGGCTTCCACCGATCCCTGAATCCACTTCATCAAAAATCAAGGTTTCCAGGGAATCCTGATCAGACAGCAATCCCTTAAGGACCAGTAAAATTCGGGAAAGTTCCCCCCCGGAAGCAATCCGTGCCAGGGGGCGCAGACCTTCTCCCAAGTTGGGGGCAATATAAAACTCCCCTTTTTCTATTCCGGACCGGCTGAGGATAGCTTCCTCATAACGGTAATTATTTTCTTGCTCTTTCTCGGGTATAAGCGGGTCCAGCCTAACCTGAAATTGACATCCTCCCATACCCAGCCCTTTGAGTTCTGTTTCAACCCGGGTGCTCAAATCCAAAGCCGCCTTTTTCCTTTTCCGGGAAAGGGCCAGCGAAGTTTCATATAGAAGTTTGCGTCCTTTTTGAATTTCCTCTTCCAAAACCTTCCGTTTATAGTCCAGGTCTTCCCCTTCTTTTAAACTTTTTTCAATTTGTTCCCCGTAGGCCAAAACCTCTTCAATGGTTGAACCGTATTTAGCGGTCAGCCGCTGGATTCGGTCAAGACGCTCCTCCACCTGTTCTAAAATTTGCGGATCAAAAACCAGATGGGAAAGATAATCCCGCAATCCGGCGGTAATCTCAGTCAATTGCAATTGAAGGGTTTCCAGGTCCTGAGACAGAGGCTGGAGGCTGGGGTCCATGGCGGCCGCAGATCGAACCAGATCTTTCGAACGAGAGAGGGTGGTCAGACAGGAAGGTTCTTCTTCGGACAAGGTTTGCCCGGCCAGATGAATCTTTTCGAAAATTTTTTCCACCTGTTGAAGAACCCGTCTTTGTTGTTGCAGTTCCAGATCTTCTCCAAACCGGAGGTCGGCCTGTTGAATCTCCTGGGCTTGAAAAAGCCACAAATCTCTTTGACTCTTTCGTTTCTGTTCCCGATCGACAAGCTCCTGCCAGGCCTTGATTTTGTGTTCCAGAGAATCAAAACGGTTTTGAACTTCTTCCCGCAAGGGGAGCAATCCGGCAAAACAATCCAGGAGAAAAAGATGTTGGGCCGGGTTCAATAAGGATTGATATTCATGTTGATTGGAGATGCCGATCAAGGAACGGGTCACCCGCCCCAACATTGACTGGTTGGTCAAGCTTCCATTTATCCAAGCCCGGCTTTTTCCGCCGGCCTGGACCGATCGCTTGATCAGGATTTGATCCTCAGCCGGTAAACCCTGAGAAACAAGAAAATCTTGAAGGGGATGATTGATCGGCAAGGAAAAAAGGGCTTCAATCCGTGCTTCTTCTGCGCCTTGGCGAATGGTATCAGACGAGGGTTTTTCTCCTAAAAGGAGATTAACCGCTTTGATAATGATTGATTTACCAGCCCCGGTTTCCCCGGAGAGGATATTCAGCCCCTTTGAAAAAGAAAGGGTCACCTGATCAATAAGGGCCAGATTAGCAATTTGTAATTGATCAAGCACTCCAGCGGTTCCTTTTATAATTTAAAAGGGGACATAGAAATACCCCTTTGGGTTTAATGTTAGGTTCTTTCAGTTTTGCGCTATGAGTGTGGGTCCTGATGGTCACAAAAAAGGCCCTCTATTTTTCACTGGTCGTTAGAGGGCCTAAAATCATTTCATGGGGTGTGATTAAACCTGGAGCTTCATTACATTGGCAGCCTGCGGACCTTTTTCCCCTTCTTTAATTTCGAACTCCACATCCTGGCCTTGTTTCAGGGTCTTAAAACCGTCCATTTGGATAGCTGAATAGTGAACAAAGATATCCAATCCCCCATCCTGTTCAATAAAACCAAACCCCTTGGCATCATTAAACCACTTCACCTTCCCTTTACTCATCTTCATACCCCTCCTTATAAAGATAAATCTTAATGGATCCGAGACCCGACCTCAGAACCAATAAAAAAAGGGTAAAAAAAGTCGGCCGCCTTTTTTACCCTAATTTATTTCAGTGAATTCATGGAGGATACCAAATCATCTTTGATGAAAATAATTAGCATAACGATTTTGGTGTTGTCAAGAAATATTATTATATTTTTTTAGCTATTGACCCTGTTAAAACTCCTAAATTAAATATCTGAGAATTTATCCCTAAATTATTTATAAGAAGCGTTCAATCGCCCTATTAAATTCTTGGAGGATTTTTCTCATAAATCCTTTTTCAATTATCTTTAGCTAAATTTGGGACCAACCATTAAACGAAAAGGAATAGGTTGTCGGGGTCTGAGACAAATAAGGATTCGAGATTTGTGTAACTCTCTCGAACTGCAAACCATCAGATTGAAAAATATTATCCTGGCAAACAACGGCTCCCATCAGCTTCCCGGTACCGGTGTTTGTAACCGCTGTGTTGGACCAGAATACCCCGGCAATTTGAGAAGCGTTATTCAAGATAATATCATGGCCGGCAATAAAAGCTACATCAAGGCTGTGATTATCGGCCAGTCGGGTCGTCCCGTTGATAGCGATCGATCCGGTGGCTACAATGGTTACCCCGCACAGATTGTTTCCTTGAAGGATCAGATCCCCATCTACAAAAATCAAAAGATTTTTCTGGTCACCGTTAAGTAGCAAATTCTGTGTTCCCGAAAGAAGTTGATTACCTGATTCCAGGGCCATGGACCGGTACTCCTGAAATCTTTTTTCGGAGATCACCGGTACGTCCACGGAAGAGACAAAATCGGGACGCATCGGGTCCAGCGATTGGGTAACAGTAAATTGGTTCTGGTTGAGTTGTTCGACAACCGAAGAGGGATTTATACTAAATCCCTGGTTGGCATGCAGATTCCCGAAAATTTCCAATGAGCCGCTTAGATGAAGTTGTCCGGCCGTGACAATTCCCTGTTTGAAAACAGGGGGGATATTAAATGGCCCACCGGGTCCGACACAATAAATAGTCGCTCGGACTCGGGTTAGGCAATTTTTTCCGAGATCCTTGCCGACCATAATCACTTCCGCATACGTCGGGATTTCTTGGGGATCATAATGTAATTCCTGGATCCAGAAAATGATCCCTGGGGCAGGAGGATTCTGTTCATCTATGGGGAAATTCATTTCCAGTGCTGTTTTTTTCTGCAAAAAATAATCGGGATTTTGGCGATAACCGGATAGCAGAAATTGAATGCCTGCTTCGGCCGCATAGGAAGCCTGCAGGTTTTGATTGTAATTGGCACTGATTTTCAACTCAGTGGTGGAAGTCAAAAAAGCATTGGAGCCCAAAAGAGTCAAAACCAGTAAAACCATTAAAACACCCACCATGGCCGTTCCCTTTTGTTGTTTGATTGGAGTTGTCATTGTTTCTCCTATTTTTGGATTTAAAATATTTAGAATTGATTTCGCTCCATTACTTGAGTGCTCATGGTCAAAGCTTTTTCTTTTCCCGGCTGGGGAAAACCTTTCCGAACCGAAAGCTGTATCCGGTATAACCCTGTTTGTATCGGAGTCATCTTTAACTCGGTGATATCCTCAACCAAGGGTTCAAAACCGCAGGCATTGATCTTTCTTTTAAGAACCGGGACACCTAAATCGTGAAATTTCCCCCCCGGATCATTCTTATCAGTAAAGACCGCATAACTGACCAAACTGATCTCACCCACCTCCGCCCCTTGCTGATAGGCCTTTTTCAACCCCTGGTTGCCGGGTTTAACAGGATCGGTATCGATAATCAAATAGGATCCCGAAATCCCCCTGACCAGGGCCATCTCTGCCGGTTTTCCGATATAAATCATATCGGAAAGATTATACTGGCTGTTGGTCTCCGAAGCATTTAAGGCCAGTTGGATTGAAGTGTCTCCGGGCAGGGTATCCTGGGCCAGGATGGTGGGATTGGATTCACTGGAAAGGGCGATCAATAAAGAAAGAACATCCGAGTTTTCTCCTCCGGGAGTCACCGTTAGGATCCCTTGGGGGATTACAATTTGGGGGGTCTTGGGGATGAAAGAATTGGGGACCCAGGCCGTAATATCCGATAAAAAGGATTGATCCCTGATAGGATATCCCGCACTTTTGAAGTCCCGAGCGATTATTTCCAAGGCAATCCTCAGTCCTTGTTGTTCCTGTAAGATCCTTGATTGTGTTTTGTTCGCCTCAGCCTGGGATAGAAATAGGTGACAAATCGAACCCAGGACCAGGCCTAAAAGAGTCAAGGTGATCAGTACTTCGGTCAGGGTAAATCCACGGCAATAATTTTTTCTTTTCATATCACCCCTCCTGCACTTTCACCCTCCCCTGAGAGGAAAGGGTTATCTTCTTTTGCCCGAAGGAATTCTTCAGGACAATCGTGGTCCCCACCACACTCCCTCGAGGTAAAAATATCGGGTTGTTGCTGCTGCTTTCCAAATCCACTCCAGGATAGTAGTAAAGATTATTGGGATCATTGAATTTCCGGAGAAGCCCTTCTTGGGTCCCCGGCCAGCGGGATGGGCTGTTTACAGACTCCCGTTCTAAAAAATATTGTTTTTGCAGGGGGTCAACCTGAATACGATAAAAGCAATTTTGCCCGATGGCCCGCATTCGAGCCAAATGTAAATCTGAAACCAGATTGTTGACCGCCCCTTCCAAGCGGTATTTGGGAATAACCCGATTAAAGCCATAGCAGCCGAGGGAAAATACCAGGCTTATTATTACAAGGGTCATGATCGTTTCGATTAAAGAAAATCCTGAATTATTATTTTTCATCATCATTTTTTTATCTCCTTTCTTAAAAACAAAGTAATTCTTTTCCCTATTGATTCACTCCTGCCAATATTAGGACAGGGGGCCAGTCCCGACCGCGGAAAGACCGGTCCCATAAAGTCGAAACCCTCCATAATAGTTCCGGCAAAGAAGCTCCCGAGAAACTTGTATTATTCCAATCTTGACTGAAAAAGGAGGGTCTGTATTTGTCTCTGGAGAATAAATATAAGAGTGAGTTGCTTTATTGAAATTGAGAAAAAAGAAGATTAACCGAGATACCAGTTCAGAAGGGTCGAGCCGAAAAAGAGGTGAAGGACTGCCCCCAAAGAGAGAAAAGGGCCGAAAGGAACGGCATAGGTACGATCCTTCTTCCAAATCAG
The DNA here is from genome assembly GCA_963782435.1 of uncultured delta proteobacterium. Taxonomy (GTDB): domain Bacteria; phylum Desulfobacterota; class RBG-13-43-22; order RBG-13-43-22; family RBG-13-43-22; genus RBG-13-43-22. Next base: position 133,407 of record CAWAKF010000038.1, read on the forward strand.
GATCAACCCCAAACCCACCAGAGTCCCTAAAAAGGACCCCAGGAGAAGAGTGACCAGAACCCCCCGCCAGCCGAGAAAGGCACCGATCATGGCCAATAACTTGATGTCCCCCCCTCCCATACCTTCTTTTTTGGCCAGCATTTGATATCCGACAGCCAGAAGCCATAACACCCCCCCACCTGCCAGCAAACCTATCAAAGAGTCCTTCAGGCCGGGGAATCCCACCAGCCAGGAAAAAATCAACCCAATCCCTATTCCGGGATAAGTGATCCAATCGGGGATTATTTGATGAGCTAAATCGATAAATGAGACAACCAAAAGGGCACTGACCAAAATCAAGGATTGGCAGAAGGCCCAGGAAAGGCCGAATTTCCAGCCTATCAGGACCGTAGCCAATCCGGTCAATCCTTCGACTAAGGGATATTGATATGAAATTGGGGCCTGACAATATCGACATGACCCTTTTAATAGCAAAAAGCTTACCAAGGGAAGATTATCCAATACGGAAAGAGGATGGCGGCAATGGGGGCATCGGGAACCGGGCCAGGCTATAGACTCCTCCCGAGGCAGACGATAGATGCACACATTGAAAAAACTTCCCAAAACCAACCCCAAAATAAGCAGAATGACATAAAAAAACCAGGCAGGCACAGCCATTGGAATCTTCTCACCTTCTGATTCATTTTATTCTTATATTCTGTATAAAAGGTCAGAGATCGTTTGACAAGACTTTTTTCTTTAAGATATAATTAATTATTAAAAACTGTCGGGAAAAATCAGGAACGCTAAAACCTTGTAAACCTGATTACCGGAAAGGGTAACGAAATTACCGGTTCGCCCTGGAGATTAAAACCCCTTCGAACCACTCCTACCCTTTGACCAACGGAACAGGAAAAAATGAATAACGAAATCTCGGGTGAAAAATAGGTTCCCCTAAGGAGTTATTATGATTTTCCGTATTAATCCCTCTAATCCCCAGAAACGGCTGATCGACAAGGCCGTCGAACTTTTAAAGGACGGAGGGATCATGGCCTATCCCACCGATACGATCTATGGCTTCGGCTGTGACATGTATAACAAAAAAGCGATTCAACGCATTTACCAGATTAAAAAAAGGGATCCTCAAAAACCTTTCAGCTTTATCTGCTCGGATTTAAAAAATATCAGCCTTTATGCTCAGGTCACCAACCCGGCTTACAAGATCATGAAGCGATGCCTTCCCGGGCCTTACACCTTTATTCTCCTGGGCACCAAACTGGTCCCCAAAATTATGACCACCAAGAGAAAAACCGTGGGCATTCAGGTCCGGACAATAATCTCTGTCTTTCCCTGGTAAGAACCCTGGGTCATCCGATTATCAGCACCAGTGTTGGACTCTCCGGAAAGGAGGTCCTCTCCGATCCATCCCTGATCGAAGAAACCTTTGGATCACAAATTGATCTGACTATTGACGGCGGTATCCTGGCCAATCAACCATCGACCATTATTTCGCTCATTGATGAAGAAATTGAGGTGATCAGAGAGGGTTTGGGAGAATTTCGTCAATTCCTGTAAAAAATGGGCGGGAGTAATAAAAGCTGGGCTGAGGTGCTCGGAAGATCAAGGGATTGTTTGATCTCCCCCATCCATTCACTGAAAATGAGATCCCATATCGACAAACGTTTCTTTTCCGGATAAATCAATTTAACTTCGCCTGAAAGACCTACCATCTTTTTTGTCAGTTCCACAGCATCTTCGAAGCTCCCCAATTCATCAACTAAACCCAGGTTTTTAGCCTGTTCCCCGGTAAAAATTCGTCCATCGGCGAGCTTCTCAACTTGTTCCCGATTTAACCGGCGTCCTTTAACAACAACCTCTATAAATTGATGATGGACGTTTTTAATTACCTCTTCTAAGAGTTGGCGCTCCTCCGGCTTCATTTCCCTCACCGGTGAGCCGATATCTTTAAAGGGCCCGCTTTTAACCGCGTCTCGGCTCACCCCGATTTTATTGAGGAGTTCTTTAATGTTGGACAACTCCATAATCACCCCGATGCTGCCGGTCAGAGTGGCGGGATTGGCAACAATCTTATTGGCCGCCAGGGCCACATAATAGCCTCCGGAAGCAGCCACATTCCCCATGGAGGCCACTACTTTTTTTTGGGTAACGGTTCTTTGGACCTCCCGATATATTTCCTGGGAGGCGGCGGTTCCCCCTCCAGGGGATTCAATCCGAAGGATAATCGCTTTGACCCGATTGTCTTTCCGATATTTTTTCAACTGATCCACCACTCCCCTGGAATCGGCGATTACCCCTCTTATGGGGACCACAGCGATACGGCTCCCAAAACTAAAGCCGGAATCCTCCTTTAGAAAAAAGGTAAATCCCCCCCAGAGGAGGACCAAACCGCAGGCGACCAAACCATAGATCATTATTCCAAACAGGACGGGGTGTTTTTTTTCAGACAAGGGGGTTACCTGGAAAAGTATGAAGTTAAAAGCTGAGAGTTCGGAGTTAAGCATTTGGAGAAAAAGACCAATTCCAAACACTCAACTCCGAACTGATTTCCTGACTTTTTTTAAAAAAAACATCAAGGAAGGAGGTCGAGATCAGGATTCATCTGTGTCCAGGGAAAATTTGTTTTTGTTTTCCATTTCCTCCCGGAGCAAATCACCCAGATTGGAACTGGCCTCTTTAGAGCTGTTCAGGTATTCCTTCATCAAGGTTTGGTCTTCCTCTTTCTTGGCCCGGCGGATGGAAAGTCCGATTCTTCTCTCTTTTTTGGCGACATTGATTACTTTAGCTGTAATGGTATCCCCCACCTTATATAGCCCCACCGGAGTTTTGATCTTTTCCTTGCTGACTTCCGAAACGTGTACCAACCCTTCCACCCCTTCTTCGACCTCGACAAATATTCCAAAATCCGTCACATTGGTGATGACCCCGTTTACGACGGATCCCGTGGGGTATTTTTTAGGAATCTCTTCCCAAGGATCCAGTTCCAGTTGTTTAACTCCTAAAGAAAACCGTTCCTGATCCTTGTCGATATGAAGGACCTTGGCCTGGATCTCCTGTCCCTTTTTGTACAATTCCGAAGGGTGTCGTATTCGCTTAATCCAGGAAATGTCCGAAATGTGAACCAAGCCATCAATCCCTTCGTCAATACCAATAAAAAGCCCGAAATCGGTTATATTTTTAATTTTTCCCTCAATCACGGTTCCTTCCGGATATTTTTCGGCGATTACGTCCCAGGGATTGGGTTCGACCTGCTTCATTCCCAGAGAGATTCTTTTTTTATCTGGATCTACGGAAAGGACCACCGCCTCGACGACTTCTCCTACCGACACAATTTTTGAAGGATGTTTTACTTTTTGAGTCCAGGACATTTCAGAAACATGGATCAGCCCCTCCACCCCGTTTTCCAATTCCACAAAAGCCCCGTAATCAGTCAGATTAACGATCTTTCCCTTAACCTTTTCGACCGATCGGATACCTATCGGTTACTGTAGTCCAGGGATCGGGATGGAGTTGTTTCAGGCCTAAAGAGACCCTGTGGCGTTCCCGATCAAAATTTAACACTTTGACTTGCATTTTATCGCCAACCTTACACAATTCAGAAGGATGGCTGGCCGGCCCCAACTCATATCCGTTACATGCAGGAGGCCATCGATTCCGCCCAGGTCAATAAAAATCCCGTAATCGGTAATATTTTTGACTATCCCTTCCAGGACCTGATCGTTTTCGAGGGTATTTAAAATAGCATTTCTTTGTTCTTCCCGTTCCTTCTCCAAAAGAACACGCCGGGACAGAACCACATTATTCCTTTTCTTATTATACTTTAATATTTTAAAGGGGAAAGTTTCTCCGAATAAAGATCCATATCTCGAATCGGTTGTAAATCAATTTGATGAACTGGGAGAAAAAGCCGGAATTCCGATATCAACCGTCAGTCCGCCTTTAACTTTTCCAACGATCTTTCCGTCAATAACCCCATCATCCCGATAGATTCGGCTGATTTCATCCCAAACCAGAATCTTAGCCGCCCGTTCCTTGGAGAGCAGGATATCCCCTTCTTCGTCATCCCGTTTTTCTATCAGAACATCCACCGATTCACCAATCATGGCGGTTACTTCTCCAGTTGGTGATAAAAACTCACTGATAGGAATGCGGCCTTCAGATTTATAGCCGATATCTATCATTACAAATTCCTTATCGATACCGACTATCCTCCCTTTAACCACTTCTCCTTCCTGAAAAGTCTTCAGGCTTTCTCCGTATAATTCTTTGAATTCTTCTTCCCCGGGGTTCCCCGGAGACCTCTCACTTAAGGTTGCCTTTTCTTGGGTTTGGGTTTCGTGATCTTGGTTACCCATTTCCTCAATGTTTTTTTCCATTAACCTTTTATCCCCCTAAACTTCCTTTTTTTCTATTCAAGAACCGAGGTTGGTCATTATTTTTCTTCCCGGCCCTTACTACTGTTCATTCGGTCTGGACAATTCGCAAAAGAGTATCAAAAATATTCATAAAAATCAAGCTTAAATGAACATCCTCTCCCCTTTCCTTACCTCCCTGCTGTCTGGGCCGCGGAGGCGACAAATCCGAAGCCTTCCGAGAGATACTATTTAGGCCTATTTCGGGTATAGAACTTCCCGCCAACGATGGAACGATACCCGATCCTTCGTCTACACAGTTAAATTAACCGATTTTTCAGGGTTAGAACCTATCCCGAGAAAATCTCAAGGCCAATTCAACAATCGAAGCACGTCGTTTAAATAAAAAATTCTTTTAATCAATAATTAGAAGATCTTCAAGGTTCAGACTGACAGGAGATCAATAAAAGAAAAAATCATGTTCTTAAAATTCGAGAACGTATGATTTGAACCACCTCTTGGATCGACAATTTTGAAGTATCTATCACCTGGGCATCCGGGGCCGGGCGAAGTGGGGCCAGGGTCCTTTCCTGGTCCTGACGGTCTCTGGACTCCATTTCCTGTTTCACTTCTTTCAGGGAAACGGCCGAGACCTCTCTGGATCAGTTCTTCAAATCTCCTTCTGGCTCGAACTTCCAAGGAAGCCATTAAAAAAAATTTATATTCAGCCTGAGGGAATATAACGGTACCCATGTCCCTCCCTTCAGCAATGCAGCGATCCCTTCCGTTCAAAGGCCTTTTGCCTTTCAGCCAGAAAGGACCGAATTTCTGGTTTCATGGAGACGAAAGAAGCCAATTGGCTGATTTCCGGAGTTCGTATTTCCCGGCTGATTTCCTTCCCCTGAACCCAGACCTTTTGTTCCGGACCGTTGCCTTCAATGGTAAATTCCAAGTCCTTCAGAAAAAGATTAAGTGGTTCACCGGATAAATCTCTTTTTTTTGTCTTAATAATATCCAGGCCACTACCCGGTACATAGCCCCGGTATCCAGACAATCCAATTCCAACTGGTCGGCCAAAAGCCGTGTAATGGTACTCTTACCCGACCCTGCCGGACCGTCTATGGTAATGATCATATTCGATTGGGACATTCGTGGAGGTATTGTAATCCGTCAAATTCAATCGGTTTCGGAATATAACTTTTAGGGCTGAGATAAATATTAGCCAATAACCATGCGGGTATTATTCAAAACTGAAGGTCACTTGGGAATTCACCAAAAGTTTATTCCGAGTTTGGCAATAATTCGCCCTGTTTTTTTCCCATCGATAAAGCCGTATAACACCCCCCTATCGACAGGGGGATTGGCAGAGGATGTTTAATATCCCCTTATGGTAATCCATCCAAATTGTCCCGGATCAGTGCTGTTTTCAGTTTTAGAAACAATTGGAAAAACCAGTTTTCCTATCTGTTAAGCACCTGTTTCAGGACCTGTAAAAAACACCGATTTTCCTCAGGAAGCCCGATACTGACTCGGATATAATCCTCCAAGCCGTAACTCTTCATGGAACGGATAATAATTCCTTTTTTCAACATGGCCTCAAAAACTACCTGTGCCTTTTGGGGAACCCTTATTAAAATAAAATTGGTATAAGACGGTACGTAGACAAGACCCATTCTATCCAATCCCATTTCAATGGTTTTTTTTCCGGAACGAATAAGGGTTCGGGTTCTTTCAAAGAAGGCTTGATCCTTCAAGGCCCCCAGGGCCCCGACCTGGGCCAGGGAATTGACATTAAAAGGTTGTCGAACCCGGTTGATATAATCGGCCAGCTCGGGTCGAGCCAGACCATAACCGATACGGAGACCAGCCAGGCCATAGGCTTTGGAAAAAGTTCGAATAACAATTAGGTCTTTTCCACAATTGATGTAATTCAATCCATTCGGGCAAGCCGGGTCTTCCACAAAATCAATATAGGCCTCATCCAGGATAATCAATATCCGATCGGGAATGTGATTTAAAAACCGCTCCCATTCTTTCCTTTTGATGATGGTCCCGGTGGGGTTATTGGGATTATTGATAATAATAATCTGAGTTCGTGGATTAATCTGATCCATCATCGCTCCCAGATCAATCGAAAATCGTTTGAGCGGCACCTGGATGTTTTTTCCCCCCATGGCCTGAACCGCCTTTTCATAAACCAGGAAAGAGGGAACAGGCGATATGACCTCAAACCCAGGTTTTAGAAATGCTTTCAAAGTAAGTTCTATTATTTCATTGGATCCATTTCCCAATAAGATTTGTTCCGGTAATAACCCCAGGAAGCGGCTGAGAGATTGTTTTAAATAATAACCGCTTCCATCCGGGTAGCGATGGAGTTGAGAAAGGACCTGTCGAATAGCCCTCAACGCTTGGGGGGAAGGACCCAATGGGTTCTCGTTGGAGGCCAGCTTGATTACTTTTTGAATTCCATATTCTCGGGTCAATTCTTCTATAGGTTTTCCGGGAGGATAGGGAATTAAGTTGAGGATTGATTTTCTTATCTTCAAATTTTTGCCTTTTTTTCCCCAGTTCTTACCTCACTCCTCATTAAAAATCAATAAGTTTTCTTAAAACCAGGGATCATTTTTTTAAGAAGGTGTTTATTAAAAGTTCTTGCCTTTTCGTGAAAAACAGGTAAAATTAGTGTTAAAATTTATTAGGATATCATCTTTAACTAAATTAAAGGAAGGGAATCGAAGATGAACAAGTCCCAATTGATTGAAGCCTTAGCCAAAGATCAGGACCTGACCATCAAGAACGCCGAATTAGTGGTAACCCATTTTTTTGAAAGTATTGAAGAGGCCCTGGCTAATGGGACAAGGGTAGAAATCCGCGGCTTTGGAAGTTTTAAGGTTAAAAATTATCACGGCTATAAGGGTAGAAACCCGAAAACCGGCTCCATCATCAATGTCTCCCAAAAAAGACTCCCCTTTTTCAAAGTGGGAAAGGAATTAAAAGAACGAGTCGACGTTTAGTCCTCTTCTTGGCCGTGCTAAGCGGGGAGCTGGCGGTGCCCTGTACCCGAAATCCGCTCATGCGGGGCAGAATTTCCTTTTGAGGGTTTTAAGGACAACAAAGGTCCCTTTTTCTTAAGTCAGGATTGGACGGTACGCAACAAACGGTTATGAACCCCGTCAGGTCCGGAAGGAAGCAGCGGTAAATAATGCGGTTTGTGTCGTATCTATCTCTAATGCTCGGCTTTAGACGAAGGCCTTTGGGGTTGTTGATTCGAGAAAGGATGCACGGCCAAGAAATTTTTTCCTCGACCGGATAACGGTTCCTCATAAGTTTATCCCCCTTTTTTCTCCCAAAACAATCCCTCGTAACCATTTGTCATAAATAAAAAATTTCATAAAATTCCTTGACAAAACCTGTAGACTTCATACAATATAAAAACTCGGTATATTTCTAAAAGTTCGCCAACTTAGCCAAAACAGAAACCCGGAAGGCTTTTGCTCCCAGGTTTCAGTCCTTTCAAAGGGGGTCGTCACAAAATTTTTATTAAAAATTACAATAAATTAATCGTTTATTCTTAAAGATTCAAAAGGAAATCGTTCCGGAGGCGGATTAACATTTTTCTTTTCTTTTATTTAATTAAAAATAATTATATTTAATGACAATAAATTATTGACACAACCGCTTTTTTCATGTATATAACTAATTAAATTTTCGTACTTTTATTAGGTTATGAGAGCATCGAATTCAATTTTTTTAAGAATAAAGGATATTGGCTTTTATGGAAATAATTTTAAGATTTATATAATTTTAAATAATACTGGTTAATTAAGAAGACACCATGTTGTTTTCAAGCTCCAACAAAGAAAACTATATCGGAGTAGATATAGGATCTCACGCCGTGAAAGTCTGTCATCTGGCCCACGGTCGGAAAGAGATTTTCCTAAAAAATTTTGGACTGGCCAATTTACCCCCTCGGCCATAGTCAACGGGGTTATCAAGGAACCCCGGATAATCGCCGATACCCTACAATCTTTATTAAACCACTTACAGTTAAAAACAAAAGAAATCGTTTTTGCCATTTCCGGTTATTCTGTCATCATAAAAAAAATAATACTCCCTTACATTCCTGAAAAAGAATTGGCCCAATCCATCGAATATGAGGCCCAACAACATATTCCTTTTGATATCAAAGAAGTCAATCTGGATTTTCAAATTTTGAATCCGGGTAAGGGTGATTCGGATTCCATGTCCGTCCTTCTGGCTGCAGCAAAAAAAGAGACTTTGAATGCCTACCTGGAAATTATTGAAATGTCAGGACTGGAAGCCGCCATTGCCGATGTAGCCACTTTTGCTTTGGCCAACGCCTATGAGAATAATTTTCCCTTGGATTCCAATCCGGTAGCCCTGGTTAATCTGGGTGCCGGTCAAATAACCCTTCATGTCTTGAACCAATACGGCCCGGTATTTACCCGGGATATTTTTTCCGGAGGCCGTCAGCTTACCGAACAGATCCAATCACTCTGGAATATTCCCTTTGAAGAGGCCGAACAAATAAAATTGGGCCCTAACCGTACACCGGACCAGTTGGATCGAATCGGTCCTCCTTTTTTATCGGTTATTCAATCCTGGACGGAGGAGATTAAACAGGTACTTGATGTTTTAACCGCTTCCGATCCTGAAAATAAACCGGCGAAAATAATCCTCTCAGGGGGATCCTCTTTGATGCCCGGCCTTCCTCAATTGCTTTCGAAAGGACTCCAACTCCCCGTAGAATTATTTTATCCTTTCTCCCAAGTTCGGGTTGATCCGGAAATCTTCGACTCGACATATTTACAAAGTGTAGGACCTCAACTGGCTATAGCCTTTGGTCTGGCCTTGCGTCAAAAGGGGAAATGATGATCCGAATTAACCTTCTGGCAGCCCACGAGGTAAAAAGGGAAAAAAACCAGAAATGGTTTTTTCAGGGAATATTACTGTCTTTTTTCACACTCATTGCATTCTTCCTGATCGCCTACTGGATGTTGGGGAACCAGGTTCAAACTCTTAAAAAAGAAAAGATAAGCCTGGAAAGGCAGACAGCGTGAGGCCGCAGCCCTTCAAAGAGAGATCAAAGAGCTCAGAGACAAGAAAGAGATCTCCCAAAAGCGGTTGACTATTCTCCAGGATCTGGAAAAAGACCGGCACGGGCCGGTGCGTTTGATGGAGTTCCTTTCGACGATTCTTCCGGTCGATCAACTCTGGCTGACCAACTTAAAAGAAACGGGCACGGATATTAGAATAGATGGAATATCTTTGAGTAATGAAATTCTGGCTGAGTATATGAAACACCTTGAAAACTCGCCTATATTTAACCAGGTAGATCTCATTCATTCCACTCAGTCCGTTTACAAGGCAATGAAAGTTAAAAATTTTGCACTTATTGTCAGGACTAAACCCCCGGCACCTGCGGGAGAAAAAAAAATAGAACCGGTATGGCCCCATTTTCTTCCATAACTGATCGCCTGAACCTATTGCCCCTCACCCAAAAAATATTAATGGCCATTGGGGGGGTGATTGTATTGGGAATGGTCCTGGGCTACTTTTTGCTCTGGCCCCTATGGAACAAATCGAAAACACTTCAAGATGATATCGACCGGGAAAAAGTAAAATTGATTCAGATTATCCGGACAAAGGCCCAGATTAATCAGTTCAAACAGGAACTGGCCGAAATGGAGGTCCGTTATAAACAAGTACAAATCATGTTGCCGGAAGCCAAAGAAATTCCTCGTCTGCTAAAAAGCGTTGCCGACTTGGGACAGCAGCAGGGCCTGGATTTCCTTTTGGTCAAACCGGAGAAGGAAATCCCAAAGGATTTCGTCGCGGAAGTCCCGCTTACTCTGCACCTTAAAGGGTCCTATCATCAAATTGGGGTATTTTTTGATTATATACGTAGACTTCCAAGAATCGTGAATATTAAGCAGTTGGAACTGGGGGGGTTTGAGGAAAAAACAGGCCAGATTACCGCCCGTTGCCAATTGGTGACCTACAGGGTTTTGCCTCCGCCACCTCCCTCATCAAAACCGAAACCAAAACCAAAACCCGGAGGGAAATAAAGTCACTCAAAGATATGGCCTTTTACAAAGCTCTGATTGCCAAAGGCCCATACCTTAGGTTTCCGGGAAGGGTGAGAAGGAAACGGCTCTAAAAGGCGGTTGAAAGACCAAAGGTCGCAAACCGAGGCTGAAAACGTTAAACAACTCGATTTGTTTTCAGTCGACTATAAGAAAAAATTATGAAAAAATGTCTGATAATATTTATCGGTTTTTTTACCCTATTCATCGCAGTAGGGAATTGTAGTCAAATGGCCCCACAGGGTCCATCACCCAAAAAAATAATCCCTGCCGACCGGAAGGGGAACCCAGTGTCATTGCCGGTCGTACCCCAGGCGACGAATCCTTCCGCAGAGACGCTGTCGGTCCAAGCACCTCCTCCCTATTATAATCCGATCGGAAAACCGGACCCCTTCATGCCGACCAAGATATCTGCCGAGACCAAGAAAAATCTCATGCCCTTGGAACAATTTGAAGTCAAAGAGTTTGAGCTGGTAGGAGTGGTCACGGGCTTCGGGTTAAAAAAAGCCATGGTCCAGGATCTGACCGGAAAAGGTTTTTTTATTCAAGTCGGCACTCGTATAGGCAAAATGGGCGGGAAGGTCGTTCGAATTACCGAAAAGGAAGTAGTTGTTAAAGAGCCTTATCATGATTTTTTAGGTCGGAGAAGTTTTCGAGTCATAAGCTTGAAACTTCCCCAGACTCCATAGGGATCCCACAACAGGGTTTCCCTTTATAGTTGTTTTTATTTAACCAAGTGATGTGGCACCCTTATTAGAGAGCGAATATGAAAAAAAATAACATGCGGCTCATTATCTTTCTGGGGGTAATTTTGTTTTTCTTTTTCGGTCTGGAAGGAAACTCTTCTTCTCTCTGGGCCAAAAAAGGTAAGACACCCCCAACGGCCCGATTAATCCAGATAGAAAATCAGGTGTTGCCGGATAGTTCAAGGGTCATTCTGAAAACAAACCGAGTGGTCTATCCTTCGGATTTTATCATGAATAACCCGCCCCGTTTGGTTCTTGATTTAAAACCTTGTGTTTTGGGCTCCCAAAAAACCTTTACCCTGAAGGACCCTTCTATCGCGGGGACACGACTTGCCCAATTCAATTCCAAAACGGTCCGGATTGTTTTTGATTTCTCCCACCCACCAGTTTATAAAATTTCCCAACAAAAAGGAAAGCTCTATCAAATCTTTATCGACTTTCCCAAGATTAAACCACAACCGATCCAACCCCTTTCCCAAAAAACCGAAGATATTCTTCTTCCAAAAACGAACATCGAAGAATTTAAGAAAGAAATTGCCTCCCAAGAACTTCGTCAAAAAGAAGAAAAGGCTCATTCCCAAAAACCACTGGCGACTTTCGATTTTTATATGAGCAATCTCCACAATGTCCTGCGATTAATCGGTGAAATCGGAGGAGTCAATATCGTTATCGGCGATGAGGTAAAAGATAAAAAGGTTACATTGAGTTTAAAAGAAGTCCCTTGGGACGAAGCCATGAATTCGATATTAGAGGGCAGCAATCTGAGAAAGTTAAAGCGCGGGGAAAAAACATTCTTGATCACAACCAGTGAAAACTTTAAAAAAATACTGGATGATGAAAACAAAAATAAGTTAGACGCCATTAAGATGAGAGCAGGAAGAGTTAAAGGCCGAAGAACAGCGCCAGAAAGTCGGAAAAATTCTTTGGGGAACTCGTCAATTTCAAATTAAAAATGTGGATGTAAAATTAGTTGAAGATTTGATTCAAGGTTCCATAGAAAAAGAAAAGAAGGTCTCCGAGGGTAAACTGCCGGGAAGCGACAAAGCAATTCTGATGGAACGCACCACGATCTCGGGAGCAAATGTGAGTATCATCAGTGTCCCCCATACCAACACCCTGATCGCCAAAGGAACAGAGCGAGAATTGGATTATATAGAAGAACTCATAAAAACGATTGACCAACCTATCTCCCAGGTCATGATCGAGGCCCGTATTGTCGAGGCCAATGCCAATTTTACCCGCGACCTGGGGATCCGCTGGGGAGGGGCCTCTTCCTTCGGAGATACTTTAGCACCTTTCGCCGGGACCCTGCGGGGAGGAGAGGCGGGAACAGCCGGAAGTAACTATGCCGTCAATTTACCTTTAGCCACTACTTCCACCGCTTTTGGGGGATTGGGGTTCGCCTTTGCCTCAACCAATCTGAATATCGACGTTCGAATCCAAGCCATGGAACAACAGGGCCGAGGAAAAACCATTTCTTCTCCCAAAGTACTGACCCTCGACAACAAAGAGGCGACCATCAAACAGGGAAAATCCATTCCGGTGACCACACGGGATCAGAACAATACTTTTTCAACTATTTATAGAGATGCCGCCTTGGTTCTTAAGGTGACTCCTCATATTTCCAGCAGTAAAAAAATACGAGTCAAAGTGGACCTTTCAAAAAATGAGCCTGATTTTACCAAAGTCGATTCACTGGGAAATCCGACCATTAATACTAAAGAGGCTGCAACGGAAATGATGGTCAATGACGGAGATACGGTGGTTATCGGAGGCATCCTTTATAAGAAGGAAACCTTTCTGGAAAATAGGGTCCCCGGTCTGGCGAGTATTCCTATTTTAGGCTGGCTCTTTAAAACGCGATATAGAACTACTGAAGACACCGAACTGCTTATTTTTCTTACCCCTAAAATACAAAAATCATCACTTCCCGATCGATTTGGGAGTGACAGTTAAAATCGACCTAAAAGCTTCTCCACCGGTCCCGATCACAGACGGGATCAACATCATCCCGCGTTAGCGTTAGATGGAATGGGCGCAAACCCGGAAATTATCTTTTTGTTATCCAGACTTTCGCCGGATTCAGATAATTATTTAAATGGCTAAAACGGCAAAGATCGATTCTCGGGATCCAGGATATGCCGAATCCTTACTTCTAATTCTCCTTGCGAATCGGAATGAATGGAAAAAAACAGATAGTTCGTTGTCCCGCTTTTAATGAAAAAGGGTTTTGAAATAGTTTTAAATCGATCATTGGAAGCGCTTTGCGTAAGGCTGAAAAAAATCGAATGGGGCCCCGCTTTAATCGTGTCGTCAAACCAAAACGTATCGGCTCCAAACCCGCTTAAAATATTGTAATACTCTTTCTTCTTAAAATCCTCCCAATCCTTGATAACGGATAGTTGTTTATCATCCAACCAACAGGTGATATCTTTTAAGGACAGGGCCTTCTTGGTCAACTCCTCGGTATCCCATATGATTTTAGTGGCGGTTCTATCCTTGGAAGAAAGGATCTCATGCCCGGGATATTTACTCTTTATAATTTTCATTAAAGCAATAATAACCAAACGACCTTTTTCTACCTTGGGTATCCGAAGAACCGCCAACCCTTTGTCTAACTCTTGCGTAGAAAGGGCGGGGCTGAGGAATTGTTCACTTCGGATATCGGTTCTCCCGCTTTCGCTCTCTACCAGAGTTATGGGTCTATAAATAGGGATCAGATTTACGATCACCTTTAATCGGTTTTCCGATTCCGGGCTCACTTGTCCGGTAATAATCAAGTCGACGGGGAACGATTTAAAATTTCTCAATAAATTTTGCTGAAAAGTTCTTTGTCTTTGAGAGGAAATACTCCATTTGGGATCATCGGCTATACTTGTTTTTAAACTTTGACTTACCGGATGTTCGCTCCCATAAACATGGAATTGTCTACCTTTATTTAAGGTCCCCCGAAGTTGGAGGGCGATTTGATTACCCAGATCAATTTCTTCCCCGGCAGGATTGGTAAAATCTGAAACCAAAATCCCGACCACAGGCCTTTGGTCGTAATCAAAACCCAACTGGGCGGCCTCGGCCGAAACCGAGTCGCATACTTTTTGAATAAACCCTCTCGTTGAATCCGAGAGGCTTGCCGGCTGGGCAGGGGCTTCACTTTTCTGGGCATATCCGGATCGAACCATCATTCCCAAAACCAGGAAACCGAAACTTATTGAAAAAATAATTATTTTTTTCATTTGTCCCTGCATTTTTTTTAACTCCTGTGTTAGATCTTCCTGCCCGTTACGGCGGGAATTTAGAAAAACAAAATTGGGTTTTGGTAAAAGATGGCCTTGTAGAGTTAAGGCTCGGGAAAAAAAATACGATCTCCGACGGCAATTTCTCTGATACTGGATTCAATCAGACATAATAATAAACGGTTATTAATAATTTCCAAAATAACTGCCTGTCCCGCCCTTATATAGGGAAAAATAACCTTTCCTTCAACCGGCAGGGAGGTAGGTTGGAAAATCTCCGGTATATCCCCCTTCTTGACCGGAAAGGCCTTATCGAGAGAAACAAAAATCTTGTCACCGGAAGATAGGGCCTGTTTCCTCTCTTCCAGCGGGGAAATAATGGTACCTGCCATATCAGAAGCCGGCCTTATTTCCTGGGAAGCCCCATAGGCCCGGGCCAAGGAACAGACGCAGAATACTAACACCATACCCCATCTAAAAACCCATTGACTTTTATCGATCATAAATCTTCCCTACCCTTCCCTTTGTTCGAAAATAAACACAAAACCATACTTCCTTCCTCTTGAATCCTCTAACCTTCTAAACACCCCTTAAGCTCTGAAAATCCTTCAACATGAAAATTCGACGGTAAGGATGAATTTTTATAAGCAACAAAAGGCACCCCGGCCCCGCCGGCAGTCTGGGCATCAATCTCGGAGTCCCCTATATAAATGCACTGTTCAGGTTGAACTTGAAAAAAATCCAAAATCTTAAAAACAGACTCCGGGTCCGGTTTGGGTCGAGTTACATCTAAAGAGCTGACCACTAAGTCAAAATAAGAGTCTATTGAAAAAGTTCTTAAAACCTGACCGATTGTGGTGGATCGATTGGTGGAAACGGCTGTCTTGATTTCGGGTCTGAGGGTTTCCAGGAGATCGATCAATCCCGGTTCTATTTCCATTAATTGAATAAAAGGTGAATAATCGAGATGTCGACTATAATCGAGGACCGCATCCAAAATAGGATTATCCCTGAACAGAAAGGTTATTGACTCTCCGGCTGTATGCATATGAACATAATTAAGATCAGCCTCGGTCATAAGGGGCTTTCCAAAGTGCTCCAACAAATGATTATAAAAATATTGATTGGCCTTGCGGGAATCAAATAAGACCCCGTCACAATCA
Source organism: uncultured delta proteobacterium (assembly GCA_963782435.1). Classification (GTDB taxonomy): domain Bacteria; phylum Desulfobacterota; class RBG-13-43-22; order RBG-13-43-22; family RBG-13-43-22; genus RBG-13-43-22. The sequence goes on from CAWAKF010000038.1 coordinate 149,005, forward strand.
AAAATAACCACTTTCGGTCTTCTCGGGAAATTTAACGGCTTGTTCATTGAATCAATTTCGTGCTTACCAGTAGAAATTTTGTCTCTTTCAGACCTAAAAGTCAAGAAAAAACCATAGACTACTACCCCTGGCACAATTTCTTATACGCAAAAATCTCATGCCCTCTCTGTATTTAATGATCGCCCATCAAAGCGAGACAGTTCTGCTGAAAAATACGGCCTAATCCTGGTCATCTGGAGATTGGCTGTTAATCCCGTTATGAATTTCCTTTTTGGGCAAGTCGCCTTAATTTTTTGACAACACGTTAAAAACGTGCTACACAGGATTTATTAAAAATCAAAGAGGGGGATATCCAATGAAACAAAATATTACTTTAAGTCTGGATAAAGGTTTAATCAAAAAGGCCAAAATATTAGCCGCCCAAAAAGATACCTCCATAACCCGGATGCTTGGAGAAGAACTGAAACAACTCGTCGATAAAGATGAAAAGTACCGGAGGGCAATGAGAAAGGCCTTAGCCCATTTAAACACAGGTTTTCATTTAGGCGGAAAAATTACCACCACTCGTGAGGAATTACATGAAAGATAAGGTGTTTGTCGATACGAATATTTTGATTTATGCTCATGATCGGGATGCCGGGATAAAAAATATTCTGGCCAACTCGCTTATCAAAAAAATATGGCAAACAGAAAACGGGGTTATCAGTACACAAGTGATCCAGGAATTCTATGTCAATATTACTCGAAAGATACCCAATCCTCTTCCTCGGACCATTGTACGAGCCTTAGTATCCAACTATTTCACCTGGCAGGTGGAAGTCAATGGACCGGGGACTATCTTACTCGCTTCGGAAATAGAAGAAAGATATTCCTTGTCCTTTTGGGATAGCCTGATCGTTGCCGCCGCCAGCCAGGCCAAGGTTGAAAAAATTCTCACTGAAGATCTTCAGTCCGGACATCTCATTGAAGGCATTCTGATTGAGAATCCCTTTCTTTAGCCCTATTTTTCTTCTTGATCCTGTTTTCACATTATTTTATACTTCAAGCATTTATATCAACCCGAATTTTTTTCTTGCATTGGACCCTCTTAGGGAGTTTGCCGATGAAAGTGGAATTCCTGTTTCACCTTGCTTCCATTCCAATCGAGGTCCTCGTGGCTGTCTTCATCGTAGAACGGTTTTTAGAGCATAGAGAAGGTCGGGAAAAGCGCCGACAGTTGATGTATATCAAGAGCTACATGTTCCGCTCTGAGATGCGGGATCTCTTTGTGGCCGATTTCGCCGCCCTCAAATCGCCGCCGGTCACTTTTGAGAAGACCAGAAACGCCTCCCTCCAGGAAATGATGGATTTCAGAAAACGCGCCGAGGTCGTCGAATATAAGTCTCTGGAGGCCATGGAGCCGATCATTGAAGAGTATGTGAGGGCCTTGCATGTCTGGTACAGTTTTCTGGAACGGGCCATGACCTATGGGTTTGAAAACGTCTTTCAGGACATGATTTATATCATCCACTTTATTCATTCGGTCAAGAGTTTTAAGGAAAAGAACCCGAACAAACTATTTATCTACGAAGCAGCCAGTAGCGAAGCCCCGGTCAAGAATTCAATGAAGGTCTTGGGAGACGGCATTCGCTCTTTCCTCGACTACGCCATTGAACTCAAAGAGAAACAGCCAAAATTGTTTAACGAGGTTTTATCGGACTATGAAGGGTTATCAAGAGGTTGACAAAGCAGAAGGGGGTTAATCGTCGTATTTGATGAACAGGTAATAAGTTGTCACCCCGGCGAAAGCCGGGGTCCAGAGGTTTATAACCACTTTAAAAGACTGGATTCCGGTTTGCCGCGGAATGACGATTGCAGGCTCCCGTCGTTTTTTCTTGACCATCAACCGTCGGTTCATCCCAGGTAATTCCGAATAGTCAGGCCTACTGTCCCCTGAGCTATAACAAAAGGAGAATAAAATGAAATGCCTTGCCTGTGGTCATGAGAATTTGGATGGGGCCAAATTTTGTAACGAATGTGCCGCCAAACTTGAGCTGGCATGTCCCCAATGCGGTAAGGTAAATCCTCCGGGAATCAAATTCTGCAATGAATGCGCCTTAAATCTATCATCCGCTCCTAAAACCACTCCCAAACCTACTCCCTTCTATGATGAAAAGATCGCCAAGATCCAGCACTATCTGCCCAAGGAATTGGCAGATAAAATCCTGGCCCAGCGGGAGCGGATCGAGGGGGAGCGGAAGCAGGTGACGGTGCTGTTCACCGATATGGCCGGTTACCTCTATGTCAGAGAAACTCGATCCAGAGGAGACCTTCGGCTTGATGGAACAGGTTTATGAGATTTTAATCCGGACGGTCAATGAGTACGGGGGAACAGTGAACGAGCTGAACGGCGAGGGGGTCATGGCCCTGTTCGGTGCCCCAATCGCCCTTGAGGATGCGCCCCAGCGGGCCATCCGGGCATCGCTCGCCATCCACCAGGAGATGGTGCAGTTCAACGACAAGATGCGGCGGGAAAAATCCGGATAGCCTGTCTTGAGGTTACGGGCCGGGATCAATACCGGACCGGTAGTGGTTGGCACCCTGGGCAACGAGCTTAGAGTGGAGCTCAAGGTGGCCGGCGACACAGTGAACTTAGCCTCCCGCATGGAAGGCCAGGCTGAACCGGGGAGCACCTATCTGACGGAGGATACCTTCAAGCTGACCGAGGGCTTGTTCCGCTTTGAGGGATTGGGTGAAAAAACCATCAAGGGCAAGGAGAAACCCAACCGCATCTATCGGGTAATCGCCCCCAGCACCAGCCGCACATGCTTCGATGTCAGCGCCGAGCGGGGCCTGACGCCCTTCGTCGGGAGAGAACGGGAGCGCGAGCTTTTGCTTGATGCCTTCGAGCGCGCCCGGCAAGGAAGGGGCCAGGCGGTTTCCATCGTATCCGAGGCGGGTATGGGCAAATCACGCCTGCTCTATGAATTCCGGAAGAGGTCCTTAACGAAAACAACACCTTCCTGGAAGGCAAGTGCCTATCCTTTGGCCGTGGAGTGGCCTATCAACCCATCACCGATATCCTGAAGTCGAACTTCGACATCCGGGAGGACGATTGGGACCCGGTTATACGCAAGAAGGTTACCCAAAGCCTCCAAACCATCTCCGTGGAAGAAGGCCCGGCCATGCCCTATCTCCTGGAGCTGCTCTCCGTTAAGGACAGTGGCATATAGAAGATCACCATGTCACCCAAAGGGAATAAGGACAAGACTACAGAGACCCTCAAGAAGATCGTTCTGAAGGATTCCGAAATGCGGTCCCTGGTTATGGCCATCGAGGATCTACACTGGATAGACAAGACCTCGGAAGATGTCCTCAAGTATCTCCTGGAAAGCATTGCCGGTCCCAGGGTTCTGCTTATTCTCACCTACCGCCCGGAGTTTATCCCCACCTGGAGTGCCCGATCCTATCACAACCAGCTCCTGCTCAATCACCTCTCCAACCGGGAGAGTTTATTGATGGCCACCCATTTCCTGGGAACAGAAGATCTGGAAACTGCATTGGAAGAAGTCATCCTGGAGAAGACCGAGGGCATCCCCTTTTTCGTCAAAGAGTTCATCTAATCCATGAAAGACCTCGGCTTCATCGAACGCAAGGACGCCACCTATCGTACCGCCAAGGAACTCCAGACAATCCGCATCCCCTCCACCATCCAGGACATTATCCTGGCCCGGGGGGATGCCCTGCCCGAAGGCGCCAAAGAGCTGCTCCAGGTGGGCTCCCTCATCGAGCGGGAGTTTTCCTACAAGCTCATCAAAGCGGCGATGCACCTCCCGGAGGAAGAACTTCTCCGACGTCTCTCCTTCCTCAAGGATGCCGAGCTGCTCTACGAACGGGGTTTATTTCCCGATTCCACCTTCGTCTTTAAACATGCCCTGACCAGGGAAGTAGTATGCGATACCCTCCTTGACCGAAAGAAAAAAGAGCTACATGGAGAGATCGCTCAGGCCATGGAGGAGGTTTATAAAGATACCCTTGAGGATCGGTTTGGCAAATTGGCAGAGCACTTCAAAGAGGCGGAAGATTACGAAAAGGCGGCAGGGTATTTTCGCCGCTCGGCTGGGAAGAAGAGAAGGATTACATGGTCCTGGGGTCTGCTTATAACTCTAAAGGGTATAAACATGGATGGTGCTGTGAGTTTACGGAAGGAGAATCCTGCCTCGCTCGTTACATAGAAATTTCAAAGAATATGGGGAATGTGAACGCCGTTGTCGTTGGCAAGTGCAATATAGCCAGCTTTATTTTTGCAAATGATGGCCGGCTTGATGAGGCTCTGAAGTGCACCCAGGCGGCCTTGCAGCTCGCTATTCAGGCAGACGACCTCTATTCCAAAGGTGTGGCATACAGTACTTATGGCAACGCCCTTTTCAAGAAAGGGTTGTTTCCGGAAGCAGAAGAGAATCTGAGGTTGGGTCTCCAAATGAGCCCAAAAACCGATTTTGTCGGTAGCGTCCTGACTGCCTCTTTTATGTTGGGTTACTTGCATATTGAGATGGGACGATATAGCTAGGCTAAGGAATGTTTTGACGAGATTATTGCGGTCCATCAACGCACTAAAATAATGCCTTCTTTGGTATCAACAGCTCAAATCGAGAACGCAGCCGCCAGGGTTTTGGGGAGGCTTGATCAGGCAATCGATGAGGTGAATAATTTTGACATTAATGAGATAAAAATGAAGTTTCTACAGGGATCGGCTGCTAAATGGATGGGGGAAATCTTCCTCAACATCGACTATGCCCATAGGGTTGAAGCCGAAACCTGGATCAGGAAGTCTATTGGAGCTGATGAACAAAATCGGATGCCCTGGGATCTGGCCAGGGCTTATGCCCTCTATGCCGAATTCTTCAAAAAGAAGAGCAATCCGGCCCAGGCCAAAGAAAAGCTGGGTAAAGCCATCGACCTGATGCGCAGCATCGGCGCGGATGGCTGGGTTGAGAAGTACGAGGAAGAGCTGGCTGAAATCGAATAGTCGGGCTGTCTTTCATTTTTTTAGGCGGCCAGGTTTGAGACAGATGAATATTTAACAGGCAATAGTTTATCAAGCGAAACGTGCTTTGAGGCCTCTAATATTTCTATCCCGATAATCTTTTCATCCTCCCCGATATCGAGAACAACGTCTTCTGAAACCCTCTTGTTAATTATCTCCTGCTTTCTCTCATCAAGCCGGATATAAAGAAGGTCTGTCTTGTCCTTGTAGATGATATCCATGTCAATCCTCCCATTGTCCGTAAAAAACATATACGGTCACGGTAATAATGTTTTCTCCTTCTGTAAGAAAAAAGACCTCCACACGCTTTTGTTCAAAAAACCGGCCATGCCGTATCTGTTTAAATTCATAAACCTTGACTTTCCCTTCCCTTTTATATTTTGCTGGTATAGAAATGCCGGTAATGCTGACATCTTTTATCTCTTCTTCGGTTGTGCCTCTTTCCAAAGCACGTTCCAATGTATGGGGATCTATTTGAATTTCCATTTTGTTAATTTCAAGTAATAATATCATATTGGAAATTATACTGCCAATACTTTTCTGATTTCCAATAGTACTATTCCAACCATAGGATATCAAAACAAAAATTGACTATTTTTATCCTGCTTTTTCCTTGACCCTCTCCAGTTTCTATTTTATTCTTATCCATCAAATAAATTTCTTGCCATTAACCAACCTATTTCCGGAGTTGGCAAAATGCAATGCCCAAAGTGTCAGACTGAAAATCCCGAAGGACGAAAGTTCTGTAAAGAATGCGGGGCAAAGCTTTTGTTGGTCTGTCCCAATTGTCAATATGAAAATGCACCTGGAGATAAATTCTGCGGCGAATGCGGGGCCAAATTAATTTCCCCTGTGTCAGCCCCTGCCTCCTCTCCCAAACCATCCCTCTCACTCGACGAATAAATTGCTAAGGTCCAGCATTATCTCCCCAAGGATCTGGCGGAGAAAATCCTGGCCCAGCGCGAGCGGATCGAGGGGGAGCGGAAGCAGGTGACGGTGCTGTTCACCGATATGGCCGGTTATACCTCTATGTCAGAGAAGCTCGATCCAGAGGAGACCTTCGGCTTGATGGAACTGGTCTATGAGATTTTAATCCGGACGGTCAATGAGTACGGGGGAACAGTGAACGAGCTGACCGGCGACGGGGTCATGGCCCTGTTCGGCGCCCCAATCGCCCTGGAGGATGCGCCCCAGCGGGCCATCCGGGCATCGCTCACCATCCACCGTGAGAGCTGGTGCAGTTCAACGACAAGAAGCGGCGGGAGAAGGCCGGGTTGCCTGTCTTGAGGTTACGGGCCGGGATCAATACCGGACCGGTGGTGGTTGGCACCCTGGGCAACGACCTTAGAGTGGAGCTCAAGGTGGCCGGCGACACAGTGAATCTGGCTTCCCGCATGGAAGGCCTGGCTGAACCGGGGAGCACCTATCTGACGGAAGACACCTTCAGGCTGATCGAGGGTTTTTTCCGCTTTGAAGGATTGGGTGAAAAAGTCATCAAGGGCAAGGAGAAGCCTATACGCATCTACCGGGTGATTGCCCCCAGCACCAGCAGGACACGGTTTGATGTCAGTGCTGAGCGAGGGCTGACGCCCTTCGTGGGCCGGGAGCGAGAACGGGAGCTTTTGCTTGATGCCTTCGAGCGTGCCCGGCAGGGAAGGGGCCAAGCCGTCTCTATCATATCCGAGGCAGGAATGGGCAAATCACGTCTGCTCTATGAAATCCGGAAGGCCGTGCTCAATGAGGACATCACCTTCTTAGAAGGTAAATGCCTGTCTTTCAGCCGTTCTGTTGCCTACCAGCCCATAGCCGATATACTCAAATCAAATTTCGATATCCGGGACGGTGACATGGACCTTGTGGTCCGAAACAAGGTCAAGCAGGGACTTAAGGATTTGTCTTTAGAGGAAGGACCTTCTTTGCCCTACATCCTGGAACTTCTCTCCGTTCAGGATTCGGGCATTGAGCAGATCGCAATATCGCCCGAGGGGAAGAAGGATAAGACCATTGAGACCATCAAGAAGCTTATTCTTAAGGGCTCACAGCAAAGGCCCTTAGTCATGGCCATAGAGGACCTCCACTGGATAGATAAGACCTCGGAAGATGTCTTTAAATATCTATTGGAAAGCATTGCCGGGGCCAGGGTGCTCCTTATCCTCACCTACCGTCCGGAGTTCATTCCCACCTGGGGTGCCCCGGTTGTATCACAACCAGCTCCTGCTCAATCGCCTTTCCAACCGCGAGAGCCTCATTATGGCCACGCACATCCTGGATACGGAGGATCTGGAAACGGCTCTGGAAGAAGTGATTCTGGAGAAGACCGAAGGCATCCCCTTTTTCGTCGAAGAGTTCATAAAATCTCTTAAGGATCTGGGATTCATAGAGCGTAAAGATCATACCTACCGCATCTCTAAAGAGCTCCAGGCGATCCGCATTCCCTCCACAATCCAGGATATCATCATGGCCCGGGTGGATTGGATGCCCTGCCTGAGGGGGCCAAGGAACTGCTTCAGGTGGGCTCCCTCATCGAAAGGGAGTTTAGCTACAAGCTCATTAAGGCAGCCATACGCTTGCCCGAGGAGGACCTCCTCCGGCGCCTCTCCATACTCAAGGATGCCGAGCTGCTCTACGAGCGGGGCCTCTTTCCTGATTCCACCTTTGTCTTCAAGCACGCTCTGACCCGTGAAGTAGTCTATGAGACATTACTTGAAAAAAAGAAAAAACAGATTCACATAGACATCGGGAAAGCCATCGAAGTGGTGTACAAAGACAATCTTGAGGAGCAATACGGCGCCATGGCCGAACACTTCGAGGGGGGTGGTGATTACGAGAAGGGAGCGCAATACTACCGTTGGGCGGCAAGCAGGGCCCGGCGTACATCGGTCTACACGGAGGCCATAGCCTTCTCCGGGAAAAGAGTCGCCTGCCTGGAAAAGCTCCCCACAGCTATTGAGATACAAAAACAGGTCATCGACGCGAGGGTTGCCCTGGCCAACAACTGTATAAGTCTCAACCATTATGTCGAGGCCAGGGATGCTGTCGTCCCCGTCTTCGATCTCATCCATGAATTCGATTACCAGAAAAGACTCCCCGCAATCTATTTCGTCATGGCGGTTTATCTCGATATGGTTGAAGAAAAACAAAACAAGACTGAAGCGCGCCGGTACCTGATGGAAGCGCAGAGGCTCGCCCTGGAAGAGAAGGATTACCTTTCTCTATGGAATGCATATAACCAAGAAGGCATAGCACATGTGTTTGACTGAGAGTTTGCCGAGGGAGAACCCTGCTTTCTGCGCATGATGGAAATGTCCGAAACGGGCGGGAACATCCAGGGGCTGGTATTAGCGAAGTCCAACTTAGCGCAGTTGATATATGCTTTTGATGGACGGATCGGGGAAGCCCTGAAGTGCAGCCAAGAAGCGTTGCAGCTCGCCCTCCGGGCTGATGACCTATTCTTGAAGGGTTGGGCACACTATGCTTGTGGCCTGGCCTTTTTCAGGAAAGGATTATTTCCGCAAGCAGAAGAAAACCTTACACTGGCTATCGAAATGACCCAGAAAAATGATATTACCGGAATACTGCTTCTATGTTTCTGGCATTTAGGACAACTCCGCCATAAGATGGGCCGGTATCAAGAGGGGCATGAATGTTGCGACGCCTTTCTCGCGGTGGTCGAACGTGTGAGGATGTGGCCTTCTATGGCCCGAATAGTGCAAATCATGAAAGTTGCGATAAAGGCTCGGGGTGGTCTTGATCCGGCCCTTGATACGGTGCAGAATTTTGATTTGAAGGAAATAAGAATGAAGTGGGTCCAGGGATGGGCGGCTCTTCTCACCGGAGAGATTTATCTTTATCTCGACGATAAACATATGGATGAGGCCGAGGTCTGGATCAGAAAGGCCATCGAGATAAATGAACAAAACCGGGTGCCTTGGGATCTGGCCAGGGATTACGCCCTCTACGCCGAATTCTTCAAGAAGAAGGCCGACCCGTTGCAGGCCAAAGAAAAGCTGGGTAAGGCCATCGACCTGATGCGCAGCATCGGCGCCGACGGCTGGGTGAAGAAGTATGAGGCGGAGCTGGCCATTATTGAAAAATAGATCAAGCTTTTTTCCTATTTGATTTTTCTTTTCGCCTATTTTATACTTAATATCAGCCTTAAGGAATTTAAATAACCCTTTGAAAGAAGTTAATATGTCCAACACTCTTGACGAAGTTGAACAACAGGCCCGGATGTTGTCTCCAAACGAACGGGCGAGGCTGGCTGATGTACTCTTGGAATCGCTTCGGGCTGATACATTACGAGAAATTGAAATCGCCTGGCAGCACGAGATTGAGGAAAGAGTTGCGGCTTTTGATCGCGGAGAGGTCAAAACCTTTTCGGCCGAGGATGTGTTTGCCGAAGCGAAACGCACTTGCAGGTGAAGCCCCTGCGGTTTATTGCGGAAGCCCAACAGGAGTTTTTAGCTGAAGTGGTCTTCTACAATGAAGCAGAACCGGGTTTGCGAGAACGGTTCGCCGCAGCAGTCGAGGAAGCCGTTGCTCGGTTGGTCGCATTTCCTCAGGCGGGTTCACCGTTTTCTTCAAATACTCGTCGTGTTTTTACCAGTTGTTTTTGCTGTAGCGCACCATTCACAAAAGCCTGGCTATTGGCGCTCGCGATTATTCGCGCGGTAATATCATACAAAAATATTTTTTTTCCAGTAGTCCCTATCTCAATTCAATTCTTTTTCTTGTGGAAAGACCGGCAGGTAGCGGTAAGACAGAGAAATGATCAAAGCCCCATAGGACAAGACGGCAATGGCCGGCGCCCATTCCTGCCAACTGGGCCAGTAGGTCGCAAAGCGGTCAAAAGGCATCACCGGCAAGGCCAGGGAAACGATGGTGAAGATAAACCGGTTAAAAACTACACCGGTGCAGGTCAACAGACAGGCCAGTGCCAGCCAACCGGGTCTCATCCTCAACTTGGCACTCATGAGCATAATGGCCGGAAGGATTCCAAAAATACCCAGTTCGGCCACTACCAGCCAAAATCCATAGGGACCCCGGTATTGATCCATATAATGCAGTCCCCGGGCCGGCAAATCGCTGACCGCCCAGTAAACCGTATCGGCCAGTTTCAGGACAAGATAGACGATCAACAGACTTCCGGCGATCTTTCCCATCAGGGCCAGCACTTCTTGTTTGACTAATTTTCTTCCGGTCACCTTCTGGACCAGGGAAGTGATCAAAACCGTAAAGGCCGGGCCGGAGGCAAGAGCCGAGGCAATAAAAAGGAAGAAAGTCCAGGGCCAGATAAAAAACCCTTCCCTAAAAGCAAAGGGCCGGGCAAACATAACCCCGTACATACCGCCCAGAGATCCTTGATGAAAAAAAGATAAAAAGGTCCCGGTCCCGGCAAAAATAAACATCAACTGGTGCAGATTATGAGCAAAATAATGGGCACCGGGATTGGCATTGATTTTTCGATTTTCCAAAACTAACGGAGCATATTCGATCATCAACACCCCCAGATAAAGGGTAATACAGAACATTACTTCGGTCAGCATGGAATGAACATTGGGATGCCAGAACCCATACCAGGACCGCAGGGGTTGGCCGATATCCAGGGTTAGAATCAAAATGGCCCCGCTGTAGCAGATAAACCCGATCATTACGGCAAAATTAATAATTGCTTTCAATTCTTTCTTGCCCCAGATATAGGTCAGAAAACCGGTAAAAAAGGCTCCGGTACCCAGGGCAATTACTGCCAGATCAAAGGTGATCCACAGGGCAAACCCGAAATAATCGTTCATATTGGTCTGGTTCAATCCCTTCCAGAAGATTAAAAAGGCCGCCAGCAACCCCCAACCCAGCACCAAAAGCAGAACAAAAACCCACAGGGAAAATTTGGAAAGGGAACATCGGGGTAATCCCTCGGGGATCAAGGCGTTATCTTTGGAAATGGTGTTATCGTTCATGTCTTACCTCAATTACGTTTGGCGTTGAGTGTTTGGCGTTCGGTGAAAAGTTTTTTTTCTCATTCGTGGTGCGACCAGAAGCATGGAAGCTTAGCCATAAATAGGGTTCGAGGGGCCAAGGACCGCAGGGCGGAGTTAAAGGCGTTGGAGTAGAACTCCAAGAACCCTTGAAACCTTGACTCCTTGGTCCCTGAACTATTAAGAAACCCTTTTGGTAGCCTCTTTCTCCAAATAATTGTCCCCTTGCCGGCGGATCCAATCCTGATGGGTCAGATAATAAACCTTGGGCTGGCTTCCCAATTTTTCAAGTAGTCGAAAGGCCCTGGGACTCTTACTGAGACGTGAGACCTCACTTTGGAGATCTTTCAGGTTTCCAAAAGTGATGGCCCGGGTCGGGCAAGCCTCGGCACAAGCCGTATTGTATTCACCGTCTTTGAGGTCCCGCCGTTCTTCCATGTAGGCCTTATCTTTGGCCCGTTGATAACGATGATTACAAAAGGTACATTTATTGACTACCCCGCGCATGGCCACAGAAACATCCGGATTTAAATAATTTTCAAGACCTTTGGGGTACACAGGATCCCACCAGTGAAAATATCGGGCATGATAGGGACAGGCGGCGATACAGTAACGACACCCGATACATCGGGGATAGATCTGACTGACGATCCCTTTTTCATCAATCTGGGTGGCATTGACCGGGCAGACGGACACACAAGGTGTGTGCTGACAATGCATGCAAGGTCGAGGCAAATAGGCAACGCGGGTCCCGGGAAAAGGCTTTCCATTATTCAGGCGATAAAGCCGCATCCAGGTGGTGCTCCTGAGTTTGTCGGTCTCGTCCTCCCGGAAGGACAGGTTATTTTCGGTCATACAGGCCACGGCGCAAGCCCCGCACCCGGTGCACTTATCCAGATCAATGACCATTCCATATAATTCTTTTCCGATCGATACTTCTTTCATCGACAACCTCTATACTTTTTGTATTTTTACCCGGGTAGCCCAGGCCACATCCAAGCCGGTTAAGGGATCCACCCAGGTATCCAACATGGGATAAGGATTGGCCCCTCGGTCTTTCAGCGTGGGTCCGTAGGCCTTGTGCCCCAGGCCCAAGGGAACAAAAATACACTCCGGCCTGGCCCCTTCAAAGAGATGGATCCGGGCCTTAATCTTTCCTTTGATCGAACTGATCTCAACCCGATCCCCCTCCTTTAAGGAAACAGCCCGGGCCGTATCAGGATGAATCTGAACAACCAGGTTGTTTTTCATCAAGGTTTCTTCCCCCAAATATTTTGTAAGAAAGGGCGGATTGGGAACATATCCGGATTGAAGAAGAAGTAATGATTGCGGGACCATCCAAAAAGGATATTCCTGCCTTAGTTGGGTTTTTTCCTGGGATCTGGGTTTCAAAGTGGAAAGCGAAAGGTCCCACCGCCCTTTTCCGGTCTCCCCCTTTATCTCCGGATCATACCAGGTCCCCTGGGTCACTAATTGTTCCCAAAACTTATCAAAGGATTCAAAGGAAGCCGGAACGAATTTCCCTGCTTCCGGCGGAGCCTCATCGGTCAACCGCCCCTTTTTGGAATCATAGAGACTTTTGGCCGATTTTTTAACCACCTCTTCCATATTTTCAAAAGGAAAAGCTTCCTTCATCGGTCCACCCAAATTTTTCGCCAGACCCAAAATGGCCTCTCCTACAGATCGGGTATCATGAATGGGAGGAAAAATCGGTTTGGTCAAGCCATAAACAGGAAAAGGGACTCCCAAACAACTATAACTGTCTCCCCAGCGCTCCAGAAAAGTCGAAGAGGGAAGGACCAAGTCGGCCAGGGAAGCGGTTTCGTCCTTAAAGGGGGAAAAACTGACGATATAAGGAATCTGGTTTATTACATCCAAAATATTCTTTTCACCAAAGGAAAATACAGGATTGGCCTCGTTGATCAACAGGACATTAATCGGATAGGGCTTTTTTAAAACGGTATTGGCCCAAAAACTCCCGGCCAATTGCTCGGTTTTCGGATACTTGGCAGATAAGGCCCCATCCAATCTCGGCTGAGCAAGACCTTTTTGGGCCCTTTCATCTAAAACCGGTTTCGGCCAGGTTGTGTAGGAAACCTCAGGTTGCAAATAAACCCCGCCAGGACGATTGATGGCGCCCACTAATAGATTTAAAAGATGAACGGCCTGAGCCTCAAAGAGACTGACCGGCAATTCCCCTTTGCCCTTGCCCCAGAGGGCAATCGGCTGTTTGGCCGAGGAAAAATCTTTGGCCAGATTAATAATGGTTTCCGGGTTAAGGGTTGTTTCCCGGGCAACCTGATCCGGCTTATAGTCTTTATTTAAAAGTCCTTTCAATTCTTCCAGCCCGGAAATTTTAGCCCGAACGAAGGCCGTATCGATCCAGCCTTTCTCAATCATCACTTGAGCCAGACCTAAAGCCAGAACCCCCTCGGTTTCGGGTTTGATGGCTATCCACTCATCGGCCAGCGAGGCCGTCGTTGTGGCCATCGTGTCAATCTGGACCACTTTGACCTTGCCCTGTTGGGAATCCCCGCGCCACGCCTGAAAACCCTGGGCTATCCAACAAGGATTACCCCACCCGTCCAACAAGGCGCTGCCGAAACTCAAGATATATTGAGCCCGGGGAAGATCATAGGTAATCCGGGAACGCACACCGTGAATGGTTTGAGTTAGGATGAATTCCAGATCCATTAATTGAAACGGTTGAATATAATTAGGAGAACCATAGGCTTTTAAAAATCTGGCTGCCAATTGGGTTTGACTTCCTTCTCCTTCCCCGTTTAAAAAGGCCACAGTATGAGACAGCTTGTTTTGCCTTAATTCTTTCAACCGTGAGGTGACCTCTGATAAGCCCTCTTCCCAGGTAATGGGTTTCCATTGACCATCGCCCCGGGCACCGGTCCGCTTTAAAGGAGATTTAATCCGAATATCTTCCTGGTATAAATATTGAAGGCCGGCCAAACCCAAGGGACACATTCCTCCTCGGTTAACAGGATGATTGGGATTGCCGTCGATCTTAACTGCTCTTTTTTGATCGATTAATCGGATGCGGATACCGCATCCCCCGGGGCAAAGTTTGCAGGTCGAATAAACATAGGAGGTCCCGCCTTTATCAGGAATCGGGGCCCAGCGTTGACTCCATTTGGCTACTTCATCCATGGACACCCAGGGTAATGGAGAAATAACCGTTCCCACCGCACCCCCGACAACAAACTTCAAAAAATCCCTACGATCTATGGCCATTTTAAGTGCAACCTCATTTTGAAAAACTGGATACTTTTAATTTAAGTTTGAAAACGTTTTTCTAATTCATTGGGTTGTTGAAGGTTATGACTTAAAAAAGAAAGCTTTCCTTCAAGAACCCGCAACCCGTAACCCGCAACAGAAAAATAATTGAAATCTTCCATTTTATATCTTGGCAGAGGATTTATTTATGACAGACAAAACAAGAATTACTCTTCCCCTTCTGCTCATGACAGGTCTCACATGTTTTCATGCTCATCACTTCCGGAGCATAACCGGAAATCCATTTGTAACGATAGGGCGGATTTTTCACCGTTTTACCCCCTACTGATTTATGACATCCCGCGCAATCTAATTTAGCCATCTTGATATGGGCGGCGTGAGAAAAAAAGACATTATCCGGCTGCCTGGAATAGATGAGCCAGGGAATGTCCTTTTTTTCCTTTTTCAGTTTTTCAACCAGTTTAATAAATTCAGCTTCAGCCTTGGAACTTCCGATAGCCGACTCATGGCACTCCAGGCATTTGGCCAAGCTGGGGATACCGGCGAAGCTTCCATCCGCCCTGAAAGAATGACAATCCTGACAGGTTAAGGAGGCCTCTTCCCCGTGTTTCAGATGATTGAAACGAACCGGCTGTTCCTTTTTGGAATGGATAAGGAGGGGAAAAATAACCCAGCCTAATATGAGTGCGGCAATCACCCCTATCCAAAAAAATAACCATTTGCCCTTGACTTTAACTTCTTTTTCCATACACCCGCCTTGGTCGGATTAACATCAAATATTCAAGTTTTTCTTATCTTTTCTATTTTTTGTCAAGCAATATTTTCTGATGTTTTTCATAAGCTTTCAGGATAACTCTTTCAGTTTCCCTGGGAAGGTTCATCGTCCCCAGGGAAACAACCGAATAAAATCCGGCCTCGTCCGCATCACTTTGGGCCTTAAGTTTTCCACTTATTATCCCGCACCAATAATCCATTAGAACGTAATGGTAGAGAATTCTGCCTTGGTCATCGGGGATGATCCGTTCAAAAATCTCCACCAGGTCTTGGACCTCCACCAATAATCCGGTTTCTTCTTCGATTTCCCGGCAAAGGGCCGTCTTGACCGATTCCCCCACTTCCACCGCCCCTCCGGGGATACTCCATTTTCCCAACCCCGGCTCTTTCCCTCTCTTAATCAATAAAACTTCTTGGTCCTTAAAGACGATCCCGCCTACCCCCAGCCAGGGCCGATCCGGATAGGAACGTTCATTCATGTTTGATTATCCTTTTTTTCTCTTGACTATCTTTTTTCTCAAACTAATATTCCATATCCTCTTAGGGAACTAATTGTCAAATAAAGAATGCATTCTGACCATCCGTCCTTCAACATATTTTGCAGCACCAATAACAAAAAAATCTGGAGTATTTTTACAAGGGAGTTCGGTAAAAGAACTATTTAAAAAAAATATTAATACAAAAGGAGGATGTCATGAAAAAGAAACATGATGAGGAAACCGGGATCAGCCGAAGGAACTTTTTGAAGACCTCAGCCGCCTTGGGGGTGGCTGCATCCATGGCAGGGCTTCCTGCCCTCTCAGAAGGAGCCGAAAAGAAAAAGACAGAAGCCAAAAAGCCCGCCGTCAAATCACGAATGAAACCGGGAATGATCAACTCCGTCTTGGGACCCATTTCTCCCAATAAACTGGGGACGACCCTCATGCATGAACATTTTGCCTTTGCTTATGGTGGATGGCAAGCAGATTCCACCCTTGCGCCGTATGATTTCAATTCCATACTGAAAACCAACCTTGAAGTTATTAAGACCGCCCAAAAATACGGGATCAAGACCATCGTTGATGCCACCATGAATGATGCGGGCGGAAGAGACCCCCTACTCTACAAGGCCCTGGCAAAAAAAACCGGCATGAATATCATTTGTTCCACCGGCCTATATACCAGCGAGGAAGGATCCCCGGCCTATTGGACTAATTATAGGTTTGGGGCGGATATGTCCAAGATGATGTCTGAGATCTTTATTGCAGAAATCACCCAGGGCATCGGGAATAGCGGAGTTTTAGCCGGGGTGATCAAGATCGGCTCTAGTGCTAAGATGACCCCTTATGAAGAGTCATCCCATAAGGCCGCGGTCATTGCCCAAAAGGCCACCGGAGTACCTATCATCACCCATACTTCCGGCCCAACCGGAGGGATTGAGCAGGCAGACTTCCTGAAAAAAGAAGGTGCTGACTGCACCCAGGTCATGATCGGCCACATCTCCAACTCCAAAGATATTGAATACCATAAGGCCGTCCTGGAAAGGGGTGTTTATATTGCTTTCGACCGGATCGGTCTGGATATCATCACACCTTTTGAAGTCAATGTAAAAAATGTTTCCGAACTCTGCAAGTTGGGCTTTGCCGATAAAATCATGCTTTCCCATGACACGGTTAATGTCTGGCTGGGACGATATTACCCGATTCCGGAAAAATATCAGGCCGGATTTAAGAATTGGCATATTGATCACATCCACAAGGATTTCATTCCTGCTCTTAAAGAAAAGGGTGTAACCGATGAACAGATCGTAACCATGCTGGAGGTTAACCCCAAAAATCTATTCATGGGCAATATGTAATCAATAAAACCGTTCGTTGTTCGTCGAACGCAAACTAAGGGCTTATTAAATAAATTTACATTTTGGGATTCCATCATTCAGGAGCCAGAATTCAGAATAAGGATAAAGCCGAATTCTGGATTCCGACTCCTGAATTCTAAGCAGGGCCTATAGGTTGGTTTTTGCCTAACGCCTAACGCCTCTCGCCTCTCACTCATTCCCTTTTGCATTTTGCACTTTTCATTTTGAATATTTCATTTTCTTCCTTGCCCCTTCCCTTTAACCAGCTTTTATGGTTTGCAGGTCCGGCAGGGGCTGTATCCCTCCAGGTAGGCTTCTTTCTTCGACCGGAAGATAATCAGATTTTTGTGAGCAATTTTTTTCCCCAAGGGACAATCCTGGCGATGAAACCGGCGGGTGTGTATTTGCCCCTGGTAGCGGTTATCGCTCTCCGCGAGAATCTTGGTCCAAATCCCCCGATGAGCCTTCATGGCTTCTCGCTGATATTGCAATAATTCTTCGAATCGTTCCATCCAGGGTCCATGATAGAAAACATGGGCCAAACCCTTCTTGACCAGTTCAGCATTGACAAATTCCCCGTTCTCCAGAAAGACATAGGCCAGGAGCCGGTCAAACCGGTCCCGCCTCTCCGGACCATAGACCAACCGAACTTCCTTTTTCAAAACCAGCCGGCGGTTAAATTCATAAGCCTCACGGGCCATAAATTCGTCCGGTCCATCTTTTCCCCTCTCCGGGGTATCGATCCCCAGATAGCGGACCCGCTGCCCATCGGATATGATAACGGTGTCCCCATCAATCACCCCGGTTACCCGGATCCCTCCGGCGGCTAAAGTTAAGGGTGGAAACAACCCGAAAGACAGGCTTATAATTAAAAGAAAAAAAATGAGAGGAAAATATTTTTTCAAATTAATCGATTTCTAAAATAATCGATGGTCTGACGGAGCCCTTCATCGACTTCAACCGTGGGGTTCCATTTCAGATATTTTTGGGCCAGGGTGATATCGGGCTTTCGTTGAACCGGATCATCTTGAGGCAGGGGATTATAAATGACGGCCGATTTCGAACCGGTCATGGCCTTTACCTTTTCGGCCAGGGCCAGGATGGTAAATTCTTTGGGGTTTCCCAAATTAATGGGTCCGATAGTATCGTCTTGTTCCATCATGGCCATCAACCCTCGAACCATATCGGAAATAAAACAAAAAGACCGGGTCTGTTGCCCTTGGCCATATACAGTCAGGGCCTCACCACGGAGGGCTTGAACAATAAAATTGCTGACCACCCGCCCGTCATTTACAGCCATTTTGGGTCCATAGGTATTGAAGATTCGGGCGATACGGATATCCACCCCATGCTGGCGATGGTAGTCCATCATCAGGGTTTCCGCTACCCGTTTCCCTTCATCATAACAAGCTCGCGGTCCGATGCAATTGACATTCCCCCAATAGGTTTCCTCCTGGGGATGAACCACAGGATCGCCATAAACTTCGGAAGTGGAGGCCTGAAGAATACGGGCCTTGACCCGTTTGGCCAGACCGAGCATATTCAGGGTCCCCATGACGTTGGTCTTGACCGTTTTAACCGGATTGAACTGATAGTGGACAGGAGAGGCAGGACAGGCCAGATTGTAAATCTGATCCACTTCCAATGTGATAGGATTGATGAGGTCATGGCGAATGATTTCAAAGTGTGGATTATCCCTGAGGTGCAGAATGTTTTCTTTGGCCCCGGTAAAAAAATTATCCAAACAGACCACATCATCACCCCGGCTCAGCAAGGCTTCGCAGAGATGGCTGCCGATAAAGCCGGCTCCCCCGGTAATCAGAATTTTTTTCATTTTGGCCCCCTTTTATAATAATTTCAAATACGTTATGGCATGAGCCCTTTTTTTTGTCAAGTATTGGTTCTTTTTTGGGCTTTACCCAACCCTTTGATTATGTTATTGAGTTATATCGAATTTTAATTGACATGTAATAAGTCCCATAGGCCGTCTCCCCGGCGAAAGCCGGGGTCCAGGAAAAATCTTAGTGGGTAAGAATACTGGATTCCGGCTTTCGCCGGAATGACATAATTCGAGGTTCGGTGATTTCTTACCAATCAATTATAATTGAGGAGGTCTTTATTTTGGCAGAAAAAATTTTGTTTCCGGAGATGATTGAAAAACTTCCTGATATCGACATCCCTTTTCCCAATGTCCATGGAAAATTATTTCAAGGACAGGGAATGCAGGCGGTCTTTTTTACCACAGAGGGTCCAGGGGAGATCCCGGCGCATCAACACCAGGCCCAATGGGGAGTCATGTTGGAGGGGGAAGCGGAACTGACGATTGACGGTAGTAAGCAGACACTCCGGCGCGGTGATGCGTATTTTATTCCAGCCGGGGCCGTCCATTCCATACGCATCCTGTCCCCCATGAAAGCCCTGGATTTTTTTAACGAACCGAGCCGGTATAAGGCAAAGACATAGCTTTGAAGGCGTGAGGCGAAAAGGAAAAAATCGTAAAGAGCTATAATCATAATTTTTATTACCAAATGCCTGTTGCCCAAAGCCTTTCTTTTTTGAATTCCTGGCTCCTTTAATGGACATTAGTGCATAATTAGAACACCCAAACCCGAAGTAGGAGAAAAAAATGGCTATTTCACAAAAAATTAGAGACAAAATGGAAAAAGGCTCCTTTATTCGAAAAATGTTTGAGGAAGGAGATAAGCTCAAGGCAAAACATGGTCAGGAAAATGTTTTTGATTTCAGTTTGGGGAACCCCAACCTGGATCCACCGGAGAAAGTCAACCGGAGATTGATTGAAATCCTGAGTCATCCGGTTCCCTCCCTTCATGGCTATATGTCCAATGCCGGTTATCCGGAAACACGTCGAGCCGTGGCTGATTTCTTATCCCGGGAACATGATCTATCCTTTAGTGAACAGGATGTGATTATGACCTGTGGGGCAGCCGGGGCCTTGAATGCCGTTTTAAAAGCCCTATTCGAACCGGGGGAGGAATTGATTGTTCTATCCCCTTATTTCGTCGAGTATATGTTTTACACCGATAATGTCCAGGGAGTGCCTGTGGTGGTTCCTACCGGTCCGGATTTCTCCCTGAACCTCAAAGCTATTGAGCAGGCCCTGACCCCCAGGACCAAAGCCGTTCTGATCAATTCGCCTAATAATCCCACCGGGAAGGTCTATGATGAAACCTCCCTCAGACAATTGGGGGACCTTTTAGACCGTGTCTCTCATAAACAAGGACGTGTGATTTATTTGCTCGGCGATGAACCTTACCGGAAGATCGTTTATGATCAAATCAAGGTACCCAGTATTTTTCAGGCCTACCGGCAAAGTATCAGTGTCACCTCCTACTCCAAAGACCTCTCCCTGCCGGGTGAGCGGATCGGGTATCTGGCGGTCCACCCGGAGATTCAGGAAAAGGAAGAATTATTGGCAGCCTGCTCCTTTACCAACCGCACCCTGGGTTTTGTCAACGCCCCGGCCTTGATGCAACGGCTTCTACCAGAAGTTCAAGGTTTAAGTGTAGATATTGAAATATACAGAAAAAAACGAGACATGTTTTATAATGGCCTGACTCAGATAGGGTATCACCTGATAAAACCGGAGGGGGCCTTTTATCTTTTTCCGAGGTCTCCTATTCCGGATGACGCTGCCTTTGTTCGAGCCTTGCAGGAAGAATTGATCCTCGTCGTACCGGGTATGGGCTTCGGAGCTCCCGGATATTTCCGCATAGCCTATTGTGCCCCGGATGCCACCATCGAAAAATCCCTGCCAGGATTTGAAAAGGTTTTTAAAAAATATGTTACATAGACAGCCTCAAAATTCCCAATTTAAAGGTTGTTCAAAAAGGATTAGATGCAAGGCGACCGAAACCGGGAACCCGCCTCGCAGGGGGGGACTGAGCGTTGCTTTTTACGCGAAGAAATACCTTGGAATGGAGGCGTACAAAGAGTACGTCGGAATTACAAGGGATGAGGTCAACGCCGCAGATGATCCTTTTTCAACAACCGTTTAGATTCTTACTTTGAAAACAGTTGCCATTGCCTTAAGCGGTGGAATAGACAGTGCTCTATCCGCTTATCTTTTAAAAAAAGAAGGCCTCCGGGTGATAGGCCTTCATGCCGACTTTGGATTTTCTCCGGAACCCGCCCTTCCCTGGCTGGAAAAAATAATCGCCTTCTTGAAGATTCCTTTGGAAGTTATTTCTTTAAAAGAGATTTTCCGACAGAAAGTAGTGGACTATTTTATTTCCGAATATTCCCTGGGCAGAACTCCCAATCCTTGCGTAATCTGCAATCCTCTGATCAAATTCGATCTGCTTTACCAAAAGGGGTTAGAATTAGGGGCTGACTATTTTGCAACCGGCCATTACGCCCAAATTGTCCCGGCGCCATGGGGTGGGGGCCGGACCATTACCAGAGGGAAAGACATCACCAAAGATCAATCCTACTTTTTACATAGGGTTATACCTGAGAACCTAAAGCATATTCTATTCCCCTTAAGTCTTTGGACCAAAGACCAGGTCAGGACCGTGGTCCGGGAAATCGGTCTGCCGATGAATCCCAAGGGGGAAAGTCAGGATATATGCTTCCTGCCAAAGGGGGGATACCGGGAGTTTCTGCTTAAAGAAAGTCCATCCAAACTGGTACGGCCAGGAGAAATTGTGGACCTCCAGGGGAAAAAGATAGGGGTTCATCAAGGGTTGTTTGCCTATACCATCGGCCAAAGAAGAGGGTTGGGATTGCCGGCAGCCGAGCCCTATTATGTAATCCGAATGGAACCTGACGGCAACCGATTGGTCATCGGCGGTAAAAATGATCTGGAATCTTCAGGCTGTCTTCTTTCTGATGTCCATTTCTTATCCCGCCCGCCCGAAATAAACGGTCTGGAAATTATGGTCCAGATCCGTTATCGGCACAAAGCGGCCAAGGCCCAATTGCACCTTAGGGAAAACCGGCAGATGGAGATCCATTTTCAAGATCCGCAAAAGGCGGTCACCCCGGGCCAAGCTGCTGTCTTTTATTTAAGGGATCGGGTCCTGGGAGGGGGTTGGATTGAAGAATCTTGGAAAAAATAATCCTCCAAGGGTGGCGATTCACACCTTGGGCTGTAAGGTCAATCAGTTTGAATCCTCCTGTCTGGAAGAACAATTTCTGTCCCGGGGATGGGAAACAGTGTCCTTCAATGATACGGCAGATATTTATATCATCAATAGTTGTGCCGTTACCGCTGAGGCCCAAAGGCAATCGGCCCAGATGATCAGGAAGGCCATACGCAATCATCCCCAATCCCAAGTCATAGCCACAGGATGTGCCGCCCAGCTCTTTCCTGAACTATTTGAAAAGATACCAGGATTGGATTATATAGTCGGCCATTTCAATAAATTACAAATCCCTGAATTGGTGTCCTCGCCTGAAAAATCAAGGGTTCTCCAAAAGATTCTAATAACAGCCATGGGAAAGCCCCTCGAGACCCGATTTCCTTTACCTATTGAAAAAACAAGGGCTTTTTTACGCATTCAGGACGGTTGTAACGGCCAATGCAGCTATTGCCTGGTCCCCAGGGCCAGAGGGCGCTCCAGAAGCCTGCCGGTGAAGGACGTCCTCTCCGGAGTGAGCTTTTTAAGCAGTCAGGGCGTCAAGGAACTGGTCCTGACCGGCATTCATCTGGGACAATATGGGGGAGACCTTGCCCCAAAGGCTGATCTGGTTTCTCTCTTAGAAACTTTATTGAAATTACATTCACAGATCTATTTCCGTTTAAGCTCGATCGAACCCCAGGAGGTCACCCCGACCCTGCTCAACCTTTTTAATAAATTCCCAAATTTGTGTCCTCATCTGCACATTCCCTTACAATCCGGAGACGATTCCATCCTTCGAAAAATGAATCGCACCTATTCCGTGGCCTTCTATCGCCGCCTGATTCAGACCATCCATCGAGAAATTCCCCGGGCCGCCATCGGGGCCGATCTGATCGTCGGCTTTCCGGGGGAAGGGGAAATCCAATTCCGGGAAACCGTAAACTTTATTTCTGAAATCCCTTTATCCTACCTCCATATTTTTCCTTTTTCCCCACGCCCTGGGACTCCGGCAGCCGGATTTCCTGAACCTGTCCCGGAGAAGATAAAAAAAAGAGCGCCTGCAAATCATCCGGGCTCTTGACCGTCAGAAGAGAGAAGCCTATATCCACCATTGTCTGGGCCAAGTTTTTTCCGCCCTTGTCCTGCAACCCGCCGGGGAAAAAGGATGGACCAAGGCCCTAACCGAAAATTACCTTACGGTTGCCATCCCTAACCGATTGAAAAAAAACACACGGATCCGGGTCCGTCTGGAGACCATGAACCCAGCCGGTCTGATCGGAGAATTAATACCTTAACCTTTGGGAACCTGTTATAATGCCCGTCGGGTTGTTGTTGTTCCAGCCAGTAGATATTATTCTTGACGATCCTTTCAGGTCTACACTATATTCGAATTAATTTAAGGCAAATTTTTATCAAAACTTTCTTAAGAGGGGGATATCATGAATAAGAAATGGATGAAGGTAGTGGTCTTGCTGATCGTGGCACTTTTTGTCTGCAGTTGTGCCGCCTTATCCAAGGAGGAAAAAAAATCGGAGAAGGCGAGTGCCGAGGATTATTACCACAAAGGCATGAAAGAGTTTAAGGAAGGGGACTTTGCGGAGGCCGTGGCTGACTTTAAAAAAGCCGTGGGGGAGAACAACAAATACTTCAAAGCCTACTACGCCCTGGGTCAGTCCTATGAAAAACTAAAAAAGGCCAAGGAGGCGGAAGAAGCCTATGAGGCCGCCCTCAAGATTGAACCAAAAAACCTGCCCGCCAGAGAGGCTTTGGGTTTAAATTATTTTCATCAAAAGAAATTTGATGACGCTGAGAAGCATTTAAAGGAGGCCCGAACGCTCAAAAGCAAAATACCCGAAGTCTATTACTGTTTGGGAGAGATCGAGCAACGGGAACATGCCTGCAAAACAGCCATAATTTCCTTTAAACAGGCCTTAAAACTGGATCCGGACTATATGCAGGCCCGTAACGGTTTGAAAGCCGCCGAAGACGACTGTAGACAGAAACAGCAGAAACCAACCATTCTGCGCCCGGGCGCTCCGAAATAAATGTGAAGAATTAGAAAGGAGGAGCGGTTTTAAGGTTATAAAATCTGAAACTCAGAATCAGGCTTAGAGATACCCGGCCGCGGTATACTGCTTGATCTTTTGAGGAATCACCGTTTCCCAATAATGGTCAAAATTAAACCCCGAATAATCATGAAAAGGGGCCGGACCGGTGTCCACCAGCAGACACTGACAGTCATTCCCTTTTAATTCCACAAAAATATTATTAGGGCTGACCGAGGTCTTCACTTCCGGGGTTTTTGCGAACAATTCTATCAGGTTATCGATAAATACTTTTGTGGTTTCCCGTACCCGCTGATAAGCTAAACTTCCCGGCCCGCCCAGGGAATGGTAGATTTTGGCCAGGGATTCGCCGGCCAGGCGTTCTTTGATCATAAAACTGCCGTAAGGATCGCTGGATAGGATGCGCGGAACGGGAACACCCTGCTTGTCGAAAAATTCCGTGGCCTCAAATTCATCCCGGAGATGATCCCGGCTGTAGGCGCGGGGTTTGGCGATCTTTAAAACCGCCTGGTAAGCCTCCTGATAATCATAGACAATACCGTTCTCCCCTTCTCCGACCTTGGGCAGTTTAACCGTATATTGGTTTCCGGCCAGGTTGATGGGAATCAATCCGGAACTGAAATTGCTCAATCCCTGGATGACATGGTTGGATTCGTTATCCAGATAAAGACCCTGTAAATCTTTTTCCAGATTGGCCACATATTCCCTGGATCCGAATCCAATTAACGTCTCCGACCGGTCTTCCCTTAAAAACATCCCATAATAACCGGCGGCATGGAGGGCCTGAATCAAATCGCCCATCCGGGCATAACGGGGGGAGAATAGGATTTCGAACAAACCCACTTCCCTTCCGGAAAGGGAGCGAAAACCGCAAAGCCGGCATTCATCCACCTGGACATTGGGAAGGCGGACGATTGAGCCTTCGATGGTGATATCCTGGGGGGTTTGAACCGTTATTAAAAAACCCTCCTCACACCGGGGACAGATCTCGGATCGAGAGTTCGATTCATCCATGAGATTTTTCCCCGGAGGTGTTTATTTCATGAGTCTCCAACAACTTTTCATGTTTAAGGGTCAACTGGAAAAGCCTTTCGGCCATAATGACCGCGATATTTTTTATGAGCTTATAAGGGGCCGTGAGGTTGGCCTCTAAAAGCTCATTGAACTGATCCTGGTCGATCTCAATCAGCTTACATGGAGTAGCGGCCACCACGGTCATGGACCGGGGCACATGAAGCAGGAAAGCCAATTCTCCCAGAACTGATCCGCGACCGATCCGTTGGTGCCAGGAGCCCGGCTTGGAAAAGTGGCCCCTTCGGACCTCCAGTTCCCCCTCCAGAATCAGATAAAAATTTTCTCCGATAGCCCCTTCCCGGAGGACGACCTCCTCCGGTTCGAATTCAATCGTTTTGGCTGTTTTTAACAGCAGGAATATCTCTGCCGGCTTTAACCCATGGAAAATTCCAAACTCCTTGGCCTCATCCCGTTCGGATTGGGTCACCTCCTGGGGAACCAGCCACTGCAGATAACCGGTCCGCTGATACTTACGGATGCGGTCGGGGAGGACTTCATTCCAATATTTGTTGAAGGTATAACCGTCATAATTCTTTTTCAGGGTGGTACCCGGATCGATCAGGACGAATTGAGTCGGGTCCTTGAACTTTCCCCCTTCACTGAGCACGTAAATATTGTTGGGACTGACACTGACTTTGCAATCGGGCCTTTTTTTAAATAATTCCAGAAGTCGATTTAAAAATTTTTCCAGACCCTCCAGAATCAATTGCTGACTTTTAAGCGACAAATCGTTGAACCGCAGATAAAGGCTGGTAATGGATTCCCCCTCCACAAATTCCTTGATGCAAAATCGGCCTAAGGGGTCCAAATGAAATATTTTCGGGACATACACTTGCTCGGAAAGAAAAAAATCCGTAGTCATGGCCTCTTCCAGGAGCCTTTCCCTGCAGACCGGTTGTTGCTTGGCCACTTTGAGACATAAGGCCCCTTGGGCTTCGGGAAGAGAAAGGGAATGAGAACGCAAGGGATAGACGATGCCGCGATCCCCCTCTCCCAAAGGGGGGATAGTAATCCCCAAGGTGACCTCACCATAATCCTGATCGATGTCCTTTACACCGGAGTCGGCGGCCTGTTGCAATCCCTCAAAAAAGACAACCGCCTGTTCTTCCAATTCCGGGGCTTCAATCGCTTTAAGTAGTTTCTTATCCAAACCCATAGGCACCTCTAATCGGATGGATTTTTTAACTGTTCCTCTTTTTCAGCCCGCCAGCCCCAAAAAAACACCACAGATCCCAAAATGGGGAAAATACCCAGCCAGCCAAAAAGGGTACGGGCCGAAAAATGAAAGGTATTGACTAATAAATACACTGCCCCCATGGCTGCCAGTCCGAAAACGCGGCTGCCAAAACTGGTGGTGGATTTAGCCCGTCCCTGAATATGGGCTTCGGAGTAGCGATTCAACATGGCGTCAATTCCCACGGCCTCGGAGGCCTGGCCGACCCCGACCAAAACTCCGACCAAGCAGGCCAAAACGATATCATTCACCAGATTGAATCCGAAAAAGGACAACCCAATGATGACCAGAGACACCCCGGTGAGGAAAAAAGTGGAACGATAGGCAAAAAAGAAGGGGATAACCAAAGCGGTAACTAAAACCTTGCCGGCCGATTGGGCGGATTCGAAGTAGCCATAGGATGCGAGCCCTTTGGCGATATGGGCCAAATAAACTACGGAAAGAACGGTAAAGGATCCGCGACCTACCGCCACCAGGGATCGACCGATCAATAGCAGTTTCAGTGGTTTTTTGCTCCAGGTATATCGCAGGCCTTCTCTTTGACTGGCCCAGTAGGACTTCGTCCGGACTTTTTGATAATCAATGACCGATTCGCCACCCAAATGAAGCCGGGAGACGAAGAAGAAAGAAATAAAGAAAAATATGGGCCCTAAACAAACAGCTATTTTAAGACCCAGCCAGCCGGCCACCAGGCTGGCCAACGTATACCCACCGATATTGCTGAAATGGTTGGCCGCATCGATCTGGGATAATACCTTGGTCCCTTCCTTTGTCGGAAAAGTGACTTTAACCACCTTATCAGAGGCCGGTTTAAAAAAAATAAAGACAAAATCTCCCAAAAAAGATAAGACAAGATAAACTGGATAAGGATATTTCAAGAGAACCGCTGCTACCAGGAGCAGACTCAAAAAGGTCCGCAGCAGGTCAGCGACCATCAGGGAATGGCGGATTCGTATTTTGTCGATAAAAGGGCCTGAGATGGCGTTGATAAGAATCTGGCAGACATAACGAAAAACCAGAACCAGACCGGCAATCATGGGGTCTTTGCTTTTGGAAGCGACCAGGAGGACGGACAAAATCCGTAAAAAGCCGTCTCCAATCCGGTTAAAAACCCGGCTGGAAATCAAAAGAATAAAATCTTTTCGGACCTCGGCAGTTTCCATAATCGATCTCGTCAATTGTTTATAGCAAACCCAATACCGGGAGTCAACACGATATATTTTGACTTTAATTGACCCAGGGAGTATAACTTTAATCGTAATTTTTTAATCAAAGGACCCTATGGCCTATCAACTGCAGATCACACCTTCTGTTGGAAAACGCTGGACCTATGTCCTGGAAAAAATGTTGGTAAGGATCGGCCGGGCCAAACACTGCGAGGTGGTCGTTAACGATCAACTGGTTTCCCGGGAGCACTGTCAAATACAATTGATGGCCGAAGGAGCCGTTTTTAGAGGATTTAAACAGCGTCAACGGAACCCTGCTGAACGGTCAGCGCATAACCCGGGTCTTACTTCATCCTGGAGATAAGATCCGGGTTGGCCTTTCAGATCTTGTGGTGGAACAGATTCGGGAGAAGGAAACACCTCCGCCGACCCAATTTACAAAACCCAAAGGCCTCCGCCAAGGCCCCTCAAAAGAACCCGAATCAAGGATTTATAAAATCTCAAAAACCTTTAGCGGCCCGGAACCCGAACCAATAAGGCCGGAAAAACCAGAAGCCGGACGACCGGAAGAGAAAAAGCAAATCGTAAAAAACCGGATGTTACCGTTCCTCCAGAACCGGCTCCCGGTCTAATCCCCTTGGTATCCAAAACCCAGGAACCACCAACTCTCCTGGTCATCCACCCGGAATACTCTCAGATTGAACACCTGCTGACCCCCCTGACAGACTCCGGGGTGGTTATCCACGGATCTCTGAAAGTGATCAGGTCCAGGCGATCCTGAAAAAATCTCCTCCGGACTGTATCCTTCTCGCCGGCCAAACGGACGCACCTCTAAAGGTCTGCCAGGAAATAAAATCCCATTCCCAGGCCGGTCCGATTGTATTGTTGATTCATGAAGAATCCTGGGAGAATACTTTTCCCCTGCTTCAAGCCGGTGTGGACGAGGTGCTTCGCCAACCGGACCCGACTGAATTTCAGGTCCGCCTCCGAAATATGCTGGAACTTCACCGATTGCGACAAGAAGCCACTTCTGTAACTTCTCAAATGGAAAAACGGGTCAGCGCGGACGTCTCCGAGGCTGAACGCATCACCCGGCTGAAACGGTATCTTTCCCCTCAGGTAGTGGCTGCGGTCCTGTCCGGCGATGAATCCCACGTTCTTAAACCAACCCGTCAGGAAGTTTCCATCGTCTTTTCCGACCTTCGAAACTTTACCCGTTTCTCTGAGACCTCGGAACCGGAAGAGATTATCGCCATGCTGGGTGACTTTCATTCCCTATATGGTGAAATCATTTTTCAATATGACGGAACTCTGGAGCGTTTCGCCGGAGACGGCGTTATGGTCTTTTTCGGGGCCCCGGTCCGTTTTAAAGATCATGCCGCCCGGGCGGTGGCTATGGCCGTGGCCGCCCGGGAACGGTTAGTCAACTTACGCAAGAAATGGAAAAAGTTAGGCTATGCTCTGGATATATCCTTCGGAATTTCTACCGGTTATGTTTTCGTGGGTAATATCGGTTTCGAGGGACGAATGGACTACGCCGCCATCGGGAAAACCACCAATCTGGCCGCCCGATTATGTGCCGCGGCCAAGGGCGGTGAAATTCTGATCAGCCGCAAGACCCTTTTTCAGGTAGAGGATCTGGTGGAAGTGGAAGAAATCGGAGCACTGGAGGTAAAAGGATTTAGCGAACCGGTTCAAGCCTATAATGTCCTTGGACTTAAAGCCCCCTTCACCCCTACGCCGGTCGATTAAAAGAGATTAGGTTAGTGTTTTTACTTCCCCTCTAAGTATTCACATAGTAGTAGCCCAACAGGTAATTCAATAATATTTTTTCCAATAAAAATTATTTGGATTTTTTCTTGAAGATCGGATATTCTCAAGTGGGGTCGGTTCATTGTATAGACATAGGAGGTCCAACTTGAAAAAAACCACGATCATCACCACATTATTCATTTTTTTCCTCTGCTCAACCTTTTCCTTCTGTTTCGCGACGAGCAGTCAGGCTACCGGAAATCCCAAAAAGGAAATTCTGATTGCCAGAGAAGGATAAAAAAGAAAAAGAAGAAAAAGAAGAAAAAGAAGAAAAAGAAGAAAAAGAAGAAAAAGAAGAAAAGATTGAAAAGTTGGAAGAGAAGATAAAAAAATTGAAAGAAGATAAGGACAAGATTGAAAAAGAAATTCAGGACAGCGAAAAAGATTTGAAGAAACTTAAAAAGAAAAAATCCTAAAATATTTTCAAACGCCGACCCCTAAATTTTCCCAAAAGATCGAATTTTTTTTGGCAAGGGATTTATTCAAGCTTTATCCTGCCCAACTATCTATTTTTAGATTAATCGTTAAAGATGAGTTAAACATGGCCAAACCCCTTCCATTGAATCAAAAAGACAGTGGACTTCATTCTTTCCTGAAAACCGTTGGGCCTTTCCAAAGTTTATCCGACCAAGAAATCAGTCAGTTAGCCGCCCTGGCCGACCGAATGGAATATAAGGCCGGGGAGTCCATCTTTGAAGCCGGGGATATGGGGACCTCCCTTTTTATTATTGAAGAAGGTCTTTGCTGTCTGGAGATTGCCGGACGGACGGTTAAACGATTGAACCCCGGAGACCTCTTTGGTGAAATTGCCGTTATCGATACCCTCCCCCGCACAGCCACGGTCAGGGCCGCCCAATCCTGTCGTCTCCTTCGTTTTCAAGCTGGGGATCTGGAAAATGAGAAAAAAATCAACCCCTCCACTTATGTGAAAATCCTCAAGGCCCTGGCCCGTCAGATTACCTCTTATGTCCGTTCCGGAAGTGATCTCTATCAGGAAATGGACTGCCTGCTGCTCCAGGACGGCGGTTGTGCCCCGGGATATAACAGCGTTACCGGCTTCCTGACTTATTTTCTGGAAGAGGCCGGCCATCAGGTCTTTATAGCTCGGGAGGGTTTCAAATCCTTAGTTAACAGTCAGACCGGAGACTTTTGCTGTCTGATCAACGGCCAGGAACTCTACGGAAAAATGGAAAACCTGCCGGGTGTTATTTATACGCCACCCTTGCGAGAAGCGTGGGGGGCCGGTTTCCGTACCGAACGCTATCCGTACTTCCTTAAACCGGAAAATCAAAAACTGGCGGCCCAAAATCTGATTACCAGACGGGTTCGAATCCTGATCGGAATCGGCGGCAATGGAACCTTCTGCGGTCTCAAGGCCTTAAGTTTACTCCTGCCGGCTTCCGTTAAAGTTTTTTTTATCCCGGTCACCATCGATAGTGATATCTTCGGGACCGAATGCATCGGCGAACATACCGGTGTCCAGGTGGGTTCGGAAAAGATCCTCTCTTATTTGGCCGATGCCCGCACCCATCACCGGATTTATATTATCGAGATGATGGGGGCCGAAGGGGGCTATCATGCCCTTCATTCCTGTTTGGGGGCCGGGGCCGACCTGGCCGTTCTGCCTTCTTCCCGATATGATCCGGGTCGGTTGGCTGAAGCCCTTAACCATAGGGTCTCGGCGGTCATCGTTGTCGCCGAAGGTTATAAAAGGGAAGAACGGAAGCAAATGGGATATCCGGGAAATGCCGCCGAATACTTCCGCGATGAATTGCAAAAAGCCGGTTTGGGAACCCGGCGCCGGGTCGTTTGTGAGGGTTTTTCCAGGGATATTCGCGGGTCAGCGCCTAACTATCGGGACATTACTCTGTCACAGCGGATGGCCCGTCAATTGACCCGTTTGCTTCAAGAAGGGAAGAATCAGGTAATGCCGGCTATTCAGGCCGGTCAGGAATACGCCATTCCATTTAATGAAATCCGCACAGATAATTCCGTAGAGTCCGGGTTAGTCGATCTGGCCAATCGTCTGACAAAAGAAGATTGAGCGATAAGGCAGACCCCCTGGTGCTTTTCCTCTGATTTTAGTGAGGATTTTGCCTGGCAATGCCCCCTTCACGGTTTAGGATGGAGGAGACAGGGCACAAAAAAACTAATAAAGGATGCAATAAATGAAAAAAACATTTTTATCCATTCTATTTTTTTTCCTGTTGAACCTCTTTCTATGGTCCCCCGCTTTGGTTCAAGCGGTCCCTTTATCATTAGATCTAAATATCAAGGCCATTTTGGCTAAGCAGGTACAAGCCCGAGAAGGGTTTGATTTTGTGGTCATCGGGGATTCCAGGGACGGAGCGGATGTATTTGATCGACTGTTAAGTCGTGCCAAGGCCTTTAACCCCCTTTTTATCCTCCATACCGGAGATTTAGTCAGTAATGGACAACCCTCGGAATATGAAACCTATGAAAAACAACTCGGGTCTGTTGATATCCCTATTTTACATCTCCCGGGAAATCATGATGTCCGGAGTGGATCGGATCTTTATCGAAAATATGTCGGGGAACCCAACTGGTTTTTTGACCTGGGAAATATCCGCATTATCGGTCTGGATAATGCTAAGGGAAAGTTTACCGAGGAAGCTGTGGCCTTTGCCCGGAAAAACCTGACCGGCCCCAAAATCTGCCTGGTGGCCTTTCATGTTCCCCCGGCTGTCGGCCGGTGGAGTGTGCATGCCATGAAAGATGATTCCAGTGGCGGGCATGGGGGGGAGATAATGGCGCTGATTAAAGAAGCCAAGGCCCCCCTGGTCTTTCTCGGACATATTCATCTTTATGACGAAATGGAAATCGAGGGCACAAAATATATTATCAGCGCCGGCGGAGGGGCAAGACTATACAGTAGATATAATTTTGGAAAACCGGAATTTGGTTTTGTTCTGGTCCGGGTCAGACCCACCGGGATAACCCACCAGTGGGTGCCCCTGAATTAAGGCTTGGGTGTCCCTTCATATGGAGGAACAACAATTTGTTTGTTAAATACCCAATTATCCGCTAAAAGATGACAGGCTCGGCAATTGGTAAAAGAACCAATGGGTTTCCTTTGAAACCCCTCCGGTGATATGCTTCGATGCTTTTTTTTGATATAAGGAACTTCGGTAATACGAAGGGGGGTATTCCCTGCAAGGCTTTGCATTATTTTCTGCGGTATTTTTGCTTTGGAACTTTCAGCACCGTTTTTTTTAAGATATGGCTCTATAATGTCTTTGTTTTTAATATCGACGGCCACTGCATTCTCGAAATGTTTTTCCATGGACCCCAATAGCTTTTCCCAGGAACCGGACGGCAAAAATTCAGGAGGATAGGCCATATGGCATTCTCCGCAAACCTTTTTATAAATGGCGGCCGGATCAACCACGGGATTCGGTTTTGCTTTTTGGATTACCTTGGCCTTGGGAATGATAATAATTGGCTTGGCAGTAGTTCCTGTAAACCCTAAAGGGATTGCGAGTAAGGAAATTAAAGACATCACCCCGAGCGTTAAAAGTAATTGTTTATACAGAGCCATACTTCCTCCAGAGAGTATTTGTTGGATTCAAGTCCCGATTCGATCGGTCGATCGTCTCGGCCTTAACGAAACAACCTATTTATTTTCAGGAAACATAATTCAAAAAAACAAAAAAATCAATCATCAAAAAAGTTTCCCCCCACATCCGCTTTTCTCCTTGACCCATTATCAGGCATCTTTTATACTTCCTCCATTGAAAAATACTCGAAGTCAGGGGAGAATGTTCCTCGGGAGTTAGTTGGGAATCCCCTGTTTTGATTTCTTTTATAAAAACGGATAATGAGGAAAAACAGGGACTCTGACGGGATGGTTCGTACGAGGGGATAGCCAGTTTTTGGCCCTTACAGTAAATTAACAACCGATGAAAAAAAAACCAATTCGCATCGAGCTCCTTTTTCTGGGCTCAGGCAACGCCTTTACCCCGGGCAGGGCCTATGGAAGTTTCCTGGTGGACGGAAGGATCCTTTTTGAAGCCACCCCCACTACACTGCCAGTCCTCAGGGAAATGGGGAAACCTTTGGAGGATATCCAATACATCTTCATCAGCCATTTCCATGGCGACCATTGTTTCGGACTGCCATTTATCTTTCTGGACCATTATTTCATGACCAAACGGAAAAAACCCTTGACCATCATCGGCCCGAAAGGCCTCAAAAAACTCTCCTATACCCTTATAGACCTGGCTTTCCCGGACACCCGGAGGCGATATTCCCGGAATTTTCCGGTCGAATTTTTGGAAGTCAATCCCGGCAAAGAATACAAATTCAAGGCCATGTCCTTCAAGAGTTACAAAATGTCTCATGGGAAGCTATTCAACCTGGGATTCCAGGTAACTTATAAGCACAAACGACTGGCCTACAGCGGCGATACAGGCCCCGTCCGGCCCTTTTAAAACTGTTTCAGGATGCTGATATTGCCGTTTTAGAAATGACGGCCATAGACGGTGATTACCCCTTCCATCTCAATCAAAAAAATATCTTGGAAATCAGAAAACAACTCCCTTCCAAAACCCGTATGATCCTCACCCACCTCCCCGCCCTTACCGGGAAGCAAACAAATGCCCTGGGGAAAAATCCCTATGGGGTCCTTCTCCCGGCTGTGGATAAGCAGTGCTATCAATTTGATTTTTAACACCCCTGTTCTTTTTTTCTCCTTGACTCCTTCCCCTACCTGATTTTATACTCAGACATCTTAAAAATAAAAAATCCGTCCAGTATCCGCGAACCTACGGTTTCTCAGCAAAAGGAGTGTGACCTTAAAAAATTGATGCAACAAACACCGAACACCAACAGGCCCACTGATCCCCCTGAACCTGAAGACATCCGTTCAGGCCTTCGCCCGTAAACGATTGCCAAAGCCTTCATGGACAACCTGGCCTATCTCTGCGCCCGGTTTCCGGAGGTAGCCACCCTCAACGACAAATATCTGGCCCTGGCCTACACTGTCCGCGACCGCCTGCTGCACCGCTGGACCAATACCGCCCACACCTACTATCAGCAACGTAGCCGCTCGGTCTGTTACCTTTCAGCCGAATTTTTAATGGGCCCCCAACTGGGAAACAACCTGATCAACCTGGGGATTCTTGACCAGGTTCGGAAGGCCATGGAGCAATTAGGTCTGGACCTGGACGAACTGCTGGAACAGGAAGAGGAACCCGGGTTGGGCAACGGCGGTCTCGGCCGCCTGGCAGCCTGTTTTCTGGATTCTCTGGCCACCCAGCAGATCCCCGGCATCGGTTACGGCATCCGCTATGAATTCGGTATTTTCGACCAAGCCCTGCGGGACGGCTGGCAGGTAGAACTGACCGACAAATGGCTTCGTCTGGGCAATCCCTGGGAAATAGCCCGGCCGGAAATTGTCTTTGATGTCAAACTGGGCGGACACACCGAATCCTATTTCAAAGACGGTCAGTACCGGGTCCACTGGATTCCCGATCGTGTTATCAGAGGGATGGCCTATGACACCCCGGTGCTCGGGTATGGTGGAAATACGGTCAATCTATTGCGTCTGTGGAAGGCCGAGGCGGCCGAATCCTTTGACTTTCAGGCCTTCAACACCGGTGATTATTACGGGGCGGTCATGGAAAAAGTAACCTCCGAGAATATCACCAAGGTTTTGTATCCCAATGATGAGACTTCTCAGGGTAAACAACTCCGTCTCCAGCAACAGTACTTTTTCGCCTGTTGCGCCATGCAGGATATGATCCGAATGTTTCTTCAGCAATCAGGATCTATAGACCGGTTGGACGAGAAATTCGTGGTACAGCTCAACGATACCCATCCGGCCATTGCCGTAGCCGAACTTATGCGTCTGCTGGTTGACGAGCACACCCTGCCCTGGGACCAGGCTTGGCAGATCACCCGGAAAACCTTCGGTTACACCAATCACACCTTGTTACCGGAAGCGCTGGAGCGATGGCCCATCCCACTTTTTGCCGATTTGCTTCCGCGACACCTCGAGATTATTTATGAGATCAACCAGCGGTTTTTGGATGAAATCCGGCTCCGTTATCCCCATGATGACGCCAGGGTAACCCGGATGTCCCTCATTGATGAGCAGGGTCCACGCTTTGTACGTATGGCCAATCTGGCTTGCGTGGGCAGTCAATCCATTAATGGGGTGGCCAAACTGCACACCGACCTGCTTAAATCCGGGGTCCTGCGTGACTTCGTGGACTTTTCACCGGAGAAATTCACCAATGTAACCAACGGCGTCACTCCCAGGCGGTTTCTGTTGCTCAGCAACCCCGGTCTTTCCGAACTCATCACCCGCCGAATCGGAGACGGCTGGATCAAAAACCTCGATGAGTTAAGTCGTCTTGAAGAAACGGCAGATGATCCTGCTTTCCAGAAGGACTGGAGGGAAGTCAAACATTTGAACAAACAGAGACTGGCTGTATTGGTCCTGCGCCTCACCGGCCTGGCAATTAACCCCGACACTCTGTTCGACATCCAGGTCAAACGAATTCACGAATATAAACGGCAGCTTTTAAACCTACTGCACATTATCACCCTCTATAACCGGTTGAGACAAAATCCGGAGTTGGATATGGTTCCGCGTACCTTTATTTTTGGCGGCAAGGCCGCTCCCGGCTACGTCATGGCCAAATTGATCATCAAACTGATCAACACCGTTGCCGCCGTGATCAATCAGGACCCGGTAACCAAAGGGCGAATAAAAGTGATCTTCCTGCCGAATTTCAATGTTAAAAATGCTCAGCAAATTTATCCGGCTGCCGATCTTTCCGAACAGATATCCACCGCCGGCACCGAAGCCTCGGGTACGGGCAACATGAAATTTTCCATGAACGGAGCCCTCACCATCGGCACTCTTGACGGAGCGAATATAGAAATCCGCAATGAAGTGGGCCATGATAATTTTTTCCTCTTCGGTTTGACCGCCGATCAGGTGCAAGAAATCAATTCCGTCGGATATCTTCCCCGCGGCTATTATGAAGCGGATCCGGAACTCAAAGAAGCACTCGACCTGATTGCCTCCGGTTACTTTTCCCCTGAAAACCCCGGTTTGTTTTCTTCGCTGGTGGACGCCCTCTTGGACCATGACACCTTTATGCTGCTGGCTGACTATCGGGCCTACCTCGGATGTCAGGATAAGGTTGACCGGGCTTATAAGGACCCGGAGCACTGGACCCGCATGTCCATCCTTAACGTTGCCCGTGTGGGTTTTTTTTCCTCCGACCGGTCCATTCGGGAGTATTGCGAACGTATCTGGAAGACGTCACCGGTTTCCATCAAGCTCGGGAACTTAAAAGCCGATTAAAAAATCTATTGAAATTCTTAAATGTTGGGCTATAATTCATTACCTGAAACCATTTCTATGGTAAAAATTCTGATATTAAAGAAAGGGGAAGTTATGGGAAAAAAAACGGTAAGAATGAATGGATTTGTTGTTTTGATGTTGGCAATCATTTCGTTGACGGTTTTTGGATGTAGTCAACAATCTGCTCCTCCCCCCGCAGCCCCTCCGGCAGCTCCCCCGGCAGCAGCAGTTACCCCGCAACCCGCGGCACCTGCTCCGGCTGGTACCGCTCAACCCGCAGCGGCAGGAACCCCGGCCCAGGGTCCAAATCAGCTTCAGATAGGCATGCCTGCCGCCCAGGTCCAACAGATCATGGGTGCACCGGCGGAAACCAAACAAAAAGGGGCCATAACCGAATGGAAATATTATACGCCCCAGGGTAAAGTGGAAGTCCAAATTCAAAATAATCAGGTCGTGGGTGTGGAACGGCATTAATAGTTTTTTAATGTTTAAAACATTGCAATAAATTAATTATTTTCATCCGGAAATTCAAGAATTCCGGATGAGCAAAAATTAGAAAAGAGGGTGACTATTTTCTTACGATCGATAATATCCTAAGAAAATTTTTCGCCCTCTCCCAAAAACAAACCGCTTATCGGCCGGAGCAAGAAAACCGGATAGGCCGGCATCCCTGATGCAAGGGAGAGAAACAAATAGAAAGTCAGGTCAGGAAGGAAGGAAAAATAATGGAAAAGAAAATAGTACGGACCAGTGAAATCCTCTTTATAATGTTGATGATTATTTCTTTATTAGTTCTTGGCTGCAACAGACAATCTCCTCCGCCGGTTCAAACACCTCCTCCGGCCGGCTCAAGTCAAACGCCTCCTACGGTCGGTACAAATCAAACGACTATACCTGGTGGATCAGCCCAAATGCCGGCTCAAACCGGCTCAACCCAAATGCCTGCTCCAGCGGGAACAGTCACAACGCCCCAAGCCGGGACTCCTTCCCGGGATACAAGTCAAATTCTGGTGGGGATGACCCCCGAGCAAATCCAACAAATTATGGGCCCTCCGGAGCAACTCTACCAACAGGGATTTATCGAATGGAAATATACGACTCCGGAGGGTAAATTTGATGTTCGATTCAAAGACAACAAAGTAATACTGGTTGAAAAATATAAAAAATAATAAAGACTTTTGTAAGAAAGACTTTGAATATTCTGTGTAAGGAGCCACTAATCCCTTTAGGTTTGGCCCCTTACTCCTTTCTTCTTTGGACGGAAAGGGAAATAAGAAACCAGAATTAGTTTCTGTTAAAACAGAGGGGCATTTCCCACAGTCAAATCAGATATTGTTCTCTAAATCAAAAACGATCTTTTTTAAATGGAGTCGAAAGACCGAACCGGTTGGCCCACCGCAGCCAAAGTCAAGGAAAAACCGTTATGAGCCAAGACGAAAAAATGGATCAAACCCAATCCGGAAAGGGGAAAACAGCAGAGCCTTCCGGCCGACAAAATCCATCGCATACTATTCCTCCCGAGCTTCTTTCCGATCTTGAAGATCTGCCCAAACGCCTGGTCGATGAAGGGGAGGCGACGGTCGCTTTTCAGTCTTTCACGCAACCTAAGACCCAACCGACTTCCGCCCAACCCACCCTTGAAGTGGTAACCGGAGAAACCCACCCGAAATTGTTGAGCCTGGGAAAAGCAAAAATAAAGATAGGCCGCTCCGGCTACAACGACATGGTCTTGGTGGATGGAAAGGCCTCCAGAGACCACGCTGAAATATTTTTCGAAGAAGGCCAATATTTTATCCAAGACATGAATTCCACCAATGGTGTTTTGGTTAATAACCAGCCGATCCATAAAATTTCCCTCAAGTCCGGAAATCAAATTACTATTGGCGATACGGTGCTTCTTTTTAACCAAAAGGAACCGGAAATATCCCTGCCGGAAAAAGAGGCCTTTATCCAGAAGAGTGATTTATTCAATTGGTTCGATCAGGAGACCAAGCTCTTATTGGCCCAAAACCTGCTGGTCCGTTCATTTCCGAAAGAAGCCGTGGTTCTTCGCCAAAACACTCTGGTGGAAAGTATGTATTTTCTTTATTCCGGCGAAATTCGGATCGTTGAACTTAATGAAGAAGGCGGGGAGCGCCCTATCGATCTTCTAAAAGCCGGAGATTTTTTCGGTGAACGGGCCCTTTTAGCCGGAGAAGCAGGCAATTATTCCATGATTGCCACCAAGGACAGCACCCTTTTAGAACTTCAAAAAGAACATTTAAATGAACTCTTGCAAAAAAAACCCGACTTGAATCAGGCTTTTTATCGGATGGTGATGACCAAACTCCGCACCGCCCAACAGGATTCGGAGCGCAAGGGTGCCAGAACGGACAATCTAAGGGATATCATTACCTCAACCGACGTCCAGATCATCGGGGAAGACAGAAAAATCCTGGAAGCCAAAAAGAAAATCGAGCAGTTGGCCAAAGAAGATAAGGCGGCCTTGATTATCGGGCCTTCCGGGACGGGCAAAAAAGCCTTTGCCCGCTACTTCCATAAAGTCAGCCCTCATCCGGAATATCCTTATGTGGAAATCTCGCTGGCCGATCTGGAAGAAAGCAAGGCCGGGGCTTCCCTGTTCGGTATCGAGCCGGACCCGGGGGTCACCCACATGAAGGGACAGGTAGGGTACATCGAAATGATCGACACGGGAACGCTGGCTGTGGCCCATGCCGAACTTTTGGATGCCCACCAACAGAGTGTCCTGGTCACTTATCTTAAATATGGCTGGTTTCACCGGGTCTACGGTCAAAAAAGCATCAAGGCTAAAACCAAACTCGTTTTTATTGCAACGGGGACGGAAGCTGAGGTTTTGGAGAAGTTTATTCCCGAGCTCCGCGAAGAATTAGCCCGACGGAAGATTGTTCTTCCTTCCTTGACCCAACGCCTGAAGGACATTCCAATTCTGGCCGACTATTATTTAAAAAGCTTTGCCAAAAAAAATGCCAAACGGGTCAGCGGTCTTTCGCGGGAAGCCACGGAAAAGCTGGTCTCTTATACCTGGCCGGGGAACGTCAAAGAACTAAAAAACGTCATTCAGCGATCGGCCATCGTTGCATCCGAGGATGTAATCATCCCCGGCGATCTGATCTTTGTTCTCCCCTCGGAAAAAGAGATCCACAAGCTGAATATTCTGCGCAACGATAAGGTCAGGAATTTTCTTCGTCATCCTCTGATCCCCAAACTTTTTATCTGGTTCAATATTTTTATGGTGGTGGTCATGGCCGGGTTCACCCTCTATGGGGGGACCCGCCCGGCAGGTCATCCCCTTCAAGATGCGGCCAACAATCCCGGGATGTTGATTACCTGGTTGATCTGGTTTCCGGTCCTGCCTATTTCGGCCTTTCTGCTCGGTCGGATCTGGTGCGGTATGTGCCCGATTGCCGGCATAGGGGACTTCTTTGCCCGGTTTAAAAAATTTAATCTGCCGGTCCCCAAATTTTTTAAATCCATGAATTTCTGGTTGGTTATCCTGGCCTTTCTTTTCCTCGAATATTCAGAAGAGCTCTTTGGCGTAGCTGACAAACCCTTGGCCACGGGCATCCTTCTGGTGATTATCATCAGCACGGCCGTGTTATTCACGGTCCTTTTTGAAAGAAAGGCCTTTTGTCGTTATGTCTGCCCCTTGGCCGCTGTTTTGGGAACTTACTCTACTTTAAGCATCGCCGAAATCCGGGGCAATAAAAAGATCTGCCAGACCCAATGCGGCCAACATTCCTGTATTAAGGGTACAGAACTGGCCGATGGTTGCCCCATGTTTTCCTACCCCGCCTCTTTAACCACCAATTCGGAATGTATGATGTGTTTGAATTGCCTGAAAAGCTGCGAAAACAGAGGCGTCCAGGTTAATCTTCGTCCTCCCCTGCAGGAACTCTGGCACCAAAATCAGCCGATATTCGCTATATCTTTTTTGGGAGTCATGTTGGTCGGACTCATGGCCCGCCATCAGTTCTCTCATTTGACCTATTGGAAAATCTGGGAACAATCCTTGGGGTGGGGGGAATTATTCACCACCACCTTCCTCTTCTTCTTTTTCATTTTATTTGCCATTGTCCCCTTTACTTTGAGTTCATCCCTTTCAGCCGCCGCGTCTCAGGAAAAGATCTCGGACAATATGGCCCATTACGGATTGGCCTTTGTCCCTCTGGCCCTGGCCGGTCATATTTCCCACCTTTCCCATGAAATATTAAATGAAGGGATGTATAATCTTATTGCCTATGTGTATAAGGTTTATGATAAAGTAGCCCTTGGAATCCCTATTGGAAGCCGGGAAGTGATCGTCTCCCCTTTTCTCAATAGCTCTATAGTCACCTTTCTTAAGATGATGATCATCATGGGTGCCTTTCTGGGTTCGATAGTGGCTTTGGTCATGATCGCCCGCAAGCTCTCGAAAAAAAATGTTTTTGCCCGGATTCTTCCTCATCTGCTGGTCCTTATTTTCTTTTGGGTGGTTTATATATTCATTTTCTCGGCTTCGACCGATGATCCCCCCGCAGCCGGTTCAACCCTCCCGGCTTCCCCACCAGCAGTAGGAGGACCGGTGATTCCCGGAAAACCATGACTCTGCCGGGTTATTCAGGCGGATGGGAAAAATATTTTTTTAAAAAAGAATCAAGGAGAATTTAGCCGATGCTTTCACCCGGCAATTTAATTGGCAAAAATATTGATCAGTTTCGACTTGATGAATTTATCGGTCAAGGGGCTATGGGCGTTGTCTATAAGGCCTTTGATAATATTCTTCATCGAACCGTCGCCTTGAAATTGATTGCAAAGGGTGACCAACCGGCCACACCGGCCATGATGGAAGCCAGACGACGTCTTATCCAGGAAGCCCAGGCTGCCGGTCGGTTGACCCACCCAAATATCGTCACCATTCATTCCTACGGTGAAACCGATGAGTTTCAATATATCTGCATGGAATTTATTGTCGGCAAGACCCTGGGTGAAATAATAGCCGAACAGAAAATTCTGCCGGTCGAAGAAGCTATAATCATTATTGAACAAATTTTATTAGCCCTGGATATGGCAAACCAGGAGCAGATTGTCCACCGGGACATTAAACCGACCAACATCATGATCTTGAATGATAAACAGACCAAAGTCATGGATTTCGGTATCGCCAAGCTTCCT
Source organism: uncultured delta proteobacterium (assembly GCA_963782435.1). Lineage (GTDB taxonomy): Bacteria > Desulfobacterota > RBG-13-43-22 > RBG-13-43-22 > RBG-13-43-22 > RBG-13-43-22. Next base: position 190,810 of record CAWAKF010000038.1, read on the forward strand.
TCGCTTTCCATCACCACCACAGGAACGGTCCTGGGGACCCCCTATTATATGTCTCCTGAGCAAATATCCGGTCAGAAGGTGGATATCCGTTCGGATATTTTTTCGGTCGGCGCCCTTTTTTATCAAATCATTACCGGAGAGCGGCCATTTGATGGGGAGACAACGATAACCCTGGCTTATAAAATCGTCCAGGTTGAACCTGTACCTCCAAAGGTTTTAAATATACACATTCCTCAAGCCATAGAGAACATCTGTCAAAAGGCCCTGGCCAAAGACCCGGCCTTTCGTTATCAAACTCCAATGGAGATGTTGGAGGATCTCCGTGCCTATAAACGCAGAATGACCATCGCGAAACAACTCACCGATGATACAACCATAAAAACAAAAGTCTCTATCCCCGTTCGAAAAACCCCGGAAGAAATCATGGGGGAGAAAACTCAGATTTATTCGGAGAGGGTGGAAACCAAACCAAAAGAAGCGGAAAAAAAAGAGGCCGTCCCCCCCCCCCCCACCACCCCCACCACCCCCGGTTCGTCCGGTTTCTACCCCGGATATAGAAATCCCATCCCCCCCAAAAAAACCGGCCGCCCCATTGCCCCCCCCTGCACCGGCCAAGGCCGCCGGGACTGCCCTCAAGCCCATAACATTTGCGATTGGGTTGTTGATTGTTGTGATTGTCGGGATTGTTCTGGTCGTCCGTTTTGCAAAGAACCCCACCCAATACAATCAGACCGATTCGTTGGTCACCGGTACTCCGCGGATCACTCAAGTAAGTCCGCAACCTACCCCTCCTCCTGAGCAGAAAACAACCCCCAATCTGGATTCCTTAATTCTCCAGGCCAAGGATCAAATAAAAATAAATCCGGCTAATGCCCAAAAGCTATTAGAACAGGCCCTGTCTTTGGATCCCAATAATTTTGAGGCCAACTTTCAATTGGCCCGCCTCTTTACTTTTCAACAGGATTTTCAGCGGGCCGTTCCCCTTTATCTAAAAGCCGAGAAGTTGAACAGCCGGGTTCCCGACATTTCCTTTAATCTTGGCTATATATATTTGACCCAGGGTAAATATGACCAGGCTATAAATTCTTATGCCCTCTGTCGAGCCCTGTCCCCTCCCTTTCAGGATGAAGTCCTGACCAATATGGGTCTCTGTTATATTAAAAAGAATAATTTCCAACAGGCCCAGATCCTGCTTAGGGAGGCTCTGTTGCTGAATCCTAACAATGTCATCGCTCAAAATTACTTAAAATCAATCGGAGGATAGTGGAATAAAAAGGAGCTCCCGGTCCATTATTACATTAAGATAGGCCTTAAAAAAAATAATATTTACTGCCAGGGGCCGAGGGGCTTTGGTATTTATGGAATTCCTCCTGAAAACTTCACGTTTGGCTGAGAGTTCCTGCTTACCGTTATTGTCTTTTCAACCATCCCTTCCTAGAGTTTAAGTATTCTTCCTTTTTTTCAGGAGCTTTCCCTGAACCTTTAATTCTTCTTTTTTCTTTTTCAGTTTTTCATCGTTTAATTTGAGTTATATTACTTTAGGCAACATATAGGAACCCAGACGATATGTTAATTGCACTCCTGGGTAACATGTGCTAAACTCAGTACAGTTTTGATGGTAATCTCCGTCCCGATTTCTCCCTCCGGAAACCTCGAGAAGGAGTTCTTATCATAGCTGTTCAGCATAGCTGATAGTTTATTCTTATTGATTCAATTTCAAATCCAAACATATTTCGCGATGATAAATTTTATTCAAAAAGTAGTAAAAAAGATCAGCCGTATGAGCCGATCGAAAGAAAAGCTAATCGATCCGACACCACCTCCGGACCCCCCGCCTCCGGACTCAAAAAGCCCTTCCCGTTCCGGGAGACACCCGCGGAAGAAAAACCATAGGAACACCCAGGCCGCGGGAGGACCATCAACTCCTGCTATCGCTTCATCGGCTGCAGCCTGGCGTATCTCCCATTTCAAAGTTTCTCCGGCCGAAGGGAAAACCCGCTTTCACGATTTCATGCTACCCGATCCGCTCATGCATGCCATCTACGATCTGGGGTTCCAATACTGCACTCCGATCCAGGCCGAAATTCTACCCAGCACCCTTTCCGGAAAGGACGCCAGCGGCCGGGCACAAACCGGCACAGGTAAAACAGCGGCCTTTCTTATTGCCGTGATTACCCGTATGTTGAACAATCCCATCCAGGGCCGCCGGAAACCCGGAACCCCCCGAGTTCTGGTGATCGCCCCCACCCGTGAATTGGTGATCCAAATATCGGAAGAAGCCCGCTCGCTTATCAAGTACACCGATCTGAAAGTAATCTCCCTTTTCGGCGGTATGGACTACGAGAAGCAGAGAAAACAATTGACCGGAGTGCCGGTGGATATCGTTGTGGCCACCCCCGGCCGCCTGCTCGATTTTCAACAACGGCGGGATCTGATCCTGAGCAAGACCGAAGTGATGATCATCGACGAAGCCGACCGGATGCTCGACATGGGTTTTATCCCCGATGTACGGAAGATTATTCACAGCACCCCCCCCAGGGAAAAGCGCCAAACTCTGCTTTTCAGCGCAACACTGACCAAGGAAATTACCCGCCTGGCCGCCCAATGGACGCATAACCCGGTGACCGTCGATATAGAACCGGAACAAATTGCCGTAGACACTGTGGATCAGATTGTCTACATCGTAACCACAGACCAGAAATTCGCCTTACTTTATAATATCATTGATAAGTTGAATTTAACAAAAGTTCTGGTCTTTTGTAACCGGAAAGATGAAGTAAGACGCCTGTCGGAGATGCTCACCCGCTACGGGATCCACTGCGCGGAACTTTCCGGGGATATTCCCCAAAACCAGCGGATCCAGCGATTGGATCAATTCAAATCCGGGAAATTTCGGGTGCTGGTAGCCACCGATGTGGCCGGCCGGGGTCTACATATCGAAGGGATGGATCATGTGATTAATTTTACCCTGCCCCATGATGCGGAGGATTATGTGCACCGCATCGGCCGTACCGGACGAGCCGGGGCCGCCGGTACATCCATCAGCTTCGCTGATGAGGAAGAAGCCTTCTACCTTCCGCCCATAGAAGATTACATGGGCAGAAAATTGAGTTGCATCCAGCCGGATGAAGACTGGCTGAATCTGCCAAAACCGACGGGACCCCGAAAAAGCCGCAAACCGGAACCCGGAAGAAGGAGACCCGGCCAGGGACGGAGAACAGAATCCGATTCCAGAGGAAGGCCGGGAAAAAGACATTCCCGACCTTAGGCCGATCCTGGAGTGAGTAACGTGAATAACGAAGCCAATTCCCTGCGCCTTAAATAAGGGGTTGTCCTCTATTTCAATCATCTTTATAAAAACGCTCTGCTCCCCCACAATAAGCCCTACGAATCTTGAAAAATGGACTTCTTCATCCGTTGAATCGCTCCATGGACAGATAAGGTTATAGGATATTTTTATCTTTTAACTTCAAAGATCCCCCATTTACTCCCCCTATAACCCCTTTATCACCCCATTTTCCTTTCCGTCACCTGACCCTTTCATAAAAAATTGAATCGCCTAAAATAGCGGCAAAAACTTTGAAAAGGAGAAGTGATGCCTATGGCCCTTATTCAAATGAAAAACATAAAAAAAGACTATTTCCTGGGGGAAGCAGTGGTCCATGCCCTTCAGGGGGTCGACCTGGAAATAGATGCCGGGGAGTTTGTAGCCATCTGGGGGCCGTCCGGTTCCGGTAAGACCACCCTTTTAAACCTGATCGGGGCTATTGATGAACCCTCGGAAGGCTCTTTGGAGATCGCCAGCAGAGAAGTAAGCTCCTTATCGGATAATCAAAAAAGCGAGCTTCGGAATGAAAACATCGGTTTTATCTTTCAGGGTTTTAACTTGGTTCCGGTCTTCTCCGCTCTGGAAAATGTAATGCTGCCCCTTCAAATCAAAGGAGTATCCTCGACAGAGGCCAAATCCAAGGCCCTGGCCAGGCTTGAAGCCGTCGGTCTGGCCGAGTTGGCTGACAATCGCCCCTTCAAGATGTCCGGTGGGCAGCAGCAACGGGTGGCTATCGCCCGGGCCTTGGCAACCGACCCCTCCCTGGTGATCGCCGATGAGCCCACCGCCAATCTGGATTCGGAAACCGCCCGGATGATAATCGGTCTTATGCGAAAGCTCAATGAACAAGAAAATACCACCTTTATTTTTTCCACCCACGACCAACGGTTGTTGGATCAGGTCAATCGCCTGGTACGGTTGGAAGATGGAAGGATCGTTAAAGGAGGAAATCTGTCATGATCAAATGGATGAAACTGGCTGTTAGAAATATTCTGAGAAATAAGCGCCGGTCCTTAGTCACCTTGCTGGCCATTGGGGTGGGTTTCGCGGCCATCAGTCTTTTCCGCGGGTATGTCAGCAATGTTTATTTCGGACTGAGAACCTCAGCCATCCGGGGCGAGGGACTGGGACACCTGACCATCTACAAGGCCGGTTGGCTGGAGAAAGGGAAATTCGAACCGGAACGTTATATGTTTTCAAAATCGGAAATCGAGAAGGTCATCAGACTGGTCCAGGAAGAAAAGGGCGTTATCTTAGCCACTCCTCAAATTCAGGTGACCGGTATTGTTTCCAATGGGACCACCTCCACCATTTTTATCGCCCAGGGAGTCGTTCCCAAGGATGATAAAACCATTAAAGGGACCTGGGCCGCCTTCAGACCGATAAATGGTAAGGGATTGGAAGAGAAAAAATCTTATGGCGTTGAGATGACCCAGGGTCTGGCTAAAATGCTCAACCTCACGCCAGGGAAAGACGGGGTGGTTATGGCCACCACCCTGAGCGGGCAGATGAATGCCATGGATATACAGGTTTCGGGGATTTATGATTCCGGCTCAGATGCCACCAATGACAAGTATATGCGCTTTACCTATGATTTCGCTCGATCTCTGGTGGACACCCAGGGGGCTGAAAAGATTGTGGTCTTGCTGGACGACTATAGCCGGACTGAAAAGATGCGGACCCTCTTGTTGACAAAACTTAACCGGGCCGGTCTGAATTGTGAGATAAAAACCTGGAATGAGCTTTCCATGTTCTACTCCAAGGTCCGAGGTATGTTCGACATGATTTTCATGTTCATCTTCTCCATCGTCCTGGTCATTGTGGTTATGAGTACGGTCAATACCATGGGTATGGCGGTTTTGGAAAGGACCCGGGAGATCGGTACCCTGAGGGCCTTGGGTCTGAAGCGCAGAGGGGTGTCAATGCTCTTCGCCCTCGAAGGGGGCCTCTTGGGGCTTTTCGGCAGTCTGATCGGGGTATTTTTACATAGCGTCGGCTGGGGGGCAATCCGGGCCTTTTCCCCGACCTACACCCCGCCAGGGGTTTCCACTCCGGTGACTTTAATTATCGATCTTGTGCCTCAGGTTCTGACGGTCCTCATGGTTTGTCTCATCATTCTTTCCTTGATGGCTGCCATCATCCCGGCCAGACGGGCAGCCAGACAAAACGTCGTGGACGCCCTGGGACATGTCTAACTGGATGCTGGATTCTTGATACTGGAAAAAAACGGGAAACCACGCTGACCGTCACTCCGGCGAAAGCCGGGGTCCAGGAGAAAATTAAATTCCTGGATTCCGGGTCAAGCCCGGAATGACAAACCAAGGACTTTTAACCCATTATTTGGATGCAACTGCCCCGCCAGGGCCACCTCTTCCGGGGTAACTCCCGGATGAGGCGTAGATTCTTACAAGATAGGAGAAAAAGGATGAATGTTTTATCAAATAAACGAGATTGGATAATTTTGGGGTTATTATTTATTAGTCTACTCAGTTCTCCCCTCCCCTCCCTTCAAGCGGCTTTGAGTCCAAAAGAGATTTTGGCCAAGGCGGATGAAGCCCGGGGCAATGCCGAAGGGATCGAGTGGGAAATCCTGATCGAATCTATTGAAGGGGGACGGGAACAACAAAGGACCATCCGGGTGACGGCCCGCAGTTTTAACTCCTTGGCGGAATTTTTGGCTCCGGCTAATGTGAAAGGGCAAAAATTATTAATGGTGGACCGCAACATGTGGTTTGCCAAACCGGGTCTTTCCAAGCCGGTACCCATTTCTCCCCGACAGAAATTAATGGGTGGTGCGGCCAATGGGGATATCGCCTCCACCAACTATGCCGGTGATTACCAGATTACAAATGCATCCGAAGAAGCCGTAGGAAGGGAAAAGTGTACTCTCTTGGATTTGGCCGCAATAGATAAAAAAGCCACTTACGACCGGATTAAATACTGGATCTCCAAAGAAAGAGGGGTTGGGGTCAAGGCCGAATTCTACACCGTTTCGGGAAAAATGTTTAAGACAGCCACCTTTGAATATGGGAACAGCATCACGGTTAACGGGCAGCAGCATCCTTTCATCTCTAAGATGGTTATAACCAGCGCCATCCTAAAGGAAGATATCACGACCATGCATTATCGTAAAGCGACGATTAAAAAGGTTCCGGATTCGGTTTTTAATTTGAATCTGTTGACTAAATAAAATAATTTAGTACGAAAATAGAATTCTTGAATCCAGGAGCCAGGAGCCAGAATTCAGAATAAAATCTCTTAACAGCTTTATTCTAAGTTCTATTTTCATGCTTCGTCGGTGCTCGCTTCAAGCGGGCATGAGGGTTTAGTTCGGAAATAACCCTGGATTAAGCTCCAGGCTTGTTTGTTCTCCGTCATGCCGGACTTGATCCGGCATCCAGGGACTTAGCGGCTTATTGAATAACATAGATTCCCTCTTTCCGGCGGGCCTGCCGGGGAATGACGACCTAATTCACCGGTCTCACAACATTTTCACGCTCCGTCGGCTCCCACTGAGCCGTATAGGACTTTAAAAGGAGGATCACTATGGAAAATAAAATGAGCAGATGGGGTACAGGACCGATTTTCGCGGCTCTTTCGATCAGCTACGGAATAGGAACTATCCTATTAAGTCAATATTTCCATCCCTTCTTCCAAATAGGTTCTGGTCCTCACCGGTTTCTTACCGCCCTTGGAATTGCTCTGATAATGATTGGGATACCCTTTTTCATCATTTCGGTTAAAACCGTAACCCGCGCCTATAATGCCAATATGCTTGTCACCGACGGTATCTACAAATGTTGTCGCCATCCCTTGTATGCCTCGTGGGTGGTTTTTATTGTCCCCGGGATAGTCCTTTTATTAAACAGTGGGATTGGTCTGACCACACCCATATTTATGTACTTCATTTTGCGTATCCTGGTCAAAAAAGAGGAAATATATTTGGAGTCCCTATTTGGTTCTGAATATCGTCAATATAAGAAGAAGGTGCCTTGTATCATTCCCTTTGGTTGGCTAAAGACTATCGGATAACAAGTTTCTGAACCCTCTTTGAGGTACAACTTGGACTGTCTCATTAATCTCTTAAGGGCGTAAGGATTTAATATGCAATCAAATCTCCTTAAGGAAAATATCTTTTTTACCCTTGGAGTTTTTTCCCTGGCCTTATTGCTATCCTGGCCGAAACCAGGTCAGGCCGGCGAAGAGCAGGCAACAAAGCCTGATGGTTTCCAGAAGATATTGACCGAAAACTTTTCCTGGGATTTAAGAATCCTCCCTTACGTCCTCACCCAGGAACCGGCGCATTCAACCCAAAATCCGGGAAATAATTTCCTTCAACTTCCTCATTATTTGCTGAACCTGGAAATAAGGCCGGACCTGCGTTTAAAGCTCGAATCCCTGGAGCTGATGGCCAAACCGAGAATGAAACTGGAGGATAATTTTTGGCAGGAAGGGTCCCGCTGTGGTGAAAACCAGGAGAAAAATGAGGAGTACATTAATGAATGGTTGGCCAGGTGGAGAGCGCGGGAAAACCTCTTCATCTCCTACGGCCGTGAAAACCTGCAATGGGGGCCTTCTTTTTTATTTTCTCCTTCCAATCCCTTCTTTCAGGATAACGGCCGACGAAACCCCTTTCAGGAAGTGCCGGGTATGGATTTCGGTCGCATCGTCTGGATCCCGGGAAATTCCTGGACCCTATCTTTTATTGCCAATACGGATAAGGGACGGAACCAACCCCTCGGCCCTGATCCTTTTAAAAAGACCTATGCCTTAAAAATCGACTATACCGGCCGGGAAAATTATAGCTCCGTGATTCTCTCTCACAGCGAAGGATCCAAAGATTCATTGGGATTTTTTGGCGGATGGACCGTTTCCGACGCCATCCTTCTTTATGGCGAGGGAGTTTTGTCTCAGGGGAATAGGGACTTATATCCTCAAGCAGACGGTTCCCCTTTCGGGGCCTCCCTGCAAAACCTCCATCAGGATGATCCGGCAATTATCCCGATTCTCCTGGCCGGCGGGTCTTATACCTTTGAAACCAAGGGAACATTAACATTGGAATATCTTTATTATGGTCCGGGATACAATAGCGAAGAGGCTGATCGCTACTATGCTTTAAGGGGCAAAGCGGCAGAGGCCCTTGGCTCCGGGGGATGGTTATCGGGGCTGGGCCAACAGACCCTCGGTCAGTCAATCAATACGGGGTTGCGTTTTTTACGAAAGAATTATGCCTTGCTCCAGTATACGCAAAATTCTATCCTCAACAGAATCGATCTGACCCTGCGCTGGGCCCAGAACCTGGATGACGGATCTTGTCAATTGACTGCACTTGTGTCATATTCACTGGGTAATCATTGGGAATTGTTTTCCGTCGGTACGGTGAATGGAGGCCTCGAGAACACGGAGTTCAGGAACCTCCTGGATTATCAATGGATGATCGGCTTGCAGTATACATTTTAAAAAGGGTTGGGTGTCCTGACCATGGAACCGTTCCAATCTAATATCAACCGCCATCTCAACCTGAAACACATTATTGTTGATTTCCTCTATACCATTCTCATCTCCATCCTGATCGCCGCCTTCCTGACCGTCTCCGGCATCAGTGATCCCTTTTTCCCCACTTTAATCATCTCTCTATCTTTCGGAATTTCCATCTACTCGATCATTAACCTTCTCTTGTGGCTGTTCAAACCGGAGAGATGGATCTCCTTCATTCTTATCCTTATCATCGGAGTGGCCGGTGGGATCATGATCGGTTTGCAACTGGGCCCCTTTATTCTCCAGCATTTTTTTTCTATTGACCTCAAACGTCTGCCGAAGGATTTTCTGCAGACGATTTTATTTGCCATTACTTTCGGAGGTGTAATCAGTTACTTTTTTTTCTCCAAGGCCCGATTAAAAATCAGCCGGGAGGAAATTCAGCAGGAACGGATCCGTCGCCTGTCCAAGGAGAAAGAGGCCCTGGAGGCCAATCTGAGGCTCCTGCAAGCTCAAATCGAACCCCATTTCCTGTTTAATACCCTATCCAATCTCCTGAGTCTGATTGACACCAATCCGGCCCAGGGCAAGACAATGCTGATGGATTTAATCCAGTACCTGCGCACCTCTTTAGCCAGAACCCGTCATGATCTCATTACCCTTCAACAGGAAATTGAGATCATCCGGGCCTATCTGAATATCCAAAAAATTCGGATGGGCGAGCGGCTCCAATTCGAGATTGAGCTTCCGGACAACCTCAAGGAGCAGCCTTTTCCGCCCATGCTGTTGCAGCCTTTGGTGGAAAATGCCTTGAAACACGGGATTGAACCCCGGATTGAGGGAGGAGGAATCCTGATAAAGGTCGAAGAAAAGGACAGCCTTATCCGATTAGAAGTTATAGACAATGGCATTGGATTTACTTCTTACAGTGAAGCCGGTGTGGGCCTGGGCAATATACGGGAACGCTTGCGATTGCTTTATGGGGAAAGAGGCCGGGTGTTTATAGAAGAGAATAAACCAGAAGGTGTTAAGGCAGTGATCGAGGTGCCGAAGGAAGGGGGCGGGAAACAGTGATTTTAAAGGCGATCATAGCCGACGACGAGAAGGAATTGAGGACTTATCTCAACTCCCTGCTGGCCGAAGTCTGGCCGGAACTGGTTATCTGCGGGGAGGCCAAAAACGGCCGAGAAGCCCTTGAATTAGTCGAATCCGAACAGCCGCAGGTCGCCTTTTTGGATATAAAGATGCCCGGACTGTCCGGCCTGGAGGTGGCCCAAAAAATCGCCGGGCTCTGTCGTATTGTTTTTGTAACGGCCTATGATCAGTATGCGGTTGAAGCTTTTGAGCGGGAAGCCGTGGATTATCTCCTTAAGCCGGTTTCCAAAAAAAGGCTGGTCCAGACGGTTCACCGTCTCAAAAAACATTTGGAAGTTTCCCTTCAACCCCCGGTGGGATTGGTCGAAGTAGTTGAGCAGGTCCTGGCTAACCTGAAAACCAAAAGGACTGGCGAATTTCTCCGTTGGATCAAAGTTCAAATTAAAGAGGGTATCCGCCTTATCCCGGTTGAAGAGGTGGATTATTTCAAAGCCGAAGACAAATACACCCTGGTCTTTACTAAAGAAGAAGATTCACTTATTAAAAAGAGCATCAAAGACCTGGCCCGGGAACTCGACCCGGATCAATTCTGCCAGATCCATCGTAGTGTCATTGTCAATATATCCAGGATCGATCAAGTGAGCCGGTCTATTACCGGACGCGGGGTGTTGAAATTCAAAGAAAGGCCGGAGCTGCTCACCGTAAGCCGCAACTACTTGCATCACTTTAAACAGATGTAGTTTCTCCCCGGCTCGGACAAGGCCGTTAGAACTAACCTATCCCCAATCCCCACCCATAAGAATGGGATGCCCTGTCCCCCCCTCTCATGAATTTATTACTCCCAATTGCTTTCAAAATGAATTTTTTCCAAGACCAAAGGCCGGTCTTCGGTCCAACCCTGTTCCACGCCTTCACGAAACCAGCCCAGGGCCGCACGGCGGCACAGGGCCTCGATGCGGGCCCCGGACCAGCCTTCTGTTTTTTCGATCAACCATTCCAGGGACACTTCCGGTGATAAGGGTTTCCCTTCAAGGTGAACTGTAAAAATCTCCCGCCGCTCTTCCTGATTGGGAAGAGAAAGCTGAATGCGAAGTTCAAACCGTCCCGGTCGGAGAAGAGAGGGATCAAGGATATCCGGTTGACTGGTCGCTCCGATAATAAAGACCCCTTTCAACTTTTCAATTCCATCCATTTCGGTCAAGAGTTGACTGACCATCCTACTGGTCACCCGGGAACTGCCGAAATCCAAACCCCGGTGGGCGGCAAAGGAATCGATTTCATCAAAAAAAAGGATGCTGGGGGCCGCCAATCGAGCTTTGTGGAAGATCTCCCGGATTCGTTCTTCACTCTCCCCCACATATTTACTGAGCAGTTCCGGACCTTTGATGGAAATAAAATTCAAACCGCTCTCTCGGGCCAGGGCCTGAACCAAAAGGGTTTTTCCCGTACCTGAAGGCCCGGTAATCAAGACCCCTTTGGGGGGTTCCATGTTCATCTGGGAATAACGCTCGGGGAACTGCCAAGGCCACTCAAAGGCCTCCCGCAGGGTTTTTTTGGCCTCAAGGCATCCACCCACCTGACTCCAACGCACTTGAGGGAGTTCCACCTGAACCTCGCGAATGGCAGAGGGCTCAACTTCCTTAAAAGCTTCTTCGAAATCGACCTGTTCGACAAAAATGTTTTCCAGAAACTCCGGAGTCACCGTGCCCTGTTCCAGTTCAAGTTCAGGACGGATTCTCCTCAAAGCGTGAAGCCCTGCTTCTTGACATAGGGCTTTGAGATCAGCTCCGACAAAACCGTGTGTTTTTTTACTCCAAATATTCAAGTCAATATCTCCAGCCAGGGGCATATTCCGGCTGTGGATACCCAGGATCTCAAAACGTCCTTTTTCGTCAGGAACCTGAATGGCAATCTCCCGGTCAAACCGGCCCGGCCGACGTAAAGCCGGGTCCAGGGCATTAGGGATGTTGGTCGCCCCAATGATCACCACTTGTCCGCGTGATTGCAACCCATCCATAAGAGCTAAAAGCTGAGCGACGATCCTTTTTTCCACCTCCCCTTCCGTTTTTTCCCGCCGTGGAGCCAGGGTGTCAATTTCATCCAGAAAAATTATTGCCGGGGCATTCTTTTGGGCCTTCTCAAATATGGAACGAAGCTTTTCTTCACTCTCCCCATAGTGACGCTGCATTATTTCCGGACCGTTGATATGAAAAAATTCAGCCTCTGTTTCCTGGGCTATAGCTCGGGCTATCAGGGTTTTCCCCGATCCCGGAGGACCATGGAGCAGGATCCCTTTGGGGGCCTCAATGCCCAGACGGGCAAAAAGCTCCGGGAATCTTAAAGGAAGCTCTACAACCTCCCTGATGCGGTTAATTTCTTTTTCCAGTCCGCCTATGTCCTGATAAGTCGAAATGGGGGCCTCCGTCCCTTCATCATTTTTTTCCTGAAAGATCAAGGAAGTGCCCGGCTCGACGCGGACCGGGCCTTCAGGCCGGGTGGCTTGAATCCAGAGCAATTCCTTTTTATCTTCACCCCAGTGAAAGAGGAGATGATTGCCGGTTAAAACGATGCAATTGGTAAGCCTTTCTTTTAAGGTCCTTTTCTGGTCTTCTTTGATTGGACGGGACTTTTCTGAGATCAAAACAATTTCTTCCCCCGGCCGGGGAATTGCCTTTTGGATGATCACCTTGTCGAATAAAAAAGTCCCGGCATTCCGCATGGTGAGCGGATCAAGGTGAATAACAGGCTCCGCCCCTCTGACCGGCGCGGAAGAACCGATCGGGACCACAGCCTGTTGTTTTCCTTCGATCCAAAGATAATCGCCCTCCTGGAGTTGAAGATAATTCATGTTGTTCGGAGCGATTCGGGCAATGACGGACTCCCCGTCCTCATTTAAGGCCTTGACCACATGGAGGGCTAATTGATGGCGACCGCAGGTCTGATCCCGGCAATCCTTACAGGTATGATGAAAGGGATCATCAGCTTGGTTCTCATAAGGGCAGTTTTCTTCCATGGATTTACCTTCTTTAATGACTTTTTTTTATATGATAAGGCCTTAAAAAAGAAATGCAATAGCCGGTTGAGTTGATCTTCCGAATCACCCGGTCGAGGGAGATGAAAATTATCCCGCCGAAGGGATAAAGGTTGAATATCTTTTTAAGTATTTAAATGGGTTAATATAGCGATGGCTTAAAACAATAGTGTCCATTTGGGAATAAACCCGGCAGGATTGGTGGCGTTGGAAAGGGAGATGCGCCCATGCATGACGCGGGAGAGGCAACCGATTGAAGGCAAAACGGCCCCCAACCGGTTGTTGGATATTACGAAATCAATACTATTATTCATCCCTTTTGCCTGATACTAAAAGAGGGATTTTCTTAGATCTACTTGCTCAAAAAAAATACGATCGGGTCTTTATTAATGGTCTGTCCTTTGCTCGATCAAATTTTCCTTCGCATTTTTATATTGTTTTTCTGTTATAATTCCCTTTTGGTAAGCATCCTCAAGGTCCTTCAGCTCTTGGCCTAAAGTGGTTGAGTAACTTTGCGCTTTCACATCGGCACTTCCCCCACCACAGGCGGCTAACCCCATCACCGTAACCATCATAACGACAACAGCCCAAATTCTTAAAAACTTCATAAGACAATTCTCTCCTTCTTTTATATTTCGATATGAATAAATTTTGTAATATATTTATTAATATTTAACAAAATTATTATTCAATGTAAATTAATATTTTCATATAGCAATTCGGATAAATTTATAGCCGTCTTACCGGAAAAACTATTCGGAGAAGCAGTTAAACAGGTACCTTTGGTGAAATAATTAAAAACGGGGTGAAGAAGATTGAACCTTGAATAAACCTGGAAATTACGCTACCCTCAACATTATTTAGTTTAACTGTAGGAGGAATATCCCATGCCCATAAACAGTCTTACCCGTCCTTCAGCCCTTGCCGACAGCGATGACTCAACCCAAGCAGGCCACTGAACACACCATTAATAAAAATAAGGCGATACGTAAAGAACTTCCCCTTGAAGACCAAAGGGATTTTGAGAATGCCCGGCGCGGTTTCATCGCCAGTATTTCTCCCCTGACGATAACCCGTCCCACAGACGGCAAAATAACTTATGACCTTTCAGGCTTTTCCTTTCTGGAAGGAAAGGCTCCATTAACAGCCAATCCCAGTCTTTGGCGACAGGCCCAGCTCAATGCCTTATATCACGGTCTTTTTGAGGTGGTAGACGGGATCTATCAGGTCCGTTCCTTTGACCTGGGTCATATGACCCTGGTCCGGGGAGAAACCGGATGGATTGTGATCGATCCTTTGACCTCCGCCGAGTCTTCACAGGCCGCTCTTAATCTGGCCACCAAACATCTGGGACATCGACCGGTGAAGGCCGTCATTTTTACCCACAGTCATGCCGATCATTTTGCCGGGGTTCTCGGTGTAGTGGAGACGGAGGATATTAAGAATGGAAAGGTAGCTGTCATCGCACCTGACCAGTTTGTCACGGCAGCTCTCAGCGAAAATGTGCTGGCCGGCAATGTCATGAGACGGCGGGCTAATTATATGTATGGAAACTCGCTGCCTCATTCCCCTCAAGGTTTTATCACCAACGGTCTGGGAGCCTTGCTTTCCCAGGGATCCACCGGTTTTGTCTCACCCACGGATATCATCAAGGAAACCGGAGAAACACGGTTAATCGACGGAGTCGAAATCGTCTTTCAGATGACCCCCGAAACAGAAGCGATCGCTGAATTCGTGTTCTTCCTCCCTCAATTTAAAGCCCTTTGTATGTCGGAGATCACCTCCCACCATTTGCATAATATCTACACCCCTCGGGGAGCCCAGATTCGGGACGCCCTGGCCTGGTCCAACCAGATTAACGAGTCGATCAATCTCTTTGGTGACCGGCTGGAGGTCCAGTTTGGAAGTCACCATTGGCCGGTCTGGGGGCGGGAGGAAGTAATCGCCTTTTTGAAACAGCAGCGCGATCTTTATAAATATATCCACGATCAGACCCTGCGTCTGGCCAACCATGGCTATTCCAAAGAAGAAATCGCCGAACAACTAAGACTTCCCGAAAGTCTGGCCCGGAATTTCGCCAATCGGGATTATTACGGTACCGTCAGCCACAACGCCAAGGCAGTATATGTCAAATACCTGGGATATTTTAACGGTAACCCGGCAACATTAAACCCCTTGCCCCCGGTGGAAGCAGCCGTACGCTATGTGGAATTTATGGGCGGGGCGGAGGCAGTCCTTCAAAAAGCCCGTATATCCTTCGACCAGGGGGATTACCGCTGGACCGCACAAGTGCTGAATCATGTTGTTCTCTCGCAACCGGATAATGTACCGGCACGCTCCTTGTTAGCTGACACGTATGAACAACTCGGCTATCAAGCTGAATCCGGACCCTGGCGCAATTTTTATCTAACCGGCTCCCTTGAGCTTCGTCAGGGTGCACCGGAAGGCTCCCTTGGTAAAATGAGTCCAGGTATGGTGCAGGGCATACCCTTGGAAAACATCTTTCAGGCCCTGGCTGTACGACTGAACGGCCCCAAAGCGGAGGGCAAACACCTTTTGCTCAATCTGAATTTTACCGATCTAAGCGAACCCTATTTATTGACGGTCGAAAATTCGGTTTTAAACGCCTTTTTCGACAAACAGGATTCCCGGGCAACAACAAAGCTGACCCTGTCCAGCCTCGATTTCAAATATCTAATGTCCGGCTTGACTACCGCGGCTGAACTTTTGTCGGAAGACCGACTGGTCCTGGAAGGAGATTTAGAAAGGCTCCTGGAATTTGCAGGTCTCCTTGACCAGTTCAACCCCTTTTTCCCGATCATCACCCGACAGTAGCGATAGAGAATCGTAAATTAATTTTGACCCAAAGAATAACCAACTATTTTTGATATTTTGAAACAATTTTTTTGATTAGGAGAGAACCAATAATGAATGAACGCAAAATCAGGACTATTGTCATTCCTCATGGTATTTCCATCAACCCCGTCACCCTGAATGAACGAACCCTGGAGAAAATCAGGCAGGCTGCCCCTGAAGCCGAATTGGTCATCATCAAAAATAAGGAGGAATGGGAACAAAGGGCCGAAGAGTTGATCTCCAAAACTGAAGTAGTTTTCGGAAGACTTCCCTTTGCCCGCATCCGGGAACTTCCCAATCTGCACTGGATACAGCAGGACTTTGCCGGTTCGGACTGGTTACTTAATTTTCCGGACATCATCGAAATGAATTTTATTTTAACCAATGCCTCTGGGGTTCATGCCATTCCGATTGCCGAACATATCCTGGCCATGATGCTGGCCCTGGCTCGTGATTTTCCCTACAGTTTCCAGAAGCAGCATAACCATCACTGGGGACGTCGAGCCCGGGTGATTGAACTGGAGGGGGCCACCCTGGGGGTAATTGGACTGGGAAAAATCGGCGAGAAAACAGCCGAAAAAGCCAGGGGATTGAACATGAGGGTTTTAGCAATGCGCCGGAATCCGGAGCGCTCTTCTCCTTATGTTGATCAAATGTACGGGACGGAGGGACTCCATGAACTGCTGGCCCAATCCGACTGGGTGGTCATTGCCGCACCCATGACCCCGGAAACAAAAGGGATGATCGGGGAAAAAGAACTCAAGGACATGAAGCAATCGGCCTACATCATCAATATCGCCCGGGGTTCCATTATTCAGGAAGACATCCTGATTAGAGCCCTTCAGGAAGGATGGATTGCGGGAGCCGGCCTGGATGTCTTTGAGAAAGAACCCCTACCCGAGGATTCTCCCTTGTGGGATATGGAGAATGTAATCCTCACCGGGCATTTTGCCGGGTCAACCCCTTTCTATTTCGACAGGGTCCTGGAGATATTCCTTGAGAATCTGAGACGCTACCGGTCCGGAGAGCCTTTAATCAATGTTGTGGATAAACAGCGAGGGTATTGAATAGTTTCCATCCGGAAATTCAAGATTTCCGGATGGGCATTAATTAGGATCCACCCAAGGGATAGTTTTTCTTTTTATGGAGGGCAAAAAAAGGGGGCGATGCACATCGCCCCCTGATCATAACCAAAAACTTTACTGTTATTACTTCCAACCACCGCGAGCCCCGCGTCCCATACCCAGGGGACCGGCCGGCCAGTTGAATCCGGTCATCATCACATTATCTACATCTTCGCCGGTGGCGATACCCTCTTGGACGATTTTCATCGCTTCCAAGGTCAAGGCCTTATAAATACGATTACCGATAAAACCCGTATCACCAGGGATATCTTTGACCTTTACGGTCAGCTTGCCCATCTTTCGTCCCAACTCCATAATGATGTCAACTACTTCGGGAAGAACGTCGGCCGTATAAATGACCTCACAGCCTTTCATGATACTTGCCGGGCTGAAGAAGTGCATCCCGATAAATCGGTCCTTACGAGTCGTCGCCGCTGCCAGATCGGCGATTGTAAAAAATGAGGTGTTACTGGCGAAAATGGCTTCCTTTTTGATCGCTTTATCCAAGTCAGCGAATACCTTGAGTTTCATGTCTTTGTTTTCCATTTGACCTGGTCCCCCGCCAATGGCTTCTATCAGCAGATCAACATCTTTCATGTCCTCGATCTTGCTGGTTGTGGTCAACAAGGCCAGGGCCTGATCGGCCTGTTCCTGGGTCATTTTACCGCGTTGGACTCCACCAGCCAAACCGAAACGGCCATTAGCGACAGCATCTTTGGCTTTGGCAGCTAATTCATCGGTCAGATCACGGCAGATAACCTTGTAACCGGCCAAGATAGCTGACTGGCTGATCCCCTGGCCCATTACTCCACCGCCTAACACTCCAATTGTTTTGATGTCTTCAAGTTTCATTTCTTTCCTCCTTATTAGGTTTATTATGCTCCGCGAGATGTTTCGAGTAGGCCGATTATAGTTACAACGATCCGGCTATAGGAAACTTGCTCTAATATTGTGTTAAGGTATAAGGGAAGGCCATTGCCTGTCAAGAAAAATATTTTTCTACTTTCCGCTCCCACTCTTTTTTAATTTTTGCCTTGACTTCTTAATGTTAAGTGTGATAAAAATGATCAAAAGTGAACGAGCGCTCGGAATTTATTGAGGCCTTTCTTGACTTTTTTCTCAATATTTTAATAAGGCAAGTTGTGATTAGAGACTTTCTAAATGGACCCATAGGACAGGGTTTGGGGAGCCCAAAAAAAGGAGGAATATAAATGGCTGATTTTACATTGGATGAGGATCAGAAACAGATCCAGGACATGATGCGCAAATTTGCCGAGAAGGAAATAAGGCCGATTGCGCGGGATTGCGATGAAAAAGACGAACTGCCGGCCGAGCTGTTGGATAAGGTTTGGGAGCTGGGCTTTTGTCCGAATATCATACCGGAGAAATTCGGGGGCTACGAGATGGGGCGGTCCGCCCTGAATGCCGCGATCATGGCCGAAGAACTGGCCTGGGGGGACGTGAGCCTGGCTATCGGTGCCCTTTCCCCGCTGTTGATGGCGGTGCCGGTGCTGGAGTTCGGGACCGAGGAACAGCAGGCCGAATGGCTGCCCAAGTTTTGCGGGGAGAAATTTTACCCGGCCACAGCGGCCCTGATGGAACGGCGGATCACCTTTGAGCCGACGATTCTGCATACCACGGTGGAGATGCAAAAGGATGTCATGGTGCTCAACGGGGTCAAATGCATGGTGCCCTTAGCCGACCGGCGGAGCAAATTCTGGTGTATGCCACCACGGCCAAAGGGGCCGGAGCAGCCGCGTTTGAAGCGATCATTGTGGACCGGAACACCCCCGGGGTGACGGTAGGAGAAGCGGAAAAGAACATGGGGTTCGAACCATTACCCCTTTTCCCGGTGACCTTTAAAGATGTGGAAGTGCCTGTTTCCCGGCGGCTGGGGGGAAACAGGGGATCCAATATATGAGGCTGTTGAACCTGATGCGGGCCAATCAGTGTGCCCTGGCCGTAGGGGTGTCGCGGGCCTCGAACCAATACACGATCAAGTATGCCAAGGAGCGGTTTGCCTTTGGGGAGCCGATCGCCAGCCGTCAGGCGGTAGCCTGGATGCTGGGAGAATCGGCAATCGAAGTGGCCGGGATGCGGCTGATGGTCTGGCGGACGGCCTGGCGGCTGGACCGGCATGAGGATGCCACGCGGGATGCGGGGTTGACCAAGATGTATTGTGCGGACAAGACGATGCTGGTGACGGATTACGGGGTGCAGGTTTTAGGCGGCCACGGCTATATCCGGGAACATCCGGTGGAGTTGTGGTTCCGAAACGGCCGGGGCTTTGATACCATGGAAGGGCTGGCTATCGGCTAAAAACCGCAGGTATGAGGTTCGAGGTGAAAGGACAAAGGAACCCCCTAAACTTTTTACCTTTACCCCTTGACCTATTATTTATGCGCCCCACTGGGGCCTGAAATATAGAACGAAGCCCTTGCGGCTTCGCCAACAGGAGGAAAACCATGATAGATTTTTCATTTACACCGAAAACACTCAAGGCTAAAAAATGGGCCAAAGAGGGTGCCAAATATTTAAAAGTCTTTCCCGTTATTACGACGATCACGAACATGAGGAATTAAAACCCGAAGAAATATATAAAATAAAAGAACTTTCGGCCAACACCACCAAAATCATGGCCGAACCAGGCCCCAATGACGGCGGGTTCTTGAGCATGATTGTTCTTAGTGAAGAGCAGTCTGCGGGAGATCCCATGATGGGTGGAGCTGCCTCCAACACCGGGCTGGGCAATGCCGCTATTGGTGCTGTGGCCACGGCAGAACAAAAAGCCCGTTTCGGTCATTTGTTCTGCGCAATGGCCATTACCGAACCCGGTTTTGGGTCCGACACGGCTGCGGTAGCCACCACCGCCAAGCTCGATACAGCGACCAATGAATGGATTATAAACGGAGAGAAAATCTTTGTCACCTCAGGCAAACGCTGCGAGGCCGTTGTGGTTTGGGCCTCCGTGGATAAAAGCAAGGGGCGGGCGGCCATCAAAAGCTTTGTTGTAGAAAAATTCCGCAAAGGCATGACCTTGACAAAACTGGAACACAAACTGGGAATCAGGGCCTCAGACACGGCTTCTCTCGTCTTTGAGGACTGCCGAATCCCCTATGACAACATACTCGGTTCACCGGAGGTAAAAGCGGCCAAAGGCGGACAGGCTGGCGTTTTTGCCACTTTCGATGCCACTCGGCCGGCAGTGGCCTCCATGGCCCTTGGAGTGGCCAGGGCCGCTTTGACTTTTACCAAAGAGAAACTGGAAAAAGCGGGGGTCAACTTTCCATACGACCGGGGTATTCACTCCTTAAGCGCCGTCCAGAAAGAAGTTTTGGATATGGAGGCCAATCTGGATGTGGCCAGGCTTCTGGTCTGGCAATCAGCCTCCATGTTAGATAAAGCATTAAGAAATAGCCTGGGGAGTCCTCCATGGGAAAATCCAAGGCCGGTCGAGTGGCTACTTTGATCTGTCAAAGATGCGTGGCTCTTCTCGGGCCTCTCGGCTATTCAAGGGAATGGCTGGCTGAAAAATGGATGCGGGATTGCAAAATCAACGACATCTTCGAAGGGACCGGCCAGATTCAGATGCTGATCGTCTGCCGACAAATCCTGGGCTTTTCGCGGGATCAGTTAAAGTAAATAGTATTACCTTGAATATCAGGTAACTCCGGAGGGCTTTAAGCCTTCGGAGTTACCTGTTTTTTTTAACCTTTATGCCCGGGATGGCGCTGAAAAACTTGCAGAAGTGTTTCTCTAAACTCCGAATTCTATTTTCCTATCACAACGCTGCGGCAGTAGCGGGAATTATTTTGGGGATCATTGATTTCCTTTCTGATGCCTTATATCTTGTAATTTCTTTCGACGAACGACGAACAAGAAACGACGAACGTTATTTTGGTCTAAAATTTACTTCCAGCCGCCGCGGGCTCCGCTGTCCCATGCTCAGGGGTCCACCGGCCAGTTGAATCCTGTGGTCATAACCGTATCTATATCTTCGGGAGTGGCCAGGCCTTCCTCCACGATTTTGTTCGCCTCCAGCCGAAGGGCGCGATAAACCCGGTTGCCGATAAAGCCGGTGTCTCCGGCCCTGTCTTTGACCTTCACCGGGACCTTGCCCCATCTGCGACCCAGTTCCATGGTAATCTCAATCACCTCAGGCAGGACATCCGCCGTCCAGATCACCTCACAGCCTTTCATGACATTCGCCGGGCTGAAGAAGTGCATACCAATGAAACGGTCCTTCCGGTTCGTTACCACCGCCAGATCGGCGATGGTAAAGAAAGAGGTATTACTGGCGAAGATGGCCTCTTTCTTGACCACCTTATCCATTTCTTCGAAAACCTTCACTTTTACCCCTTTATCCTCCATAACGCCGGTGGTTCCCCCAATGGCCTCAATCATAAAATCCACATCTTTCAGATCTTCGACTTTGCTGGTCAAACTCAAACGGGCCAAGGCCTGGTCAGCCTGCTCCTGGGTCATTTTGCCGCGTTGGACAGCGCCTGCCAAGCCGAAGCGGCCGTTGACGATGTTGTCTTTCGATCTGGCGACGATCTCGTCCGTCAGATCGCGGCAAATAACCTTGTACCCGGCCAGGATCGCCGACTGGCTGATCCCCTGCCCCATCAGCCCGCCGCCAAGCACCCCGATTGTTTTGATGTCATCAATCTTCATTTTCGCTCCTCCTTTTATCTTTTTCCGTTGTCCGAATGTTCAAAAGGTATAAGGGAAAAAGACGACCTGTCAAGAAATATTTTTGGATTTTGTGGATAGATTCATCAAGATTGACACCTCTTCGATAGTACCCTACAATAATCTTAAATTTCTTGGGGCTTTGCCTTATTAATCCAGAGTTTAATGGATCTCTCTGAGGTTATATTAGGGAGAGACGGGGAACCAGTCTCCCTCTTACTGAGTATTTTTTTACTTTAAAGGAAAAATAGATGATCAGAAATCAGACCGTCGAGAATCCCGAAAAAAGAATTCTGGAATTAATGGAAAAACATTGCCTTGGTCATCCTGGACATGATAATGCCGGGACTTAGCGGTGGGGAAACCTTTGATCATCTGAAAGAAATCAACCCGGCGGTCAAAGTGATCCTTTCCAGCGGTTACAGTCTGTATGGCCAGGCAAACATGATTATGGGATCGAGGCTGCAAGGGTTTTTTACAAAAACCTTTTAACTTAGCAGACCTCTCCAATAAGGTTCGACAGGTTTTGGATGCTTAGGGCCTATCGATCATTTTTTCCCCTTGACCATTTTCTGCTCATATTTTATAATGTTACCAGAATATAAACCTATTTAAACCAAGCAAAAACATGAAGACCTATTTAAGATACCTTTTTGGAAGAAACTTAACGGTATCTAAGAATGAAAAGGAGAATGACTGTGAAAAACTTCAGGCTGTTAACCCTTGTATCGGTTGTATTGATCTTAGTTTTTGGTTCTTTTCTTTATGCTCTGGCGGACGAACCCGAACTTAAGGACATCCCCCTCCGATGGAAACCGACAGAGGATGTCAGATCCCTTAAAGCGATCGATTTATCCATCTTCAAAAACGCCCATTTTGTAATTAAGCCTTTCACTGATTTAAGAAAGAAACCCAACGAGATAGGGATCAATGCAGAGAAGAGATTATCCAGTAAAGACCTTCTCGTTACCACCAAAGACAATGTGGCCCAATGGTTGACCTACCAATTTTCAAGAACGCTTTCTGATTTTTCTATCGACGTCGTCAAGGACAAAGGCAACTTAACCCTGGAGGGAGATATCGTTAAACTTTTTGTGATGGAAAAATCGGTCTATAAGGGCGAGGTTGCCCTGAAATTAAAGCTGTTATCAAAAAGTAATGCCGTGCTTTGGGAAGAAATAATCAGCGGAGAATCGACCCGCTTCGGGAGGTCCTATCTGGTTGATAATTACTATGAATCCCTTAGTAATGCCGTTATTTTTGCAGTCCAGTCGCTCCTGCAAAATAATGCCTTTCAACGGGCGGTTCAAAAGGAGAAATAAGCACCCCCCCTATTTAAATGCCCTTTTCAAATCAGAGGGAGAAAAGGTAGGTCCTAATTCCCGGGGCCTACCCCTTCCCCCTAAAATCCTTGTTCCAAAGGTCCGGCGTTAACTAATCCCCAAGGTCAAAAAAATAATCAAAATTTTTTCAGGGGAAAATGTTATTTATTACCCTAATTGTTCCAACAACCGTTCATGGATGCGATCAAAGCCCCCGTTGGACATGATTAACACGATGTCTCCCCCCCTAAGATGACCGGAAAAGAACCTTAAAATTTCATCGGTATTTATGAAATAAAAGGCCTGCTTACCAGTTGTTATCAGTTCTTCCACCAATTGGGCGGAAGAAAACCTTTCCCCTGCCGGTATCTTATCCAATCCAGGGGCCTCCCGGATCAAAATCAAATCCGCCCTATCAAAAGAAGGCACATAGTCTTTTTGAAAAATGTTCCGCCGGCTGGTATTAGTCCGGGGTTCAAAGACGGCGATCAATCTCCGATCCGGGTATTGAGATCTGACGGCCAAAATAGTTTCCCGAACCGCAGAAGGATGGTGGGCGAAATCATCGATCACGGTAACCCCGGCCCGAACGCCCCGAATCTCCTGCCGTCGATGAATCCCTTGAAATCCCGCCAATCCCTGGGCGATATCCTCAGGATTCAGACCTACATGAAGGAAAATTGGAACCAGCGAAAGAAAATTGAGGGCGTTGTGCCTTCCGACCAATGGAGAATCAAAATGATACCAAAACGTACCGCGTCGATAAACATCGAACCGGCTCTTGTTTTCATGTGCGATCAGATTTTCCAAGTACCAGTCCCATTGTTTTTCCATTCCATAGGTTTCCACCGGACAGGGGGCCCGGTGAAGGATCTCCTGGATTCGGGGATCGGCCCCGTAAGCCACCAGTAAGCCGTCTTCCGGCATGATGGTCAGGAAATTAGAAAAGGCATGTTGAATGGACCGGATATCCGGGTAAATATCGGCATGGTCGAACTCGATACTGGTCAGGACCGCATAATGGGGCCGGTAATGGAGAAACTTGGGGCCTTTATCGAAAAAGGCCGTATCATATTCATCCCCTTCGATGACAAAATAAGGGCCCTTCCCAATCTGATAATTTCGTTCATACCCCTTTAAGATCCCCCCGATCATAAAGGAAGGGGCCAGTCCGGCCCGATCCAGGATGGAAGCCAGCAAAGAGGAAGTCGTCGTCTTACCGTGAGTACCGGTAATGACCAGGGAAACCTTTTCCTGCAGAAAGAGTTCGGCCAGGGCCTGGGGCAGGGATAGAAAAAGGAAGATTAAGACGCAGCAATTCCTGCGCTTCGGAATTGACCCGGGTGATGACGTTGCCCACAATAACCAGATCAGGATGCGGTGTTAGATTTTCCGGCCGGTACCCCTGGGTGACTTCGATCCCTAAACCGGCCAAAAAGGTGCTCATTGGCGGATAAACCGTCTGATCGGATCCGGTGACATGGTATCCCTGCTCTTTTAGCATCCCGGCCAAAGAACCCATAGCGGTGCCGCAGATGCCCATGAGATGGATGTGATGGATTTTTTCAGGAAGATAATTCTTAGATAAGTCGACCATGGAATTCCGGATGCCTCCCCTTTTATTTTCCTAAGTTATTATACTTCTATCGATCTTCCGTCAACTACGAATATGGCCCAACCATTATTAGTTCTCCCCCTTTTTTTCTTGACTCAACCCGGCCAATCCCCTACATTGTTTCTGCCTAAGCTGATTTTTATGAAAATTGAATTCAATCGAAACAGGAGGAATTTTTAGGTGTTTATTCAGTCCTTAACCGTTGGGCCTATTCAGGCCAATTGTTTTATTCTGGGTTGTGAACAAACCAAAGAGGCCGTAGTCATTGACCCGGGAGATGAAGCCCGGCGCATAATGACCGGCCTGCAAAAGCAGGGCCTTACCCTGAAATATATTATCAATACCCACGGACATTTTGACCATGTGGGGGCCAACAAGGCATTAAAGGATATGACCGGTGCTCCGGTCCTGATTCATCGTGGGGATGCCCCGATGCTGGCCAACCTCTCAGCCAGCGCAGGAATGTGGGGGATGCGCGCCGAGGATTCCCCGCCGGACCAATTTATCCAGGATGGGGATCGAATTACTTTCGGTCTGATCACTCTGGAAGTGATCCACACTCCCGGCCACTCCCCAGGCGGGATATCCCTTTACACCCCTAAGGATCTCTTTGTAGGGGACACCCTGTTTGCCGGTTCCATCGGGCGCACCGATTTCCCGGGAGGGGACTATGACCTGCTGATTTCCGGTGTGCGGAATCGACTTTTTGTCCTGGGTGATGATGTCCAGGTATACCCCGGACACGGCCCGGCCACCACTATCGGTTATGAAAGAAAATATAATCCCTTTTTTAATTAGCCCCCCTGCCCTTTCCGCCCCAGTTTTATCGAAAAGTATAAGAAAACAATCTGATTTTGTTTCTTTCGCTTTTCGTTACTGAAAACCCCTCCTTCAAGAAATCCCCTTGCTTTCAGCTTCAGCTTGCGATACAATTTTAATAAAAAGATACACATTAAGGAGGAAAGCCTTTATGCCCCTTAGTTTAAGAATACCTTCGGAGAAAGAAGAGATGATTCGAAAAGCGGCCACCAAGGCCGGGAAAAGGAAAACCACCTTCATTATGGAAGCCGTTGATGAAAAACTGGGTCTCCACAAATCCCGGGAGCAGGTTATCCGGGAAATGGCCGGATGGCTGACTCATGAAGAAGCGGAGAATCTGCGTCAAGCCGTTAAGGTTTTCCATCAGGTAAACGAAGGGGACTGGGATTGAAACTGGTTCTGGATACCAAAATCCCCATCAATGACGTCTGGATCGCCGCTTGTTTGTATGACCGTTGGCGGCGTGCTCTTGACCCGGGACTGCAATTTCGAACAGGTCGATCAGATTGAAACCTTAATCTAGCTTAAAAATGATTATTAAGGAGGAATTTCTCGCAAAAAATTCTGATGGAGGATTTCGGACTGGTTTAGAATGAAATTCTTGATCATCCGTACAGGCATTAAGTCTTAAGAGATATCTCGAGCCTCATTGGCTTATACCGCGCCCAGGGGAGACATTGTCGTATACAATTGCCGAGTCGATAGGGGAAAATTTTTGAGACATTTTAAGTAGAAACATTTGGATGACACAAAGCGGATGGCAATGTTTGATGATCAACGATAAAATTTCCAAATTCCAAGATGCGCTCTCAAATAATCGCCGAAATCGAATTTCTAAATTCAAAACAAAAATATATAATTGAAACCCTTTATGAGATTGGAACAGGTTCAGCTGCCTTTTTCGAGAGATGCTTATCCACTTATTTCCCTTAAGGAGGATTCTCTGTCTTGTACAACTCATTTAATTCCACATCTTTTGAGGGAAGTTAATGGGACTTTATTAGAGATCTCGGAACATCGGACAAACAAAATCCCTGGATAATCAATGGGAGAACTCACCAAATTTCGATCCGCTTTAAAATTCTTGAGCATTGACGAAAATGACGAATTGGCAAAGCAATGGGAACGGTTTATCAAAAGTGAAATCATTCCTTCTTCAAACGTGCTAGCCCGGTAAGATCAGCCCAACCAAGGCCGACAGAACAAAGGAATTCCAATCTTGGTTTGACAAGATTGTGGATATTCTCGCTGCTGGTTTATTAAAATACAGAGAGAGCTACTTAAAGATACTAGACTATGTAGATTCAATATTTGGTTCAACCTAACCCCCCCAAAAATATTACCAGGAAAATACCTGCAAATTATATAACTTTTCCGTTACCTCTTCGAACATCTTGAAAATCGCCCGCTGGATTATTCCTCTCAGACAAAAGAAGTTTTTCTCTAATCAACCACAGCTTTTCAAAGGTGATGAAGGTAACATGCAGGTTAGTTATAATTGGCCTCAGGCCGCATACCTTAAGCGCATGGCTCAGAAAGGTGATCTTCGAACCCAGCATCAGGTGCTCGAAATCATGTTAGAAGTTAGTAAAACAGACAACTATTATATCCACCGTCATTTTACCGAAGCCGCATTATCCATGCCTATTGATATGGCAGAAAAATGGGCAGAGCATGAAATACAATGGATTCGGTCTGGTAATAAATTAGATGTTGTACTTTCACTTGAGTTAGGAAAATTAATTTCCAAACTAACAATTCAAGGCAAACCCGATATTCCCATTAGATTGGCGAAAGAACTATTAGCAATTTCCCCTTCCCCAGCAGCCGAGGGTAATGCCCATTTCTCTCCGGAACCATTGATTAGAGTAGAAACTTATGAATATGAGGAAATTCTAAAGAAAAATATCCCTGATCTCGGTAATACCGCTCCATTTGAAACCTTGGAAATGCTCTGTGGCCTTCTGGAAAAAACTATACTTTATTCAATGCAAGATGGAGAGAAACAGAAACCCAGAGATTTAATCTATATTTCCAGACCTTCTATTGAAAACCATGAACAGAATCGGGGAGATGGTGTTGATGATCTATTAATTAATGCAATTCGAGATACTGGGGAAAATATTTGTAAAAAACAGGTTAAAGAAATTTTTAAAATTGTAAGGTTTCTCGAATCCTATGGTTGGAATATTTTTATAAGGATTGGTTTGTATCTTTTCTGGGTTATTGAGGAAGCTCCTTTTGAACTAATCCGGGATCGCCTCTTAAACAGGGAATTGTTCAATTCTTTGGAAATGCAATTTGAGTATTATCAGCTTTTAAGAAAATATTTCGGAAAACTTTCGCCTAAGGAACAATTATTATTGTTCTCTTGGATAGATGACGCTGAGGAAGAAAAAAAATATCTTGAAAATAAAGAAAATAACGAAGAGCAAAGGGAGAAAAGATTAAGATGGTGGCAATACGAGAAACTGATAATTATTCAGGATTACCTTATAGGCGAGTGGAAAAGCAGATTCCTACAATTTAAAAGAGAACTTGGGAAACCTCGGATTCCACTGGGTTTCATAGCTGGATAAGTGGAGGAAGGACAGGGATCTTTAAGCCCTAAAAACCTGAAGAGCTTCTCCGAAATGACTATCGATGGGCAACTTGACTATCTAAAGAAGTGGAAACCATCCGGAGAATGGGAAGCCCCAACTCCTGAAGGGCTTGGTTCAGCCCTTAGTTCTCTTATTGCAGAAAATCCTGAAAAATACATAACTGAAATTGAACGATTTATTGACGAAAAACTGGACCCCACATATATCCGCCATATCATTTCAGGCTTTTCTGCGGTTATTGAGAATGACAAACCTGTAGAATATGAAAAACTTTTTAAACTCTGCAAATGGGTTGTTGACCAGCCCAGAGAGATTATTGGTCGCAAAATCCCCAAGGGCCTTCGTGAAAATTTTGAAATGGATTTAGATTGGCGTCATACTCGGGATAGAATCGCAAGTCTTTTTGAAAAAATCTTTAATAGAAAAGCGGGGCTTCCTTATTCCCTCCGGGAGATGATCTGGCAGATTATTGAATCTCTAACTAATGACCCGGACCCGGACCTTGAATACGAAATAAAATATGGCGGGGATAATATGAACCCACTCACCTTGTCCTGGAATTCGATTCGTGGGAAGGCCCTTCATGGGGTTATGCATTATGCAATGTGGATTTATAATGAACTTAAAGAAAAGGAGGAAATATCAATAAGTTTTAAAGAGATACCTGAGGTCCTAACGGTTTTAGAAAATCATCTAAATATCCCCAGTAATCCCTTTGCCATGAACCAAACAGACCGTGCGGTTTATGGACTATGGCTGCCACAACTTGTTCTTCTGGACTCAGAGTGGGTAAAAGAAAATCTTGTTCGGATTTTCCCGGCAGATTTGGGAAACAGACTGTTAAGAGAGGCCGCCTGGGACACTTACCTATTATATTCAAAACTTTACGACCAAGTTTATGATGTTATCAAAAATATTTATTCGGAAGAGGTCGATAGATTGGCAATAAAAATGGATAATACTAAAACTTACAGAACCCCTGAGGGAAAGCTTGCGGAGCATTTGGTCATATTTTATATCCGGGAAAAGATCAGCCTTGACAAGGAAGACCTTATCAGCCTTTTTTTCGAAAAAGCATCAGTTGAATTAACCACTCACGCGATGGATTTTATTGGACGAAGCCTAAACAGGGACAAATCCCTCGAACCGCAACTGATTGAAAAATTCAAAAAATTATGGGATTGGAGGATAGACAAAAAGGGAGGCATTTCCAATATATCAGAGAAAGAATTATCGGCATTCGGCTCGTGGTTTGCTTCGGGTCTCTGCGGGGAAAATTGGACCTTCCCATATCTTGAAGAGATCCTTCAGCGTACCACTTTAAAAGGATCAAAAGATGATGTTTTCGAGCGTATGAGTCATGTGTTCAGGGATTATCCGGAACAATCATTAAGATGCCTGAATTTATTTGTTGATAAAAATGATGACCCCTGGTTTTTCCTTCACCGAAAAAGGGAAGGGGTCTGGCGAATCCTGGAACAAGGGCTTTCCCATGAGGATTCCAAAATTCGAGAACATTCCGAAAATATCGTTCATTTGTTAGGCTCACAGGGCTATCTCGAGTACTCGCGAACTGCTCAATAAATCAAAAGCAATATCTTGAATAAGGATATCGGAGGGGTATAATGAAAAACTTGTATAAAGTATTCCTGTGTCTGTTTTTTTGCATCGCTTTCGCCTCGGTCGCAGAAACGTCCCAGGTGGACCGGTTTTCCCCTCAGGGGACGGTGAAAGAGGTGCGCCAGGTGACGGCCAGATTTTCCGAACCGATGGTCCCTTTCGGCGATCCAAGACTGGCCAGGATCCCTTTGTCCTCCAATGCCCGGAAAAAGGGAGGGGACGCTGGGTGGACGGCAAAACCTGGGCTTATGACTTTGAAAGAGACTTGCCGGCCGGGGTGCGTTGTACCTTTCAAGTGAAGCCAGATTTAAAAACCCTGGCTGGTGAACCGATCAGCGGTCCCAAGCTATTTTACTTTAATACCGGCGGCCCTTCCGTGCAGGGATCAAGACCCGAGGAAGGCAACAAATGGATCGACGAAAATCAGGTTTTTATCTTTTCCCTGGACGCCGAGGCCGACGAAGCCTCGATCGGCCAACAGGTTTACTGCTCGGTGGAAGGGATTCAGGAAAGGGTCGGGATCCGGCTGATTCAAGGGAAAGAAAAGGAGCAGTTGTTAAAGGACATAAAATTCAAAAAAGAAAAAATCCCTCCGATCGTCTTTCAATGCAAGCAATCCTTTCCTTCCGGGGCTGAGGTCAAAATCGTCTGGGGGAAGGGAGTTAAAACAAGCAGTGCCCTAGCCACCGAAAAAGATCAAACCCTGGTTTTCAAAACACGCCAACCCTTTTACGCCAGGTTCAGAGGGAAAAAAGAAAAACCGACCAGCGGTTGTATCCCCCTGATGCCCATGAAACTTGTTTTTTCCGCCCCGGTTTCCTGGGAAAAGGCCCGTCAGATCCGGCTCAAAAGTCAATCGGGTAAATTCTGGAAACCCAAACAAAGCGGGGAAGGAGAAAAACAATGGGTGGATTGGATCGTTTTTGAAGGCCCTTTTCCCGAAAACACCACTTTCACCCTGCACCTCCCTAAAGATTTAACAGACGATGCCGGCCGACCCTTAAGCAACCGGGATAAATTTCCGCTGAAAATCAAAACAGACCGCTACCCTTCTCTGGCTAAATTTTCCGCAAGGTTCGGCATCCTCGAATGGAACGAAGGCGGATTACTCCCCCTGACCGTGAGAAACCTCGAGAACGAAATCAAGGCCTGGATGACCAATTCCGAGGATAATAAGCCCGTTACCCCGGAAACCGGAAAAGGAGACCCCGATCAATGGACCCAGAACCTGAAAGGCAGGATCCATCAGGTCGGAAGGGACAGAGAAGAAAAAATCATCGAATGGCTTAAAATCCTGAAATCTGCCAAGAGGGAGACCTCCATTCTTAAAGGCAAAGAAGGTCTTCAAGGTATTGCCATCCCTAAACAGGGTGGACCGAAAGAATTCGAAGTAATCGGGGTTCCTCTTAAAGATCCCGGATTTCATGTAGTGGAACTGGAAAGTGAAATTCTGGGATCCCGCCTTTAAATAAACCCGTCCCCCTGTATGTGCCGGCCGCTGCCCTGGTTACCAACCTGGCCGCTCATTTCAAGTGGGGCCGGGCCTGCTTCTCTGGTCTGGGTCACCACCCTGGACAAGGGGGAACCGGTCAAAGAAGCCGAAGTCACGGTCCGTGACTGCACCGGAAAAAAGCAATGGCAGGGAAAAACCGATGAAAACGGGGTGGCCAGAATAAATGTTTCTTTACCTACAGGAAAAAATCTTCCCCGCTGTGTGGAGAAAGGGCAGGACGAAGAATATCTCCCGGCCCTTTCCGGTATCCAGAGCGGTTTTTTTATTTTTGCAAAAACCCAAAAGGATTTGACCTTTACCCATTCTACCTGGAACGAAGGTATAGAAACCTGGCGCTTCAATGTGCCTTCGGCGGCCTACCCACCCAAAGAGGGTTTACTGGCCCACACGGTATTTGATCGAACGCTGTTCAGGGCCGGAGAAGATGTACACATGAAACATTTTCTTCGAAAGCCTTCCATGAAAGGCTTGTTTGTTCCTTCCGAACTGGACACCTTAAACGAAGTCATTATTGAACACAGTGGGAGTAATCAGCAATACCTCTTTCCCCTGAAATGGCGGGCCAACGGGTCCGCGGAAACAGTCTTTAAGATACCGGATAACGCCAAATTAGGAACCTATGAAGTTTCCCTGACCTCCAGATCGAATCAGCCCAAAACCCGATTTGATCAAAAGCTGGGAAGCGGCTCCTTCCGGGTGGAAGAATTTCGAATCCCCCTGATGAAGGCTTTGATTCAGGGACCTAAGGACCCGGTGATTAATGGAAAGGAAATTGAAGTGGACCTGTCGGTTCGTTATCTATCCGGTGGCGGGGCCGCCCATTTGCCGGTAAAAGTCCGAACGGAGATTCAACCCAGGGTCGTGTCCTTTCCGGACTATGATGATTTTGTCTTTTCCAATGGAAGGATTAAAACGGGGATTGTCCGGCCGGAGGTGTATGATGAAGATTATGAGGGAGAAGAGGACCAGGGAGATCGTTCCAAACCCGCTAAGGAAAAACTGCACACCCTTGATTTGACCCTCGATGAACAAGGGGTAACCCGGGCCAGACTTTCGGGACTCCCGGAAATCGACCGTCCCAGGGACCTCCTCACTGAGCTTGAATTCAGAGACCCCAATGGGGAAATTCAAACCGTTTCTTCCCGGATCCCTCTTTATCCGGCCAAGGACCTGATCGGCATCAGTTCCGGTTCCCATGAAGCGACCCAGGATTCCCTCAAATATTCCCTGATCGTTTTGGACCTGAAAGGCAAACCAATACCCGGGGTTAAAGTCCAGGTCAACCTGCTGGAACGAAAAACCTATTCATACCGGAGGCGCATTGCCGGGGGTTTTTATGCCTATGAAAATATCACCGAGATCAAAGAAGCCGGTCAACACTGTCAGGGAAAAACGGATCAAAAGGGTCTTTTGTTTTGTCAGGGTAAATCGCCCGTCAGCGGCCAGGTGATTTTGCAAGCCGAGGCGGTCGACGACCAGAACAACCTTTTCTCCACCAACCAGGAAATCTGGGTTTCCGGAAAAGAAGATCAGTGGGATGAAGCCCGCAACGACGACCGCATTGATTTGATCCCTGAAAAAAAGACCCTGGAATCCGGTGACCGAGCCCGGTTCCAGGTCAAGATGCCCTTTCGACAGGCCACAGCCCTTATCACGGTTGAGCGGGAAGGGATCCTGGATGCCTATGTTAAAAAAATTACCAGAGATCATCCACTGGTGGAAATACCAATCAAAAAAAATTATGCGCCCAATGTCTTCGTCTCGGCCCTGGTGGTCCGGGGCCGGGTCTCAGGCACCCGGCCCACGGCCTTATTCGATCCCGGGAAGCCGGCCTACAAACTGGGCCTGACGGAAATAAAAGTCGGCTGGAAACCCCACGAATTAAAGGTGGAAGTTGAATCGGACAAAAAAATCTATACCCCGCGGGAAACGGTTACGGCCAATGTTCTGGTCAAAACCGCCTACGGAAAAACTCCGCCCAAAGGGAGTGAAGTGACGGTGGCCGTGGTGGATGAAGGACTCCTGGAGCTTAAGCCCAATGAAAGCTGGAAACTGCTCGAGGCCATGATGCGCCGAAGGGGCTGTGAAGTGGATACCTCCACGGCCCAAATGATGGTAGTCGGAAAAAGACATTTCGGACGAAAGGCCCTGCCCCACGGCGGCGGAGGGGGCCGGCAGTTCACCCGGGAATTATTTGACACCCTGGTTTACTGGAGGGGGACCGTGGCCCTGGATGAAAAGGGTCAGGCTTCCATTCATTTCCCCCTTAACGATTCCCTGACCTCCTTTAAAATCGTGGCTGTAGCCAGTTCCGGGGAAGGCCTGTTCGGCACCGGTGGGACCAGTATCAGGACCCATCAGGATTTGATGTTCCTTTCCGGGATTCCACCCTTGGTCCGCGAGGAGGACCGTTTTCAGGCGGAATTCACCGCCAGAAATGCCTCTCAAAGCAATATGCAGGTTGAAGCCCGGCTGACCGTCCATTCCTTGAATGGGAAAAAAGAGCTGGAACCGGTGCGGGTGTCGATTCGGGCCGGAGAAGCCAAAACAATCGGGTGGGAGATCCAGGTACCTTCGGGCCAGGAGAAATTGGATTACGAAGCCGTTATCCAACAAATCGATGGACCGGCTTATGATCGCCTGAAAGTCTCTCAGAAAGTGGCCAAGGCCGTAAAAACCCGGACCTTTCAAGCTACCCTGACCCAGATAAAAGGCCCCTTTTCCCTGCCGGTCGAGACCCCTGAAGGGGCCCTCCCCGGTCAAGGCGGGGTAGATATACTTTTAAGACC
Source organism: uncultured delta proteobacterium (assembly GCA_963782435.1). Taxonomy (GTDB): domain Bacteria; phylum Desulfobacterota; class RBG-13-43-22; order RBG-13-43-22; family RBG-13-43-22; genus RBG-13-43-22. The sequence continues at coordinate 224,698 of CAWAKF010000038.1, forward strand.
GAAGCTCTCTCAAGGTCTGTCCGGCGTTACTTCTTATATGAAAGAGTATCCTTATAGCTGCCTGGAACAGAAGATATCCAGGGCTATCGTGCTTCAGGGAAAAGAGACCTGGCCTAATTTGATGTCCGTCTTGCCGTCCTATCTGGATGATGACGGATTGGCCAAGTTTTTTCCTATCATGCCTCAGGGAAACGACGTCCTTACCGCTTATCTGCTATCCGTGAGTCAGGAAGCCGGACTGGAAATCCCAAGGTCCTTAAGAGACAAAATGCTAAAAGGCCTTAAAGGGTTTATCGAAGGCAGGATACTCCGCTATTCCGCACTCCCTACCGCCGACCTCTCCATAAGAAAGTTGACCGCCATGGAAGCCCTCTCCCGTTTTGGGGCGGCAGACAGAAGTCTTCTGGGTTCCATTGCCATTGAACCCAACCTCTGGCCTACTTCGGCCGTTTTGGATTGGATGAATATCCTGTCCCGGGTCAAAGACCTTTCCGACCGGGGTAAAAAATTAACCGAAGCGGAGCAGATCCTCCATTCAAGGATGAATCTTCAGGGAACAGCTCTGACCTTTTCGACCGAGAGGACGGACAATCTCTGGTGGCTCCTGGCCACATCGGATACCAATGCCGCCAGGGCATTACTGACCGCTCTCCGATTGGATGGCTGGAAAAACGATTCTCCCAAGATAGCCAGAGGTCTGCTGGGAAGGATGAGAGGGGGACATTGGGACACCACTTTGGCCAATGTCTGGGGTCTTTTAGCTGTTAAAAAGTTTGAAATGCTTTATGAATCGGTTCCGGTTACCGGGCATACCCAGGCCACCCTTGATAAAAATTCGGTATCCACGGACTGGGCTAAGAACCCGGCAGGAAAAGAGGTAATGTTCGCCTGGCCCAAGCAAAAAAAAGTCCTGCAGATTACCCATCAAGGCAGTGGAAGCCCCTGGGCAACGATCCGCAGTCTGGCAGCCATCCCCTTGAAGCAGCCGGTCTTCAGCGGCTATACGATAAGGAAAACATGGATTCCCGTGGAACAAAAAAACGGAAACACCTGGACCAAAGGGGATGTGGTCCGGGTGCGTCTTGAATTGGAAGCCCAGGCCGACATGACCTGGGTGGTGGTCAATGACTCCATACCGTCAGGTTCCATGATCTTGGGAAGTGGCCTGGGCCGGGACGCAAGTACCCTGACCGGGGAAGAAAAGGAGAAGGGGCGGGCCTGGGAAACCTTCCGGGAGCGTTCCTTCGAAGCCCTTAAGGTTTATTATGAGTTTGTTCCCAAAGGGAAATGGACGGTTGAATATACCCTGAGACTGAATAACGGGGGCTCTTTTTATTTGCCCGAGACCAGGGTCGAGGCCCTCTACGCACCGGAGATGTTCGGTGAATGGCCGAATCGGAGGATGGTGATCGGAGAATAACCAGAGTTGAAGGTCCAAGGTTCGAGGTTTGAGGACTGAGGGAATTTATATCCGTTGGAGCAGAGAAATCTGGATTATTCAGTCCCTTGGTGTCTTATAATTTATGAAAAAAATTAAACTCATAAAGTGGGCAGGACTGGTTCTGGCCCTGGCCTTGGTTCTTCCCGCGATTTATGTCATAACCGCCGGGGAATTAAGAAAACTGCCTTCTTTTGAGACGGTGAAAGGGTCCTACAAAAAATCGGATGCCTTGCTCTTGGACCGGTACGGACGGGTTATTCAGGAGATGAGAATCGACAACCGGGGACGGAGACTGGATTGGGTCGATCTCAAGGCTGTTTCCCCGGCCCTTATCCGGGCGGTTCTTTTTGTGGAAGACCGTCGATTCTACCGGCATCAGGGAGTCGATTGGGTCGGAATATTTGCCGCTGCTGTAAAAAAACCATTGTCACCACACACCAGGGGAGCCAGTACAATGACCATGCAGCTCGTGTCCCTCCTTGATAAAAGATACAGGGCCCATGGGGTAAAACGTTCCTTAAAACAAAAATGGAATCAGATACGGGCGGCCCAGGCCTTGGAGAAAACCTGGTCCAAACCCCAAATTCTGGAGGCCTATCTGAATCTGATTTCCTTTCGAAGCGAACTTCAGGGAATTGCCGCCGCCTCAAGGGGTCTTTTCGTCAAGGAACCGAGCGGCCTCAATGAAGCTGAGTCATTAATCCTGGCCTCATTGATTGCCTCTCCCAATGCGCCGGTTGAATCCGTCATCAACCGGGCCTGTTTTTTTAGCCGTTCTCTGGCAGCAGAGCCGTCCTGCCAGGCTATAAAGGATTTAGGGGAGACAAGCCTCCAATCCCCCTACCCCATTAAACCGGCCATATCCATCGCCCCTCAGGTGGCTCAAATGCTCTTGAAAGGAGACCAAGCCCAGGTGGTTTCCACCCTGGACGGGAGGCTGCAGCAATTTGTCCTGGATACCCTCAACCACTATCTGGCGGACCTTAAAGAGGACCATGTCGCCGACGGGGCAGTCCTGGTCGTCGACAACCGATCCGGAGATATCCTGGCTTATATCGGAAACAGCGGTCAGACCTCCAGCGCCCTCTGGGTGGATGGTATAACCGCCCAAAGGCAGGCCGGGTCGACCCTGAAACCATTTCTATACGAACTGGCCTTTGAGAAAGGCTTCCTAACGCCTGCCTCTCTTCTTGAAGATTCCCCGCTTCAGGTCACCACCCCGACCGGTCTTTATGTCCCCCGAAATTATGATAATGTTTTCAGAGGGCTGGTAAGTGCCAGAACCGCTTTATCCGCTTCGATGAATGTCCCGGCGGTGCGGACCCTGCTTCTGGTCGGCCTGAATCCTTTTTGGGATCGACTCCGTCATTTGGGATTGACAAGCCTTTCGGAAGATGCCGAATATTATGGTTATTCCCTGGCACTTGGTTCGGCGGATATTTCACTTCTGGAATTGACCAACGCCTACCGGACCCTGGCCAATGGGGGGAATTCAAGCCCTTTGAGGATTCGCCGGGATCAGCCGGTTGTAAAACCGAAACCGGTTTTGGATAAAGGGGCGGTTTTTCTTATCTCCCACATCCTTTCCGACCGGGGAGCCCGTAGCATTACCTTTGGACTTGAAAACCCTTTAGCCACCCGGTTTTGGACGGCAGCCAAAACCGGAACCAGCAAAGACATGAGAGACAACTGGTGTTTTGGTTATTCGGATCGATACACGGTCGGGGTCTGGGTGGGAAATTTTTCCGGAGAGCCGATGAGAAATGTGAGCGGTGTTTCCGGGGCGGCGCCGGTCTGGCTGGCTGTGATGAACTACCTTCATGCCGACCGATCTTCATCCCCCCCCCAATCCGCCAGCCGGTGTAGTCCTCGCCGGGGTGAACTTTTTACCGGAGGTGGAACCGGCCAGGAAAGAATATTTTATTAAAGGGACAGAACCGGTTTCTCAGATCCGGGCCGGCTCGCCTTTTCAGAAACCGCTGATTTCCTCTCCGGCTAATGAAATGCTGATTCATCTCGATCCGGAAATCCCTGAAGCCTTGCAGCGGGTTCCATTTCAATTTCAGGGTCCGGCCGGGCAGTACCAATGGGTGATAAACGACCAAAAAACCGGCGTCTTTGATCCTTTCTTCCTGTGGAAACCGGAACGGGGCAATTATGCCGTGTCCATTATCGACCGGGACAATAGGGTCATTGATTCGGTTGAGTTTACGGTGAAATAATTTCAGCTTCCTTTTTATGATAAAGCCTTTGATCAAAATTTCGGGGTTTCTACAGATCCCTTCACTGGTTAAGGCAAGTTCAGGATGCAGAATAAGAAGTTTGTTTAAATTTTTGAAGTCAGCCCTTCTTTTCCCATTATTCCTCCCTATTTGAAAAATCTTCCCCGGTCAGACCCCTTTTGCTCCCTCGCTTTCCGCCCTAATTTTCTCCTTGCCTTGCATTTTTTCTTACTTTATATTCTACATATTCTACTTATCAAAAAGAAAAGTCTTATCAAAACGATTCAAACGGTAAGGAGAAGTTATGGAACTAAATCTCCCCAAGCTCGACACCGAGGTTAAAGGGATTTCTATCCCGAAAATATTAACTTTCGAAAAAAGGCTGACGGTTATTCTAGCCAGAGATGAAGGGGGTTACTGCGCCTACTGCCCAGAATTGGACCTGGTAATCGAAATGGCTACCTCGGAAGACGCCTTAGAGGATATGGTTGAGGCTATAAAAGATTATGCCGAAGAATATATGACCGACTTTGAAGTATATGCTAATAGTCCAAATAGGGCTCACCATCGTCCCTATATCAAAGCCATAGCTGCCTGCAAAACCGATTGGGAAATAAAGATGCTCCTTGAGGTCCAATATGGCCTCGTTCACATTTGATCAATTTCGGGAGGTTTTAAAAAAGATCGGGTTTGAAAAAATACTTTCCAAAAAACACGAAACGTGGAGGAAAATTTTACCTAATGGAGGAATTCTCAGGATTCGGATAAGCCATAAACATCAAAAAGACATTCCCAAATGGTTGTTTTATTAAATGCTTAGGCAAACCGGATTGAATGAGGAACAATTTACGAATATTCTGACCAAATAAACAATCCGCTTTATTCCATTCCTTTATTCTCAGACGATTAAACCTCAATCAATTCTTTCAGTATAGGTTCGTTACTCCATTTGACAAGCCACACGGAAGATGATAAAAAATCGCTGTAAAATAAATCAATCAGGTGAAAAAGGAGTTTTTATGAAATCTTGGTTAATCGGGATACTGGGCATTTTTTTCCTGGCCTCGCAGAGCTTGGCCGCTGAGAACACTCAACTGAAAAGTCAGAAAGACAAAGTCAGCTACTCCATCGGCATAAACATCGGCAAGAACATGAAACAACTGCCGACGGAAATCGACCCGGATATTTTTAACAAAGGGTTTAAGGATGGGGTTTCCGGAGCCAAACCGATGTTGAGCGAAGAGGAGATGCGCACGGTCCTGACCGCCCTTCAACAAGAAATCAATGCAAAACAAGCGGAAAAGATGAAATCCATGGGAGAAAAAAACAAGAAAGAAGGGGAAGCCTTTCTGGCCGAGAACAAAAAGAAGGCAGGCGTCAAAACCCTGCCCAGTGGATTACAATACAAGATCCTCAAAGAAGGAACCGGTAAAATCCCCAAGGCTACCGATAAGGTAAGCACCCATTACCAGGGTACCCTCATCGACGGTACCGAATTCGACAGCTCCTACAAACGGGGGGAGCCGGCGACCTTTCCGGTGAATGGGGTCATCCCCGGTTGGACCGAAGCCCTGCAATTGATGAAGGTTGGGTCCAAATGGCAGCTTTTTGTCCCTTCCAAGCTGGCCTATAATGAACGGGGGGCCGGTCCGAAAATTGGACCGAATGCGGTGCTTATTTTTACCATTGAACTGTTGGCGATTAAATAAACTTTATTCAAAATCCTGGAATCCAGGAGCCAGGGGTCAGAATTCAGAATAATTGCAAAACTTAAAAAAGATTTCCCTCTATATTCTGACTCCTGAATTCTGAATTCTGGATTCTGGATTCTGGATTCAAGAATTTCAAATCTCTCTGCCAATCCTCTAATAAATCCCCGCCTCGCAGCCGGCAGCGATGGTCCGGCCCAGTTCTTCGCATTGCGATAGGATTTCTTCACTGACCGGACCTTTAGCAATGATCGGCTGATGCACTTTTTTAAACTGATAGCCGATACAGATCTTTTCGATATTCATCAAGGCCCCCTGGCCGTCGTTTCCGGCGCTGATAAAAACAGCATAGGGTTTTCGGAATATTTTTTTATGCCCCCGGACCTTTTCATAGGTTCGATCAAAAAGATCCTTTATTGCTCCGGACATATACCCGAAATATTCCGGCGAGCCCAGCACCAGCCCGTCGCAAGCCAGAAGATCTTCTTCTCCGGTATCCGACGCCTTCTTAAAAATGACCCTCACGCCTTCTATCTCCGCAGCGCCTCTTTCAACCGCCTGTGCCATTTTTTGGGTATTACCACTTTGAGAGTGGTAGACGATCAATAGGGTTACCATAGATTCTTTCTCTTCAGAGTAAACCTGTTTATCCGGTTTAACATTGCCCGACAGCAGGGATCTCTTTTGATGGACTTGTAAAAAGTCCATCCACAGGCCGAGGACGATTAAGTCCCGGCTTGGGGTGAAGGTGGAACCACTTGAATTCACTTCAAGTGGCGGGGGGAGGGGAAGCCCTTTCCCGCCTCGTGAAAAGGCAATTTTTGACTTTTTACGAGGTTATCTCTTTTGATATTTCTATAATATCACAAACCGATGGCTTCATCATCCGATTTTTCGGACAACCTACTATCCTAACCCTCATCAATTCCCTGCAACCGGTTTCGGGCATAATACAAAAGGACAAATGGAAAAGAAAGAAGCCAACTTGCTTTTATGATTGACTTTAACTGTCGGATAGGTTTTAATTTATTGTCTTTAAACCGGCAGAATATCCGGTACTCTCTCTTGTACTTTAGGCAATCAATATGAAAAAAATCGGACGATTCCATGTACTGACCGACACCTCTCTCCAAACCCGCCTCTCCCATGCGGAGTTGGCGGAACTGGCCATTGCCGGCGGGGCCGATGCCATCCAGTTTCGACAGAAATCAGGGGCGACCAAAGAAATGATCCGGATCGCCGGGCAGATGAAGGACTTATGCCGCAAAACAGGGGTGACCTTTATAGTCAATGATCGATTGGATTGGGCTTTGGCTTCTCAGGCCGATGGGGTCCATCTGGGTCAGGACGATTTCCCGATCCCTTTAGCCAGAAAAATACTCGGGGAACAGGCCGTGATCGGCGGTTCAGCCGGAACCCTGGAAGAGGCCCGCAAATGTCTCCAAGAAGGGGCGGACTATGTCGGCTTCGGCCCAGTGTTTCCTACCACCTCCAAAGAAGATGCTGCCCCGGCCGGCGGGCTTGATCTTTTGAAACACATCGTCAAAGAAATTCCCCTGCCGATCATCGCTATCGGCGGCATCTCCGAAAATAATATTCCCCAGGTGATGCAAACCGGGGTTTACGGGATTGCCGTCATCTCCGCCGTCTGTTGTCAAAAAGATCCGGCAGAAGCCACAAGGGTAATACGGAGTTTACTGGAGGCCAACCTTCATGCTTAGTGAATTCTTAAAAAGACGTCGAAACCCCATTTCCGTCTTTCCGACGAAAGTCGGAATCCAGGAACCCCAACAGGTTAGAAAACCCCTGGACCCCGGTTTTCACCGGGGTGACGACCTTTCACGAGTCCCTCATGTCTGAGCGCATCAAGGATATCGGAGAATTCACTCTGATCGGGAGAATACAGGATCTCCTGAACAAAGAGGGGCTTCAATCTGAACGAGTAACCCTGGGTATCGGTGATGATACGGCCTCTTTCCTTCCCCAGCCAGGTTTTGAACTTCTGGTCACCTGTGACGCTCTGGTGGAAGGCCGCCACTATCTGCCGGAAAACATCAGCCCTTTGGATTTAGGACGTCGGGCCATGACCGTGAACATCAGTGACATCGGGGCCATGGGAGGTAAACCCCTTTATGCCCTGATTTCCCTTGGCTTAAAAGCCGATTTTCTGATCCGGGATGTGGAAGCCCTCTACCGCGGGTTTCTTTTGGAACTGAACCCCTTTGGTGCCTCGATTATAGGAGGAAACCTCACCCAATCAGGGAACGGCATTTTCATCGACATCACCCTGATAGGAGAAGTGGAACAGGGAAAGGGCCTACGTCGTTCCGGGGCCAGGCCAGGCGATGTAATCCTGGTTAGCGGATATCCGGGCCAGTCGGCTGCCGGTCTCAAGCTTTTGCTCCAATCCCCGAATGACCTGAATATACTGAGACACCCTTTAGTCCGGATCTACAACGTCCCTTTTCACCGGGCCTATTTAGGGGCGGCGATTGCCCAAGCCGGATTGGCTTCGGCCATGATCGACATCAGTGATGGGATCCTTGGTGATTTAGGACATATTTGTGCGGAAAGCCGGGTTGGTGCCCTTTTGGTAAAGGAAAAACTGCCTGTCAGTGACGCTCTTCGACAAGCGGCCGTTACCTTAGGCAAAGATCCTTATGACCTGTTCCTGGGTGAAAGTGACGATTACGAATTGGTTGTCACCTGCCGACTTGAGGATGTACCCTTGCTTCATTCCCTTGCTGCCCAATGTGGTCTAACGGTCCCCTTGACCGAGATTGGAAGGATCACCGGAGAGGCCGGTGAAATATCTTTGATCCTATCCGATGGCTCAAGACAGTCGGTCAAAACTTCGGGGTGGGATCATTTTCGATTAGGTTAATCATCTGTCCATTGAACTGCCGGGAAAACCAATACGTCACCAAGACGTTGAAACATTGACAAAGATATCAAAATTTGGGAATACAGAATCCAGGAGCCGGAATTCAGAAGAACAATAAAATCGATAAAAGATATCCTGCCTTATTCTGGATTCTGAATTCTGTATTCTGACTCATGATTTCCTTATCTATTAAAATATTTTTCCCTCATGAATATAGCAGGATATAATTAATCTTAAAGGAGGAGTATTTCGCATGTTCAACCAAGCCCTGGCCCAAAAAGCCGCAGAGAACTTAAAAAGTGTTCGTGAAAAAAAACCGCTGGTCCACAATATTACCAATTATGTGGTTATGAACTATACAGCCAATGCCCTGCTGGCTTGTGGCGCCTCACCGGTAATGGCCCATGCCATTGAAGAAGTGGAGGAAATGGTGGCTCTTGCCGGCGCCCTGGTGCTCAATATCGGGACCTTGAGCCCTCCCTGGATCGAAGCCATGTTGAAGGCCGGAAAACGGGCCAATGCCCTAAATATTCCGGTAATCCTGGATCCCGTAGGCTCCGGGGCGACCCGCCTGCGCACCGATTCCGCCAGACGGATCATGGAAGAAGTTTCCATCCAGGTCCTTCGGGGTAATGCCTCGGAAGTACTCTCCCTGGGTGAAAAAGGAACAGGCTCTTCCACCAAAGGGGTAGACTCCGTTCATACTGTGGACCAGGCTACAGAAACGGCCATGTCTCTGGCCAAAAGACTGAAAACAACCTTGGCCATCACCGGGGTTGTCGATTTAATCACTGACGGCCAAGCGGTTTACCGTGTAGAAAACGGCCATGCCATGATGGGTTGTATCACCGGAACCGGCTGTACAGCCACGGCCATGATCGCCGCTTTCCTGGCCGTGAACCTTGATCCCCAGCAAGCAGCGGTCTTCGGATTGTCTTATTTCGGCCTGGCCGGTGAAATGGCTGCAGCCCAGGCCTCGGGCCCCGGCAGCTTCCAGATGGCTTTGCTCGATGCCCTGTACCTCATGAAAAAAGAAGAACTGGAGACCGGAGCTAAAATCCGGAAGGGATGATTTTCCGCGAAAAACCCTCGAATCAAAATAATAGATTCTTAGTTGATAAATCCGAGAATTGATTTCTCCCTCCGGAACTTTTTGCCCCAAAGGCTCTGTCCCGGTAAAGCGCATTTTTTGTGGACATTATCCATAAATTATGGTTAAATTAACCTTTTATAAGGATAAAAGGGATAATGACAACCATCCGTCAAATCATTGATGAATTCCTCAAGCAGAATGAGGCCGAACGGCGATTGTCGTCGAATTCCTTACGAGGATACCATCAGGACTTGATGGAGTTTTTAATTTATTTAAAATCACAAGGGACAGAGGAACCCGGACAACTGGATCTCCCCCTGATAAGAGGATTCCTGGCGCAGCTCCACAAGAAAAACAAAAAAAGCACGGTGGCCCGCAAGATGGCTGCCCTTCGGTCCTGTTTCGGGTATGCCCAGAAAAATGGCTGGATATCGGAGAACCCCATAAGCCAGGTCCGAACACCCAAAATTGAAAAAACGATCCCTACCTTCCTTTCGGAAAAGGAGGTAGACCAACTGTTACAGGAGCCGGGCAACGATTCCTTATTGGAACTCAGAGACCAGGCCTTTCTGGAACTTTTTTATGCCTCTGGATTGCGATTGATGGAGTTAACCGGTTTGGATTGGAGTGCTCTTGATCTTTCCCTGGGATTACTCCGGGTCATCGGAAAAGGGGGAAAAGAAAGGGTGGTCCCGATGGGGCGAAAAGCCATCGAATCCCTGACAACCTATCATCGGGCCTTGAAGCAGGCCGAACAACGTTCGGAAATTAAGATAACCGATCCTCAGGCAGTCTTCCTGAATCGGTTTGGGAAAAGGGTCAGTGATCGGACCATTGCCCGTCGCTTGAAAAAAAGAGTGGAAAAAGGAAATCTATCTCCGGCCATCAGTCCCCATTCCCTGCGGCATAGCTTTGCTACCCATTTGCTGAATGCCGGGGCCGATCTGCGGATTGTCCAGGAATTGTTGGGGCACACCTCCCTTTCCACCACCCAGAAATATACACATATCAGCATGAGCCGTTTGCTGGAAGTCTATCAAAAGGCCCATCCAAGGGGGTAGGATGTTTGAAGGAACCACTATTTTGGCCCTGCGTCACCAGGGAAAGGTCGTCATTGCCGGTGACGGCCAGGTCACTATGGGACAAACCGTGATGAAACATAAGGCCAGAAAGATACGGCGATTATATCATGATCAAATCCTGACCGGATTTTCAGGGGCCACGGCCGATGCCCTGACCTTGTTCGAAAAGTTGGAAGCCAAGCTGGAGCAGTTCAATGGAAATTTGACCAGGGCGGCAGTGGAAATGGCCAAAGATTGGCGAACGGATAAGATGTTGCGACGCCTGGAAGCCTTGCTGCTTGCAGCCGACAAGGACCATATATTGATTATTTCCGGAACCGGCGATGTCATGGAGCCGGATGAAGAGGTGGCGGCTATCGGTTCGGGCGGTCCCCTGGCTTTGTCTGCGGCCAGGGCCTTGTTGGGTTTTTCCACCCTTACCGCCGTTGAAATAGCTCGGGAAGCCATGAAAATTGCTGCTTCCTTGTGCATTTACACCAATGAACAGATCGTATTGGAGGAATTGTAGATTGGTTGAAGAATATCTAACACCCCGAGAAATCGTTTCCGAGTTGGACAAATATATCGTCGGTCAGGATGCGGCCAAGCGAACGGTAGCCATCGCCCTGAGAAATCGCTGGCGTAGACAGCAGGTCCCGGAGGCGATTCGAGATGAGATCGCGCCTAAAAATATCATTATGATCGGTCCTACCGGGGTCGGCAAGACCGAGATTTCAAGGCGGCTGGCCCGATTGGCCCAATCCCCCTTCCTGAAGGTGGAGGTCACCAAATTTACGGAAGTGGGTTATGTGGGAAGGGACGTGGAGTCCATGGTACGGGATCTTACCGAATTGGCCATCAATATGATCAAGGCCGAAGAAAAACAAAAGGTCCTGTCCAAGGCCAGGGAGATCGCCGAAGAGCGTTTATTGGATTTATTGCTTCCACCCAAGACCGAACCACCAAAACCCGAAGAACCCGCCGGACAGGAAAAAATCTTAGAGGTGGTTAGGAAACCCAGTCCTGAACCCTTATCCACCAGGGAAAAGCTCCGGACCCTCTTTCAGGAAGGAAAGTTGGGGGAACGATACGTAGATATGGAAGTTACCCAAAGATCAATCCCCATGGTTGAAATCTTTTCAACGGCGGGGATGGAAGAGATGGACTTCAATATTAAGGATATGTTCGGCAACCTTTTCCCCAAGAAAACCAAACACCGAAAGGTTAAGGTTCCCGAGGCCTTTGAGCTTCTGGTTCAGGAAGAATCTCAACGACTGATTGACATGGACAAGGTAACCGAAGAAGCTATCCGCAAGGTGGAACAAACCGGAATCATCTTTCTGGATGAGATCGATAAAATAGCCGGGCGGGGTTCCAGTCACGGTCCGGACGTCTCACGGGAAGGGGTTCAGCGGGATTTGCTGCCCATCGTCGAAGGGTCAACGGTGACCACCAAATACGGGATGGTGCGCACCGATCACATCCTGTTTATCGCTTCCGGGGCCTTTCACAATTCAAAGCCCTCGGACTTGATCCCCGAATTGCAGGGTCGGTTCCCCATCCGGGTGGAATTGAATTCACTGACCCAGGAGGACTTTATACGTATTTTGACCGAACCCCAGGCAGCCCTGATCACCCAATATTGCGAACTGATGAAGACCGAAGGCATCAATCTGGTCTTTTTGCCCGAGGCCGTGGCCGAGATCGCCCGCACAGCCTTTCAGGTAAATCAAAGGACGGAAAATATCGGGGCCCGCCGGTTGCATACCATTATGGAGAGACTCCTTGACGATCTGTCTTTCGAGGCCCCGGACAGAGTGGAAAAAGAATGCACGGTCACCTCTGAATACGTTCGGAATAAATTATCGGCTATTGAAGAAAATGAGGATCTGAGCCGGTACATACTTTAAAGAAAGGTCTAAGGTCTAAGCAATAACCTTAAACCTTAGACCTGTTTTTATTTGCACCAAGGTGATCCCATGAACCAGGAAAATAATCATAATCCCTATTATGAAAAGGCCTCTATCTTGATGGAGGCCCTGCCTTACATACGGCGATTCTACCACCAGACCATGGTCATCAAGTATGGCGGACATGCCATGGTGGATGAAGACCTGAAAACAGGGTTTGCCAAAAGCATAGTCTTGATGAAATACATCGGTTTGAATCCGGTGGTGGTTCATGGCGGAGGACCCCAGATTAAAAAAGTGCTGGACCAGATGAATATATCTTCCCAGTTCATTCAGGGAGTCCGGGTCACCGACAGTCAAACTATGGATGTGGTCGAAATGGTCCTGGGCGGCAAGATCAATAAAGAGATCGTTCACCTGATCAACCAGCAGGGGGGTAAGGCTATCGGGTTAAGCGGCAAGGATGGACAGCTCCTTCTGGCCCAGAAAATGAACCTATTTAAAAGCCGGGGACCGGATGATCCCCCGGAGTTGATCGACATCGGTATGGTGGGTGAGGTGGTAGAAGTCAATACGGAAATTATCACCACCCTGGAGATTCACAATTTCATCCCGGTCATTGCTCCGATCGGGGTCGGAAAAATGGGGCGGACCTATAATATCAACGCCGACCTGGTGGCGGGAAAAGTAGCCGCAGCCCTGAAGGCCCAAAAACTGATCCTATTGACGGATGTGGAAGGCGTCAAAGACAAATCAGGCCAATTGATCTCTACCTTGAAAAGGGAGGAAATCCCCCGGTTGATTGAAGATGGAACGATCAACGGAGGGATGATTCCCAAGGTCAACTGTTGTCTGGATGCCCTTTCGGATGGAGTGGAAAAAGCCCACATTATCGATGGGCGGGTGGAAAATGCGGTCATACTGGAGCTCTTTACCGACCGTGGGGTCGGAACAGAAATAACCTAAAAGATAAGTTCAAAATGGAAAATGCAAATTGCAAATTTAAATACTTGATTTCACCTTTAGACTTGTATTCGTAGTTTTGCATTTTGCCCTTTGAACTTTGAAATTTGAACTTTTCACTTTAAATTTTCAGGATTAATAAAATGACTCAAACCAAATCAATCACCAATATCGTCGAACGCGCAGGAAACGTTTTAATGAGCACCTATGGCCGGATCCCCGTTGCTTTTGAAAAAGGTCAGGGATGCCGGATTTGGGATCAGGACGGCCGGGTTTATCTGGATTTTTTAGCCGGTATTGCTGTAACCGCTTTAGGTCACAGTCACCCGCGGGTGATTGAGACCATAAAAGTCAGTCGGAAAAACTCCTTCACACTTCCAATCTATATCATATTGAAAACCAGATCGAACTGGCCGAACTTTTAGTCAATCATTCTTTTGCCGACAAGGCCTTTTTCTGCAACAGCGGCACCGAGGCCAACGAAGGAGCCATTAAACTGGCCCGGCGATATTCCACCGAAAAATACGGACCGCAAAAAACGACCATCCTTTGCATGAAAAACAGCTTTCATGGCCGGACCATCGGCTCTCTCTCGGCAACCGGGCAGGAAAAATTTCAAAAAGGCTTTGGGCCCCTGGTTCCCGGGTTTTCTTTTGTGCCTTTCAACGATCTTGCCGCTCTGGTTCAGAATTGGGACGATTCGGTCTGTGCCGTGTTTATGGAACCGGTCCAGGGTGAAGGGGGCATCAAAGTCCCCGATCAGTCCTATTTAAAAGAGGTCAAAAAGCTTTGTGAGGAACGGCAGGCTTTATTAATATTGGATGAGGTCCAAACCGGTCTGGGCCGGACCGGGACCCTTTTCTGTCACGAACAGTTTGGGACCCACCCGGATATCATGACCCTGGCCAAAGCCCTGGGGAACGGACTGCCGATAGGGGCCCTTTTGGCCACGAACGAGGTAGCAGCCGCCTTCCAACCGGGAACCCATGCGGCTACTTTCGGGGGAAATCATCTGGTGACGGCTGTTGCCCGAACAGTCCTTTCTATTCTCCTGGAAGAAGGCTTCCTCCCCCGGGTAAGAAAGACAGGGGATTACTTTCTGAATCAATTGCGGGGATTAAAGGAAGAATTTCCCCAGATCCTTGATGTCCGGGGCCGGGGACTGCTATTAGGCATCGCCCTGGATCGTCCGGGGAAACCGTTTGTTGATGCCTGTTTTCACCGGGGTTTCTTGATCAACTGTACCCAGGATACGATCCTTCGTTTTGCCCCACCCTTGATCGTTGAACCAGGGGAAATCGATGCTTTGATTAAAACCTTGCGGACGCTTCTTAAAGAAACAAATTAATGGGGGTGCGTCTTTAATAATGAGCAAAAGAGACTTTCTGAAACTTTCGGATCTGACAACCTCCGAAATCGAGGCCATCTGGAAAAGAACCAGGGAATATAAAGAAGGCCGAACCCAGGACCAACCCTTGCAGGGGAAGACCGTCGGGCTTCTTTTTGAAAAACCGTCGACCCGAACCCGCCTTTCTTTTGAAGTGGCGGTCATACAGACCGGTGGACATCCTGTTTTTATCAGCACTCGGGATACCCAGATGACTCGTAATGAGCCTCTGAAAGATATGGCCCGGGTCTTGTCCCGATATCTGAACGGTCTGGTGGTTCGCACTTTTTCACAAAATATCCTTGATGAGCTGGCCGGGTTCTCCTCGATACCGATCATCAATGCCCTGAGCGATCTTTATCATCCGGCGCAGGTGGTCAGCGACCTCTTACACGGTTTGGGAACGGAACATCAACTTTCACCAAATGAAAGTGGCCTGGTTGGGAGATGGAAACAATGTAGCCCATTCCTGGATCGAAGCGGCTTGCCGTTTTCCATTTCAATTGGTTTTGGCTTGTCCCAAGGGATTTGAACCGAACGCTGAAATTTGGAAAAGGGCCAAGGAAGAGGCTGGAGAACGGATTACTCTCACCTGGGATCCCGCGGAAGCCGTCCGAGGGGCCCAGGTGATCAACACCGATGTCTGGGCCAGTATGGGTCAGGAAGATCAGGCGGCTGAAAGGATGAAATCTTTTCAAGTCTTATCAATTAAACAATCCCCTTCTTTCTCTGGCCAGACCCGACTGCCTGGTCCTGCACTGCCTGCCGGCCCACCGGGGAGAGGAGATTACCGATGAGGTTCTGGAAGGTCCAAATTCAGTAGTATTTGATCAGGCTGAAAATAAACTCCATGTGCATAAGGCCTTGTTGGAGTATCTTTTAAAAAACAGCAGCAGTTAATGAAAAATATACATAGAGGATGATTCGGGGTGTGGAAGTTTTTGAGTTGAGAGTTCGGAGGTCGGAGTATAACCTCAAAACTCCGACCTCCGAACTGAATTGATTCATATCCTGATCCATTCAATACGTAGTGGGGGAAAAGAAATAATGAAAATCGTACTGGCTTACTCCGGGGGCTTGGATACCTCGGTCATCTTGAAATGGCTTAAGGAAACTTATCGAGCAGAAGTCATCGCCTTTTCCGCCGACCTGGGTCAGGAGGAAGACTGGTCGGTCTATAGAAAAAAAGGCCCTGCAGACCGGGGCCTCCAAGTTTGTGGCCAAAGATTTGAAAGAAGAATTTGTACGAGGATTATGTCTTTCCGGCCTTCCGGGCCAATGCCGCCTATGAACAACTTTATCTTTTGGGGACTTCCCTGGCTCGTCCAATCATCGCCAAACATCAGGTCATGGTAGCCGAGGCCGAAGGGGCCGAAGCAGTCAGCCATGGGGCCACCGGTAAAGGGAACGACCAGGTTCGATTTGAACTAACCTACATGGCCCTCAATCCGGGTCTGAAAATCATTGCCCCCTGGCGGGAATGGGACTTGAATTCCCGTTCGGCCCTGATCGAATATGCCCAAAGGCATGGGATTCCAGTACCGGTCACCCCGGAAAGGCCTTACAGTTCCGATGCCAACCTGTTGCATATCAGCTACGAGGGGGGATATTCGAGGATCCCTGGATGGAACCTCCTGAAGATATGTTTCAGATGACCGGATCACCGGAAAAGGCTCCGGACACCCCCGAATACGTGGATATTTCATTTGAGCGAGGCGATCCGGTCGCCATAAATGGTCAAGAGATGAAACCGGCGGAATTACTTTCCTGCCTGAACCGCCTCGGCGGAAAACATGGGATAGGGCGCGTAGACCTGGTGGAGAACCGCTATGTGGGTATGAAGTCCCGAGGTGTTTATGAGACCCCGGGTGGTACTTTGATCCGTACAGCCCATCAAGCCATCGAGTCTTTGACCCTGGATCGGGAGGTCATGCATATGCGCGATGGTCTTATACCTCGCTATGCGGAAATGGTCTATTACGGCTATTGGTTTTCTCCTGAGAGAAAACTCCTTCAAAAACTGATGGATGAAGCCCAGACCCGGGTTGCGGGAGTTGCCCGGTTAAAACTTTTCAAAGGAAATGTTATTCTCGCCGGAAGGAAATCGGAACGTTCTCTTTATCGGTCCGATTTTGCCACCTTTGAAGAAGATCAGGTATATCACCAAAAAGACGCCGAGGGATTTATCCGGCTTAATGGATTGCGGCTGAAGATTCAAAATCTGGTATCAAAATAATAACCCGGAGAATCCGGGTCCGGGAGTCGGAATTCAGCAAAAATATTCGCTATGAAACCATCACCTATAAAGAAAAAAAATGCCAAAAAACTCTGGGCCGGACGTTTCTCAGAAGCCACCGATCCCCTGGTGGATGTTTTCACCAATTCCATCCCTTTTGACTACCGCTTACTGCCATACGATTTGGTGGGAAGTCTGGCCCATTTGAACATGTTGGCCCGGCAAAGGATCATCCCCGTCCGAGAGGCCAAGCAAATTCGCCTCGGTCTATTGGAAATTCAAAAAGAATGGGGCCAGGGGAAACTGACTTTCCCTTTAGAAGACGAAGACGTCCATATGTTTGTGGAAAAGCGTCTGACGAAAAAGATCGGGGCGGTAGCGGGCAAACTCCATACGGCCCGCAGCCGTAACGACCAGGTAGCCCTGGACTTACGACTTTATTTGAGAGATCAGATACGGGATCTGAAGTTGGAACTCCAGTCCCTGCAAAAAACCCTGCTGGAAACAGCTAAAAATCAGGGACACCTGGTCATGCCCGGATACACCCATTTACAACGCGCCCAACCGGTAATCCTGGGCCATTACCTCCTGGCCTATCTGGAGATGTTTTTTCGTGATCAGGAACGGCTGAGCGAAATTTTTATGCGGGTCAATGTCCTCCCTTTAGGCAGTGCAGCCCTGGCCGGGACATCCTTTCCTATTGACCGCGCTTTTGTTGCAAAGGAATTAGGATTTGATCGGATTTCTACCAATAGCATGGATGCAGTCAGTGATCGGGATTTTGTTCTTGAATTTCTGTCCGCAGTGTCGATTCTGATGATGCACTATTCCGCGAATGTCCGAAGAATTGGTTCTCTGGTCCGGTTCGGAATTCGATTTCGTGGAAATCAGCGATGCCTTTTGCACCGGCAGCAGCATCATGCCGCAGAAGAAAAATCCCGATGTCCCGGAATTGATTCGGGGAAAAACAGGCAGGGTATACGGACATCTGATGGGGATGTTGACCACCATGAAAGCTCTCCCCTGACTTATAACAAGGATTTACAGGAGGACAAGGAGCCGGTTTTTGACTCAGTGGAGACCCTGCTGAACTGTACCCGGTTGTTGAACGGTCTCTGGGCCAATATTCGGTTTAAGGCCGATTCGATGGAAAAGGCCGCCGAAACAGGATATCTCTTATCAACGGACCTGGCCGATTATCTGGTTAAAAAGGGATTGGATTTTAGAAACGCCCATCATGTGGTTGGCACCCTTGTGGCTCACGCTCTTAAAAAACGGGCGGAACTGAAGGACATCCCTTTATCTGAAATGAAAACCTTCCATTCTGTTATTGAAAAGGATGTATACACGGTACTGAACCTTGATTCAGCCATGGCCCAAAGGAATTCTCAGGGAGGAACTGCTCCCCGACAGGTCAAAAAGGCTATAAGAGACATGGAGAAAAGGATATGTTCATTGCCCTTCGGCGGATAAATAAATGGACGGGGATCCTGGTCTGTTTCCTTTTGATGATAATCCTGTTGGCTTGCGGGAAAAAGGCCAACCCGGTCATTCCGGTAGCGGTGATTCCCAACGGTGTCGAAAACCTCAGTTACCAGATCAAAGGGAAATCCTTGATCGTCTCCTGGACCATCCCCGGTCAAAATACCGATGGGAGTCCATTAACGGATCTGAAGGGTTTTAAAGTCGGAAAGGAGAATGGCCGACAAAAAATTTTTGTCCCACCTGTCCCGATCAATTTCAGGATTCCTTGTGGATCGATCTGAAAGGTCTCGAGCTTCCGGATATCCGGATCGACCAGGATCAGGTTCAACTGACCTTTAACCGCCTCAATCCCGGGTATACCTATTTTTTCCAAGTGACCGCGGTAACGAAAAAAGAAGCGGCCAGTAAACCTTCAAAAACCTTACGCCTGTCCTGGGAACTTCCGCTTAGCCCTCCATCGGCCCTTCAGATGAAGTCCGAACCTCAGGGGCTGGTGATTTCCTGGAATCCTTCTACCTCATTAATTGATGGGTCTCCTCCGGAAGGCTTAGCCGGCTATAACCTGGAGCGGAGAAAAGAGAAGGAACCCTGGCAGATTATCAACAAGGATCCGATCATAAAATCAACCTATACTGATTCCGATCTCCTGGAAGGGGTTGCCTATACCTATCGCCTTAAGGCCCTGCGTCAGGTCCAGGGGAACCTTCTGGAAAGTGAGGCTTCAAAAAGAAAAAGAAATCATATATGCCCGCACATTCCCTCCTCCGGCTGTTAAGGACCTGATCGCTTTTTTGAGTCCAAAAGGTGTGGAATTACGCTGGCAGGAAATCACGGATTCACCCACAAGCGGATATTATATCTACAAACGGAAAAAAACAGAACGAACCCCAAAGAGGATTACTCCGGAAAGTGTGAAAGATACGATTTATGAAGACCGGCAGGTAACCCCGGGAACAACCTATCTCTATTCCATCAGCGCAGTAGGGTCTCCCTCAGCCCTGTTGGAAGGGTCCAGGTCAAAGGAGATCGAAATAACCTATAACCCATAAATCCAGAGCTCAGGTGATAGAATTCAGAATTTAATATAAAAAGTTTTTTCGGCTTTTCCTTCTGGTTTCTGGCTCCTGGATTCTGAATTCTATTTTTCAGGAATCATAATATGCACCATTTTCAATATAAAAAAAACAGACTTTATGCCGAAGGGGTCCCGGTGGAATCGATTGCCGCTCAAGTCGGCACTCCCTGCTATATTTACAGCCAGGCCACCCTGGAACGGCATTTCAAGGCCTTTGACCGGGCTTTTTCAAGAATTCCCCACCTGATCTGCTATTCCCAAAAGGCCAATTCCAGTCTGGCGTTGCTTCATCTTTTCGGCCGGATGGGGAGCGGGACTGATATCGTTTCCGGGGGAGAACTCTACCGGGCGCTGAAGGCAGGCATCCCTCCCGAACGTATCGTTTATTCCGGTGTCGGAAAAACCCCTGATGAAATCCGTTTTGCCTTGAAAGAGAAAATTCTACTTTTAAATATTGAGTCCCCGGAAGAGTTGAAGTTAGTTAATGAAATCGCCGGCCGGATGAAGAAAAAGGCCCCTATCGGCATCCGGGTTAATCCCGATATTGATCCCAAGACCCATCCCTACATTTCCACGGGATTAAAAAAAAATAAATTCGGGATCAATATTCATCAATCATTGGAAGAATATCAGTTGGCTAAAAATCTACCTCATGTCGTCATTGCCGGGGTTGATTTTCATATCGGTTCGCAATTAACGGCCACCCAACCTTTCCTGGCCGCCATTCAGAAATTGAAAAAACTGATCGCCCAATTGCAGGACATGGGGATCAAAATTCAATATGTTGATTTGGGCGGGGGATTGGGTATTACCTATGACCGGGAAACTCCCCCTCATCCGAAAGAATATGGTCGGGAGGTAATCAGGGAATTAGGGAAAATCCCTTATACCCTTATCCTGGAGCCGGGAAGGGTTTTGGTCGGCAATGCCGGTATTTTAGTGACCAGGGTTCTTTATGTGAAAAAGGGAGAGGAAAAAAATTTCATTATTGTCGATGCCGGTATGAATGATCTTCTTCGTCCTTCCTTGTACGGCGCCTATCATCACATTCAGCCCATTGCTCGCACCCGTAGACCCGATGTTCAGGCTGATGTGGTCGGGCCGATCTGTGAAAGCGGCGATTTTTTAGCTAAGGACCGGGTGCTTCCCTTACCCAAATCCGGAGAACTTCTGGCGGTCATGAGTGCCGGGGCCTATGCGTTTTCCATGGCCAGCAACTATAACTCCCGGCCCAGAGCGGCCGAGGTCATGGTCCAGGGGAATGAATTTCAGGTTATCCGGAAACGGGAGACCAATGCGAATTTGATAGCTTTGGAAAAGATACCAGTTTTTTAAAATTCGGAAATAGGCAAGAGGCAAGAGGCTATAAGAAACGGAATCCTCTGATTTTTATCAGCCTATAGCCTATAGCCCATTGCCCATAGTCTAACATATGACTTCCAAACCAATACTTAAAATTACTAAAATGAGCGGATCGGGAAATGATTTTATCCTGGTGGATAACCGATCCAAAGCAATTTCCGATGATCGGATGGTTGCCTTAACCCGGGCCTTATGCCGGAGAAAGGTTTCGGTCGGGGCGGACGGAATGATTTTTATTGAACCTTCAAAACAATATGATTTCAAATGGCGTTTTTTCAATGGGGACGGTAGTGAGGCTGAGATGTGCGGCAATGGAGGGCGGTGTGCGGCCCGCTTTGCCTTGCTTCAGGGTATTGCCGGACCGGAAATGGTTTTTGAAACCCTGGCCGGTCCCATCCAAGCCCGGGTGGAAGAATCAAAGGTCAAACTTCAGTTAACCCGTCCGAAGGATTTAAAACTCAAACAGTCCCTTGACCTTAATGGAGAAACGATCCCTTTTGACTTCATAAACACCGGGGTTCCACATGTCCTGATCTGGTTGGAGGATATAGAAAAAGCCGACCTGATCGGGACGGGACTCGTATCCGTTATCATGACTATTTCAAACCGTCCGGGACCAATGTCAATTTCGTGCAAATAAAAGACAGAGAAATGCTCCTGGTCCGTACTTATGAACGAGGGGTAGAAGGGGAAACCCTGGCTTGCGGCACCGGTTCCGTGGCTGCCGCCGCCCTGGCCTTTTTTAAAAATAAGATTCAATCCCCGGTTCCGGTTAAAACCCGGGGAGGGGAAATTCTAACCGTTTATATAGAAGGTCAACCAGAACAGGCGATAGACCGCGTCTATCTGGAAGGAGAAGTCCGTTTGATTTTTGAAGGAGTGGTGTTTGAAGAAGCGTTACTTTGATGGAATGAGGCTAAAGAATATCAATAAATATCCAGAAAGGTCTCTATCGCTTGAGGGAAGAGACTTGAGGCAATTGCCTCAGACCTCAGGTGAAACGATCCTCATGTCCCGTTTTGGCGGGACGGTCCTTCAACCCGAAAGGAGCATCCCATGATTAAAACTATCATTGCCGGAGCCGGCGGAAGAATGGGCGGCAGGATCGTCCATCTGATTAATGAAACCCAGGATATAACCGTAGCCGGAGCCTTTGAAAAAGCGGATCACCCGGCTGTCAACAAAGATCTGGGGGAATGGCTGGGATTAGGGGGAAAAAACCTGCCCATTGCCGCAGATCTAAAGTCGGTGATCGACCAGGGCGAGGTTATTATTGATTTTACCTTTCATAGCGCATCCATGGAACACCTGCGCACAGCTGCCGCTCACAAAAAACCGATGATCATCGGCAGTACCGGATTTACCGCCGGAGAAATGGAAGAAGTAAAGACCCTATGTCAATCGGTCCCTTGCGTCCTGGCCCCCAATATGAGCGTCGGAGTCAATGTCCTGTTCAAAGTGGTCAGTGATGTGGCCAGGGCCTTGGGAGAAGGATTTGATATCGAGATTCTCGAAGCTCATCATAATCTGAAAAAGGATGCCCCGAGTGGAACGGCCATGAAGCTGGCTCAGGTCCTGGCCCAGGCCCGTTCGCAGGATCTGGACAAAGTAGCGGTTTATGAACGGAAGGGGATCATCGGGGAACGAAAGCCCGAAGAAATCGGCATCCAGACCTTCCGGGCCGGGGATATCATCGGCGAACATACAGTCCTTTTCGGTGGTCTGGGGGAACGGATCGAGATCATCCACCGGGCACACAGCCGGGATACCTTTGTCCGCGGCACCCTTCGAGCGGTCAGATGGATCATCGGCCAAAAGAACGGATTGTATGATATGCACGATGTACTGGGGTTATAAGATTGGACTTTTGATCAAACCCAAAAAATATCCACCAGGTGAGCAACCTTCCTGAATTCTGGATCTCCGGTCACAATGACGGCCTTAATTTCCAAGGCCAAGGCCAGTACAAAACAGTCGGCATAGGAAATACTATACTGGGCCTTTAATTCAGCGGCTTGAAATATTAAGGCATTAGGGACTGGCAGGATAGTAAAATCCAACCTTTCAATAGCGGCCAGGACCTCTATCTCCTTTGGGTCACCAAATTCCCTTTTTATGGAATAAATAATCTCCCCCAGGTTAATGGCATTAAGATATTTGACGGCATCGTCCTTGCGGATATTTTCCAGAAGTTGAACAATTTTTTCAAACCCCTTTTCCTTCTGAAAGAGTCTCAGCAAAGCAAAGCTATCAAAGATAAAAGGGGCCTTGGTCATTACCGGAAATCCTTTTGCCGCTCTTTAAGCAGTTTTTCAGAAAGAGAGGGCTTGGAGGGCAGAAGACCGCAAGCCGCTTTGATGGGATCGGCCACTGGGGGGACGAGATAGATCAAACCTCCTTGATCTATAATATGCATCTGCGTTCCCGGATTGATCCGATATTTTTTTCTGAGGTTCACCGGTATGACGATCTGCCCTTTGGCTAATGTTTTAATTATGGCCATAATTTCTAATCCTTATTAAATAAGTTTAATTATTATCAATAGTGTATAACTTCGATCTCTTTTGTCAAGCCAATTTTTTCTATCTCTCTTATTTAAAGACTATCCAGGTTTAATGTTTCCCATACCAGGGTTCAGTCCCATTTTCTTTGACTTGCAAAAGTGTCAAAAGCTATGCTATATTTTATCTTAGAATATAAACCAAAAAGGAGTTATCTTTTTTATGGATTGGATTCAACCGGCAGAACGCCTCAAACAGCTTCCACCTTACCTATTTATGGAAATCGACCGCCTCAAAGGAGAGGTTCAGTCCAGAGGGGTGGATATCATCGACCTGGGGGTGGGTGATCCTGATCTGCCGACACCGGCCCGCATTCTCCAGCGGCTGAATCAAGCCGCAGTGGATCCCAAGAATCACCGCTATCCCTCTTATTCCGGGATGAATGATTTTCGCAAGGTCGTAGCCGGCTGGTACCGGCGTCGTTTTGGGGCAACCCTGGACCCGGAAAAAGAAGTAGTCACCCTGATCGGTTCCAAGGAAGGGATCGCCCATTTTCCGCTGGCTTATCTGAATCCCGGCGACCTGTCCCTGGTGGCCAGTCCCGGTTATCCGGTTTATCACATCGGGACCCTCTTTGCCGGCGGGCACTCTTATTTTTTACCCCTCTTGAAAGAAAACCGGTTTCTCCCCGATCTCTCGCAGATACCCGGGGATGTGATCAGCCAGGCGAAAATCCTGTTCATCAACTATCCCAACAATCCCACGGCCGCTGTGGCTGACCGTGCTTTTTTTGAACAGGTGGTTCGCTTTGCTCAAGAAAACCAGGTAATCGTCGCCCATGATGCGGCTTATTCCGAGATTGCCTATGACGGCTACCGCCCTTTGAGTTTTATGGAAATTCCCGGAGCCAAGGAAGTAGGCATTGAATTCCATTCCCTGTCCAAGACCTATAACATGACCGGCTGGCGTATTGGCTTTGCTGTGGGCAACGCCCGGTTGATTGCCGGGTTGAGTCAGATTAAGAGTAATATCGATTCAGGTGCGGCTCAGGCCATCCAATGGGCCGGTATCGAGGCCCTGGAAGGGCCGCAGGATTGTCTAACAGAATTGAATGCCATCTACCAAAAACGAAGAGACCTGATGGTAGCCGGATTAAAAAAAGTTGGGCTGGGGGTGGAAGCGCCCAGGGCCACTTTTTATCTCTGGATTGAAGTACCCAAAGGGTACACCTCCACCCGGACCACGGCCCACCTCCTGGAGCAGGCCGGAATTGTAACCACACCGGGAAACGGCTTTGGAGATCCCGGGGAAGGCTATTTTCGTATTTCCCTGACCGTCCCGGAAGAGCGTTTGGAAGAGGCCGTATCGCGTTTAAACCGGGTAGGATTTTAATGGCCGGGCATCAGGCCTTCATCGGACTGGGTTCCAACCGGGGTGATAAAAAAAAAATTGTCTGAAGGCCCTGGCCAGGCTTCAAGCCATACCGGGACAGACTATCATCAGGCAATCCTCCTGGTATCTGACCGAGCCGGTGGGATTGGATGATCCGGAATGGTTTATTAACAGAGTTGTCCTCCTCGAAACCCCTCTGGCACCGGAAACATTGATGCAGGAAATGCTGGATATTGAAACCGCTCTGGGCCGGAAACGAACTGTCAAATGGGGGCCGAGGATCATTGACCTGGATCTGTTGTCCTATGATCAAGTCATCCTGAACAGTCCGAGTTTGACCCTGCCTCATCCTTTTCTGGAGAAGAGGCAGTTTGTTTTGGTACCCCTGGCGGAGATCACCCCGGATTATGTCCATCCGGTTTTAAAAAAAACCATGGTTCAATTAAGAGATGCGTTGAGTACCGAAGGGCAAGCCTTAATTCGCCTCATGGAATAAATTGTTCCGGATTAATAAGAAATGCTGTAAGAATCTTCCGGACACAGCCTGGGGTTTTCGATAAAGCCGGGGAAAATAAAGGAAAAAATTGATATACAATGTTATTTAGATGGATTATAATATTAATTCTTGGTCTTTTGCTTTACCGGTACCTTCGGCGGATACTTTCGTCCCCGAACTTGCCGAAAAGTAATCCGCCCCGGGAAATCCAGGATGAGATGGTCCAGGACCCGGTGTGTCAGGTCTACTTGCCCAAACGGCAAGCTAAGGTCTTGAAAAGCTCAAACGGGATTACCTACTACTTTTGCAGTACCCAGTGCCGGGAAAAATTTGTGAAAGAAGCCAAGGACCGAAGTTCTACCTGAAAAAGCAAGGAAAGGACTGTTAATGAAATTCTTTATCGATACGGCCAATCTAAAAGAGATTCAATCCGCTGTGGCCCTGGGACTGGTGGACGGCGTAACCACCAATCCTTCCCTTCTGGCCAGGGAAAAAGAGAAACCCCGGGAATTGATCAAAAAAATATGCCAGATGGTTGATGGCCCGGTCAGTGCCGAAGTTATTTCCGAAACCGCTCCCGAGATGATCAAAGAGGCTCAATCGTTGGCCCGGATTCATAAAAATATTGCCGTAAAAATTCCCATGACCCCTGAAGGGCTGAAGGCGGTCAAGAAGCTTTCCGCCCTGGGGATCCCAACCAATGTAACCTTGATTTTTTCTCCGGTTCAAGCCCTGCTGGCGGCCAAAGCAGGGGCCACTTATGTCAGCCCCTTTGTAGGTCGTCTCGACGATCTTTCGCAGGACGGCATCGAAATTGTCGGCCAGATTGTAACCATTTTTAATAATTATGGTTATGAAACGGAAATTATTGTCGCCTCGATCCGCCATCCGGTGCATGTGCTGACCGCCGCCCTGATGGGGGCCGATATCGCCACCATTCCCTATAAGGTTATGTTGCAATTGGCCCAACACCCCCTAACGGATATCGGGATTCAAAAATTTATGGATGATTGGAAAAAAATTCCAGGGAAAAAATAAATTGTGTTTCGCCCCCCTTTAACGAAAGTCTTTTATTGGATCATCTTCCTGTCGGTTGCCCCGGTCTTCCCCGGGCTCCCCAGCCCGATACAGGCAGATATCTTTCGTTTTCAAGACGAAAAAGGGGTAGTCCATTTTACCAATGTTCCCTCCAATTCCAACTTCCAACTTTTTTTAAAAGAACAGGAAAAAACACGTCCTTCGCCTCCTTCTAAAGGAAATTCCAAAACATTTTCTTCAAAGAATCTTAACTTTAACAATCTTCCCCTTCTGGCCCCTCATATTGATGGAGCTTCTCAGCAATATGGGATAGATCCCAAACTGATCCAGGCCGTTATTCATGTGGAATCGAATTTTGATCCCCAAGCCCTTTCTCCCAAGGGGGCCCAAGGGCTAATGCAGCTCATGCCGCAAACCGCTAAAGACCTCCAGGTGTCGGACGCCTTTAGTCCGAAAGAAAATATCGATGGAGGCACCCGCTACCTGAGGTACCTGTTGGACTTGTATAATCAGGATATGTCTCTGGCCCTGGCCGCCTATAACGCCGGTCCGGAGAAAGTCAACCTCTATAAAGGAGTCCCGCCTTATCAGGAAACCAGAACCTATGTTCAAAGGGTAATACAAATATATAATCAGCTAAAAAACCGGCTCCTCTCAACCCGGTAAAAACCCGTCCATGTCTCAGGCTAAACCTTCCATTCTAAATATTCCCAATTATCTTACTTTTTTAAGGATCCTCTCCATCCCTTTTATTTTAATCCCCTTGCAATCAGGAAGACCTAAATCCAGTCTATGGGCCGCCCTGATCTTTTCCGTGGCCTTTCTGACGGATTGGCTGGACGGTTTCATCGCCCGAAAAAAAAATTTAGTGACCAAATTTGGAAAAATAGTGGATCCCCTGGCCGACAAACTGTTGATCGGATGTTCTTTAATCATGCTCATCGGATTGGACCGGGTTGAGGCCTGGATGGGGGTATTATTGATTGGAAGAGAAATTGCCGTTACCTGGCTGCGTTCCACTTTGGCAGTTAAAGGGCATATTCTGGCTTCTTCCTGGTGGGGGAAAAATAAGACCTTTTTCCAAGCAATCGCTTTAATTCCCTTAATGATCCATTATTCTTATTGGTCGATCGATTTTCACTTTTGGGGCTTAATCATACTTTGGATTGCCTTGATATTGACCGTCTGGTCCGGTATTTTGTATTTTATAAAATTCTATCCGATACTGATGGAAAAGGGCTCAAAAGCCTGAAAACAAATCCTATTATTTTTCCTTGACTTTGCAGTCAAGACCGTTTTATCATCACCATCCAGTTGTACAGAGTTTGTTCTGCGTGGAAAATGGCAGTAACCAGGAAAAGGTTTTGTTGGTCTGGTTCTTTCCGGCCGGAAGCTGTTACAACTTAAATGAGACGGTGGAGGGGAGGTGAGTTGTAATGGCCAAAGGCCAGGTCAAATGGTTCAGCGACCGAAAAGGATACGGTTTTATTTCCCAGGATGATGGCAGTGATGTGTTTGTTCATTTTTCAGCAATTAAAGGCGATGGATTTCGCACCTTGCAGGAGGGAGAAAGAGTTGAATTTGAGGTAACCCAGGGTCCCAAGGGACTCCAGGCTGCCAATGTTATCAAGGCGGAGTAAAGTCATTTTAAAAAAAGGCTGTGACAGTAGTTTAACTGATGTACACAGCCTTTTATTTTTTTTAAATTCGAGCAATCTTCTATTCTTCATCAGGTAATACCGAACACTAATCCTTATTCTTCCATGTTTGGCCTGTCTTAAGGGTTAATCCTTCCCCCGTGGTTTCAGACTATTGGCAAAACGGGCGATGGTTTCAAAATAGGCCTGTCCATAGCGATAGAGTATATCGTTATGTCCAGCCCCGGGGATGACGACCATTTCCTTCCGTCTGGCCCTGGAATGTTCCAGCAGGATATCGGCCTGGTGTAAAGGAATCAATTCATCAAACTGCGCATGAAGGATAAAAGTGGGTTTAGTGACCTGCGATATTTTTAGAGTGTTTTGAAAACCGTCCTCTTCCTTAATCCCCAAACCGTCAACCGGGATCCCCATGAGTTCCAGCAGGGGAAGAGACTGGGCAAAACCGCTTTCAATGATCAGTCCGGCTATTTTATCCATTCGCTTGGAGGCAACCTCAATGGCCGGGGCACTGCCCAGAGACCTTCCCATGATTACTATCGGCCCGAAGCGCTGTTGTTCTCGAATTTGATCATATATGAGATCAAAACATTTCAAAGCATCGCTGAGCAGGGTGCCGACGGTCGGGTTCCCTTGACTTTTTCCATACCCCCGATAATCCATTGCCAGTAGGCTGAGGCCCAGCTGCTGATAAAGAGGCCCGGCATCATCGTAGTCGGAGGTAATCTCACCGTTGCCGTGAAAAAAGAGGAGGTGGGGGCCGCTTGGTTCGGATAGGTAAAACCGGGCCCCAATGGCGATACCGGTGGCTACGGGGAAAAGAAGATCTTCCGCTCCTGCCGGAGGGAGGCTGCCGCTATCCGGACGTGGATAGAAAATCAGGGAATTGATCTCCGGTCGGTCCAGGGCCAAATAGGAATTTTGAAGCTCCATTGCATATTCTCCTTATTTTTATAGATGGTGGAAAAATTAAGTTGTGACTTTATTCTCTTTTTTGTCAAGAGGCTTTTTTATTTTCTTGAGTTTTTCATATTTATGGTGTATAATTAATACCTACATTATATAAGTACCAAAAGGAGGTTTATTTTGCGAACCCCAGTAAAAAAAATAAATTTTCTAATTGAAGAAGATATTTTCCGGGAGATGGAACTCATGATTCCTCAAGGGAAAAGGAGTAAAGTAGTCAATCAAGCCCTTCGCAAAGAACTGGAATTACTGCGACGCAAGCAGGCAGTCGAAAAACTCCTTGCCGCTTCTCCACCCAAACGATCCTTTTCCAACCGGGAGATTATTGAGGGTCTGGCCAAAGACCGGGGGAACCATTAGATGAGAAATTATGTGGCCGATGCATCAGTGATCCTTAAATGGATTTTAGAAGGAGATAAAGAGTCCGATCGGCAAATCGCCCTGGATTTATTGAATGCCTGGGCGGAAGGACGGGCTCGGATTTTTGCTCCCACCCTTTGGAGATATGAAGTGGGGAATTTCCTGGGCCGGGAATGTCCAACCGAGGCTGATCAAAGAATGACCCTTCTTCTTGACCTCCATATCGAAGATGTTTTATTCAGCAGTACGGTTTGTCACCGATGTTTTGCCTGGATGAAGGGGAAAAAGGTTACTTTTTATGATGCCGTTTACTTTGCTTCGGCTGTAGAGATTCAAGGGGTTCTCATCACCGCCGATGAACGATTCGTAAAAAAAATAGGGAAAACAGATCACATTTGTCTGCTGAATCATTTTCAAGTTCAGTGAAATAATGATTTCATAAATTTTAAACTTGACAAGAGAGAAAGGGCATGATTAGTTTTCCCATTTTCACAGCAAGGAGATTCAATAATGCGCATTAATGGTCGAAAGGCCGATGAATTACGTCCAATCCGCATAATCCGGAATTACATTAAACACGCTGAAGGATCGGTTCTGATCCAATTAGGGGAGACCAAGGTGATCTGTACAGCCACCATCGAAGAAAGGGTCCCGCCCTTTTTAAGAAATAAAGGCCGGGGCTGGATCACGGCCGAATATTCCATGCTGCCCAGGGCCACTAAGACCAGGAATACCCGTGAATCAACCCAGGGACGGGTGGGCGGCCGCACCCATGAAATTCAACGTTTAATTGGACGTTCTTTACGGGCCGTACTGGATTTGAATTTGATTGGGGAGCGGACCTTCTGGATCGACTGCGACGTAATCCAGGCCGACGGAGGGACACGCACCGCCTCGATAACAGGGGCCTATGTGGCCCTGGTGGATGCAGTCGAGTATCTTCGAAAAGAAATCTCCATACCCCGGGATCCCATTATTGATTCCGTGGCCGCTATCAGTGTCGGCGTTCTCGACAACCAGATCTGCCTGGATTTGAATTATGAAGAGGATTCCACGGCCGAGGTGGATTGTAATTTTGTCATGACCGGTCATGGCCGGTTTATTGAAATCCAGGGAACGGCCGAAGGACAACCCTTTTCCAAGGAAGCTTTCGAAAAAATGATGACCCTGGCTTCCCAGGGGATCGACAAACTGACCATGATTCAACATCAAGTGCTCCACCCCGATGTTGCAAAAGCCGAGGGTACTGCAGATCCGAGGCGGTAAGGATGAAAGAGAAATCTGTGATCTTAGTCCTGGCCACCCGAAATAAAGGCAAAGTCAGAGAAATCGAAGCCGCTCTGGCAATGCCTTCTTTAACCTTTCAATCTTTGAACGATTTTCCGGGTCTTCCTGAGGTTCTTGAAGATGGGACCTCCTTTTTGGAAAACGCTCTAAAAAAGGCCCGGACCGTTTCTAATAGCCTTCACTTACCGGTTCTGGCTGATGATTCCGGGCTGGAAGTCGATCTGTTAAAAGGCGCACCAGGCATCCACTCCGCCCGGTTTTCCGACGCTCAGGCCACGGATGAGGCCAACAACGAAAAACTCCTGACCCTCCTCCAAGGGGTGCCGGAAGAAAAACGGACCGCCCGTTTTGTCTGTGTTTTGGTTTTCTATGATCCTTCCGGACAATGGGTTCAGACCGAAGGGATCTGTGAAGGTCTTATTGCCAAGGCCTCAAAAGGTGATCAGGGGTTTGGGTATGATCCGATTTTTTATCTGCCGGAGTTTCAAAAAACCATGGCCCAGCTTCCCTTGGAAACAAAGAATCGGATCAGTCATCGCTCCATAGCCCTGGAAAAAATGCGGCCCCATATTTTACCCCTCCTTTAGCCATCTTGAGGTATGTTTTGTCCCAGGATCCAACAGCGGGTATCATTTATAAAGCTAAAAGCATCTTCTCCTTGTCTTTATGACCGGGTTATGGTAATAAAAATAATGTCGGGGCGTAGCGCAGCCTGGATAGCGCACCTGCCTTGGGCGCAGGGGGTCGGAGGTTCAAATCCTCTCGCCCCGACCAAAATTTCCCAAAGGGATCAATGGTCCAAAAGCAAAACAAGCCGTCATATCAGGGCCATTGATTCAGCGAGACCGCCCAATTGAAACCTTTGAAAAATTTTCAATTTTGGCCAAGGTCAAGGAAGGCGAAAATTTCAACCGCAGGAATATATGAAATATTTCGAGGATTGAAATTTGAGCCTGACACAGAGATTGGCCAAAAGAGGATATTTCCCAAAGGTTACCATTTTTCCATGAACCTGAGATCCTCCCTGATTCTTCCGGCCCTATTCATTTTTATCCTTGGTTCTTTTGGGGTTTGTTTCGCCGTCGATGAATTCAAGAATCCGGAAATAGAACTGAAAACCGTTCGTATCGTCGAGATCGATCAATCGGCCGTCACTCTGGAAGGGACTCTGGAGATCAAAAATCCGAATGACCTGAGAACCAAGTTTTCCGGTTACCGTTTTCAGCTTGAGGTCGAAGGGCAACGATTAACCAACGGAGAATCGAATCGCCCCTTTCAAATCCCGGCCTTAAGAACGGTGCTAATTACTATCCCGGCCACTATGCTTTTTGAAGATCTGATCTCCCTGAGTAAAAAAGGGATCTTCTACCGGGACCTGAATTATCTATTTTCCGGGACTGTTTTTCTGGATTCCTGGCTGGCCAAGATTCCCCTGCCCTTTTCTTATCAGGGCACCATTAATCTCTCCGAACTTATTAGAGAAAAAACCCGCCAATTTTTATTAGGCCTTTGAAATGGAAAACCCTTCCGAATCCCGAACTACCACCCAGGTTGCCAAAACAGCCGGATCGGTCGGGATCGCTGTTTTTTCCAGCCGCATTCTGGGCCTGATCCGGGAGCAGGTCATGGCCGTTTTATTCGGGGCCGGGTATTACATGGATGCCTTTGTAGTGGCCTTCCGGATCCCCAATCTCTTGCGCGATCTGTTTGCCGAAGGGGCCTTATCGACGGCCTTTGTCACCGTTTTTACCGATTATGATCAAAAAAAAGGACCGGAGGCCACCTGGCGCCTGGCCAACAATGTCCTGCTGACCCTGACCCTGCTACTTTCCCTGATCACCCTCCTGGGGATGTTCTTTTCCGAAGATATCATCCGGATCATGGCCCCGGACTTTGACCGGATTCAAGGCAAAATCGCTTTGACCCGGCTCTTGACCAACATCATGTTCCCTTTTCTGATCCTCATTTCCTCATCCGCCGTCGTCATGGGAATTTTAAATACCAAAGGCCGTTTTTTCATCCCGGCCATGGCCTCGACTTTTTTTAACTTGGGGTCCATTATCGGCGGGGTATTCTGTGCCTGGTGGGCTCCCTCTTTTGGTCAACCCCGGATTGTCGGCATGGCGGTGGGGACCTTGATCGGCGGATTCCTGCAACTGGCCGTCCAGATCCCTTCCCTGAAAAGATCGGGGTTTTCCTGGCGGCCTCATCTGGGTATCAAAGATGAAGGGTTGCGCCGGATTATGGTCCTGATGATTCCGGCAGTGATCGGCCTTTCCGCCACTCAGATCAATGTTTTCATTAACACCAATTTTGCCGCCCGCTGCGCTCAAGGGAGCGTTTCCTGGCTCAATTATGCCTTCCGGTTGATGCAGTTTCCCATAGGGGTTTTCGGGGTGGCCATTTCCATTGCTACCCTGCCGGTCATCGCCCGTCAGGCCTCTCAGGGCGACATGAAGGCCTTAAAATCTACCTATGTGTCTTCCCTGACCATGGCTTTTCTCCTGACCATCCCGGCCTCTTTCGGCCTGGCCTTCCTGGCCGAACCGATTATCCGTTTGATCTTTGAACATGGCCATTTCAATGCCCAGGATACCATACACACCGCTGAGGCCCTGAACTACTATGCCATCGGACTTTTTGCCTATTCTTCGGTCAAAATCACCGTTCCGGTTTTTTATGCCCTGCAGGATACAAAATACCCGGTCATCGCCAGCTTCCTGGCAGTAATCAGCAATGTGGTCTTTGTATCTCTGACCTTAGACATTTTCCAACACAAGGCTATTGCCTTTTCCACTTCGATTACCATGATTTGTAATTTTATCTTCTTAAGTGCCGTGCTCTACCGGAAGGTCGGGGGATATGATCTGCGGGTACTCTTTAGGTCCTTATTCAAGATCATCCTGGCCTCGTTGATTATGGGACTGTCCGTCTATTATCTATACCGATTCCTTGGCCTGTTCCTTCCTCCGAAGGGAATCCTTAATCAAATCATATCGCTGGCGCTGGTAATGACCGTCGCGGCGGGGGTCTATTTCTTTTTGATTCGCCTCCTTGGAATCCGAGAATTGAACGAGGTGATGGAGAGCTTTAAAAAGAGATTTTTCTAATACCAACTTTAGACTTGACCATTATCTCGAAATCCATTAAAAATAACCCTGTGCCTGGGTGGCGGAATTGGTAGACGCAAGGGACTTAAAATCCCTCGGTCCTCGCGGCTGTACCGGTTCGATTCCGGTCCCAGGCACCATTAATTATTAAACAAATTTAAAATAGGGGCTTTGGCCCCTTTTCTGTTTTGGTAGTAAAAGGGTTGTTTGTACCACCTCTGTACCACCTTTTTCCCGTTTGGATGATTTTTAGGGTTGGGTAATTGGGTTTCTTCCCTTACGGTTCAGCTTTGTCCCACCAACAAAAAGTCGGTTAGTTTAACCAACCAGACCCTATAATACAGTCGCTTGCTCATTTTTCTCATTAAGAGCTATTTTACTTCGCCTCTCTTCAGGCATACCCATTAACTGGTTACAGGACTCGGGGAACTGGCCAAAGAATGCTCCTAACCCTTCCTATTTCCATGGTTCCCTTGTTCCTTAAACGCACCAACGAAAACACCGTGCCCGCTGTTGAGCCTCCGGCCCCCAGGCATACCCACCCCTCTACCCCATCAGTCGTATGCACATCGGGCCAAGGGTCGATCTATCTCATATATCGGCATGTATATATCGACCTCCCAATAATTTTCCCGGGGTATCAAGTCATATTTTGTGAGAATCGAATCCCAAAGTTTTCCCGGGATAATTAACCGATTTCTACCAGATTCGGGCTCATAAATTTTCGGGGTAGTTTTAATCCTTCTGGGGAATATCTACCGTAAACATTGTCCCGTTTACTGGGAAACCGGACTCAGAAATTTTTCCGGGGGGTTCGTATGATTTCAGGGGAAATATATTGAACTCCCAAAATTATTCCTGGGATGTAGGTGAGAGAATACGGGTAATAAGGATTCAGAACCATAGCCCTATTTTTGACATTTCAATTTTCTTAAGATATAATCTTTCAAAGAATTATTGAAAGGAGAGCGTATGAAAAAGAACAATAGGAAACAGTATCTTCAAACCTGGCTTGATTATCTTAAAGGAAAGAAGGAGATCAATTACCAAGTTTTTGTCAAATTGCTTGAGAAGAAATTCAAAACCGGATACTCCGTCCTAACCCTGAACCGCTACAATTCCACCTTGATTAATAACCTTATCGAAAATGGCTTTGTTTCCGGAGAATGGGGTCGGGGGGTCAAAGCCGGTCCTTTGACTATTGTTAAAGAAATTTCCATGCCAGTATTAGATAAATGCCTTACCCAAGATTTCTCAAAAGTGCATTTTGCTGAAGAGGATTTGACCCAGGCAGAACAGCAGAAAGCCCCTCCTGGTGTAGCACGAAAAGTCCCGAAGAAAACGCCCAAGGCTACTCAAAAGAAATCTCAGGCTCGAAGTCGTAGAGCAAAGCCGCGGGAAGAGAATAAGGCAAAAGTCCCGGCCCGTCGGCTGCCACGAAAGGATTTAAGTCGGTCTGAGCAAAACGCTTTTTATACTGCACAACAACTTCTGGAACAGATCTCCGTAATGGAAAAAAAACTTGTCACTTATGAACGGCTTTTTGAAAATCTAAGAAAAATGTTCGGCCAGGAGATTATCGATACGGAAAAAGCGATTGAGCAGTTTTTGAGATAAGGCAAGTAATAAACCACAAAAGAATGAATGATAAGGTCATTGATCGGCTTGCATATGAATTAGTTGGGGGCACGGGAGGCCATCCTGGGCAGGGGGGGAACATAGGTATATATTTATTCCTCCTCAGACGGGTTCTGGCGAATAAAATAAGATATGAAGGCCTTAAAACCCCCAACTCCCCCCCCACCAGTCTCTGTCAACATCGTAATGCTGTATATCGCGATCTAAAGATTTTTCCGGGTTGTTATTATGGGTTTGCCTGATTTATTTATTTGTTCTGACCAGTATTTGGGTTGGCGGATAGCGTCATGATACGCTGGATGAAGTGTACACCTACAAACACTCTAAGACAATCGTTCCGAAAATTAACAATTACTGTTTGAAATGTGATTTTAAAATTTATGACCAGTTATACTCGGCAGGGTGATCGTTTTATCCTTCCAGGCTTTCTCAAAAGCCATACCGAAGGCCCATTACCCACGCGTTGGAAGCACCCCAAACGTCGCTGAAAACTCCGCCAGCACCTGAGCGATGATGAATACCCGTGACCAGGCTCCACCGTGGAGCCTGGGGAAGGGAAAAAGCGAACTCAAACATCAATGCCCCCAGAAATTGGGCCGTTTTGTCGTGGTTTTGTGCTTCGATTTGGGGAACCGAGGTGGCATAGGACAGCCCTACCCCTGCAGCGAAGCTCGTGTCCAAATAGGCATCCCAGGGAAAGACCAGCCAACGAAAGTAGCTCACCAGATCAAATTCCCATTGATCCTGGGCACCAAAATGTTTGGCGATCTGACCTTCTATCTCGATATTGAAGTAGTCTCGAAAGGTGTATAATCTTCTCGACAGACCCAGATCAATAAAATACGCATTTTCAAATTTGGAATTGAACTTAGCAGTTTGAGTGAGGTCTGAATCGCTCAACCTCCCCAAATAAAGCGTTAGCGCCCAATCCCTTTGCGGGTTTTGCGCGGTGGCTTTACTCGGAGAGATTAAGCTTAGAAAAATGACCATCAGTGCTAACAATCCAAGCTGACATCGGCCTATTTTGGGGACGGGGGCGGAGGTGGATAGAGGGTGGCCGCATTCGTTGCAAAAATTGGCCCCGTCAGGAAGGTCGGATTGACACTTGGGACAAATCATTGTCAATCCTTTCATGCCTCAAATCCATTGTTTTTTGTAGACTTTTTTTCTAACACTTTCTCATCCCAAAAATAAAAAACCCTACCGCTCAGTTGAGAAACGGGTTTTCTAAATTCCATCATATTCTTGCTCACCTTTAGGGTAAATTGGCGATAAAGGATCCTCATTATACATGATATTGTGAATAGAAAATAGAGAATTTTTTGGGCAAATGGGGCCAGAAAAAAAGGAGAGGTTCATCGACAATTTGCGTTTGAACTCTTCCGTTTTTTGAAAAATCGAATTTAGAAGCTTACAGGAAGCAGTCGGGAAAGGGGTATTGGGATATCTGCCCCACCTGGGATGGTTTATAGCGGAAAAGGTCCACCTGGATTATCAGCTTATTGATCCTGACCCCTTCTCGGGAATATGCCAATCAATCCCCAAGATATCGAATTTTCTTTAACAGCTAAACTGTCAATGCGAAGTGCTGGGCTTATTATTCGTGGATTCAACAGACAAACATTAAAACAACAAAAGCCAATACCATAACTTGACTTCTCATATTTAATGCTTATTTTACATTCACAAAGCTTTAATGATCGAGCGATCCGGCCAAAAAGACTGAGTTCTGATCTTCCAAATATATTTTAGTACCCTTTTCTATCGTTCCGAGAGACAGCATTCTTCCCAATAGAAAATTAATCCAAGGTAAAATTGCCTTGATGTCGTCATAAATTAACCTCTATCACAGGTACCTGGATGCATATTCTTAGGATAAAAAAGATGTCGTTTGGTGTGGTCATTGTTAACATACTATTGGTCTGCGGTTCTTTATTTTTATCCGTTTTGGCTTTATCCGCCCCAACCTCCTTTTGGAATCGGGTTGATGTGAACATGGCCTTTAAAGGCTTTGGTTTCTCTTTTTTTACCCCTTCACCCGAAGAGCCAAAAGCCTCAGCATCAACCTATGATCACCTGATCAGGGCCGCCTGCCAAAAATATTCCATAGATCCGGCTCTGGTCATGGCCGTTATTCATACTGAATCTCGATTTGATCCTCAAGCCGTTTCTCCCAAAGGTGCAGTAGGGTTGATGCAAATAAACCCTATTACGATCAGGGAATTAGGGATCAATGATCCTTTTAATCCCCAACATAACATCGATGGCGGCGTGCGTTACCTGAAGGGTTTACTGGATACCTTCGCTGGGGATCGGAAACTGGCTTTAGCCGCTTACAATGCCGGGCCTACCCAAGTTCATCGTCACAACGGGATTCCTCCATTTAAGGAAACCCAAAAATATATTAAGCAGGTTTCCCGCTATCTGACCTTTTATCAAAAGACCCCGATCAGATAAAATTATAGTTTTCCTCTTCTCGCCGAACCCTAACTACTCGGCAATTTTGATTCACTGAGGACCCCTACTCGCCTCATCCGTCTGGTAACTGACTAAGGGGCTTTTAAAAGCATATGCGACCACATATACCCACATCTTCCATACCCTTTTGTACTCCGATGTACCCCTACCGCCAGCAGTCACTGTCACATTCGTAACCCTGTAAATCGCGATCTGAAAATTTTTCCGGGGTAGTTTTATTGCCACACCCTCTCCTCAAATTCATCAATGATCGAAGAGATGTCGAAGGAATGATGACTGAAAAAGGGTGGATGAAGGAATCTTATATGAATAAATTCATTGCGCTGATTCTCTTGGCTATCTTTAATCCGCTGATCTACCCTACATTATCCTATCCCCTAAACTTAACCCTGTCCAACACCCCAATCCAAGTCTATTTCAGCCCCCACGGAGGTTGCACGGAAGCCATTATCCGGGAGATCAACCGAGCTAAGTTAGAAATCCTGGTCCAGGCCTATTCCTTCACCTCCCAGCCGATAGCCAAAGCCCTGCTTGGAGCCCGCTACCGGGGGTTAAAAATTAAAGTTATTTTCGACAGAATCCAAAAGTCTGATAAATACACTTCGGCTACCTTCATGGCTAATGTCGGGATCTCAACCTATATTGACCCAGCCCATGCCATTGCCCACAATAAGGTTATGGTAATTGACCGGGAGACGGTGATAACCGGGTCGTTCAACTTCACCAGGGCGGCGGAAGAGAAGAATGCTGAAAATATCCGGTCATCTCCGGTCTAAAGACCTGGCCAACTGGAACCAACACAGGGGCCATTCTGAGCCCTACCAAGGCAGGTATTAGATTAAATAATCTCGGGAGATAAATAATTTTAAGGCAATCACAAATCAAATTTGATATAAATTAAACGTCTAAATGTTGCAGACAAAAGAATCTTGATAACCTAAAACGGAGAGGAAAAGATGATAGAAAAGGATGTAAGTCGAAGGGAATTTTTAATGGGATCGGCATCCGCGCCTACCATGATCCACGAAAAAGTCATGGCTGAATCCAACGCTTTTATGTCCAGCAGGGTGATCCTGACGGCTGCAGAACTCGATTTTTTCACCCACCTTGGAAAAAACCCGTCCACTGCCAAAGAGTTGGCTGAAATGCTGGGCCTCGACCTAAAAGCCACCACCAGACTTCTTGACTGCCTGGTCGTCTATGGATTCCTCAAAAAGGATGAAGGACGCTATCTTAATACGGAAAAGGGGGCCGTTCTTTCTGCCGATCATCCGGAGACGGTTCGCCCCATGGTACTTCATATGGTTCATCTCTGGACAACCTGGAGCCAACTCACCGAGAGGGTAAGGAAGGGCCAGGACTTACAGACCAAACCGGGTCTTAAATTCGACGAAAAGAGTATGAAGGCCTTTATCGGGGCCATGCACATAGTGGCGAAAGGTCTTTCTGCCGAAATTGTCGGGTCCTATGACTCGAATCCCTTTAGTAAACTCCTTGATGTGGGTGGAGCCTCCGGGACCTATAGCATCGCCTTCTTACGGAAAAACCCGGAAATGAAAGCGATCATTTTTG
The DNA here is from genome assembly GCA_963782435.1 of uncultured delta proteobacterium. Classification (GTDB taxonomy): domain Bacteria; phylum Desulfobacterota; class RBG-13-43-22; order RBG-13-43-22; family RBG-13-43-22; genus RBG-13-43-22. The sequence goes on from CAWAKF010000038.1 coordinate 264,022, forward strand.
ACCTGAAAGGGGTCATCCCCATCGCCCGGGAACGTTTGCAAGAGGAAGGGCTAATTGATCGAGTGGAATTGGTGGCCGGAGACTTTTATCAAGATGAACTCCCCACCGGGTGCGATCTGGCCCTCTTGTCGGCCATTATTCATCAAAACAGTATCGAGCAGAATGTAAACCTCTTTCTGAAGATTCACCAGGCCCTTGAGCCAGGAGGCGTCATCCTCATCCGTGACCACATCATGGACGAATCAAGGACAAATCCGCCTGCCGGGGCTGTCTTTGCCCTGAATATGCTCGTAAACACCCGAGGCGGCGACACCTACACTTTTATCGAGGTAAAGGAAGCCCTTGAAAAGGCAGGCTTTAAGGACATAAGACTACTCAGGACCGGAGAGAAGATGGACGGCCTTGTAGAGGGCCACAAATCGGCTTTAGACTCCATTTGAATGTGGGTATTTAACCAAAAATCTTTAACCTCACCCACTTAACCTGAAAAAGAGGCTTTATGAAAGACGAATTAGTCTTGAGTCAACTTGAAGGCTTGGCCTATAAGCTGGGAATAGCCATCCGCCATGACAAGGTCATACGAGATGAATCATCCGATAAAGGAGGACTCTGTCGGATAAGAGGAGATTATGTTTTGTTTATTGACTCCCAGGCAACAACAAAAGAGAAGATTCGGGTTACCATAGAGGCCTTAAAGCAATTCAACTTGGCTGATATTCAAATCATGCCGCTCATCCGAGATCTCCTAAATGGATCTAAAGAATAATTGGGAAAATCAGGATAAAACCCGACGGAAACTTGAAGGTGATTTGGCGAGTAGTTCCTCTTATTGAAGTTCTTATAGGTCTAAAAAAACATGATGACAGATATTGAACCGAAAAGTTATTCCAAAATGGACAAGATATTTTCTAAGATAATCTCAGGGGGCCAAACCGGAGTTGACCGGGCAGCCTTGGACGTAGCCTTGGAACTCGGGATTCCCAGTGGGGGATGGTGTCCCAAAGGCCAAAAGGCTGAGGATGGAACGATTCCCTTCAAATATTTCCTTAAAGAAACTAACTCCCCAAACTATCCACTTAGAACTGAGAAAAACGTCAGGGAGGCCGATGGAACCCTTATTTTGACCAAGGGACCAGTGAGCGGTGACACTTCCTTAACAGTTCAGTTTGCAATTGACTACAAAAAGCCCCACTTGATAATTGACTTAGACGATAAAATAGGCCCCCTTATGGTCAGAGACTGGGGAGAGAAAAATATGATTAAAACCCTCAATGTGGCCGGGCCAAGGGAAAGCAAGGTCCCGGGGATTCATGATATGGCCGTGAATTTTCTGAAGAAGGTTTTAACTGGAACCACCCCAGGAGAAATTTAATGATGTTATGGAGGAATGGAGATGAAGATCATCTTTTTGGGGACCAACGGTTGGTATGATACCCAAACCGGTAATACCGTGTGCGTCCTGATTGAAACCTCAACTGAGTATCTCATCTTGGATGCCGGTCTTGGGTTTTATAAAATCGATCAATACATCACTTCTCCGAAACCCATTTACCTTTTTCTGAGCCATTTTCACCTGGACCATATCAGCGGATTCCATGTTTTTAATAAATTAAATTTTCCCCAAGGTATTGATATTTTTGGTCCTAAGGGTCTTAAGAAGGCTTTGAAGTTTCTAATAAATAAACCCTTTACAGCCCCTCTTAGAGACTTGAAGACCAAGATCAGGCTTTATGAACTGGGAGTCGAACCCCATATTCCTGCCCATATTCCTTTCCCGGTTCAGTTTAAAAGATTGAACCATACCACGTTTTGTTATGGCTATCGGTTTCTATTGGAAAATAAAACAGTGGCTTATTGCACCGATACCGGGGTTTGCAATAATTTATATGTATTGGCTGATAAGGCCGATCTGTTGATTTCAGAATGTTCTTTTCCGTCCGGACTAATAAATGAAAATTGGCCTCATTTAAATCCGGAACAGGCCGCTGGTTTGGCGAAGGATGCGCAGGTGAAAAAGTTAGCCTTAATCCATTTTGATGCCAGCCTATATCCCACATTAAAATACCGGGAAGACGCCCAGCGGCAGGCCAGAAAGATTTTCAGTAGGTCTTATGCCATGCGGGACAATCAAGAAATCGATTTAAGCTGAAGTTACGCAATAAGAGACTGAAGAAAAGATACCCATTAACCAGCCAAGTAAACACCATGACTGATATCCCTCTACTCGACGAAGATTACCTGGAAGCTTTCCTCTACCTGATGGATGAGATCAATACTGTCATGTCCTGTTCAGAGAATAAAAACCCTGGTATCCCAGAGATGAGGAACGATTAGAATTGAATTTGAGGGTCTATAGACGATGGCACCCGGATCCGGACAAGAACGCCATTCTTAACTTCCCCTGCCAAAGCCCGGGTGTATCCCTAAAGTCCCAGCCGACTATTTAAAGCCTACCGATGAGGAGAAAAAGAAGGTCAAGGATTTTATTGAAAAGAATGACGGCCCAGACATGGATCCTTTTACTGAAGCGATTGTCCAACTGGCTAAGGAGTTAATTCGGGAGGTTCATTAAAGCAGCCTCTGGCCTATCACCGCATCGGCCCGACTAAAACCTCAATCGATAGAAAGGAGCCTATAATGCGAGGATTCAACCTTCCCTACCAACCGATCCCTCAACAGCTATATACTCGTACCGAACTTTTTCGGGGTTTCAAGCCCGATAAACCAGCGTCTTGGGGAAAGACGGTGGACTTCAGAATCTACCGGCATTCCGTAATGAAAGGAGGTAACGAACCAACTAACCCCTACATGGGAATGATGCAGGCGTTGCACGACAACGCTATTACGCAGTCTACAAGAACCCTCTTAGCCCGTCACAAAGTCGCGGCCATCATGGGTGACCACCTGATGGCTCGCGATTCTAAACCTTACAAGCAGGTAGCTATCCTCGCTCGTAGGCTTACTCGAAGTAGCTTTCTAATATGCACTGGGGGTGGGCCTGGGGCTATGGAAGCAGGTCACCTGGGGGCTTCTCTCGCAGCTGCAACTGATTCAGATCTCAACAACGCCCTGTCCCTGCTGAAGACCGAACCTGTGCTCCCCGCAGGACTCAAAAACATAGTTGACACCAGGGGGGTGGTTAATTCAGAACTGGTGGCTAAAGCTCATGCGTGGTTCAAACCGGCTTACGAGATCGCGATATCGATCAATTCTCCAGGCGAGAGTCTGGCAGTCCCAACGTGGCTATATGGTCAGGAGCCGACTACTCCACTTGCCACACACATAGCAAAGTACTTTCAAAACAGCATTCGAGAAGATGGGCTCTTGGCACTCGCTAAGCAAGGAATCGTGTTCTCAGAAGGTAAGGCCGGGACAATTCAAGAGCTTTTTCAAGATGGTGCACAGAACAACTACAAAACCTTTGGTTGTTTTAGTCCAATGGTTCTGTTTGGGCGTCAGCACTGGACCAGATCCTATCCCGTCGTCAGTGTCCTTCAGAAGCTCTTTGATCCTGCTGACTTTAAGAAATACGTGTTAGTGACGGACGATGTTGAGGCTGCCGCACAATTCATCGAGCAGTTCATCCCTTAGGACGGGCTAAAGAATAAGGATTGAGAATATCCTGTAAGGTCATTTCAACCATTGTTTTTTGGCTCCCTTCAACCCAAATGATCTTATCCAGTAAAAGGAAAACACGTAACTATAAAAGGATACGACGAAATTAATGGAAACAATAGAAAAAATGGAATTAAGTAATAAGAGTAAAGAAGCCTTAAAGCAGGCCTTGTTAGAGGTTAACAGTCAGAGGGAGGAAGCTTTCTTATTACTCAACGCCATTCCGGAATATATTTGCCAGATATCGTGGAGTATTTCCGAATATTGACCGGGCTGAAGAATTCCCCGAGTCGTATTTGTTAGTTTTGGCTTCAGGAGGCAAAGTAATTACAAACATGAGCACTTTAGAACGAGCCGTGATGATCGCAGTTGAGGCCCATGCTGGCCAGGTTGACAAGGCCGGGACACCCTACATCCTCCACCCTTTGAGGCTTATGCTCCAATCTGAAAATATTTAGACCAAGCACCTGGACTCGGTGATGGCGATTTCCAAAATACCGAGCCCAAAAAGCTATATTCAGAACACCACGCTAATCAAACCTATCTTACTGTATACCCGTGGGCGTCAAGGCAGGCACTGATTGCCCGAAAATAGTCCCTGCTCTTTTGGATTGTCTGGGTATCAGGTGCTCCATCAGACACCTTTGACGGATCAAAGCCTGTCTGACCAACCGCCCAGTCATTGCACTTGGCAACATCTTCGGCCTTTTTCTCTTCACTTTGGCCTTCGCGGGGGTAGATAAACAACTTACCACCCGATTCTTGGCTTGCCGACGGCTGCACCTGACTGCTTTGGGCTGGAGGTGGATAATAATATGTTGGCGGTGGATAATAATAATAGTCCGGAGGGTAATAATAAGGCCACAAGCTCCAGCCTAAGGCACCGCCGATAATCACTCCGGGTAAGAACCCTCGGTGCCCATGAAATTCTTCATGGCCTCTTACTCCATGAGATCTTCCATACCCTCCATGAAATCCTCCCCGCCCCCCGGTTCCACGAGATCCTCCGGAGCCACGGGCAGCCTCTGTTTGATTAAGTGGCATGAATAGGGTTAACAAAAACAAGACGCTTAAGAGGCTAATGAGTTTTTTCATATTCTATTCTCCCAGCCAGTCCGGAACAGGCAACTGGTTCAGGCTTGTCTTTTTAAATAAGACCTTAAAGGGACAAAAAAAGTTAAAAAATAACCGACAAGACCTTTTATCCGGCTGGTTAACGCCATGTTATATAATAATACTTTATGGTACATTATCAAGGGAGATCCTGAATATTGTGTAAAGCTATTTGATATTCCTTTGGTATACGAGTAAGATGGGAAATAAGAAATTAACTAAACAACCACCGACCTTCTCAGTGGATTTGTTTAAGATTTGCATCTTTCACTATCATTCTTTGATTGAAATGAAGAGGAAAAAAGGAGGAGAGAAATGATTCCTGAAATCAAGAATATTCTTTATGCTACCGATCTTAGTAAAAATTCATCTTATGCCTTTCTTTATGCCGTCGATATGGCAAAAAGGCATAACTCAAAAATTGTAATCCTTCATTCTGTTAAACCCATTCATTTTATGGACACAGAAGAAATAAGTTCTTATCGAACATTTGAGCTGTTGGATAAAGCCAAAGAAAGGGAACGGATGATAGACTTTGAGGAAATCAAGAAGAACATTCAGAAATTTTGTGAGAAAATAGAGAAACAAATTGGTTCTCCATGCGTTGAACTGGTATCCAAAATTCTTGTTCCTTTAGGCCATCCCATAGAAGAGATATTAAATGCAGCGGATAAAGAAGGTTGCGATGCGATTGTCCTTGGGACTCATGGAAAAGGATTCTTGAGGCATACCTTTCTTGGAAGTGTGGCTGAATCTGTGCTGGCAAGAACCCGAAAGCCTGTTCTCGTTATACCATTGCCCTCTGAAAAAACCGATTTTGATTTGGATCAAATCTGATAGGTTATATTAAGAAGGGTAGAAATATGCTTTAATACCTTCCGCCAAAGGAGAAAAGTAATGAATCGTAAACCCATTATCCTTATTGTGTCATTCCTTGTTCTCGTTTTTGCTGCGTCTGCTTTCGCCCAGGAGACCGTCACCCCTGAAGATGCCGCTAAATTCATCGGGCAGCAGAAAACCGTATGGGGCAAAGTGGCCAGTGCCCATCATGCTACCAAAAGTAAAGGCCAGCCTACCTTTTTGAACCTCAATAAGCCCTATCCGAAGCATATTTTTACCGTCTTCATCTTGGGATCCGATAGGAGCAAATTTGAAAAACCACCTGAAGGCCTCTCCGGGAAAGAAATATGTGTTTCTCGGGTAATTCAAAGTTACAAGGGAAGTCCGGAGATTATTATCAAAGACCCTTCCCAGATTAATGCGAAGTAGTTTGACCGTCTCCATTGACTTACAGGTCACCATAGAATCATTGGTTAGCAATGTATCGCAAAGGAGAACAATATGCGTTTCAGCCACCTCACAGCAGCGGCCCTTATCGTGATCCTTCATTTGATCCTGCCGGTTTCATTGGCCTTATGGACCTGGGAAAAAAGCTATGCCAGCCTCACAGGGTTGTCCATTCAGGTACTCGTTCTCATGTCTTAGACTGCCTTTATTTTCCTTATGGGGCCATGGGTGTATGTAAGCTTCTACATACGGTATGCGATCCTCATCTTGACCATAGCCGTCATCATACAGACCGTGATGCGATCAAGCGGTCTGCCCATCCACATCACGCCTAAATTCCTGGACTGGCTTGCCTACTCATCAGGGGTGGTCATAACAATCGTACTGATTTATCTGGTTGTGGGGTCAATTCGGTCTCATTACTACGACGAGATGCCGGTGAATCTTGCCTTTCCTTTCAATAATGGAACATACGCACTCTTCGAAGGCGGTAACGGTAAAGTAAGTTCTCTCATGAACTATCACTATAATGCATCGATCCACAAAGGTGCCCATATAAACACTTCCATGAAATACGCTGTGGACATTACGAAACTTAGTCGCTGGGGAAATGACGCCAACGGGTTTCTACCTATGCAAAATGAAAAGTATGCTGTTTTTAACCAAATAGTGTACAGTCCTTGCGATGGTGAGGTCGCTGACGTCGAAGATAAGTGGCCCAATGAAACACCTTGGAGTGGCAAGGCCCCATACAACGTGGGCAACCATATTCTGATCACTTCAAAAGACTTCGGTGTACTCATGGGTCACCTCCAGAAGGGAAGCATTCTGGTGAAGTCGGGGGACACCGTTAAGATGGGGCAGCCCATTGCACAGTCGGGTAATTCCGGATGGACGAGTCAGCCACACCTCCACATACAAGCGATGAAAAAATCATCCGGCTCTTTTTGGAGGTGGGAAGGATTACCAATTTTCTTCGCCGGAAAGAATCCGGTCAAAAACACTCTCTTCTTTGAATGAGTGTATTATTTCGAAATATGATTTGGATCTGGTTTCTTGGATTGTAATCGATAAGTAGGATTCTTATGAAGGTTAAGGCTACTGTGGAAAAACTTCAGAGGACAATCGTCTTAATAGTTTTCTCTTCTTCAGTATTCCCGGTCTGTCCCAGGCCTGGTATGATAAAACCCACTTAGCCATTGCCAAAGCGGCCGGGTACCCTCAATAGTACAACGCCGCTGGCCCGGACATCGCAAAGATCAAGGCTGGGGATAAGGAAGCCCGGAACCATTACTCCAATAATCCTCCTGGATCAGTTATTACCCCTCAGGTAATTCTGGACCAGATAGCAAGGTACGATGATCCCAGCGATGAAAAAGGACACCTTTACGGGGCTATTGTAGCCTCCCTCCGGGACTATAGATCGGCCAAGGCTGCCGGAAAATACGCCGTATATTATCTCGCCTACTGTATGCATTACGTTGGCGACCTATCCATGCCGGTCCATAACACAATATACAATTCTTTCAACCGGCAGAACCATTCATCCATGGATGGAGCCGTTGATGATGAGGTCCTGGACAACCTGGATCGGATCAAGATCTACCCCATAAAGATCCAGACTGAAGACGATCTGATCCAGGAAATAGCCAGAATAGCCAACCTATCTATGAAATTAGGCTATCAGCTTGAGGCCGAGAATCGAAATTTGAACAGAGAAGAAGCATATATTCAGCTTGGGCATAGTGCTTCCCTTTTTAAGGCTATTTTGGATTATATCCGATAAGGGCTCCTTCCTGTAACATTGAAAGTTCCTTTTGTGAAAAATCCGAAGAGTACGAACGCAAATCGGTTAAGGACCTCCACCGATTTAATGGTTCCAGCCTAATGAAAAACATCCTATTTACTTTTCCAAAACCGGTGTACAATGGGGTTCATTCAAAGGCCATATCAGTAAAATAATCCGTCTTCCGGCAACACCACTTAAACCTAAAGGAAGGTCAGCAGATGGAGGAATTTTGGAAACCCCGTTTCTCAATTGAGGGGTGGTGTTTTTTTTATAATAATGTGTCAGTAATATTTTACCAAAAATAGGAATAAAAATGGTTAGTTGGTACGCAAAAAGTAAACAAATTAATCTAAAGGAGGCATGTTATGATTTCTAGGTCTATTCAAACTCCGAAAGGTGAGATTCAAGTCTATGGCTTCTGTGATTCAGCCTTTGCCAGCGTACTTGAACAATTTGAAATCAACTTCAGAGAAAGGGAAGAAGTGGGGGCTTCCGTATGTGTAACTCAAAACGGTAAAACTGTAGTCGATCTGTGGGGCGGTGTGACCGACGCAGAAACACGAAAACCCTGGACCCGAGATACGATGGCGATCGTCTGGTCCAGTACTAAGGGAGCTACCGCTATATGCATGCATGTTTTGGCATCTCGTGGATTGCTGGATTTGGACGCCCCGGTTGCCAAATACTGGCCGGAATACGGCAAAGGACAGAAAGAATCCACTAGGGTAAAAATGTTTCTGAACCACACCTCTGGTTTGCCTCATTTGAAGGAGACAATGCCACCGGGCAGCTACTTTAATCCAGAAGTGCTCAGGAAAATGATGGAGGAAGGAGAGTTGTGGTGGGAACCTGGTGCGGACCAGGGATATCATGCCCTCTTTTTCGGATTTTTAAACGGGGAAATCATTAGACGGGTAACCGGGAAGACCGTAGGCCAGTTTTTACGCCAGGAGATAACGGGACCCCTGGGTATTGATTTCTGGATCGGTTTGCCTGATGAATACCATCCCATGGTGGCAACGATGATCTTTCCAGAGCAGCCGGATACTCCGAACGATTTTTATGCCAGTGTCGCGAACAAACCCAGAGGGAATTCAAGCCAAGATATTTTTTAACGATGGGGGTTATATGGCAGGGTCTTTCCAGTCGCCGGAAGCATATCGGGCGGAAATTCCAGCGGCAGGAGGCATTTCCAATGCCAGGGGAATGGCCGGTATTTATGCTCCGCTGGCTTGCGGCGGCAGCCTGGGAGACGTTGACTTGGTTAATAAGGATACCTTGGCCCGCATGGGGGCTGTCAGCTCAGCTTCTTTGTTGGATAAAACCCTCCTTAGTCCCGTGCGTTTTGCCGAGGGATTCATCAAATCAAACGATAACAGGAAAGGAAAACCAAACAATCAGGATAGCCTTCTGATATCCGAAGATGCCTTTGGCTTCTCTGGTTTTGGCGGTTCATTCGGCATGGCTGATCCGGTGGCCAAGATGTCTTTTGGTTATTGTATGAACAAAATGGGGCCTGGAACAGCCCTGAACCCGCGTGGCCAGAGTCTTGTGGATGCCACCTATCGCGCCCTGGGTTACAGGTCAAATGCCTCGGGCCGATGGATTATGTAAAAGTCTTGCTATCGTGCTATAGGAGCAAAGCAATGACTCACTCCATTTAGAAAATAATTACAAAGGCAGGGACAAAAATGGCCCTGTCTTTGTATATTTCCTTTTGAATAATCCTCCTATTTACTTATATCAGGTCAACTTGAAGAAAATACAATTTCGTGTTTTATCAATAAGAATAATTAGGCAAGATATTATTTACCATTTATAGTTAACTTATAGAGCACCTTTGCAGGAGGGCAAACCATAATTAATCTAAAAGTGATTATTAGCTATAGGCGCCCCCTAATTCAAATCTTGAATTTGTAGGGTTATACAGAAAAGCTTAAGAACAACCTTTTGGCCATCACCATCTAAAAAGAGAAACATTAACCATTGCTCGATAAGGAAGGACTACATGAAAACATTTCGCATTCTTCTTGTACTGATTTTCATTTGTATCCTTGGATACACCATAGTGGTAGCCAAGAATCACGGCTTGGGCCTTCTACCAATCTTCTTTGGCGATATTGCTGCTATGACATGGCCTGGACAATTCAACTTCGATTTTATGTGTTTTCTGATTCTTTCTGCACTTTGGTTATCCTGGCGTCATCATTTTTCCCTTGTTGGGATCACCCCCTTGTTGGGCCAGAAGCATAATCGACAGGACACGGCCGCGGTTCGCATCCGTGGCGAGGAGTTGATTGGCGGTGTTGCTCGGATTCAGGCTCAGTAACCAGAATGTGCCGCTGACGACCAAGATAATGAGGCTCAGGACGGGTACCGTGGAGAGGCTGAAAAGCAACCATGGGAAGAGTATAAAGCAAGGGAAAAACATGATCAAGAAGAAAGATAAGGAACTGGATGCGCACGTAGGGGAGTTGACGAATGGATCCGGAAGCACGAGGAGAAATAGAGTATATGTTGCTACAGGCTCATGTCGGACGACATAGGTTGACCACACTGTCTCAGTACACACATCTCCGTGGCAGTAACCAGATACGTTCCAATCAAGAACCCTTATCCTCCTAATTGACGTTCGTCCCTTGGTCGCCATGCCTCCGCCTCTATGAATACACGCTTCACCTGCGGATAGGCTTGCCTAATCTTTCTATCCAACCCAACCACAGCCTTCTCGATTTCGTTTGCGGAGGCAGGGTCCATGAAATCGACACTTATGTTGACCAGTATGAAATCCGGTCCCATGTGCATGGTTAGTATTTCGTTGACGTGTTGAATTTCCTCGCATGAACCTGCGATGTCCCGTATTCCTTTCACAACTTCTCGGTTGGCGCCTTCTCCTATCAAGAGGCCTTTTGTTTCATAAGCAAGCAAAGTCGCCGTTGCGGCGAGGATGAAGCCTATGATGATTGACGCTGAGGCGTCAAAACGCGGGTTTCCGGTGGCGTGGCTGAGATAGATGCGGGAACGCGATGGCAAGACCAAGAAGAGCCGCCGAATCCTCAATGAGGACAACGAAAATGGAAGGGTCTTTGCTCCGATGGACAGCCTCAATTAAGTCCCTTTTTCCCTTTGCCTTGGAGAATTCTCTCAGTGAGATAAACCAGGTTGCCCCTTCAAACACCATAGATAGAATTATGACCACATAGTTGACAGTAGGGTTTAGGATGGGACGAGGTACAGCGAGGCGATGGATGCCCTGGTATATTGAAAGACCGGCGCCCACACCGAATATCTGGATGGCAACGATAAAGCTCCAGAAGTAGATTTCTTTACCATGACCGAAGGGGAATCGTTCATCGGCCGGCATCTTCGCCCGTCGTAATCCGTATAACATGAGAAGTTGGTCGCCCGTATCGACAACGGAATGAATCGCCTCCGAAAGCATTGCGGAACTGGACGTTGTGAGAGCGGCAATGAACTTCGTCACCCCAACGAAACAGTTCCCGATTAGCGCAGCATAGACTACTTTCTTGCGAGATTCCATAGTATTTGATAAGAATTTCCTTTTTGATGGTAAGAGTATAAGGAAAGAAAAAAACACGGTCAAGGAGAAAAACGGGGCGAAAGAGCAGGGGAATAAAGGGGGCCTTCTGAAGAAAACGGAACTATGCAGAACAGGACTTTTCAAATTCAGTCGAGTAGCCTGGGGGAATTTCACCCCCAGACCCTCACAGATCCGGACGTGACAGTCTCCCGTCATCCGGCTCCTATCATCCAGTTGCCTTTTATAGCAACTTTACCTTGCTTCCTGGTTCCTCCCATCGCTGGTTGACCATAAAGCAAGGACGGATGATCCAACCCCTTCGCTCCATCTCCATTACAGAGACTTCACCACTACTACGAGTCGGTCCGTCCCTGTGCCCCGCATCGGTACTCTCATTCTTGTGGTTTCCTCCACTTGAATTTCTCCCTTAACATCGGGACGACAGGTTCCCACGTTCCACATCAGAGCCTGGATCAGGTTCGCGCCACCTTTATGCCGGATGCCGCCCAAGCAGTAAACAGGTACCTCTTGGACTTATTCTGGAGACGGTAAGCCCCCCAGTTCTGACATCATTCCATTCATTTTGACACCTCAGGGATAGTTCGCTTCCGCTCGCCTCCCTGTTCCTTACCTGACAGGTTCTTTGCCCTGGCTTTTCCTTAACGCTTACCACCCTGGCTCTTTACCAGAGCAGCTTAAGGGGGTTTGAAGCCAACTCCTGCAAGCCGACTTCGAGGGACCTCCCCTCATCTCATATGTAGCTTCGTGGCACACTTACCATTTGACCTATTCCTTATCGTGGTTGGAGGATAGG
>CAWAKF010000039.1:0-102226 GCA_963782435.1 uncultured delta proteobacterium
AGACCTTTAACCAAGGACGTCCCCTTTTATACTATTCAGTTGGGAAAGTAACCTGTTCTTATCGTCGGTAATTTTCTCGCTCAGCCTCCAGCTATGGATTGACGCACCTGCCGGATTCGCAGATGCGATCACCCTTGCAGTCCGTATCCTTTTTGCACCCAACCTGCCCACCTGCCTGTGTCTCCGAGGGCGGGGTCCTTCCTGTGCCGGCTTCCGGACCACCGGTCCGGCACAGATAGGCGTCGCCCACAGACTTTCCCCCTACCCAAAAATTACCTTCCGAGGAGTGGACGAGTATGACGTTCCCTCCCATCCGCTCGGTCTTGTTGATCATTTCTTTCTCGGCACGGGCCTTCCCCAATTTCTCAGCTCTAAACACAGACGACCCGGTCACTTGGCCGAGGAACTTACACCCCTCGACTTGATCGCGCTGTGTGACGAGGAGCACCTCTTGCTCGGACGCCTCCGACAAGTGTGTGAACCCGACAGTGCCCAGAATTGCGATTGTGATAAGCGCCAAAAATCTATTCATCGATTAATCCTCCGGTCCCCTGAACCCTTTTTGAGAAAACTTTATTTTTGATTGTTAAGAATATAAAAGAAGATGAGAGAGCGGTCAAGGATAAAAGGAAAGAAAAAATAGGGGTAGCTAACGGATTTAAGGAGGTGATGTGTAAAATAGGAACCTCCTCCTTTCCGCATCCCCACTACCCAGTACTGGTGAAGACCCTGCCCCCGCTCTCTTTTGGCAAGAAGTTGCTTTTTGATGGGAAGTGAATAAAACAAGAAGAAGACAGGATCAGAAAAAAAATTGGGCTTGTGGGCTAAAGGCAAGGGGACAGAGGGGGTCTTCTGGGGAAAATGAGACTTTGCAAGGTCGTACTTTAAAAATTGATTATTGTTTATAATGTAGTATAAAAAGCCAAAGTTTAAAACAACATTTCAGGAAGAAGGTCTCCCAATCAAGGATTATCGGCTTTCACTTATCCCTCAAGCTACGTGGGCGAACTAGCGAACTCCCACGGTCGAACTTTAACCGATCAGTCATACGTTTTACACGGTATACCCTAATACTCTTCGCTATTGGCTCTTGGTTGCCTTAGCGGTTACGGATTTAACTCAATTATAAGTTCCAAGATTAAATGAGGCAGTTCGGTAAGTATCTCCATAAATGGGAAGAGTATCTGGGCATCCCTATATATTCAGATGAGGCCGGCATTAATTCAAGGTTTTTATGATTCCTTTTCGCACGTATTAATCTTCAAAGGAATATAAAGCATACAAAAACCAAAAATTGCCGTAAATATTGGAATTATTGCCAGCAGTCCCCACCAGCTTTTATAATAAAGACCCAGCGCTGCTATTATGATACCAATCACCCAGCGAATAATTTTGTCCGTCTTCCCTACATTGCATTTCATAATATTACCTCCATAATTATTTTTTTGTAAAAAACCCATATCTCTTTTGAGAAATGGAGTTCTCTGAAATCTTCCATGGATAACCTCTAAATTTGAGTCCAAAATAAGAAAACAATTTATTATTATAAAACTTTATATCGTTATTCGGGGATGTCAATATTTTTTTCTGGCAGGTGGCAAATAACGATTACCGTTTATACTCTTTGATTTTTCACATATTGACGTTTTGCGTATAGCAGGAAAAAGTCACCCAAATACTTGCCACCATCTGAAAGATCGATTCCTTCCTATCACCCCTTTAACTTTGTCCTTATGAAATAACAATCAGGTTTTGAAAATGAAATCTCAATATCAACTTTGGAAAACAGCTCAAAGGATTGGTATTTTTTCTTTTGAAGCTCCTGTTTTCATTTAACGTTATTCATACTCCATTATTCTAAAGCCGTTGGTCGCTGGTCAGGGTTTCCCGTTTCATCAGTTCCCGGCCGACTACCAGGAGCTGGATTTCCGATGCTCCTTCATAGATGCGGGGAGTGCGCACGGCCCGATAAAGGTGTTCGATGCGTGAGGTCTTGTGCAGTCCGATGCCCCCGTGGATCTGCAGCGACTGGTCTACGATTTTCTGGGCCACTTCTGTGGCGTAATATTTTGCGGCTGAGGCCTCCAGCGTCGTTCTTTCACTCGTGGGATGGTCAGCCAGCCAGGCGGCCCGGTAAATCAACAGAGAGGCAGCGTCGAGTTGTATTTTCATTTCCGCCAGCTTGAACTGGGTCACCTGAAAATCACCTAACTTCTGGCCGAACATGTCTCGCTGTTTGGCATGCTTTATGGCCAGGGATAAAGCACAGTGGGCCATTCCAAGGGTGGCGGCACCCACGGTCGGACGGAAGATACTCAGATTACCCAGGCTGATACGCATACCTTCGCCCTCCTTACCCAGGAGGTTTTCCTTGGGTACCTTCATGTTTTCCATAAAGATTTCTCCGATATTCACTTCGGCAAGCAACTTGCGGGTTTCGGCCCGGTACTTTGAGACCGCCCGGTCCACAATAAAGGCCGATATACCTTTTCCGCCGGCTTTGGGGTCTGTCTTGGCGAACACGGTGGAGATGTCCGTATCATTTGGCCTTGAAACATACGATTTGATGCCGTTGAGGATATAATGATCGCCTTCCAATCTGGCCGTGGACTGGATGCCGGCCACATCCGAACCCGAACTGCGCTCGGTGAGACAGAAATTGGCCATCCGGGAACCATCGACCAAGGGAGTCAGGTATTTTTTCTTCTGTTCCTTGGTCCCGTTTACAACAATGGGATAGCTTCCCAGACCCTGCATGACAAAGGCCTCATCCAGAAAAGAGGAAACCTTAGCGAATTCTTCACGCAGGATACACAGATTAATTGACGACACGCCTTTGCCGCCGTATTCCTCGGGAACAGCATAGGCATAAAAACCTGATTTTTTAAGACGGTTGAGACCTTCTATCGGGACGTCATAAGTACTGTCCAGTTCATGGGCCATAGGGCCGATTTCTTTTTCAGCAAACTCTCTGGCTTTCCGGCGTAATTCAATCTGTTCGGGCGTAAAGGTAAAATCCATTAACGTATCCTTTCCTTTGGCGATAAGGTGGGCCAGGAATGTTTTTGATCAGCCCCTGGCCTATCTAAGTCCATTAAAATTAATCCCTTATGGTCTATTGAACTTATTGCTGATTATCTTATATAATATTTTGCCAAAAATATCATTCTTATTTCTTTAGAGTAAAAGGGCAGTTAAATTTTACTCTTGCCTCTATAAGGTTAGACGGGGTAATTATATAATACAGAGATAATAAATTTAGTTGGGGAGACCCGGATGTCCATACTCTTTACCCCATTTAAGTTTAAAGACCTTGAAATTAAAAACCGTTTTATCTTTTCCGCCTGTGAGGATAATCTCCCGACCGAACAAGGACTGATGACGGATGAAATAATAAAAAAATACTGCCGGATCGCCGCCGGAGAGGTCGGTTTAATCATCTCCAGCCACATCGCCGTCCATCCATTGGGGAAAGGAAGAAAACGTCAATTGGGAATTTACCGAGACGATTTTATTCCCGGACTGAAGAATTTAACGGATGCGGTGCACGGCCAAGGAAGCAAAATCGTCTTTCAACTCGGACATGCCGGGATTCAGGCCTCGGAAAAGGCTACAGGCCAATTACCCTTTGGTCCCTCTCCTTCCAGAAAAAATGAAGAGATGAATGAGGATCAAATCCAAGGGGCCATTCTCGCTTTTACCGAGGGCGCTGCAAGAGCCATTAAAGCCGGCGCGGACGGCATTCAGCTTCACGCAGCCCATGGATATCTTATTAATGAATTTCTATCCCCCTATTTTAACCGTCGCAACGATTTGTGGGGCGGGTCCGAAGAAAACCGATTTCGGCTATTGGGCAGCATCATTACCGAAACAAAGAAAATATTGCCGGATGGCCTGCCGCTCTTAATCAAACTCAATTCAAACGACTATACCCCGGAAGAAGGTATAACCCCCGATCTCGCGGTATCCTATGCCAAAAGGTTGGCCCAATTGAAAGTTGACGGCCTGGAAGTGAGCTGTGGAACTTCCTCTCAATCCCCCTGGAATATGTGCCGGGGTGAAGTGCCGGTAAAAGAGATAAGCAGGAGTCTTCCTGAGTCTCGAAGACCAAATGCTGAGGTGAAGCTCAATCAATTGGCCGGACAATTCGGACACCAAGAGGGGTACAATCTTGAGGCAACCAAAAAGATCAGACCCGTTGTAGGCGATATGCCCCTGTTCGCAGTCGGCGGTTTTCGCCAGGTATCATTCATGGAAGAGGCCGTTAAGAATGGATACACGGATTGCATCTCCATGTGCCGTCCTTTTATCAGGGAACCCCATCTTGTAAAACGAATAAAAGAAGGAAAAAGCAAAACCGCATCATGCACGAACTGCAATAAATGTTTGGCTGCTCTGGTTAATGATTTACCGGTGAAATGCTATCATAAAGGATTTCCAGAATAAATCGTTAAAGTTTTGGAACAAAAGTGTGATGGTGAAATCAAAAGAGGTCAAAGCTTGAATAGTGATTTGCAAGACGCAACTATTCAATGGATAAAATCCAATTTCTCCTTTATTTCCGGGATCAGGAATCTTTTTGACAACATCACAATATAGGTGGTATGAAAAAAAGCCCCCCTATTGAAGAACCAGGATCAAGAGACTCTTTTCGATGAAACCGAGTTTGGCATTCAAGAAGCAGCTATGAGGCTTTCATGATATCTCGTTCATTCCCCCTTTTTTCCTCCCGGGTTATCCTGACGGGGACCATCTTAGCGTCTTCGCTGCCACTCCTTTTGGTAGTATTGTTTCCGGCCCGGCTTCATTTTGTGATGGACAGTACTTCCTACCTTCTCTTTCATAACATCACCGAGTTTTTTAGTATCATGGTTTCTTTGTCCATCTTCGGTGTGGGGTGGCACTCCTATAACCAGTCCAGGGACCGCCATGCGCTTTTTCTCAGTACAGCCTTCCTAACCATTGGTCTCTTGGATTTCATGCACACCTTAGCCAATGCCGCTATGCCGGCTTTCATAACGCCTAATTCTACCAACAAGTCCGCCCAGTTCTGGATTGCGGCCAGATTCTTCTCAGCCGTGGCCTTTCTCCTCAGCGCCTACATATACAAGGAGAAACCTCAAAAATGGTTGCCGAATACGGCTCTTTCCAAAACAAGCCTGATGACCTTTGCCCTTGCTTTTCCAACGCTTGCCTTCCTCGGGGTTACTTTCTGTCCGTCTTATATACCGGACACTTTCGTTCCGGGGGTAGGACTCACACCCTTCAAGGTAAATTCCGAGTACCTGATCGTCGGTCTGTTGTGCTGGTCCGCCATTGCCTATTGGAAACGGATGAAGCGGTCGGGAGACAGGCTGCTCATCTATTATGTCGTTGCCTTTATTATCAGTATCTTCGGCGAACTGGTATTTACCACCTACAAGATTGATTTCGATGTCCATAATGTGTTGGGGCACATTTACAAAGTTGCCGCCTTCTATCTGATCTATATCGGAATATTCGTTTCATCGGTTAAAAATCCCTATTTAGCTCTAACTGACGCAAAGGAAAAGCTTGACCGGGAAATAGTCGAACGGAAGCAGGCGGCAGAGGCATTACGAAGATCCAAGGAAGAATTGGAATTGCGGGTGGAAGAAAGAACGGCCGACTTACGGAAAGGCAATGCTCTGTTGCAGATTGAACTCAGTGAGCGCCAAAAGGTAGAGGACGCCTTACGCCAAAGCGAGGAAAATCTCCTCAGGGTGAAGGAGACCTGGGAGCGGACCTTCGCCAGTGTGCCGGATCTCATTGCCATCCTCGATAACAGCCATCGGATTCTGCAAGTCAATGAACCCATGGCCAGGCGGCTGGGTGTTAAAGCGGAGGCGTGTGTCGGTCTTCCCTGTTACGAGGTTGTCCATAACCTGTCCGGGCCTCCTGAATTCTGTCCCCATCGACGAACCATGGAGGACCGGTGCCGGCATACCGAAGAAGTTCATGAAAGACGTCTCGGAGGCGATTTAGAGGTCACTACGACGCCAATCTATGACAATCAGGGGATCATAATTGGTTCTGTGCATGTAGCCCATGATATCAACGAGCGCAAGCGGGCTGATGAAGCCCTGAAGAAGGCCCATGACGAACTGGAACTTCGCGTACAGGAACGAACCTCTGAGTTGAGGCAAGCCTATGCAACACTTCAACATGAGGTAGAGGAACGCAGGAGAACCGAAGAACAACTTCGTCAGTCCCAGAAGATGGAAGCCATAGGCACCCTCGCCGGGGGGATTGCCCATGACTTTAATAATATCCTTGCCGGGATTATCGGTTTTACTGAAATGGTGATGGAGGATGTAAATCCCGATAGCCCCGAGTTTAAGAAGTTAGAACTGGTGCTGAAAGGCGCCCACCGCGGGCGTGATCTTGTGAGGCAGATTCTTACCTTTAGTCGTCAGAATGAACAGGATCGAAGGCCTTTGGCCTTAAACCAAACCGTGGAAGAAGGCCTCAAATTCCTGAGGCCGATGCTTCCATCCACAATTGAAATCGTCTCACGTCGTTCAACGGATGACGATATGATCCTTGCGGATCCGGCGAAAATATACCAGGTCCTGGTGAACCTCTGTACGAATTCAGCCCACGCCATGCAAGAGAAAGGTGGGGTGCTTGACATAAACGTTTCTAAAATCTCCTTAGCAGAGGGTGAACCCGCGCCAGTCCCTGAAATGACACCTGGGGACTATGTCGTATTGGAAGTTGACGACACCGGATGGGGAATGAATCCCGAAATCCTTGAACGGATATTTGATCCTTTTTTTACTACAAAGGAACCAGGGAAAGGGACCGGGTTGGGGCTTTCGGTGGTTCATGGAATTATCAAAGGTTACGATGGGACCATGTCGGTTGAGAGCGAACCGGGAAAGGGGACCACCTTTCACCTTTATTTCCCCAAGGTATCGGAGCCGATACACCCCGAAGGGAAAGAGGCCCTTTCAATGGCAAAAGGGAGGGGAAGGCTTCTCATTGTAGATGATGAGGATATCCTGGTGGAATTAAACCAGCAGAGGTTGAGCAGGCTTGGCTATGAGGTTGTGGCAACAACGAGCAGTTTTGAGGCCCTGAATTTCTTTAGGAAAGAGCCTGAAAAATTTGATCTGGTTATTACAGACCAGACTATGCCCTATCTGACGGGACTGGATCTTGCGGGAGAACTGTTGAAAATTAAAGCCGATATCCCGATAATTCTTTGCACAGGTCACAGTGACAAGGTGACGCCGGAACGGGCGCAGGAAACAGGGATCAAAGTTTTTCTTATGAAACCTCTTGATAAGCATGAGCTGGCGGAAGCGGTACGGAAGGTGCTGGATGCAAAGGCTGGAGAATGACAGGAGATGATAATTAGAAGAACCAAGGGGCTCAAACCTTGAATAGTTTAATTATGGTCAAGAGGGAATTAAGATCATTCACAGGCACCCATTATCCGGCAAAACGAGGGAAGGCCTCGTTTACCCCCCCGATGATGAACTGAACGTTTACAGAGAGCAGCATAAGGCCCATGATTCTTATGGCAACCGTAGTCCCGGTTTTCCCCATGTACTTGAAGACGCCCCCGGATTTACTCAGTATCAAGTAAGATATAAAATAGACAATGCCGATGATGAGGAGGAGGGTAATACGGTTAAATAGATTACCCGCCGTATCAAAAAGGACAATACCCGTGGTCAGGGCACCAGGACCTGTCAATAAGGGAATGGCCAGAGGTATAATAATGATCTCCTCCTGCTCGGCATAGTGTTCCTCTTCATCTGCTGATGATTGGGTCCTGGATTTTCTCCCATGGAGCATTTCGATAGAGACTATGGTGAGAAGGATACCTCCGGCAATTCGAAACGAATAGAGTTTTATCCCCAGGAGTGTAAAGAAAAAATTTCCGGTAAGCGTTACGACAACCAGGGCCGCACAGGCCACCAGGACCGCTTTTTTCACAATGGATCTTTTTTTCGTTTTCATTGAATTTTTGAAGGAGTGTAACAAAGATAGGGACATTTCCGAGAGCGTTTACAATCACAAACAATGAGACGAACGATCTTACCGCGAAGGAGACCCCCGTCGAGCCCGATAAAAAGGAGGAGATGTCCATAAATTCTACTTGTTCAGTCTGACAGGAATATCCATTCTCTGTCCCTGGACTCTTATTCTAAACCCCCTTTTCATGATCTTCCCTCCCTCGATTCATTGTTTCCTTCCCAGGTGTCTTCCTATCTTTTTGACTTTTCCGCCGTTCATCAGACTTCGGCCCTTTTGCAAGGATAACAAAAATTAATGAGAATTGAAGCTTTTCCCTTGTGTTTACTACAGGACGGCTAGTTATTTAAAATTATAATCACAAATATCCCCTTTGGAAAGACAATGTCTTAATTCATTCTACACTGTCTTGTTTTGGAAGACAGATTGCTCCCCTATGATTTGTTTAAAATTTTCAATTTATTGGAATTGTATGTATTTTTATATTGTTAGCCTTAATTATTTTTTTGGCAAGGTTCTTGTATTATTTTTAGGAAAATCTTTATTTCTTTTCTGATTAGTTCCATCAAAAAAGAAGAGTAAAGATAGTAAAGGTCTGGAAAAGCAATACGCTGGCTGAACAGGAAGGAGAACCCATGAGAATAAATAATTTTCCCGAAAAATGGCTCTCAACTAATTTTCAAGAAATAATCGAATGTCCAAGGCAGCCCGGAAACTTAAAGATCTCCAGACAGGCCTGCCAGAAACGCCTTCAGGCCGCCAAAGGGGTGAATTTTGAGAGTAAGGGACAAGATGATCTTTTCAAGTTTTGTGTTAAACAGGGGCTCTTAAAATGTAAGGACTGTTCCTTAGTACATTAGTTTTGGTCCCGGCCTTTGACCGTTGAATTTGAAACTAACTGTCCCAATAAAGGCTTACTACGAGTCAAAAGAACAAAATGAATGCTTTCTGATGGTCAGTAAATAAGGACTGTTGATAAAGGTCCGATTTACTGAGGAAGATCACAGTAAAGGTTGTTGTTCTAATTTGTCCCCCCCCCTTTACAAGTAGGAAAGCTTATTGTAACATATTAATGAGAGGGCTAAATCTCCGGCTTTGGGTTTAAAACCCGGGGGATATCAAAAACAAAGAAGGCCGTACTATGAAAAAGGACAAGACCACTACAGGACTTGCCGCTGGAAATAATGAGTTGACGGTGCATGTTGGAGAAACTCAAACGACCCTTCGGGACCATCATAACCAGGTCGTCAACGCCCGGATCATAAAAGGACCCCAGGGAACCCTCGTTTTTACCCTTGAGAGCACCGATCATCCCTATCGTGTTTTTTGCGAGACCATAAACGAAGGGGTGGCGATTATGACCAAAGAGGGAACGATTCTCCACTGCAATAAGCATCTGGCCGAGATGGTTTCTACTCCGATTGACCATATAATCGGAGCTTCCCTCTATCACTTCATTGCGATCCAAGACAGAAAGGCGATGAAGACCACTATCCAGGCCTCCGGTAAGACAGGATTCCGGGGAGAATTTCTTCTCAAAACAGGGGGGAAAAGTACCCTTCCCATCCACCTGTCGGCCAGTCCGGTAATGATCGACAGTGAGAATTACTGTGTGGTGATTACGGATTTGAGCGAGCAAAAACGACTCCAAAAGTCATTGGAGGCCGAGATCCTGGTGCGCAAGGAGACGGAAAAGGCGCTGGGTAGATTCAATAAAGACTTAGAACAACGAGTCATAGAACGAACGGCTGAGCTGGAAATCGCCAACGAACGATTGCAAGCTGAACTTCACCAACGCAGACAGGTAGAGGAGGCCCTGCGTCATGCGAATGAGCTGGCCGATATTGCCCAGCATGCGGCCAGAGCAGGTTTTTGGGATTGGGATATTGCAACTGGTCATATCGAGTGGTCTCCCCAGTTGTTTGATCTGTTTGGCCTCGACCCGAATAATACCACTGCGTCTTTTGAGTCGTGGGAGACTATTCTTCATCCGGAAGACAAGGAGAAAGCGGCAGCGCTCATTGATCGGGCCGTCAAAGAACATACTCCCCTGGTGAGTGACTACCGCGTTATAAGACCGGATGGTCAGGTCCGCTGGATCAGTGCCCTGGGAGAATGTGCTTACGACGACACTGGTACCCCACTCCGGATGGCCGGTATATGCAGAGACATCACCGAAAGTAAACAGCTTGAGAACACCCAATCGTTCCTGATGCAATGTGGCTGGTTTGGTGAAGATTTTTTTCAATCCCTGGCACGCTACCTGGCTGAAACCCTGCAGATGGATTATGTCTGCATCGATCGCCTGGAGGGAGACTGCCTGTCCGCCAGAACCGTAGCCGTCTACTTTGATGGGGTTTTCGAGGATAATGTGAGCTATACCCTGAAAGATACACCCTGTGGCGATGTTGTGGGGAAAAAAATTTGTTCCTTTCCCTCACAGGTGCGCCATTTATTTCCGAAAGATGAAGTACTCCAGGAGATGCTGGCCGAGAGTTATGTCGGAACGACCCTCTGGAGTTCCCGGGGACAGCCGATTGGTCTGATCGCGATTATCGGCCGCAAACCCCTCGAAAACTCCCGACTGGCGGAATCCATCTTAAAGGTGGCCTCCGTTCGGGCGAGCGGTGAACTGGAGCGCAGGCAGGCTGAGGAGGCCTTGGTCCGTAAGGAAAAAACACTGACGGAAGCTCAACGTATCGCTAATATCGGAAGTTGGGAGATGAATTTGCCGTCAGGAGATCTCCTTTTTTCCGACCAAATGTATCGTATTTTTGGAGTGGAACGCGGAACCTTTGAACCGACCTATGATACCTTCATAGCTATGGTCCACCCCGACGACCGCCAACAGACCGATTCAATCATCCGCGACTCCTTTTTGCGAGAAGGTCAGTATAGTGTTGAGTACCGTGTTGTCACGCCTCAGGGTGAGATTCGTGTGATCCACGCCCAAGCCGAGGTCATATTGGAGCACAGCGATGAACCCAGGCAGGGCCGTATCATCGGCACGGCCTTGGATATTACCGAACGCAAGCAGATGGAAGACCGATTGGCCCGCCTGGCTTCTTTCCCCGAGTTCAATCCGAATCCTATTTTTGAATCCGACTTGAGCGGAAATATTCAATATCTCAATCCGGCTGCTCAGGCTAATTTCCCTGATCTGAAAACCGCGGGGCCGTCGCATCCATTGTTGAACAACCTGGGGTCAATTTTGGATAGGTGCCTTAAGGGGGAGAACTCTATTGTACAGGAGGTTAAAATCGGCCAATCCTGGTATCAACAAGCCATTAATTATGTAGAAGAATACCAACGAGTTCGCTTTTATACCCGTGAAATTTCCGAACGCAAAAAGGCCGAGGAGAAGGAACTGCAGGCATACAAAGCACTTG
Source organism: uncultured delta proteobacterium (assembly GCA_963782435.1). Lineage (GTDB taxonomy): Bacteria > Desulfobacterota > RBG-13-43-22 > RBG-13-43-22 > RBG-13-43-22 > RBG-13-43-22. The sequence continues at coordinate 11,394 of CAWAKF010000039.1, forward strand.
AACAACGGGTTGAGGAACGAACAACCGAGCTCAGACAGCAGGCGGAATTGCTCGATCTGGCCTACGATGCCATTATTGTTAGAAACATCGACGGGAGGATTACATTTTGGAATTCCGGTGCTGAGATCACCTATGGTTGGACAAAAGAGGAAGCCCATGGTAAAATAATCCATGATCTTCTACACACAAAATACCCTTGTCCGCTTGACCAAATCATTGAATTCACCCTTCATGAAGGGCATTGGGAAGGGGAGCTTACTCATTCAGACAAAGCAGGTCAGCCGATTGTGGTGCTCAGCCGCTGGGTTGTCCGGCAGGGAAAAGCCGGAGAATCAGCGGAGATCATGGAAATCAATCGCGACATCAGCGGACGAAAAATGGACGAGGAAATTCTCCGGCAAGCCAATCTGTATAACCGAAGTCTGATAGAAGCCAGTCTCGATCCTCTGGTGACCATCGATCCCAAGGGCATGATCAGTGACGTCAATAGGGCAGCGGAAAATATTACAGGATGTTCCCGGGAGCAGCTTATCGGAACCGACTTTACAAATTATTTTTCCGATCCCCAAAAAGCAAGGTCCGGCTACAAGCAGGCCTTTAAAGAAGGGCTGGTTCGGGATTATTCCCTCGAAATTCAACACCAGGATGGTCACCTGACCCCAGTATTATATAATGCCTCGGTCTATGCAGATGAATCGGGAAAAGTTATCGGTGTTATTGCCGCGGCCAGGGATATCACGGAGAAAAACAGGCTGGAGAGACAACTACGCCATTCTCAGACCATGGAGGTTATCGGCACCCTGGCCGGAGGTATTGCTCACGACCTCAACAATATCGTCGCCGGGATCATCGGCTTGGGTGAAATGGTCATTGAAGATCTTCCCCGGGGGGACCCCAACCACCGGAAACTGGAGCTGATACTTAAAGGAGCCTTCCGCGGCCGGGATGTAATAAGGCAGATTCTTGCCTTCAGCCGAAAAAATGAACCGGAGAAGAAGCCTGTTTCGATGGGTCTTATTATTAATGAGGCCATACCGTTTATAAGGGCTTCCTTACCTTCCACCATTGAAATCCGCCAAAATATCTTCACGCAATCAGACCTTATAGAAGGGGATAAGACACAAATTCATCAGGTTATTCTGAATCTCTGCACCAACGCCGCCTATGCCATGCGCGATCGAGGCGGAATATTGGAAATAACCCTCAAAGATGAACGCTTTGAGGCTAATGACCCTGATTTACCTCTTGATTTAAAATCCGGCTCTTATCTGAAACTGTCCGTTAGCGACACCGGCAGCGGAATCGGTCCGGAGGTCATAGAAAGGATCTTCGTTCCCTTTTTTACTACCAAATCGATAGGAGAGGGAACCGGCCTTGGACTTTCCGTGGTCCACGGTATCGTCAAGAGTCATAATGGCATCATTAAAGTTTATAGCCAATCCGGGCAGGGCTCGGTCTTTCATGTTTTCCTTCCCAAGATGGTGTCCAAACCGGCAGGGGAATCTGAAGAGATTGCTGTTCCCCTGGGAGGAGATGAGCATATCCTGGTAGTAGATGATGAAGACATATTGGTTGAAATGGTCACCCAGAGACTGAGACGTCTGGGCTATCAGGCAACCGGTAAACTCAGCAGCTTAGAAGCCTTGGAAGCCTTTCAAAATGAACCGGATAGCTTTAATCTGGTGATCACCGACTATACCATGCCTAAAATGACCGGCCTTGAGCTGGCTGAAGCCCTGCTTAGGATAAGACCTGACCTCCCCATTATTTTGTGTTCCGGTTTAAATGAACCGATCCCCATGGAAAAGGTTAAGACAGTCGGAGTAAAAGAGTTTTATGTCAAACCCATTGATAAAGACGATTTTGCCGGACTTGTTCGCCGGGTGTTGGATCGGAATAAAGTCCAAAATCAAGGAGAAAGCCGATAGTGGCCCAGGTTCTTATTATAGATGACGATGAGATTTTCTCGGAGATGCTTTCCAACCTGGTAGAACGGCTGGGTCATACCGCCGCCAGGGTATTCAGCCTTAAAGAGGGTTGGGAAGCGGTCTCCTCCGGTTCTTTTGACGTTGTTTTCCTGGATATAAAACTGCCGGATGGAAACGGTCTGGACCTTTTGCCGAAGATTCGGGAAACGGTCTCCTCCCCGGAAACAATCATCCTCACCGGTTATGGGGATATGAACGGAGCTGAACTGGCAATTAAAAACGGGGCTTGGGATTACATTCAAAAGGCTTCTTCCTTGAAAGAAATGCAGCTTCCCTTGCTTCGTGCGCTTGAGTACCGGGCGGAGAAAACATCCAGGCAACCCCTGGTGAACCTAAAACTGGAAGGCATAATCGGCAGCAGCTCCCAAATACGGGCCAGCCAGAATCTTATCGCTCAGGCAGCCCTGAGCGAAGCCAATGTCCTTATCACCGGTGAAACCGGTACTGGTAAGGAACTTTTTGCCCTGGCCATTCACAATAACAGCCCAAGGTCCGCCAAGAGTTTTGTCGTGGTGGACTGTGCTTCCTTGCCCCAGACCCTGGTGGAGAGTGTACTCTTCGGCCATGAAAAAGGGGCCTTTACCGGAGCAGATAAATCGAGAGAAGGTCTTATCAAACAGGCCAACGGGGGCACCCTTTTTTTGGATGAGATCGGTGAGTTGCCCGGGTCTCTACAGAAGAATTTCCTGAGGGTCCTGCAGGAACATCGTTTTCGTCCGGTAGGCGGCGATCGGGAGATCGAAAGTGATTTCAGGCTTATTTCAGCCACCAATAGGAACCTCAATCACCTGGTGGAAAACGGGCAGTTTCGCGGGGATCTCTTGTTCCGTGTCTGCACTTTAACAATTGAGTTGTCCCCTTTGAGGGAACGGACCGAAGATATCAAGGAATTATTAAGTTACTATATGACCAGACTTTGTGAACGGTACGGTATCGGCATTAAAGGGTGCTCCAAAGAATATTTGGAGGCCCTCATGGCCTATGACTGGCCCGGAAATGTCAGGGAATTAATTAATACTTTAGAACGATCCATTTCGGCGGCTTTTAATGAACCCACCCTTTTTCCCAAACATCTTCCGGCTGAAATACGTATTCGTTTGAAAAAGTCGGAAATGAGTCAAGGATCTGAATCCCAGACGACCCGGAAGGAAATCCCCTCAAAGCCTTTGGCTCTGCCGACTCTAAAGGATTTCAGGGAAGCCGCCGTTTCCGAAGCGGAACAACAGTATCTTAAGAACTTAATCACTATTACCGATCACAATATTAAAGAAGCCTGCCGAATATCAGGCCTTTCCCGTCCCCGGTTATATGCCCTTCTAAAAAAGTTTTCTTTAACTTAAGCGATCTTAGAAATAGATTTTAGCCGGCCTTGGATAGGCAGAGAGGACAAGAGTCCTCTCTGCAAAAGGTTAGATAAAGGTTGTTTAAAACCTGAATCCTATGTTCCCGGTCGCTTGGATACCTTTAAGGTCAGCGTCCACCCCAAGGAATGTGGATTGTGTAGTCCAGAGGTATTTGCCCTCTAAGCCAAAAAAGAATTTAGGGGTAACATTAAAAATGGCGCCCAGGCCAATAAAACCGCCGAACAGAGTTTCTGTATCACGGTCGGAATCGTGCCTCTTTTCATAATAATCGTTTCTTGTATCTGTGTCAGCTTCCACATAGTAGGCCCCTATACCGCCTATTCCATAGAACTCAAATTTGTTTACAGGAATGGATCCCTTAATAGCAACGGTCAATGGAACCACTTTAAGGGATGCCGACGTTTGGGCTGAATCCGGGCCGGACCATTCCCCTTTTCGTGCACTGGTTTCTATATATCCTGTGCCGGCCTCTATCGCCCAGTTTTTGTCAAAATAGTGCCCATAAGCGACCTCCCCGTTGAAGCCCGTATTAAAGCCCTCGAGCTCGCTGGTTTGGGGTGAATAGATACCGCCCTTTAGGACTACGTATCTATGCTTCATATCCTGAGCCTGTGCCGGCAAAGAAAGACCCAAGAAACAACACAATACCATTATAACTCCGGTCCATTTTGAAAATCTCTTCATATGTCCTCCTTCATAAAAAATATAAACTACCTTCTTAAATATCGGCTGCCCGATTATTTTTCCTTTATTGTATAACTATGCACCTTACCGTCATCCGAGGTTTCCCTTTTTCACCAATGATCAGGCCGATAAGATTATCCTTATTTTTACAAGATATGGAAAGCATTATTTTCACTTCCCCGAAATTTCTTTAAACTATAGGGACAATGAAAAAATGGTTCCAATTTAGGGTGAATTAGAAAACAGGCACAGTCTTTCCAGGGGGCTTTCTCTCCATCGATTTTTCCTTTGAGGCCTCAGGGTTCTTCTTTGAAAAGCCGGTCTGATCCTTATAGTTTATCTCTTAGACAGAAGGTAACCTTGTTAAGTTAAAAATAAAAACCATCTTTTTTCGATTGAATAATTTCCTTAAGTCATTCGGTATCGAAGAGTAACCGGATTGGGACCTCTTAATTGTCCTTTGAAATATCTCAGAAATCAAGACCCCCTATGACCCTTACCCAAAATATTAGAGATAAGATTTCACAGGGCACCGGTATCAGAATCTACTTTTAACTTTGTTCCCATCACTCGGTCTAATAAAATTATTGGTTTTCTAAATTGGAATGGCCTTTGAACCCTGATTGAGAGGAAAAAGACAATAGAAGAGCCGATCAAAATAATGCACATAGATAGCGATTTTCGAGTCGTATATATTTTGATTCAAAAAGGAGTCCTTATTAAATCAACCCTTTCTTTGGAATCTGCCCTGACTATGCTCAAAAATGATCGATTCGATTTGATTATGTCGGAATCACAAAACATGGCCATATTGACTCCCCAAAGGGCCACCCGGAAGTAAGTAAACAAGGATAAAATCTAGAAAAATAGCGCCGGGCTTTCGGAAAGTGAATAGAGGAACTATGAATATTATTTATTTTCAAACGAACAGAAGCGGTTGGATATGGGATTTTCTCATTTTAATGATAGAATTAATACTTTCATGTTTACCAAAACGATTGAGACTTGTATTGGAATCGACCGGTCGATCTTCTTTAATAAATCAAAAATATAAAAATGAGAATCAGAAACAATCTACTGATTTCGAAAAAAATTTCAGGGAAGCGAAGTTACCAAGGCGGAACAACAATATCTCGAAAACTTATTCTCTATGGCCAATCACAAGATTAAAGAAAACATCCGATTAGTCAGCCTTTCGAGTCCCGGGTAATATTTTTTTCTAATAAAGTTCTCTTTAACTTACGAATGTATTGAAACTACTTTCCCCTAGTCTTCCGTATTATCCAACAAGACATTTTCTTTTTCAATAATAGGTTGTCTTGTGGGAAAAGAAAAAAATGCTCCTTTCTTATTTTAGCCGATTTTTCTTATTTTCAAATAACTGGCTTTAATCATTGATGATTTAAGTTATATTTCCCTTGAATAGGATTTTGGCATCTTTTTTGCGAAATCTAAAAAAAGTAACGAACATGCTAAAAGTTCTTGCTTTTTTTTAAAAAAAGGTTAAATTATTGTAACATTTCAGTAGTAAGGATTAATTGCCCGCGTTTTATTATGCGGAGATGCTTCGAGAGGGGAGGTGAAAACATGAATAAAGCCAAAAAATATGGGTTCTTGCTAGGCGTTTTGATGGTATTGTTAGTGCCTGCTTTAGTAGCCAATGCGGCAATGATGACCATTACAGGAAAGGTGACAGGTATTACCTGCCTGATTGTAGGTTATGTTTGCCCGGTCGATAAAGCCGACCCCTTAGTTAATCTGGAAAGAGATTTCGTGGTGGTAACGGCAAAAGGTGAAAATTATTTTATGACCAATATCGGCCTCGGTGTTAAGGCAAGACATGCCCTGGAAGTTATTGAGGTGACAGGGGACGTAAACCCAAAGTACAAAACCATTAAGGTTACCCAGATTAAAGCTAAAGGTAAAGTTGTTTGGGACCAGGCAATGGAAAATTCGATGATGAAAGATTTACAAATTATCGGCCCCTAACTGGTTTTAAACAGTTAACAGAAATCATAAAAAAGATAAGGGGCGGAAATTTATTTTTTCTCCCCTTATCTTTTTTCATTTTCATTTTGGTCCTGCTGTTTGATATTCATGGATTTTTCTGAATTTCTAAAATCATTATTTTAAGAATCCAAAATTTTATAATAGGGTTGTCCTCCAGGTAATTATGATCTTTTTTTACAGAGTCAATCCATGAAAATATTTTAAAAACAAACCGCGTCTATGAATTGAAATCGGCTTGGATGAATGCTCTGCCCCCCACCAATTTAACTATTGGAACCGGAAACGAAGTGACGCCTACCCCTCGGAAAACCCTATTAAGAAAAAACCGCTTAAACTTTCAGTTCCGGAATTATATTCTTACGAATCCATCATTTTTTATTTCTTTTGATGTTACGCATGAGGTAATTCTGTTTTCCCAAGGAGAACAAAAATGATTCCATTGATGAACAGGCGCGCCTTTTTGCATGGCTTAGGGATCCTAAGCGTTGGGTGGACCGTCCACGGTTGGGCTGAACCCTTGAGTACAACCCGATTCTCATCGTCTTTGATTCGGGTCTCCGAGACCAGAAGTCTTATGGGTACCTTTGTCACCATGACCCTTTTTCATCCCTCTCGTGAACAGGCCCAGACCGTCCTTGGAGAGGCCTTTTCTCGAATGGAAAACCTGATTCAAATATTCAATCGCCATGATGATAGTTCGCCGGTGAGTTACTTGAACGAACGAGCTCTCATCAAGGGTCCCCCACTGGAGCTGGTTGAGGTACTCCAGCGATCGATGATGATCCATCTTCGGACCCGCAAGGCCTTCGATATTACCATCAAACCTGTTCTGGATCTCTACGAGGCTGAAAAAGATTTAGGCCACCTCCCAACCCCTTCTGCCATTCAGGGGGCTTTAAGCCTTGTTGGGGCGGCCGGATTGGAGATCGGTTTACCGAAGATAACTTTTGTTAAAGAGGGTATGGGGATCACTCTGGATGGGATCGCTAAAGGCACTATTGTGGATAAAACCGTTAACTTTCTCGCCAGAAGCGGGATACGGCACGCCCTGGTCGACGCCGGCGGGGACCTGAGAGTGATAGGGGGACGGGCCAAGGATCTTCCCTGGCGGATTGCTGTTTATGACCCCACTCAGGGAACTCAATCTCGGGAGTTAATTTCCCTGGGGGAGGGTGCGGTGGCTACATCCGGAAGTTATATGGTCTATTTTGACCGGGAAAAGATTCATCACCATATTCTTTCTCCCCAAAGCGGTGATTCATCACCCTGGACCATTAGTGCCACCGTTGTTGCCCCCTCAGCCGAAGAAGCGGATGCCTTGGCCACCACATTAATGGTATTGAATCCTGAAGAAGGTCTCTCGCTTATCAATCAGGATAAGCGTCTCGCTGCCATGCTAATAACCGGAGAGGGTAAGAAAGGCCGTTCTTTGAGATGGCCTAAAACTTCCGGGATGACGGAAGGAGGACAGGACCATGCCTAAAAGATACTTTTTCCTGTTAGTCCTGTTGGGAAGTGCTCTACTGTTTCCCGGACTAGTGCCTTCTCTTCAGGCGAGACAACCCTTAATACAGGAAGGAGATTTATTTCCGGATATTTCCCTCAAGACCCCATCGGGGGCTCGGGACAGGGCCTATCTTGGTATCCCCCCAAAAAATACTTTTACGGTCAAAGACATAAAGGCAAAAGTCATTCTGGTTGAAATAATGAATGTTTACTGTGCAAGTTGCCAGAACCAGGCCCCGATTTATAATAAATTATTTAACCTGATTCAAGCCAATCCCAAGACCAGGAACCAAATAAAAATCATTGGGGTCTCTGCCGGAAATAACGACCAGGAGATCAAAATTTTTCGAGATCAATTCCAAGTCCCCTTTCCAATAGTTCCGGATCCTCAGTATGTCATGCATGCCGCTATTGGAGGCACCCCAACCCCCTTTTCTATTTTTGTCAGAAGGGACTCGAAGGACAAATCGGTTCTGGTGGCAGCCACCCACCTGGGATATGACAAAGATTACGATAAACTTTTTAAACAAATCAGTTCACTGATGAATAGGAATCTGGCGGACATTTCAAAAAAAAGAAATAGATCCCAGCCTAAAGTCCTGACACTCAAACCTCCTTTTAGTGAAGAAGAAATTGAGGCCAAGATCAAAGCAGCCTTTACCAAGACTGGTGGGCAGTTAACCGGTTTTGGTAAAGTTGGTATCAGTAGTGAAAGAGAAATATATGTCGGAATGGTGGAAAAGGATGGCCAGGCGGAAACCCATCTTTTTGCCGAGGTGATCAGTGAATTCCCCACCTGTGATGTCTGCCATGATATTTTTTTCATTTATACCTTCGAACCCTCAGGAAAGATAATTGATTTTATCCCTCTTCAATTATCAAAATATGGCAATGTCCCTTGGAATGAAGCCGATATCCTAAAGATGCGGCAAAAAATTGTCGGCAGATTTATTTACAATCCTTTTATTTTTGACAATAAGGTCGATGCCGTCACCTCGGCGACCATTACCTCGGCCGCCATTTTCAAAGGCCTTAATAAAGGTCAGGTCCTTTTTGAGGAACTAAAGCAAAAAGGATTGATTTAGAACTCATCCCAGTGATTTCTTTCCCCTACCAACTTTTCTCGAAGAGGAAAAGAGGGAGGGGGAGTCGAATAGCATTCTGCAAGACTTTATCTTTTTTAATAATACGTTGTCTTATCCAAAAAGAAAATAACCTTCTTCCTGGTTTAACTACTCACCTGCTTTTTTTTGTAACCAATAATAATCATTAAATATATACATTTTTCCCGTTAAAGACCTTGTCTGGCATCTTTCTTGCTATACTAAATATTAGACACTATGAACAATTCAAATTTATTAAAATCCGTAGGGAAAGGATTTCGGCCAAAAACGAATATCCTTTTCTATTCTACCCATAGTGACAAACCTGAGAATGAGTTAATAAAGTCATTGGAAGGTTTGACCCCGGGGAAAAAAGCTAAAGTATTTAGGACGATGGAAAGCCTTTTTACGAGACTCCAAAAACCCCTTCCGCTAAAACCCGTTTTGGTTCTTTATATTGATAACAGGGAGGACCTGGACCGGTTCATATCGCATAAACCTCTTTTAAACGACATCCCCCTAATACTTATTCTTCCGGAAGGAGAAAATCAAATGATTGCCCGGGGACATACCCTGCGTCCCCGTTTCTTGAGCTACCATGACGGTGATTTAAACGAGGTTAAAGGGGTATTAAAAAAAATGTTTAGTGCTTAACCGATTCAAAATAGAAAGGAGAGCTGATAATACCATGGACCCTTTAAAACAATTTAACCTGTTATCTTCGAATTTGTTAAACCCTGAAGAAATTAATTTTATATTATCAGAACCTTCAATCCAAATCGACTCTTCCAATTTAAGAAATACTCTTAGGGCCGAAGCGCTTAGTATTATTAAAAAAGACGAAACCGGAATCCTCTTGCTCCCCTTTAAAAAATCCGAATAAAGGGAAGTTGTCCCGGGTACAGATCAAATTAAAAGGAGGCCCAACATGTTCTCACCCAAAAGAATTTTGGTGCCGACGGATTTTTCCGAGTATTCGGATAAGGCCTTACAGCAGGCGATGGATATCGCCAGACAATACCAGAGCAAAATATACTTATTACATGTCGTTGGAATAGTCATTATCTGTACGGTCGATTATTGCCTTCCCCCCCAAATGGTCGATCAGGTTGAAAATGAAAGTGTCACTACGGCCAAAAAAAGGATAACCGAACAACTCGCCAAATTGCCGGAATCAAAATCGATTGAGATCATAGCCGATATCCGGAAAGGAATTCCTTACGAAGAAATCTTAAGAGATCAAAAAGAAAAAAAGATCGATTTGATCGTAATCGCCTCCCATGGAAAAACCGGTCTACTAAGTCATCTTATCGGAAGTGTAGCGGATAAGGTCGTAAGAAATGCGAATTGTCCGGTTCTTCTGGTGAGGGGTTGATATTAAAGAGAGTTGGATTTGGTCAAGGGGGAAAAGACTATGGGGATTCTCATTCCATTTTTAAAATGAAGAACAAGGGAAAGAATTATAGGGAAAATGAGATCCACAAGCTGACTGCAAGGGTATGAACGGGAAATTCACCATGTTTAATGGGATAAAAGGAGAAAAAGCCATCAAGATTATGCACATTAATAGCCAATATGAAATCTTCTATTTTATCATAAATGAAGGGATATTGATAAAATCAACTATACCTTTAGATACTGCCTTGTTTATGCTTCAATACGAAAAGTTTGACTTGATTCTATCCGAACCTCAAAATATGGCTATTCTGACCCCCCAAAACGGCCGACAATAATTTGGCCCTTCCATAAAATTTATGAAATCGGAAAGGGGGACAGTGAAGCGGGAGATGAGTCAACTAAAATAATAAAATTTATCAGCCAAAGGAGATGCTATGAACAGGAGAAATTTTTTGAAAAGTGTAGCCATTGGCGCTATAGCAGCGGGTGTCGCCGGAGAGACTCTATCCGCAGGAAGTTATTTCCCGGGGAATGCGGATCAACGGCTTTTTGAAACCATCAACCGGGTCAAAGACCCATCAAATAAAACCCCGTTGGAAAAATCTCATGCGCCGGTCTTAAACGCCCCCCGTGTAGTCAAGTCAGGGGTACCTTTTGCCGTCGAAGTAAGTGTTGGAGAAGTTGTTCATCCAATGGGTCCGGCCCACTGGATCGAATTCATAGAACTGAATATAGGTAATGAACCAGCCGGGAGAATCGATTATCAGTCCAAAGGATACTTGATACCCAAGGTGACCTTCTTCGTTACCTTGACCAAGGAATCTGCTCCTGCAGGTCAGGTTACCCTCATCGCCCATCAACGCTGCAACCTCCATGGTTATTGGGAAGGCAGCCTGGATATAACGGTAGCCTAAAGGGTTCAGCTAATAAATGTTATTAGTTGATAGGAAATAGGGTTAAGCAGATGATAACAAAAGAAAATGGACATCCGGTATCTCTTGGGGATATAAGTTTGTTGCCAAACAAAACAAAACCCTTGGAGGCCTGCGATGTCCCAACTCAGTATAACACCTTATTTCCCCTTTTGTCGAATTCGAGTTATAGATCAATTTGTCTATCCCCAAGCTCACGAATCTTGGCTGAAGGTTGTTCCAGACAAGCGATTTCAACCCATCTGTCACCTGTGTGGTCAGAAGGCCCTCCGGGTTCACAGTTGGAGCCAACGCAGCATCCGGGATCTGAATCTGGCATCGACCCAAGTATATCTTCATTGCCATTTTCGAAAGATCTTCTGCCTCACTTGTGGACAGATTGTTATAGAAGATCTGGAGCTTCTCCATCCCTATTTCCGAGTTACCAAACGATTGGCCTTATATATTCATTGTCTGTGCCGAGTCATGACCGTCAAGGAGGTAGCCGATCATCTTGACCTAAATTGGAAAACGGTTAAAAACATCGACAAATATTTTCTGGAGGCCCAATATGGAACCCCCCATTTTGACGGACTTCGTCTTTTGGCTGTTGATGAAATCGCTATTCGAAAAGGACATCGTTACTTGACTGTTATCCTGGATTATGAATCCGGTCGCGTAGTCTGGATCGGCCAAAAGCGTAAAGCCCGGACCTTAAAAACATTCTTTAATCTACTGTCCAAGAGTCAAAAAAAACACTTGGAAGCCATTGCCATGGATATGTGGGACCCCTATATCAAAGCCGTCAAAGATAAAGTACCTCATGTCCAGATCGTCTTTGACCTGTTTCATGTTATAAACCAATTCAGCCGAGTTATCGATAAAGTCCGCAATAGTGAATACCGAAAAGCTTCCAAAGATCAAAAAGAGATCTTTAAAGGAGCCAAATACCTTTTGCTTAAAAATACCGTTCGGCGTTCTAAGGAGCGGATCGAGTTAGCCGAATTGTTAAAACTTAATGAGGTTATTAACACGGTGTACATCCTTAAAGATCAGCTAAAACATATCTGGTCCTATAAGTCTCGAACCTGGGCAACCAAAGCCCTGGATCATTGGTGCGCATTGGCGCGGTCTCTTCAAAATAGGACCGTGACCAAGTTCGTAAACACTTTAGAACGGTACAGCTATGGCCTTATCAATCACTGTGATTACCCACTCCATACCAGCGTCCTGGAAGGGGTGAATAACAAAATTAAAGTCATTAAACGAAAAGCCTATGGCTTTCATGACCTGCGTTACTTTTCTTTAAAAATTTATCAGGCTTTCGCCAACTAATCGGGAGATGATCCATAAATTTTAGTTTGAATTAGAAACCCCCACCCTATGGGTGGGGTCATGTGGACTGGCTATGCCGGCCCCGAATGGGCTTGGCTGAAAGGCCATTTCTTGGCCCGTTTCGTCATTCCGGGCTTGACCCGCTTCCTGCCCGTAGGCATCCAGGCCGGAGGCGGAATCCAGGGATTTCAGCTTTTTTGGGACCCCGGTTTTCGCCGGGGTGACGACATCTATTAGATTTTAAAGTTTAGGGTTCAGGTTTGAATCTGTTATTTTAAGCCCCCCTATGGGGGCCCAATTAAAGCCACGCTCATAGGGCGTGGATTATTTACTTATCCTCCGGAAAAGGTGCTCAGATTTTCAATCCCTCTCCAAGTCCCGCAACGGGATAGACGAAGACTATATTTATCTATAGGGTCTTACCCGCAATTGTTATTAAAAATCGGACCACCTTAACTTGTCCATCTCGATTCCTATAATCAGAGTCTCCCTCCATTCTCGGATATATCCCTGAATCATTAATTAATTTCCATCCGGAAATTCAAGATTTCGGGATTGTTTATCTTGTTGACGAGAAAACCGGAATCATTTACGATCTACCTGTCAATTGGAAGAAAACAGCGGCATTTAACCTCAAATCAGGAAAGTAAACGAATAGAGGAGGACATGAAATGAAGGGTGGATATACCGGGAGAATGCTTTTTGTGGATCTGACTAAAGGAAAGATCGAGGAAAAGGAACTTACCGAGGAAATGGCCAAACGATTTATCGGGGGTTATGGTATCGGGGCCCGGGTTTTATATGATTTGATGAAACCGGGGGTTGATCCCTTGGGACCGGAAAATGTGATCGGATTTGTAACCGGCCCTTTGAATGGGACCAGTGCCTTTATCGGAGGACGATACACTGTGGTTTGTAAATCTCCGGTCACCGGTGGCTGGAACGATGCCAACTCCGGAGGCTTTTTTGGCCCGGAACTCAAGAAAGCCGGATTCGATGCCGTATTTATCTCCGGGGCCTCGGATAAGCCGGTTTACCTCTGGATTACAGACGGAAAAGTTGAGATCCGGGATGCCTCCCAATTTTGGGGGAAAGACTGTACGGAAACCATAGAGGCTCTGGCCGACACAATAGGCGACAAAATGATCAGAGCGGCCCTCATCGGCCCTTCGGGAGAAAAGTTGTCCGTAATGGCGTGTGTCATGAACGACCATCACCGGGCGGCCGGTCGGGGCGGTTGTGGAGCCGTCATGGGATCGAAAAAACTCAAGGCGGTCGTCGTTCGTGGAAAGGGAGAGGTGCCGGTGGCCGACCCCGAAAAACTCAAAGAGATCAACCAGTCCGTCAGGACGGCTATGAAAGAGGGGCCGTTGGCTACGATTGTCAAAGCCTTTGCTGAATTGGGTACGGGCATGGGCACCGGCTCCAATGCCCTTTCCGGAGACACCCCGGTAAAAAACTGGGGCGGGGTTGGGATAGTTGATTTTGGTGAAGAAAGGGCTCATAAACTGGACGCTGTCCATATGGATAAGAAGTACAGGACCAAAAAGTATGCCTGTGCCAATTGCGTTATTGGATGCGGGGCCGATTATGAAGTCAAAGAAGGGGAATGGCCGCTCAAAGAGACCTATCGGCCCGAGTATGAGACTTCAGGGGCCTTTGGTACCTTGTGCCTGAACGATAATGTGGAATCGATCATCAAGTGCAACGATATCTGTAACCGTTATGGTTTGGACACGATCTCCGTGGGGGGAACCATTGCCTGGGCCATCGAGTGTTATGAGAACGGGATCTTAAGTAAACAGGAAGCCGGAGGTATTGAACTGACCTGGGGTAACGCCAGGGCTATTGTGGCCATGACGCAGGCCATTGCCGATCAAACCGGCCTTGGCTCAACACTGGCCCTGGGTTCCGCTGCGGCCGCTGATAAGTTGGGAAAAGGATCTGAATACCTGCAGACCGTAAAGGGCATTGAACTGCCCATGCACGACGCCAGACTGGCCCCGGGATACGCCCGAACCTATCAAATTGATCCGACTCCGGGGCGTCATGTAAAGGGAGGAACCTGGCAGGGGCAGGCCGGTAAACCGAACAAGTATGATTTCAGTAACACGGGATCGGCCGATGTGAAAGCGACCAGCCGAACGGAGATTCTTAACGTATCCGGGAGCTGTCTATTCAGCGGTTTTGTCGGTCTTCGAGACCTGGTTCCCAATATGTTGGCAGCGGTGACCGGATGGGAAATTGATGAAACCTTTCAGAAGGAAACCGCCCTGCGTATTTTTAATATGAGACATGTTTTTAATCTGCGTGAAGGTCAAAAGCCGTTGGATGTTATGCTTCCAAAAAGATTGGTTGGTGAACCGCCTCAGAAAGAAGGACCCGTTGCAGGCGTCACGATCGATCACAAAGCCTTAGCGAAAAACTTTTTTGCCGCCATGGACTGGGATGTTGAAACGGGAAAGCCCAGCCGGCAATCCCTCGAGGCCCTGGGTGGGATGGATGATGTGATCAAAGATCTCCATGGATAACAGATACCGATGCATGATTCCCAAAGCAATTATTAGGGGGCTGAAAATTATGAGATAATGCGAAAGGTTTCCTTAAGGAAAGGAGGCCGGGACTTTGCCCTTTTTTTTCTAAAGTTAAAAAAGTTTTTAACTTTAACTGATAAAGCCCGGTCAAAATTGTACACGAAAAAAGTTATAATTAAATCCTGAAAGGAGGCATCATGAAATCAGATAGTAATAATCCGCCGGTGTATAAAAATTGCTTGGGGAAATGGTTAAGGGTCGCAGGAATGGGGATTTCAATAGGTTCCTTTTTTCTTCTATTCTCAGGTACGGGGATAGCCGCTCCGCCTATACCGCTTCCTCCCCATCCTCCCGGGTTACCACGTCCACCCTTGCCAGTACCTCCGCCCGTATTAGTGCCACCTCTTCCACCGGGTCCACCGGTTGTTGTGAGACATCCGCCGGGCCTCCCTCCACATCCGGGATGGATTTGGGTGCCTGGTTATCATAGAGGACACCGATGGGTGCCGGGGTACTGGTCAAGACCGAAGAGGCATAGACCCAGATATGACCACCCTGGTCCTCCCCCACGCAGAAGGCCCCGGTAAGGAGTCAGGTCTCATAGAAAACCAAGCTTGTCGGTTAAAGCCAGAAGGGAATCGATCGGAAGGATATCAAGCGATTCTCTCTTGGCTTTGATTGGTCCTGTATAGAAGTATAGATTTTTTTATCCTTTCGAGCGAATGGGTATAAAACAATGCAGGTGAACGTCAAATTATTTTCTTTTTTTTGCCAAATCGTAGGCACAGACCGCTTATCCATAGATTTGGCTAATGGGGCCTTGGTCTCGGACCTTCTGGACTTACTCAGCCGGCAATTTGACAATCCCCTTTTAAAAGATGAACAAATCGTCATTCTGATCAACCAAAAACATGCTACCCTCCAAACCGTTTTAGATGAGAATGATCATGTTCTTTTGCTTCCTGTTTTAGCAGGAGGCTGATTTTTTCTCCGAGGTTAAGCGGATGATCGCCACCCGAGAGTTTGAAGAAGTCCTTCAAGTAAAGCTCTGCCGATATCCCGAATTAATCCCCGGATCTATTGTTTCCGCCTATCTGGTGGACGGTTTGCTTATCGACAGCGGACCGGCCCATACAGCCGAGGAACTGGTTGATTTTCTCAAAGATAAAAAGGTCAAGCTGGTTGTCAACACCCACTTCCATGAGGATCATATAGCTGCCAATAAATTTCTCCAGGACCGCTATGGGGTTGAGATCTTTGCCCCCCTGCTTTCGGTGAATAAAATCAATAAGCCGGCCAATCTTTATCCTTATCAGGAGGAGGTCTGGGGATATCCGGTACCCAGCCGGGTTAAGCCGCTGGGAAATATCATCAGCACGGGAAAATTCTCCTTTGAAGTCATCCCGACACCGGGACATGACCGCGACCATGTCTGTCTATTCGAGCCCAACCGAGGTTGGCTTTTTTCCGGCGACCTTTTTGTCGGTACAAAACCTACTGTTTGCCGGCCCATGGATGATCAGTGGCAGATTATTAACGACCTCAAGACTATCCGAGAATTGAAGCCCCGGATTCTCTTTCCGGCACCGAGCAATGTCATCCTTGATCCAGGTGAAAAGTTGGATAGGGCTATTACCCATCTGGAAGATTTAGGAAGAAAGATTAAATCATTACACCAACAAGGGTTGGACACCGCATCCATATTAGAACATCTCTTCGGGAAGGAAAATGAAATCGCCCAGAGAACCCAACAGCAATTTTCATCGGAAAACCTGATCCGATCCTTTCTTAAACGGCACATTGGCGATTTGAAAAGAGAGTGGTAGGACTTATATCACCCCCTCGGTTAAATACCTAAGTAGAAAGGTTGTCTAATAAAAAGGCGTATCATGTCTTCAGAAATGACAATAAGATCAGCCATATCAGACGATATACCTGAGTTGGCCGGGATTATCAGAAATGCCTTTTATGATGTTGCTGTACGATTCGGTTTGACCGAAACCAATTGCCCGAAACATCCTTCCAATTGTAAAGCCCAATGGATTGAAGAAGCCCTGGAAAAGGGAGTTCGGTATTTTATTCTTGAAGCAGAAGGCATTCCCTGCGGCTGTGTGGCTCTGGAACAGGCCAATTCTCAAATCTGTTATATGGAAAGGCTGGCCGTCCTTCCGAACCGGCAACGGCAAGGCCGGGGGTGGGCATTGGTCGATCATGCGCTTAATAAAGCCGGGAGTTTGGGGGCATCCCAGGTTGATATCGGTATCATCGCCGAACAGACTGAATTGAAGGACTGGTATAAAAAGATCGGGTTTGTAGAACAACGAAAGGCGCGGTTTCCTCATTTGCCTTTCGAAGTTCTTTTTATGTCTATTAACATTACAAAGGCAAAAATCGATGAATCCTAAAATTGAAATTCATTCTGCGAAAGTAATGTCCCCTGAACGAAAGCAGGAGCTTGTCAGGTGGTTTAAGAAAGAATTTGGCAAGATTCCTTTCCAGTGGGCCGATCCGGATTGGTATGTTCTGGCCCTTTCAGGATCCAAATTGGTCGGGAGAGTCGGCATAATTGAAAGGAAGATTTTGATCGATGGATGTTTCCTTGAAATCGCCGGTATCAGCGGAGTTATAACCGATCAGGAGAAGCGAAAATCAGGGATTGGTACGGCCATGCTAAAAGGCGCCGCGGCTTTTTGGGGGATCAGTTGAGGCTTGATTATGGTTTACTGCTTTGCCGATCGGAAGTAGCTCCTTTTTATGAAAAACTCGGTTGGCGGATTGTCGGCGACCCCACCACTTTCGATCAACCTACTGGCAAAACTATTTTTCCCAGGCTGACGATGGTTCTTGAGTTGGTTGAAAAACCATGGCCTAAAGGAACTGTCGATTTATGTGGTCTACCCTGGTAGTGGAAATCAGGGGTGTTATAGGGATTTGGTGGCATATTTTCGTTCATAAAGGGAAGGGTCATAAACTGCCCGACGTCCCTGGCAATTCTCACGGGGACATAGTAGGCAGGATTGAAAATCTTCGCTGGTGGGAAAGATGATCCCGGAAACGGAGTGGGTGGGAGACATCATCAGACTGGGCAGAAGGGTCACCCCTATGGTCGCCTGTGTGTCCCCAATAAGGGTGAAAAGGGCCTCCTGTTCGGTTAGAGGAAAATCGTTCAGGGAACCCGGGTTTTGATGCGAAGTTCGGCTGGGATGGTAATGTTCCTCCAGATGAATCCCTACGGTCTTTATAGCGTTTCGAAGGGCGGTTTCCTTGATGGCCTCGGCCCAGAAGGCCTCAAGCATCTCTTTTAGTCCCTTGGCCCACTCGTCCAATTCTTTCCCGCAGGTAGCCACATAAAGAAAAATCCGGTAGGCCAGGCGCAGGTTCACGGTCAGAACGCGGCTTCGGAACCACCTCCCCTCCACCTTTACGGCCTCTTCATCTCGCTCTTCAATAAAAACCGGTCGGTATAAGGCCTTGGGCCTGGCTATCTTTTGGGCCTCTTCAACCAGATGCTGAAACCGGGGAAGGTTGGAGCTGTTTCCCTTTATCCTCAAACGTTGTTTGAGGAATTCGAGATCAGCAACAAAAGGGATGTCCTTCAAAATGTGGGTTTCCATGGGATCAAGATTCTTGTTTCAAGGCAGATGATTTAAATTTTGGTGCCGGTTTAGCTTTTCAGAATAAATCTTTTTACCCTAGAGTTGTAGAGGAAGCAAAGAAAAATTATTTACAAGTTTTGGCCTTGACTGGTAAGTCTATTCCTGCAATGGTAGAGCCTCAAACGAGGCAGTTTTGAAAATTATTATCCCGATTATATTATTCTCCATTTTAGGTTAAAAACGATTGCTTATATCAAAAAAATCGAAAAGGAAATAATGATTATGAATAAACTGGAACAAATTACCGAGCAGCGTCAAAAGGCTCATAAAAAATTGATAAAAATGAAGTCGAAAGTCTATAGGGCCTTTCTGCAGATGGAACAAGCCGCCTTTTCCGACGGCCGGCTCAAGAAAAAACACAAAGAACTCATTGCCATAGGGATTTCCGTGGTTATCGACTGTGAGTCCTGTATGCAATGGCATATCGAGCAGGCGGCCAAGGCCGGGGCGACGATGGAGGAGGTCCTGGAAGCCGTCGAAGTGGGGATTGAAATGGGAGGTGGTCCGGCCACAGTCTCGGCCCGGTTCGCCTTGGAAGTTATGGAGACGGTATTCGAACCAGAGAAATAGGGGAGGATCGGTGAATTTTAAAATTGAAATCCGTTCGGGGACGCAGTCGCTGGGAATACCGCATCAGCCAGGGCCGGAATTATCGGCAATTGGCTGCATGCCCTCATTGTACCATTATTGAACGGATACTTTCCCTTCGTTATATTTATGGATTAACATAGAGATGAGGGATTGATAGGGCAAACCTTCTTCTACCGCCTTCGCCTGGATTTTTTTCAGGTCTTGCTCCGACATTCGGATATTAATCCTTTTTTGTTTGGTCAGACTATTGCGCGCATATTCCTCATACTGCTTTTTTTCTTTCTTGGTGAGGTCGGAAACCCATTCTTCATTTTCAAGCGATTTTGCCAGCTCCATTTCGTCTTTATCGACGTATTCTGCTCTCTTCATCTTTTACCTCCCAATACTTCTTTGTTGCCTTGCTGTTGGGTATTATCATTTTCAGAAATATTTTCTCATCATCCTCGACGAATGGTACGGAATAGATATAGTCCTCAATCTTCACCAAGAATACTCTCTGATTGGCATATTTCTCTGGGTTCGGATGTTTAACACGGTCAAGCAGATCTCCGGAAACAATTGCAAGGACAACTTGCTCAAACGACACCCCTCGCAATTTCTTGAGAAGCTCGTTTTTGTCATCGTTCCAATCATAATATTTCATAATCGTGTGCCGATTGTATTCTTTTCATAGAATAACTATATTCAATGCTATTGTCATCATGAAAGAATTCAGCCGCCGAGCGGTAAGGAAAACCTCGTGCCGAAAGGCTTCTGGACTTTGAACACCCCGAATTCCAATTTCTTCTAACGGCGTTCTTGAGCGGACTCGAATTTTTGCGATCTACTGAAAAAGCCTGTTCGGGACTTATTGTCGGCTTTCAAATCCTTCAACCAATGATTTGTATTTTTCGTGAATCATGTTCCGATCAAACTCCCAGAACTCTGCCAGCATGGCCTGGTCCTCTTCATCAGTAAAGTAAGTTCTGGATGAGGGGAAAAAAACTTTATCTTCTTTCTCGATATGCTTGGGATAAAACTCGGTAAGGGTTTTAAGGTTGGCGGCAATGTCGGCCAAGGCAGTCTCATCACCATTCCGGTAGCGGGTGTTGGCTTCAACAAGCGCTTTGGTTGTCTGGCGGCCAAACACGTGTTCCTCGATCAGTTCTTTCATGATTTGCCGGTCTTCTGCGGTCAGCGCTTTATTATTCAATTCTCGAAAAAGAATATCTTCTTCCTTTCCGTGATGCGTCCGGTCGGCGTAAACCCGGATGAAATCAACCGCTATATCCACGAACACAGGATCTACCTTGTGTTTCGATTCGATTTTGGCCAAGACACCTTTGATAACCGAAAGCATTCGCTCAATCAGACGATGCTCTATCATGAGTGGACCGCGTGCTTGCATGTTTGTGTCCTCCTTTATTTTACTCCCGAAAACGTTGCTCAACCGTGCGGCTGAGAGCGGTAGCCCGCCGAAAACCTCAATGGAGTCAGCTTGCTGTTGACCCGCGTCAGGTGCGGTAGCTTGTTAGCGATTTTTATTCGTAATGTGTCCACATCCTTATCACTTTGATGGTCTTAATGTCATCAAGGACCTGAGAGATAAGGCGATGCTGAATATTTATTCTTCGGGAGAAGGCTCCAGCAAGATCACCAGCAAGTTTCTCATAGGGTGGTGGATTTTGATAAGGGTTTATTCGGATAATGTCTAATAGCTTGGAAGTTTGAACCTTGAGGCCGGATTGAGCAATTTTCTTTGCGTCTTTTTGAGCTTGCCTGGTATATACCAGTCGCCAACTCACCAGCCAGGTTCCTCCTTGCATTTTTCGATCGGCGTCTTTAAACCTTTCTTGATGGATTCCCGCATACCTGGGATAGAAACAAGAAAGAGGGTCTCTTCTATTGCCTTCCAGTCTTCTTCCGATACAAGCACCGCCGAGTTTCTCTTGCCGACTATCTGTATCGGTTGATGGCTGTCTTTCACTTCATCGACCAGATTATACAATCGTTTTCTTGCTTCTGATGCAGATAGAGTTGCCATTTATTACTCCCTCCTTAACGTACCATATATGGTACGCTGTCAATGATTTAATACGGGGACACCATACTTATTTAGATTTTTTTCGACCAGCCTTTTGGGGTTCTAAGAGAAGACCCAACAACTTTTCAACTTTTTTGACAAAAGCAGTGGATCCTAAAGGACGTCCTGTCCTCTCGTGTTTCTTTAACAGTTCAATCTCTTCATCTTTGGGATAATCGACTAAAAACTTGCTCCAGTTTTCCCCGATCACCTGCAATAATGGTTTAACCTTAACCAGCAGATCATCTTGGCCCCTTATATGAGCCTTGGCACTACTCCAAGGCCAATCCCGAGCCTTTTTTACCAAACCGGCTCGAACCGGGTTCATTTCAATATATTTAGTGCAGGCCAATAGATGGTTTTGATCCATGATAAAGGATGAGAACCTTCCTTGCCATAAATGTCCCCGCCAACCTTCCCGAAAATTTATTCGTCTGGTATATCGACGATGCGCTTCCCCAATGGCCAGGGTTAAGGCTTCCTTTTCTTTTGGAACAGCGATTAAATGTATATGATTGGGCATTAGACAATAGGCCCATATGTCTACCTGCTTGGCCCTGCACCACTCCCCCATAAGTTCCAGATAGGATTGATAATCGTCTTCATTGAAAAAGGTTTGTTGTCTCCGATTACCTCGTTGGGTTACATGGTGTGGAATCCCAGGGGCAACCGCTCGTGCTATCCGTGCCATAAATTATTTAAACCAATGTCTTCCCATAAGTCAAGAAATAAGTATGGTGTCCCATCCCCAGATTCCCAAGGATCACCGGCGGATGAAAGCCGTCCGGTGCATCCTTGGGGCTACCACGGCTCATCATAATAATTTTCAGTATAGTGCTCTTTTTGCCATTGGTCTGTTTCCTCTGAGCGATCCACTTCTGGATCAATGCCAGCGATACTCATTTCCTCATAGTCATCAAGAACCAACCCGCAAAACTCACATTCGAAGGTCTCACCCATGAACGTAAGGTTTACACCACAGGGTCCATCTTCGTCATACTCAGGTTTTGCCATGGTATCTCCCGAAAGAATTCCATCAGAACCACACACAGGACATGGAATAGGATACCAGTGCCATTCTTCAGGGTCGATTGAAACCCTTTCTGTTATCTGTTTGGCCTTCGTTCTAGCATTTTCGACCTTCTCATGAACACGGTTGAGTCGTTCTTCATCAAATTTAGCAAGAAACATCTTGTTCTTGTCGTCTTCCCTAAGCAATATTTTTTTGGCCAAGTCTGGAATCTCTCTACGCATATGCTCTATAAGACTGAGAAAGAGAAAAACAGTACGATCAACTTCATATTCACGACAGTCTGGATGCACCGCATGTACGCAGATGTTCCGATGCCTCGAAAGAAACCGTAAATGTGAACCAAACCTTTTCTTGAAGTCGGGATAGAAAGTACAGAAAATAGCAATCGCTTCATCAAGCTCAATACTTTTAAAGGTGGATGCCTTTAATTCTATTTCATATGGAGTCGAGCGGAAGGTCGTTGGCATGGCTTCTGGGGCAGCAAGCGCGCAACGAAGCTCAAGCGGAAGGTCTTTAAATAGAAGTTGGAGGCTATGCTTGGCGATCAACGATTTGAGAAGAAGTTCAATGGCTATTCCAAGATTACCAATGGCAGCTTGGGGATTTTTACCCAAATCCTTTGTACCACGAGAAAGAGCAAGTCCAGCCCTTGCATAACCAGTTGCGGCCCATAAAAGGTCGTTTGCAATATCGTTCTGAATTTTTTTCATCTGCTTAAAGCCCAACATAGTATTATTCCTTGAAAATAGCATCCCTATTTCATGCATTCCCGGATGCTATGCCTCATAAAATGTCTTGATAGATCACAAATTCTATAAAATCGTGACGCATATGACTCCAATCGAGGAGGGATGATACGCCTCAAGCAAATCGCCGGAGTATGACACTGATAAACCTGGGGGAACCCTTATCGTTTCCGTATCAATTCAGTTACTTGAAAAAATAATCAAATCAATTTCTTAGCTACGAACAAGGCAGACAAATATAGTCGGAAAAAACGCGCAGATTGACAACTCTTCAAGACAGTGCGCCTGATCGAACGATTGGCGCAGTTATTAGGATTAAATATCTGTCATGAAAAATGGATCTCCTGAAAGCGGCTTCTTAATTGAATAACCTTATCTTTCACCTTTTTCCCTTCGAGGACGGCGCTGATTAAGGCCGCTACCTCTTCCATTTCCCTTTCCTTCATGCCGAACCGGGTCAGTTCCTGGACCCCAATTCGAAGCCCGGTAGGATTTTTAGGGTCCTGATCTCCGGGCAAGAGATTATAATTGACAATAATATTGTTCTCGGACAATTTCCGGGCGATTTCTTTGGCCGATCCGTATTTGGAAACCTTTAAAGCGATCTGATGGCTTTCCGTGAATCCGAACTCTTCGGCTTCCACATGAACGTGATTTTCCGAAATAGCCCGTCCCAAAGTCTTGGCATTGGAAACGATCTGCCGGGCGTAGGCCTGTCCGAAGGCCTTCATTTCACGGATGGCGACCAAAAGCCCGGGAATGGTATGCAGGTGATGATTGCTGGAAGACCCGGGCATGATCCCCCGATCGATGCTCGACCACCAGTTTAACTCGATTTCCGATCGGCAATTTCCCAGGATGACTCCCCGCTGGGGTCCGGGAAAGGTTTTATGAGCACTGGCAGCGATAAAATGCACCCCTTCCCGAAACGGGTCCTGGAATTGACCTCCAAGGATCAATCCTAAAACATGGGCGGCGTCATAGAGAACAGGAATATTCTTCGAACGGCAGACCTCGGCGATTTTCTTTACCGGTTCGGGAAACAGAAAAAGGCTTTTACCTAGTACAACCATTTTGGGAGACGTTCTCTCGACCAGGGCTATCCCTTTGGCCACATCCATATGATAACCGTCGGGGGTGGTAGGCCAGTAATGAAGGGCAATGGAATCTTCACCTCCCACGGTTAAGGCCTGCCCCCTGATCTGAATGCGTCGGCCGAAAATACCGATGGGATTGTGGCTGATATGACCGCCGGTATCGATTGAATTGACGATAACAGTATCTCCCCCTCTAAGAATAGCCAGGGCCACAGCCGTATTGGCCTGATTCCCGCTGATGGGCCGCACGTCGGCGTGAGTGCAACGGGCCAGCTCTATCATCTCCCTGGTAGCCATACTTTCAAGCTGATCAATATAAGCCGTTCCTTCATAATAGCGGTTGGTTGCGGTTTCAGTATTGGGGTGCCCTTCGGCATAGCGCCCCATAAAATCATTACATTCGATCCGGCGGACGGCAGGGGATTGGGTGTTTTCACTGGCGATCATGTTCAGGGTCTCCCGGCCTCGCCACTGATTTTGCTTTTCAATAATATTAAGAATATCGGAAATATCGACAGACATAATTCTCTCCGTTTAATAAATAGTATAGTCGTTTTTTTTATATATGCCCAAAAGGTCCAATGTGTCAATCTGATCTTTTAGAAACAGGTGTTACCCCCTGGACGAGGAAAAGGATTATCCCCGGGTCGATCTGTGACGGTTTAGCCTAATTTTCAACTATTTACTTGAAAACCGTCTTAGGAAACGGGTATTAATTATCAGATTAGGCCCGCTCGCTAATACCAAAAACAGAATAGGATCAAAATAAAAAGAGAACTTTTCCAGTCACAGAGGTTGGTTTCAAAAAGTCTAAAGAGATAAGAAAGCCGGAAAAGGAGAAAAAATGGGATCCGATATCGAACGCCTGGTGGGGGCCGCTAAAGAGGGAGATAAAAATGCCTTAGAAGAGCTGATCTCAAAGATTCAGGATAAAATCTATGGGCGGCCTTACGCATGCTTTATCACCCTTTCGATGCTGAAGACGCCTCCCAGGAAATCCTGTTGAAAATCATAACTCATTTAGGTACATTCCGGGGAGAAAGCGCCTTCAGTACCTGGATGTATCGTGTGGCGGCCAATCACCTGCTGACCATACGTAAACGGCGGGCTGAAAACGAAGCCATGTCTTTTGAAGAATATCAGGAATCCCTATCAAAGAGATGAAAGAACTGAACCGAATGGCTTTTCTTTACAAACGGTATCCGGATTTTCAGGCCCCGGCTGCTCTGATTGAAAATATTAAAAATCTGTTACGGTCTAATAAATATGAGTTGCTATAGTGAGAAACCAGGGTTCAAGATTTCTTGGGTTCGAGGGTTCAGGGTTTTAAATTCTAATCTTTTCAGTCGTATCTTTAAACCATTTACAGATTTTCATGCTTCTTGGTGCCCTCCAAGGAGGCCTAAGAGCTAAAAAGGTAAAAAAAGAAAGGAGAAAGACATGGAAAAAATGATTGCCTTTTGTGGACTCGATTGTAACGAATGCCCGACCTTCCTGGCCACCCGGGAGAATGATGACCAGAAAAGAAAACAAGTCGCTGAACAGTGGTCTAAAGAGTATAAAGCCCAGTTCAAACCGGAAGATATTAATTGCGACGGATGTTTATCCGGAAACGGAAGACTTTTCAGTTATTGTAAAGTCTGTGAGATAAGGGCCTGCGGCCTGGAGAAGAAACTTGCCAATTGCGCCCCCTGTGGTGAATATCCCTGTCAGAAGCTGACTGCTTTTTTCCAGATGGTGCCTCATGGAAAAATTAACCTGGATAAGATAAGAAAAACGATATAATATTTTATTTAAAAAGAAAAATAGGTTCTTTGGATGGAGGGCTTTGGAACTCACTTTTAGAGTTCGGAGTTAAGAGTTCAGAGTTCGGAGTAAAGGATTAATGCTCCGAACTCCGAACTAAATACTCCGATCAAAACCGGCCTAATCCCCTTTTAGCATATTTCCCTCGCAGAACATATTATCAATGACCATAAGGGATTAATAGGTCCCCACATTCTCGAAAATAAGGCGGGGGTTTTCCCGGGTCATGATATCGATTTGACTTTGGCTGACCCCTGCTGCTAAAAGCTTGGGGATGATGTTATCCACCAGGTTAAAATAATTCCACATGGGGCGGGAAGCCTCCATGGCCCCTAATTCATAGACATCAAAATAGGCCATCGCATCATGAGAGAGAACCATACGCTCAGTCCAACCCATTTGGCAAAGCCTGACGATGGTGGCGATTCGTTTTTCCTCGGGCAGGAAGAAATCAAGACCGAAACGGTCCATACCTAAATAAGAGCCCCGTTCGAGCAGTTTTGTTAAATAATCAAGATCATCGCTGTCTCCGCTGTGACCTATAATAACCCGGTTCAAATCCACTCCTTCGGCTTCAAAAAGATCCTGCTGCTCCAGGCCCCGCCGGGTAGCGGCATGGGTGTGGGTGTTGATGGGGACACCGGTCCTGAGATGGGCACGGGCCACGGCCCTGAGCACCTTTTCCACACCCGGGGTAATACCCGGGGCGTCGGTGGCGCACTTGAGGATAGCCGCCTTGACTTTGGTCCCCTGAATCCCCTGGGTGATATCTCCGACAAACAAATCAGCCATTTCATCGGCATTGCGATCCCGGAAATAAGTCGGCGGGTCGACAAAGGTATAGAGACAGGTGGCAACGATTACCTGAATCCCAGCCTGTTCGACCACCGGAAGGAGCATGGGGATGTCCCGTCCTATTCCAAGAACGGTCAGATCGACGATAGTATCCACCCCCCTGGCCTTAATGGCCAGGAGCTTCTCCTGAACTTTGGCAAGCACCGCATCCTGATTCCAAATATTCGGAAAATTGTGAACCATGCCTTCCGAACGGCAGATGATATGTTCATGCATAAGGGTAAAACCCAGAGCTGTCGTGGGGATCGGGCCGCTCATGGTTTCTAAGAAAAAAACGGGGTTTGATTCATCTGACTTTGAAACGGGATTCATACCCATGACCTCCTTTTCTTGATTGTCACTTGATCGTCATTATTTAAGGGTTTTTATTAAATTTGAAGTATAGGAAATGGCTTTAAGATGTCAAGGAAATTTGAAGTATCTTTATGGAGGCCTAATCCGGGAAACCCTATATAAAAAATATCTCTTATTTATTTTGCGCTTTTTCTCTATTCTTTGTATTATCTTTCCCCAGAATAAAAATTCCTTCAGCGGTCGATATGAATCAAATTATTTATAACTCAATCGGGACAAATTATAATACCCATCGGGCTGCGGATCCAAGAATAATAAATAATATTATAAAGCTTTTGAACTTGCCGAAGGAAGCCACCATCGCCGATATTGGAGCCGGAACTGGAAATTACAGCAATGCCCTTGCCGAACTTGGGAATAAAATGATCGCTATTGAGCCATCTGAAAAAATGAGGACTCAGGCTAAATCAAAGAACGAGGTTGCCTGGATCTCCGGGGTGGCCGAATCCATTCCCTTAAAGACGAAGTCGGTTGACGGTATTGTCGTTATTTTGGCGATCCATCATTTTATTTCTCTAAGGGCAGCGGCTCAAGAAATGAGACGCATCTGCCCGGAAGGTCCCATGGTACTTTTTACCTTGGATCCGAGAAAAGGACAGGAACCCTGGTTTAAAGATTATTTTTTCGATATTTACCAAGGGGATTTTAAATCCTTTCCTCCGATCGAGGAGATTCTTAAAACTTTGAACGAAGAAGGAGGGTGGTCAAAAAAAATCTTACCTTTCCCCCTCCCAAGGGACTTGGCCGACAAAAATATGTATTCCGCCTGGAATGAACCTGAGAGATATTTTGACGCCCGCTTCAGACAAAACACTTCCGGATTTGCTCTGGCTGACCCTTCATTTGTCAAAGCAGGATTGTCCAGATTAAAGGAGGACCTGCAGTCTGGGACCTGGGATAAAAAGTACGGTTATTTGCGAAACCAAAAAGAATTTGATGCAGGATTTATTTTTATAAAATTAGAAACGGAGAGGAGCTTTAACCAATGATCACTAAAATACCTTTCGGAAGAACGGGTCATCTCAGCACCCGGACCATTTTTGGGGCTGCGGCCCTTTCGGCCATGCGTCAGGAGCGGGCCGACCAGGTCCTTGAAACCCTCCTTAAATACGGGGTCAACCACATCGACGTAGCGGCCAGTTATGGGGATGCCGAACTGCGGGTGGGGGCCTGGATGAAAGAACATCGGAAACAATTTTTTCTGGCCTCTAAAACCGGGGAAAGGACTGCTTCCGGGGCAAGGGACAGCATCCGGCGGT
Organism: uncultured delta proteobacterium; assembly: GCA_963782435.1. GTDB lineage: Bacteria > Desulfobacterota > RBG-13-43-22 > RBG-13-43-22 > RBG-13-43-22 > RBG-13-43-22. The sequence continues at coordinate 39,686 of CAWAKF010000039.1, forward strand.
CTCTTGAACGTCTGCAGGTGGACCAGCTCGATCTAATCCAATTCCACAATCTGACCGACGAGCCCGGATGGGAAACGGCCTTTGGTCCCGGCGGCGCCTTGGAGGCGGCGGTTGAGGCCAGGGAGCGGGGGTTGGTCCGCTTCATCGGAGTCACCGGCCATGGCACATGGGCCCCCGCAAGGCACCTGCGCAGTCTGGAACGATTTAATTTCGATTCGGTCCTTCTGCCTTATAACTATATGCTCTGGCAAAATCCCGAATATGCTTCAGACTTTGAAAAGCTGATTAAGGTTTGCGGGGAGAGGGGCATTGCCTTTCAAACCATCAAATCGATTGCCAGGCGGCGCTGGCAGGCAGGAGATACTTCGAAGCATTTCAGTTGGTACGAACCGGTCAGGGATCCTGAAGCCCTTCGCCACGTGGTCCACTGGGTATTGAGTCGTCCGAACATCTTTCTTAATACCACAAGCGATGCCACTCTTCTGCCCTTGATCCTGCAGGCGGCCAGTGAATTTGATGATCAACTCACCTCGGCTGGTCATGATGATTTTTTAAAGTCCGACGCCAAACACTTAGAGATGGAACCTATATTCATTAGGGGGGTTTTGGATACGGTGTAAGAAGGAATAAACAAGAATTCAGAATCCAGGAGTCAGAATTCAGAATAAATCATTTTATGCTTGACTCTCTGACTTATTTTTATGCTTTGCGATGCCCAATAGAAGCATGAAGATAAATAATTAAAGTGCCAGACCATGATTATTAATTCTCTCCAGGTAAAAAGTATTCTTCAAAAAAGCGGTTTGCCTGAAGCCGGTTATGTGATCAATCCCTATATCGGATGTGTCCATGGATGTGTTTATTGTTATGCCCGCTTCATGAAACGGTTTACCGGCCATTCCGAACCCTGGGGGACTTTTTTAGACGCCAAAATAAATGCCCCCCAGGTATTGAAAAAGCAATTAAGCCGAAGACGAGGACCTCTGAGGGAGATAGTTTTCCTTTCCAGCGTGACCGATCCATACCAACCCCCGGAGAAGAAATACAAATTGACCAGAAGTCTCCTTGAAGTGTTGTTGGAATACCAGGTTAAGATATCCATCCTGACCAAATCGGATTTGGTATTGCGAGATATTGATTTGCTGAAACAATTTGATTTCTGTGAGGTCGGATTCAGCCTGACGACTGTGGAGGATAGGCTGGCCCGGCGGCTGGAGCCCGGGGCGGCATCTCCAACCAGACGTCTCTCTGCCCTGCGGTTTCTTCATGAACAGGGTATTCGAACCTGGGCTTTCATTAGTCCCTACCTGCCGGAATTATCAGAAATTGGACCGATAATGGAGGCCTTGTCGGGATCAAGCGATGAGATCGGTGTAGAGGCAATAAATACCCGAGGGGGAAATTGGCCGGGGGTTGAAAAAGTTTTGAGCAGGCACTATCCTAATTTATTAAACGGTTGTAAGAGGGCATCCAAGGATGGGAATTTTTGGTTGGACCTCGAAGACCAAGTACAACTTCTTGCCGACCATTATCAATTCAAGTTGAAGGGCTTTTACCGACATTAACATAAAAGGCATAAGGTTAGTATTGGCCGGAGAAAAATGATCATCACCCTATTACCGTTTTTGATCGAATCTTATGATGAAGTATTTACCTTATGGCGGCAGTCTGAAGGGGTCGGCCTGAGCGGGGCTGACTCGCGGGAGAATATCCGATCCTATCTGGAGCGAAATCCCGGCATGAGTTTCCTGGCCTTGAACGAAAACAAGATCATCGGGGCGGTATTGGCCGGTCATGACGGCCGCCGTGGATACATCCATCACCTTGTTGTCCATCCGGAATGGCGGCGACATGGTATCGGGGAAAAGCTTGTTGACCGGTGTCTCCAAACCTTGAAGGGAGTCGGTATTCAGAAATGTCACCTTTTTATCTTCATTAATAATACCGGCGGTGTGGCTTTTTGGAAGTCGATCGGATGGCAACATCGGATGGATATCAACTTAATGTCAAAGACTATCGATCCCGGTAATGGAGTAGAGACTTTTTCCCCATCCTTAACCGACGCCACAGTTTCTAATCCGAAAAAAGTGATTACGACTTGTATATTACGAAATATGACTGCCCGGGACTACCCTGCAGTAGGGATGATTTTCGAAGAAGGTATTGCCACTGGAGACGCCACCTTTGAGACCCACGCCCCGACCTGGGAGAAATGGGATTCGGATCACTTGAAAGAATGCCGTCTGGTTGCCATCGATCCCGAGAGAGTGGTTGGGTGGGCGGCTTTAAGTCAGGTATCAGGAAGAACCGTCTATGCCGGTGTATCCGAAGTAAGCGTCTATATTTCGGCCGGAGAAAGGGGCCGGGGAATCGGAAGGCAATTGCTTCAGTCTCTGGTGTCCGAGTCGGAACAAAACGGAATCTGGACCTTGCAATCCGGTATCTTCCCGGAGAATGGTCTCAGTATCGCTCTCCACCGGAAATGCGGATTTCGAATGATTGGCCGCCGCGAAAGACTTGGGCAGATGGACGGCCGGTGGCGGGATGTTCTCCTGTTTGAGCGGCGAAGCCCCATTGTCGGGGGCGAAAATGGTCGGTAATACCCAACGGGGAATGGCATAGTTGCTTTCTTTTAAAACTGAAAACCCTTCATTTGCCAAGGAGGCCGCATGGAAACCTTTCCGGACTTTATGAAACACCCGGCCAATAGGATATCGCCGGAAACACAATACACCAAGGGGATCGAGGGATATGTCTTTGATGGGGCGGATGGAAGCCAGATGGCCTTCTGGACCTACCAGGAAGGAGGGAAATCGACCGAACACGTCCATGATTATGACGAGTACTTTACGGTTGTCCAGGGACAATACATTGTGATATTGAATGATAAGCGATTCCCCGTGGGGGTCGGTGGAGAATTTATTATCCCCAAAGGGACCCCTCATAGCGGAGAGGCCATGGCCGGGACAAGGGCCATTTATGCCTTTGGAGGAAAAAGGGCCAAGCGAGTCAGCGAAGGCTTTTAAGAAAGGAATCTGTCTGCCATGTATATTGAAAAAGAGCTTTGCCAGAAATGCCTGGATTGTCGGCCGGTTTGCCCCATGGGTGCCATTATGGTCAAAAATAAGGAAGTAGTTATCGATTATGAAACCTGTGTGGAATGTGGGGTTTGCCGGCGAATGAACATCTGTCCCGAAGGGGCTATTAAACAGGTCGATCCCATTCCTTATCCCAGAATCATCAGAGGCATTTTTTCCGACCCAACTATCCGCCACGAAAGCACCGGGGTCAGCGGCCGGGGGACGGAAGAAATGAAAACCAACGACGTAACCAATAATTTCGTCGAAGGGAAAATCGGCTTTTCCATCGAACTGGGCCGCCCCGGGGTGGGGGCCTATCTTATCGATTTGGAGAGAGTCATCAAACAATTAAAACAGATGAAAGTGGAATTCGCCAAAGACAATCCGGTGATGGATTTGATTGTCGACCATGAAACCGGGGCGTTGAGGCCGGAGGTTTTGGGCGAAAAGGTACTCAGCGCCATTGCCGAATTTATCATTGCTGAAGACCGGGCCTTGGATTTTATAACCAAGATGAAGGCTTTTTTAAACCGGGAGCTGGATTCGGTGGCCACCATGAGTGTGATCTCCCGGGCTGATTCCAAGGGGGACTGTCGTTTTATGGACCGCCTCAAGGAGGCCGGTCATGAATATTATCCCAATGGGAAGGTCAACATCGGGTTGGCCCTCGCGTAATAAATAAATACCGTTCGTCGTTGAGCGTTCGGCGTTCGGTGCAAACCCATTTTCGGAATTCGTAGATGTCAGCAGTGGGGGCACACTCTTAAGTGGGGTATAAAGGTTTTTTTATAGAATGTTGTAAGCCCCATAACTCTAGGTCTTGCACTTAAGATTTAATTTGATGAACAATGAACGCTTAACGACGAACGGCATTATTGCTTTAATTCAGGAGGAATAATGACTCATACCTTAAACCGAAGAGGTCTTTCCGAAGCTAAACCGAGCGAAGAAATCGTTGTGCTTTTCATGGTCCAACGTCAGGAAAAAGAACAAAAGATTTCTGGGATGGTCCCTATTCTTGAAACGGTTTTAAAATACAAACCTGCTAATATTATTGGCGCTCCAATGGGACTCAACGAGGAGCAAATAAGGAACCTGGTTCCTCGAGGAGGGATAATAACTGCGGTTTTTAATAATCGAGATGATGTTCTCAAGATTATCGCCGAAGTAAAGGCCAAAAAACTGGGGATTTCCATGGTCCTGTCCGGTCTCTTTTCCGATGTGCGCTGTCTCTGCCAGGCCAATGACCTGAAAGAACATACTTATAATGTCTCTTTGGGTATTTTCGGCAAAACCAAAAGGCTTCCGGATGAAAAGACCCTGGAGATCATCACCCAATGCGGACATGCCCTGATATCTCCTCTCCTGGTGAAGGATATCGTCAGAAAAATCAAACGGGGCAAGATGACCCCGGAGGAAGGGGCCAAAATCCTGATCAAACCCTGTGTCTGCGGCATTGGAAATCCCCAGAGGATGGAAAAACTCCTTACGGAAATATCCGATACCTGAAAATAGCAAGGGCATGTTGAAAAATGTCACTGATCGTATTCCTGCTGATCATTTGCTCAGCTTTTTTTCATGCCCTGTGGAACTTTGCCGCTAAAAAGGCCTCAGGTAATTTTTATGTGCTCTACTTAAGCTTGCTGATCGCCTCGGTTTTGTTCTTTCCTTTCCTTTTTACCCTGTCGATCTCTGATATTCTGAATGTCAGGGCCTTTCCTTTTGTTTTTGCCACCGGAACCATCCATGCCGTTTATTTCTTTGCCCTGGCCAAGGCCTATGAACACGGGGATATTTCCAGTGCCTACCCGATTGCCCGAGGGACCGGGGTGGCCGGGACCGCCCTGGCGGCGGCTCTATTCTTAAAAGAGGCTATTACCCTTTTGGGGCTGTTCGGTATACTCTCGATCAGTCTGGGAACTCTTCTGGTCGGTTGGAAACATTCCCAGCAAAAAGGGTTCCTCAAAGGACTGTTGTTCGCCCTGTTAGTCGGGGCAACGATTATCGCCTATTCCCTTATCGATAAAATGGGTGTGGACATCATGAATCCGGTGGCCTACATCTTCGGTCTGTGGCTTTTCGCCACCCTTTGGCTGACCCCTTACGTTGTCCTTTATAAGCGCCGAGAATTGGCCTTGGCCTGGAGGGAATACAAGAAATACAGTTTTATCATCGGGGCAGGTTCCATGGCCACCTATTTATTGATCCTGTTTATCTACCGGATTGCCCAGGTCAGTTATGTGGTGGCCTTAAGAGAAACAGCGGTGGCTATCGGGGCTGTTTTGGGATTTGTTTTTTTGGGTGAAAAACCGACCGGGCTGAAGATCGTCGGGATCACCCTAATCGTACTGGGGATGATAGCCATCAAAATAGCTTAAAGGCAAACATCTTTTTCGTTCAGGCATCCTGTTCCTTATTTGTATCTCATAAATCTATCATAACTACCCAATATCATGGGAAACCTTTGAAAAATATAAGTCCTATGATAATTTCTTAAATTTTGCAATATAAACCCGATTGGTGCGTCTTATAAGTCATGAGTAAGGATCCTTTTCGGCAAAAGGTGGCGGAATTCTTTGAAAGCGAGCGCAAGAGGCTCCTCGCTTATGTCCACAGACTCATAGAAGATACGGCGGAAAATGACAACGAGGATATTCTACAGGATGTGGCTCTGAACCTTCTGGATCTGGCGGATATAACCGGACCGATCGAAAATCTTTCGGCTTATATTTACCAAGCCTTGCGAAATCGAGTGATCGATTACCTCCGCCGTCGGAAAAGGAATCTGCCGATTGATTCTCCGGTGACCGGGGAAGAGATGACTTTAGCTGACGTCCTCCATGATACCCGTTTCGATACCGCTCGCATTGTGGAGCAACAGGAAATCCGGAATTTATTGTTTCAGGCCATAGCGGCCCTGTCGGAGGATGAACAAGCGCTGATCAAGGCCACCGAGTACCGGGGGATATCATTTAAAGAACTGGTTAATGAATGGCATATTCCCATTGGGACACTCTTGGCCAGGAAATCCCGAGCCATCGCCAAGATAAAAAAGACTCTCAGAAGTTCGGGGTTCCGGTCTATGTGAAGGTTGAACAGCAACCAAAATGGAAGGCTTCAAACCATAAGGAGGAAACATTTTATGAATGAATATTCAAATAGCATTCAAAGTGGAAGAAATCATCATGTTTCCCGTCGGGGACTACGTATTGTGCTCATGGTTCTTGGCGGTATCATCCTGGCCGGATTTTTTGCCCTGATCTTCGGATGGCTGGTCGAAATTCTTTGGAATTGGCTTATGCCCAACCTGTTTAACTTCAAGGAGATAACCTACTGGCAGGCTGTCGGAATCGTGTTGCTGGCAAAACTCATATTCGGTGGATTCGGCCGGCACCATCACCCTCAGCGCAATGACCAAAAATTTCCTTATAAATGGAGATCCCATTTTGGGACAAGAGGTGAATGGGATTGGCAGGACGAAAATTGGAAGCCCGGAGGCTCTTATAAGTACTGGAAATATTATGACGATTACTGGAAGGATGAAGGTAAAAAGGACTTTGAGGAATACCTCGAACGCACCGGGCGGATTCAGAAAACGGAAGGTTAAAGGTCTTAAAAGGTAGAATTGCAAAAAGACCATAAATAAAACCCACCGTTAGCCATTGAAAGGAGAAAGATTATAGTGAAGGATAATAAAAAGCGTGTTTGCCCGGTTGAACATGCCGGCAGTCTTGATAATAGAATTCGAAGATGGTTCCAAGATCCTCGAAAAATACTGGGACCCTACATTGAAAATGGAATGACGGTATTGGATTTTGGGTGTGGCCCGGGCTTTTTCTCTATTGACATCGCTCAAATGGTTGGTAAATCAGGTCGCGTTATTGCTTCTGATTTGCAGGAGGGGATGCTTAAGAAATTAAGAGCCAAGATTCAAGGAACAGTTTATGAGGAACGCATCACACTGTATAAGTGCGAGGAGAACGGAATAGGCTGGTCGGAGGATGTCGATTTTGTTTTGGCGTTCTATATGGTTCACGAAATTCCCAATCAGGAAGAATTTTTCAAGGAGATAAAATCAATACTAAAACCGAACGGAAAAGTTTTCATAGCGGAGCCGCCATTTCATACCTCAAAGACGGAATTTGAAGAAACGATCAGAAAAGCCCGGGAAGCCGGTTTCACACCCATTGAAAGACCGAAAGTGTTTTTTAGCAAGACCGTGCTTTTGAACTAAGCCATGAATCTGACGCTTTAGTAACCGTCGCATGGCTGGAGATATAGAAACCTTTGCCTGAGTGATTCATTACGGTAATCTTTCCTGGTTGAATAAGAAAATCATGCAGCCCTAAGGAGTACCGGAAGGTGATTTCCGCAACGGGGAGGCACTTCGCGCCTGGGCCAAGGGTTCCGCTATACCAAGCTGAAAAAAGATTAACCGGCCTTTTTGACTTCTTTATTGACAAATTCCCTATAATTACTGAATAATTGCCAGATCCGGGTCTGTTGACGATCCAATAAGGAGGCATTGAATTCATTGAATCCAATTTGCGTTGGGGGAGCAACCATGTCAATCACATTCAAGCAAGGTTTCGATCATATTGATTTCGATGTGGTCTCAAAATGGCTTGAGGAAGCCTATTGGTCACCGGGAATCACTAGGGAAGAAGTGATCCTCGGGGCCAGAAATTCAAGCCTGGTGGTAGGCGGCTTTCACCAATCCGGAAAACAGGTCAGCTATTTACGTATTATTTCGGACAAGGTGAGATTTGCTTATGTTCTGGATGTGATTGTCGATCCGACCTGGCGAAAGCAGGGTATCGGCACAGCTATGGTTCGGTATGCCATGGAGCATCCTGAAATGGAGCTGGTATATCAGTGGTTGCTGCGAACCAGGGATGCCCACGGTGTATATGCCCGGTTGGGTTTCGGTCCTCTGGCTAACCCGGACCAGTGGATGATCATACAAAACCCGCGTGAGGACCGGTCGCAATTTCGGGCTTCCTAAAATAATTCAGATTAGTAATAAACATATTTCTACCACAGACTCATACGACGACCATTGACATTTTCCCCGATAGACCAATCTCGGGGAAAAACCTTTTTGCCTGAAGAGCAAAGAGGGGTTAGATTGACAGGTCGTCAATCTGATCATGTTTGTTTGTCTGTTTCTGCCTGTATTGTCTGTGGTAAAAAAATGTTCTCTTTTTAAAAATGTTGTGCAACAAGTTCTAAATACTTTCCGGTTGACCAGTTACTTCTCCGCATAGTATTGACAGCCGGAGGTTATCTTGAAAGGCCGTGAGCGATGATAGTCCCAAATACATCCCAATCGATTTTGGAACCCTGTTGCCTGGCAACCACCATCGGCAGTCTGCCGCATACCGATGTAGCCCGGGGGACCAGGCTCATGTTTGAGAATACTCCGGAAATCCCTTCCTGGATTCAATTTCCTAAACGGAATCCTTATGAAAATATGCTGATCCAATTTACCGAAGGGTTTCCCGGGTTTATTCAGGAGGGGGACTATCATTATTTTTCGGTCGAATCCGCCGACTTCATCGAACAAATGGTCGTTTTTTACCAACTTTACCTGGCCGTTATGGAAGAGCATGATCTTAAGGCTCTTGAATCGTTTGGTCTGTCACCGAAATATGCCGCTGGCTTTACCGAATTCCTGAACCGGCTGCCCGAAGTGATCGCATCCGGTAATGCCTGTATTCTCAAGGGACAGGTAACCGGACCTTTCACCCTGGGGACCAATTTTCTGGATCAAGACCGGCGCTGTTCCTACTACGATGAACAACTGCGGGACATCATCATTAAAATGATAGCCATGAAAGCGGTCTGGCAGATCGCCCAATTACGACGGTTCAATCTGCCGGTCATGATTTTTATGGATGAGCCGTCCTTATTGGGCTTTGGCAAGCATCTTTTCTTAACCATAAGCCGGGAGGACGTGATTAAAGACATTAACGAAGTGACGGCGGCCATCCATGCCCATGGCGGGCGGGCCGGGGTCCATTGCGAGGAGAATACCGATTGGTCCTTGTTGATGGAGACCGATCTGGATATCCTGGACTTCGATGCCTATGACCACCTGCAGGCCATCACCCTTTATCCCGGTGAACTTCGTGCCTTCCTGGATCGGGGAGGTTGTCTCGGTTGGGGAATCGTCCCCACCCTCGACAGGAAAGCGGCGGCGACGGAAACGGTTCCCTCTTTGCTGTCCCGTTTTGAAGAGGGTCTGAACCAATTGGTTGAAAAAGGATTTGATCGGAAACTGCTGCTCCGGCGGGCATTGATTACCCCCAGTTGTGGTGCCGGGGGTGTGCTTACCGAGGATTTGGCGGAGCGGGTATTCGGCCTGCTTAATCAACTTTCTGCAACGTTACGTAAACGCTATGGGTTTGCATAGCAGAGGTTGGAAAATGAAATTTTATAAGTATCACGCCCTGGGCAATGATTATCTGGTTCTGGATCCCCGGGACCAGCCCCTTGATTTGTCCCCGGACCGGATCAAACTCATCTGCCACCGAAACTATGGCATCGGTTCCGATGGAATCCTTTTAGGTCCATTGCCCTCTCAAAAGGCCAAGTTTTCCCTGCGTATCTTCAATCCCGACGGCAGTGAGGCCGAAAAGAGCGGTAATGGCCTGCGTATCTTTTGTCGCTATCTCTGGGACCGCAAACTCGTTGAAGAACTACCCTTCCGTATTGAAACCAAAGGAGGACTGGTCCAATGCCTGGTGCTGGATGGCGGGAAGAGGGTTCAGGTGGAGATGGGCCAGGTGAGCTTTTGGAGCCCTGAAATTCCCATTGCCGGAAAACCCCGTGAAGTGCTGCAGACCGATCACCGTTGGTGCTGTAACCTTTCAATTCAATGGGGCGACCATAGGCAACCCCCATTGTGTTATTCCGGTTGAAGATCTTTCGCCGGAGTTGGCCAAAAAATACGGCCCTCTTTTGGAGAATCATCCTCTTTTCCCCAATCGCACCAATGTCCAGTTTTTAAAGGTGGTGGATCGGAACAACATCCGGATCGAAATCTGGGAGCGGGGGGCGGGCTACACCCTTGCTTCGGGCAGCAGCAGCAGTGCCGCCGCTGCCGTGGCCAAAAAACTCGGTCTTTGTGATTCCCCCATTACGGTCCATATGTCCGGCGGCCGACTCCATATCGCCATCACTGAAGACTTCGCCATTATCATGACCGGACCGGTAACCCGAATCGCCGAGGGACAATTGTCGGACGAGGTATTTCAAGAAGTGAGCTAAGTCAAAACTCTTTATTCCTTGACATAGCATGCTATCCGTGCTATTGTGTTAGTCATGATCCTATCCTTTAAAGATCAAGGGACTGAGGATATTTACAATGGTAAGGCCACCAAAGCTGCAATCAGAACCTGCCCTAAACCAATTTGGAAAATAGTTACAAGAAAGCTTGACCAACTGGATTCGATCTTATCCCTTGATGAACTTCGGGTACCCCCTGGCAACCGATTTGAGGCTCTATCGGGGCGAAGAAAAGGACAATTCAGTATCCGAATAAATTACCAGTATCGGATTTGCTTCAAATGGAGTGAAATCGGTCCTGAACTTGTAGAAATTACAGATTATCATTGACCATTTTTTAAAAAGGAGAATTTGCAATGGTTCGTATTCCAACCCATCGAGCACCTACCCATCCCGGGGAGATGCTTTTTGAGGAGTTTTTAAAGCCAATGGGACTTACCCAACGTGAACTGGCTGATGCGATAAAGGTACCTTACCAACGGATAAATGAGATCATCAACGGTCGGCGAGGGATGACTCCCAGCACAGCATTGAGATTATCCAAATTTTTTAACGTTTCAGCAGAATTTTGGATGAATTTGCAATTAAGATGGGATTTGTATTTTACCAGGCAATCTGAAACCAATGAACTTAAAAACATCAAACCAAAATCGTCTCCTCCGGTTTCGTTGAATGAATCAAGCGCCCAACATAGCGTTTAGCAATGATTAATTTTTTTCCTCATGAAATAATAGAACAAGACGCTGTAGGCAGTACAGGCAAACCAAATTTATTTGGTAAGCGACCCTTTGGGTTGGAAAGGCAGAAACAATTGAATAATTTGTTGGGGCTCTCGATGATGGGCTACAACGCTACGAAGGCTTACCCGGGATAATGAACAGAATTAGTTATCATTTGATTGAGAATAGTTTCTTTCCTAAGAACGAACATCACATTAATATGATTCAGGTCGGGATCCCCTTATTTACATCCTCGTTTTATGGATTACCTTCCCGATTATCTACATCGACCCAATATATTGACAAGCTTAAAAAGGCATTGGTGAGACCCCTGACGGACAACATGACGGTGAGGTGTGAGTTTTTTAATACTTATTGGTTTTAATCGGGCCACGTGAATTGCTTAAAATAACATAATAATTATTCAACAAAGGGGCCTTTTTAAGCAAATAGTATACTTTTTAAAATAATAAATCGAGGGTTGGAAATTCGAAAAGAGAGCATTTGGGGATTGGAGCGGTTACTAATGGCATTTAAGCCGAAATATACCATAACCGAAAAGATACTCAATAGCCTTACCCAAATTGCCGCTGCCCGTGAGGTTGTCGAGCAGGCGCATCTGGTGCCGAAATGGGAAGCCTCGCTACGCAGGCAGGCTAAACTTCGTTACACCCATTCATCTACCGCTATCGAAGGCAATAAACTTACCCTTGAACAGAACGATTTGCAGGGGCTTTTTAATATTTCAGCCCAAGCGGTTCATAAAGAATTAGCCAAACTGGTGGAACTGAAAGTTATCAGGCCGGTAGGCGCTGGAAGGTCGGTAGGTTACGTTTTAAAGTAACAAAATGGGTTGATGATTAGGTTGATGATTTTTTTGGAGTCAGGCCACCACACCAAATAAGATTCATTTCGTATTTATAAAAACAAATAGGCAAAAAATCAACCATTGTGCAAAGATAAAGGACCTCGATTATGAAGAACGATCATATGGCTTTTGAAGTCTCCAACATGGATCAGTCCATCAGGTTCTACACCCGGGTGTTGGGTTTGCATCTCCTCTTTCGAAAGGTGAACCAGCAAGAGCAGGAGGATTACGCCTTTTTAAAGTTAACCGGCGGAAATCTGGAATTGCTCCAGCGATTGGACGGAGAACCTTTCGTAAAACCGAAAATCAGATCGCCTTATTGTCCGCACCTGGCCCTCACGAGCGAGGATATGACCCAGACCATCGAGATGATCGAGGAACATCATATCCCGGTCATTAAAGGACCCCTCGAAAATGCTGAGTCTAAGTGGATTTACATCAGCGACCCGGACAACAATGTGATCGAATACGTCCAGTGGCTGAAATAGGTCAAGGGGAAATCCCAAAAAAGGCAGGAAGTATCTTGGGATTCAGATGAAAAAGGAATTTTAATATATCCTCTATTGATGGCGTGATACAAGATTTATGAATATACAAGAATACTCCAGTTTCGCAACTTTCTTTGCACTACTGGCCATTTGGATAATATTGACTTATAAAGGAACCACGGCCCCAAAATGGCTGTTAGGCACAAGGTGGGGGAAATCTATTCGGAAAAAGATGACCCCCAAACAACTCCAAAGGATTTGCACGCTATTTTTGATTGTCGGTGTCCTCTTTCTTGGATTAACTTTGTTCCAGTTATCCAATGGGACATTTAAATTAAAGGGGAGTTCCAAGACCTACGGTTTTTCAGATTTCTGGAAGTAGAGAAATCGAAGACGGTTTCAAGCTTTTCTAAAAGAGCAGATGGATGGCAGGCATTGATAACCCGTCTTTGATTGGACTGCATCGAAAAAAGGAGGACATGATGTTGCACCCGAAACCTGAATGGCTCAAGAAGATCTTTCCCTGGGAGCAAAAGACGCTTACAGTCAATGGCCGAACCATGGCCTATGTAGATGAGGGTAGTGAGGATCACCAGCCGGTGCTTCTGCTTTCAGGCAATCCGACCTGGGGGTTTTTGTATCGGGACTTCATCCCGATTCTCGTTGATTCCGGATATCGGGCCATCGCCCCGGATTGGGTGGGCGCGGGATATTCGGATCACCCCCATCACGATGCCGCTTTGACCTTGGCCCACCACATAGCCGACCTGGTATCGCTCATGGATCAACTTGACCTTCATGACTTTGTTATTGTCGGTCAGGATTGGGGCGGGCCTCAGGGTGTGGGGGCGGCTTTGACCCGGGTGTATCGTTTAAAGGCCCTGGTGTTAATGAATACCTGGTGTTATAACAGTCATATCGGAAAGTTTCATCAATCCCCCTGGCCCTGGACTACCTGGCATGCCCCGTTGGTCGGCCAATTTTTTCATAAAAAAATGAAGGTCCTGTCGTTGCGCGGACCATCCGCTGTTTCTCAAAGGGGAATGACCGAAGATGAAGCCCGGGCCTATCACCACGTTTTTGAGGAACCGGATTCCGACCACGTGGTTTTAACCTGGCCGCGGACCATCCCCATGAAAGAAGGGGATCGGGGTTGGGCGGACATGCAGCTTATTGAAAACCGGCTGGGAGAACTGAGTAATATTCCAATCCTGCTGTTGTGGGCGCCCGGCGACAATGTGTTCGATATCAGCTATGCACACCATCTGAAAAAGTTATTCCCCCAGGCCGAAGGGCCGATTGAGTTTGATCGCGCCGCCCACTTTCTGCAGGATGATCGCGGACCGGATCTGGCCGGAGAAATCGTCCGTTTTCTGGATAAACAGAAAACGGCTCAGAGATGAGAGGAGGAGTTGCAATGAAAATCATAAAACCCGATCCGAAAGAATTGGAACTTCTCCGCTCCGATCCCCTCTTGTGGGAGCAGGAACTTGATGTACGGCCCGAAGTGGCTGAGAGTTTGGAGAAGGCCTTGGGAATTCGTGCCGGGAAAGTTTACTGGCGATCGGAGCATGATTATTTGTACGCACTGGAATTGGCCGACCTTGGCCGCGGCCGCCCCTCGATGGCTACGATCTACGGTCATTGGGATCGCTGGGAACCCCGGCCGCCGGAATACGAAATCAATCAGGACCTTTTAGATTTTCTGCTCTGGATGGCTGAGTTTTCCGAAGGCATCGAAGCGGCCACTGTTGAAAAACTGGTCCGCCACCGGGACATGCCGAGGATTCTGGATTGGCCCGAGGGGTCGGTCCTGCGCACCCCCGAAGAACGCTTTGCCGGTTTACCCGATTTCCCCTATGAACCGAAGTATGTGGAAGTCGAAGGCCTTCGTCTGGCTTATGTCGAGGCGGGTTCCGGTGACCCGATCTGGATGCAGCACGGCGAACCTACCTGGGGTTTCCTTTATCGACAGATGATCCCGGTTCTGGCTGAGGCGGGCCGGGTCATCGTTCCGGATCTGATCGGATTCGGCCGTTCCGATAAACCTGCTCAGGTGAACGCCTATTCCTATAAATCGCATGTCCGTTGGATGAGAAAGTTTATTGAAGCACTGGACCTAAAAAAAATCACCCTGGTCTGCCAGGATTGGGGCGGGATGATCGGGATGCGGGTGCTTGCAGAAAGGCCGGAACGATTTAAACGTCTTGTAGCCATGAATACCGGTATCACACCCGGGGTGAAATCTCATGAGGCCTTCAGAAACTGGCTCAGGGCATCTCAAGGGATGAAAGAAATGCCGGTGGATCAAATGATGCGTGTTTCCGTAAACAGGGCCCTTACCGAGGCCGAGGCCGCCGCCTACCAGGCGCCCTTTCCTTCACGAGACTACCAGACCTGTGCCCTTCTTTTCCCACGCCTGGTACCTATCCGGCCCGATCAGCCCGGCTCCTATGATAACCGCAAGGCTATTGAAAGGCTGAAATCCCTGGATCTGCCGGTTAAGCTCATTTGGGGCGAGAGGGATGAGGTGACCAAACCCAATGGACCCTATCTGGCCGGGATATTTAAGAACGCCGGACCCATAGAAATTATACCCAATGCCGGGCACATGATTCAGGAGGACGCCGGGAAGGAGGTCGCCCAAAGCATACTGGAATGGATAAGGGTTAATGATTTTACCCCTTGACCCCCAGCACGAAGAGTTCTAACAGGATAAGCCCGGATTTAGAGGTTCACTATGAGAAAGAGGTGGTTGCTGCCGACTGATCCCACCCTTAAAGTCTACTTCGAATGGGATCAGACCTATACTCCAAAACTATTCTTTTATAGCTGAGAATCCAGGAGTTCGAGTGAGTATTTGTTCATCAACAGGTCAACACCCTTAAAACATCCATGACCCTGGTTTTGATTGACTCCTGAGGGGTCAGGATGGTCATGTTCAGCGGATCGGCGAGGAGTAAATCAAAACTCTTTTTTTTCAGGAGGGACAAAGCGGATTCCAAGGAGAGTATCGATTTTATCATGACCCCTCCACGGATCAGGATATACATAACTTTCCAACTTGAATCGATATACAAAATCCTTTTTAGCTTTTCCATGGTTTTTTTCCTCCAAAACAGTGGGGTAAAAAAAACAAACCGGTCCCGGCAAAAATCATTATTGAATTCAAAAACAAACCCACCTGCCACAAGAACGGCACCCAAAACCGTCCGTTTAATTCAAAAAATCTCATTGAGGCGGACATCCTTTCGGCCTAATTGTTGAATTCAGAAACCCGGGTGATCAGGTCTTCCCATAAAAAAGGTTTGCTAAGGAAATGGATGGGAAATCTATTTTTTTCTTCCTGAATAAGGGGGAAAAATTGATCCAAATTGCCGCTCATATAAATCGTTTTGACCGATGGGTCTTTTTCCCTGATGTGATTCATCAGTTCAAATCCATTTTCTCCGGGCATTTGGATATCCGTGATCACCAGGTCCGGCCGGAATTGAAAAAAAGTCAAATAACCCTCCCGACCATTCAAGGCTGACCTTACCTCATACCCTTCATGCTCCAACATAAACTGGATTACCGTTGCCACGGAATGATTGTCGTCCACGATTAATATTTTCATTTTAATTTTCCCCTTTCTGGAAAGGTTCCTAAAAAGGTGACAAAAAAGTTTCCATGTTTCCGGTCAAAATAAGCTTTTTTTCTATTTGATTGATTCCGTCTCCTTTCTTTTGATTAGAGATGAGGGTTGGACCGGTTTGCGGTCTGTTTTTCTGAATCTACTTAATAATTGTTTGAGCAAGGTGTATGCCAATCGGAAAATTTAAAACAACACCTTGATTTATTAAGATTATTATTAAAGATAATTTTAGGGTGATTTATAAAGTGAATGGTTTTCCCTTCAGACCCTGTAAACAGATGTAGGAAAAGACTATCCAATAATGACGGGAGCCTGGCCGGTTTATATTTGCTGAAGTACCGCCTGAGGGTTTCCAAAAACAAGACCCCCTTGACCCCATCAATCAAAGGTTAGCATTATGTTTTCAGATCTATGGATCCTGTATTCGGATCAACAAAAAGGTGATTGAAATCAATTGACTTTTTAGAGATTAAACAGTAGGAAAAGGTTAGGAAAATAAACAGATTTGTTGTTGGCAACCCTAATCGGAGAGGTAGTCACTGGAATAAAATGAAACCCCATTTCTCAATAGAGAAGCTTTTTTTGTTCAACAATACTAAAAAAATCATGGGGGCTCTGGCCTATTCGGAAGAGTAGGCCAGATCAGACCTTTCGAGTATTACAATAGTTGCCCGCAAGAATGGTGAGACCTGGGATGTCAGGGGAAATCTGTGAAGGGACTTCCGAGATGCAGCGGTCATTGATTGCCCAAAATGAGCTGGAACGGTTCCTGCGGTCTTAAACAGAGGCACCCTGGCCTGCTTAATGCGAGTTCTTTATTTGAATACCAGGATTATTTAAGACCTTTAATCGGTTTTCATCGAAAAGCGTTCACCGGTTATAAAAGGGGACTAAAGGAGGATACCTATGAGTTCAAGGGATAGGGGAAACAAGGACAAGGTCATCATCGCCAACTGTAGCGGGTTCTTTGGAGACCGGCTCAGCGCGGCCAGGGAGATGGTGCAGGGAGGATCAATCGATTTCCTCACCGGGGATTATTTGGCCGAGCTGACCATGGCTATCCTTTTCCGGACCAAAATGAAGGACCCCAAGGGCGGGTTCGTTTCAACTTTTCTCAAGCAGATGGAACAGGTCATGGGGGAGTGCTTAGACAAGAAGATCCGGGTGGTATCCAATGCCGGAGGTTTGAACCCGAAAGGTCTGGCGGCCGGTCTGTCTCGTATTGCCGACCAACTGAACCTGCACCCGAAAATCGCCTACATCGAGGGAGACGACCTTATGGCCCGTCTCGCTGATCTCCAGAGCCAGGGAGAGCCCTTCACCCACATGGACAAGGGAATCGCCTTAAAGGATTCCAAGGCTATGACGATCTCCGCCAATGCCTACCTAGGGTGCTGGGGTATCGTCAAAGCTCTTCAGGAGGGGGCTGACATTATCGTGGCCGGCCGTATTGCCGATGCCTCACTGGTGGTGGGCCCGGCGGCCTGGTGGCACGGCTGGAAGCAGGACGATTGGGACAATCTCGCCGGTGCTACCATATCCGGGCATATCATTGAGTGCGGGGCCCAGGCCACGGGAGGAAATTATTCTTTCATCGATGAAGTCCCGAGCTTTTTGAAGGTCGGGTTTCCTTTGGCCGAGATCTATGAGAACGGCTCGTCGGTCATCACCAAGCATCCCGGTACGGGGGGGCTTGTCTCGGTGGACACGGTCAAGGCACAGCTGCTCTACGAGATCAGGGATTCCCGCTATTTGACCCCGGACGTGGTGGCCCGCTTTGATACGATAACTATTTCCCGGCAGGGCCCCGATCGGGTCCTGCTGGAGGGCATAAAAGGTGAGCCGCCAACGGCAACCGCCAAGGTTTGTATCAATACGCTGGGCGGCTTTCGTAACTCCATGACCGTCATCCTGACCGGCCTCGATATTGAGAAGAAGGCCCATATCCTGGAAGAGGTCTTGTTTGAATCCCTCGGAGGCAAGGAGCAGTTCCAGAAAGTCGATGTCCAGCTGATCCGGTCCGAGAAAGAAGATCCGGCCACCAACGAGGAGGCCTTTGCCTATCTGCGTATCACGGTTATCGACCCGGATCAGAAAAAGGTGGACGGGGTTTCATCAAAAATTGTTGAACTCGCCCTGGCCAGCATCCCAGGGTTTAGCGGTACGGCGCCGCCGTCGAAAGGGACACCGGCCCTTCTGTACTGGCCGGCACTGGTATCCAGCAGACATATCCAGCAGAAAGTAGTGATCGAAGGCCGGGAAATTTTGGTGGAGAGCATAAAACCGACTGGACAGTTTCCGGCTCCAAAGCCCCTAAAGGTTGATGTGCCCGCACTGCCGGATGACCGGACTATCCGTCTCCCCTTCGGGCGAATATTCGCGACACGATCAGGAGACAAAGGGGGGAATGCCAACCTCGGGGTCTGGGCAAAGACGCCGGAGGCTTTTGCCTTTCTGCGAAATTTTTTGACCACTGAGAAGCTGCAGGAACTACTCAAAGACCTGCACGGCTATCCGATCGAGCGTTTTGAGTTGCCTAACCTGCTGGCCGTGAATTTTTATATCCGGGGTATCCTCGGCGAAGGCGCTGCCGCATCCATCAGGCTTGATCCCCAAGCCAAAACCTTGGGGGAATACCTGCGGGCCAGGATCGTGGATATGCCGGAATCGATCGTGCCGGTTTGATCTATGAGGTCCCCAAGATAATGGAGATCAGCCCCGATCTCCAACTGACCGTCTTGGGAACGATCGACATGAAGGTTTTGAGGAAAGAGCCCGGTGAAAAATAGAAATCAGGCTGAAGGGGTAGCTCCTTCTTCATTCTGTTTCTGATCTGTGGTAAAAAAATGGGCCAGAAATTCACAGTCCTTGGGAGAGAGGTTGAACCTTTTCCCGCCCGCGTCAATCAGTTCGGCCAGAGGCAGCCTGGGAACCGATTCCCGTTGTTCACTGATCCAGCGAACGGCCTTTCGAAGCATTTCTCCTTCCGGTAAGGGAACCGTCATAAAATTACTCCTTTTTGGACAAAGTGGTTTTTATTGATTACGAGTTAATGTCTTCTGTTCTAAGGATAGTTGAAAAATTAATCGGTCTGTAAAGAAAACTTCGAGAACTTCGCCGTTCACTTTGGCTTTATCCTATTATTCTAAATTATAATTTAGATCCCTCCAAGAGATCCCGGAGAACCGGCATTACTTCAATGTCAGCAAGGTCGAACTGTTTTAGGGCCTCTTTCGTGACCAATATTTTTTCTCTCGTTGTTGCCTGAGAATCGACAAACAAAACATATTCCCCTCGTATCCGGCAGAGTCCTCCTGGACCGGATGATTCATCCCGAATGAACTTGAAATGGCGGATGGCTATTCCCAGCTTTCCGGCCAGGTCTTCAAGGTGACTCAAGAGTAATTCGTCTTTCACAAACGACCTCTTGTTCAGGTTGAGGGGTTGTGGTTAACGATTTTAAGTAGTTACGTCATCAATTATATTTCTTCCTTTTAGCAATATCAAGCCGGAAAAATTTCCTTAACAAGAATGATTTATTAGGGGTACAACCATACCCCTCCTTTGCTGATTTATCCTATTAAGGTAATATTTAGCGGGGCCTGGTTTGCTCTGAAAGACCGGCTGGGGCGGTTTCGAGCGTCTCGTAAAGGCTGCGGTAACAATGAAGCATGACCCCACCCATAGCCGGGTCTGCATGGGCCGATGCCAGCAATTGAGGAACGACTGCTAAAAGTTCCCTTTTGGGTAACCCCCAGAAACTGATATGAAGGTCTTGTTTTAATTGGACCGTCTCGAGAGACGGAAAAATGACCTTATGAATCCGCCTGGCGTACTGCCTTTCCTCCTCTACGCAGCCAAAGACCTTCCGGACACTCCGCCGATAGGACATAATAACTACGTAGTCCGTCAAATCCTGGATGTGTTCATTAAAACGCTTTATTTTTCCGTCGAATCCCAGTTTGTATTCATCCTTATCCCACCAAAAAGGTATATCTGCTGCAAGCCACAATTGGGGGGCTTCTTGACGTAAAATGGATTTCGCTTTTTGGAGGCAGGAAAGGTAATCCGTCATAATAGCCAGATGAGTCGCCTTGTTATTCTTCCACTCCTTCGAACAGTAGGGTTCGACATCGTATTTGATTCCCTTAAACAAAGACTCCTTGGGCAAGGACCGGCTGAAGTCAATAATGGCCCTTAATTCCCGGAGAGTCTGCCCCTGAATCTCGGGAAAGAACATCTTGGGATCGCCGCGAAGGCTTGCTATGGAAATATGATGCTGACCGGCAGCCAAGATGAGTTCTCGAAAAGCCTCGGCGTCTTGTAGTGTGGGTCGGTTGTTGTCAAAGGATATTCTGGTGTGGACATCAAGATGCCGGATATTGTGCCTCAGGCAAAATTGGATAAGGTTTTGTCTCGATTCCCGGGTTGAAAAAGCCGTGTTCGACCAGATCCACATCCCTAATCCGCTTACAGGGGCGGCCCTGAGAGAGAGGGGTATAACCAGTAGAATGAAGGCAAGACAAAGGGGATGAACCGGTCGGCAACGCATTTAACTTCTTTTCCCCGGAAGTATTTCCCTTGGTGAGATGTTGATTTTAGAACATTTTATCTCTTCTTTATTTTCCTTTTCCTGAAATTGGGTTTCTTGGTTTTGTTTCATTGGATTTTCTTTTTAGAAAAAGGGATTTAAAAATTTGCAGAATTATAGCAATCCATTAAACAATAATCAATTTGTTAATTTTGGGTCAACGTCCCGGTTTTTCACCCAAATGAATACCGCTGAATCATCCATTCAGAAAGAAGTGAAAAGGGAAATGTGGCTCCGGTGATCTTAAATCATTGCACCTAAATCGATAGATAAAACGCTGCTATCCGCTGTTTGACCACTGCTATCGACAGCGCGTACCAAACAACGATGAAATCCAGGTTTCCGGCCTTTTTTGAAAATGATATCGTAATGAAATCGTTTTGAAGTGATCTGCGGATGATGGGGAATTTGGGCCACAAGCTCATAGTCAAACAGTATATCATAGCCTTCTATGGGAAACTTACCGGCGTAGGCGGTATCCCAACTGACTCTAACTGCTGTGCGGCCAAAATTTGGTCCGGCCATGTCGGCTTCCAGGCCCACATTTCGTGGGGCGGTCAGTCCGATATGTTTGCGTTGGAAGTAAGCATTGGCCTGTTGCTTCCCGGCTGCGGTCACCTGCCCCTCAATGGTTGTTATCTCTTCCTGGGTCAATGGCTTTTCAAGCTGAGCGGCTTTGAGGTTTTGCTCCAGTTGGCATCGATTGGGATCTTGATCAATATGTCCGATTCCGATGATCACGGTGCTGATGCCGGCAACGGAGAGAGCATATCGGATTAGATCCTGGCTGGGCAGTTCTGGTGAACCGATTTCAAGATAGACGTCACCGGGACTATTGGAAAATCTAACCTCTTTATGATAATAAGCGGCATCGGCGAAGAGTTTCATGCCGATTACTCCCATATCGGCTGCGGCGGCGGCTGCAATAGCATTATAGCGATGCCCCAAATAATGACAGTCACTTGGATTGATGGTGACCAGCAAGGTATCCAGAATCCGCAAATCATCTCTTTGGATGGCATAGATGTGTGCTGCCGTATTCCAGTGACCGCTGATACCGATATGTTTGACCAGTTTTTCTTTTTTGGGATTACAACCGGTCTTATTGGTGCCTTCCCTCAAATCAAGCATAGCGGCTAATGATCCCATCCAGGGACGATCAGGCTGGGGAATGTCTAATCCTTCAAACAGCATATCCACTTCATCCATGGAATTGATATTATGAAATTGGATACAATCCAGATAGGCTCCTTCCGGATAGCCGCCCTGTCCATCTCCAAAAAGAAGACTCAAGGAGCGGCGGACGTCATCCACCGAGGTAGAGACCTTGAACCCATCGAGCATTCCCTCGCTGAAATCGGAGCGAAAACGTTCTCCTTGGGGGCGACGCGCTGTCCGGATATGGGTCTTGCTGGCCAAGTAAAGCTTTTTGCGGGCCGTGGCATTATAGTTATTGAAAGCGGGTGATAGTCCCAACCGTTTGAAGGCTTCACCGAAGTTCTTCTGGCTTGGTCCGTAAACATTGGAAGTATCAAAATAGGTGATGCCAAGACGGTAGGCTTTTTCGATGATAGAAACCGGATCGATACCCGGAGCCGTCCATTGAATGGAAGCTTGACCGCCAAGACCGAGTGTCGTTACCTGCCGATTCGTCCGGCCAAGTCTGCGTGTGATAAGATTTACCATTTTTGCTCCTTCCGGCTTAGAGAGTTTATTAGATGGCCTGGAAGTAACCTTCCATACCTTTGTCCTCGGGATGTTCTTTTTTATACCACGAAACCTGTAATTTAGTCTTATGATATTTCAGTAAAAAGAATCTAATAAAAAAATCCGGACCCCCATACTTTTTTACCGAAAATGAATGATTTGATAAAACAGGGACCATGACACAACCGGGTTTACCCCTCAGTTAATCGCAGCCATCTTTAATCCGGAGGAAGTGGTATGGAAGGCCTGTCCAATCCGAAGACTTAGAATGGGAGAGAACCCCTTTCATGGTCGTTTTCTTTTTAAATGGACTTTAAGTGGTTGTCATGGTTATTATTGATAAATTTATATTATTAGCTTAATACTGATTCTCTGCTGTTATATATTGGAAAGGAGGTAGGCCATGCAAAATAACAAGTTTAATCTCGACACCCCCTATCTGGTGCTTGATCTGGACATTCTTGAGACAAATCTCCTGAAGATGCAGACCGCTGTCAACAACGCCGGCAAGAATCGCGCCCCCATGCTAAAACGCATAAATGCTCCTCCCTGGCCCTGAAGCAAAAGGAGGCCGGGGCAATCGGTATCTGTGCCGCGAAGGTTTCGGAAGCCGATGCCCTGGTGAAGGCCGGTCTTAGGGGAATTCTTATCACCGGGCCGGTACCTACACCGGGAAAGATAAAAAGGCTTATCGATATCCTGGCCATGGATCCTTCCCTGATGATGGTTTTGGATCACCGGAGTTGTGTTGACCGGCTTAATGTGGCCTTGGGTGAAAGAGGCCTGTCAATGGATGTGCTCCTGGATGTGGATGTCGGATTGCATCGGACGGGAGTGAAACCGTCGGGGGCCATGGAATTGGCCGAGTATATTCTTTCCCAGGAAAATCTGCGTCTCAGGGGAATCCAGGCTTATGCCGGCCAGGTGCAACATATCCCTTCCTACGACACCAGAAAAACCGCCTCCCACCAATGCCTGCAGAAGGCTGTTCCCATATTTCTGGAATTGCAGAGCAAGGTGGAAACCTGCACCATCTTCAGCGCCTCCGGTACCGGAACGTTCGATATTGATCTATCCGTTCCTGAGGTAACGGAACTGCAGGTCGGATCATATGCCTGTATGGATGTTGAGTATCTGGACATCGGATCGGCTGAAAACGACAAGCAATTTACCTCATTCGGACCGGCCTTACGCCTGCTCACGACTGTGGTTAGCACGAACCAGCGGGGTTTTGTCACGGTCGACGCCGGATTGAAGTCCCTTTACCGGGATGGAGGTACACCGAGACTGTTCGGCGGAGAGTATTCCGGGATGACCTACACCTGGTTTGGTGATGAGTACGGGATGGTCACCTGCCCGGACGATAGGGAGATTCCGGTGGTTGGAACCGTCCTGGAACTTGTGACTTCCCATTGTGATCCGACCATCAATCTTTTTGATCGATTCCACCTCATCCGGGGGACTGAAGTCGTCGGCCTCTGGCCGATCGATCTCAGAGGATGCAGCCAGTAAAAACCTCCTGGGAAAAATAAGCTTTGATCTCAAAGAAAAGCAGGCCCGATATGGCTGGAAAAAAAATCAAGGAATGTTGCTGTTCATTCAATTCCCTCTTCAGGGCCTTGGGGATGGTCAGGGTATTGTCTTTGGGGAGGAAAATCACTCGATTGGATTAAAGGGTTTTTGGGCGGGGGTCCAATGACCGTTTTCTTCCATCTACCCGTGAGGTAATAACTGAGGCTTGCCGAGGAGAACCCGAAGAAGCTCAGGGCAATGCCGACCCATATACCCGTGATGCCCAGGCTGGTCCTGGACAGGACCCCGGCCAAGGGTATCCTGAGCACCCACAAGGAAAGGAGAGAAAACATCATGGTGATGACAGTATGGCCGGCCCCGTTGATGACGCCGTTTGACACAAAGCCTATGGAGAAAATCAAATAGCAGGCGCCCACGATGTGTAAGTAGTTGATCCCGATTTCCATTACCAGTGCGTCCTTACCGAGACCGAATATGGTGAGGATCTGGCCCGACAGAAAAACCGCAATAAGAGAGATGATAAAGGTGATCGAGGAGATCAACAGAAGGCCCCAATGGAAGACCGCTTTGATCCTTTGCGGCTTGCCCGCCCCGAGGTTCTGTCCCGTCAGCGCGGAAACCGCCATGCTTATGGACATGGCGGGCATGATGGCAATCATATCCACCCGGTTCACAGCACCAAAGGCATTGGTGGCTACGGCCCCGAAGGCATTAACCATGGTGGTTATCAGGAGAGAGCTCATGGAGACCAGTAACTGCTGAACGATGGAGGGCAGTCCAATCCTGAAGAGCTTGCCTGTCATAGGTCTGTTTAAAATAAGTTTTTTCGGATTAAAAGCTCCCAGATGCTTCTTCCGGTTGAGATAGACGACGGCGGTGCCGAATCCTGTGGCCTGTGATACCACCGTGGCCCAGGCCGCTCCCTTAAGACCGAAATGCGGGAAGGGACCGAACCCACCGATGAAGAAAGGATCCAGCAGGGCGTTGAGACCGATGGCTACGGCCATGAATATGAGCGGTGTTACAGTATCGCCGATCCCCCGCAGGACGGAGTTGATAATAAAGGTGATATAAAAAAGTACAAAACCTCCGAGGATAATTTTAAGGTAGGCCGAAGCCATGGTGAAATTTTCAGGCGGGGTCTTCATAACCCTGAGAATGGAATCGGCAAAGGTCATACCTGCCACGGACAGGACAGCACCCAGGATGAGGGCCAGCGAAAATGAGTTATTGATGACTTTTTCCACCGTGGCCAGATCCTTGGCTCCGTAATACTGGGATACGAGGATGGTCGTGGCCATGGACATACCCATAGCAAATCCCATGAGAATGAAGATTACGGGAAAACTCACTCCAACGGCCCCCACGGCATTTTCTCCGACCAGGTGGCCTACCCATATGGTATTAATTATGTTTTGACCGATCTGGATGAGATTGCCGGCCAGCATGGGAAGAGAAAAGCTTAATAGATGCCGCGGTATGCTGCCCGTGGTGAGATCGATTCCAAGCTTCCTGTCAATCACCTATTTCTCCTTGGTCCGGCAAATTACACTATTCCCGTATAAATTAAAATATAAATCTGGAAAGGCGATAATATGGGGAGCGGGACGTAGGATGGGACGCTGGAGCAAAAACAACTTATCAACCGGGCAAATCGTCTAACATAGTTTAACGCAAACGTTACGTGATTCAGCAGAACCCTTCTATGGCCTTATTTCAACAATCGTACCAATTGGCGCTAACTTGTCAATTTCCTCTATTTCTTCGTCTGTAACGGCAATACACCCTTTCGTCCAGTCAACCTCGGCGTGAAAATTACCAACCCACGAGAGACTATTTTTAATGCCGTGGATCATAATGTCTCCGCCCGGAGAAACACCAAGTTCTTTTGCTCGCTTTTTATCTTTCTCGTTTGGATAGGAAATATGGAGAGATAGGTGATAACGGCTGTCCTTGTTTCTTGAATCGATAACGTAGGTTCCCTCCGGGGTTTTCTTATCTCCTTGCCTTTCTTTTGGACCGTTCGGGTTCCCGCCCAAGGCTATTTTGTAAGTTTTGAGCGCCTTGCCCTTTAAGATCAACGTCAATCGTCGCTCCTTCTTTTCTATTAGAATTTTATCTATCGGTCCCTTCTGAATTGCAAAAATTTCTTTTTGCAGAATAGCAATCTCATTTTCTTTGTTCTTAACCTCTAATTCCAGGGCTGCAATCTTTTTATGCAGCAAACTAATCTCATCCCCCCTGCTTTTGACCTCTTGTTGGAGAGTCTCAATCTGTTTTTGCTGTGCGGCAATCGTCATATCCTTGATAATGACATTTTTGATATGAAATATCATCATCTCACTATCTTTTTTGTACCCACTCTCCGGGTAATCCTTTATGAGTTTCTGAAAACATTCCAGAGACTTTCGATAATCTTTTTGCTCATTCCCCGGATAGGCATAGATAAAACCCATCTCGAAAAGTACCCTGTCTCCCGTCGTGGGATATTTTTCAATAATCTGCTCATATTTACCCAGGGAGGCCTTGTAGCTTCCCTGGATGAAAAGATCATTCGCTTCTTTAAAGGTCGACTTGGCCTGAAATCCCTCATTAAAGTGACTGCACCCATCTATTAGAATGGGTGTGATCAGGATGCAGATAAAAAAAATATAAAGAGACTCACCTGTCCTAATATGCTTTTTGCCCATATACGCCTTCGTGTTTGTTATAATAATTGGGTCTTCTCCCAATTAGTCGGGAGAATGGGGTCAAGGTTTTAAGGTTTGGAGTTTTGCTTGAATAGTCCGGACCGAATTCAGTGTTGGAAGCATTAAGGAAGAGGCAGGGTCTCAAATCCCTGCCTCTTCCTTCCGGAACGCTAAAGGAAACGTTAACGGCACCTATGAAAAAGACCTACTTCTTCATTGATTTCTGAAAAATGGTGTCAGCCTTCTTCAACTTTTCATCTGCGATTTTCGATTTTTCGTCGGCGAGCTTTGCCTTTTCTTCTGCCATCTTCTCTTTTTCCTCAGCCATCTTCGCCCTTTCCTCAGCCAGCTTTAAAGCATTTTCAGCACGGGCTGCGGATTCATTGGCCTTTAAGGTGGCCGCATCGGCTGCCGCCTTGGCCGCCTGCGCATCCTGAGTGGCCTGATCAGCCTTCGCATTAGTCATGTTTTGCTGCGACTGAACTTTCGCGAGGTCCCCTCTTGTAGCACAACCAACCACAGTAATAGCAAGAACAAGCATTATTGAGATCATCAAAAAATTCTTCTTCATCTCTAATCACCTCCTTTCTCTCGACTGTCTTTTCCTGACAGGTTCAATCAATAACCCATTTATTTCCAAATCAATTTTCAATCGTTTGAGGGCATCTTTGGCCTCTCTGATATCGTTGAAAGGGCCGGCGACAACACGGTAGCTATTATCCTCTGATAACACTCTGGCAGGGATTTGTGGTCCCTGATGGTTGATAATTGCGGCAAGTCTCAGAGCCTCAATTTCGTCATCCACATGAGCAGCCAAAACAGACCACGACTCTGTTTTCAGTTCCGGTATTTCCGGCCTGCCATTTAATTCGCCGGGGTGCTTGATTTCTATGGTTTCCTCAACCTCTTTTTCACTGCCTGGCCTGATTTCAAAGATGGGCACAGGAATCCCCCGGGCTTCGGCCAATACTTTTTTAACCTTATCCCAGTCAAGCGAGCGCCCCGATTCCTTTTCAATATTTCTCAATTTTGCATATATTTTATCAAACTCATCAGTGTCCAAATTTTTTAAGGGCCCATGAACTTCCATGTAAATGACTCCATCCCTTTGGCCGAGGAGATAGGGCTGGTTAATGAAGCGGACAGGTGTATTAACCGGAGTGTTTTCATAGAGCTTCTTTATGTCTTCCGGATAGAGTCTTATGCAGCCGTTGGTTGCTCTAAGGCCAATACTGGCCGGTTTATTAGTACCATGGATCAGATAACCCGGCTTGCTTAAATAGAGTGCATATTCTCCCAGAGGATTTAGGGGGCCGGGCAGCACGTTAGCAGGCAGAGGATCTCCTTTTTTTCGATGGTCTTCGGCAATTGAAGCTGGTACATGCCAGGTAGGCCGGATTTTCTTGCCCCTCACAGACATTTGACCCATGGGGGAGGGCCGATCTTCGGTGCCGACACCGACCGGGTAGGTTGACACCACCAGTAACTTTTCATCTCCTTTAAATTGGAAGAGCCTCATTGGGGCTAAATTGATCACGATGCCTTTTCTGGGAGCGTCCGGCAGGATAAAACTAAGAGGCAGCAGGATGCGTTCTCCGGCCTTGGGCGCCCATATATCTACCCCGGGATTAGCCGCACTGACTCCATTGAATCCCAGGCTGAAGTGCCTGGCAATATCCGGAAGCGTATCTCCCTTTTCAAGACTGATAAAAGCCAACCGGCCAATGACATTATCTCCTTCAGCAACTAAAAACTCATTCCGTTCGATATGTTCTTCCAGAAGTCTTGGAACTGGAATGGGCTGGTATTCCTCATGAACGCTTTTTGTTGCAGCACACGCACAGAGAGATAAGATGCCTCCAAAAAGAACCAAAAGACGAAGTTTATTGGTTAAGGGTAACAAGTCAATGATTCGCCACATGGACCGAATAAGGATTGGTAAGGATTTGCTTTTTAATGATATTTCCATTCATTATTTGGATCCCGGGTGAGTGGGATTTGGGCGCAATGTCCCCCCTATGGAAAGGAGATATCGGAATAGTGGAAAGAAGAGTACGGAAAAAAGAAGACATAAGTCAGATTTGGTTATATTTCTGATACTCCAAGGTTTCCTTTGCACTTACCTTCAGGGAAAAATGAATGGCACTGGAAAAGATTTATACAGCTTCTCTTTTTCTTTACGCAAAAGATATACCATTGTAATATTTTTTATATCTTAATGGAATAAAAAAGTTTTTCTTAGGCAGCGGATTTTGGAAAAGGGTTAAATGAATGAATTTTCCCTCCGGAAGCCTGAAAGGAATGTATGATATTTCATACAGTTCCGGATGAATAAATAATTTTTAGGGCTATTGGGCCAGCCGAACCAATTGGAGAAAAATATATAGATTTAAGGTACGACCCCATGGCCGGCACCCATAAATGGGCACATCCCTAAAAGGAGGATTCATACATGTCTGATGATATTCAAATTAATGACGGATTTATGTATGGCCAGTGGCGGACGGGTATCAACCGGACCGGTCCAGAAGTTCGTGCTATTTTGGAGTCCCGCGGCCAGAAGATGGCCAGCCGCCCGACCAGCACCGTCGGCTCCATCCATGAAACCGATATCGCCCGGAAAATCGGCATGCGCGGTGGAGTCATTGCCGGGGTAATCCATTTAGATCTTTTTCCGTCGATGATGAGGAAAGCCTTTGGACAAAAATGGTTTAAAAAAGGTTCGATAAGCCTGTTCTACACCTACGCCCTGCTCCATGGGGAAGAATTGAGGGCCGTCGTTCAGGTCCCTCCCGCAGAGAGCCGGGATGTTCAGGTTGAAGCCCGGCTTGAATCCAAAGATGACCGCCTGGTAGCCAGAGGGTCTGCCTCCATAGGAAACCCTCCGGAGAAGTCCTACCTCGGGGCGATGGAGATCAAAAGCAGCCCGGTAGAGGAGAGAAGAATTTTTAAAGATCTTGAAGTGGGTTACCAGCCGGCACCCCGGGATGTTCTCTGGACCTCCTCCGAATTGGTGGAAAAAATAGAGTTTTGTGAAGATTCCCTGGAATGGAATTCGGGGCAGTCCCCCTAGGGAGGGCCCATTGTCCCTCCCAGCCTGACCTTTTCGCTGATGCGGATCATGCCGCCCTTTCTGCCCAAAGGGGTCGGCTTTTATGGCGCTACAGAAATGCGGTTTGTCAACGGGCCGGTGAAGGCCGATGTTACCTATGAGCTCAAAGGAAAAATCTTTGCCGTCGGTGTGACCAGCAAGACCGAATACTACTGGTTTGATTCCCGGCTTTTTGAGAAGGAAAGCGGTGCCCTGATCGTGGAGGTACGCCACATGACACGCAGCATGAAGGCCGGTTCCCCTCTCTATCCGGAGCCATAGGAACCGAAAGAGAAAGGTGGCAAAACTTCCCATCTTTTTATTACTACTCGGTTATATGAGGGGCGGACCGGGAGAAAGGATTGGGGTCTTAACAGACGAAGAAACTGGATTTATAGGAAACTGAAAGACAAATACGGGGTAAAAAAGGGCTTAAATACTCCATTTTCCCCCAGAAAAGAAATAGTTGAAACGAAAAACATTGGCTTAAAAAGGCCTTCTCCCCGAAAAGGGGGATTTTAGAGACTCCCAATTGAATATTTTTACTGATATATAATGGAGTTGACCGAATACGCCCCAAAACCCCGCCCGGACTCTTTTGAAAAAAGAATTGACTTCCGTGCCTTCCTGCCTTTATAAATCTATTCGTTACCCAATCTTCCTCGGGTAATTCTTTTCTTAGAGCTTTGAGCCTATGAACGAGCGACCTGGAAGCAAGCCACTGTTCAGTTTAATTATCATATATCCGTAGACAAGATGCAATACTCTGTTCCTTACGAGTATATCAAGCAGAAGGTGAATGTACGGGTAACGCGTAATGTGATTGAGGTCTTTTACCAGAACACCCGTATCTGTGCTCATAAGCGCCTCTATGGATATCCCGGACAATACAGCACTCTTGAGACCCATATGCCGGAAGACCATCAGAAGTACCTGAAGTGGGATGGAAACCGCTTTATCTCCTGGGCAGAAAAAATCGGACCCCATGCCGTTATGACCATTAAATCGATCCTGGCCTCCTACCGGGTAGAACAACAGGGCTATAAGAGCTGTCTGGGCCTTTTAAAGCTGGCCGACCGGTATTCCGTGGAGCGCCTGGAAGGGGCCTGTAAAAAGGCCTTATCCTATACGCCACATCCGAGCTACAAGAGCATCAAAAACATTTTGGCCACCGGCCAAGACAGGCTATTGGATGAACGGTCCCAAGAAAGATCTTCCGTCCCGAATGAACATGGGTTCACCCGCGGCGCCGGTTATTATGGGAGGTAAGATCATGATCAATAGTGCCACTATCAACAAGTTGATTGAAATGCGCCTGACGGCTATGGCCACGGCCTTCCGTACTCAGTTGCAGGACAGTTCCATGCATGGGTTTTCCTTCGAGGAACGTCTTGGAATGCTTGTGGACGTGGAATATGCCACCCGCAAGAACAATCGTCTGCATCGGTTGATTAGGAATGCCTCCTTTGACCAGTCCGGAGCCTGTATCGCAGACATTAATTATCGCTCCGGGAGAAAACTCAATAAAAGTCTGATTGAGCGTCTCTCCAGCTGTGAATACATAACCGAGAAGCATAATATCATTATACTTGGTGCCACAGGGGCAGGAAAATCATACATTGCCTGTGCCTTCGGCATGGAAGCCTGTAAACGCCATTACACCGTGAAATACATCCGTCTCCCGGAATTACTGGCCGAGTTTGCCATTGCCCGGGGAGAAGGGAGCTTTAAAAAAAGTATCAACCAGTATAAAAAGTACAGTCTGCTGATCCTGGATGAATGGATGCTGGTTTCTTTAACCGAAACCGAGGCCCGGGATCTGTTGGAAATTATTCACTGCCGTCACAAAACGGCATCCACCATTTTTTACTCTCAGTTTGCACCACCCGGCTGGCACAAGAAAATCTCAGAAGCGACCCTTGCCGAGGCCATCCTGGATCGCATTGTCCATGATTCTTATACTCTTGAAATCCAATACGTTGATGCCAACCAGGACAAATCCATGCGAGAGGTTTATGGGCTTGAGAGCAAAAAGAAAAAATAGCGGTTAATTTATTGTTTTTTGGGTTCCGCTCCGGAACCATTGGAACCTCTGTCCGGATTGGTTGGCACCAACCATCCGGACAGGGTGGTCTCTTCGACCGGTATATTCAAATGTGTTTTGTCCAATTAAAAGGGACAGATCGTCCCAATTCAAGTCGTTCATCCTGTTCCTTGTTGCGAGCCATGTCCTTATTGTAAGAAAAGGATCGCAAGAGGACTCTTAGGAGATATGGGCACGTCCGTAAATAAGTAAATAACTCATATAAATAATTTAAATATATATAATAATTTTTGACTTTGATACGTAATTTGCATTTCTTTAATTGATTATTATTTTTGCGATCTGAGTATCAACATCCCCAATTACGATTTGTTATAGTCAGGATCGTTTCCACTCAATATTCATTTCAATGCCGGTGGATTTGAAGAACTTGTGTACCGGGCACATCTTTTCCGTGGCCTCTTTCAATTGCTGGATGCGTTCGTCACTCTCCGTTGTTTCCAGCCTGGCCGTGGCCAGAACTCTATTTGTGCCGCCCAATCCGTTCATATCAATGGTTATGCCCTTTAAATTAAAATTCAATTGTTTGGCCATTAATGAAGCCACGCCCGATGTGCATCCTGCTAACGCACCCAAAAGGTATTCTCCCGGGCAGGGCGCGATTTCCGATCCGGGCCATCCAATACTGAACTCATGTTGGCGGACCTTAATAACGGTTCTATTTGCGTCCATTACAGATTTTATCTGGTTTCCTTTTGGTTCTTTCGACTCACTTTGTATAATTTGTATTTTGGTATTCTCACTCACTGGTTTCGATCTCCTTTTCTCTGCTATATTTTTAAACGTTAATTTTCGTATCAAAAATGGTGGTTTAAGCCTTTATAACAGGCACTATTGTGTTGTTTTTTTATTAATTTGAATAGTTGCTGCAATCCGGCCCGAATAAAACACTTGGAAAGAGGGACATGCTGTCCCCCGATTTGATTTCGACACTTCACTTTGGCATTAGGCCAAGTCGGACAAATCAAGACAATGAACTTAAACCGAGATCTCTAAAAGGATTTTAGAATAATCGACATGAGGGATGACCCTTTTTTTGTCAGTTTCGATTTTTTCAAGAGTTACCAGACCGACATCGGACAATAACTTGAGATCCTGATTAATATTTTTAATATCCCGTCGGAGGATTTTGGCCAGTTCATAAATGGAATTGGGCTCTTTTTCTCTTATGGTTTTGAGGATTAGTAATCTTTTATTGGTAAGGATGGCCCGCATAGTATCGATAGATTCAAAATAAATCCCTTCCTCTTTTTTAATTTTTCCCCCGGCCTCTAATTTCCCCCAGGTTCTGACAAAATCACCGAGACTCTCTTTCAACCCCTTTATGCCGATATCAATTCTCTTAATCTTCATTGTGATCTCCCAACTTTTCTATATCCTTGTAAAAGTCATCCGCTAACGTCTTCATATCCTTGAATGGGTATGGATATTCTTTTCCCCGATAATGGCGGTGGTCTCCTTTCCCTTCGGCATTGTCATATCCAACAATCCTTTTTCCTTCCTTAACATAGACAGGGGAATATTTCAGACCATGGGGTTTGTCCCTGGTTTCAGGAACCTGCCAACTCTTCATCTCAACAACATCTCCATTGGGTAAGATGTTTTTGCGGCAAAATAATAACTCCCTCATAATGTGGGGCATAATATACCCAATATACGTTTGTGTCAACGGGAAAAACTCAATGGAAGAAGGGGAACGCTGTTAACTATGTAACTTAAAAATAATTTTTTACGAGCTTCCCGCTCTCATCCCGCTATCTGCTAATTTTGATACCCTTCCAGGTTTCGAGTTCTTCCCTGAACGGATAAACAACTAACTTTGACGGCACATCGAACGGTAGGGTGGCCCGATGATTCGCTCTGAATGGTTCCCATTTAGGAATGCCCGGATGGTTTGGGTCACCCGAACGGGCGAAGGCGGACCAGACTTCGCTCATCGCCGACGCACTATCAACCTCCCAAAATGCTTATCACGGAGAAGAAGTCCAGCACCGGTCGGCTTTATTTTCGATATTTCATTTTAAATCAGCTAAATTTGTATAATACGCACGGAATTTATTTGTGTCATGAAATTATTCGCCGGAAATTAGAGGGCATAATATGGCCATTTTGAT
Source organism: uncultured delta proteobacterium (assembly GCA_963782435.1). Classification (GTDB taxonomy): domain Bacteria; phylum Desulfobacterota; class RBG-13-43-22; order RBG-13-43-22; family RBG-13-43-22; genus RBG-13-43-22. Next base: position 73,595 of record CAWAKF010000039.1, read on the forward strand.
CTTGAAAAAGTTCTGCTTCATAAAAATAATACCTAACTTATTGTTTTTTGAGCAGGAGGTATTATATTTAATTGAATTGAAGATTATCCAGTGAGATATATGGTCCGGAAGGCTTCTAAGGGAAGCAGGATTAACCGAAAGAGAACAAAAGCGATTTTCTTGCTCGATGATGCCATTGGGTGCGGGTGCGAATTTTCGCAAGGGGAGTGAAAAAGAGGGTATACCGGCCTGTGGGAGGAGGTAGGATGATTGAAATAACTATGACGGAAACAGCAACAATTGAACTTCTCAAGGTTCTGGAACATCTTTCTGCCAAAACTATCCGTTTAATTCAGCAAGGCTATGGTTGAACCGGCCCCAGATTGGCAATGGTTCTGGATGAACCAAGGACGGGAGATGAAACGGTGCACTTAAAAGGTATAGATTTTGTATATGACCGGCAAGATAAGGATCTTTTAAATCAAACGTTTATAGACTATAGGGATTCCTGGTATGGTGAAGGGTTTGTGATTTGTTCTCCGGCCTCCGAGCCGTGTTAAGATAGATTTTACTTCTCAAGATAGCCGGGCTGATCCCCCACGCAGCTGCAGTACCTGAAATGGGGTCCAGGTCTTTTGTCTTGATATATTAAAATACCAAAATAAAAGACCCTATTTACACTCCGTGGCCCTTGAAACCTTCCTGCATGCCCGCAGGCCTTGAATCCTTCTCTCATCGCTAACTCTTTTGGAGATGAGTCTTAAAATTTTATAGGCAAACTCCCTTTCTTCAAGGTTGATAGCTGGGTCCGGGCGTGGGACCAAGCTGGGTCCTCAGGATCGGCTGGGCCAGGTCGATGAAATCACAAAGAATCGGACGGGTATCCCGGGGATCGATGATGTCCTCAATATTGAAGGCCTCGGCGGTGCGAAGGGGGGAGGCAATGGCCTGAAGCCGTTGTTCGATCTCCTGACGTTTGGCCTCGGGATCCTCTGCCGAGTCGATTTCGCGCCGGTAGGCGGCCGAGGCCCCGCCTTCAATGTGCATGGAACCCCAGTTGGCCGAAGGCCAGGCCACACGCTTAAACATGCCCCGCATCCCCCGGTCATGACACTGACCGGCAACACCGTAAATCTGGCGAATGATGAAGGAAATCCATGGCATTCGGGACTGCTGGGTGGCACAGACCATCTTGGCTCCGGCCCGTACTATTCCCTGTTTCTGGGCCTCCAGCCCGACCATAAACCCGGGCTCATCGGCAAAATAGACCATGGGCAGATGGAAGGTGTCACATAATTGAATAAACCGAATTACCTTCGTCCCGGCGGCGACATCCATGGAGCCGCCAAGGAATTTGGGGTTATTGATCATGACCCCCACCGGGTAGCCGTTGACCCGGGCCAGGGCCGTAATACGCGACTGGCCGTAAAAGGGTGTCATCTCAAATATAGAATCCTGATCCATAACGAGTTTTAAGACCTGGTAAGGGTCATAAATCCTTTTCCGGCTGCGAGGAATGACTGAGAGCAGTGCTTCTTCGCGGCGGTTCGGATCGTCGGCGGGCTCTTTACGGGGCGGCATCTCCCAGACGCTTTGGGGCAGATAACTGAGAAACCTTCTGGCCATCTCAAAAGCCTCTTCTTCCGTTTCCGCCAGGTTGTCGACAACACCCCCCTGAAAAATCTGGGTGCGTTCATCTCCCAACTCTTCCTTGGTGATGTCCTGGCCTTGGGCGGCTTTGACTACCGGGGGGCCCCCGGCAAAGACCTGACTGATCCCTTTGACCATAACGCTGAAATGGGAAAGACAGACCTCCACAGCCGGAAGGCCGGCCACCGAACCCAGGGCCAGGGCGACCACCGGTGAGGTGCAGAGAAGTTCCTCGATGGTGTAAGTCCCTATGTTCATAGGGATATAGGTCCGGCCAATCTGTTCAAAGGTCCGGACACTGCCGCCGGTGGCGTCAAGAAGCCGGATATAGGGAATTCGGTACTTCAGGGGGAGTTGGTTGGCATAACCGTGCTTATTGCCCACTGAGGCATCGGCCGCCCCGCCGCGCACGGTGAAGTCACCGCCGGAGACCACGACTTTTCGACCGTTTAGGGCACAAGTGCCAATGACATAATTCGAGGATTGAAAATCAACCAGTTTATCTCCCTCGTAAATACCGGTGCCGGCCAGTCCCCCTGTTTCCATAAAGGAACCGGGGTCGGCCAGTTTATCAATCCTTTCCCGAACGGTAAGCTTGCCGCGTTTGCGCTGCCGTTGGATACCTTCCTCCCCACCCAATCGAGCGGCCAGTTGTTTGCGATAATTTAATTCATCGACTTCCGGTTTCCAGGTCATAATACTTCTCCATTTATTCGGTAAATTTAAGGTGGCTTTGAAATCTCGCCGGGACCCTATTTTTTCTCGGTAAGTTGAATCAAGATACCGTGGGTGGATTTGGGATGCACAAATATCGGAGGGCTTTCTACTCCGATGAGCTGTACACCGGCCTCCTTCATGGCTTGTACCGTTCCAGCCAGGTCATCGACCGCCAGGGAAATAGTGTGCATTCCTTCTCCACGGGTTTCGATAGCCTTGGCCATTGGTGCATTACTATTTATCGGGGCCACTACTTCCAAAAACCCCCCATCGGGGAAAGGGAAAAAGGCCTGCTTGATACCCAAAGCCTCGGACTCGGAGGTGCGCTCCAGTGTCATTCCTAATTTATCCCTATAGGTGCTTATACCCTCATCAAGATTGTTGACCCGCACGACAAGATGGTCCATTCCTTTAATAGCCATTTTTTTCTCCCCTCTCATTTAAATTGGACGAACAGCGTCTTATAGTAACGTCTCGCGGGGGCTTCGTCAAAAAGAAAATCACGCCGCCATTTATCGACCCAAATCCCAAATCTTCGGATTGGAGGACCGGGGGTCTATTGGCTTCCAATTGTTTTGATTCCAACCGTAAAGCCTGATGGTTGAAGCGTTAGGGGAAAGGACTTGGTGCAAAGAAAAAAGAGTTCACATAAAATAAATTGGGGGACAATTAAATTTAAAAGTAGGTATCCCGCTGCCTCACCCTCAAGGGGGGATGCTGTTGTATTCGGGATATCCCCTCTTAAAAGGAGGGTAGATCACTATTCCCTCCGTTCTCTTCACCCAGTTTTTCTCCTTGAGTCTGGCTGCTTTTTGTCTTAGACTCATACCGTCTGGACTTATCCGATGTTCGAAAAAAAAGGAGGTTTTATTAATGGGTCCGCTTAAAGGGGTAAAGATTATTGAAGTGGGTGGGATTGGACCGGGACCTTTCTGCGCCATGATGCTCTCTGATATGGGAGCAGATATCATCCGTGTGGAGCGAAAGGGGGAGCCCGCCAGGTACAAACCTGAATACAACACCCTGCATCGGGGTCGGCGTTCGATTGGTGTTGATCTCAAGAAGCCCGAAGGCGTTGAACTTCTGCTCAGGTTAGTCGAAAAAGCCGACGCCCTCCAGGAAGGATTCCGCCCGGGAGTTATGGAAAAAATGGGGCTTGGCCCTGAGGTCTGTTTAAAACGAAACCCTAAACTTGTGTATGGCCGAATGACAGGCTGGGGGCAAGAGGGACCCCTTTCCCATGCGTCCGGGCACGATATCAATTATATCGCCTTGACCGGCGCCCTCTACAGTATCGGGCGGCCAGATCAGAACCCGGTCCCACCCTTGAACCTGGTAGGTGATTTCGGTGGCGGCGGTATGCTGCTTGCGTTCGGCATGGCCTGCGCCCTTTTTGAAACCCAGAGATCAGGAAAGGGCCAGGTCATTGATGCAGCCATGGTCGATGGCGCTGCCGCACTCATGACCATGTTCTATGGCTTGAGGGCTGCCGGTCTGTGGACCGATGAGCGCGGTTCTAATTTTCTGGATGGCGGTGCTCCCTATTATGACACCTATGAAACCGCAGATGGTAAATGGATATCGGTCGGATCTATTGAACCCCAGTTTTATGCCCTCCTGCTCAAGCACTCAGGCATCGATGATCCCGAGTTCCTGGGCCAGAACGATCAGGCCAAGTGGCCTGAATTGAAGAAAAAGATCGCAGGGATATTCAAGACCAAGACTCGGGCCGAATGGTCCGAGATCATGCTGGGGACAGACGTCTGTTTCGGGCCTGTTTTAACCATGGGAGAGGCTTTGATGCATCCCCATAACGTGGCCCGAAAGACGTTCGTCGAGATTGAGGGTGTGCCGCAACCGGCACCCACGCCGCGTTTCAGTCGGACCAAGCCGGAAATTCGGGGACCTGTCCTTGTGGGGCCTGAACACACAGAAGCCGCTCTTCTGGACTGGGATATTCCCAAGAACGACATCGAAAAACTAAGAGCCGCTGAGGCAATTTAAAAAAAGCCCATTAAGTTGTTTAAGTCAGGGGCGGACCAGGCCATATTGCTGATAGAAGATACCTTATAGCTCACAGCAGAGAATGCTCAAAGCTAATAGTTCATAACAGTTTAAAGCTCATAGCTCATAGGTCATAAAAAACAATGAAACCTAGAGGCGTATTCATTCATGGATTGGAAAGCTCGAGCCGGGGAACCAAGGGTGTATTTTTCCGTGAAAAATATCCCGACATGATCATCGAGGATTATTTCGGTTCATTTTCTCAGAGGATGGAGAAGCTTGAGGGGCTTCTGGCAAAGGAGGACCATCTTATCCTTGTAGGATCCAGCTACGGAGGACTGATGGCCGCCGTGTATGCCTGTCTGCAGGAAGAACGGGTAAAAAAACTCATACTGCTCGCGCCGGCCCTGCACTCAGAGCAATATCAACCCTGGCTGAAAAAGAAGTTGACTATGCCTATCACCATATTTCACGGCAGGCAGGACGATGTGGTGCCACTGGAAAAGGTAAGGGCTATTGCCGGGTCGCTTTTCCTGAATCTCCAATTTAATGAGGTAGCAGACGATCATTTTCTGCATGATACCTTTGTGACCCTGGATTGGGATAACCTCCTCAGTCTTGAGGATCTGGCGACTGTCCGATAAGAACAAAAGAGAAGGGTGTCAGATTTGGCATTTGATATAAAACATTTCTTGTCACCCCAAAATGTCGGGGGTAACTTTCGATCCTTGCCCTTGCGGCGAGGAAAAGCTGATCAAGAAAGGGAGGGAAAATGATAAAGCTGGTCTACTGCGTTCGGAAACGGGGAGATATTGAGGATAAAGAATTTCATCGGTATTGGCTGGAAAATCACGGACCGTTGGTAAAAAGTTTTGCCAAAACTATAAAGGCGGTTCGGTACGTGCAAAGCCACACGGTCCTCCCGGAGGTGAACCGGTCTTTATTGGAGGGCCGGGGGCTGAAACCCCCTTATGACGGGATTACGGAAATATGGTGGAACTCCCTGGAAGATCTTGTTGCCGGTTATGGAACGGAAGAGGGGGCAAAAGTGGCGGATGCTTTAAAGGCCGATGAATCCAAATTTATTGATTTTTCGGAATCCCAGATCTTTATGACCGAGGAGCATGAAATTTTTTAAGTCCCCTGAGGGTATTTATTTTTGGGGTGAAAAAAAGGGGTTATTTAAATGGAAACCATTTATCTGAACTCCGGAAAGAAGTGGGAGAAGTCGAGAGGATGCTCCAGGCACTGATAGAATTATTAGAACACAAGCCCTTGAAATCTTCCTGCACGCCCGCAGGCCTCGAACCCTTGACCCCTTTCTATCAACTAATCGGGAGAAGAACCATAAATACTATACGCTCAATAGGTTGGGCAAAGGATTACAGGGGGTGCAAAACATGATTAGCCTGATATCTCGTGGTTTAAAATTTAAAACGATCGCTTGTTTCACCCTGATTGCCTTTTCTTTGCTGATCATGACCTCTTGCGTTCACTTTAAGGTAAATCAGATCGCCATTCAAGCTAATGAGGAACAACCCTCCATTTCAATGAAGGCTTTTCTGAAAGCACCCAAAGAGGGACAGGAGGCTGCCGTTTATGATGGTTTGGGAACGAGTCTCTCTTTTCAGCAGGAAAATGGCACTTTTTCCCCGGTGGCTTCTTCCCGGAAAGGAAGCTGGGTACTAAGAAACTCTCCGGCAGGAAACTACCGGATCATGATTGACCCGACTGTGGTGATCGATGGGAAGACAGAAACTCTCGAAGGGTCTCTGACCAAGAATTTCACTTTAAAGCCCGGAGAGCGCGCGGAAATCATCATTGTTCTGAAAAAGGTTCCGGTTGGTGTGATTGTGCTGCTGTCTGTGCTCATTGTCGGATTGATTGTCCTGGCCATCTTAGCCAGAGACAACCGATTGCCGAAACTGAAAGATTTCCCTCACCCCCCGATTCCCCGGTTGCCCGGCATAGCCCGCCCCAGGGCTTTATTAATACCGCTGGTAATCTTCTCCCCGCGGGGACGCCCCTTCCCGGGACCTCCCCCTATTTTTATCGACGGTGGTTTTTATTATGATCAAGGGTACTCTTCAAATTGGGAATCCTCAATTGAGAATGAGAAGCGCCAGGAGAATCCGGCATCATCCAGGCCGCAGTTACAGGGTGAAAAGATTTTTGTTTATCCCCGCAAAGGCCAGAGTGAAGAGCAACAGGCCAAAGATCGTTATGAGTGTCACCTCTGGGTTGTAAGCCAGATAGGCTGGAACCCGACTCAGCCGAAAGGAGATGTGCCTGAGGCTCAGATAAGCCGGAAGCGTGCGGACTATAGACGGGCGATGGGCGCCTGCCTTGAGGCACATGACTATACCGTGAGGTAGCCACATCCTATCCTCTTCGCAAGGATGTCGGGACAAACCAGTAGATGAAATCTCAAAGATAAAATTCGGAAGGAAGGGGTTAAAAAAAGCTTTAAATAGACCTCTTCCACTATTTAAAACGAAAGAATAAACGGAGTCCCTTATGCTGAAAAAAATAACGGTCGGGGCCTTTCAGGCCAATTGCTACATCCTGGGCCATCCCGAAAGCCGGGAAGGGCTGGTGATCGATCCCGGGGCGGAACCCTTGCGCATCATACAGGAGATTACCAAAAGTAGTCTGAGAATAATTTATATCCTGATCACCCACGCCCATATGGACCACGTAGGAGGAGTCGGTGAACTCCGCCGGATCACCAAGGCCCCGGTCCTCGTCCATGCTCTGGATGCGCCGGGATTGGGGTCACTGCCGGATGGAACCCTTACCGACGGAGAGGAACTCACCCTGGGGACTTACCGGATAAAGGTCATTCACACTCCCGGACATTCTCCGGGAGGGGTCTGTTTTCAGGTCCCGGGAGCAGTCTTTACCGGAGACACCCTCTTCGCCGGGTCCATCGGCCGGACTGATTTCCCCGGAGGTGATCATCAGGGATTGATTCAGGGAGTGGTCAGGAAGATTTTTCCCCTGGGAGACGACCTGCGGATCTATCCGGGCCACGGCCCGGCTTCAACCATCGGACGGGAGCGTCAGGCCAATCCGTTTTTCAGAGGGTATTGAAACGGGAGCGGGCCGGGAGAGATTTTTTCTCAGGAATCACTATTTTGTTTTCATCCGAAAATTCAATATCTCCGGATAAAGCTTTCAGCCGTCAGCAATCGGCAGTCAGCTACCTTAGGATGATAAAGGATTTTGCTGAAAAGTAAAAAATCCGATATCGGCGTTACGCTTCATCAGAGGATAAATTTTAAATAAACAGAGAGGATATCGAAAATGAGCATGTTAGATTCAAGTTGTTCGGCATTCATTGAAGTCCTGGCCTCCAAGGCCCCGGTTCCCGGCGGGGGCGGCGCGGCGGCCATGGGTGGGGCCATCGGTATGGCCCTGTCCAACATGGTGGGCAACCTTACCGTGGGCAAGAAGAAATACGCCGACGTGGAAGGGGAAGTCAAAGACCTCATCGCTAAGGGTGATGCGGTGATCCTGAAACTGAAAAAACTGGTGGACCAGGATGCAGAGGTTTTCGAGCCCCTGTCCAAGGTCTACGGACTTCCCAAAAACACGCCCGAGGAAATCAAGTTCAAGGAAGAAACCATGGAAAAGTGCTGCAAGGAGGCCTGTGGGGTCCCCATGGACATCATGCGGGCGGCTTTTGAGGGCATTAAGATCCACGCCAGAATGGGCGAGATCGGCACCATGATCGCCATATCCGATGTGGGCTGCGGCGTAGTGTTCATGAAAAGCGCCCTCATCGCCGGAAGTCTCAATGTGATCATCAACCTCAATACCATCAAGGATCAGGGCTTTGTGGCCTCTACCCGGAAGGAAATGGACGAGATTATCGCCGCCGGATCGAAAATGGCCGAAGACACCCTGGCCCTGGTCATATCAAAATTGAAGAAATAAGGAGAGATATCCATGGCGGAATTATTAAAAGGAAAACCCGTGGCCGATGCCATGAAAGAAGAATTGATCAAGAAGGTGGAAACCCTCAAAGGCAAGGGGATCACCCCCAAACTCGGAATCATTCGAGTGGGCCAGCGTTCGGACGACCTGTTTTACGAAGGGGGAGCCAAAAAGACCTGCACCTCCATAGGTATGGATTGTGAGGTTTTTGAATACCCGGAGGATATCGGGCAAACCGCCTTTGAAAAGATTGTGGTCGAGGTGGGAGAGAAAAAGGACGTGAACGGGATTCTCATGTTCGCCCCCCTGCCCAAACACCTCAATGAAAAGAAAATCCGAACCCTGATCTCCGTGGAAAAGGATGTGGACTGCCTCACCGTGGGGGGGGCCGCCAAAGTGTTCACGGATGATCTCACAGGCTTTCCCCCCTGCACCCCCACGGCCTGCATGGAAATGCTCCATCATTTCAACATCCCTATCAAAGGTAAGAAATGCGTGGTGGTGGGCCGGTCCCTGGTGGTGGGCAAACCCCTGGCCATGCTTCTGCTTCGGGAACACGGCACAGTGACCATTTGCCATTCCAGAACAGAAAACCTGCCCGAGGTCTGTCAAAATGCGGAAATCCTCATCGCCGCCGTGGGTAAGGCCAAGATGATCAAAGGCAATTTCGTCAAACCCGGCCAGATCGTCATCGACGTGGGCATCAACGCCGATCCGGATAACCCCGGGAAATACTGCGGCGATGTGGATTTCGCCGAGGTTGAGCCCGTGGTTCAGAAGATCTCCCCGGTTCCCGCCGGTGTTGGTTCGGTTACCACCTGGGTGCTCTGCAAGCAGACCATCATGGCCTGCGAAATGCAGAACGCCTGATACCTTAATAAAATATCCGGTACTAATTCTTGCTGCATTCAACCCTCGGATGTTGAATGCAGCAATGGGAATTAGGGTGGAAGGGGGATGTACGTTTTTAAATTGCGAATCGCTTAAAGGGCCATTAAAACGCCAGCCAGGCAACAACCTCCCTGGAGATTTTTTTTAATAATAATAAAGGAGAAGGTATGACTGCACCGTGGGTTTATATCAATTCAATAGGACAATATACCGGGAAAACCATATGTATTAAAGGCTGGTTATACAATAAGCGCTCTTCAGGTAAAATTCATTTTTTACAACTGCGTGACGGTACCGGGATCATTCAAGGGGTGATGGCCAGGAACGATGTAGGTGAAGCGACCTTTTCCGCGGCCGATAGAATAAGTCAGGAATCCTCACTGATGGTAACCGGCATAGTGCGTGAAGATAAACGGGCTCCATCAGGATATGAATTGTCCGTGATATCTATGGAACCGGTTCAGAATACCACCGATTACCCGATAACCCCCAAAGAGCACGGTACCGCTTTTTTAATGGAGAACCGCCATCTATGGCTCCGGTCCAGTAAACAAAGGGCCTTGCATCGTGTCCGAAATATGGCGGAAAAAGCTGTGGTGGATTTTTTCTTTGATAATCACTTTATTCGCACCGACACGCCTATTTTAACCGCTACGGCCGCTGAGGGAACCTCCAGTTTATTTGCTACCCAGTATTATGATTTAGGAACAGCCTATCTGGCTCAAACCGGGCAACTTTATCTGGAGGCGGCCATATTTTCGCATGGATTGGTTTATAATTTCGGCCCGACCTTTCGTGCTGAAAAATCAAAAACCCGTCGTCATCTTTCAGAGTTTTGGATGGTTGAGGCCGAGGAAGCCTATTATGACAATGATGACAACATGGCCCTGCAGGAACGCTTTGTCCAATATATAATCGGCCGCTGTCTGGAGGGTTGCCGGGAAGATTTAAAAGTCTTAGAGCGCGACACCGCCAAACTGGAAGAGGTGGTCAACGCTCCCTTTGCCCGAACTACGTATGATGAAGCCGTTGCCATCCTACAAGGGATGGGAAATCCTATTCAATTGGGCGATGATATCGGCGGAGATGAGGAAACGGCCGTCAGCCGGCATTTCGGAAAGCCGGTATTTGTAATGAACTATCCCAAAAAGATCAAAGCCTTTTATATGAAAGAAGATCCTCAAAATCCGGAACGCGTTAAATGCGCCGACTTAATCGCTTCCGAGGGTTATGGGGAGATCATAGGGGGCAGCCAACGTGAAGAGGATTACGATAAACTGCTGGAGCGTATGCAGCAATTTAATATACCGATGGAGCCTTACCGCTGGTATGTGGATCTCCGCAAATACGGTTCTGTGCCTCATTCCGGTTTTGGGTTGGGGATAGAACGTACGGTTAGCTGGATAGCAGGAATATCCCACGTAAGAGAGGCTGTTTTGTTCCCCAGAATGCTATATAGGATCTATCCCTGATAGCATAATATTTATGAATCATCTTCAAAAACATTGGAGATGAGCGAAGGATTCAAGGGGGCATGGTTTCAAGGGCCGGGAATTCCGCGGAATCTTACCCGTTAAATTTTCTTGAGGATAAAAAATAAGCAGGTCATTCCAGGATTGGGAACAGTCCCCGGAAAGGTCCTACCGGCTAAACACTAAACCAAGGAGGAACAGTTTCAATGGGAAAACAATTGGTTGTTGTAATTTCGTTATTGGCCGCGATTACCCTTTTGGCCGGCGGATGCTCAGGGTTGAAGATCAATATCGGGGCTGATTCGAAAGAGCCGCTCAAGCAAATCACCCTCCAGGGCAAAGAAAGAGGGAAGGTTCTCATTATTCCGATAAGGGGATTTCTTTCCGATAGCCCCAAGAAGGGTCTTCTGGGAGACCGGGACAGCGTGGTCCAGGAAGTCGTCTCCCAGCTTCAACTGGCTGAAAAGGATGAAGAGGTCAAGGCCGTACTTCTGCAAATCAACTCAGCCGGCGGCACGATTACGGCCAGTGATATTCTGTATCATGAAATCATGAATTTTAAAGAACGGACCAAAACTAAAATTGTGGCTGTTCTGATGGATGTGGCCGCCTCGGGAGGCTATTACATTGCCCTGCCGGCTGATCGAATCGTGGCTCACCCCACTACCATCACCGGGTCAGTAGGGGTGATTTTTGTCACACCCAAGGTAACCGGGCTCATGGATAAACTCGGCTTGGCCTTGGAAGTCAATAAGTCCGGCCGAGAGAAAGACATCGGCTCCTACTTCCGCCCCTCCACCCCGGAGGAACAGAGGATATTCCAGGAACTGACCGATAAGATGGGGAGGAGATTCCTGGATCTGGTGGTCAAACACCGCAAGGTGGACCCAAAGGCCCTGACCGGTATCTCCACTGCCCGCATTTACCTGGCCGAAGAGGCCTTGCAACTAAAGCTGATAGACCGCATAGGGTATTTGGATGACGCCATTTTTGAGGCAAAGGGGCTGGCAGGTTTTTCAAAAGAGGCCAAGGTCGTGATTTATCGCCGCAGCGAATATCCAAACGACAACCCCTATAACACCTCCCTCTCCTGGTCCGGCGGACCCGGGCCTCTCATTGATGTAAACCTGCGGGAGTTCATTCCCGCCCTTACTCCCGGCTTCTATTACCTCTGGACACCCGGGAGTGGGAACCATTAAACTGCTTTCCCTGAATCAAGAGAAGAAACGAGGAGATAAAAATGATTAGAAGTTTTAACGGCAAGAAACCGAAAATAGCTGAGTCAGCTTTTATCAGTGAAGCAGCTTATGTTGTTGGTGATATAGAGATCGGAGAAAATTCGAGTGTATGGCCGGGGGCGGTCATTCGTGCTGACAAAAGTTATACAAGAATAGGCAAGAATACCAATGTTCAAGATAATGCGGTCATTCACGGTACCGGCCTCACGATTGGCGACCATGTGCATATCGGTCATTGTGCGGTGATTAATTGTACCACCATAGGCAATAATGTTCTTATCGGCATGAATGCCACCCTTCTTCACGATGTGGAGATAGGGAACTACTGCGTGATTGGTGCCAATTGCCTGGTCAGCCAGGGCATGAAAATCCCGGATAACTCCTTTGTGGTCGGGGTTCCGGGAAAGATCAAGGGGCATGTTTCACAGCAACAAATGCAGAGATGGCTGGAGGAAGCACCGGAAGGGATGGTTAAATTAGCCGCAGAGTTCAAAGAAGAGGGGCTCTAAAATGGCCCTTCAAAGCGTAATGGGCTAGGCAAGTAGTATTTCGAGGATTGAAATTTGAGTCTGACGAGAGAGATTGGGTAAAATGGGATTTTTTTAAAGCTCTTACCGGAAAGGATGGTCCATTTAGCAACCCACCGAAACCCCATTTTTGGAAAAAAATGGGGTCTTGTTTTGATGCGAATGATAAAAGAGTTGAAAGATAAAATCAAAAGTGAATGGAAACAACAACGTTCCATAAACCCATTAAGCCAAGTTAGCCACCCTGGAATCCCGACCTTCGGTTGGTTTGGGCAATGACCTGCGCCTGGAATCCGGGAAGCTGACCGGCTTTGCCCTGGTTTTGGAAGACCAACTCCTCCACCTGGCCATCTTTGCCAGGGCTTCTACTGGAAACCGAAACCAGCATTTCTCCAAAATGGCCCGGTTTTCATACAGAAACCAAATCTCTTGAAAGCTTAGGTTAAACCGTCAGGCCCCGCCAGGGGCGTGACACCGCGAATCATGAAAATAGGCCAGAGCAACGAGTAACCTCGAACCCTATTCTCTGACAAAAGGAAAGGCCAAATAAACCCTATAAATCAAATAGAACCCAAAAGATCATAAATTAATTGACTTTAACTGCTTGTTATGGTTTAAATAATAATATTTTTATTTTTGGCTTTAATGATTCCGGCAACCTCTAACCGAAAGGCTGGTCCATGAAGCAGTCCGATAAGACCTCATTTCTTACAGAGGAGTGGGGTTTTTGTTTTGGTTGAGGATAAAAGGGAGTATAATGATTAAGTTAAATCAAAACCAGTCGGCCTGGTGCGGGGAGAGAGCCGTTTGTGGTCCGGTTTAAAATAAGAGTCAAGAGCAGGCCCCTTAATTAGGTATAACCACAGCCGGATATTCAAATCCCTGGGATTTATGGATGGATACGGCATAGACGTGCACCAATTCATCCGGATCGCTGTAGTCGTAAACAATTCTCCCAACATCGATGGTCACCGTGACTTCCTGGGTTTCTTCATCGATCAGGGTGATTCTCCCGATGTCTCCGTTGTAGACCAACCCGTAATCGAATGGGGATTGATTGAGGTTGATCAAGAGAGCTTTCTATGATATAGGATAAAAAGATTTTCTCCCTTCATTCCTTGCTCTGAACGACAGGGTCTGGATAGATCATTGAATCGTGGAGTCTTGGGGGATTATTTATTACGGAAAGGATGAAACCTATGATCTACGCTTCAATTATCGGCTGGGGGAAATGCCTTCCTCCTGGGATTCTTACCAATGAGGACCTATCCACCTTCCTGGAAACCAATGACGAATGGATCACTACCCGTACCGGGATAAAACAACGTCGCGTCTCTCATGTCCCGGTGACGGAACTGGCTTATGTGGCTTCAGTCCGGGCACTCTCCTGCGCGGCCTTAGAGGCCGCTGATCTCGATCTGATCATTGTGGGGAGTTGCACCTACGACGAGCAAGTCCCGAACTCTTCCTCAGGTCTTCAATTCAAATTGGGTGCCAAGCGGGCAGCCGCTATGGACGTCAACACGGCCTGTACCAGTTTTCTCTACGGCTTGTCGACGGCTACGGCCATGATCAGAACCGGTGTGGTCCGAAATGCCCTGATCGTCGGAGTGGAGGTGATCTCGACCTACATGGATTGGACGAACCGAAACGTAGCGGTCCTGTTCGGGGACGGTGCCGCGGCGGTTGTACTCCAGGCCTCTGACTCCCCCGAGGGCCTGATCGGCGAGCATCTCGGTTGCAATGCCGACGCCAGGCATACTCTGCGGGTGCGCGGTGCCGGTGCCTTGTATTTGAATGCCGGGATGACCTACGGAGATGTAATTTGGGACTTTGACGGGCAGGAGATTTTCAAGCGCGCGGTGGTGGGCATGACTAAAGCCTCAGATAAAGTCCTGGCCAAATGCGGCTTCACCATGGCCGATATAGATCTGGTTATCCCCCATCAGGCCAACCTGAGGATCATCGAGGCCGTTGCTAAACGCATCGGCGTCTCCTTGGATAAGGTTTTCTTCACCGTTCAACGATACGGCAACATGTCGGCAGCAACCGTCCCCGTAGCCCTGGTAGAGGCCATCGAAGAAGGGAGGGTCAAACCCAACTCCCTCATCCTGATGCCGGCCTTTGGTGGTGGGCTGACCCTATGCGCTCATCTGGTGCGATGGGGCGATCGGGTCCAACCTTTAGAATTTATCAATATCGATCTTCCTCCCAGCTCGATGTCCGCCATGGAGATCGTAAACGACTTAAGAAAACTGAAGGATCCTCACGGCCGCTCCGCTGCGGGGCTCATGTCCCCCCGATTTGTCGAGTCCAAGGATCGCTGTGAATAACACGAAGGCCTCTCCCCTCTTATCTTTTACCCCGATCAAAGCCCTCTTTAATGGTTCTAACTTCTCATTGTTAATTTCGATCTTTTTAAAAGGTTCCATTGATCCTGCCAGTTCTCTCTTCCCATTTTAATGTAAAAGTAAGTAACTTAACCAAGCAACTTTTTAAGTAACCAGGCCATATTCTGTCCAAGAGTTTTTACCATTTGAATACCTTCTTCCTCTTTTTCTACTTCCCCAATATTTCTACCAATGCCGATACCTCTTCCTACGATTATCATTTGCCCAGCAAGAAAAAAGTGATTCATAGAATCAAGAGTGTGTATTCCCACGGTACGACGTAAAGCTACCACAGAAGCTCCCACTTTATTTCTATATAGACCACCATTGGCTAAAGATACAAACCCAGCACGATCAATAAGGGCTTTCATCTCGGCTGTGACATCGGCAAAATAGACCGGAGACCCCAGAATAATCCCATCTGCCCAGATCATTTTATCAATGCATTCGTTTAAGTCGTCTTCTTTAACGGAACAGTGCCGGTCCTTATCATCAAAACATTTATTACAGGCTATACAGCCATGAATTTTCTTTCCGGCTAACTGGACCAATTCTGTTGTTATCCCTCCTTTTCTCAATTCATCGAAAACATGGTTAATGAGAATGGTGGTATTTCCATCCTTCCTTGGGCTACCATTAAATGCTACGACTTTCATGCTTTCATCCTCCTCTTTTCTTTTAATGAATCTCTTGCAATAAATCATTAGCCAGTTGAACTATCATAGATATATTCCTCGGTTGATTTTCTCCTAAATCTCCATCCAGGCTCCTCATTGATTTTTCCAGTCCAATTTTCTACTTCAGCCTTCTCTCAACCTGGGTCCAATTGATATTCATAAAAAAGGGCGTGATGTAATCGGCCTTTATCAATTCATGATCAATCAAAAAAGGTTGTTCCAGTAAATTCAAATCTTATCCTTAATTTTACCAGGTGCGGGTTAACCGAATACCGAAATAATTGTGATCGGCTTCTGCCTGAATGTGCCAACCTTCGTAGGGCCGGGTAAAAAGGTAGCTGCTTATTATGCCGATAGCTGCTCCCGCCAATACATCGTGTGTATAGTGCTGATTTGCTTCAACCCGGCTGTAACCCACAAACGACGCTAAAACGTAAGCGGGTAGGCCATACTTCCAGCCGTAGCGATTACGCACAAACTCAGCGGAGGCGAAGGAAATCGAAGTATGACCCGATGGGAAGGAACTGGATTCCCCATTGGGGCGCTTCTCGTCAATGGTGTATTGAAGTCCGAAAGTTACCCCCAGCGCGAGGGCCGCTGACTCTCCAAGCTGCAAGGTGCCCTGGCCATCCTTGAAAACGAGAGTCAGACCCGCTGCGGCGGCCGGTAAAATAAACCTCAAAACGTCTCCCGCTGATTCAACGCTATCACCCGCTTGAACGTCGACAACGGTAGAGAGGCAGAACAGCATTCCGAACAGCAAGACATTAAAACGACGATGGCCCAGTTTCATGTTTTCTTCACGGCAATGTTTAAAATAAATATGAAATCAATTAATATCCGGAGCCCCATCTTTTCCGCTCAACGGTTGTCAGGGCCGCGCCACTCGACAGCGCCGAACCCGGTTTTGCCAAGTAATGTGTAAACGAGGCTGACGGTTCCCACCGTCTGGTGACTGTCGGCCCGGTCGGGATAGCGCGCATCCCGGATGGAGGTGATGTATTGGATCCCGAGGGCGTGACGGCCGTAAATGCGAACGGTGAATCCCATGTTCAGGCGGCCGATGGTCTCACTTCCCCCCGGGTCCCCGCCACCCCGGCCGGCCACATAATAGCCACGTCCTGTTAAGTCGAGCATGGCCCTGTCGCCAAGGATGAGGCGGAGTCCAAGGAGCCCCTGCGGGGCGAAGCCGTAGTGGTAGTCGCGGTCACCCACCTGGGTGACATTACCGGCCCCGGCGTAACCGACACCGCCAAGGACCGAGCCCTGGAGCGCTACCGCTCGCGAGAGCCACCATTGAAAAGTTGTACCGAGAGAGAGGGATGTGCTTGAAACGCGGAAGATATTTGGCGCAATATAATCATAGCCGCCATAGAGGCCCCATATTCCGCGATAGGATTGGCCTGCCTCGTAGTCCTTTCCGAGGAGGAGGCCGCGGATCATGAGGTCATCAACCGGCTTATCTGAGTTGCCGATGAGGTAGAATTCAAAATGGAAGTAGTCGAAAGGACGCGTATAGCTATAGCCGGGCTTTCCGGGGAGCCCATAGGCCAGGGTGTAGTCCGCAGTCACCTCGTTCCGATTGATGGTGCTCGAGCGGCCCTGGTCATTCAGGTCCGACTTCAGACTTGCGCCGAGCCTCAGGCGCCAGAAGGTAGCCGGATCATGGCTCGAAAACACGGGCTTGAACCGGTCTCCAAAGGCTAAACGGTTGATCCCCGTGGGTGGCGAAATCAGCGCCGCGCCCAGCTCGCGCCAGAACCCGGGTTTGCCGCCATCGCCCTCGAGTAACAGCCCGGCCATCCGAAATAGCGCCTCCCCGAAGAAGGACCCGGCAATGCCGCTGGCGATCTGGTCATTGTAGGAGGGCGCTGTGTTCTCCCCGCCCGTTTCCCAGAGAAAGCTGCCCACGTTGGTGTAAAGGAGCGACTGCCAGTAATTGAGACCGGCCGATCGTGCGAATCCATAGTACATGGATCCCTGATAGGGATGCCCGAACTGGTTCACGGCGAAGGAGTCCTGGTCGACTCCCCAGGGCCCGTGGACGACGTGGTCCCAGAAGGTTGACAGGTTTGTGTCGTAGGTTTTTTTCCCTCCCGATACATCGTTGGGGAAGGCCAGCCGGTCATACCCGTTAAGGAGAAGGATGAAACCCGGGATTTCCAGGGCTGGAATGAGGTAGCTCTTCCCGGCCCCCGTCTCCCAAGACAGGGCCGATGACGACCCCTCGGGCTTTTCCTTCAACAAGGCTTCTCCGCCCTTTTCGGAACCTGAGATGCCGCCTCCTTGGGCCAAGGCCCAGCTACTAACAGCAATTATTATAACCACTTGGAGCACCGTAAGAATCGTCTTGAATGTTTTTCCGGCGCGTTGCATGGATTCTCCTTTCTTTTCAACTATTAAAAATAATATCCAGAAAACGATTAAGATGGTATACGGATTAGAACTTAATGGAATTCCGTATGCCATCGGGTTGAACAAAGCCGCGCCTTATAACCGATGAAAACACCCCATATAATCTAAATAGTATAGGCCTATTTCACGACCAGGTCATTCTTTATGGATTGTACTCCTTTGGCGCCCCTGGTGATTTCAACTGCTTTATTGATGGCCTCTTGAGAATTAACGAAGCCGCTCAATTGAACAACGCCCTTGAAAGTTTCGACACTAATCTGGAATGACTTGAGAAAATCATCTGCTGCCAGTAGAGATTTTACCTTGGTGGTGATGACCGAATCGTCAACGTATTCACCTGTACTTTCATGGGTGCGTGTAGCGGCACAGGCGGCAAACGTGGCGATCAGCATAAGAAGAATTAAACAGTATGAATTAAATCGGTATCCTTATTCCGGGCACAGCGTATTGATGGGGAAGATAAAGCACGACTGGCAGGATACCCAGGGGGGCCTGGAAATGTTCAGTCGGAACAAGGTTTCGTCCAGGCGTTTATATGAAGGATTTGTAGAGAAAGGAATGGACTTAGGAAAAAGGCCTGATCTTACAGGTGGAGGCTTAATAAGGAGTACCGGGGGATGGGAAGTGGTAAAAGTGCTTAAAAAGGAGAAGGTTTTTCAAAGAAATGATGAAAGGATTTTAGGTGACGGCGATTTCGTGGATCGAATTCTGGCTTCTGCTGAAGAGGTAATGGAGAGACGTCATGCGCTTAAGGCTCTTGGATTTGATTTAGGAAAAGTGGCATCCCGGGTGTCAGAGGTGCTGGGTGTAAAAAAAAGACCATTTGGGGTAAGGGAAGGTATCGGGCTGTTGTCGAGGCCAGGAGTCTCCTCTGGTTCCGGGCCGTAGAAGAATTGTAGATTCCAGGTCATGGTTGGGACTTAAACCGGGGATATCCATCCCTGCCGTGAGCAAATCCCATTTCCGGGGGAAAAAATAGCGAGGGGGTAAGGATGCAGGTTTCTTGAGGTTTTTCAGTTAATAAGTTACAGCGTTCCTTTGATGTCCTTGACAAACAAGGGTGGCACTCCTATTTTCCTACAATGAATAAGGAAGTTCCTTTTAAAAGATCAAAAGATCATTCGGAGATCCAACATGGCTTTTAACAACGACTACGTCATGAAAGAACCGACACGTGCTGAAATTGAGGCCTTGAACACACCCGCTGTGCTGGAGTTCGGAACCGCCTGGTGTGGTTACTGTCAGACGGAACAGCCCTTCATCGCCGAAGCGTTTGCAGATTATCCACAGATATCACATATCAAAATCGAAGACGGGCGCGGCCGGCCGCTGGGAAGATCCTTTGGCGTCAAGCTCTGGCCGACGTTGGTGTTTCTAAAGAATGGCAAGGAGGTCACACGGCTGGTTAGGCCGCAGGGCTCTGCCGAGATTGGTGCTGCGATGAGGAAGATTTTCATGGGCATGGAAGAGAGTTCGTAAGGATCCATGAATTGGGGGACACCATGCTATTTCTTTACGGGATATTATCTGGAAGGGCCATGGCGACGGATTAAATTTAAAAGGGAATAATGAAAAATAAAAGTCTAAGGACCCCATAAACCCTTCATTTTACCCTTAAGAAGGAACTTTTTAGCGAGTGGATCTTCGTTACGGGAGTGAAGACAAAAATAGGGGGTGTCCTTATCGTTTTTGGTGCGGGCCTGTTTTCTGTATTTCGTTTAACATCAATCCCATTTGTATGACAGGTATGAAATATACCTAGGTTAAGAAATTATTGGTCGGAATTTAGGCTTTGTAATTTTGCTTTACAAGAGCAATTTATCCGGATATATTGCTCTAATTATGAAAATTAAAAAAAGGCTCTTAGATCTCAATTTGCCCCCTGGGAAATCCGCCTTTCTCTGGGGCCCACGTAAAGTTGGAAAAACCTATTGGATTTCCCATACCCTCTCAGGCGTCGAAATTATTGATTTGTTAAAAACCGATGTTCTGGCGGAATATATTACCCGACCGGCGCTGTTAAGGGAACGCTACCAGAATCACAAAGGCTTTATCGTCATTGACGAAATTCAAAAGGTTCCTTCCCTTCTCGATGAAGTTCATTGGCTAATTGAAAACAGACAGCAGTCTTTTTTATTAACCGGCTCCAGCGCACGTAAATTGCGCCGGGGGCACGCCAACCTGCTTGGCGGCCGGGCCTGGCGAAGGACGATGACCCCCCTTTCCTATGAGGAAGTAACCGGCTTTAATCTGGAACGCACTATGGTTTCGGGGCTACTCCCGCCCCACTTTCTCTCCCCTGATCCTATCGAAGAAATTCGCGCCTACGTTTCCGATTATCTTAAAGAGGAAATCATCGCCGAGGCCCTGACGCAAAATATACCGGCCTTTAATGAATTCTTAAGAGTGGCGGCGATTACTTCCAGCGAGCTGATCAATTATGTGAATATCGCCCGAGAAACGGGGGTTTCACACCGGGTGGTCCGCACCTACTTTGATATTCTGGAAGATACCTATCTTGGATTCAGGGTTCCACCTTGGAAAAAGTCAAAAAACAGGCGCATGATCACTACCGAAAAATTCTATTTATTCGATGTGGGCATAGCCAATTACCTGGCCAGACACCAACCTAAAATCGGAAGCTCTGAATTCGGCAAGGCTTTTGAACACTATATTTTGATGGAATTAAAAGCCTACCAAGCCTACCGCAATCCCGAAATGGCCATAACCTTTTGGCGGACATCAACCGGACGCGAAGTGGACTTTGTTATAAACGACAAGGCGCTGGCAGTGGAAGTAAAAGGTTCATCCCGCATTCACGAAAGCGATATCCGTTCTCTGCAGGCCCTGTTAGATGACGGGCCGGTTAAAAAATGTTTATTGGTTTGTTTGGAAAAGCAGCCGCGCCAGTTGACAAAAAAGATTGAATCGATCCCCTGGCAAATTTTCCTGGAACGGCTATGGAACGGCGAATTTGCATAAGGTAACATCGAGCCTTATGGCCTGAGTAGGGTCAGGCTGAACCTCCCGGCATTATGTTCAAAGTGAATTAAATAGATATGGCCCGCATGCATCTCGAAGAGATTGAGGAGTTAGAGAACCCCACTGAGAAGGATTGTTTCCCAGGATTCCCCCTCAGCGATTTGTTCCAAGTGGGAATAAAAAAGGCTTGGGAATCTTCCCAAGCCGTTGATTATATGTGGTGGTCCCAACGGGGTTCGAAAAACTTAATGTGTTTAATTATTTTAACTGGTTACCGGCTTCCTGTACCAGTTTAGTACCAAAATTATTCTAACACACCCTTTAATCCTTCCATGGATATTTTAGCGTATCTCCGGGTCATGTCGGATTTTGAGTGTCCAAGAACCCGACCGATGATTTCCAGGCTTGTTCCATCACTTGCTTTTTGAGAGGCCCACGAGTGCCTTGTTCCCTGGTACAAACAAACCCGGCCAACTCCCGCCTCATCACAAGCACGATTCCAAATCTTCCCCATGTCGGACCCGTAGGGGTTGCCGATCCGGTTACGGAAGACAAACCCCGATATGCCCCGGATCTCACGCAGAATGGACGCCAAAGGCTCAACCAGCGGTAAAAGACGGACGGTCTTAGTCTTAGTAACCTCCCTCAAGATGCCCGCCGAAAATGACCGTTTAAGCGTTATGATGCCCTTCTCAAAGTCCACGCAGTCCCACATTAAAGCCCTGGCCTCCCCTGGACGGCAGGCGTAAGTCCGAAGGAACCAGAAAATAGGTAAGTCATACTTTGGTAACTTCTCAAATACCCGGTCCTGATTTTCTATCGTTAGCCACTTAGTTAGCGGTTCGGGAGTTGAGACAATCGGGAATAGGAGGGAATCCTGGGGATATCCTCCCGGCGGTAGGCATCGGAAAAGAGCTTGTGTAAGGTAATAAGGTAATTTTTTTTGGTCTTATCTGATAGGTGGCCGGGTAATGTCTTTAAAAAGTCCTCAATGGCTCCGGCCCGGATCTCCCGGATAGAGGTCAACTTAAAATAGGTTATGGCTGCCTCAATATGCCGGTTAACGTCCCGGATATGGGATGGTGCATAGTGGGTCTGATTTACCAGCCACTTTTCGGCATAGTTTTTAAAAGCAGTTTCGGCCTGGGTAGGCTCAAACCATTTCTTGGGGTCAAAGGGTATCTGGTCTTTGAGGCAAGTTTCCAGATCCCCGTTAATCTGTTCGGCTATTCGGAGAGCGAGACGCTCAGAAGAGATGGATTCCAGGTGATCATAATAGGATCGGTAGTATCGTTTCCCCTTCCAAAAAAGGCGTACGATCCATTTACCAGGCTGGTCTTTGCGTTGGTAGTATTTACACCGCATGAGCGGAGTATAGGAAGGGGTTTGGTCCATGTCAACCTAATTCATTATAATATAAGTTTTTCGTCCGGCTTGTTTAGTTTCCATCATTGCATACCTCGAGCGGCCTCCCCGGTTCTTCTTGGCCTTAGCCCGCTGGGTGACCAGAGCTTCTCCCAACTCCAATTAACCCGATCTCCCCATATTTCGGGTTTAGGAAGGTCAGCCGGTCCCGGAGATAGGTCTCCACCGGTCCGGGCAGTTCCCCGAATATTTGGATATTGGATTTGATTTGAACGGTCAACATGATTAAACCTTTAATTTCCTGAATATGCCCCTTCAATAAAGTCCGCCCAGGTCGCTTGAAATTCCTTGGTGATATTCTGCTCCATCTGCTCCACCTCTGAAAAATAGCTGACGTTGACAAATTCCCCCACGGCTTTGGTGATAACTTCCCCGGCCACTTTGTCCGGGACCGCTTCCCATTGAAAGGTCCCCGGTTTTTCCGGGTTCTCCATGAGGTTGTATTTGATTTCGTCCCCAAGGTTCAGCCCGGCCCGGATAAACTGAAAGTCCGCTTTGCACCAATCTCGGATATCCTTAGCGGCACTCTCCGGGATGGTCAGTCCTTTGGGGTCCAGGTCACCAAAATAGATGATGATTATTGGCAGTTCATATAACTCGGAGGCTTCCTCAAGCTCCTTGGCAATATTCCACTTATACGGGATGGAGGGGTCACCACCAAAAAGGCGCAGGGTAAAATGGTTGGTGTAATATTCAAACTGGCTTTTCATAGCCTTGGCTTCAAACCAAAGCTCAAGGTAATTGTCCTGCTGTTGCCATTTATCCAACTTGCACTTGGTTTTTCCAATAGCCTTCAGCCAACCAGATTCATCCCAAAACCCATCCCCTCGGATAATAGGTTCCCTGGTATCGTCGCTGAGGGTGTCGGGTTTCCATTCCCCATAAAAGCATTTCCTGGCCTTGGCTAATAACGGAAGGAATTTGCTTTTGTAGCTGTCCTTATCCGGGTAGGTCCCTTCCTGGAGGAGTTCATAAAAAAGCCACCTGGCCGATACCTGGTAAGGGACCGATTGAACCAGTTCAAACGCCGATCTAAGATTTTCGCCTGTTCTTCCCTGGGATGATAATATTTTTCCATAGGTTTTTACCTCTTCCCTCTTCCCGATCGTCCATCCTGGGCCAACCTCGAAAGCCGTTTTTCGTCCTCGATGGCCTGGATGAACATGGTTTTCCAGTTTTCCACGGCGGCGCAGTAATCAGCCCTTACCGGACGACCGCCCTGGGCCTGTTCCCATAATTCGTTGACTTTATCCACGGCGGTCTGGATCTCGGCTGTCTCTCCCTGCCAATCGCCGTACTTTTCGTTTTCCTCAAATTTAGGGTTAGGGAAGGTCAGCTTTTCCAAAGAGTAGGCTTCCACCCTGGAAGGCATGGGTCCGATGATTTGGATTCGGTTTGAGATTTGAACAATTAAATTTTTCATCTTATACCTCTTGGGTTAATTCCCGGGATGATTTCGCTGATACTCTGCCCGCCGTTCCACCACCAATATCGAGGATCGGAGTTATGCGGGATCACCAGATCACCTTCCGAATCCAAAAAGGGCTTGGGCCTCACTTGGCCAGCCTCTAATAACTCCATCACCTCGGCTTTGTTTCGTCTTAAGGCATCCAGCAGGGGGGTTACCTTTTCTTGATCCGGGTGACCTTTCCCTTCCCAAGTCAATTTGATTCGGCCCTCAACCAATTCGAGTGAGTATCCCAAGGCCCTCAACTCTGTAATTACTTGGATAATCAAATCCAGACCTCCGATAAATCAGACTTAGAATTATTATGCAAATTACCGTCTCCACTGTCTCCACTGTCTCCATCATGTGAAATCAATTGGTTATCAGAGACAGGAGTACGAAAGCTGCCGTCTCCGGATTGGTCCTTCCCGTCTCCATTGGTTCCCGATGGTATCTTGGAGACGGGAGGGGAGACAGGAGAAGAATTGCTTGAAGGAAAACCGTCTACAGAGTGATCAGAATTTTCTTGTGTATAATTAGAATGTTCTGATTGACTGTAATCACTGGAGACGGGAGAGACGGAAGAGACAGGATTTTCCCTACTTATTCTGATTATCCTCCTCTTGTCTATCTTCGGGAATTGGATTTCGATTCCGGTAGACCGAAGAAAGGTGGCGGCCCTTCTTAGTCTTTTTGAGAGTGAGCTTGGCTTTTTAGGCCAAGTATCTAAACGTCTGGTATTTTCAGGTACCCGTGAGGAAAGTTCTTCAAGAAGGTCCATCGGCCTTCCTTCCCAGTCTTTTTTGAATTCGGATCGGTGATTCAGTTCAGTCATCAGATCCATAACGGTTTGTACAACCAGATCGGCATCGAGAGCCAGTTCAATGGCGTCCCGCCGATTATTTTTGTAGGCCCGAATAAATTCCCCTTCTCCCCATGAAAGCTCTGGTTCCGCTGCCGATACCCATAAGGCGAAGTCGGCCATCCTTGGTAGCGACGAAAGGGTTGTTGTGGCCTCGTTCCTCAAGGCCCCACTGATCGCTGAACAGATACTCCCGAGTAATTTAGGGTGCGCTTGTTTAAATTCCTGCCAAAAATCTTTCTCAGAGCGTCGATCCGTTTCCGGGATAAATCCCAGCATGATAATAATGGATCGGTCAATTAAATCGTGTCTATTGGCGATTTCATCGATTCCATTCAGAATGAGCGGCCTCATTGCCTCGAAAATGGTTTCCTGGTCGTTTGAATATAATTCCCGGGTGGAAAATCCACCGCCAGTAGCTAACCGGCAAAAGGCATCGGACAGCCACTGTTTCAATCCGGAAAGATTGTCGAAACCAAGAATCCAGTTGTTATTAGCTGCAATCATCAGGTCACGTTCATCCCGTGGGGTGGCCCTGAGCGGCGAGATGTTTGGATCAAGGAGTGCCCGGCATAAACGACACAAAGTTGATTTGGCTGATCCTTGCTCACCTTGAACGATGAGAGGAGGGAAAGGCCCCCGTGGATTAGCGGCCCCCACAAGCCATGAAATTATCAAAATCAGGTCTTCGCTTACTTTTACATTAATAAAGGGAGAGAGGTCTTCGAGTGTGCCTCCGGCAACAGGATAAGGAAGAGACAACATGCCACGGGTCCGATAGAATTTTATTGAAGGGGTCCCGGTAACCGTCCAGCCATCTTTTGTTATCTCAATGGCTTCATAGGAGCTATTGCAGAGGTCGATAAAAATAGAATCGTCCTTTCGCCCCATCCGAATATGCACAGGAAGCTCAGTCCCATTTAGTCCGATTTCGGCCTCAATAACCCCCAAGGCATCTTCCAATGCCTGTCCACCTGGCGGTTTTCCTGTCAGTTGGTAAAATTTCTGAAGCAACCACTTCCGGAAACCTTTAGAACGAACAGACCAAGTCTCCTCGTGCCCATTTTGTGGGAATGTCGAAAAAACCTGGTCACCTGGTGTTTTGAAGTATTCGGCCTCTTTGGATATTTCTATCAATATTTGGCTTTGGGTATTTTTTTCTTCCTTAGGGCCAGACCTTTTTTGCCGGTTCCTTTTATGATAAAGCGTTGCCGGAGAGGTGACCCCACAATTTTTCCCGCAAGGCCATAGTTTGTTGATTGAGCGCAGGTATGCGGGCCGGTTGCGTTGTTTATGGATTGGATTATTTTCCGGTCAGTCTCTTTTGGGTCATATTTGGGATACCCTTTTGACATGGCATGTATCCAGTCCGGGCCACCAGCCATCCTTGAAAACTGGGAACCCATCGAATACCATTCAGGTTCGGGAAGGGTTTTCCGATCCTTATCGCAGTGCTGCAGAAAGAGGCAATTATCCATCATGAATCGGATCTGTTCGTCTGGATCAGGTTGTGTTGGGCTTTTTTCTTTATATTCAGTTTCAAGAGGAGGGAGATAATTTTCAAAGTCATCCAGTTCATAGGCAAGAGAAGGGTGGCCTTTACCAGCTTAACCTCGCGTGGGGGGATATATTTAATGTTCAAGCTCCCCGGTATCCGGAGAACCCGGCTGGCATCAGTGGCGCCAAGGTCTCCTCCAAAGTAAGTGGCCAACCTTTTCAGAAGTCTTCAACAATGGGGATATCTTCCTTGTTGGCCGGTTCTCTTAAAATCCAATAAATGTGGAAGCCCCCACCAGTCTTCACAATGCCAGATGGTTGAAGGGGAAATTCTTTTAATTTCTTAGATAATATTTCCTCACTTGCCTTTTTGAGTCATAGTCCATCCATAATGCAGGAATATGTCTAATATTTCTTTTTCCTCCATTCCCATCACGGGTAGCCACTCCGAAAAAGCAATTCTGATTCGTTGGCAGGGGGGAGAGATTAAAAGATTCGAGAGGGATTTGGGTTTGCTTCTTGCTGGGAAGAAACCGTTGTTCAATTGTCCCTCCTTTGCAGTACTGGTAAAGAGTATCAAAAAATTGAGCCTGAATTTCCCTTACATTCAACGATGAGAAGGCCCCCCGACTTGGCCGCCCACATCATGCTTTTAATGCGCTTTAGCGCCGCTACAAAGTCAGCAACGGGGACCGTCTCGTTATCGTAGAATCGTTGCACAAGGCAGAAAAATTCGTCCTCAGCGGGGAATAAAAAATTAATCCTGCCGTTTCTGTTTTGAAATTTGGTAATTTATTGAGGGCCGCAAAGGCCGCAAAGTTGGGGTCACTGATTGGGATAGCTTTCTCAGGGTCCATCGTTCCGTCTCCTCTCTTTTTCTTTCCGATTCGATTCAGTGTCAAATTTTTGAAAAATTTGTATTGACTCTTCAAAGGGAATAGTCTGAATAATGAGGTGGGATATCTTACTTAAGAGGTAGGATGGGGGAGGATACGAGTTTGAAAGAATAAAAAGACTTGGTAAATTATATGGTTGTACGTTATTGAAAAAAATATAAAAAATTACAGTAAAATTTTCCAGGGGATTTCAGTACCTGTATAAAGAAACTTAATAGGCTCCGCCAGGTTTGATATTATCGGAAAGGTGTTTTGATAGGCGTTTCATTTTGGCCTTTTCTATGGCCGCATATGCTTTTCATTTATGTGTTTCCGTATATTATTTTGAGCCCTCTTGTAATTTTTATCCATGATGGGCCTTTCTTTTAATGCCGCCTCAAGTTGAAATATTTTGTCATTAATTTGATCATATTCCTCTCTGTCAATACAGGTTTCTTTTCGTTCATACAAGACATCCAAGGCTTTTTTATACTGTCTTCTGGTTTTGTCAGTGTTAACTTTTAGAACAAAGTTAGGGGAATTTAATCCCTCTTTATCTAAACGTTCTTTTGTCATGACCTCAATCCCTGCGGGTTTCCCTGTTAAGACTTGCGAAAGTTCTATACATGGTATGGACTTTCCTGGTTCAATTAGTAGCCTGGCGATACATCTTATATATGCAACGTCCGGGAACGATCCCTTTTCTTCTCCAAAACCTATTCGCCAGACATTCCCCTCATGGATAAAATAATTTTCGCCTTTGATTTGATCTGTCGGCAATGGACCGGTGCTTTCTGCTATATCAACTTCTTTTCCCCTATCATCTTCGAAAGTTGCATTGCCGGTGGAGCAGAATGGGCCAGGGGCTCCTGGATTATTATTTCGTGGTCGCGCTCAAATTTTGAAACGTCTTCCATTCTAAATAAAAAGTTCATTGATTTCGAAATCATTTCGTTTGCCTTGGTTTTGTCCATTGGGATACTAAAACTCATAATTTCGCAGTCTTTAGGAGGATTGCTTATTTCTAAGGATTGGGATTCATAATATTTTTTTGCTAAATAATTTATTTCGGCTTCAGTTTTTGGCGGCCCCATTGAGGTCCCCGGGTTTCCCAAGACCCTGGCTTGTTGTTTTCCCTGAAAATTTGCTTTAACTGCTTCAAAGGTAAGCGGTCGACCTCGCTCCAAAGAATCAGAGTCTACTATTTTCTTGCCGTGAGTATTATAGGCTTGGAGACCTTGCTTCAGACAATTAAATAGTTCAGAAATCCATTTTATCCCAACGAGCAATTAGCCCTTTGCCTGAGATCCATTTGGATGAATGGGGTTGACTTATTAATTGATTAAGGTTTGAAAATGTTGTGTGGGGTTGACCAAGTGAACGATTAATTTTTGCTAATTTTGAATCGGGGGAATCAAATTTGAAAAGGAAATCTTTAAGATCTCATCAACCACCTCTTACTATGGCTTTCTCCTACTGATTGGATGGGTGAAGGGCGTAGGAGAGGCTGTTTTTTTCAGTACGGGCCGCTAATCCTGGCCCATCCCTTTAATAGATTTTTTATCGTGAACGCAATGTTGATAAATTTCTGGGCCTGGTCTGCCCCCTTCTACCATAAATGCGTTTCCTTCCTGTTTCCTTAACC
>CAWAKF010000040.1:0-56057 GCA_963782435.1 uncultured delta proteobacterium
AATAATTACCAAAACCCCCATCGGGAAAATACTAAGACGTGAAGTAAAGAAGTATTTTGCCAAACCTTCCGGAAAGGATTGATCAAATTAGATGATCTGGACAGGTAACTTGGATTCAACTGTTCTTTTAAATAAACCTGTTTAACCGATTCTCAGCAGGCCTTCATGCCTCGGTCATATTAGATCAATAAAGACATCGAACCTGATCAAAAGAACCATATGATGGTCGATTTAGGAAAGGATTCCGCCCTTTATAAATGCCTATCCAAAGGAAAACCGGATAGATCAATTATGAGTAAACAATCTATATAATTAAAACATATCCAAATGACAACCATATCATTACTTAAACGGAGGATACCCAATGGCGAAATTTAAAGTAATCGACACCCTATTCCCCCTGCTTTTGCAGGAATGGAAACAGAGCTGGGCCAAGGCCACCAATTCTCCGGTGGAACTGAAATGCGCGGTCGAGGCCTCCTGGGGAGAGGGATACCCTAAGGCCGGGGACATTATTAAAGCTATGGATGAGGCGGGGGTTGAAACCATCCTGGCCACCGATCTCCTGGCCTGGTCTTACCGAAGGCAGACTCGGTTTGCCATTGACATGACCGGGATCATCGATGAAATGACCACCGCTTACCCCGGGAGGCTTTTCGGATTAGCGGATTATGACCCCTTCAGGATAAGAGAGAGCCTGGTGAAACTCGAAGCGGATGTCAAGGAGCGCCAGTATAAGGGGGTTTATATCCATATTTACGGGTACGACATTCCTCTGGATCACCGTAAAATGTACCCCCTTTATGCCAAAGGAATTGGGAATTCCCGTCTCCATGCAGACCGGTCACGTTCTCAAGGCCATGCCCAGCCAACACGGCCGTCCCATGTACCTGGACAGGATCGCCACTGATTTCCCTGAACTTATCCTGATCGAACCCGTACCGGATTTCCCTGGGTTGATGAAATGATCTCCTGCGCCACCAAGTGGCCCAATATTTATCTCAGTTTCAGTGCCTGGCTGCCCCGTTACTTCCACCCCGCCCTGACCAACTTCATGAAATCGAGAACGGGCGCCGAAAGGTCCTCTACGGTTCAAACGGTCTCTCCTGGAAGCGATATAACGAACAAATGGCCGAAATGGGTTTACGGGAGGATTCGCTGGAAAAAATCCTCTACGGGAATGCCAAACGAATTTTCAGGTTATAGGAAATTGAAAGGACTCATAACAATTGGAACACCGGATTACAAGGTTGAGATAAATACTTAGATTTTTGGTTTTAGAATCCAAAGAAGATAATGATCGATGACGAGATTTAAGTATGGACCGGGCAGACCACCCGGGTCTTAGTATTTTCTGGCAATAGTTATATGTCAGATGCTCCTTTCGATATTTGCTGACGGTCGCTATGTATCCTTTGAAGGTTATGATGTCAGAGTCTGGCCGAAACCATGGTTCGCTATCGACGTAGATATTTATGATCAACAGACCGGAGTTACAACTTGGGTACCTGCCGATATGTATACAATTGGTCCCTCCAATTTTAAATGATGGTCTCTATGTAGCGTTTGCATCTATTGCCGATAATCTGGTGCCAGGTGTTACTTCTAATCTTCAAATATACGTTCGCAACCTCCAGACCACACAAAATAACCGCGTCTCGGTCGACAACAACGGAACA
Organism: uncultured delta proteobacterium; assembly: GCA_963782435.1. GTDB lineage: Bacteria > Desulfobacterota > RBG-13-43-22 > RBG-13-43-22 > RBG-13-43-22 > RBG-13-43-22. Next base: position 1,680 of record CAWAKF010000040.1, read on the forward strand.
GAGGCCTATACAGATGCAGTCAACCCTAAAATATCATCTGTTGGACGCTATGTGGCTTTTACTTCTAATGCCACCAATTTGGGAGCTCCACTTGTTATCACGGATAATGCAACGATGGTAATCCTCCATTCAGCCACTTTAAAAGGTACTGTTAACCCTAATGGATTATCTACCAATTATTATTTTCAATACGGGACAACGTCATCTTATGGAAACCAAACCTCAACCCAGTCGGCTGGTGTCGGCACAAGTGCTGTTGCTGTGTCGGCCAATGTAAGTCGGCTGACTCCTAATACTGTCTATCATTTCAGGCTTGTGGCAACTAACAGTGCCGGAACCACCTATGGATCGGATATGACTCTTAAAGCTTCAGTCAATTTTCCGCCGTGGTTGATGTTGTTGCTTGGAGATTAAAATGCGTATTCCGAGCCATTGTCGGAGACATCGTTTTTGTACGTGCTATCTTTATTGGGGTTTACCGGTTTTGGTGATATTGTCCAGAAGATAAACGAGAGATTGACAAAAGTATGACCTATAACATCTCAACCCAACAGACCACCAGAAACCAGTTGATGATCGGGGAACTTCTATCGCACATTTCTTTTGGTAATCGATAAATTTTGACCGCACCGATTCCGTTTAGTTGTAGGTGAAAGTAAAAAGGCATGAGAAATATTGAGACTGTCTGTCAGATGAATTATTAGGCAGGTCTTTTGAGTTTTCAGCCTCACACCGGCTTTATTATTACAGGCAACTCAAATCCCTTTCCCTAAGTCCGAAAGACCGACTCATTTTATGCCTCGATCTCCCAGACTGTCCCTTGAGGTGTGTCTTTCAGCGAAACCTTCAATTCATTCAGGCGGTCCCGGAGCCTGTCGGCCCTAGCCCAATCCTTTTCTTTCCGGGCCTGATTTCGTTCGGCAATGAGGCCCTCAATCTCCTCGGTCGACAAGCCTTTATCGTTTAGGAGTCTTTTTTGTTCCTGTTCTAAAAAGTCCTTAGGCGGCAAGGTCAGGATCCCTAAGATTTGACCGCATTGTCTGAACAACCCGACTGCCTGAAATACGGCTCTGAAAGGTCCTTGAAGTCTTTTGAACCCATCATATCCATGGTCCGGTTAAGCTGCCTGGCCAATTCATATAGGTGCCCGATGGCCTGGGCCGTGTTAAAATCATCATCCATGGCCTGTTGAAATTTTTCCTCAAACCCGCGAATCGCTTCTTCTATTTCCTTGATCCCTTCCCGGGTCAGGGACTCTTTCCCTTTGTTTTGGATTCGGGCTTCCGGGTGCTCCAAATCCCTCAGCAGGGTATAAAGGCGGCGAAGTCCCATTTGCGCTTCCTGCATGGCCTGGTCGGAATAATCCAGGGGGGAACGGTAATGACGGGAAAGCAGCAAGAGGCGTATTGCTTCCGGATGGAATCTCCGGGTCATCTCCTGAATGGTCAAAAAGTTACCCAGAGACTTGGACATCTTCTCTCCCTGGATGGTCACAAACCCGTTGTGAACCCAATAGCGGGCCAAGGGTTTATGGGAAACCGCCATGGATTGGGCCAATTCATTTTCATGATGAGGAAAAATTAAGTCTTTTCCCCCTCCGTGAATATCAAAAGTCTGACCAAGATAGCGGGAACTCATGGCCGAGCATTCGATGTGCCAGCCGGGTCGGCCCGGTCCCCAGGGACTTTCCCAGACCGGCTCCCCGGGTTTCCCGCTTTTCCACAGGGCAAAGTCCATGGGGTGGTGTTTACGGGGATCCACTTCGATCCTGGCCCCGGCCTGCATCTCCTCCAAGGAACGGTTGGAAAGGGACCCATAGGCAGAAAATTTTTCCACGGCAAAAAAAACATCCCCCTCCACCACATAAGCCACCTTTAGATCGATGAGTTTCTGAACCAGGCTGATAATCTCCGGGATATGCAACGTGGCCCGGGGTTCATAGTCCGGGGCCGACACCCCAAGGGTCTTCATGTCCGCTGCGAATTCTTCGATATACTTTTCAGCCAACATCTTCGGATCCACACCGTCTTTTTGAGCACGGACGATAATCTTGTCATCGATATCGGTAAAATTGCGCACATAAGTGACCTGAAAACCTTTTGAACGAAGATAGCGGACAATGACGTCAAAAACAATCATGGAGCGGGCATGCCCGATATGACAACTGTCATAAACCGTAACCCCGCAGACATAGATACCCACCTGAGGAGGATTGAGGGGGATAAAGGATTCTTTTTGTTTGGTTTGGGAATTATATATTCTCAAGGGCATGATTCCAGTGATCCTTTTCAAAAGCCGATTCAGGATTCTTGATGCTGGATTTAGAGTTGGCATCAAGGATCCAGTATCAGTTTTTAGTTTTATCCATCATCCAGTCCCGCCAACGGCGGGATATCCAGTATCCAGCATCCAGTATCAAGTATCGGCCTTTACCAGCAGGGCGACAGCATAAGCCGCCATCCCTTCCTGCCGACCGGTAAATCCGAGTCCTTCCGTAGTTGTGGCCTTGATACTGATTTGATCGAGGGAAACTTGCAATATTCGAGCTAAAACAGTCTGCATTTTTTCAATATAAGGGGCTATCTTAGGTTCCTGGGCCACTACCGTGGCATCCACGTTTCCTATCTGATAACCCTTTTGATGTATTAAAAGTAAAATTTTTCCCAGAAGGTGAAGGCTGGAAATCCCTTTATATTGGGGATCCGATTCCGGAAAATGCCGCCCCAAATCCCCAAGACCTGCGGCCCCCAAAAGGGCATCCCCAAGGGCATGACATAAAACATCGGCATCCGAATGCCCGTCCAGACCCTGATGAAAAGGTATCTCAATCCCTCCCAGGATCAAGGGCCTTCCCATGATAAACCGATGGACATCATAGCCCATTCCCGTTCGGAAGGAGTGACTCATTCCCCTTTATTATCTCCGGGGAAAAGGGTCTCGGCCAAAGCCAGATCTTCGGGAGTGGTAATCTTGATATTGGAATAATCGCCAGAGATTAAGGTAATCGGATGTCCCAGCCGTTCCACCAGAAAGGCGTCGTCTGTACCCAGGATCTCGTCTTGATGGGCTTTTTGATAGGCCTTCATCAGCAGGGGAAATTGAAAGCTTTGAGGCGTCTGGGCCAACCAGATTTCTTCCCTGGGCAGGGTCTGGATTTTTTTTCCTTCAACCGCTCTTTTAACCGTATCCCGAGCTAAAACGGCGACCACGGCTGCCCCGTTTTTTTGGGCGGCCTCAATGCTTTGGGTAATCAATCGGCGGCTGATAAGAGGACGGACTCCGTCATGGACGACGACGATGGAGCATCCGGCCCGAATGGCCTTAAGACCATTCCAGACTGAATATTGGCGCACCTTCCCGCCTCTCACCAGTTTAAGAACTTTTTTAAAGTGATACTTTTCAACAATCTCCCTTTGAACCATATCCATCTGATCATGGGGGACAATGATATATATCCCATCTATAGCGGGACATTCCTCAAAAACCTGGAGGGTCTGCGCCAATATTGGTTTGCCCCCTAAAGACAGATATTGTTTGGGGGTCGGAGATTGCATGCGTTGGCCTTTGCCGGCCGCTGTAATTAAGGCAATAGTTTTCAAAATAAACCCTTTTAGAGAAAAGGATCAAGGACCGCAGGGGGGAGTGAAAAGCATGGATTTGAAAACCCTTGAATCCTTGAACCCTCTTTTTTTAGTGGAAGTGGATTATAAGCCGAGTTCTGTTCCCCTGCCGTAAAGCAGGGGTAATGATCATTCATCTAAGGACCGGGATTGCTCCAGGCCTCAAGCGACCAACCCGAGGGTCCGGGGCGGGCCACCCCTTTCGCCCTCCTATTTGGTCTTGCTCCGGATGGGGTTTACCAAGCTACCCCGGTTACCCGGGATACCGGTGGGCTCTTACCCCGCCATTTCACCCTTACCCCTCCCAAGCTCGGAGTTCGGAGTAAAACCCTATGAGGTTCGACTCGTCACCCGTCACTCCAGAAGAGGCGGTATCTTTTCTGTGGCACTTTCCTTCTCGTTACCGAGACTGGGCGTTACCCAGCATCCTGCCCTGCGGAGCTCGGACTTTCCTCCCGCTGTTTTCAGCGAGCGATCATTTAATCCACTTCCACCCAAGCAAATCCGCCAAAGCGGATTCGCCGTTCGGCGTTAAGAGTTCGGAGTTCGTCGTAAATATTCGAGAGGGTTGACTCGTCACTCGTCACTCGTCACTTTTCTTTTAATGGCCTCATTGGCCATTCGATCGGCCTCCCGGTTTTGCTCCCGGGGAATATGTAATATAACATAATTCGAAAATTTCAGCAAAAGATCTTGTACTTGACGAAAATAGACCGCCAATCTTGGATTCTTGACCCGGTAAAGTCCGTTTAATTGACGCACAAGAAGTTCCGAATCCATTAAAATTCGTATTTCGGCGACCCCGTTAGCCAAGGCCTTTTGAAGTCCCAGGATCAATGCCTGATATTCGGCTTCATTATTGGTAGCCTGGCCCAAGTATTTACATTCCTTTACCGTTTCGGAATCCTGATCATTTATCAACACCCAGCCTGCCCCGGCCGGCCCCGGATTTCCTTTAGAAGCCCCATCAGTAAAGAGCTGCCAAGTGGTTCGACTTTTCATTTCCTTTTGAATCGGCAAAACAACTCCTTTAGTACTATTTTATTTATTAAGGCTACGGCAAAAGCCCACTTAAAATCGCTTGGATGAAAATCGAAATTTTATTCTATAATGGTCCCTGGGTCCTGCCCAGTATCGGAGCCGAGAATCGCCAGGGCGATGAAATTTGAGCATTTTCTCAGAAGCGCTTTGAGTACCCTTTAATTCTAAAGAAAATGCCTTCGTTTGACAGGTTATTCTGACACCTCTTTGCTTCCACCTGGTCCGGTCAGATAAAGGATTCGAAGACAACTGGGGCAAGGAATGATCCGATCTCGGCGATGCAGTTCATTATACATTTGCGGCGGGATATTCATGTGGCAACTTAAACAGGTGGCATTCTTGACTTCGGCCACAGCCACCCCCTTTAACCGTTCCTTTAAAAATTCATATTGTTTCAACAGGGGGGAGTCAATCCGGGAAGCCAATTCCTTTCTCTTCTCATTTATTTCCAGGAGTTCTTTCTCATAGGCCCGGCGTTCTTTCTCCAATTGCTCTTTTTTGAGATTCCCTTCTTTGGTCTTGTCTTCAACGCTTTTTTTCAAGTCCTTCTCTTTCCGGGTTCCTTCTTCCAGTTTTTCCAGGAATTCCAACAAAAGATCTTCTTTACTCCCCTTACTCTTTTTTAATTCGTCGGTCTCGGTCAGCATCGCCTTATATTCTTTGTTGGTTTTAACCTCCATCAATTTGACCTGGCTCTTTTTTATCTTTTGATCACACTCTTCAATTTCCCGCTCCAAACCTTTCCGTTGCTTTTTCAGTCCTTCCAATTCCTGCATAAAGGACTGAAGGGTTTCAAGGACCTCTTGGATTTCCTGGTCAACCTGTTTCATTTTTTTGGGATTCTCTTCTGAAGTTAATAAAAGGTTTTGAATGGATTTGTCTAATTGCTGCAGTTGGATTAGAAAGTTTAGTTGTTCTTGCATGGCTTCTCCAAAACTAAAAATATTTTATATGGGGATCACCGGGAAGCATATCTTCCAGGATTTCAATGCCCCAATTTTCTTCCTGATTCTTTTGTCTTAAAAGCCCGGCCAAGACCGGGATCACCCATTTTTCCGAAGGATAATGGCCTATCTCGATCAAGGTTAAGGTCTGTTCCAGGTTAGAAACCATCGGATGATAACCGATCTCTCCACTAATAAAAACCTCCACTCCGGCTGAAAGGGCCCCGGGAATCAAGGTACTTCCCGACCCTCCGCAAACCGCAGCCGTTCGTATAAGACGGGGCATCGGTCCGCTGACCCGGACAGAAGGGGCTTCCACATCCTCTTTCAAACGTTGAATTAAGGTTTCCCAAAGAAGCGGAGGATCGAATTGCCCTACCCGCCCCAAGCCCACTTTGAAAGAAGGATTTTCGACCGGATAGACATCATAGGCCATTACTTCGTAAGGATGGACTGAACGGATCTTCTCGATCAGTTCCCGAACATCAACCCTTCGGGTCAAAACCTCTAATCGCCACTCCCGAGATCTTTCAATCCGGCCGATCTCTCCCATAAAAGGTTGACTGCCGGTTTCGGGCTTAAAAGTTCCCTCTCCTTGGGATTTAAAGGTGCATAATCGATAAGACCCGATTCGGCCGGCCTTCACTTCATCCAGGACCTTTATAATTTTTTCTTCGTAACCCAAGGGAATAAAAACGACCAGTTTGACCGAGTCTTTGATATTTTCTTCAAGGGGATGAAGGTCGATTAAACCAAGACGATGGGCCAGGGCCGTACTAACCCCTTCCGGTGCGGAATCCAGATTGGTATGGGCGACCCAAAGAGCCATTTTTTCTTCGGCCATCCGTAAGGCGGTTCGACCGGGTTCTTGAGTTTTGTTTAGGGAATAGATCGGTTGAAAAAAAAGAGGGTGATGGCAGATCATCAGTTGCAGGCGGTTTTGGACCGCCCAGGAAACAGACCTTGGGGTAACCTCCAAAGAAATCCCGATGCGTTCAACCGGTTGTCCCGGATCGCCCAATTGGAGTCCGATATGATCCCAGTTTTCGGCCCAACTCCCGGGAAATCGGTCCTCCATCCATTTCTGGATTTCCCTGATTTTAACCGTCATTTTCAACAAAAAAAGGGTGCAGACCCTTCGGGTGCACCCTTTTTTCATCTCCAACCCCTGAGGGTTTTATGGATAACAGCTTTCTAACTCCCATAATAACGAACCATAAAATTTGCCGAAGCATTTGATCTGGTGGGCCCACCTGGCCTCGAACCAGGGACCTTCCGGTTATGAGCCGGTGGCTCTTCCAACTGAGCTATGGGCCCTTACCTGCTCGAAATAAAATTATAATTATATTTAATTTTAAAACAAAAGTCAATATAGAACATCTAATGACTTCTTTTTCGACGGGTACCTTTGATTGAACCCTGTGAGCCTCCGGTATTTTTTTATTGGTTTTTATTCCAAAAAAATTTCTATTAAAATTTTTGTCTGCACCCTACTCCACAAAGGATTTCAGCCGCTTGCTTCGGCTGGGATGACGTAATTTCCGCAAGGCCTTAGCCTCGATCTGCCGGATCCGCTCCCGGGTGACATCGAAATCACGGCCCACTTCTTCCAGGGTATGGTCGGCCCTTTCTCCGATGCCGAAACGCATGCGCAGCACCTTTTCTTCACGAGGCGTCAAGGTGGACAAAACCCTTTGGGTCTGTTCGGACAGATTCAACCGGATCACGGCCTCGGATGGCGATAAAATCTTTTTGTCTTCGATAAAATCCCGGAGATGGCTGTCTTCCTCTTCCCCAATCGGGGTCTCCAGCGAAATAGGTTCCTTGGCGATTTTCAAAACCTTCCGAACCTTGTCTAAAGGGAATTCCATACGATCGGCAATTTCCTCTGGTGTTGGTTCCCGTCCCAGTTCCTGGACCAGATAACGGGCCGTCCGAATTAGCTTATTAATGGTTTCAATCATGTGAACCGGAATGCGGATGGTACGGGCTTGATCGGCGATAGCCCGGGTAATGGCCTGCCTAACCCACCAGGTGGCGTAGGTGCTGAACTTATAACCCCGCTGGTATTCGAATTTATCCACAGCTTTCATCAATCCGATGTTTCCCTCCTGGATCAGATCCAGGAATTGAAGCCCCCGGTTGGTATATTTCTTGGCGATACTGACTACCAGACGCAGGTTGGCCTCTATTAATTCGGCCTTGGCATCCCGGGCCTTGATTTCTCCATCGTCCACTTGTTTGATAATCTTTTTAAGGGCCTTGGTAGTCATCTTGGACTCCTGTTCCACCCGGCGTATCTTTCGTTCTCCATTTCGGATTTTCTTGTCTATTTCTAACAGACTATCCTTATGCAAGCCTGTTTGACGGGTCAGGGATCTGGCTTGGCCGTCTTTTTTCAACTTGCGAAGGGCTTTTTTCAGGTCCTGCAGGGCCAGACAGGCCTTTTCGGCACAGTCTTCAATCTCCCGTTCCCCCTTGTCGATTCGATCGGCAAATCCTTTCAGTTTATTAATAATACGATCGATCTGCCTTTTGTCTAAACGAAGCTCTTTGAGCCGCTCAACAATCAATAATTTGTTATCTTCAATCTTATCGCGGACCTTTTTCCTGCGGGGAAGCGGGAGTTCATGATTGAGTTTATCTGTGAGCTTTCTGTTTTTCTCATAAAGTTCGGCGACTTCAGCAAAAAGTTGCAACACCTTTTTACGATGGGCTTCCGTTTCTATAAAGGGGTCTTCGTCATCCATATCCCGGACGATTTCCCGCAGTTTAATCACCCCTTGCTGAAATTTTTCCCCCAGAGAAAGGATCTCCCTTATCCCTACCTGGGATTCCAGGAGTGCATCTATAACCTCGTGTTTTCCTTCTTCGATCCTTTTGGCAATTTCCACCTCGCCCTCTCGGGTCAAAAGCGAATAATATCCCATTTCTTTTAAATACATTTTGACCGGATCATTGATTTTTATACCGATTTCCGCTCCCCATTTCAGCTCCTCTTCCTCCTCCTCGATACGATCTTCATCAACTTTCTCTTTGGCTCTGACCCGGGGGGTCCCTTCCAGAATCTGAATATCCGTTTCGTCAAACAGGTAAATCATATCGTCGATCGGTTCGGTACCGACCAGTTCGGGAGGAAGAGATTCTTCGTTTTCTTCCAGATCGAGAAATTCCTTTTCTTTGGTCAAGGAAATCATTTTGTTGAGTTCATCCATGGTATTGTCTTTGGCCATAAGTTCTCCTTTATCCTTTTGAGGAGATAAGGATTTCTTTTCTCCTTTGGAGCAAATCTTTTTTCATAACCAGCAGGGACTTCAACTCTTCGGTGATCCCGGACTTTTCTTTAGAGCGGATCTCCCGGTAAAGGGCTTTTTCCTGCTGTTGCAACTGTTTCAAATGTATCCGTTTGATCAGATCAAACAAAAAGGCTTCTTCATCTTTTTGATCCACGAAGGCCCGGATGGCCATAGCCGAAACCCGGTTTTTCAAACCCTGATCTTCAAGATGATTGAGTAAAAGACTGGGGTTCACCTCGCCCTGTTGCTGGAAGGTTTTTTGTATAGCTTCGTAGATGGTCCTGGCTTCCGGCGATTCAAAAAATTCTCCCCGATCCTCATTCAAGAGTAAAGCCGCGGCCTGGGGAATGCGCATAATCGCCTCGATCATATGCCACTCCAGACCGGAGACCTGTTCCTCCTTTAAGGCTGTCTGAATCCGGTCGGCACCTCTGCGAGGCATTTTGGATTCCTTCAAAGACCTCCACAAGACCGATTCCGGGATTTTCAGCTTTTCACTCACCAGTCCGGCATAATAAGCCCGCTCCACCTCCGAACTTAGGGCTTTCAGATGAGGCACCAAACGTTCCACCATTCGGGCCTGATCCAGGACCCGAGGTCTGACCTCTTTGATCTGCTGATTGAAAAAAAAGGTCATCATCGGCTCGGCCTGTTCCAGTTCGACGGCGAATCGTTCCGGACCTACCTCAAAGAGATAACTGTCCGGATCGGCATTGGGCGGAAGAACCTTGATCCTGGCGGACACCCCTTCCTGTTGAAAAAGGGAAACACTGCGCAGCGCCGCCTGAACACCCGGGGGATCACCGTCAAAAAGAAGGACCAGGTCTTCGGCCATTCCCTTCAGCTTCCGAATCTGAAAAGAACCCAGAGCGGTTCCCAGCGTGGCCACGGCCTGCTTGAACCCGTGCAGATGAAGGGACAACAGGTCGAAATAACCTTCAACAATGACTGCCTGATTCAATTTCCGAATCATCGGTGCAGCTTGAACCAATCCGTACAGAACACGCCCCTTATTGAAGATGGCCGATTCCGGAGAGTTTAAATACTTGGGGGTCTCCTGGCCCAAAGCCCGGCCTCCAAATCCGACTACCCGTTTTTGTTCGTCAAAGATCGGAAAAATGAGCCGATTTCTGAACCGATCATAATGACCGCCCTTCTCCTTCTTGATGATCAAACCCGATTGTTCCAGAATAGAAGGCGAGACCTTCTCCCGTGTTAGGAAGGAAACCAGCCGGTCCCATCCTTCGGGGGCATAACCCAGAAAAAATTCTTCAGCTATCCGGCCGTTCATCTTCCGGAACTTGAGATAGTCCCGGCCTTTTTGGCCGATTTTTTCTTTCATTAAAAGATGATGATAATATTCAGCCGCCCGGGTATGAAGATTTCGCAGGGTCTCTTTAATTCCCTGCCCGGCTTCGGAAGCACGGTCGGTTTGGGTCCTGGGTAAAGGAATTCTCAGCCGTTCGGCGAGTTCACTCACCGTTTCAGGAAAACTCAGATGGTGATATTGCATGAAAAAGGTAAAGACATTTCCTCCCAGCCCACACCCGAAACAGTGAAAAATCTGTTTTTCCTCATTAACCATGAATGAGGGCGTCTTTTCCGGATGAAATGGGCATAATCCCTGAAAATTTCGCCCCGTCTTTTTTAAAGGGACAACCTCTGAAACAACACTGACCAGGTTGACGGCGTCTTTAATCTGGGTAATAAAAGATTCAGGGAAGAAAGAATTCTTGGGCATTGTTTGGTTCCAGTAAAACGAAGAATCCCCGGCCGCCATGAGCGGGCAGGGAATCTTTAACTATGAGGAATCATTTTATTTAAATGAAGCCAGAAGGGTTAAATCATTATGAAACATAAAATCTCAACCCCTTGATCGAGGTTTTTTTGGAAAGGTTCCCTTTAGCCCGATTGCCAGGTCCGACTCAAATTTTATCACTGGAAAACCAAAGTTTATCCTTTGGTTAAAATTTTCGTCTTCCTACTGTCATGAACAAAAAGAACTATTTTTTAAAAACGCTCCTTGGTGTCCTACGCTACTCGAATAAGGGAAGGCATCAGGGATCCCTTGGCCCTTCAGGAAGGATTTTTTCCTATGTGGAAGAAAGTCTTTGTTTGACGATGGCCTGAATCATTTGACCTTCTGCGCGACCGCCCAGTCGAGCCATGGCCGCTTTCATCACCTTACCCATATCTTTTAAACCGGAAGCCCCGAGTTCTCGAATAATTTGGACAATGTTCTCCTCAATCTCTAAAGAGGTGGCCTGAAGCGGCAGAAAGCCGGAAAATATTTCGATTTCAGCCTTCTCTTTTTCAGACAGATCCGAACGTCCGCCCTTCTCAAATTGTTCGGCGGCCTCTTTCCCTTGCCGGATCAAACCCTTAATAACGGAAATAATTTCCGGATCTTCCAGTTTTCCACGCCGTTCTATTTCTTTATTTTTCAAGGCCGCTCGAAGCATCCGCAATGTAGAAAGCCTTAGTTTGTCTTGAGTCTTTAAGGCTGTTTTGAAACCGGCTTCAATGTCCTGCATCAGGCTCATAGTTTTAAATCCGTCAAATTATGTTTAATCTTATGAGTATAAGTAGTAATTAAGAAATGTCAAGAGAAATTAATAGGCTGTGGGGGTGTGTGTGTTTTGAGCCAGTCAATGGCCTCCGCAAGATTGAGAGTGCCGCTATAGATTGCCCGGCCGGTAATCATACCCACCAGACCATCTGCACCAAGAGGAGCCAGACTTTGGACATCGGCCAAATGGGCGATGCCTCCGGCGGCAATCACCGGAAGGCGGGTGGCTTGCGCCAATCTTTGGGTGGATCGTATGGAAGGACCTTGCTGGGTTCCGTCCCGGGAGATGTCCGTAAAAACGACGGCTTTTACCCCCCAGTCTTCGTATGATTTGACCAGATCGATCGGATCCATCTCGGAAATTTCAGTCCATCCCTCCACGGCGATTCGATTGTCCCGTGCATCCAAACTAACCATGATCTTTTCCGGGAAAAGCCGGCAGGCCTCCCGGACCAGCTCAGGGTTTTTTAAAGCGGCCGTTCCCAATATTACCTGGGCCAACCCTAACGAAAGATAGCTTTCCACTGTTTTCAGGTCCCGTATCCCTCCTCCGAGTTGAACCGGGATTGGTGTGGTTTCCACGATCTGTTTGATAATGGAACTGTTTCGGGGACCTTTTTCAAAGGCCCCATCCAGGTCGATGATATGAAGCCGTTCTGCCCCCTGTTCAACCCATCGCCGGGCCATGTCTTGGGGAAAGTCTGAAAAAACAGTTTCGGCATCGGCACGTCCTTCCCGGAGACGGACGCACCGGCCGCCTTTTATATCTACTGCGGGGATAATAACCATTGTCGTAAAAATTCAAAATTTAAAGTTCAGATTTAAAAAAAATTAGGCAATTCATTTGTCTGTTCAAGCAGGAATTCTTACCGCACGATCCATTTCGAAACCTGTAATCCCCCTCCCCGATCATTCGAGGACAAGCTTAACGTAAATTTAAAAATAAGATAAGGTGAGGTCTTTTAAGGAAACAATAATAATTAACGAGGAAATACCCTTTTGTTTTTATTTGTCATTAGAGTATCCCTTTGGTCGAACGAACGGTTTTCAGGCCCTTTTGGATCTGGCCGGCCTCATCAATAGCCTGACCAAAGCCTTTAAACATGGCTTCGATGATATGATGGATATTTTCTCCTTCCAAGACCCTCAAATGGAGGGTCAGACCGGCACGGTTGACCAAAGCCTGAAAAAATTCTTTAATCAACCCTGTATCAAATCCTTCCACCCGGACTTTACGCGGTTTCCAGCCATAGGACAAATGGGGACGCCGAGAGATATCCACGGCCGTCATGACCAGAGCCTCATCCATGGGCAGGATAGAACTCCCATATCGTTTAATCCCTTTAAAATCTCCCCAGCATTGTTTGAAAGCATCTCCCAGACAAAGGCCGATATCTTCAACGGTGTGATGGAACCCCACCTCGATGTCCCCCTGGGCTTTCAGGTCAAGATCCATCGACCCATGATGGGCCATCAACTCCATCATATGATTCAGGAAAGGGACCGGTGACTGTATCCGGCTGATGCCTTTACCGTCAAGGGTCAATTTTAGCCGGATTTGAGTCTCCCGGGTCTCCCGATTCACCTTGGCTGTTCTTATTTTTCCAGAGTTCTCCATAGGTTCAATTATTAATGTTCAAGGTAGAAGTTAAGGTTGAAGTTAAAAATCAAAAATCGAGTAGGCCTTATATATGTCTTTCTTTAGTGAAAATCATAAGGTAAAGAGGTTTTTGCCTCACGCCTCTTGCCTTTTGTCTGTTTTTATTGGGATGGGGTCTATTTAATAGAAGACATAACATATTTATTAAACAGATATTTATTAATGGCCATTTCTTTCGATACCCCAAATAATACCCCCAAAAAATATTAACAACCCCCTTTTTTTCGGTAACCTTTCTCATAATTACTACATTAAATCCAGGCAAAAAGCCAGTTAAAATATTTTAAATAGACCCTGTCAAACTTCAAGGCTATGGAGGTGGTCAGGCAACAAATGGCTGGCAACCCAAATAATCCTTGACTTAAGAACAAAACAATGAAATTTTAAACAGTACATAACCCATTAACATAAATAAGAAAATCAGGCTATGGTACGGATAGCTGAACTCTTCTAAACTCCAATATGGAAAAAACGGAAGAGTATAAACGTAAATGTTTACGGACCCTCCTATTTACTGGTCCCACTCCAAAGGGAAATTCCCCTGTATACTATTCCCAAAAACGTGTATAATCGGATTTATTTAAAACCCGGAACACGGAACATTAAGATAATCCATCTTCCAGCAACGCCACTTTACCCTAAAAGGGGGCAAGCAAATGGAGGAATTTAGGAAGCCCCGTTTCTCAACCGAGAGGTGGGGTTTTTTATTGAAGTAAAGGTCAGTTAAAATTTGATGCTTGCTATATTCAATCTAATAAAATATTCAGAAACTCCATGCTCTCTCAGATTCGTTATGTCTGGTTTTCTTTCGGTCCCCGGAAAAGATCCGCAAGCAAAAAACGTAGCGTCGGCGCAGGGAAAAGCAAATCATCTGAAAAAAATCCTTATTATTAGACTTTTGGTTTCTACCCGATCATTTCAGTAAACTGTGACCTTCCTTCAAACTTCCAGGTTTAATCATTTTTGCCATGAAAGTTTTTCGGGCAATTCTTATTATAAATAACCTTTCTTCTCGGTCCTCTAATCCTCATAATTAATTTCATGGGATTATTTTACATGTAATGTAAAAAAAACTTGACTAATGGAAATAATTGTATTTAGGGTAAGTAATATTTTATTAAATACAAATTATCAAAATCAATAAAAGCGCAGTCGTTCCTGGAAGGGGGGGGGGTTAAGATAGAAAATTCATTCACAATCCGGGGGATTCAGGATATTGAGGAAATTGAAAAGATCCCTTTAACAGAGCGGGTTAAAGCCAAAAGCACCCTTGAACTTCCGGAAAATTGCGCCAGGATTAATCCTGAGGCATTGGCTATGAGCTTTCTACCCAGCGGGGAATCCTTCGACCGACTGGTCCAAATCCCCTACTCTCGATTCATTGCCAAAATCCGGCAAACCACCAACATGTTGCACGATTTGGGTGTCGGTCCGACCGATGTCGTCACCTACCTGCTGCCCAATCTTCCCGAAACCCATTTTGTCTTATGGGGAGCAGAAACCGCCGGAATTGCCAATCCTGTCAACCCAATGCTTGCCCCCCCGATAATAGCGGACATTTGCCGGGTGGCCAGGGACAAAGGTTCTGGTGGCCTTGGGGGAAAACCCGGGCTTCAATATTTGGCCGAAGGTTGAGTTAATCCGCAGGGAAAATCCTTTGTTAAAGGCCATTATTCGAGTCGGCGGACCGACGGATGAGTCTGAAGATATTTTCGGATATGAAGAAACCGTGGAAAAATTCAACGGTCAAAAACTGCACTCCGGCAGAACGATCGACCCCGGGGATATTGCCTCCATTTATCATACCGGTGGCACGACCGGGAGGCCGAAATTGGCTTTAAGGAGCCATTTTAATGAACTGGCTTTGAACTGCGGCCTTTCGTTAGACATTGGTCTTAATCCCGGTGAGTGTGTCATGGTCGGCCTGCCCCTGTTCCACTGCAATGGCACCTGCATAACCGGCCTATTGCCTTTTTCCATGGGCGGACAAGTGGTGATACTTTCACCGGACGGATATCGGGCCCCAAATATTATCAAGAATTTTTACCGAATCGTGGAAAAATTTAAACCGGTCTTTTTCCCCTGTGTCCCAACGGTGCTTTCTATGCTTTTGGGCACGCCGGTCGGTTCAGCGGATATATCCTCCTTGAGTTATTTGATCTGCGGCGCCGCTCCATTGAGTGTCGATTTGTTCAGGCGCTTTGAAGTTCATTCCAAGATGAAAATTCTGGAAGGCTATGGTCTGACCGAATCGACCTGCGCATCTGCCGTCAATCCCAAGGATGGAGAAAGAAGAATCGGGAGCGTCGGCCTGAGAGTGCCTTATCAGCAGATCAAGGTGGTCATTCTGGATCAGGAGGGTCAATACGAACGGGATGCCCTGGAGGGAGAAATAGGCTCTGTCTGTATTCACGGGCCGACGGTTTTCCAAGGATATATGGAAAAAGAACACAATCGAGGTATTTGGGTGAATGAGGATTGGTTTAATACCGGCGATTTCGGACGGATGGATAAAGAAGATTATCTTTGGCTGACAGGGCGGAAAAAAGAACTCATCATCCGGGGGGGACACAATATTGATCCGTCCTTAATCGAAGAACCCTTATACAGGATGGAAGGGATCAAGGTAGCGGCTGCAGTCGGCCAACCCGACCCCCATGCCGGTGAAGTGCCGGTGGTTTATGTCGAAGTCAGTGATGAAGCTTCGCTTTCCGAGGAAGACATCATGGACTGGGCTCGAACCAATATTGGGGAAAGGGCCGCTGTTCCCAAGGCCGTCTATATCAAGGATCATATTCCACTCACTGCTGTGGGAAAGTTATTCAAGTCTGCACTGAAATGAGATGCGATTTGGAAGGTCTATACCAACGAACTGAATAAAATGAGAGATCTGACCTCTTCTATGATGGTGTCGGTCGGAGAGGATAAAATTCATGGGACTTCGGTTTCCATTCAAATCAAACCTATCGAGGGGGTTAGCCATGAACACATTCACAATCGTGTACGAGACCTACTATCGCGATATACGATCCACTACCGCTTATCGATAGATTCCGCGTTATCGAAGCGTGTAATTTAAAAATCGAAGTCAATTTTATGAGGTCTTAATTAAAAGAGGTATCATGGATATTGAGAAAAGAATCGGTAAAAAAATTAGGGAATTCAGAAAAGCGAAATCCATGACCATATCGCAGCTGAGTGCAGTCACCAATCTTTCCGAGGCGCAGTTGTCCAGGATTGAAACGGGCAAATCATCCGCACCCGTTTCCACCCTGGATGTTATCGCCAAAGCCCTGGGCACAAAGGCCGGATTTCTCTTTGACGAGGAAGACCCTCAGGAAGACCCCAAAATCGTCTTGACTAAAAGGGATGAAAGGATATTGTCCCGCAGGGGCATGAAGGAGTTCGGCTACAATTATGAAGCACTGGTATCAAAAAAACAGAACAAACTGATGGAACCTTTTCTCATTCGCATGGATAAAGATAAAAGCAAAGAAACCGTCGTCTTTAATCATATGGGGGAGGAGTTCCTTTTTGTCTTAAAAGGCAGGCTGCTTTTTATTTATGAAGACCAAAAATTTTTTATGGAAGAAGGCGACTCCATTTACTTCGATGCTTCCAGGAATCACTTCGTTCAAAATATCGAAAAGGCGGACATAGAAGTCATTATCGTGATTTGTTCCCCTTAATGAACGGCGGTGATCCCGAATCCGGAAAGTTAATATAGATAACGGGCCTATGGCCCATCAAGCTCAAATGAGCAACCAATTTCGCCTAAGGCGTAATTGGCGAACGAATTTTAGAAAAAGGAGAGTGCATTATGAAAAAATTGATCCTTATTACGATGGTGTTGATCCTGATGGTGGCATTGAGCCTTACTCTGTCAGGAAAGGCGTTTTGTGCTGAACCGGACACATTCAAGATTGGAAATATTTGGCCCTTTACCGGTCCCTTTGGTATCTATGGGGAAGATGTGAAGCGGAGCATTGAACTGGCCGTGGAGCACTATGGCGGGAAGGTCCTGGGCAAACCTATCGAACTCTTGTGGGAAGACAGCCAATCCAATCCCAAGGAAGCGATTCAAAAAACCATCAAGGTAATCGCCTCAGGGGCCCAATTCATCACCGGAGACTTCAGTTCTTCGGCCACCCTGGCCATGATGCCTATTTGCGCCCAGCGGAAAATACCTCATATATCCTTTCTATCCACCCATGATGATATAACCGGCAAGGCTAAAACACGCTACACCTTCCGTACGTCCACTCCTCAGGCGGTTGAGAATAAAATCATCGGTAAATATCTCAAGGATTCCGGTTCAAAATCGGTCTATACCGTCGGTGCTGATTACGGGGTAGTCCGGGAAAATGTACTGGAGATAGAAAAGGATCTGAATGCCGCGAAGATTAAAACCGACCACAGCTTTGCGCCCATGGGGACCAATGATTTTTCAGTCATTATTGAAAAAATTAAAAATAGCGATGCCGACACCGTGCTGTTGATGACTCTGGGGCGGGATATGGTAGCGGTTTTGAAACAAATCGGTCAGGCAGGGCTCACCAAACGCGTTAAATTGGCCAGTACCCTGGTGGTTCCCAGTCTTTGTGCCATGGCCTATCCTTATGCCATTGGCCTGGTGAACACTGCTCGTTATAACTTTGACCTGGATAACCCAATGAACAGAAAATGGATGACGACTACCATAAAAAAATACGGACCGGAGAATCTCCTATCACCTGATTTTTACGACGGCATGTTGTGGTTCCT
Source organism: uncultured delta proteobacterium (assembly GCA_963782435.1). Lineage (GTDB taxonomy): Bacteria > Desulfobacterota > RBG-13-43-22 > RBG-13-43-22 > RBG-13-43-22 > RBG-13-43-22. The sequence continues at coordinate 19,574 of CAWAKF010000040.1, forward strand.
CAGCGTGATTGACAGTACAAAGTCCTGGGACAGGGAAAAATGGATTGATGCCATGGAAAAGAGCCGTTTTATGACCCCCAAGGGGCTCAAGGTCATGCGGGCCAGCGACCACCAGGCCATGCAGGATGCCTATATCGGAGAATTTTTCCCGGGGGAAGGGAAAACCAATCCCTTTGGACTGCCCTATCCGAAATGCGGGTTTAAGGTAGTTAAAACCTATCCGGCTAAAGACCTTTATTAGCCGACCCAATAAGGCAACAGTCAAGGGGGGCGTTTCCGGCGAATTCCGGAGGAATTGAATATTTTTTCCAATGGACCGCCCCCCTTTGATCTTTTGGCAAACAGCCGATCAATTGAAACCGGATCTCCGGTTAATAATGACCGGGGGGATCTGAAAAACTTCAGGAGAAGTTGATGTCTCTGTTAATCATTGCGATCAGCATAAGTATGGTTTTGTTTCTGTTGGCTTCAGGACTGACGCTGATCTTCGGTGTTTTCGGTGTAGTGAATTTCGCTCACGGCGTTCTGTATATGCTGGGAGCCTTTATCGGGTACCAGACGTTTCAATGGACAGGAAATTTCTGGCTGTCCCTGGTCGTGGCCCCCATAGTTGTGGCCCTGGTCGGGGCGGGAATTGAAATCTTTCTTTTACGACCGGTATACAAGTTCGATCACAGCTACCAGTTGATGATTCAGCTCGGCGTCATCTTCGTCACGGTCGACCTGGTCAAATCGATCTGGGGGGCCGAATTTCTCATGTTTCCCAAACCACCTCTTCTGTCCCAGGCCATCCATTTCTTTGGCAGTGATATCGACCCGTACCGTCTTTTCATTATCGGGCTGAGCTTTCTGATCGCCGTTGGCCTGTTCTGGAGTCTGGAAAAAACCAACTGGGGGATTGCCGTTCGCTCCGCAAGTTCCAACGGCATTATGGCCGAATGTCTCGGCATTAACGTCTCCTCCCTGCGGACGATGATTTTTGCCGTTGGGGCCGGGCTGGCCGCTTTGGGTGGTGTCGCCATTGCGGCCATTTACCCTATCGATGTTCTAATGGGTGATGCCATTCTGATCGACTGCTTTATTGTCGTCGTCATCGGCGGTCTCGGTAACATCCAGGGGGCTGTCCTGGGCGCCCTGATCATCGGGTTTATGAGGGCTTACGGTCAGTATTTCTTATCCGACTGGGTCAATATTTTAACTTATTCGGCATTTCTCATCATTCTACTGGTGCTTCCGGAGGGACTCTTCAGCCGCAGAAGGAGATGGGCATGAAAAAGGACTCTATTTTAAAGGCCCTTTTCATTGGAGTTCCTGTGGTCGTCTTGCTGGCCCTGCCCTTTCTCGGAATCGGAGAGACGGTAATCTATTACCTTCTGATGGTCATGATCTATGCGATTTTTGCCATGGGATTTGACCTGGTCTTTGGGGTTACCGGTCTTTTTTCTCTCGGACACTGTACCTTCTTCGGGGCCGGCGCCTATACCCTGGCCATATTGACGGCCAGACTTGGGCTTCCCTTTTGGGCATCCTTTGTCGCTGCAGGGATTTTGGCCGCCCTGGTGGCCATGGCTTTCGGCTTTATCTCCATGCGCCTCTCGGCCATTTTCCTGGCCCTGGCCACCCTGGCCCTGGCCGAATTGGTCCATATTGTCATGACCTTCAAATGGCGTAGTTTTTCAGGCGGTCCTGACGGATTGGGAGGAGTACCCCGTCCTATCTTCTGGGGAATCGATTTTAGCCAAAGCAACAATTATTATCTTTTTGTAGCTTTCTTCTTCCTGTTGGCTATCAGCGGTTTCGGCCCTGATTCGATCCTCACCCTTTGGACAGGTCCTCCAGGGCATGCGCCAAAATCCCATCCGCGCCCAACAAATCGGTTTTGACCTGAAAAAATACAAGCTTGGCGTCTTTGTGATCTCCGGTTTTTTTTGTGGAATCTCCGGAGGTCTGATGGCCTCATTGACCTTCTTTACCGATCCCTCAAATCTCAATTTCGAGATGTCCGTATCCGTTGTGATTATGACCCTTCTGGGTGGTGCAGGCACCTTGTTGGGGCCTATCTTCGGCGTTATGTTGTATGAACTTATGCGCCAGGTACTCAGCACTTATACTTCTTACTGGATGGGTGTTATTGGCGTAGTCTTTATCATTTACACTATCTTTTTACCGGGGGGGGTCATGGGATTGGCTGAGAAAAGTTGGCAATATATCCGCTATGGTTCCAGGGGACTTAAAAATGGCATCGGTAACCCTGAGTTGTAAAGACGTTACGGTATCTTTCGGCGCTTACGTGGCGATCGACCAGGTCAGTCTCGATATCGAGAAAGGCAAAATTTATAGCATTATCGGTCCCAACGGTGCCGGAAAGACCACGTTGATCAATGTTTTTTCAGGTCTTCAAAATGTAGACCATGGAAAGGTTTTTCTGGAGGACGAAGAAATTACCTCGCTCGGTCCTCATGCCCGGGCCATGAAAGGGATAGGCCGGAGTTTCCAGATCGTAAACATCTTTCCCGCCATGACCGTTTTTGAAAACCTGCGTTTGGCTGGCCAGCCCCATAGTTTTCGGGTTCAACCCTTGTGGCGTTCCGTTCGCGGCTATGGTGAACTGAAACGAAAAGCCATGGAAATGCTGGATTTTATCGGGCTCACCCGTCTCGGGAACGTCATAGCCTCAACCTTATCCCATGGAGATCAGCGGCGTCTGGAGATCGGCATCTCATTGATGAACGAGCCCAGAGTACTTATGCTCGATGAACCCACCGCCGGTGTGGGTCATCATGAATTGGAGAGTACCGTGGCCCTGATCGCCGAGGCGGCCAAAGGAAGAACGGTTATACTGATCGAGCACAATATGGACATCGTTATGAAAGTCTCGGATAAAATCTTTGTCCTGGTTACAGGCAAGGTGCTGTGCGGTGGTACGCCGGGTGAAATTCAATCGGACTCTCGTGTCCGGGAAGCTTATCTGGGTATAGAAGAGGAGGACAATGCTCTCACTTGAGAAGGTGAATGTTTTTTATGGCAAAGCCCAGGTCCTCCATGGGGTTTCCCTCAGAGTCGGCCAGGGTGAGATCGTCTCGCTGATCGGGAGAAACGGCGCCGGGAAATCCACAACTTTGAAAACCATGATTGGGCTTTTGCCTTGTGCCAGCGGGAAACGAATACTTGACGGAAAGGACGTCACGGAGATGAAAGCCCACTTGCTGAGCCGCGCCGGTATTTCCTATGTTCCCGAAACACGCGAAATATTCCCCAACCTGACTGTAGCCGAAAACTTGCGTGCCGCACAGATTACCCATCAAACGGGCTATTGGACGATGGAACGCGTCTACGAACTTTTTCCCATTTTACAGGACCGAGCCAAATCGAATGGGGATACCCTTTCGGGAGGGGAACAACAAATGCTGGCCATCGCACGAGGGGTTCTGACCAATCCAAGGGTTCTTCTGCTGGATGAACCGACTGAAGGGCTGGCCCCTTTGATGGTCTCGACCGTCAAAGAAGCCATTGTCAATATAAACAAGGCAGGGGTGCCGATTCTTTTGGTTGAGCAGAATTTCAAGATTCCCCTTAAGATTGCTCACCGCCAGTATGTCATTGAAAACGGTGTGATCGTCTGGGAAGGAACCAATGCGGAACTTTTAAAAGACAAACAAAATGTCGAGCGTTATCTCAGTTTATAAAATAAGGAGGAAACGATCATGGCAAATGTTAAAGCAAACGGGATACAGATCGAATATGATACCTTGGGAGAAGTCGGATCAAAGCCTTTGCTGATGATTAAAGGCATCGGCCAACAGATGATCACCTGGAGTGATGATTTCTGTTCCCTCCTGGCCCAAGCCGGACATTATGTCATTCGCTTCGATCATCGAGACGTCGGTCTGTCGTCAAAACTTGAAAATGAAAAAACCCCCGAGCTGGCCGAAATCATCGCCGCCGCGGCTCGAGGAGAAAAAATCAAACCGCCCTACACCCTGGATGACATGGCCGCCGATGCCATCGGGTTGCTCGATGCCCTAGGTATTGGTAAAGCCCATGTTTGCGGCATGTCCATGGGCGGGACCATTGCCCAAATCCTGGCTATCTCTTATCCATCGAGGCTTTTAAGCCTGACTCTTATGATGACCGGTACCGGCAATCCTGATGTGCCACCGGCCAAACCCGAGGCTATGGCTGCACTCCTTGCACCTCCGCCGGATCAGCGGCAGGCCTATATAGAAAATCATGTGAAAACCTTTCGTATCATCGGCAGCCCCAATTTTACTTTTAATGAGGAATACCACCGCCAGTTGGCCGGTAGGCTCTTTGATCGTAGTTTCTATCCGGTAGGTTTGACCCGCCATTTCCAGGCTCTGCTTTCCCAAGAAAATCGGAAACCGGCCTTGGCAAAGGTCAAGCTGCCGACCATGATCATCCACGGTGCCGCTGATCCCCTGGTACCGGTCGAAGCAGGAAAAGACGCCGCTAAAACCATACCCGGATCGGAAATTTTAATTATCGAAGGAATGGGGCACGATTTACCCCGTGAGGTCTGGCCGGTCGTGGTTGAGGCCATGACTAAAAATACGGCCAAAGGTCAGGAACTGAAATAACTCGATAGATCCTATAAGGAGGAGGGGCACTGCCTTTTTTATTGCACATTTCATTCAAGCTTCATTCTGCTGCGGAGTTGCAGAATGAAGCTTGAAGAATTAAGCCGCGGCACACGAGCTATAGGGAATGAATGCAGACTGGTTTTTTTATTCAATCCGTAATTGATTATTCTCAGGGTTGTCTGGTTAAACGAGTTGTGGGTGACATCGTTTAAATTTGGTTGATGGGGCAATTTTCAGGAAATCTGAAATTCTTCTTCCCGAAGGTACCAATTATCATTTATTGATTAATTCCAAAATTTCGAATAGTAATCTATAGAAAGGACCGAAGACCAATAATGAAGATCACACGCATCTACACTAAGGAAGACAATCAATCCCATTTTGAAGATATCGGATCCTTCATTCCGGTGACATCCTTTTGGCCGAAGACACCACCGGCCAAGGGCACATAAGCCACGCTGTCGGCGGCAAGCCGAGGAGATCATTGTTTATTTCCTTGGATTAGTATGTCGGAAGAGGAACTTGACTTGACCTTTTCCCTAATTGATTAGATAGCAGAAAATTTCTAATAAAGGAAAGTAATTAACGATGGAAAAAGCAATGCCGGTCAGGGATAAAGTCTTTCTCGGTATTGATGTGGGGACTGGAAGCGCGCGAACCGGGGCTTTCGACCGGAATGGAAAATTAATAGCTAAGGCCGAAAAGCCGATCAAGATTTGGAAACCCAGGCCCGGATTTGTTGAACAGTCTTCCGAAGATATTTGGAAAGCCACTGCCAAGGCGATACGGCAATGCCTTCTTTCCGGAGGGATCCGTGCCGAAAAGGTCAAGGTCTCTCCTTTGATGCCACCTGCTCGTTGGTGGCACTGGGTGAGGGTTTTGAGCCTGTGACCATCTCACCCACCAAAAACAGGAGTCAGAATATCATTGTCTGGATGGATCACAGGGCTGTCCAGCAGGCAGAAAACATCAATAACACCAAACACGAAGTCCTCAAGTATGTCGGTGGTAAGATATCCCCCGAAATGGAGCCCCCTAAGCTGTTATGGATCAAAGAAAACCTAAGGGGGACCTGGAAACAGGCCAGAAAGTTTATGGATTTGGCCGACTACATGGTCTACCGAGCTTCGGGAACCGACAAAAGGAGTCTTTGTACATCGGTCTGTAAATGGACCTACCTTGGGCATGAAGGCCCTTCCGGGAAATACCGAATAGATTTTTTTAAAGAAATCGGCATTGAAGATCTATTTGACCGGGACCGTGTCCCCATGATCGCCTACCCCATGGGATTGAATGCAGGAGGGTTGACCAAGAAAGCCTCAGAAGAACTCGGTCTGGTCCCAGGTATCCCTGTAGGAATCGGCATCATCGATGCCCATGCCGGCGGCATTGGAGCTCTCGGTGCCCTTCCCGCTGGTACCGGTTTTTTCGAACAAAGTCTTGCCCTGATCGGGGGAACCTCATCATGTCATATGGCCGTGTCCTTATCCCCAAGGTTTATACCGGGGATCTGGGGCCCCTATTTTGGCGCAATGGTACCAGGAATGTGGTTAAACGAAGGTGGCCAATCGGCCACCGGTTCTTTAATCGATTTTGTAATAAGAAGTAATGTTTCTATCAGGAACATCTCCAGGAAGGCCAGGGCATCGGGAGCTGATCTTTATACCTTTCTAAACCGCCAGGTCGAGCTACTGAAAAAGAAAGAAGGATTAAAAATAGTTTCGGATCTCCATATCCTCCCTTATTACCACGGAAATCGATCTCCCCGAGCAGACCCTCAGGCCAAAGGCATGGTCAGCGGCTTAACCCTCGGAGAAAACAGAGAAAGAGGTAGCCCTCTTATATTATGCTACGATTCAGGCTATTGCCTATGGGACCCGCCACATTATTGAGGAGATGAACCAAAAAGGCTATCAAATCAAAAAAATTCATTTATGCGGCGGCCATCTGAAAAACAAATTATTCATCCAAGAAAATGCTGATATTACGGGATGTGAGATTATCCTCCCCAGGGAACCGGAAGCGGTACTTTTAGGAACAGCCATCCTGGCCGCAGTGGCTGCGGGAGAGTTTTCGGATATTTCTCAGGGTATGAAATCGATGTGTCATGAGGCCAAACTCATACGACCCGATGATAGGACTTTTTCCTTTCATAATACAAAATATGAGATCTTTAAAGAGTTGTATGATTTTCAAAAGATAATAGGAGAGAAAATGAGGAACCTCTATCTTAATGAGAGAGCAGAGGAATAAAAATTGAAGAAAAATGAGAAAAAGTTCTATACCATCTCCAATCGTGATTTCCGTGATTCCGCCAGAAAAGTTTGCTGGCTGAAGTAAGAAAAAACCTTAAGATGGGGAAAAGAGCCTTTCAGAAACTTGGCGATGAAATGGGGTTAATCATGAAAGATGTATACGTTTATGTAAACGAATACACAGTTTTTTTGTTTCCGTTAAATATTGATGTCTGCAAAGCAAAATTTATGTAAAAACCCATATTTTCAATATGATACAATATACAAAATTTAATACTTGACAAGGGTAATTTTAAAACGATATAAAGTAAACGATTACATAAACGTTTTCATGAACTAATAGAGCTATTGGATGGAAAATCGATTCGACCAAAATCAGGCAAGGGAATACAGAAAATTGTACCCCAATCAGCCCGAGGATCTGGTATTGAGGATTTATACGTCCCACCTCATAGGTCGAAATCCTTATCTGGTGCTTCAGGGGGGTGGCAACACTTCGGTCAAGATCTCTATACCGGATCTCTTGGGAAAGGAACGAATTATTCTCTTTGTAAAGGGAAGTGGCCACGATCTGGCGTCGATCGGGCCAGATGGCTTTACTGGATTGATTCTCGAAAACCTGGTAGGAATGAGAAATCTGGAAAGCCTGCCTGACGAAGAGATGGTTAATCAGCTGCGGATTAATTGCATCCGGGCCGATTTTCCAGTGGCTTCCATCGAGGGTTTTCTCCACGCCTTTTTGCCTCATAAGTTCGTGGATCATTCCCATGCGGATGCGTTGTTGGTGCTTGCAAACCAGCCCAATGGCCAGGAACTGGTTGAAAAAGCTTTGGGACCAAAGGTTGTTGTTATCCCCTACTTTAAACCCGGTTTTGACTTATCCAAAGCGGTGTCCGATGCTTATGATAGCCATCCAAGCGCAGAAGCCATCGTGAGTATGCATCATGGAATTTTCACCTATGGTTCCGATGCTGAAAACTGCTCTATTCAATGATGATACATTATGTAAACAAGGCGGAAAGGTTTATCGAAGAACATATAGATCGCTCTCAATTGATCGGGCTTGACTTAATCAACTCTAAGATCCAGTCGAATGACTTGGCCCGATTGGTAGAAACGATTCGCGGGGCTGCTTCTTTTATTAATGCGGACGGCGTCAGGCAGCGCTTCTTTGTAGAAGTCCGAAACCAACCTGAATTGGTTAAAGCTTCTTTATCGCCCCGGGCGGAAGAATTATGCCATTCTGGGGTAATGACTCCCGATCATGTCACGCGGACTAAAAATACTTATGTTTTTGTGGATCAAATCCCGGATGAAGATGCGGAGTTAAAAAAGAAGATCGATACACTTGTGTCGGAATTCAGAAATAATTACGATCGCTATTTCGAATTTCAAAACTCTGGGAAAAAATCGTAATCTTACTAAACTGGATAACAGTCTCTTGGGTGTTTCTGGTAGCCGGAATGGGATTGGTCGCCCTTGGCTTCTCGGTTAAATGGGCTCCGGATTGCCGCCGACATTGCCGAACATACCATCCGGGCAAGCTTTCAGCCATGGCCATGGGAGAATATCGGCCTCTTCCTGAAAACCACATTTTTGAATTGGAGTATATGAATCTTCAACAACAAAAGCTGGAACGTACCGAGCATATTGAATTACAAGGGCAAATTGCCGTTGTCACCGGTGCAGCCGGTGCTATCGGATTCGGAATCGCAGATTGCCTGCTCAAAGCAGGCGCAGTGGTGGCCCTGGCCGATTTGGACGAGACCCGATTAAATAAAGTGGTGGAGATCCTTTTGGGAAAATATGATCCCTCTCGTTTGGGAAAATTCGTATTCGATATAACCGATTATTCCACAGTAGAAAAGGCCATAGTAGAGATTGCTCTCCGATTCGGAGGTGTAGACCTTGTAGTCCCGAACGCAGGAATTGCCTATGTATCGAAAATCGAAGAGATGGACCCTCAAAGATTTACACAGGTGATGGAGGTCAATCTGATGGGGGTTTTTAATATCATTAAGGCCGCCATCCCCGCAATGAAGAGGCAGGAAACCGGAGGTAATATTGTATTGATCAGTTCTAAGAATGTATTTGATCCCGGTGCAGCCTTTGGGGCATACAGTGCTTCTAAAGCCGCTGCACATCAAATTTCCAGGATTGCCTCTCTCGAATTAGCCGAGATGGGAATTCGTGTCAATATGATCAATCCCGATGCCGTCTTTGGTACCGAATCGGTCTCTTCCAAACTCTGGGATTATATTGGTCCAGACCGGATGAAATCAAGGGGTCTTGATCCTCAAGGATTAAAAGAATATTACCGCCAGCGAAATCTATTAAAAGTATCTGTCCTGGCGGAACATGTGGGTAATGCGGTGGTCTTTTTTGCCGCGGGAAAAACACCAACAACGGGGGCTACTCTGCCGGTTGACGGTGGCGTCCCGGCCGCCGCCCCCAGGTAAATGATTTTAGATATGAATATTCGGGACAGTCTTAATAACGAATATTGGACTGGTTTCCGGATCGGAAGAAAACGGTTCCGGCTTCTTCCTGGGATTTAAAGGACTAGGAAAAGTGATAGTAGGCAACTATGAGGGAAGGAGTTGAAATGGCTGATTTAAACGGCGTCAAGGAAGCAAAAAGTTTTCAGGTGGATGTTCCTCAAATAACCGAAGGCTTTTTTCTTAAAGGGTCTAATTCGTTGGACTGGGGCATGAAAAATCAATTGGCGCGGATCTTCAATCCAAAATCCGGCAACACGGTGATGTTGGCGGTGGACCATGGTTATTTCCAGGGGCCAACCACCGGATTGGAACGCATCGATCTTAATATTCTTCCCTTGATTCCATACGCCGACACCTTGATGTTAACGCGTGGGATTCTGAGAAGTATCGTCCCTCCATCAAATACGATACCCATCGTGCTTCGAGCCTCGGGAGGCTCGAGCATCCTTAAAGAATTGTCCAACGAGGAGATCGCCGTGGCGGTGGAGGATTCGGTTCGGCTCAATGTTTGTGCCATGGCGGTTCAGGTATTTATCGGCGGAGAGTATGAAAAACAATCTATCATCAATATGACCAGGCTTGTCGATGAAGGGATCCGCGTTGGAATTCCAACCCTGGCGGTAACAGCGGTCGGTAAAGACATGGCCAGGGATGCCCGATATTTCAGATTAGCAACGCGGTTATGTGCCGAACTTGGGGCGCACTATATCAAAACCTATTACCTGGAAGAAGGTTTCGAGACCATAACCTCCTGCTGCCCGGTCCCAATCGTTATCGCCGGCGGTAAAAAAATTCCGGAACTGGATGCCCTAACCATGGCTTACAACACGATCCAGCAGGGTGCGAATGGAGTCGACATGGGACGTAACATTTTTCAGTCGGACTGCCCCACGGCCATGATCCAGGCCGTTGGTGTCGTCGTGCATAAAAAAGAGACACCAGAAAAAGCCCTGCAAATGTATAACGACCTGAAGAACCAATTGACCGGTTAAACGAATTGGTCACAATTTATTTCCTGGAGGGATCTTGAACCGGCTAAACCGTATCACCCAAAAGTATCTATAAAACAAGACGAAAAATAAGGAAAAATGACGACCCAAAAAGTTGTGGCTCAAAAAGCTAATGTTTCGGTGGCCACCGTATCCCGTTATATTAACGATGTGGGATACATCAGTCCTGAAGTCAAGGGAAGGATAAAAAAAGCCATCAAGGAACTTAACTACAAACCGAATCTGGTGGCGCGCAGTCTAAAAATGAGAAGTTCGAAAACTATCGGACTGGTATTTCCGGATATCAAGAATCCGTTTTTTATCGAGCTGGTTCGGCGGGCAGAAGAAGTGGCCTACAATAACGGGTATAATATTATTTTATGTATAACTGAAAACAGGTTAGACCGAGAAAAACGGTATCTTCTTGATGTGTTGAAGGGCAAAATGGTTGACGGGTATATTATTATCCCGGCCACTTCGGAAGACAGTAGACTGTATGAGGTCTTGAAAGGTGAATCTGTGGTTTTTGTGGATCGCAGCACCGGCCTGGAGGATGAGATTTTAATTAAACTGGATAATGTGCAGGGAGTCAGGTTGGCCATCGAATATCTTCTGAAGCTTAATCATCGAAAGATCGGTGTTATTAATGTACCTTTGGATATTACGACCGGATACGAACGGTTTGAGGGTTTTAAGGCTGTTTTGGCGGAAAACGGGATTGAGCTTCAGGCAGAGTATATCAAGTATGCTGATTATTCAATTGAAAGCGCTTATGAAAAAACCTGGGAGGTTTTAAGGCTAAAAAACAAACCAACGGCTATTTTAACCATGAGTGGTCTGACCACTATCGGGGCGTTGAAGGCTATCAAGGAATCGGGTCAGAGCATTCCGGGTGATATATCCCTCATCAGTTTTGATGACTTTGAGTATTCGGATCTGCTGAATCCTCCTATTACTACGGTTAAACAGCCAGCCGACGAGTTCGGAATACGAGCAGCCGAGATCTTAATAAACCTGATAAAAGGGAAAAAACCAAGAGAAAACCATTTGATTTTAAAGCCTAAACTCATCATCAGAGAATCTTGCAGAAAATTGTAAGCAGGCGTTTACGGGAAAACTCTTCAGGATGAAGGAATAAGTGAAGGTGGAAATTAATCTGTCGATTGAAAATTCAATGAAAATGTCGGCTTGAAAGGGGGGATCGTATGGCGAAAGTGGTCAGTCTGGGGATTCATATCGCCGATGTTTTAGGACGGCCCGTGACTCATATTCCCGAGGGACAAAATCTCAGTATTTTAGAGGAGATCAGGATAACCGTGGCCGGAACGGCAGCAGGAACAAGCGTCGATTTGGCCAAACTGGGGATGCAGGTCTTCGCCATGGGAGCCCTGGGCGAGGATGAACTGGGAAATTTCGTTGAGACCACCATGCAAAGGTATGGGATCAACACCAAAGGTCTGGTCAGGAAAAAAGGAATTCAAACTTCAGCCACCATGCTGCCGATCCGACCGAACGGAGAACGACCGGCCTTGCATGTCCCCGGGACCAGTGAGGTGTTGTCTTATGAGGATGTTGATCTGAAGACCATAGCCGAATCGGATTTTTTGCATATCGGTGGTTCCCCGCTCATGCCCAAATTCGATGGGGCGCCCATGGCAAAAGTTTTTAAATATGCCAAGGCGCATGGGGTTATCACCACTTATGATTTGCTGGCCATGGATCGGCCTGATCTGCTGGAAAAGGTATCTGTTTGCCTGCCCGACGTGGATTATTTTATGCCCGGATTTGAGGAAGCGGTCATGATGTGCGGTCTTACCGATCGAAAGGACATCATTAGGTTTTTCCTGGATCGGGGGGCCAAGCACACGGTGTTCAAAATGGGAGCGGAAGGAAGCAGTATCGGATGGTTCGAAAATGGGCAATTGAAAGAAATTCGGATACCCGCACTGAAAGTGCCGGTAGTGGATTCGACTGGATGCGGTGATGCTTACTGTGCCGGGTTTATCACCGGTCTTTCTATGGGTTGGGATCTGGAAAAGGCCGCCTGGCTGGGAACGGCCGCAGGTGCCCTGGTGATCCAGGGTTTGGGATCAGATGCCGGGATCGTTAATTTGGAGTCTACCATTGCATTTATGAATTCGGCAGAAAGAATGCCGATGAGCGGTTAAATAAGTTTGAGAATGGAATAACAATCAAACAAAGAGGTTAAGAGATGGCAAAAAAATTCAAGTATTCCACTGGACTTTGGTGCTTAGGAGGATGTGCTGATCGCTTTGTACCTTCAGGGTATCTCGATCACGCCTACGGAATAAAGGAGCTTATCGATATCGCGGCCTCCATCAATGGTATTGAGGGGATTGAAGTGATTTCTTCTCAATTGGGTGGCGTGGAACCAAAAGACTTTAAACAATGGGTGAATGAGAAAGGGCTTCAGATTACAGGAATACTTGCTGATACCTTTGGTGATAGAAAATTTAAACTAGGTTCCATTACTCACAGCGACCAAAAACTGAGAAAAGAAGCTATTGAGATCTGCAAACAAACTATAGAAATGGCTGAGGTGATGGACTGTCCAGCAGTCACTCTTTGGTTAGGCAGTGATGGGTTCGATTATACGTTTCAAATAGACTATGTGAGACACCTCGAGATCTTGGTGGAATCAATTAAAGAAATTGTCAATTTCAATCCAAAAATGAAAATATGCTTGGAGTATAAGCTCAAGGAACCCAGGATGTATTTGACTGTTGGCAATGCAGCAAAAACCCTTTATTTAGCCATGCAATGCGGGAAAAACGTTGGGGTAACATTGGACTTTGGGCATGCACTGATGTGCAGGGAGAAACCTGGCGAATCCGTTGCCCTTTTAAATCGCCACGGACGACTCTTTAATATCCATTTTAACGATGCCTATGGTGAGTGGGACGACGATCTCATCGTCGGATCTGTCCATATTGCAGAATCTTTAGAGTTTCTGTATTACCTTGATGTAACAGGATATGATGGTTGGTTGGGGCTTGACATCTACCCTTATAGGGAAGATGCCTTAACTGCTGCCACTCTTTGTATTAAGAATCTCAATCGTTTGGTGGCCATGCTCAACCGCATCGACTATAAAGAATTACAAAAAGCCCAAGATACCCTGGATGCAATGTCTACCCAAGAAATCTTAAGTAAAGTTATCTTTGGGAAATAAGGGGAAGACATTAAAATATTTTGTATTGAAAAATTATAGTTACTAAGCGAAAGGAGAAGGTTTGAAAAAAACAACAGATTTCATCATTCATATGCATCTGAAATGAGTGCATAAAAACTAAAGGAGGAAAAATTATGAAGAAAATATTTCTATTCATGGTTTTGGCAGGGGTGATGGTTGGTTTATCTTTATATGGTTATCCGGCCCTGGCAGCTGATGAGATCAAGATCGGTTCCATCTGGCCGATGACCGGGCCTGGGGCATTATGGGGGATGCCTTTTCACAATGTCGTACAATATCAGGCCGATCAGATTAATGCCAAAGGCGGCCTAACGGTTGGCGGGAAAAAGTATTTAATAAAAATTTTGAAGGAAGACACCAAATATATGCCTTCTGAAGCCAGAAAGGTCACAGAAAAATTGATTTATCAGGACAAGGTAAAATTTATCCTGGGTCCCCTGGGGGGCGGTGAACTCAATGCCATCAAACCCCTTCTTAATGAGAATAAGGTGATCAACGTGGTGGTCAACAACGCCATCGATGCTATTGGACCTGATAAACCTTACTGTTTCAGGGCCTTTATGGGAGTCGGGGAAATATTTATACCCATCCTGGAGTATCTTCGAGATAAGATGGGTGTTAAAACCGTCCAGAAATTAGATTGGGATACCGAATCAGGAAAAAGTGCTGAAGGAGAAGTGGTGGCTGCCTGCCGCATATTAGGGCTTAAGCAGCTGGAATCCGTTTGGTATCCTCCAGATACGAAAGATTTCTATCCCAGTATGACGAAGATCGTGGCCAATAAACCGGATCTAATTCTTGTCGGAGGGCCTCCCCCTCACCAGGCACTGCAGATCAAGGCCGCCCGGGAGCTCGGCTATAAAGGGATCTTTGCTACTTCCACCCCAACAGACGCGGCTTCATTGATCAAGGTAGTTGATAAAAAGTTTGTGGAAGGGTATTACACTTCGGCCTCCATTGTCGAAGGGCCTTTGGCCACCCCCTTGATAAAAAAATGGAAAGCCGATTGGGAGGCCTCCGGCAGAAAATGGGTAGATGCCGGGGGATTAACTGCCGTAAACTTTTTGCCCTTGGTTCTTCAGGCGATTGTCAAAGCCGGAACGGTTGATGACACGGATAAAATCAAAGCGGCGATGGAGAATATGGTCTACGACAGTCCGGTCTTCGGACCCTGCAAGTGGGGTGGAAAAGAAAGATACGGTAACAACCACAACCTTATCTACCCGGTACACATCAGCAAAGTTGTAGACGGCAAGGATGTGGGAGTGTTCATTGTCCCTCCGGAAAAGGTCAGGATTATTGTGCGTTAAAGGCCCGATTAAAGGAAACAGACTGATTCCCCCGCCTTATCTTGCCAGCAAAAAGGCCGGCGGGCGGGGGAATTTTAATTATCAAATTCAAGGGATAATATCATGTTCATCCAGATTCTTCTGAATGGTCTGACCATGAGTCTGACCTATATTCTAATCGCCTTGGGGTTTTCGCTCATTTTCGGGGTGGCCAGGATTTTTAATTTTGCCCACGGGGAGCTGTACATGCTGGGGGGGTGGGGAGTCGTCATCCTGTTTAATGTACTGGGGCTCAATTATGGCTTGTCTCTTCTCATCACCATGATAACCATTGGCTTTATCGGCATAGGGATTGAACGGTTTTTTTTCAAGCCCTTCAGAGGACAGGTTACCACGCCCCTGGTGGTGGCCCTGGGACTTCAGCTTCTGATTGCCGCCATTGCCCTGATCGTCTTTGGAGAGAAGGATGTATCGGTTATTTCTCCCTTTTCCGGCATGACCACAATCGGAGCCTCCCGCATTTCCAACGAACGAATAGCAATAATCCTGATTTCAGCCCTTCTGCTGGTGGCCGTCTATATTTTTACCCGTTCCACCAAGCTGGGATTGGCCATGCGTGCGGTCCCGCAAAACATGGAAGGGGCCATGCTGCAGGGTGTCAATATAGATCGCATTTCTTCTATCGCCTTTTTTATAGGGGCTCTCCTAGCGGCCGCCGCCGGCGGATTACTGGCCCCAATTTTATACGTCAATGTCTTCCAGGGACCCTGGGCTGTTTTCAAGGCCATCATCGTAGTGGCCCTGGGAGGCGCCGGCAGTATCGGCGGCACCTTTGCCGCCGGGCTCATCATAGGGTTTATGGAAGTCTTCAGTTATCAATATCTGGGTTCGGCGGTATCGGAGATGGCCGGATTTTTTCTTATCATCGTTATCTTGTTAATCAAACCTAGGGGGTTGTTCGGCCGTGAAATCGCATAACAAAAACTGGATAGCAGGAATGGTCTACGGTATTTTGCTGATCTTTATATTGGTTTTTCCTTTTATCACCAATAACCTCTATCTGCTACATATTTTGATTTTGGCCGGAATGTGGTCGGTTTTGTGTGTCAGCCTCCATCTGCTTGAGTTCACAGGCCTCTTCACCCTTTGTCATGCAGCCTTTATGGGGATTGGGGCCTATGCCTCGGCCATACTGTCCATGAAACTGGGGTGGTCCTTCTGGGCGGCTTTGCCCCTGGCTGGTCTGACAGCCTCATCGGTAGCCGTTTTGACTGGGTCTATCTTACTGAGGGTTAAAGGTTTGCTTTTCGCCATCATTACCTTTGCTTTCGGCAAGGTAGTCATGCTGGCCATTTCCCACTGGCCTGGCCTGGGAGGAAAGGAGGGACTAACGGGTATCCCGGCACCAAATGCGATTCATCTTCCCCTGGGTTTGGATATCAAATTTGTCGGAAAAATCCCCTACTATTTTTTGACCTTAATCATCGTCTTTATTTCCTTTTGGATCATCTACAGGATCGAAAGGTCCCGTCTGGGAAGGATCTTTTCAGCTATTCAGACCAATGACACCCTGACGGAGAGTACCGGGGTAAACGTTTACGGCTATCGGCTGCTGTCCTTCGGCATCGCCTCTTTTTTTGCCGGGATAACCGGCAGTCTCTACGGACATTACCATGCCTATATAGCACCTATGGAATTCGGGGTTTGGACATCGGTCATGATTTTCCTGTTGGTCGTCATCGGGGGAAAGAAATCACTCCTGGGACCGGTGATCGGCGCTATTTTTCTAACCATTATGCCTGAACTTCTTCGTGGCGCCAAGATTTATGCGCCACTGTTTTATGCTGTGCTGGTTTTAGTTGTGATTTTCTTCCTGCCTGAAGGTCTGATCAGCTTACCCGACAGGATCAGGGCATTAAAGAGGAATTACCAAAAAGGAGAAACAGGGTGAAAGATCATGGCATTTCTTGAAGTCCAAAGGATGAGCAAACGTTTTGGTGGTCTCAGAGCCCTATCCGGTGTGGACCTGAGTGTTGAAAGCGGTCAAATCCATTCCATTATAGGACCCAACGGAGCCGGAAAGACCACTCTGCTCAATGTGATTTCCGGGATTTTCCCACCAACCGAAGGAAGGGTCGTCTTCAAGGGAGGTGATTTGACAAAACACAAGGTCCACCGGAGAGTCGGACTCGGAATGGCGAGAACTTTTCAGGGGAGCGTATTACTACGTGAAAAAACCGTTCTTGAGAACATCATCATTGGCTGCCATCAACAAACAAAGGAGTCCTTTTGGGGTTCGTTTCTAGGGATCCCTTCGGCGCGCCAGGCTGAAACGGATACTAAGAATAGGGCCTTGGAAGAGGCAAAATCCATGGGTTTGGCCGGCTGGGAGGACAAATTCGCCAAGGATCTGCCACACGGCCTTCAAAGAATTCTTGGCCTTTGTATCGCTCTGGCTACCAAGCCCAGTTTATTGATGCTGGATGAACCGGTAGCTGGAATGAATGCTACTGAGATAGCGGTAATGATGAACCTGATACGGAAGATCAGAGATGACAGGGTAACGATTATACTGGTTGAACACAACATGAGAGCGGTTATGGGGCTTTCCGACAGAATTACCGTGCTGAGTTATGGGGAGAAGATCGCTGAAGGCTCGCCTGATGAAATAAGGGCCGATAGAAATGTTGTTGAGGCTTACCTGGGGAGTGAAGTTTAAGCCTGCACAAAGGGTAACTTATCGCCCTATCCCGGCCAGTCCAGCAAAGTTTGATTCGAGGCAGGGCATACACAATTGCCCATTTCGGTCCTAGGAGAAGGCCTGCTCTTGATTTAGTTAAATAATTGGCCCGGCAAAGAAGCTTCCATATTTGGGATGGACAACCTCAAAAATTAAATCCCCTTGGACCTTAGAGTTAAAAGTTAGAGATAAATAGTTAACCTGGCCTGAAATATTCAAGGAGGCAATTCGTTCATGAAGGAACAGGAAATGACAGAAGGTATGCTGAGTCCTTATCGGATTCTCGATCTGACCGATGAAAAGGGACTCTTATGCGGAAAGCTCCTTGGTGATTTAGGGGCTGATGTTATTAAAATTGAAAAACCAGGCGGAGATTCAGCGCGGGATATCGGTCCTTTCTTTCACGATGATCCGGACCCGGAGAAAAGCCTGTACTGGTTTGCTTTCAATACGAATAAAAGAGGAATTACGCTTGATATGGAAACGAGGGACGGTTTGGAGATCTTCAAGCGGCTCCTTAAGAACGCAGATGCCGTTATCGAATCTTTTCCCTCCGGGCATATGGAGAAAATGGGATTAGACTATTCGGAACTAAAAAAAGTGAATTCCCGGATTATTTTAACCTCCATTACCCCCTTTGGTCAAACCGGCCCGTATAAGGACTACAAGGGCGGCGGATACTGTCTGCTGGGCTCTAAGCGGTAAGCTGCTTTTAACCGGTGATCCTGACCGGCCACCCGTCCCAGTCAGTCATATTCCCCATGCCTGGCTGCATGGGAGCGCTGATGGTGCAGTCGGTACTTTAATGGCCCTTTACGGAAGGGCCATATCAGGGGAAGGCCAGCATGTCGATGTCTCCATTCAAGCCAGCCTGGAAAAGGTAGGGCACGTGTCTCATTTGATGTGGACACTCTTGAACAGTGAAGGTTGGCGGGGATCCGTCCATAGAACGCCCCCCTCCAACACGGCGACCCATTACGTTTGGCCTTGTAAAGATGGTTATATTCTTTTTTATCCCTTTTCAGGACCGATGGGGCCGATGGGCACCAGACCCGTAGTAGAGTTCATGGACCAGGAGGGAATGGCCGATGATTTTATCAGGAACATGGATTGGGGAGCACTGGATTGGGGGTGCGTCACACAGGAAGAGGCCGACCGTATCCAGGAGTATTTTTTCCGATTTTTTAAAACCAAGACAAAGGCTGAACTTTTCAGCGAAGCCATAAAGAGAAACCTGCTGATCCAGCCTGTCTGTACGGCTAAGGATATATTGGAGCATCCCCAGCTTCAGGAGCGAAACTATTGGCAAAAAGTGGAGCACCGGGAATTATCCCAATCTCTGACCTATCCCGGGGGTTTCATCCGGTCTTCAGAGACCCCCTGCAAGATATGGCGAAGGCCCCCTCTTATTGGAGAACATAATATAGAAATTTACGAAGGAGATCTGGGCTTATCCAGAGAAAAACTGATTGCTCTAAAGCAGGCAGGAGCAATCTAATTTCTTAGATTGAACCGTCACGCCCCACCAGGGGCGTGATATCACTAAGGAAGAAAACAGGCTGGTTGGGCTCGAAACCTATTTGGAACTTTACCGGAGAGGATCAAAATGACAACAGCGGCACTTGAAGGAATAAAGGTTCTTGATTTTACCTGGGCTGCCTTAGGCCCGATAACTTGCGATTATTTTGCAGCCTTTGGTGCTGAGGTGATCAAGGTTGAAACCGAGAATAGACCCGACCCATGGAGGACCATGTCCCCATTTGCCGGTAATGAACCAGGTTTGGATCGTTCCGGCCTTTTTGCCTTTGCCAATGCAGAGAAATATAGTATGGCCCTCAATCTCAAGCACCCCCGAGGGATTGAAGTGGCCCAAAGGCTGGTACGAAGGGCTGATGTCGTGGTCGAAAGCTATACACCAGGATCCATGAACCGTTTAGGCTTGGGGTATGAAGACCTTAAAAAGATAAGGCCTGACATCATTATGTTGAGTACCTGTATGTATGGACAAACGGGCTCTTTTGCCAGCCTTCCAGGATTCGGGTTGACCCTGACCGGGGCTGCGGGAATAAGCCATCTGGCGGGTTGGCCAGATAGACCACCGCTGCCAAGCGGGGCATACACGGATTTTGTTGTTCCCAAGTTCAATGTTCTTGTCCTGCTGGCAGCACTGGACTACAGAAGAAGAACCGGCAGGGGTCAATACCTTGATGTTTCACAACTGGAAGCCGCTCTGCACTTTCAAATACCTGTCCTCCTGGAGTATCTGACCAATGGTCGAGAGCTGGAAAGAATCGGGAATCGTTCTACTTATGCTGCTCCTCAGGGGGTTTATTGCTGCAAGGGAGAAAACAGCTGGTGCGCCATAGCCATTGAAAGTGACCAGGATTGGAAAAGTTTTTGTCTTGCATTAGGTAAGCCGGAATGGATGGAAGATTTACGGTTTAAAACGAGGCTTGCCAGAATGGAGAACCTGGAACAGCTCAACGGACTCATTGAAGAGTGGACCCGGAGTCGTGACGCTGAAGAAGTGATGCGCCTCCTCCAAAGCGCAGAGGTATCGGCCGGGGTGGCCCAGAATGGTGAGCAACTGGATCATGACCCTCAGTTAAAACATCGGAAGTATTACCATGAACTGGATCACTCAGAAATGGGAAAGGTATCCTATAGCGGATTTTCAATGAAGATGTCGGCAACTCCTTATGAAATAAAACGGGGCGCTCCCCGATTAGGGGAGCACACGGAATACGTCTGCAGCGAGATCCTGAAAATGACCAATGAGGAATTTGTCCAATTATTGAATGACGGGGTTTTCGAATAGAAATAAGACAGCCCGGCGAGTTAAAACGAACAGATTGGGACCTCGATTTTGAGCTTAAGGAGGCTAGGGAAAAGCATGTTGTTTCAGATGAGAAGTGTCAATGTGTTTTATGACAAAGTCCAGGCTTTGATTGATATTTCCCTTGGAGTCGAAAGTGAATCGATCATCGCTCTTATTGGTGCCAATGGCGCAGGAAAGACCACCATACTCAGAACCATATCCGGATTGAAGCGAGCTGCTGATGGAGAGATCTGGTTCGAAGGCAGGGAGATAGGGAAACTGCCGGCTCACGAAATTGTGCGGCTTGGCATCATTCATGTAGCGGAGGGAGGGAATTTATTCCCTTATCTTAGCGTATTGGACAACCTGAAAATCGGCACGTATCTTCGTAAAAGAAATGAGGCTCGAAGTGTTCTGGATAACGTCTACCAGAGGTTCCCTATATTGAAGGAAAGGAGATCTCAACTGGCTGAAACGTTAAGCGGTGGCGAGAAACAGATGCTGGCCATAGCGCGGGCGCTCATGGCCAAACCGAAGCTTCTTTTACTGGATGAACCCACTTTAGGATTATCCCCCATAATGACTCAGGAAATCGGAAAAATTATTTCTGAAATACACGACATGAAGATCCCCATTATCCTGGTGGAGCAGAATGCCCGTCTGGCTCTTAAGTTCGCCCAAAGAGCTTATGTATTGGAAACCGGAAGGATCGTTCTGGAAGATAGAGCAGAAAATCTCCTAAATAACCAACATGTCCAGGAAGCCTATTTAGGGGGTTAAAGATAAAGGCTTATCGTGGATGACCTGTTCAGCGTGTTATCAATTTACCCTATTGGGTCTTAAAAGAAAAAAATTATGGAAAAGTTAAGACTGATCGGGGACTATCTTCACCTCTGGGCTCAAAAGGCTCCAAACCGGGAAGCACTAGTCTTAAATGACATTCGCTGGAATTACCTACAATTTCAAGAAAAGGTTATGGCCTGTGCCCGAGCCTTAATTAATAACGGGGTAAAAAGGGGCGATCGGGTCTTATTCTTATCCACACCTCGGCCAGAATTTATGATCGTATACTTGGCGACAACCGAAATCGGTGCAATCTGGGGAGGCCTCAGCCCAAAATCGTGGCTTGATGAATATCGACAAAGGCTGTCAGACGCCAGGCCAACCGTCCTCCTGTCCCTTATTCAATCCGGCGATCGAGATTACACATCCGATTTGACCACGTTGATGAGGGAGAATTCGCAAATCCGTCGGCTAATCACCCTGAATGGTAACATACCGGGATTATCCACCAGTTTCGAAGATTTTCTAAATGAAGGCCATGGAGTCCCCTTGGAGTACTATAGATCGGTACGGGCCGCCGTAAGGACAGAAGATCCGGCCATGATCGTATTTACCTCGGGTACTACCGGAAAACCCAAGGGGGCCCTGATTTCGCATAAAAGCCTGATCAATGGCTTTGTTGGAGCTAATGCCTACATCCACCTTGCGAGTCCACTGCGCATCATCTGCCATTTGCCGATTAATCACATTGGGGCGTCGGGACAGATGGCAACTTTTGCCTTGATAGCCGGTGGGGGAATCTATTTCATGGAAACCTTTTCGGCGGAGAGGACCTTGGATCTGGTCCAACAGGAACATATCAATATCTTAGGCCAGGTGCCGACTCAATTCGAACTGGAATTGGCTCTGCCCAATTTTGAAGAATATGACTTGTCCAGTGTTGAAGAAATGCTCTGGTCCGGAGCTGCTGCATCAAAAGATATGGTCGAAAAGCTGTTAAAATCGGTAAAGGCCAGATTGGCAACGAATTATGGTGCTACGGAAACTTCCGGACCAGTGACCTGGTCTCCCCCGGATGCCACCCTGGAAGAGCTGCACATGACCGTTGGCCGGCCAACCAATTGCTTTGAGTTCAAGATTGCCGACGCGCAAGGCCGGTCTGTTCCAGTTGGGGAGACCGGTGAAATCTGTATAAGAGGTTCTGTTTTTCTTGGATATATGAACAATGAAGAAGCGACCCATGAGGTATTGGACTCCGAAGGTTGGCTCCATACAGGGGATTTGGCAGTTAGCGATCCCAAAGGAAATATCAGGCTGGTTGGCCGCATTAAAGAGATGTTTAAATCTGGCGGCTTAAATGTTTACCCTCGTGAAACAGAAAGCCTTCTTGAGAATCATGGCGGCGTTGCCAAGGCGGTAGTCATCGGAGTTCCGGACCCTCTTTTTCAGGAAGTTGGCTGGGCCTTTATCATGCCTCGCCCCGGGGCCAAATTGGATGAAGAAGAACTGAAAGCCTACTGTCTGCATAAAGTGAGCAGGTACAAAGTACCCAAGCGATTTATTATTCGGGACACACTTCCCCTGTTACCAACCGGAAAGATTGATAAGAAGACCTTGCAGCACGAAGTAAGTGAATCCTTAAAAAATGATTGAAATTATTAGGACAGCAGTAGTGTGCTTTGATCAGTAAGGGTCTCAAATATGGAATTGAAAACAAAAATTGGATAAGATGAGAAAGGCATAAATGAAGAATCTACCGGAAGTAAAAACAGGAATAATCGCCGTGAGCAGGGACTGTTTCCCTATAGAACTGTCCAAGCTGCGGAAGGAAAAAGTAGTAGAGGAATGCCTAAAGAAAAAAATCACTGTAACCGGATTAGAAACCATTATTGAAGGTGAAGAAGACGTGATAAAAGCCCTTGATGAAATCCGGTCCAAGGCTATTAATGCATTGGTAATCTATCTGGGAAATTTCGGACCGGAAGGGCCTTTAACCCTGTTAGCCGAAAAGTTTGCCGGGCCTGTTATGATGTGCGCCGCCGCGGAGGAATCACAAAAGGATTTGATTCATGGAAGGGGTGATGCATTATGCGGATTGTTAAGTGCATCATATAATGCCGGACTGAGAAATCTAAAAGTTCATATTCCGGAATATCCAGTGGGTATTGCACCGGAAATCTCCGATATGGTCAACGATTTTATTCCTCTGGCACGCATAGTAATTGGTTTGAAAAAATTAAAAATATTTACTTTCGGTCCTCGGCCACAAGATTTCATCGCCTGTAATGCGCCGATCAAGCCCCTCTACTCTCTGGGAATCGAGATTATGGAAAACAGCGAATTGGATCTCTATGATATCTATGTGAACGCGGCCGGTGACCCTGATATTGAGAAAATTGTTCATGAAATGACCGAAGAACTCGGGGAGGGGAACAAATATCCGGACCTTCTGAAGAAGCTGGCCCAATATGAGATAGCTTTAACCAGATTTTATGCAAAGTATCTCGGCACTTCAACCTATGGCATATTCGCAACCAAATGCTGGCCGACTTTTCAAAAATATTTCCATTTTGTTCCCTGCTATGTGAATTCAAGGCTAGCAGCCAAAGGCATACCGGTAGCTTGTGAAGTAGATATTTATGGGGCTGTAAGCCAATACATGGCTGCTGGAGCAACAGAGAAACCTGCGGCGATTTTGGACATAAACAATACCGTCCCTTATGACATGATTGAAACGTATAAAAAGGAAATGGAAGGGAAAGGGTATCAATCTTCTGATCTGTGGATGGGATTCCATTGCGGAAACGTCAGTTGTGATCTTATGTATGGTAATCTAAACCCGGATGGCCGTGATCCGTTTGAAATGAAATTCCAATTGATCATGCATCGCCTTTTGGAGCCGGATAATGAACCGGGTATCACGTGTGGCACATTAGAAGGGATTCTCAAACCTGGTAAAATGACCATGTTAAGGTTGCAGGGATCGGCGGACTCCAAACTGGCCGGTTATGTGGCCCAGGGAGAGATTCTCAATATGGACCCGAAATCTTTTGGGAGCATAGGCGTTTTTGCGGTCCCAGAGATGGGACGATTCTACCGGTATGGACTTCTGAAAAATTTTTTTCCGCATCATACCGTCATTGGATTTGATCACGTGGGAAAGACTGTTTACAATGCATTCAAAATGCTCGGGGTGGATAATATTTTTTATAATTTGCCCAAAAAAGTCCCCTACCTGGGAGAAAATCCTTTTTAGCGAAAAGCGAGATAATACCTTAAATGTGAGTGATCGGAAGAACTCTCCAGGGGGGGAAAGGTTTGGCAAACCCGCTATTAACAAAAAATGCAGACCGTGAGGAGGAAAAAGAAATGTATAAATACGGGGTAGAACTGTTACTGTGGACAGGAGAGTTCCAGGAGGAGGATATCAAATATATTGGTCATGCCCGGGAGCTTGGTTTTGACGGAGTGGAGATCCATCTGGGACATCCGGACCAAATTCCCATAGAGAAAACAAAAAAAGTTTTGAGCGATAACGATATGGGGATTAACTTTGCTGTCACTCTGAATAATGAAACTAACGCAATTTCAGAGAACCTGGAAATAAGAAGAAGTGGACTTGAGTATTTTAAAAAATGTATTGATGTCGCTCATGCTATTTCTGGCGGCAACTGCATCGTAGGTGGTGTTAACTATGCCTCGTGGGGATACTTTACCGGCACAGCAAGGACGGAACAGGAATGGGAATGGGGGCTGGGGAATTACCGGCAAGCGGCAAGATACGCGATGGATAAGGGAATTACGCTGGCTATTGAACCTATAAATAGATTTGAGACGTTTTTCATCAACACAGCCGAAGATGCCATGAAATTTTGTCGGGACGTCGGTGAGCCGAACGTGAAAGTGCATTTGGACACCTATCATATGATCAGGGAGGAGAAAAGTTTCTATAAATCTATTGTCGGGGCAAGAGATTTTCTCGGCTATTTTCATGCTTGCGAGAATGATAGGGGGGTACCCGGTACTGGGCTTGTGCCCTGGGAAGAGGTATATACCGCACTGAGAGATATTAATTATCAAGGGTGGATTACAATAGAGTCTTTTGTCCCTGATATTAAAGAATTAGCCAGACTATGCGCCATCTGGAGAAAGCTTGCTCCCAGTGCTGATTTTCTAGCGAATGAAGGGTTGAAATATATCAAAGCGGTTGAACATAAAATTGAAAACGATGATTCAAAACCAGGTTCGCCATTGATGAGCCGGTAGAATTTCATGGAAAACCAGAAACGCTCCAGAGGAGTAGCATTGCAGACCCGATATGGAATTCTTAAACCCCGGGAAGGCAAATTGTCCCGAAATAAAGGAAAGAATAGAGACGCCAGTCGGTTTATTGTTAGATATTAAAAGGAGGTCTTATGAATGTCGGTTATGCCATTAAAAGGACTTGTGAGACATTCCCGGATAACATTGCCATGATCGCCGGTCACGAACGGCTGACCTTCAGAGAGATTAATCAGCAGGCCAATAGACTGGTCAGCGGTCTTTTTGATTTGAAATTAAGAAAAGGAGACCGAATCGGCCTGCTTCTAAAAAACTGCAAAGAAGCGCTGGAGGTGATTATGGCCCTGGACAAAGGTGGACTGGTTCGGGTACCCATCAATCCGCGCTTATCTCCCAGAGAAATCACCTATATTCTTAAGGATTCCGGGGCCAGGGCATTGATTTTTGCCGATGAGGCCATCCCCAGTGTTGAGGAGATAAAGGCGGGCTTGCCGGATCTCCAACTGCTTATCAGTCTTAATAAGGACGATCGATACATTTATTATGATGACCTCATTAACAGCGGCTTCCCGACCGAGCCGAAGGTCAAAATTGATGATAACGACATCAGTTTCATCCCCTATACCTCAGGAACCACTGGAAATCCAAAGGGGGCCCCTTTGACCCACAAACGATTCATGATGGTAAATGCTAAGATTCTGATGGAACCGATTTCACCTTTTAAAGATGACATCATGCTGCATGTGGCCCCATTGACTGCGGCCAGCAACTCTCTGGTTTTACCCCATTTTTTCCGCGGCGCGGCCAATGCCATCACGGATGGTCCTGAAATTTATCATTTTTTCAAAACAGTGGAAAAAATTAAAGCCACCACTACCCTAATGGTGCCGACACTCATCAACATGGTCCTGAACCATCCAGATATTGATCAATACGACCTGAGCAGCCTGAGACTGATATTCTATGGATCAGCACCCATGCCCCAGGCACTGATTCAAAAGGCCGTGAAGAAATTCGGCCCCATATTCGCTCAGTTTTACGGAATGGCGGAGTCGGTACCCGTTTCTATGTTATATCCATGGGAACACAAACTGGTGGGGACACCTCAGGAAATGAAAAGATTATCTTCGGCTGGGCGGCCCTGTATGGCTTCTGATATGAGGATCGTGAATGAGAAAGGGGAGGATATAAAACCCGGGGAGGTTGGGGAAATCATTCATAAGGGAGATCATGTCCTGTCTGAATACTGGCAGAGACCAGAGGCCACGGCGGAATCATTCAAGGACGGCTGGTTTTACAGCGGCGATATGGCAACCTTCGATGAGGATGAATATATCTATTTTATGGACCGTAAAAAGGACATGATCATCTCTGGTGGATATAATATCTGGCCTTCCGAGGTGGAAAATATCCTTAATCAACATCCAGCCGTGTTCGAAGCTGCCGTTGTCGCAGTTCCAGATGAAAAATGGGGAGAAGTGGTAAAGGGGGTCATCGTCCTGAAAGAAGGATTAAAGACCAATGGGGAAGAAATGATCGCTTTCTGTAAGGAGCATCTGGCTGGTTTTAAGGCGCCTAAAAGCGTTGATTTCGTAAACACTCTCCCTAAAAATCCAGCAGGAAAAATTTTGCGAAAGGAAATCCGAGAAAAATATTGGGAGGGAAAAGCCAGACGAGTAAATTAAAAACCCTTTGCAAAAGCTTATCGAAAACCAAGCGCAGCTCCGGAAGATAGAGAATTTGCAGGCATTGGCATCATGTCAATTAATCCAAAAATGAAAAAGAGGCAAGAGATATGAAAAAGAACGACAAAAAAATCTATTTAATTTCCAATGGGGATTTTCGCGATTCAGTGGGGGTTGTCTGTTGGCCCAAACAGGAAGAGACCCTGAAAGCAACTCAGAAGGCCTTGAGGGAACTGGGTTTCAAAACCCAAGTCATTCCTTCCTATGATGTCAAGCGCAAACATGGATTTTTAACAAGACAATATGAAGGAACTCTTGCTTTTTCCAAGATCGATCCCTCCGTCCCTATCATTGTGGTGTTGAGTTGTTGGGCTTACTCCCATCATGTATCGGGCCCCCTACAGACTCATAAGGGCCCTATTTTACTTCTTGCAAACTTTGATGGAACCTGGCCGGGACTCGTTTCCCTTTTGAACCATTCTGCTACGTTGAATCGACTTTGCATCAAGCATTCACGTCTATGGAGCGAAAAATTTGGAGAAGATTCTGATTTTATGAAACGTTTGGAGGTGTGGTGCCGGAAGGGGGAGATCAAATATGAAAAATCTCACCTTATTGAAGCTGAAAAGCTGAAACTTTCCCCGAAAGCCATTCATCTAGGAGAAAAAATAGCTAAAAAGATCCTTCACGAAAAACGCATCCTGGGCCAGCTCGACCCTGGCTGTATGGGTATGCTCAATGCCGTCATGAATCCAACCAAACTCGGGGCTATCGGCATGCCGATTGAACTCCTGAATCAATCTGATCTGGTTGCTGAGATGTCCCTCGTCCAAGACTATGAGGCCCAAGGTCACCTTAACTGGCTCCTCAAGAAAGGGGCCTGGTTCAACTGGGGGACGGACCAGTTTGAGCATTTAGTACACAGTCAGGTCCTCTCACAGATGAAGATGTATTCCGCAGCAGGCCGGCTCTGCCAACGCTATGGGCTTAGTGCCATCGGCATTCCCTATCAGTTCGGTCTTGTTCGATCTGTTCCGGCCTCGGACCTTGTTGAAGGGATGTTGAACAATTCTGAGCGTCCCGATATTATGGATCCCGAGACAAAAAAAATCATTCGGAAAGGCCAACCCATTGTTCACTTCAATGAAGGGGATATCGGTTCAGGAGTGCCGCAAGTCTTAATGCGGGATATCTACGAAGAGAAGGGCATGCCGCCTGAGACCACGCTGCATGACATCCGATGGGGGCGCGAATATGAAGGGAGATTCGTCTGGGTCTTTGAAATTTCCGGCGGCGCCCCACCGGCCCATTTCGGAGGCTGGAAGAAGGTAAAAATCTACCGCCAACCCCCAATGTATTTTCCTTTGGGAGGAGGGACCTGCTCCGGTGTCTCAAAGCCTGGTATCGTAACTTGGGCGAGATTCTATGAACAGTTTGGCGAGATTGGAATGGACTGTGGATTAGGTGAAGCCCTCGAATTACCAAAAGAGGAAATCAATGACCGTTTGGCCAAAACCAATTTTGAATGGCCCATCGCCAATGTCCACATCCCGGGTTATGATCGAGATCATTTGATGTCCTCCCACATGTCGAACCATATTACCATTGGGTATGGGGATATCCTTCAGGAATTAATCGCAACCTGCCTTCACCTTGGAATTCCTTCCCGTGTCGCAGGGCAGGTTAAAGATAGATTTTATTAACAATCCTTCTTGAGTTTTTATTAAATCCAAAGGGCCCGCTTACCTTATCGTCATTCGGGCCCGGTCGATTGAAGAAATTTACAAGTTGGCTCTTCTTGTCAATATTCTTGAAAAATGTTAGGTTAACTCCAACCTAAGTTTAATAGACTCGTGCCAACGTCTGAGCGGCACGGCTGAATTCAATCGTTCGGCCTTGAAAGGAAAAACATGAACTCATTCAATGGACTGGGCATGAATCTCGGCAATCTATCACGTCTTTCGCTCGCAAAAACACGTTCAATTAGTCCGGAGAACTTCACGGGCGAGAAGGGTCGAACTGGCATGGCGACGGAAGGGACCGGCCAGAAGTGTGCGCAGGATCTCGGTGTTGGATGGAAAGTGAGTCCATCGGTACACATCAAAGCTGGAGAAGTTTTCACCGTTGCAGACATCACCGGACCGGGCGCCGTCCAGCACATCTGGATAACACCGACGGGGAACTGGCGCTTTACGATTCTTCGCATCTACTGGAACGATCAGGAGCACCCCTCGGTTGAGGTTCCTCTCGGCGATTTTTTCTGCTGTGGTTGGGGCACCGACGACGAACGCAACCATCAAGGAGCAAACTTCCGTCAACTCTCCTCCTTGTCGATCTGTGTAAATCCTGGCAGTGCATTCAACTGTTATTGGAAAATGCCCTTTCAGAAGCGTTGTCGCATCACAGTCGAAAATATCCAGCCGCAAGATTTGAACAACCCCAAAACCGGAACGATGACGCTTTACTTCCAGATCGACTACACGCTTACTGAAGTTCCCAAAGACTGCGCTTACTTTCACGTCCAATGGCGGCGGTCAAACCCACTTCCTTACAAGACGGTGCATACCCTGCTCGATGACGTCAAGGGACAAGGGCAGTATGTAGGCACTTTCATGGCTTGGGGGGTTAATAATAACGGCTGGTGGGGTGAAGGCGAAATCAAGTTCTACATGGATGGCGACAAAGACTTTCCGACCATCTGCGGCACCGGCACTGAAGACTACTTCTGCGGTTCCTACAATTTCGATGTAGGTAAGGAGAATGGTGGGAATCGGGAGTTCTGTACCCCGTACGCAGGGTTGCATCAAGTTTTGCGGCCGGACGGCTTGTACCAGTCGCAGACACAGTTCAGTCTCTACCGGTGGCACATCATGGATCCTGTGCGTTTTGAAAAAGACTTGAGAGTCACGATCCAGGCTCTCGGATGGTCCAGTGGCGGGCTCTACCTGCCTCTACAAGATGACATAGCCTCGACCGTCTTCTGGTATCAGACACTGCCAACAACCCCGTTCCCAAGGCTTCAGGGAAAAGAATATTTAGAAGTCATATAGGGCCGCATAAGAAGTTCGCGGAAATACTCGTACAAAAATCTAAGGCGCATGTTTTAGATATACAGCACGGCATTTGGCATGAAATCGGGCTTTTGTGCCTTGCTATTTAAGAAAAGGAGAAAAAATGGAATTCAAGTACATTATCTACCAGCCGGGGAAAGTGGCGCGCATCGTCCTCAACCGCCCGCGCTACCACAATGCCCAGACGACAGTGATGCGGGAGGAGATGGATGTGGCTTTTAGTGAAGCCGCCAAAGACGATGCGGTGGGGTGTATTATCCTCTCTGGTAATGGCGAGCATTTTTCATCCGGGCACGATGTGGGCACCAAAGAAGAAATGGAGGAGCAGGATCGCCGCAACATCCCTGAGGACAGGTACCACCGCTATGACCAAGTGCGTGCATCCTGTATGGAGAACAGTATGCGGTGGCGGAATATCCCCAAGCCGACAATCGCCATGGTGCACGGATACTGCATCTTTGGGGGTTGGATATTTGCTGCGGCGATGGATCTGATATTTGTTGCAGAGGATGCCTTGTTCCTGCCCTCCCACACTCAGTATTTTAGCGTCCCGTGGGATATCGGTTACCGGCGCGCCAAGGAAATCCTCTTTGAACACCGCTTTATCACCGCCTGGGAGGCCTATCACTATGGCTGGGTGAACCGTGTTTATCCAACCCGGGAAATGCTGGAGAAGGAGACGCTTGCTTACGCTGACCGAGTGGCAACGAACTGGTTGCGCGACCCGATGAGAATCCGAACCGCCAAGTTTTCCATGAACCACATGATGGATCAGATGGGGTTTTCCGCAGAAATCGATGTTGCCTACCAGAGCTACTTCATCGGCACGGAGATGCGTGACCTGGCAACCCTGCGTGACGATAAAGGCGGTATCGCCAACGTGGCCAGCGCGCTGAACAACCTGGAAGCTTCAAAAGAATGGCTGGACAGGATGAGATAGCAGAGCAAAAAAATCCTGGAGACATTCCGGCTTTCAGGTCTTCTGCGGCCCCCGAATCCAAATCCATCCCAGGGAAAAAGAGACCATGGAAAACCTGGCCCGCCATATCATCCGGGCCTCTTTCTCGCAAGAACGAATGACCTATCATCCGGAAGAGTTCCAGGTCATCTACCGCCTTATCTGACCGTAGGGTGGCCTGAAGAGTTCAAACGGAAATCTCTAATTCAAGCACATGCTAAAGTCGATGACTTGTAGGGTATGACACTTTTCATCAATAATTACAGTTTGAATTCTTTTATTTTTATCAAAATCATATTTTGAGGACTTCAGGAAAAACTTTTCATTTAGGGATGCCATGAAATTCATTGATTCCGTTCATGATCCAGAGCGCTCCAACCGCATCAGAGAAAACAAGGGGCGAGCATGATTTTGACCCTAAACCCATTTAGTTTTTCTGAAATCCTCGACGAATTCGATTCGCAGCATCGTCAAGACCCGCCTTTTGCAAAGCATAGATCGCGTTAATAACGAGCCGTTCCAGACGTTCAATCTGAGCTTCTTTCTGAGCAATTGCAGGCTCAAAGCCTGTCCATTGTCGGATGATAGCCCAGGATGCCCGGTATTCATTAAGAAGCGAAACGTACTGATTTTGTCCCTGGGATGTTCAAAGCCCAAACCTAACTGATTTGTGCCGGCTGACGAAAAAAGAGTATCAAAAAAAGGGCCTATCATCCGGACGACGTCGTCATATTCAGTGATATAGGCTGGCGTCCTCTCTTAAAAGTTATCATCAGCAGGACGAGTGATTGGTGGGAAAAAAGAAAGGCCCTTAAAAATTTTCACGAAGAATTTTCTTGCCTTTGCCAAAAATAAAAAGAGGAAAAATTGAATATATCTGGAAAGGCCTATAATTTTAAATTTCTTTCCTTCCATTTTGTTTTTATGGAACTACGTTTTCCTGCCAAAACCATTGCTGACTGGCCTTCGGTCCACGCTTTATGGATCGTAAAACCATTTTCTTGAAGCATTTTCTGAATTTCCGATTTTCTAAGAATTCCGTAATAAAATGTACCATGGACAGAATCAACTATCCATCCATTCGAATGTGGAAAAGCTTTTTTATTATCGCGCATTTGAGTAAAATACGAATTCGTGTATTGGGTAACAAACAAAGCTTCACCTGACTTCTTAAGCTTCGAGTGGATGCACTGAAGAGCCCGAAGCATCCTATGAGGGTTGGGAATTGCCGATAAGACATTTGCACAAAGAATAAAATCGAATTTCGACAAATTTTTCTCAAACTCTTCAATGGTCAAAATATCAACATTTTTCCAAGTAGTTTTAACAAAATCATATATTGTTGAGAATCTACCATGAATAATCTGATGTCGAGATAATTGCTGTTGAGAATCGATTAGAGTTAAATGATTACAATGCATTCGTAATTCGTCAGAGTAACGTAAACGACCGCATCCATAATCTGCCCCTTTATCAACATCCTGTAGATTTCTAAGATACTGGGTGACATGTTTTGCCTGTTGTTTCACAGACTTTGCTGCAAGTTCGGACTTTATTATCTTTCCACAAACTCTATAATGCATCAAATTCCTGTTTCACAGACGAGCGTCGCCCCTCGTCCCTCAGTAACTCATTTATTTCTTCTTCAGCCCATTTCTTGCATTGTTGCCAGTTTAAAAACATCAGTAGAACAAGAAACAAGACGGCTCCTATCAGAATAATAGAAATAATGAAGTCTTTAGCTAAAAGGAAGATTGGTACTGCAAGTAAGCAAAGGAAAGCTGCCTCGATACAAACCCAGAACCATGTCCATTGATCCATTGCCATTGTTATATAATGCTCATCTATTGCACGTTCAGGAGAAAATACAGAAATATAACGATAAAACACTTTTCTCATTAGGTCAGATCTATGGCGTAAAAGAATTTCTCTTTCTTGTGACGTCCTTTTAGCGCCAACTTTTTGGGCCATGGGGATTAGTATTATTTCTATATCGAACCTGCGACGGATTCCAAAAAAATCAGACAAACGATCGTGCAACTTTATCATGCGGCTGATCGCAATGGTAAGGGCAAAAGATGGTATGATAGTACCAAGAGGTATTGGTAGATTTATCACCTTAATATCAGCTGAAAATTGATCCAATAATAAATCAAATTCCGGGAAGCGATAACGCGCAAGAGTAATCAGTCCGACTAAAAAAAGAAAGGTTGAGATGCTGATTATTGTAAGCATATCCTTATAACTATTTGCTGATTTGAATGCCCTAAAAAAAGTCATCTTACTCTTTCTTCAACAGTATTAATTTCTTTTCATTCTTTTCCTATCTGGAACACGACTACCTACTTTCTCTTTGGTGCAGACATCAAACATATCAGGTTCGGTTAATATAATAACCCGTTTCTCTGGTTCCTTTGCCAAGAGCAGAAAGAGAATATCAGAACGAATTTTTAGCAATTTCCCTACCGCGTATTTTCCACTTACAGTTTTTCCACCACTTGTGGAAATACATGCTGCAATCTTTCGGTCTTTACTCACGGCATCGAAATCAAAAACCCCTCCTGAGGTCAAGATGAGCCTGTTACGTGAGAAATCACAACCGAATTCTATTGGCATCCAATTCTCCCGAATCCAATCTTCAACTTCAAGCTGTACCCGAGTATCTGCCATATCGTATTTCTTTTTCACTAATGACTAAATAATGAGGGAGGCAATAGTCTGACAACGCCATTGTATTATTGTTTTTATAGGAATAATAAATGCCATGCATTCTTGAAATTACTGTTTCTCAATTTGTTATAACCTACGCAAGTCACTTCTGGCCTTCCTGCCCATTTTGTCAATAGGCGACCAACGCGTAATGATGGTACTATAAATACATCTGGCATTTTATCAACTTGATCGAACTTGTTCAAATACGAAACCAAGATGAAAAAGTGACCTTTCTTCTTTAGTTTCGGGTTAAGTGGCCAATTTGTTGTGTTCTTCAGGCCTTTAACGTCGATCGTGCAAGTTCTGCCGTCTGGATGGGCAACTATAAGATCGATTTCTTTTGTATGCCCCAGTGTAATTGTTACGACATATCCAAGGCGAAAGAGCTGAGAGGCTATATAGAATTCTGCGGCAAGATTTGTGTTTTGGCTTTTTTGGTTTGCCATCCTTTATCCTTCCCTTTTCCATTTGCTGTTGGGCACAAATCGTTCATGTAGCAACCATCGCACTCCGGGTTGCGGGCTTTGCACCAGTTCCTTCCGATTTCCCAACAGGGGAAATCCATTAATCCAGGAAATTCTGGGTATAGGGCTTTTGCTTTGTAGATAACCTGATCTATCGAGGCATTGGGGGGGCAAAGGCCAAGGCGTGCAAACACTCGACGGACGTGTACATCAGCAGATATATCGATTGAGAAATAGTCCGCAAATAGTATTTTGAATTCGCGGGCGAGGATATTGACAGCCATGCTTGCGATTTTTCGGGCCGACACCATCAAATTCAAGAAAGCGATAAACCACTTCAGCGCTGGAAGGTTTTCCTGTCCAAATTTTTCCAGCATTTCCTGAATACTGTTTGCGAATCCGTTGTAAAGCCAGATGAAACAACCTGCTCATGATATCAACAAAACGATGGAGCGGTTCCGGTTTTGACATTAATCGTCGTATGTCTGCCAATGATAATCTGGAGAGGATTGGCATCGAGAAATTAGAAAGTTTTTCGGAAATAAGGTAAGGAATGATCCACGCCCTCTCGGCTTTGATCTGGCGGTCCATTACGCAGGCCAGAACAAAGGCATGGGGATGATTATCCAGATCGTTGAGAAGAGCATCGGCCCCCGGCACTTTCGTGAACTGGATGAGCTCCCTTGGAGCATGGAAAAGCGTTTGCCCATGTTCAACCAATCTGTCTTTTATCAAATTGGTTTTCATAATTTTAGATTAACGTTTTAATTTTACCCCTTTAATAAATTTACTCAGTAACTCCGTCTCCTCTTAATTTGGTCAACCCTTCAGTTATTGCAAGGATTATCCAGATCTCGCAGTTTGGGCGATTGATTGGATCACGCTTTATCTTTGTTCATTCTAACTTGAGTAAGTATCCCCAAAAATGATTCTTCCCATAGGGAGAGTTCTCATCTGGCGGCTCATTGCCAGAAATATATAAGAACTCCTCTTCACTGTTGAACCCGGTAACCACGCGGTGCGTGGTATAAAGGAATCCCTCAGAAACAGTATGAACCACTTCCGAATCAGTTCGAGCCAAGGAAAATACGGGTTGCCCAATATAGATTGGAGTTGGGTTAAAAGGCTTTTCTCTTCTGGGCCACCGCTTTAAATGTTCGTGCTCTTTCTTTTTTCTCAGTATGCTTATCGCTATGTCTATGCAAGAATTGCAGTTTTGTTCATTTGCCTCATTCGGAGGGAAATCAAGGCTGTAATCAACTTGCCAATTAGAATCCTTATTTGCTCTGAAACCGCCGAGCAGAAACGCCAAGTTCTCAATTTCAGATGTACTCACTCCCCATTCAATGGCATCCAAACGCATTTTTCTCCGAATCTATCTGAATATAGTCGAGAGGGCACTGTACGTTTTTCTCTATCCATTGTTTGTTCTTGGTGTAAAAAAAGGGGGCGTTGTGACCTCCCTTGACCCAAAGGAGCAACCCCCATTGGAGGGTATCGTTTTGGTCCACATCGACCCAATTATGAACGGCATATGTATTCTCATACTCGACAAAGAAAGCCTTTCTTATTTCAATCAGCACATCAAGAAACATTCCGGATTCTTTCAATCGTATTGCATTTTTCAGAAACTCTTTGGCCTCACAATCTGGAAGAAGGTCGGTTAAAAATATCTCATTTAGGGCCTTTCCTATGACCTGCTTCAATACGCTCTCAATGAAGAAATCCGCTGCTTGAGAATAGTTCAATACAGTCGCAGGTTCAGCCATCTGTCCAAAATGCTTAATAATAACTCTTTGCTTGTTAAGTGCCTTGATGGTTCCTGATTTTGGGACGGTGATGCCGGTCTTTCTTAACTCTCCCAGCAATTCGTCAAAGCTTTTTGAATCAAGATTCTTCTGCTCATCAACGCCCAGCTCCACCAACAGCGCCAATAAAACGAGCTCTATTGCGTCTTGAAGCAGAATAAGGCCTGCTGAGGAAGAATACCTGTTTCCTGCCTCAATTAAGGGTTTGGATTCATAATAAATGGCCTTCGCTGTTATAAGAGAATGAATGGTTGACGGTTTCATCACTTTAGATCAATCCTCAGTAATTGCTCCGTTAGCAGGCCGCCTTGACGA
>CAWAKF010000041.1:0-141365 GCA_963782435.1 uncultured delta proteobacterium
CCTAAGGTCATCTCCTCTCCTTTCAAACCATCCGGGTAACCGCTGCCGTCCATTTTTTCATGATCGGCCCCGGCCAATAAGGGGATTTCGAAAATTCCCACTGAAATTCATCTGGTCCAAAATCAATTTGTTTTTTAAGGCATGAGATTGTATTTCTAAATACTCTTCATCTGTAAGTCTCCCGGGTTTTTTAAGAATATCATCCCTTACACCCAGCTTTCCATAATCGTGAGCAGACCGGCTATGCCTATGACCTCACAATAGTCGTCACCTAACCTCATTTCTCAAGCAATGGCCATGGAATATTCGGTTACCTTTTCCGAATGACCGGCCGTTAATGGATCCCTGGATCGATAGAAGCCGCCAGGACCCTAAAAATAGAATTAAATTGGGTTTTTTGTTGCTCGATCGACAGGGCATTGTTGATACTGATTCCAATCTGGGGCAATCCCCAAAAGGATACTTATATCTGTTTGCGTCAACTCCCTTTTTTTCCCGATATTATCAACTACCAGGACTCCTAGAGTCTTCTCGTAAATAATAGGACAACAAACAAAGGCCTTACTCCCGGTCTCCTTAAGGAATTCCAGACTTTTTTCTGAAATGTTATCTTTTATTTCGTCCATATCGCTGACCAGAAAAGGTTTTTGTTCATGAAAGGAAAGGACAAAAAATCCCTTTTGATTCAGGCTTATCCAAATGAAAAAAAGTATTTTGAATGAAGGACAGTTGTTCCTCGTTAATTCCATAACCGGCAGAATAAATCAATTGCGTCTTTTCCGGATTAGCCAGGAGAATCATCCCCCGATCATAATCCAGCCGAACTCCAGAGCGTTTAATAATTTTCAGGATGTCGTAATATTTAACTATTTACTAATGGTATGTCCGATCTCATAATCATCAAGGCATTTTTATAATTGATATCAATTTGATCAATCTGCTGCTCGGCTGCCTGCCTAAAATTATTGATGGTGGTATTTAATTCTTTCTTTCTGAAACATTAATAACATGGGTTAATAATATCAAAAGTAGCAGAATGGAAAAAATAACGATGGAATCCCAGGAAAAAAGGGATCAAAACTCCTCCGGACAGCAATAAAAGAACCACGATAAATTTCTGATTCTTTTCCACATGGAAGACGGGGGAGGCTCCCAGGAAATCAGATAGCGGCAGACCTTTCCCCCTTTAAAAACACATTCAGGATGATCGGTCCAGGATAATTTATAATCAAAAAAATCAAAAATGGCCTCGAACATCCCCAATCTGTTTTCGCACTGATAAGGTTTTTCCTGAATACCTTCCTGCGGGGTTACGATAATTTTTACGGTATTGGTGGAAATTTTTCTGGACTGATAAATGGAGGATTTTGAAAACTTCGAAGTAATATTCCTAAGATGGAATAGGCCATTAAGCCGTCCAGGCCAGAGCATATTGTTTAAATAGTCCCACTCCCTCGAAGAAGCCGCATATCGCCCGCTTCCCGGCGATATCCTGATTTCCGGTTAATTCCAGTTTTTCATGGAACCGGTCATGTTGGCCTTGAGTAAACCAATGCCCTTCGTCCGTTATCTGATAGGGTTCTACCCGGCATATTTCAATAATTCATGAATACTGACATAGATAATTTTTTTTAGTAAATTCAACATAGGTATTCAGTATCCTACTGTTATAAAGGGTTTTGCAGACATTGGATAATTTTTTTTTCTGCTTGAAAGGTAGTTTCGATTTCTTTTTCCTTCATATTATAAACAGGATTTTCGAGCATAAGATAGGCAGCCGTCGTAGAAATCCCGTGTGAACCACTGCTTGCAATCAATGAATATTTTCGTTTTCCTTTTTAATTCTTTTTTAAACCATGCTTCAATATCTTTTCGATCAAACCGCCAATGCCTGCCGATTTTTGTCCCGGGGATTTGACCTTCCAGGCAAAGCTTATAAATGGTTGACTTAGGAATACGGCAGCCATATGATACTTCATCCGCTTTGAGAACCTCATCTCTAAAATGTCTCATAGAAATTCCCTTTTCTGGTATTAACCAAAAAACTACTATTCCCAGTTACTTTTAATTATCCTTAAAAGAGCAAAAATTACGCCAATAACTTATTAAACGGACAAATTGGTGTAATTTTATTAGATTACGGTTAAAATGGAAATGTTGAAGAATAAGAATTGGTTGAGGGGCAGGTTTAAACTTAGTTATTTGGACAATTTTTGTCCTGTTTTTAACATTAACTTGTCTATTATTGAGAGTTGCGATTAAAAACAATGGGTCTTGCCATTGGAAAAACTTCCCACGTCCTGTTTTGGTCTCCATTGGCCGATGGGCTTCCCGCATATCTTAACATATTTTAATTATTATCAATTGATGGGATGGCAATAACTGCATTCTATGGTTCAATTCTGATAGGAAGAGGTGAAAAATTCTTCTGGTCGAATTGAGATTGTACCCCTTCCCCCTAAAAAGCCCCAGACAAGCATCCCACTTTGGCGTGAGTAGAATCCGTTTATTTTTTTCAATCTCCTCCAGGGCCACTTTAATCCCAAAAAGGGGGCCGGTAAGGACGAAAAGAGATGATAGCCTCGACGACATCGGCAACAGCCAGAATCCGGGATTCAATAAGGAGATTTTCTCCGGTTAACCCACTCGGATAACCAGAACCGTTTAACCGTTCGTGATGTTCAAGGACCATCCTTGCCACAGGCCAGGGAAAGTCAATATCTTTTAATATGGTATAACCTACCGAGGGGTGAACTTTTATCATGCCGAATTCGAGATCGGATAATTTAGATGGTTTGCTGAGGATTTCTGCGGGAATGTTTATCTTGCCCAGGTCATGGATCATTGCAGTCATGCGGAGCCCTTTAATCTTTTCTGCAGGAAGACCCATCTCTTGGGCAATAGTAAATGACAACTCCGCTACCCGACGCTGATGACCAGCGGTGTAAGGGTCCCGAGTTTCCACGGTCAAGGCGATGGCCTGAATCATCCCTCCCATGGATTTATTGAGTTTTTCTAAACTTTGTTTGAGTTCTTCTGTCGATTTGTTTAGTTGAGCCGTTCGTTCCACCACCTGGGCTTCGAGATTGAGCCGCAACCGGCTCAATTCCAAATGGGTTCGTACCCGAGCCAGGAGTTCTTCACGCTGGAAAGGTTTGGGAATAAAATCGACCCCGCCAAGCCTAAAACAATTCATCTTCTCCTCAAAGCCCATAAGGCCACTTATAAATATTATAGGGATATTGCGGGTTTCTTCCCGTGCTTTAAGCCGTAGGCAAACCTCGAATCCATTCATCCCAGGCATATCGATATCCAGCAAAATCAGCTGGGGCGGTTTGGTCCCAATTAAGCCTAATGCCAATTTTCCATTGCTGGCAGATCGCACCGGGAACCCTTCAGACGAAAGGGTCTCCATAAGTATCTCTACTATTGCTGGAGTGTCATCAACGACCAATATCTCTTCTCGCTCACGCATAGATCATATTCTCCTAATATCAAAATTTGGTGTTAGCTTTTTTCTTTAACCCCATAAATTGAAAGTTGTAAAAAACCTAAGTGAAAATTATAAGGCTAATTTTCAGAATATCAAGTCGAGGGAATTCTAACCAGGCGAATCTGAGGATGTGTTTTATCCAATTTTCTAAGCAGGTTTGGATTATCTATGAGCTGAAAAGCAATTCTCTATACTTAAGGAGCACTTTGCTTGAGGGGGGAGGCAACCGCCATTGACCTCGGTTCGTTGATCCCACGGATTTTAAGCATAACAAACCCTAATCACTCTGAATCCCTTCTCCCGGATTCTGAATTTCAAATGTTTTTGCTTCGGATTAACTTATGAGACCGCTTCCTTCGCTCCCACCAGGCCCTGGCCTCCCCTACCACAAAAAGGGAACCGGAAATTAAAATTAAATCCTCCGGGCCAGCCTCCTTCATGGCCTGGATGATCGCCTGGGGGATTGTGGGAAAAGCCCGGGGGTGATAATGACTCTGTCTTTTAATAAATCGCAATAAATCCTCAGGATCGGCCGATCGGTCATATTCGGCCCGGGTTAAAAAAATACGTTTGGCCAGGGGAGTTATGTGGTCCAGTGTCTT
The DNA here is from genome assembly GCA_963782435.1 of uncultured delta proteobacterium. Classification (GTDB taxonomy): domain Bacteria; phylum Desulfobacterota; class RBG-13-43-22; order RBG-13-43-22; family RBG-13-43-22; genus RBG-13-43-22. The sequence continues at coordinate 4,096 of CAWAKF010000041.1, forward strand.
TTGGATATTTTTATCCTTCATCATGCCGAAGACCAGCCACATTTTTTTGTATGAAAAGGCCTTGGGAAGGTTTTCGGCCAGGGTCCTCATGGCCCCGGGATTATGTGCCCCATCCAGAACGATCCAGGGCATTTCAGACAATACTTCCATCCTCCCCGGCCATTTCACCTTACTAAGTCCTTCTCTGATTTTTCTTTCTGTGGCCGGGTATTTTTCCTGTAATAAATCTACAACAGTTAAGGCCAGGGCAGCATTTTTGATCTGATGACCACCCTGCAGGGCCAATTGCATCCCTTTTAATTGCGAATTGCGGATCCTGCGATCGGCAGGGGATTGCGGAGAAAACCATTCTTTTTTCCTCGTACCTCGCTCCTTTTTCCTGTCCAATCCGACCCCCCCTGCCGATTGCAGGCTCCGAACTCCGAACTGACTCTCAGGCATAACATAATAATTGAAGTATCCATTCTTCAATTTTCTCGTCCGAAAGTCTCTCCCGGCCAGAAACATCGGGTCTTTCTTTCCCGGCAAATCTTTTCAATCTGGGTCTGCACCTTTTTTTGCCCTACACCGGTTACTAAGGGCACCCCCGGTTTTATAATCCCGGCCTTTTCCCAGGCAATCTTTTCCAGGGTCTTTCCCAGATAATCCTGGTGCTCCAAAGAAATAGTGGTGATAACGGTTATTAAAGGATTAATGATATTCGTGGCATCGAGTCTTCCGCCCAATCCGACTTCCATAATGGCCAGGTCCACTTTTTCCCGATAAAAATAGATTAGGGCCATGGCGGTTACGAACTCAAAAAAAGTAGGGGGTTCCTCCATCTGAGATTTTTCTTTGATCTCTTTGATCAGCTCAAGGGTTTTGGATTTGGAAATCAGACGGCCATTGATTTGAAACCTTTCCCGAAAATCAACCAAATGGGGCGAGGTAAATAATCCGACTTTATACCCGGCACGACTATAAATGGAAGCCAGCATGGCTGCTACCGACCCCTTACCATTGGAACCGGCGATATGTACGCAGTTCAATTCCCAATGAGGATTATTGAAGGCGGTAAGCAGGTTCTCGGTCTTGGAAAGCCCGAACTTGATCCCGAATTTTTGTAAATTATATAAGTAGGACAGGGCCTGATCATAGGCCCGGTCATAACTCAATCGTTCAAAAGGCCGGCTGGCCATTTCAGGTATCCCCCTTTTCCAAACGGGCATAATCCAAGTGCAGCACCTTGGACCCATAACGTTTAAAAAGAACCCGGACTTTTCTCTCTTTAGGCGGCTCCTGGATTATCCCGCTGCCGAATAAGGGATGAAAGACTTTCGTCCCCTTGGAAAAACCCTCATCATCCTCTTTGGGAATCGGACTGACATAGGACGATGAGGACGATGGAGTCTGAGACGAATGGTTAGAGACCGGCCCCCCCCTTCGCGGCAGCAGGTCTTCGGGAATATCCGCGACAAAATGACACAAGTCATTCTTTTGCCAGCCTCCGCCTCGGTTGGAAAGGGATTCAGGGTAGGTCAAAAAAAGCCTCTCCTTGGCCCGGGTGATGGCTACGTAGAGCAACCGTCTTTCTTCCTCCATTTCCTCCGGGTTCATCATGGATTGGGAAGAAGGAAACCGGCCCTCGGTCAGCCAGATAATGAAAACGATTTTCCATTCCAGCCCTTTGGCTGAATGAACGGTGGACAAAACCAACTGGTCTTTCTCCGGGCCATCCGATTCTTCATAGACCTCTAAACTCAAATCCCCCAGCAGATCCTCCGTCTCGGTGTAATTATAACTCACTCGGATAATTTCTTCGATCTCTTTTTGTCTCCTCTGGGGTTCTTCATATAAACCGGGCAGGAGGTTTTTATAATACTCCCAGATTGTCTCCAGAGCCTGAGTGGGCGTCTGTAGAGGTTGATCGACCAGTCTATGGAACAAGGCGGCCAATTCGTCCAGTTGGGTCTTCAAACGGGGATACCCCGAAAGGCATTCCAACCTCGAGATCCATTCCGAACAGATCGTCATTTTTCCAACCATGTCCTGTGCCCTTTTGGGACCCAGTCCTTCTAAAAGCTTCAAAATCCTTTCCCAGGCCAGGATATCTAAGGGATTATGAATCACCTTTAAGTAGGACAGGAAATCCTTAATATGCGCCCCTTCGACAAAACGACGTCCCCCGTATTTTTTAAAAGGAATGCCTTCCTTTTGCAGAAAAACCTCCAGGTTAAAAGAATGGTGACCGGCCCGGAAAAGAACGGCCATTTCCTGCCAGGGGATCCCCTGGCTGTGAAATTCTTGAAGCTGCCGAGTCACATATTGAGACTGGGACTCTTCATAAGGCAGTTCAATACAATAGGGGGGTTCCCCTTTTTTAAAACGGGAAAAGAGGCACTTACTATACCGTTCTTTGGAGTAACTGATCATGTGGTTGGCCAGATTCAGGATTGACTGGGAGCTTCGAAAATTTTCCTCTAATTTAATCACCCGGGTTCCGGGAAACTGGTGGGGAAAGTCCAGAATATTTTTAAAGTGGGCCCCGCGGAACCCATAGATGGATTGGGAATCATCCCCTACCACCATGATATTTCCCCGTGCCAGAAGACGGACTATCTCAGCTTGAAGGAAATTGGTATCCTGATATTCGTCCACCAGGACGTATCGATAAAAAGAGGATAACTTCTGGACTATTCCGGATTCCTGCCGGAAAAGAAACAGGCAATGACTTAGGAGATCATCATAATCCAACAAGCCGTGTTGCCTTTTAAAGGACTCATAACCCTGGTTCACTTCCTTGAGTTTGGAAAGGGATGTACCTTCTTCGAAATAAGATTTGGACAGCCCTTCCTCAAAAGTATATCCCCGGTTGACATACCGACTGAGTAGTTCCAGGAATTCCTTTTTATCCGGGGTATCCTTTTCTTTTTCCCAGTGTTTGGCCTTGATAATTTTTCCGACCAGTTCCTCACTGTCCTTACGATCCATGACGGTCAGAGGTCTTTTAAGACCGATAGCAGGCCCATACATCCTCAGTATTTTATAGGCCAGGGAATGGAAGGTTCCCCCAGCCACTTCCCGGCAGGATCGGTTAAGCATTTCCTCCACCCGATGAAGCATTTCCTGGGAAGCCTTGCGGGTAAATGTCAGAAGGAGAATCCTTTCCGGCTGGACACCGTTTTCCACCAGCCAGGCCACCCGATAAACCAGGGTCCGGGTTTTTCCGCTTCCGGCTCCGGCAATGATCAGGGTCGGCCCATCAGGGGAAAAAACCGCTTCCAGTTGAGCCTGGTTCAGATTTTTTTGATAATCAATTTTTGCCATCGTATGTTTCTCTTTGCCTCGGCGATTCATTTGAAAGATCCCGTTTCAAAATCCGCCGATCCGAAATCTACAATCCACAATTTTTTATAATCCCCTCATACTAAAAAAAGGAGAAACTGTAAACCCTGAAATAACCTTTGGGAAATCTCCCCCCATTGGGTTTCCAACTTTATATTTGACATCCCTTTACTGGAATCTTATATTTTATCAGACTTCATGATAGTTCAATAGTTTTCTCTGAACGGTCGTGATTTTTTTTGCTGGTACCCTACGGTTCTGAATATATAAATAATACCTTCCCTTTCCTTTGGGACAAGTAGTTCGCCGATCCTGAGAGGTTCGCAAACAAACTGGGGGAAGGAAGACAGGAGATTTTACCAATGGCTGAAAAACTGGGTGTTTTTATTTCCTCCAACAAAAACCTTCGGCATGTGATCGGAATTTGTAAGGCGGCTGAGGCTGCCGGGAAAGAGGTGATCCTCTTTTTTTCCCACAAAGGGGTCTTGCTGACTCAGGAACCGGAGTTTAAAGAATTGATCGACTGTGGGAAAAAATCTTTGTGTCATGTTGGTTTTGAAGCAAACGGATTAAGCGGGAAACCGGTGCCGGGTATGACCGAAAAAGACTTCGCTTCCCAGATGGTCCATGTGGAAATGCTTGAACAAGTGGACCGATATATCGTTATGTAAGGAAAGAATATGAAAAAAATCGCTTTTTTGGTTAAGGATCCCTCAGAGGATTGGGAAGGGCTTCGCTCGACCCTTGGATTGGCCGTGGGAAATAATACCATGTTTCTTTTCGTTCTGGATCATGAAGTGGAAATGACCGAGCCCTATCGGGAAAACCTGGATTGGATCCTGGATATGGAAGGGGAATTATACTCCAATGTTCCGGCCAATGTGGAGAAACACGGATTTAACCCTGTTACCTATGAGGAATTGGGACAAAAACTGAAAGAAATGGATATCGTAATTCCTTTTTAACCTGAGACACACTATCCACCCGGCTCCTGCCGGCGAAACAGGATTGATATGCAAAACGAGGGAACCATGAAACTGCTACATATTTTTCGTTCAAAACCTACAAAAGAAGTATCGCAATTAACTAAAGCCCTTTCCGAAGAAAATGAAACGACCCAATTTCCCCTGTATGAAGAAGCCGTAGATTATAACCGCTTGGTTGAACTGATCTTTTCCCATGATAAGGTAATCAGTTGGTGGTAAAAAAAGTGATTCAGGATCCCGGATGCCGATTCCAGACGAGAACACCATGAAGGAGAGACACGGCAGCGGGAAAATCTTTTTTATCTTCAGCCTCCTGGGCTCGCTCTATCTGCTGCTCGAAGCCGGGCTGCATCTTTTCGGAAGGAGCGTTTGTGTCTCCGACGGGTGCGGACTGGCGGCCCGAACAACACGTTTCGGGGATCTCACGGCGATTCTCATTGGCTTTTTTGGCCTTAGCCTCCTGGCCTTGCTTTCCGGGTTGAACCTGCGGCGGCCAACGAAGATACTCGATTCTGCCATCAACCTCATCCTCATCGCCGCCCTGGCCACCGAGGGTTTTTTTGTTGGCTACCAGATCTTCTGGCTTCCGGAAGTGTGTCTGTTCTGTTTGACTGTTTTCGGCATCTTTCTTTTCCTTGGTATTCTCAGGATTCTGGCGGGATGGAAAGAGATGGTTTTAGGTTTTGCCGCTTTTGCTGTGGTCCTGTGTTTTGTCGGGTTGATCCTGCCGCCGCCTGGGACAGCTCTTCCCTCCGACAAAAAAATGATCCTGTTTTACAGTGAGGATTGCCGGCATTGCATAGAGATCAAAGAAGAGATTGCCAAAAACAAGCTCGATATCACTCCGATGCTGGTCAAAGAGTATACGGCGGCCCTCAAAAATATGGGGGTCGAAAGTGTACCTACCCTTTTTGTAAATGCTCGTTACGAAAAACTCATTCTGACCGGAAAGGAGGCTATTCGCCGCTATCTCGCCACATGTCAATCCTCGAAAAATTCATCCCCCGCTGTTTCAGGCCCCTCGCCTTCAAAAAAGGAATCACCCTTAAAATCCGGAAATTCCGGATCGGGGTCGTTATCTTTACCCCTGGGCGAAACCAATCCCATATTTAATCCCTCCAATGATGAGGGAATCTGTAAAGAAAATCAGAAGTGCGAGTGACTCCCTTTATCTTTAGTATACCGAACAGGGGATGCAGACCTGCCTGTCTCCCGGAACACGAAGATAAACCTTAGCCGTCAACTCACAGCAAACAGCGCAGAGCGTAAAAACCATAACTTCAGGAAACCATTCGCTTTGGTATTGAACGGCTTCCCCGAAAGCACTTTCCGAATGTTGTCCTTACTGAGGGTACAGCCGGTGGTATATTGGCCCCCGTCCCCGAAGCACATCCGCGTGGTCCTCCCTGATCTCCACAACATGAAAGGCTGTGTTCCGCAGGGGTTTTCACACCCAGTGCCCGCAAGGCCGCCAGGCCAACCCAAACGCTGGCCACGCAGGCCCAGCACTTGTGACTGTGAAATTTCAAGGCATTCGTTAAAATATTCATTAAAAAAATGTAAAACACTGATCGGCCTCATTAAAAAATGATTCCCCAGGCCATTTTGACCGCGATTACATAAAGAACGATGCCGATGATCCGTTTTACCTGTTTGGCGTCAAGCTTTCGGTGCATAAGCCAGGAGCCGACGATGGCCCCGGCAATGGATCCGACCGCAGCGAAGAGGAGAAGGCGGCCATTGACATTTCCCATGGCGGTATGTCCGAAGAAACCGCTCAACGAGGAAAAGATGACGATGAAAGCCGTTGTGGCGGAGGCCTTCTTGGAATCAAAGCCGAGCCAGACCAGGGCCGGTACTATAAAGTTCCCACCACCCACACCCAATAATCCCCCGAGATATCCCGCCCCTATGCCCAAACCAATACCCGTTTTCAGTTCTTTGCCGGAAGAGGAATCGCCCTCTCTTTTAGTTTTCGGTGTATAGAAAAGCATCATCGATCCGGCAAAGAACAGGAAACCGCAAAAAAGAAGGATCAACACCTCCTTCGGGAAATACCTGGTAGAGTAGGCGCCGAGGGGGGAGAAGATGATCGCCAGAAGGATGATAGGTAGGGCAGTCTTGAAGGAAACCAGCTTGTATCGAATGTAGTTGACCGAGGCAAAGCTCATACTGATGGCGTTGAGGAGCAAGGCCACAGCCATAGATTCTATCAGGGGGATGCCGAGCCAGTAGAAGGTCGGGATAATGATAAAGGCCGCCCCTACACCCGCTATGGTCAGCACGGTGGTGAAGACAAAAACGAGAACAGATGCGATAGTGATGGTCATCATGGTTTAATACCCCGTGCAGGGTATGTAGAGCGTCTTACCGTCCTTGCAGCGCACGTAGCGTTCAAAAACGTACTCGCCCCCCCCATCCTGCCGATTTGGTTTTATTGAAAGAACCTTTCGCTTCAGGCGGTGTAGCCGGAACAAGGGATACAGACTAATTGGCCCTCGTCGGTCACGCGCATCCTGTTTATAAAAGTCAGCTCACCGCATCCGGCACAACGCTTTGCAGTGAAGCATCCTTTCCCCTTTTTGACTTCCACCTGATGCACGGCGCCGATATCCAAAAATGCGCTTTCTTCCAGGGCAAGAATTCGCTCGACAAGGGGATCAGTAATTTCGGGTTCGATGTTCTGTGGCGGCACGCCCGCTTTACGTTTTTGAACAAAGGGTGAAGCGAGGGCCTTTTCGAAAAAATCCGCCTTGAGTGAGACTCTCACCGCCCGACCGGTCTTCTGATCGATTAACGTGAAGGCCATCTTATTGAAATAGCGTTTCTCAATATTCGATTTACCGTAAGTGCAGCCTGTCGCGGTCATGAGGCCATCTAAAAAACAGCCCGCCGCATGGTCCTTCCCGGTCTCCGAGACCACTAAGAGTTCTTTATCCTGCGCTCGGTCCACCCCAAGGGCCTTCATAGCCGCCATTCCAGCCCTCAAACCCATAGGCATGGCCGGACACTTATGGCCATGAAATTTCAAACCCACTTCAAACAATTTTATTAAATCCTTCATGATGATACCTCCTTCATTTGCCATATTTTTTTCTTTCATTCAACAACACCTTATCTCTGAACTCAAGACTGACCCCACATGTACCCCGGTGGCACTATTAAGTGTTATTTGGGTTACGGGACTGCCTTGCTTGCTACAGTTTCCACCAGTCTTTCTATTTTTTACATCCGGGATAATCCTTTATCTTTAACTTCAGTTCAACTCAAATCCTTTAACCTGGAAATATTGTACCTGAATGCGCCAGAGGGGAGATGGTCCCGTTTCTTTAGTAACTCAACTATAATCGGTAGCCAGCCGCACCCCCGGATGCCAATCAATTTTCACCCCGGGGGATGCCACGCCAGGATTTGACAATATTTTCCAAAAAATATCTCTTTATACTTTTTAATTATATAACTATATGGTAATATATGGCCCAGGTCCTGTCAAGTAAAAAATGATCACCCTGACGGTCAAACTATAAATAAAGGAAAATCAATCCCCTTGCCGGATTGGTTCTATTCTCCAACAGGATTCTGCCGTTGATCCAAGCAGGGGGATCGGCAAGAGATCGTGAAATTATAAAAGACAAGTAAATCAAAGAAAGAATTATGAACACCTGGTGACGATGAAATTTTCACCAGAAAAATGTTTATATTTTCGAATTACCTTTCCAATTCCTTCAGCCAAGCATTAATCTTTTCCCGGATCGCCTCCCTGACTTGTCTGGTCTTTTCCAACCTTTCTTCCCAGGTTCCGGTAAAGCCGGAAGGATCGGCAAAACTCCAATGAAGGTGGGTGGTGATCCCCGGAAAAAAGGGACACTGTTCAGCACTGGTTTCATCACAGACCGTGATAACATGGGTATAGGGCCTGCCTTCCTTTAAAAGGTCAAAAGCGCTTTTGGTTTTATTATGAGAAATATCGAGGCCGATCTCTTTCATCACGATGACAGCCAGGGGGTTTAACTGTCCCGGTTCCAGTCCGGCGCTTTCCGCCTTAAGCCTGTCACCAGCCATTTCGTTCAGCAGGGCCTCGGCCATCTGGCTTCGGGCCGAATTGTGGACACAGACAAAAAGGACCTGGTCGTTTTTCATTGATTTCCTCCTCATTTCAGAGTCACGTAAATTTAACACAGGTTGACAAATAAAGGAATTGCCGAATAAATAGTTTTTTCTTGACATTGTCTTTAATCAACTATATTCCTTATAAGGAATATAGACAAAGTGAAAAAGGAAAAGCCTGTGCTCAACATTAAGGTCCTTCATACTCATAATTGACCGGCCAAAAAAGAGGCGCTGGAGGCGATACAAAAAGTCCTTGAGGAAAAGAAAATCCGTGGCTCGATTGAAGAAATTTTAATTAGCAACGAAGAAGAAGCCCGAAAAAATAATTTTTTGGGTTCTCCAACCATCAAGGTCAATGGAACGGACCTGGAACCCTCCGCCAGGCATCCTTCCCAAACCGGCCTGGGCTGACGGTTTTATATCTCCGAGGATGGTCGATTCTCAAAAATCCCCCCGGAGTCCTTGATAAGAGAACAAATTCAATTTTTCATAAATACTTAAGGAGGAGGACAACCAAATGGCCGACCCCTCAACAAAAAAACTTTCTTTTCTGGACCGCTTTCTAACCCTGTGGATCTTCTTGGCCATGCTCGTGGGGGTAGGTTCCGGTTATCTCTTTCCCAAAGTAGTCGGATTCTGGAGCCTCTTCCAGGTTGATACCACCAACATCCCCATTGCCCTCGGCCTGATCCTGATGATGTACCCTCCCCTGGCCAAGGTTAAATATGAAGAACTCGGGGAAGTCTTTAAAAATTATAGAGTATTAACGCTCTCCCTGATCCAGAACTGGGTCATCGGCCCCATCCTCATGTTTTTCCTGGCCATCATCTTCCTGGCCGGCTATCCGGAATACATGGTCGGCTTGATCATGATCGGTTTGGCCCGCTGCATCGCCATGGTCATCGTCTGGAACGAACTGGCCTCGGGGGACACCGAATACTGTGCCGGCCTGGTGGCCTTTAATTCCATTTTTCAGGTCCTTTTTTTCTCCCTCTATGCCTATATCTTCATCACCATCCTGCCCGGCTGGTTTGGTCTTAAAGGCACAGTGGTCGATATCTCCATCGGTCAGATCGCCAAAAGCGTCTTTATCTATCTGGGAATTCCCTTTATCGCCGGGATCATAACCCGGTTCACCCTGATCAAAATCAAAGACAAAATATGGTACCATGAAAAATTCATCCCCAAAATCAGCCCCATTACCCTCATCGCCCTGCTCTTTACCATCATCGTCATGTTTTCCCTCAAGGGGGAATACATCGTTCAACTGCCTCTGGATGTGATCCGTATCGCCATCCCGCTGACCATCTATTTCATCATTATGTTTTTCATCTCCTTTTATATGTCCATGAAAGTCAAGGCCACCTATGAGCAGGCCACCACTTTGAGTTTCACCGCCGCCTCTAATAATTTCGAGCTGGCCATAGCCGTAGCCGTAGCTGTCTTCGGCATCAACTCCGGAGCCGCTTTTGCCGCAGTCATCGGCCCCCTGGTCGAAGTCCCGGTCCTGATCGGTCTGGTCAGTGTGGCCCTGTGGTTTAAGCGAAGATATTTTCCCTTTGCCCTGGAGACGCCTACCGGGGTCTGCCATCTGACCTGCAAACCCTAAGGAAGGATGATCTTTTGCTGTTATTGGAAACCTACCGACTGGAAATATTTAATTCAAAGTGCAATCCTGGGGCCATAGCCGTCCATTGTTTTGCTCATCTGAATCAGGACGTAAGCCCGGTCATCCCCTATTTAAACGCAGTTTTGGGCGGATTCGGCTTCACCAAGGACCCTCCCTCGGTCACCTTCCGGTCTCAGGGCAAGCTCATCACCGTCCATGGAGACAAAATCGCTGTGAATGCCCTTAAGGACGAAAAAGAAGCCCGAAAAATTGTGGAATGGCTGAAGAGAGAAATCAATGAGGCCTGGGAAAAGAGGGAGGAAATCGAGCCTTCTTACGAAAGCCTGCCCCGACCTCAGGTTATTCAAGTTCTTAGGCTGCTCCCGAAAACCAACTGCCGGGAATGTGGAGAACCGACCTGTATGGTTTTTGCCGTATCGGTCACCGAAGGGATAAAGGGACCGGAGGATTGTCCCCCCCTGACCCAGGAAAATAGAAATAGACTGGAACTTTACTTAAGTCCTTTTAAACTGGACTTATAGGCCGCACCACGGCAACGCTTCTGTGAAAATATTTCCGATTCTCGCATCATTGGGTAATCGCTAAATATCAAGTCATGGCATAGAATTGTTTTTTATTTCTCTTTTTACTTGACAACTATCCCTCTAAAAACTATATTACTATATAGTTATTAAAGGAGCAACACAAGCGAAACTTAAGAATGGTCGATTCGGAGAATAAACATGAATGATAAAGTATCCTGTGAATGCATGGAAACAACCATTGAGGATTCGTCTCAAATAAATTTATGGAAAAAGCTGATTATTCTGCCGATAACCCTGGTGGCTTGGTGGATGATTTATAATCAATTATCGAAGGTTACCGGATGGTTGACCTTTAATTTGTTCGGCTTGGGAAAAGGGACGCATTTAGGTGAGGCCATCGCCTTCTTTCTCTATGATGTTCCCAAAGTCTTGATGCTTCTGGTCCTGGTCGTATTTGGAGTAGGGCTTTTGCGCTCTTTCTTTACCCCGGAAAAAACAAGAGATATCCTGGCCGGGAAAAAAGAGTCCGTAGGAAATGTCTTAGCTGCCGGTCTGGGGATTGCTACCCCCTTCTGTACCTGCTCGGCCATCCCGCTCTTTATCGGCTTTGTCGAGGCCGGGGTCCCTCTGGGGGTTACCCTCTCTTTTTTGATCTCCGCCCCCATGGTTAATGAGATCGCCCTGGTATTGCTTTTCGGTCTTTTTGGCTGGAAAGTAGCCGCTCTTTATCTGACCACCGGTTTGCTGATTGCCATAGTCAGCGGCTGGGTGATCGGCCGACTGGGAATGGAAAAACACATCGAAGATTGGGTCCGGGAAATCAGGAGTAATGGTATACCATTAATAATGGAAAAAATGACCTGGTCCGGACGGATCGATTATGCCTGGCAGGCCGTCAAAGATATTGTCGGTAAGGTCTGGATATATGTCATTGCCGGTATCGCCGTAGGAGCCGCTATTCATGGCTATGTGCCGGTGGGATTCATGGCCTCTTTCATGGGCCGGGAAGCCTGGTGGTCGGTCCCTCTGGCCGTAATCCTTGGGGTCCCCATGTATTCCAATGCCGCCGGTATTATCCCAATCGTTCAGGCCCTGCTGGAAAAAGGAGCGGCCCTGGGTACGGTGTTGGCCTTCATGATGGCGGTTATTGGCCTGTCCCTGCCGGAAACGATCATTTTAAGAAAGGTGCTGAAACCCCGGCTGATCGCTGTGTTTATTGGGGTGGTCGCCACAGGGATTCTCATGGTGGGTTTTCTCTTTAATGCCCTTTTGTAACCCTTTTCCCTTGACTTTACGAACAAATCTATATAACCATATAGGAACTTATGGGGAAATCAGGAAAAATGAACCAAAAAATATTGGAAGGCCAGGCTTCGATTCTCAAAGCCCTGGGGCAGCCCACCCGGTTACAAATTTTGGAATTGCTTAAAGACGGTGAGCGCTGCGTATGTGAAATATTTCCGGCTATTCATCAGGAACAGGCCAATGTCTCCAAACACCTTTCAATCTTAAAACAGGCCGGCATATTAGAATCCCGGAAGGATGGTCTGCGCATCCTTTACCGAATAAAAACCCCTGAAATACTAAACCTGTTAACCGGGGTCTCCAAACTCTTGAAAGCCCAGGCCAGTGAGCAGCATCGTTTGATGACCCGATTATAAAATTTTTTAGCTCTTAAGTTACTAATTATTCATATAGTTAATCAGTGTTTTATGGAATCTCATCCCCACAGTCATAATCCGGAGACCTCCTGGGGTAAACGCCTGTTCATCATCATGGGGATGAATCTGCTGATCCCGGCCGTTCAGATTATCGTCGGAATTATGGCCGGCAGCATGGCCCTGATCAGCGATGCTTTGCACAACCTGAGCGATTTTGCCTCCATTCTGATCAGCTATATAGCCCTTAAAATCGGCCAGCGAGGTCCTACCCTTTCCCAAAGCTTCGGTTACCGGCGAGTGGAGGTCATGGCCGCCGTTTTCAACGTGGCTCTACTTTTTGGGGCCGGGCTTTACATCGCCGTTGAAGGCTGGTTCCGTTTGAAAAACCCGACGGTCATTCAGGGGGATTGGGTCATCTGGGCCGCACTTCTGGGTATTGTCGCCAACGGGATCTCTACCTGGATGCTCTATTCCGGGTCCAAAGAAAACCTCAATATGCGCGGAGCCTTCATCCACATGTTGACCGATACCCTGACTTCCTTCGGGGTTGTTTTGCTGGGGGTCCTGTGGCTGTTTCGTCCCTGGTACTGGTTGGACCCGATCGTTTCCTGGGCCATTGTGATTTTGATTCTATATAGCGGCTGGGGTATCCTGAAAGAAGCTTTACTCATTTTAATGAATGCCGTCCCGGCCGGTATCGACCTGGAGGCGATACAAAAAGAAGTGGAATTGATTGAAGGTGTGGATGGGTTACATCACCTCCATGTCTGGAACCCCGCTTCCGGGTCGATTGCCCTGGCTGCTCATGTGATCGTACCGGACCAGATGTTGGGAGGGGTTGATGTTTTGGCTCAAAAAGTTAGGGCGCTGCTTCTTTCCAAATTCAACATTGACCATCCCATTTTACAATTTGAGACCAGGGCTTATGCCTCAAAGGATTTATTATGCACCCTGTGTCAAAATAATCCCAATACAACAGAAGGAACTACTTGTAGTTAAGGAGGATTTACCATGGAAATCAAAGTGCTGGGTCCCGGATGTCCCAAATGTCAACAAACCGAAAAAGTCGTCAGGGAGGCCGTGGCCGCGTCAGGAGTGGATGCCCAGGTAGAAAAAATTACCGATATTATGAAAATCATGACTTATGGTGTCATGGGGACCCCGGCCGTTGTAGTGGACGGTCAAGTGAAATCAACCGGAAAAATCCCTAAAAAAGAGGAGGTAATCAAATGGATTAAAACTGAAAAGGCGGCCTCCTGATCCTGGTCTCCGGTCCGGATGCAGGAAGTTATCCTGCCCATCAAGGAAATCCTGACCGGCCGCTCCTGTTGCGGCGAGCCGATCTATGATGATTAGAAGTGATAAATAACTTACATAAAGATCTTTAATGTTCCTGGAACGTTACTGTTCTTTTTCGCTTTCTTTATATCCTCCTGCATCCTTGTCAATTTACTTCACATAAACAGCAACAAATCATTCTGCCATATTTATGGGAGATTTTTCGAACGGCTATTATTGGGAAAGGCGCTTTATTCCTGATTTATTCGAATTTCGAGCCAAATAATTACTTGACACTATTTAAGGAAATCCTTACCTTTAATCAGGTTACCAAAAGAAAAATCAGGAAAGATAAACCTATAATTACTGGGTGGCGGACAGCCAGATTATATCAATGGGGAAGTCCCCCCCCTCCACCAAATACCATTTCTTGACCATGCCAAAGGTCCAGGGAGAGCAAATTTTACTGTTCTCTTAATAAAATAACTGGGGAGATCCCGTTCAAGAATACGACTATTGGAAAAAATATATTCGATAAGGACCGTTGTGAAAAAAAATTGTTTCCTGAAAATTCAAATTTTTTCTGTGGTGTTACCTATCCTTCTTCTGAATCTATTTGGGACTTCGGTTCAGGGTCAGACCGAGAAGCCCTTTGAGAAGGTATACCCCGGACTGGCTTCCGGTCCCTTCAAGGAAGCAAACCTGGTCAAACTCCCTAAAGGGACCTTGGTAAAGGCAAGCGATCTCATTATTAAAGAATCGGAAATTACCAAATTAATCAACCAATCAGAACCGGCTATCCGTAAGCAATTAACAAAAAATGTCTTTTATTTACTTGAAAACATAACCACCAAACGGATGCTCCTTCTGGAAGCCTCAAAGGCCGGATTTAAGAAGGTGGACCAGGATCAAGCCATCAGGAGTCTCCTTTCCAAAAAAATAAAAATCGCCGCCGTATCCGAAGAAGAATTAAAGAAATTTCATAATCAGAATAAAGAGATGTTGGGAAATGCCCCTTTTGAAGAAATTCGAGAGATGTTGAAGGATTATCTGACTCAACAAAAAAGAGAAGAGGCACTTCAACAATACATCTCGACTCTTGGACAAAGAACACCGATCCGGATCAACGCAGAGTGGGCCAAAAAGCGTAGCAAGCCAGCCTTGAATAATCCGGTGGATCAAGCCCGACGGTCTGGTAAACCAACCATGGTTGAATTCGGGGCTCCGGGATGTCCCCCCTGTGAACAGATGGTCCCCGTCCTGGCTGAACTGAAAAAGAAATTTTCAGGAAAATTGAACGTGCTTTTTCTTAATGTCGGTCAAGAGCAGATTTTGGGCGCTCGTTTCGGGATTGAGGTTATCCCGGTCCAGGTCTTTTTTGACAAAAACGGCCTGGAGGTCTACAGACATACCGGGTTTTTTCCTCAAGCGGAGATTGAAAAAACACTAAATCAGAAAAGATTGTTGTAACTCATCAATTGGAAAGAAAAGAAATGACCCTTAAACAGATTAAAAACGGAATGGGCCTGCTTGGGGCCATAGGTATTCTTTTTTGGGTGGGAATGGTCTCGGCTGCGACCCGACCGGCGGTCCCGGTCAAAGGGCTGGTCAACTTAGTTGACCTGGGATCCGATTATTGTCTGCCTTGCAAGATGATGGCCCCTATATTGACCAGGTTGCAGAAGGACTATAAGGGCAAGGCGGAAGTTATTTTTATTAATGTCGACAAACATCCGGATCAGGTCAAGCGTTTCGGTATCCGGGTTATACCGACACAATTTTTTTACGATAAAACGGGCAAGGAAGTATATCGGCATGAGGGGTTTATGAGCAGAAGAGAAATCGTTGCCCAATTTAAAAAGATGGGGGTCAAGTGAATCGATGTTTGAAAGCATCTTTTTAACCGTCAATAGCTGGCTCGTTGGTGGAATCTTCATCGGCTCCATAGGGGCTTTTTTCTGGGGGATGATCAGTGTCCTCTTCAGCCCCTGCTATTTGGCCTCTTTTCCTTTGATTGTTGCTTATGTGGGTGGACAGGAAAAGGCGGTCCAATCCCGTAAGGCCGGTTATTATGCCTTGGCCTTTACTTCCGGCCTTTTTATCACCGTTGCCCTCGTCGGGGTTGTCTGTGCCCTCCTGGGCCGAATGTTGGGTGATGTGGGTCCTTATTGGCAAGTCCCGGTCGGGGCGATCCTGATCTGGGTGGCCCTGGGTATGCTTGGAGTTGAGAAGTGTTCCATGACGGGGAATAATTTTTTATCCCGTCTGAATTTAAAGGGGATGAAAGGGGCTTTGGTTCTCGGTCTGGCCTACGGGGTCCTCTCCGGGTCCTGCACCTTCGGTTTTCTTGCCCCTCTTCTGGCAGTCATCACTATCCAAAAAATGATCCTTAACGGGATCATCTTGATTCTGTTCTTCGCTCTGGGCCAGAGTCTGCCTATTTTTATTGCCGCCAGTTCCACGGCAGCGGTCCGAAAGTTGATCGAAAACCAGTCCTGGCAAACCGGCGGTCATTGGTTCCGCCGAGGGGCCGGAGTACTTATCGGTTTGTTGGGTTTATATTTCATCATCAACCCTTTTCTATCCGTCTGAACTTCATTTTTTTCGGATTCTTACGTTGGTCTTTTTTCCTCTTCCCGGTGACAATCCCTGCCATCTCATGTGGGTGTTACACCACAGATTAGACGTTGATAAAAAAAATATCGTACCATGTTTAGCTTGATATGACCCGTAAGAAAACCATGGTATCTTTTCCGAACCAAGTGTCCGGCAAATCAGTACGAACATCAATTCTCTTATCGTTCAGAACGACTATTTGGCATCCATCCCAAAAATCTCTTTCCAATTCGTTAAGAAATTGATTAAGATTTTCTCCCTTCAGCCAAAACCCTTTGGCCAGCAAAGGGGCCCCATTTCCGGAACCAGGAGGTTGAAGAGCTTTAAGACGACCTGACCTTCTTTTTGGGGGATTGCCTCACCGTTTTCCGAAAAGGTAATTGATCGGCGCAATGAGGCGAAAGCGCCGCCACGTCGCAAGGTAGCCCCAACCAGACCCGGCATGGCAGCCGAGAGGGCCAGGGTCGATCCATCTCGGATGATTGCTTCCGCAAGGTTATCAACGGCCTTGCCGTCCAGAAAAATGGTCTGAATCCTTTTATCCAGATATTCTGGGGTTATCTCCAAATCAATAGAAAGCAGATCATTGATATTCCTGCCCACCAGGGTTTTTATGATAACCCCTTGCTGGAATAAGGGGAAAAAATGAAAAAGGTCCTGTTTCTGCAAGGTCAGAGTAAGGGTCTGTTCCATAGCCCCCCGAAAGAAAAAAGGGAGGCCATCAAAAGGCCTCCCTTTATAAATAATTTATAAAAGGATTTACCAGTTAAAAACCTGATCCAGTTCCTCATCTTTTACCTGGAAGGTGACGTTATGCGGAGCCAGGGGTTCCTTCTTAAAAAAGTCCGGCAAACGGTCCTGTTGGGCGGTAAAGCCGGCTCGTGAATTAAAATCCCTTTCGTTCTTGAGGATTGATTTTCCCAGGGCGGAAACATCATCGGCCGTCAGATTCAGACCGTAAAAGGCATTGACCATATCGATCAGGGCCTGAAAAGTTTCCGGTTGATCGAGAGCAGCAAAGGCAATAAATAGACACATACCAACGGCATCGATGACCGCCGTGGCGATTTGCAAGTTTCGGGATAGTTCGATCTGTCCTGCCGGTTTAAGAGGATCTACTTGACCGCCCACATTCATGATATTGGCAGTCACGGCGTAACCGGCCGTATGATCGGCCCCCATGGGACTGGTGGCATAGGTTACCCCGATACCCTGGACAGCCCGGGGGTCATAGGCCGGCATGGCTTGGCCTTTGACCACGGGAACCCGTTCAACTCCGAAAACCTTTCCGGTTACTGCCGCCCCGCTGCCCAAAATCCGGCCTAAAGGGGTCCCCTGTCCAACCTCTTTGACCAGTTTGATAGCCCCATCAGCATCACCAAATTTGAGCAAACCGGCCTCCATGGCCACACCGATGGTGGCCCCCATCTCGATAGTATCCAAGCCGTAATTATCATCTAAGAAGTCCATCTGGGCAATGGCATCCAGGTCATCGATGCCGCAATTTCCTCCATGGGCCCAGACCGTTTCATATTCCGGCTGCTTGGTCAGGAAATGACCATCTTTGTCGTTGTAGGTGCCCGAACAGCGGATGATGCAACCCCGGTGGCAGCCATGGGTGGCCAGCCCTCCCCGTGCTGTTTCCAGTTCAGCCTGGGTTTCCCCACTGATCTTGGCCCCTCCGGAAAACCGGCCTTCCTTGAAATTATAGGTCGGATATCCACCGGCCTCGTTCAGGATATTGGTCAGGACATTGGTTCCATAAGCCGGGAGCCCCTGGCTGGTGACCGGGTGTGTTTGTAATCCTTTGACCCAGACTTTTGAGGCCTCTTTGAATTTTTCCGCATCCTTGGGGGAACGCATGGTCTTGCCGGTATCATCCAAAACAATCACCTTGACCCCTTTGGCCCCCATAACCGCTCCGACGCCTCCGCGTCCGGCATGCCGGGTGGGTCTTAGCTCCATATCCGTACAGGCAATGGAGGCCGCGGCCAGTTTCATTTCTCCTGCCGGTCCAATAGAGATACAGGCGATCTTATCCCCATAGTCTTTTTTCATTTTTTCAATCAGGTCATAATTGGGGAGGCCCTTCAGACTGTTGTCGGGTTGAATCTTAACCCCGTCCTTATTGATAATAATTTTGTACAAGGTCTCGTCTTTCGGTTTTCCCTCAAGAACGATGGCCGCATAGCCCAGGCGGGCCAAAACCTGCGAGGCCTGTCCTCCGGCATTAGCTTCTTTAATGCCCCCGGTCAAAGGACTCTTACATCCGATTGAGATACGACCGGACATGGCCGCTGCCGACCCGCTTAACAGCCCCGGGGCGATCACCAGCTTATTGTCGGCCCCCAGGGGATGACAGGTCGGAGGCACTTCCTTGGCTACAAGGGCCGAAGTCAGGGCCCGGCCTCCCAATCCGGCATAATCCCCTACCGAAACTTCATTGATTTTTGGACCGCCTGCCGCCCCCATATCGATTCTCAAAATTTTTTCCATGGAGAACCTCCTTCTCGGTTAGAGTTAATATTGTAGAGATACAGGAAAATGAGTCTATAAAAGTTAACCAAAGATATTTAACATTATTCTGTTGCAGGTTGCGAGTTCCGTGTTACGGGTTTTTAAATAAAGGCCGTCCCTTTAACCCGCAACTCGCAACCCGGAACAGGATATTAATTCTCAGACTCGACAACTAAGTGTCTCTGTTACCGTGGCCCTTACCGAGTACATGAATTATAATAATCATTGGAGGAAATAAATTGCGTTGTCAATATGTCTTATTTGACATGAATGATGGATGAGATAAGGAGGGAGGAGGGAAAAATATTATCTATCCACCGGCTAATGGAGGGAAAACACCCAGACGATCCCCTTCTTTCAAAACGGTTGATACTTCAGCATGAATGCCGTTCAAGAAAATGATCTTGGGCTGTTCCCGGGGAATCTTTAAATGATCCAACAACCCCTCAATCGTCGTCCCTTCATCGATTTCCACGAGGTTGGAAAAACCAGATTCTGTGGGATCAGGTAGAAATCGGGTCAAAAAAGCAAAAAGATTTAATTGAATCTTCATAAGGTCATCAAAATGATAACGCGTCTTATTTTTTTATCTCATTTTTTTCTTCAGATTAATATTTTTTTGCATTATGTCAATAAAATTACTATACTTAAATAAAATGGTCAGAGAACCACGCACCAAGCAATCAGGTGAAAAGGATGGATACTGAGGAAATAGCCCAAATACGGGTCGGACAGACTACGGTGGGCATAGTTGGGCTGAAAGCAGCGATAGACCAACTTAAGCCTGTTCTGAGCGGGTCGACAGATAAGGAAATAGTTGAAGCCTTACTATCACAGTTGGGAAAGAAAAATTATATTCCTGAAAAGGCAAAGGACCAATACGGTCAAGCCCTGGTCAGGGAGTTCAAACTCGCTTTGGGAGAAAAAATAGCTGAACCAGCTTTCGAAGGCCTGACCATCCGGGTGCTGGGTATGGGTTGCACCAATTGCCAAACCGTTTTCAACCGGGTTATGGAGGTCCTGAACGAGTTAAATTTGACCGCCGATCTGGAGCACATCACCGACGTTAAGAAAATTGCAGCCTATGGAATATTGGGAAGTCCGGCTCTGCTGATAAATGGAAAAGTTGTCTCGGTCGGGCAGGTACCCAATAAGAAGCAAATAGAAGCTTGGCTCACAAATAAAAACAAGGCCTGATGGAATGGAAATAATATCTCCCCAAAAAATAGTTAAGATCCTGACCTGGTCTTTCTTTCTTATTTTCCTTTTGTCCACCTTCTTGTTTGCCTCTGAGAAAAAGACTCTGCCTTCTCCCCCGTCAGATACCCAGAAAGAATGCGATCAAAATGAACCAAAATCCGCCTCTCCCGATTCCTCCCTTTCTTCTTCAGTGGCCCCTGCCAATGAAAAAAAAGGTTACGCCGGAGCCTTTAACCCCGCCCTCTCCAATAAATCCGGAAAACACCGAATCCGGGGGCTGAAGCTGAGTTCCACCTTCCGGGTGAAGGACAAGGTGCTGAATCTTTTCATTGAACACACGGTTTTAGACCATCCCTGAAAATTCTAATAGAAATATTAAAAGACCGTATTACCAACTGCCTTGGATAGACCTCACCCGGACACTGAACATGGGGGTCCATGACAAGACATATCTGGCCACGAGGAATGACAAACCATTACCAGAAAAAATCATCAGATATCGAAGGTTTTTCAGAAAAGGAACTGGCAACATATACAGGCAACCTTCTTTTTTTCCATGAATATCTCCTTCGAGTTTTTTTTCTTCAACCTATCTTTTCCCGAAGATCGATTATATCTTTATTTTACTCCTGTAAACGGGAGATGAATATAAGAGGGATGATTTATATCTCTCCATACTCGAACATCTGGTGCCGGATCGAGCCTTGGCGTTTCAAAATTATCGGCATCAGCGAAAGCAATCGTGATACGGATACGCCTGCCCGCGGCAAATTGATAAGCCGTAGGCAATAGATCAAAGACCAGTTCCACCGGTTCTACTGCAGGAATCGGTTTAAGCTCGCTTTGAAAATGATTGCTCCAGGGCAAACCGAAATTATTAAAAGGGGCATGACTTAAGAAACGGTGTGAAGACCGGAGAACCCCTTCGGTGATATAAGTCGAGTCTCCGTTGGCCTCCACCTCTTCCAGATAGGCAAAGGCATCTAAATCCTTTGCATCACTCGATAGCCAAATATGGGCGATTGGATGGCCAACGATTCGGACGGACGCTTTCAGCGGCGGACTGGTATAGGTCAAGGCTTTGGCGTCATTGGATCGCAAATTGGGATAATCATGGGGCCAATTGACGGCGGTCCAACGGGCATTTTGGCCGGTGGTTGTGGTATAGTCCACCCTGTAGACATCAAAGCCCTCTGCAACGTTGGGGGGTAAAGGATTAAGCGTGCCCTGGTTGATGGAGGTGGTTTCCCCTGTTTTCCCTTCCCCAAAGAAAAACTGGGAGGTATCCTGATTTTTCAAGGGCCAGGTATCGGCGATTTTCCAAGCATTTTTCTTTTCACTGCCCATAAGGTAATAATGGATAGGGGGTTCTTTCATAATGCCATTGTCGATTCCTTTGAGCCAATAATCGAACCAGCGATGCATCTCCGCCGCATAGTCGATATCCTCCTGCTCACCATCGATCCGACTATGATCAAGAGGCTGGATGATCAGTCGTTTGGGTCCGGTCAGATTGACATACCAAAGGAACATGTCTCGGGTACAAATATCGTACCAGCCGGTGGCCAGGTAGATGGCGGTCCCCGACCGGTTGATCCGCTCCAGGAAGGGATAAGCCGCAGCGGCGTCGGTCCATATCTTCATTCCCGTAGGGATGGCGCTGTCCCGGAAGGGAAACATCTTCATCACATCGGCCATAGACATCCCCCCGGCCTGGGTCCGCTCCTGACGGGCCTGGGCCAGCAGGATCCCATCCCGGTCGCGATCAACAGGAGTGATGACCTTGGAGCTAAGAATTTTTTGGGACCAGACAAAAAAGTTGATAAAGGCTTTATTATAGACACCACCGGGATACATGATAGAAGTATAGTTGTCCATCCAGGTGGCCGCAGGAAAAATGGCTTTAAGGTGGGGGTTGCCGGCACTGGCTGCGGCAAGCTGGATTTGTCCCTGCCAGGAGTTGCCGAACATCCCGATATGCCCATCGGACCACGGCTGGGCGGCAATCCAGTTGAGTATCTCGTTGGCTTCTTTGGCCAAAGCCTCAAAGGCCATATTGGTTCGGCCGAAGGAGGCCCCGGTCCCGGGGCGTTCAACCACGACCACGGCATAGCCGCATCTCAGCATCTCTCCAAGATATCTGTTCCTGAGCAAGGGACCCAGTAGAAGGCCTCGTTCATCAACCCGGGCGTGTTTTCGGACATATTCCTGTTCCTCTTCGGACCAGCGATACAAGTCGGCGACCATGTTCCGGCCGTCTTTATCGTAAAGGATGTAGGTGCGCAGATAGGGTGTATATTTGAACAGGACCGGTAAGGGACGATCTTCGGGAACCCCTCCCTTGGTTGGGAGAATCACATCATAAGCCAGACGCGTTCCGTCCGACAAAGTCAGGTAATCGGATATGCGCCGGCTGCCATCATAAACCGCTTCGGAGTATCCTTGATAAATGCCAAATTTGGATATTTTGGATTCTGCGTTGCCTTTCTTATCGGTAACTAACAGAATAACCAACATGAACACAGCCATTAAGGGAAACAAGAGGTTCAGGTGATATAAGTTGATTTGACTTTTCATTTTTTTATCCTTTCAATTTGTTCAGTGTTCTTAAAACCAAAGGCATTTCTGCACAGGATTGATTCATTTTTCTTTTTCTATCCAAATCGAGTGATCAACCAGACCGAACTCTTCCAAGGCCTGGGCCAAATGAAGACCTAAAGCGCTTCCATTTTTTTCAAGTTGGTCCGAATCCCATAACAGGTGCAAACTTAAATCTGACTCCAGGATGGCATGCCGGTAGAATTCAATTTTAACCAAACCTTTTTGGCCGGCTTCGGTTGCGGATAAAGCTATTTTTTTCACAAGATTTCGATTGTTCCCAACAGATCGTAATTTAATAATCTCAAGCCACTTCATAAATAATCTCCAAGGTTTTTTTCTTAATCCTATTGCTTCAATCATGCCAAAAACAATAATGTAACAACATCAAATAGTTATAATTTAAATTTCCAGGCCATTGGCGATATTGGCAAAACAGATTGCCTTATTTGGCAATACCATTTAAAATTGCCAAATGAGACAACGGGTGGTGATAGGCAAATCCAAGGATCATTAAGAAAAAGAGGGTAAGACGATGGATGAGAATGAATTCTATCGAAAGGTGACTATGCGGATCTGCAGTAGTCTGGAAATCGAAATCGCCATGTGGCGTTGTATGCAGTTTATTATAGAGTTCATCCCGGCCGATGAAATGTATCTACATCTCTATGATCCCGGTCTCGGGGCCATGCACACCATAGCCAAGGCCACACCTTCCGAGGGCATTAAGATGGACCGTTTCACTCCCCTTCCGCCGGAAATTCGGAAAAGGGTAAAGGAATATTCCGGAATGAATGTCTTAAACCAGCCGGAGTTGGAAGCCGGCTTCCAATTTTTTCTCCAATATTATGGGAGACCCGATACATCGTGCCTAATTCGAGTTTTAGAGGTGGAGGGTAAAAGATTAGGGGCCCTGGTTTTACTGGCCGAAGGCCGAGAGCGATTTTCGGATGAACAGGCCCGGTTGTTTTCCCTTTTGAATGAACCCTTCGCCCTGGCCCTTTCCAATACGCTTGAACATCAGGAGATCCTGAATTTGAAAAACCTCTTAGCCGATGACAACCGCTATCTTCATCGTGAATTACTCCATCTGTCAGGAGATCAGATTATCGGAGCCGAGTTCGGATTAAAGGAAACTATGGAGATGGTCCGGCAGGTCGCCCCTCTGGGAAGTCCAGTATTGCTACTGGGGGAAACCGGTGTGGGCAAAGATGTTATTGCCAATGCCATTCATTATTCCTCCCCGCGGAAAGAGGGTCCTTTCGTCAAAGTCAACTGCGGGGCTATCCCGGAAACGCTTTTGGATAGTGAACTTTTTGGCCATGAAAAAGGGGCTTTTACCGGGGCCTTGTCACAAAAGCGGGGCCGTTTCGAACGGGCTGATCAGGGGACGATTTTTCTGGATGAGATCGGAGAACTGCCGCCGCCGGCCCAGGTGAGGATGCTGCGGGTCCTACAATACAAAGAGATCGAGCGGGTCGGGGGAACTCATCCTATTCCCGTTGATATCAGGCTTATCGCGGCCACAAACCGAAATCTCGAAGTAATGGTCCTGGCCAAACAATTTAGAGAAGATCTCTGGTTTCGTCTGAATGTTTTTCCAATCCATGTTTTACCCTTACGGGAAAGAAAACCGGACATCCCTGCTTTGGTCCATCATTTTTTAGAACGGAAATCCCGGGAATTGAGGATCTCTCCAAGCCCGACCCTGGCATCCGGCGCCATTGACCGATTGACGGCCTATTCCTGGCCGGGGAACGTCCGGGAATTGGAAAATGTTATTGAAAGGGCCTTAATTGTAAGTAAAGGGAAACCTTTGACTTTCGAGAATCTTTTTATATTTGGATCGGAGACAAAAACAACCTTGTCTATTAGTCCTGCAGAACAACCCCCGGAGCTGGATAAGGTCATATCCGATCACATTCGCCAGGTCCTGGTATTGACCAGGGGGAAGGTGCACGGCCCGGGTGGAGCGGCTGAAGTGCTGGGAATCAATCCCAGCACCCTCAGAAACCGGATGAACCAATTGGGGATTCCCTATGGAAAGCGATCGACCGTTAACAATTAAGTATTTACTCGCTTGTTGATTTTAATCTGAAGAAGCTCACGAGAGGTCCCCTTGGATTTGACCTAATGTTACTGCTCAAAAAAGAGGCTGTTCTTGACCGGATTCCTGCCTTCAAAGAAGATGGGTAACCCCTCCCAGCCCCAAAAAGAGCCTGCCGATTTCCTCATCGCTTGGATATGAAGGTGGGGCTGGGTGGTCCAACCGGAGTTGCCGGTCTTGGCAATAGGCTGACCTTTTTTGACTTTGTCACCTACTTTCACCAATATGCTCCCCGGTTGTAAATGGCCCATCAGAACCCCAAAGTCGTTTGTGGTAATCAAAATATGATTGCCCACATTGTAAGGGGGCTTGCCGATCCAAGGAATTTCATTAGGCCATTTGTCTTCAACATCTGAAACCTCTCCATCACAGGGGCTGTAAACGACCTGATTGAAAATGGCATATTTAGTATTATCCGAGGGGAAGAACCCATCGGCGTCATTCCCCCATCTTTTCAGTTTGGTGATGTCTACCGCATATCTCATGGAAAGGTTGGTACGGGCACCTTTGTGCATCGAGGCCCCGAAATGGTAGTTCATCAGAGAGCTAACCCGGCCATTACCTCCCTCAAAGACCGCGTAAACTCCCTGCTTCAAGGGAAAAGCCAGTTTGACGGGTGCCTCATCATAGAAGTAAGCCCGAACCGCACCCACAGACAAATAAATCATCACCACTGTGAAGACCACCCCCACCCCATATCCCACCCACCCCAGGAAATGGGGAGTGACGAAGAAGGGTAGTTTGCTTAAGTGCATAAGAACCCTTATGGCTGTGGCAATGGTGAGAATGAGTACTGCATAGCGTATATAGAAGCTGGCAAAAACCCATGACCCCATCAGGAAAATAAATGCCGTGTAAGATATAAGAACCAACAGCTGAAGACCCAAGGCCGTGATACTGGTGTAAGTTCTGGTCCAGGTCCACAGAAGCAGAATAAACGGGATCAGGACATGCAGTCCTCCAATTAAGGCCAACATAGTGAAATATCCGAACCGCATCTCATACTCTCCTTATTGAAAGTTTAAAATACTCGGAATGAACCCACGCCTCGAAAAGGGGTTTCTGCCCTTTAAGATTATCAATCCTGATTTCTTGAGACCAAAGGCCGGAAATCCGGTTTATTTTTCCGGCCAGGCTATCTCTCCCAAAGCCATACGGCATAAATCGGTAATAAAATCTTGGGCAGACCCATTTTGGAGGTGGGGCGCCGCATGACAGCGTCACATATCGGACAGATGGTTATCATGGCCTCAGCTCCATTATCCATAGCATCTTTAACATTATCGGTCTGCATATTAATAGCCAACTCTTTATTGACACCGATAGCGGGTCCACTACAGCACAAGGCATCCAATCCCTCATATTGTCTTGAAACGCGTTTAGCCCCAATAAGCTCGAAGATTTCATTCAGCCAAACATCTTGTTCCGGTATCCACCTGACGGCGCAGTTTGGTTGGTAGGCTACCTTTTTACCCAGTTTGGTGATAGCGTTCTTGTTGTTTTTGAGATAGTCCCACAGGTATTCGAACAGGTGCATATATTTAAAGGGAACATTGATACCAAGCTCTTTAGCCTTTACATGAGCCAGAACATATCCTTCGTTATGAAGGTATACGATATCTTTGCCCAGCGCAGCTAATCCTTCGATCACCTTCCTTCCGTATCTCTCGGCAAAACTCTCTCCACCCATATGCACCATACCGACCAATGAGGCGTACTTTCTTCCCTGTACCACAGTCAGGCCCTTAAACATCCTGCTTTCGATTGTCCCTTCGGGTAACTGGCTGAATTGGAAGGAATCGAAGGAGAGGACAGGCTTATCAGGGTCACCCTCGATCAATTGGCTGTCTCCGTTACCGCCTTCAAAGGCCTGAGCAACACCCTCAAGGAGAGATTTCCCATTTACCGCTATAGGGCCGGTTCCGATTTTCTCCTGCATTTTAAAGATAAGATTAGCCGGATCAGCACCGGTCGGGCAATTCTGAAAACAGGCATTACAGGTAATGCAACTATTCAGAATGTCTGCCGCTTTTCCCTCCATAAGTAGTTTTATCTCACTTACGGCTTTTTCCTTATCATAATTGACATAACGACATTTAACCAAACAATCACCACAAAAATCACATTTTGAAGCATCCCACATTTTACACCTCCATTAGGTTTTGAATTTAAAAGTTGGGTTTTAACACGAAAATTACCCTGAATTAAACTCCAGGCTTGTTTGTTCTCCGTCATGCCGGACTCGATCCGGCATCCAGGGACTTTGAGTCTTATTGAATAACCTGGATTCCCGCTTTCGCGGGAATGACGACCTAACTTACCGGTTTCACAACATTTTAATTTTTCGTCGGTGCCCGCTTGAAGCAGGCATGAGTGTTTAGATGGAAATCCTGTAGGAAGCGACTCTCAAAGTTGAGGAATTCCAACCTAATCCCCGGTAAAAGTCAATTTCGTCCCCGACATATTTAAAAGAAACTGACCCGGCATCTCCTTTTCCATGTGCATAACCGCCTTTCGGCCGGTGCAATGGGTGGGCACGACATGGGTCGGATTGAACTTTTTTAGTTCCTCCGTGGTCCGGCCGATAATGGGCTCGAAGGCCGGGCCGGACAGGTGGAAACCACCCATGACGGCATGAATCTTTTTCACACCCGTTACTTCCACGGCCTGGGTCACGGTGTTGATGATGCCGGCGTGGGCACAACCGGAGAGGATGACCAGACCTTTGCCTTTGAGGTTCATCACCACCGAAGTGTCATCTTCCAGGGGATCCCACTTTTCCACCCCATTTTCCTCAAAATGAGCAACGGCCATGCCCTTCTCGAAATCCGTCCGCCGGGGGATTTCTCCCAAGAACAAGACATCTCCGTCCAGAAGGGAAACAGGGGTTTTGCTTTCCACAACTTTAAACCCTGCCTGTTCAAGACTTTCCCTGGTTAATTTCGGGAAATATATCTTCAATTGGTCACCGATTTTAATATAACGGGGCGATTTGAATGCAGCAGGATGGACGGCGATGGGAATATTTTTTTTCCCGATAAGAGCGGCCAGTTTGGCTAGGCCCCCGGTATGATCGCTGTGGCCATGCGAAAGGGCCGCAGCCTCCACTTGGGTCATGTCCGCGCCAAGGGCCTTGGCATTGGCCGCCGCCCCGTCTTCGGAAAAGCCGAAATCAAACAACAAGGTCCTGGTCCGGTCGCCCGTTGTTGTCTGTACAATGGCGCAATAGCCATGTTCAGCTAAAATGGAATTACGGATACTACCCTCCTTGACCGCCGCTGCCCGGTGGATGATATCACTATTGTCCCCCGCGGTTATTTCGATGTAGTTGTCCTGCAAGGTCAGAATTTCCACCTTGTCGAGTTCATTCAATACGTATTGAGCCATGATAGCAATCCTCCTTTTGAATAATTTTTCAAGCAGCCTTAGTTAGGCGCTTAGTAAATAAACATCGACAAAGTTTTGTCGATCCTTCTGAAAAAACGGGAAACCCCGCTGACCGTCACCCCGGCGAAAGCCGGGGTCCAGAAGACTTTTAAATTCCTGGATTCCGGGTCAAGCCCGGAATGACAAACAGGGGCTTTTGAAGAAATATTCAAAGGCAACTGTCCTGTAAAGGGCTCCATTTCCCGGGGTAACTCCTGGAGGAGGCATAGATTCTTACATCCTAATTCTAAGGATTTATCTCTAACCTTTTGGACAATCCCCAAAAAACAAGACCCCCTATAACCATCCCAATTTCAAATAACCTTGGTTAACATTTACTTTTTCTTCCCGGCCCGATCCCGAGCTGTGTCAAGTAATCCAGAAAGTTCTTGCTTAATTCTTCAGGATTCCCTTCAAATAATGCCTTGTTTTTTTCCTTCAAACCACCCGACATAATCTGCCACATCCGGTCCTCGGCCGAGAGATTGGTGCCGGGAGTAAAAATTTTTTTGGGCCTTGGCTTTGGTGTCTTTATGGAAACCAGTTCCACCTTGGGCCGGACCTGTTCCTCCTCCTGGGGAGAAAAATTCAGCTCTTTCCGGTTCATTCTTTTGATGCCTTGCCCCTGGGCCTTTAACATCTGAGTCAGGCTGGGATACCGCGGCTGATTCAAGGTTTCCTCTACAACCAGCACCGCTGGAAGGGGCAGTTCCATTTTCTCCCGGTATCCCCTTTCCAATTTCTTTTCTACAGCCAGTTCATTTCCCCCGGGCAGGACCTCAAGTTTCGTTATCCTGGAAACGATTGGAAGGCTAAGCAGGTCAGCCATTACGTAGGCAGTCTGCCCGCCCAGGTTGTCTAATGATCCCTGCCCGCAGAGGATAAGGTCAAAATCGATAGTCAGACAACACTGGGCCAGGACAACGCCCAGTAAAAAACTATCCGGATTGTTAAACCTCGGTTCATCAATGAGGATGGCTTCATCGGCTCCGACAGATAGACATCGGCGCAACAGTCTCTCCCCGGAAGGTGAAGAGGCGGCCACCAGGATCACTTTGCTCTCTCCCATGGCTTCTTTGATGCCTACCGCCTCCTCCACTGCTGCCAGATCAGAAGGGTGAACCATATAAACGAGATCTTCCGGATCGATCCGTCCATCATCCAGGGCAATGATATTCCAATCAGGTAAAAAGTTTAGACAAACAATTATATTCATACCCTTTGATTTGTACACAATATTAAATTTTAATATGTCTCTCCCTTTTATAAAATAAGGGATAAATCGCCTCTGATCAGACGATTCATGGAGAATCGGGATTAAGAACCCAATTTCAAAATTGTTTGGATTTTATTAAGGCATTTTGGCCGCAAGTTCCTTTCTTGCTTTTTTCCCCTCATCGGTTCTGAGCCAGGACATATAGTTTAAACGTCCCCGGGCGCGAAAAACCGGGTTGCCGAACAGATCCGCCCAGAAGGAAAGGGGTTGTAAGGTTTTTTGGGTTTCGGGGTTGAAGGAAGACCAGTTACGGGCATGTTCTTCCGACCGGAAGAGATTCATACCCGCTCAGCGATAGGGCCGGGTATCGAGTGCACCGCCCACCGGGCTGTGGGTGTAACCCACAATGGTTTCCGGTTGTATGGAGAGGAATTCCTCATCCTTCATTTCAACCACCATTCCCTCCCCGCAGTCCAAACAGTTGGCATCAAGACGCACCACCTTGCCGGGAAACAGCCAGCGAACCGCCAGCGCTTCGAATCCTCATTGGGCGAACCACTTCTGCTCGCCGTCAATGGTCATGCGGTACTGGGTTGGCTGGTTGTTGAAGGGTGGAAAAGAGGCAATCCAGTCTGTCTGGGGGTGGATCCAGCCGGGTACCCCGGCAGCCATCAAGTCGTGGAACAATTGACGTCCTTCTTCCATACTGAGGCCCAGATCTTTAGCCAGTTCGGTATGGTGGGGCGCCTGCCCGGTTTTAATAAACCGTTGCATGATGTTGTAAAAAGCCCGATCCAACAAAGCAATATCCGCCATTTTCATATCCTCCTTTTGTTTGATAATAGGGTTCAAGGATTCCAGGTTTCAAGGGTTCAAGGGTTTTAAATTCCATGCCCTTCACTGGAAACCT
This sequence comes from uncultured delta proteobacterium, assembly GCA_963782435.1. GTDB lineage: Bacteria > Desulfobacterota > RBG-13-43-22 > RBG-13-43-22 > RBG-13-43-22 > RBG-13-43-22. Next base: position 34,199 of record CAWAKF010000041.1, read on the forward strand.
TGACCCCTCGACACCTTGAACCCTTAGTATAATTTTCATGCTTGGAAGCCATTATCCTCCTTATCCATAACGGAAACAAACCCCGAACCCCCCCGGGGATAATGCCATTCAATAGTCTTATTTTCACAAACCATACGACAGGCCCCGCATTCCATACACCCCTGCCAGGAAAAAACAATCTCTCCCTGATTGAGAACATAATTTTTCACCGGACAGACATAAAGACAGGGTTGTTGCCCACAGGTTCGGCAAAACCCCTGGTCAATTTTTATATGGGGGGTCTGATCAACCCGGAATCGTACTCTGGATAATTTTTCTTCTATGGCCATGCCAGCGCCCGTATCCCTTGAATGACATCCTTGATTAATCGTCCTGTGCTGATTCTTCCCCTGGCCACTTCCCTGGCCAGGGACAGGATTTTTTTCCTCGGTTCTCCATTTACCCGATAAATCCTGGCGGCAACTTCACAGGCTAAAGCAGGGTAAAGTTCGTACAACCTCGGATTGGAAAGAAAGCCGGGGCCCGTTGAAAGGTTTTGAGGTCTTTAAGGACAAAGGACTTTTCCAGCAGATCCTGGTAATAAGCCAATGGCCCTTCGGAAAAATCCCCCTTTTCCCTGGCCCTGATCACGGTTCGGGCCGTTGCCAGTCCGGAGGCGATGGCAAAATTCATGCCCTCCAGAGTCAACCCCGTCGAACAGACAAAACCTGCGGCGTCTCCGGCAAAAAGAACGCCCTTTCCGTAAAGTTTGGGCAGGGATTTAAACCCCCCTTCGGGAATCAGGTGTCCGGCATATTCCTTCAATACGGCATTTTTTATTTTATTTTCAATAAAGGGTTGCGTTTTAAAATGGTCCAACAAATCAGCGATGGACATTTTTTTTTCTTGCAAGGCGCTCAATTTGGCCACCACCCCGATTGAAAGACTGGCTTTATTCGTATAGAGAAAACCCCCGCCCTCCACACCCCGGGTGCATTCCCCAGGAAAAGATGAGCCAGCCCCTGGCGATCCTTTAATTCAAAAAGCCGATTGATGGTTTCCTCCGGAAGAACCAGGATCTCTTTAGCCGCAACAGACATCTGGGACGGGGACGGCTTTTTCCTGTAACCGGCCTTTTCGGCTAAGAGAGAATTTGCTCCGTCGGCTACAATAACCACGTCCCCATAAAGGTCCCCATCGGGCCTTCCGGTCTTGACGCCGACAACCTGGTTATCCCTCCACATCAAATCGACAACCGCCGTCTCCGGGACAAGCAGCGCCCCGGCTTCTACCGCCTTTTCTGCGTACCAGCGATCGAACTTGGACCTTAAAAGGGTGAAACCGTTACAAGGCTCCTGGGCAAATCGTTCGATCCTGGAAAGCAAAAGTCAGGGAGGAATCAGAGGTGACCAAAGTAGTTTGATATTGAGTTACATAACGTTCGACCGGCGCCTGGGTCCAATAACTTGGGATCAATTCATTCAAGGCCTCTGAATAATGTAACACCCCCCCGAACATATTCTTCCGGCCCGGTTCTTCACCCCGTTCAAAGAGGATGCATTTCAAACCCCCTTTGGCGGCAGCCAGGGCAGCCGTAGTGCCGGCCGGACCGGCGCCCACAATAATCACATCATATCGGTTCCGCTCCCGCTTATCCATGGCCCTGCTCTCCTGCTCCAGGATCCAGCCGGTCCCGAATCGCTTTTAACAGTTCCACCGCGTCCGCCACTAATCCCATGTCGGAATATTTAAATATGTCCGCCCGGGGATCTTTATTAATGGCCACGATGGCCTTTGAATCCTTCATTCCCAGGACATGATAGATAGACCCCGATATGCCGATAGCAATGTATAGATCCGGGGCTACCGTTGTCCCGGTCTGCCCGATCAGGCATTTTCGCGGCGCGAATTCCGAATCCACCGCGCCGAGAGAGGCCCCGGCGGCTCCACCCAGATTCTTGGCCAGGTCATTGATCAAAGCAAAATTTTCCCGGCTGCCCAGGCCGCGCCCCCCGGAGACAATGATCTCGGCCTCATCAAGGGTGATACTTTCGGGATCGGCCTTGATTTGGCCGGTCACCCGTAAACGAATATTTTCTTTTTCCAGATCGGGCCTGAAAAACTCCACCGGAGTTTCTTTTTTGATATTCGGACTCTTTTTTTCATAAAGACCGGGGGACACCGTGGCTATTTGGGGAAAGGCCTGAGGACAGATAAAGGTGCTTGCTATCCGCCCGCCGTGGGTAAGGCGGGTTTGTAATAATAACCCCTGTTCGTTCAGGGACAGGTCAATACAATTGCTGACCAGCCCTGTTTTCAAACGGGCCGCCACCCGAGCAGCCAGGTCGTTACCGGAAAGGGTGGCTCCGAAAAGGAGAATGGCCGGCCTTTTTAATTCGCATATCCAGGAAAGGGAGGCCGCTACCATTTCAGGATGTTCGCTCGAAAGCCGGAGATCTTCCAGGAAATAAGTCCTGTCTACTCCAAAACCGGCCAAAATCGCCGTCCCCTTTGAATGGGGTTCTCCAATCATTACGGCCTGCAGTTCTTTTTTAAGTGCAGTGGCCAGCATTCTTCCCTTGTTCAGTACTTCCAAGGAAACGTCCAACGGCTCGCCCTTGCTGCACTCAATAAAGACCATGACAGATTTATTGGCGTCCATTGTTCGGCCTTGAAATTCTTACGCCATGAAAGTGAGAGTTGTCGTTGAAATTGGCCAATGGTTACGAGTTACGAGTTGCGGATTGCGAATTTTTTTAATCAAACAACTTAGTTCTTAAACTCGCAACCCGGAACCCGCAACATGGAATTTTAACTATCTTTGTGGGGTATTATTCCTTACACCTCAGACCTTGCACTTAAACCTTTTTTAAATCTTCCTTGCCGCCCGGGCCGCGTCCCAGATCGAATCCTGGAGTTTGCGCGGGGAATGGCAATGACCGATGTCGTAAAGATCCTTAATTTCTCCTTTCAATGCCTTAAATAAAGCATTGTCGGATTTTCCGATATGGGCATAAACGACGGTATCGACCCCTTCGATGCGTCTCTCGACCCCGGACAGCACATGGGCGGTCACCACCCAATTCTCCCCAACCTCTTTGACCCTGGTCAGCGGGGTTATCACTACGCCTTTCCTGGCCAGCCGGGTATAAATGGTAGTCAGAGTTGAGGGATCCAGTTCACCGCCGGCATATAAGGCACGTATTAACACCTCAACCTTTTTCCCTTTCTCCGCCAGGTAATCGGCTGTGCCTAAGGCTTGTTCATGGTGCTCATCGGCAATGATGATCACGTTTTGTCCCACATCCACTTTCTCCTGCAGGACCTCTCTTACCGTGACCAGATGGACACCTGGTGTCGTCTTCATTCTGGGAGAAATGTCCACGGACCCCGTGGCCACAATAACGGCGTCCGGATTTTTCTCCCTGACCATTTCAGGAGTAACCGTCGTCCCTAAAACCACTTCCACTCCGAGAAGCTTCATCTGGTTGGTAAAATAGCGGATGGCCTCGTCGAAATCGATGCGACCGGGTATCTTGGAGGCGATATTCAATTGTCCGCCGAGGGAATCCCCTTTTTCATAAAGGGTGACCTGGTGGCCTCTCAGGGCCGCTACTCTGGCGGCCTCCAGACCGGCCCCTCCGCCGCCGATGACCATGACTCTTTTCTTTTTTTCCACGGGGATAATGGCCATTCTTTCCTCCCGCCCTACGGCAGGATTCAGTGTGCAGCTAATCGGCCAATCCTTTTGGTAGTAGCCGATACAGGCCTGGTTGCAGCCGATACATTTCCTGATCTCATCCAGTCGGCTTTCCTTGGCCTTAATCGGCCATTCCGGATCGCAGATCAGGGCCCTGGCCATCCCTATAAAATCAGTCTGGTTATTTTCCAGGATCTGCTCGGCCTGGATTGGATCGTTGATCCGGGCGTGACAGATGATCGGAATATTCACCACTTCCTTTACTCCGACCGCCAGATGGACAAAACATCCCAGGGGGTAATACATGGGGGGGACATGCCCGGCCAGGCCGGCGCAAACACTCAGGTAATCCACATGACCGGTTTCCTCCAGTCTGGTGGCGATCATCCTGGCGTCGTCTAAGGTGAGACCGCCGTTAATCAATTCATCGGCTACCAGTCTTATGCCGACTGCGAAATCCGGTCCCACGGCTCCCCGGACGGCTTCAAGGATTTCCCGGTGTATCCGCATCCGGTTCTCCAGGCTGCCGCCATACTCGTCCGTCCGCCTGTTGGAAATTGGGGAAAGAAAAGCAACCAGGAGCATCCCTGCCCCGACCGTAGACGAAATTTCGACCCCGTCAAAACCGACGTTTTGAAGTCGCTTGGCCGCAGAGGCATAGGCCGATACTACCTGCTTGATTTCATCGACATCCATCTCAACCGGGGTTGTGTATTGAGGTGGAAACAATCCACCGGGAAACTGGATCGGCGACGGCGCAAACCCCGTACCTCCGAGCCGGGACCCGTCGGTTCGAGGTCCCGATTGTACAAGCTGGGCAAACAACTTGGTCCCCTGCTCATGCACAGCCTTGCAAAAAGCTTCAAAGGCAGGCAGGGAGCGATCACCCTGTATGGCCACAAAACCTCCAGCGGTGCTCACCGATTTGACCACATTCTGACCTAATATGATCAAACCCACGCCGCCCTTCACCCTGGCCATGAAATAGTGCAAAGCCCTTTCGTTCGGGCCTTGAGTGGCCGGCCAGTACAATGGAACATGAGCGGAAAAAACGACCCTGTTGGGGATGGTCACATTGTGAATTTTCATGGGGGTAAACAGATGCTTGAATTCTTGCGCTGCCATAGGTTCCCTCCTTGTTTCCGCTTAAAACCTCATACGCCTTGGGCTATCAATCGGAATGATAATAGGAATGGTTGAATTCCGCAATCCGAAATCCAAAATTGGATTTTTTTCGTCTTAGAGAGGTTCTATTTCACCGTTCTTAATAGCGTATCTTTGCTTTAACACCTCCGGATTCTCGGTAATTTTTGTTATGATGTTTTGAGTGAGCGTTTTTTTAATCTCATTGATCCGGTGGAGAGGTTTTTCCCCGATAGCCATCTGGGCCAACTCGGTTATGTTGTAGATCTCCAGCCCTTGTTCGGCGGCCTTTTCCGACAAGGCGAAACATCCGGTGCAACTGATCACGATGGCTTCCGCCCCGGTTTCCTTGGCTTCCAACACCCTTTTGTGGGCGATAGCAGCCGCCGCCTGCGGATTTCTTCCGGACAAAGGGGCACCGCAGCACATTGATTCTCTTCGATTGTGTTTCATTTCAACCACTTCCGCCCCCATTGTTTCAAGAAGCCGGCGGGGTTTTTCATAAATTTCCGGTCCCAATTTCCGCCAGGCACAGGAGTCATGAAAGGTCACCTTTTTATTGATGGTCTGTAGAAATTCAAGTTGTCCCCTTTGATATTGTTCAAGCAGATAATCGTCGATGGTTAGGGTTTTGATATCGAACTCAGGGATGATTTCAGGATAGACCCCGCTGATCATATGGTCGCATCCCGGACAAAAGGTGATCATTTTTTTCACCCCAATGGCATTTAATTCCTTCAGCAACTGTCTGCCTTTGATGGCCGCCTCTTCCTTCCCGAAACTGTTATGGACATACCCGCCGCAGCAGTATTTCATGCCGCCGATAACGGGCAGTTTTTCCAAAAATCGGGTTTGGGCCAGATCGGTATAGATATAAGACAGACTGCACCCCAGATAAAAAACCGTCTCATTGGAGGCCGGGTTGGAAAAGGCGTCCAGGGCCTTCTGTTTTTCTTCTTTCTCAAATTCCAGACCGATGGACATGAGGTTCCAGGGAACCTGTTCGGAGATGATGGAAAGACCGGACACACCCCTTTCACGGCTTTTCTTGAGCATAATCTCTTTTCTGAGTTCGGAGGGATTGGACTGGGTTGGACAAATGATATCGCAATAGGTGCATCTGGTACAGTTCTTCAAAACGATGCTGGACTCCATTTTTTCAATCATTCGAGTCACTTCTTCCTTGGCCTGTTCTTTTGGCAGCTCAAGAAAAGGACACCGCATCAGACATACACCGCAACGTTTGCATGTTTCCCGGTTAAACATATTTAATTCCATCCTGACAATTTATTAAATTCAATATTTAATCCCCAAAAGCCCTAAGGATTTCGCTCATGGCAAAACGGACTTTGAGGTCTTTATGGTTGGCCTTGGAGGCCCCGGTGATGCCCGCCCAACATCCCGGACAGTTGACACTGACCTCTTTTACCCCGGTGGCCAGGACCTGATCAAGCTTTTTTTTCGCTTCAACGGCAACTTGACTTTGGTCATAATTATTTCGAATCCCGCAGGCAAACCCGCAACACAGACTATCATAGCGGTTGTTTTCCAATTCAACCACCGACATGCCCGCTGCCTGATGCAGTCCTCTGACCGCTTCATAGAAGTTATCCCCTAATTCACTGGTGTAGCAAGAATCGGAGAGGACCATGTCTTTTAAAATCCGGCGCTGAATAATCAATTCCCCTGTTCTATATTTTTCCCACAGCCATTCATAGAGGGAAATGACTTCAAAAGGCAACTTGACCCCATGGTAATCAGGCCAGATATTGCCGAAGTAGTTGGCACAGGAACCACAATAACAAACCAAGCGCTCGGTGTCGAGGGCTTTCATCTGGTGGTGAGTCCGTTCAACCGTTTCGGTAAATGATTTATAGTCCCCGAAACGATGTGGGATTTCACCGCAGCAGGCATCCCGGGGACCGAATTTGGGAAGACTCTCCAAAGTCTTTGAATGCTCAAGACCCTGGGGAATCGTTCTTCCATAACAGCCGATAAAAAGTGTATCCTTAGCCTTTGCCGGCACCCGGGACCAGCGGTCCAAAATTGCTTTATCTTCGGCTGATGCGGCCTTATATTGATCGTAAAAGTAACCGGACTCGTTTTTCCCGGTTATCATATAGTCGGCCGACTTCGGTAGGCCTTTTCCGCTCCCCCGGTTCTTGGCCGTCATGCGCTCCATGATAAGATTATAAGGCCTGAGGCCCTGGGGGCAGTAATGATTACAACTGAAACAAAAGGTGCACTCATTTAGGACCCGTTTCGGCTCTTCGCCGTTTAAAAGCCTTTTTATTTCGGCTTTGGATTCTTCCTTTTTCATTTTCATAACCGGACATTTCTGAAGACACAAACCGCAATTCACACAGGGCGTGTCATCTTTACCGGCGGGGATAAAGGCATCTATGTACGTTTTGCTGATCATTGTTTTCTCCTTTTTTATTATTAAGGGTCTCATAGTTGTCTTGACATGAAACGTTTTACTTCACTTTAAATTAAGGACCGGGGAGGTTTTATTTTTGGGGATTGTCCAAAGGGTAATTTATCGCCCTATCCCGGCCAGTCCAGCAAAGTTTGATTGAGGCAGGGCATACACCGTAGCTGTTTCGAGCACCGGTGAAGGCCTGCTCTTGATTTAGTTAAATAATTTGCCCGGCAAAGAAGCTTCCAGGTTCAGGGTGGACAATCCCCAAAAATAAAACCTCCCCGGTCCTTTTTGTTAATATTATTTTGAGACCCTTAATAACTACAAACTCGTATAAAGGCATTGAATTTCGCTTTTTGTCAATTCGAGTAAAATTGAAATCCAGGAATTATAATAAAGGCCATCAATTTATTTTGTCTATCATGGGACACCAAGAAAAATGATCATTTCTTTTAGTGATTTTTGGCAACAAGCAAAGGGAATTTATCAAACCAGTCAATTGGATTGTTTTTCCTATAGCCTATAGCCCATTGCCATTTTCAAATCCCTTGACGAAATGGATGGAAAGTGACATAAATGACAATTATCGTTCCAATAGCGACATTACCTGCCTAAAATTTACCACAAGACTTGAACCCTATGAAAAAAATATCCATCCTGGCCCTTCATAACGCTCTGGCCACCACTATTTTCGGACCCATGGATATCTTTTTCCAAGCCGGTCAATTATGGAATCACATCCACGGACTACCCATGACCCCTTATTTTGAGGTAGAGATCGTTTCCATTTCGGGAAAACCGGAAAAATGTCTCAACAATGTTTTGGTTTGTCCTCACCGATCCATAGACGAAGTGGATCATACCGATTTAATTATCATTCCCAGTATCACCAATATTCCCAAAACCATCCGGTACGGAACGGCTGCACTCCTTTGGCTTTCCGATCATCACCGCCGAGGGGCTGAAATCGGCAGCATTTGCACCGGAACCTTCTTTCTGGCTGAAACCGGATTGCTGAATGAGAAAATCGCCACCACCCATTGGGGTTTTGTGGACTTGTTCCGTCAGATGTACCCTCGGGTCCTCTTAAAACCCGAACGGCTCATTACCGATGAAGGGGATCTGTATTGCGCCGGGGCTTTGGCCGCCGGCATGGATCTCTCCATTTATCTGGTTGAAAAATTCTGCGGTCATGAAGTGGCGATTCAGTGCTCCAAAGCCTTGATCCATGATATGGGCCGGAATTCCCAGGCTGCTTATTCTGTTTTTCAATTTCAAAAGAACCATGGGGATGAAGGAATCAAACATATTCAAGAATGGATTGAAGACCATTACACACAGGAAATCGATTTTGATAGGGTCTCAAAAAGTCAAGGAATGAGTCGTCGAACCTTTGAACGCCGGTTTAAAAAAGCAACCGGTCATACACCTTTAGTCTATCTTCAGCGCACCAGAGTAGAAGCCGCCAAAAGATCATTGGAAACCCAAGGCGGAACGTTTGAGGAGATCTGCTGTCGGTCGGGTTACGAAAACAGCAGCCATTTCAGGGGATTGTTTAAAAAATATACCAGACTTTTACCGACGGAATATCAAAAAAAATTCCATCGTCTTTAATGGCCTTTTCAACCTTCATAAATCTTTTATAGGCAGGGTGGTTTTGCCCTCTTGATATATCCCGACAGGAAGGAACTCTTGCTAAAAATACGAAATGGGTATCCATAAAACAGGGCCAATCTATTTAAAGAGATTCCTAAACCCAGGCTGATTTTCATCAATGCCCAAAGCTGAAGCGTTAAATCCCAAACTAAGACCCAGCAACTGGGGATAAAGAATGGAAGACAATGCTTTATGGCTGTTCAACTTTTCCCGCACCCGGTCAAATTGCAATTGACAATGAGTGCAGGCCGCACACAACAAATCGGCTCCGGCCTGTTCGGCATTGGCCAACTTATTACTGGTCAACTGAACGGATAATTCATTGTTTTTATCCCACAAGGGTTCCCCGCAGCATTGAAGTCTCAAAGGCCAATCTACGGTTTTTGCCCCGGTCACTTCGATAAGTTTTTCAAACTTGGTCGGTTTGACTGGGTCATCAAACTGGACTACATCGTGGGGGCGCAGGATATGACATCCGTAATGGGCGGCCACTTTGAGTGATTGAAAAGGACGGGTAATTTTTTTCCGGATCGTTTCTAAAACGACATCCTCATACAGGATATTCAAAAAATGCTTGATCTCCACCCCTTCGAAATATCGCAGGCCCTCCTCTTTTAACATCCCATTAATTTCATTACGCAGAGTTTCGTTTTGCTTTAAAAGAAGATCAGCATATCGCAGGGTTCCGTAGCAACACTTACAAAGACAAACCAGGGGAAGCCCTTTCTTTCCGGCCAGGGCGATATTACGGGCCGAAGAAAAGACAAAGGCCTTGAAATCCAGAAAACGGATAGGATATCCGCAGCAGTTGAATTCTACTTCCTCCAGTTCAATACCAAATTCTTTAAAAATAAGACGGCTGGAAATTTCATTATGAGGGATATAATAAGGCACTTTGCAACCGGGGAATAATAAGATTCTCATGACATCCCTCCTAACACTTTTGTTCCCTCACCATTATTGCGCGCCTGTTGAAAGGCCATGCTTTTCAGTTCAAAAAAGATATCCGTAACACGAACTCCCTGGGGACAGTTCTCCTGGCAATTATAACAACCCAGACAGTCCCAGACCATCCCGGCCCCGAGAACATTTTCCTGAATGCCGAATTTCAAACTGTACATGATCTGGTGAGGCAGTAACCCCAGTTTTTCATTCGGGAATTGATAACTGGACACTACCGGACAGGCGTTGGAGCAGGTCATACAGGTAAAACAGTTGTTAAAGGATGCGCCTTGACTGGAAAGACCCACCCCCTGCTTGAATTTCTTTCCGGAAGCGGTCAGGGGGATAATAACTTTCTTTCGATCCGAATCAAACTTTGACTTAACACTATTTCGTAACTGAATGAAAGGTTCGATACTTCCCAGACGATTCAAATTGTCTTCCAGTCCAAACCACTGATCCTGGAGATTGATCCCAACGGGACAAACAGTAGTGCAACGGTAACAATGAGTGCAAATGGATTCCCCTTCCCGGATTACCGGAAGGGTTGGCAATGACTGATTCTCTTTTTGGATCAGGATTGCCAAAGCCCTCAATTTTTCCGAAGGGAAAATGTTGATGTTGGGGATCTCCCGGTATACAGGCCCCACAGAACAATGGATACTACAAGTGGCACAGTGGGTGCAGGCATCCAGTTCGATAGCTCGAATCGTGGCAACATTAGCAGGAGAGGTCTTGGTCCGGTCAGTCACTCTATTGAGTAAAAGCACCAGGGGACTGGTCAGGACATGAAAAAATTTGGTAAAGGGCAACAAGGCCAGGCCAAGGAAACAGACCAGGAAATGAAAATATAAAAGAGTGGTTCGGATACTCTTTTGACTTAGGGAAAGGGCTGCAGGAGAAATCGCCTTAGCCAGCCCATAGGACACAAAAGCCGCTGCCGGTTTGGAGTGGCAAGAGGAGCAATTGTTGATATGAACCTCTTTACCCTTGGTTAAGGAAGCGGCATCCCTCATCGGGGTCTTAGGGAAGACCACCGCATATTCCTTGGCCCAATAGGCCTTCAGGGCCGCGGCCTCCTGTTCATCGGAAACAGAAGAAAAATCGGTTACCATTTCTTCATACCGCTCGTGGGAAACCATCTTGGTCGCTTCCAAAAAAAATCCGGAAAGGGCAATCAACGCCAGAACAATCAGGGCATATACATCGACCCACCGAGTAGTCAGGCGCATGACCCGGTTGAATATCCGACGGTAAGCCGCGATTCCGAGGCCGATCAGCATCATGGCCCCAAACAGGTTTCGAAGAAAAAGGAAGGGATTGATCGGATTAAGGGCCGACAATTCCGGGCTGTAATATTCGGGAAAGAGCTTTTGACTGACGAAGCGATCCAGGGCGTGCATTAGAAGCAGAAAAATAAATCCATAGGCAATGCAGAAGTGCATGAACCAGCGGATAAACCCCTCCCGCCCGATCTGCTTCTGAATGAGGACCTCCAAAAACCAAACTTTGATAAGATGAAACAATTTCAGGCTGAAGATGGTTGAGGATATTCCTTTAAGGGCTTCAAAAAAGCGTTTACCCGCGGATATTCTTTCGGAAGGGTCACCCGTCCTCCGCAAAAACCACATGAGAACTTTATAACACGTACCGATGGCAAAAAGTATCAAGGTGACATATAAGCTTATTTTAAAAAACATGGTGCCTTTCCTAATCGTATCTCTATGTAAAGTAAGGATATTTTCTCTTCCGGTTCCCAAATGGACAGAGTTTTTAATATAAATTGAGAAATCTATCACATGTTTTATCCATGATCAAATAAAAAAATAGACCTTCTCCTATTTTTTTCAAGAAAGGGTTGAAAAAAGGTCTAAAAATGATAATAATATAATAATGAAATCACCCCCGGCTTTTTTAAAAATTATCATGGACAGTATCACCGAAGGAGTATTCACTATCAATAAAGATCGAGCGATTACCTCCTTCAATCAAGCAGCGGAAAAAATAACCGGATTTTCACGGGAAGAAGCCATCGGCAAGAAGTGTTTTGAAATTTTTCAAGCCGATATCTGTCAGGAATCTTGTGCTCTGGCCCGCACCCTCAATACCGGGAAAAATGTAGTCGATTTGCCGGTTAATATTCTGGATGCTCAGGGGAAGGTTATTCCTATCAGTGTAACGACCGCCGTTTTGAAAGACAGCCGGGGGAGGATGTTGGGTGGGGTGGAAACCTTTCGGGATCTGAGCACCATCGAGGCCCTTCGTAAAGAAATCACCAAGCAATATACATTAAAAGACATTATCAGTAAAAGCGAGGCCTTGCAGAAAATATTCGACAATCTCCCTGATATTGCCAAAAGTGACAGTGCTGTCCTCATCCAGGGACCCAGTGGGTCCGGCAAGGAACTTCTGGCTAAGGCCATTCACAACCTGAGTACCCGAGCAGAAAAACCCTTTGTAGCTATCAATTGCAACGCCTTGCCGGAAAACCTGCTTGAATCCGAGCTATTCGGTTACGTGCGGGGTGCCTTTACCGACGCCAAAAAAGACAAGCCCGGGAAATTTGCACTGGCCGATTCCGGGACTTTGTTCTTGGATGAGATTGGGGATCTGCCGTTTCCAATGCAGGCCAAGTTGTTAAGAGTGCTTCAGGAAAAAACCTATGAACCGTTGGGTTCCAATCTCAGTAAACCGCTAAAAGCCCGGGTGATCTCAGCCAGCAACAAAGATCTTAAGGAACTGGTCAAAGGCGGTTCTTTCAGAGATGATCTTTATTATCGACTCAAAGTGATCCAAATCGACTTGCCTACCTTAAAAGAACGCCGGGAAGACATTCCTCTTTTGATCGACCATTTCATTAATAAATTCAATCTCCGAACCGGCAAAAAGATTACTCAGGTATCCCCGAAGGTCCTTCAATTATTAATGCATTATGAGTATCCCGGGAATATCCGGGAACTGGAAAATATCATTGAACACGCCTTTGTCCTCTGCCATGGCTCCACTATTCAGCTCTCACACCTTCCTCCTGAGATCCAAGGGGGAACTATGGAGAGCAACGATTCCAGCCTTCCTTTTGAAAAAAAACTGAAAGCCCAGGAGTTGGAACTGATTCAAAAGACTCTGAGAAAATTTAACGGCAATCGGACGTTGGCCGCCAGAGAATTAGGCCTCCATCCCACCACCCTCTGGCGAAAGCTGAAACAGATTTCTTAAATCTCTCTTTCATTGCAAATTGCAATTTTGCAATGGAATTATTGCATATTGCAATAGTCCCATTGCATTTAAAAATCCATAGCCGCCTTCGGGTAGATCCTATTTTAATATTTTTAAAAATCCCCCGTGGGGCTATCTTAGTCATACAGGAAAAAGACAGAATCCAGTATTTTTAAATGGTTAAAGCATTCTGTCCCTCCGATTTCACCGGGGTGCCCCCTGCGCACAATCCCATACAATTTATTATACCTCCCATCTTCCTGTCCCTTGGCACCATTCTTGTATTAATATAGGGGAGAGGGCAGAATATGACTAAAGTGGCTATCCCGATTTTTTTAGATCGCATTTCCCCCCGCTTGGATTGTGCGAAGAGAATGTTGATCCTTTATATCGAAAAAAACCAACTGGTGGATAAAAGAGAGTTGGATATCAGCCACTGGCCACCTGACGAAAAAATATTTCATTTAAGACAACTCGGAATAGAGCAGTTGATCTGCGGCGGTATTCGTCTTGAAGACAGAAACGGATTGAATCGATTAGGAATTCAGGTGGCCTACCCCCTTTATGGGGAAGTGGATACCATCATTAAAGAATATTTGGGCGGAAAATTGAATGTGCCCTGCTGTCGGGAACGGAAAAGAAAAGGGAGGCGAAGAAGATGTATATAGTGACCGTTGATGCGGAAAAGTGCGTGGGCGACGGCAATTGCGTGGATGTCTGCCCGGTTCAAGTTTTTGAACTGCAAGACAATAAGGCGGTTCCTGTCAACCCCGATGAATGCTTAGGGTGTGAGAGTTGCGTTGAGGTTTGTGAAACCGGAGCCATTAACATTTCCGAAGGCTAAAATAAAATATTCAAAAAAAATTCGCCTTTAAAACCCAAAAATAAAGGAAATCATTTAATCATGAAAATAGCAATCAGTTCCAAAGGAAATACCCTGGAGTCCGAAGTCGATCCCCGTTTCGGACGAGCCGGATTTTTCTTATTAGTCGATCCGGAAACAATGACTTTTGAGGTCGTAGAAAACAAACAAAACCTGCAATTATCTCAGGGCGCCGGAATTCAGGCCGCCCAAACGGTTGTCGAACGTGGGGCAAAAATGGTTTTAACCGGCAACTGCGGCCCCAAAGCTTTTCAGGTTTTGAAAGCCGCCGGGGTTAAGGTGGCGGTAGGGATATCCGGTTCGATACAAGAAGCGATGAATAAATATAACTCAGGGAAAATAGACTTTACTGAGGCCCCTAATGTAGAGGGACATTGGGGATAACCATCCTCAATTTTAAATTGCGGATTTCGGATTGCGGAATAGAAAAATGACAGAGGAACATCTCAAGTAACCTATAATATTAGGAGGAGTTATGCCAAGAAGAGATGGAACCGGCCCAGCCGGAAAAGGTTCTGGCGGAGGGATAGGATCAGGACGAGGAATGGGTGGAGGTGGAGGACTTGGATCAGGAAGAGGCATGGGCGGAGGGGCCGGTATTGGAGCCGGTGGAAATTGTGCCTGCCCTAAATGCGGCAGTAAAAGCCCCCATGCCCGAGGAGTGCCCTGTAATACCATAAAGTGTTCAAAATGCGGCACTACCATGGTTCGGGGATAGGTATTTAACATTAGTAATAACTTTCCGGTAAAAGCCGGAGGAGTCCCGCCCGTGGGGGGGCCACCTCTCACTCCGCCTTGGGTGGGGCTCAACCATAGAGGTTATTCCAAAAAAATTTAAATAATAAATATTGAAAGGAGTTTCAGTTATGAGCAGCAGTTGTGCACACGGTTCCAATGCGGGGAATGAATCCCAAAAAGCGGAGGATGCCGCCATAAACCAATCTTTATCCCGTATTAAACATAAATTATTGGTTATGAGCGGTAAGGGAGGCGTCGGGAAAAGCAGCCTGGCGGTAAATCTGGCCGCTGGATTATCTTTAAAAGGATATAAGGTCGGCCTTATGGATGTGGACTTGCATGGGCCCAGCATCCCCCGCATGCTTGGTATCCAAAACCAGTCACCCCTTCAACAAAAAGATGGGATTTACCCCATTCCGGTTAATGATCACTTAAAGGTGATCTCCGTGGAAGTCCTGATGCCTGATAAGGATTCCCCGACCATCTGGCGGGGTCCCTTGAAGATCGGGGTCATCCGTCAGTTTATTGCCGATGTGATCTGGGGAGACCTGGATTTCTTGATTATCGATTCCCCTCCGGGGACCGGAGATGAACCCCTGACCGTGGCCCAGACCATTCCCGGTGCCCAGGCGGTCATCGTCACCACGCCTCAGGAAATCTCCTTGTCCGATGTGCGGAAGTCCATCAATTTTTGTCGTCAGGTCGATATGCCCATCATGGGATTGGTGGAAAATATGAGCGGATACATCTGCCCCCACTGCGGTCAGGAATCGGCCATCTTTAAAAAAGATGGTGGCAAACGAACGGCCGTCTCCATGAAAGTCCCTTTCTTGGGGAGCATTCCTTTTGACATACAACTCATGGAAAAAGGAGATCAAGGGCAGGCTTATCTGCTTAATAATCCGGCAGCGGCGGTCAAAGAGGCCCTGGATGGAATAATCGGAAAAATAATAACCAGCGCCGATCAAAGTCAAAAAAAAATCCTACAACCACTTACGGAGGTCTTACCCACAATGAACGCAATTAATGCAACATCTAATAACAGTGTAAAGATCGCCATCCCCATGGCTGAGGGGATGCTTTGCAATCATTTCGGTCATTGCGAGCAATTCGCCTTGATCGACCTGCAAGGGAAAAACATTATCCAAAAGGTTATGGTCACTCCCCCTCCCCATGAACCGGGTCTCTTGCCCCGCTGGTTGGGAGAAAAGGGGGTCAATCTGATTATCGCCGGCGGCATGGGCCAAAGGGCGGTCAGCCTCTTTAATGAACGGGGGATTAAGGTTTTAACCGGGGCCCCTCAACTGGGTCCGGAGGAATTGATTGCCCAGTATGTCAACCAAACTTTGATTACCGGGGACAATGTCTGTGATCATTAGTGTCGCCAGCGGCAAAGGAGGAACAGGCAAGACCAGTGTGGCCGTTGCTCTGGCTAAGTCTCTGGAGGAACCGGCCCAACTTCTGGACTGTGATGTGGAGGCCCCTAACGGTCACATATTCATGAAGCCCCAATGGGAAAAAAAAGAAACGGTTTACCTCCAGATTCCGAAGGTCGATGAGAAAAAATGTACCTATTGCCGAGCCTGTTCCCAACTTTGTCAATTTAAGGCCATCCTGGTGTTGGGGGAAACTATCCTTACCTTTCCCGAAATGTGCCATGCCTGTGGAGGGTGTTTTCTGGTCTGTGAACCGAAGGCCCTGATACCGGACCGGAAAGAATTAGGAGAGATAGAAGAGGGCTGGGCCGGTCCCGTTCATTTTGTTCATGGACGGTTACGGGTCGGAGAACCCATGTCCCCTCCCTTGATCCGGGAAGTTAAAAAAAGGATCAAGAAGGACACCTTGGCCATCCTGGACGCCCCGCCGGGCACCTCCTGCCCAGTCATTCAAACCGTCAAGGGGTCGGATTACACCATTCTGGTGACCGAACCCACCCCTTTCGGGTTATATGATTTGAAGCTGGCCGTGGCGGCTCTGGGAACCTTAAATATACCCTGTGGCGTGATCCTGAATCGGGCCGATGTAGGAGACCATCAGGTCCAGACCTATTTGCAGTCCGAAGGGATCCCCTTATTGATGGAAATACCTTTTGAGCGCCGGATTGCCGAAGGGTATGCGAAAGGACAATCTCTCATTGAAATAAGGCCGGAATTAAAGGAAGAATTCCAAAAACTGTTTATAGAAATCAAGGGACAGATCAAAAATTCTCATGAATAAACCAAAAGAATTATGCGTGTTAAGCGGGAAAGGTGGTACCGGCAAAACCAGTCTGGTAGGCGCCCTGGCGGCCTTAGTCCCCGATAAAATCCTGGTTGACTGTGATGTGGATGCCCCGGATCTGCATTTATTGCTTGCGCCCGAGATTAAAATCCAGGAGGAATTCATGGGGGGCCGCAAGGCGGTGATCATCCCGGAATTATGCACGGAATGTGGACGATGCCGGGAAGTTTGCGTTTATGAAGCCATCAGCGAAGATTTTCAGGTAGATCCGACCTCCTGCGAAGGCTGCAAGGTGTGTGTCCATTTTTGTCCTTTCGGAGCCATTGATTTTCCTTTAGCCCTATGCGGGAAATGGTTTGTTTCCGA
Organism: uncultured delta proteobacterium; assembly: GCA_963782435.1. Taxonomy (GTDB): domain Bacteria; phylum Desulfobacterota; class RBG-13-43-22; order RBG-13-43-22; family RBG-13-43-22; genus RBG-13-43-22. The sequence continues at coordinate 51,464 of CAWAKF010000041.1, forward strand.
AACACGCTTTGGGCCCCATGGTCCATGCCCAGTTGGGTGCCGGGCAGGAAAATTCAGGCCTTCTGGTAGCCCTTATACGTGGAAAGGCACAAGATCTGGCTGAAGAAAAAAAGGTGCCTTTGATCCTCGTTGACGGACCACCGGGGATCGGCTGCCCGGTCATTTCCTCACTCACCGGTGCGGATGGGGTTTTGATCGTAACTGAACCGACCCTTTCGGGATTGCATGATCTGGATCGGATACTTGATCTGGCCGGGCACTTCAAGATTCCGGGAATGGTCCTGATCAACAAGCATGACCTGAACCGGGAAATGACCGACCGCATTGAAACCTATTGCCGAGAGAAAGGCATTGGAGTGGCCGGACGTCTCCCTTATGACCCGGTGGTGACAGAAGCCATGGTTCAGGGAAAAACCATTCCGGAAATGAAAGGGAACAGCTTGGGAGCAGAAATCAGTAAAATCTGGGAGAGAATTCAAGAGCACCTGCTCAAGAATTAAGGAACAATTAAATCGCGATGGTATCGGATAGAACTCCTTTTTCTCCTCAGCCTGCTTTAGTAAAGGAAGACAAAGCAGAATCAGCTTCATCAAGGCAGCCGGTACAGTTCTATTTAGGCCCTTACAATGAGGGGGCCATAGAAAAACCGGACAGCCTGGCTAAGGTGACCGGTCCCTGCGGGGATACCATGGAGATCTCTTTAAGGGTTGAAGGGAATAAGATTATTGAAAGCCGATTCCAGGTCAAAGGGTGTGCCGTCAGCCGGGCTTGCGCTTCGATTGCTGCGGCCCTAGCCAAGGGGAAGGAATTGGAAGAGGCCTGGGATATAGACGAGGTGCAAATTTCCGCCAAGCTGCAACGTATTCCGGAAGACCACAGACATTGCCCTGTTTTGGCCAAGGATACATTAAGACAGGCGATTGAAAATTTTTTAAAACAGGCAAGGGGCACGAGGTGAGAGGTAATAGGCATGAGGCGAAAAGAGAAAGGTCAAAAATGAAAGGATTTTTTCTCATTTTTTTCTTCAATCCTCGATCCTTTATTAGCCCCTGCGACGGGCAGGAGCCTTCAGTCTTTCTCCTGCCTTTTTGAAAGGAGGGATATATTATGCCAGGATTTGATCGAACGGGTCCTATGGGAATGGGATCAAGAACCGGAGGAGGCCGAGGGTATTGTGGAACCGGCTCTCTCCGAAACTCAGCCGGTAGCGGCTGGTTCGGCAGAGGCCGGGGTATGGGCCGAGGTCTCATGGGTATGGGTTTAGGTCTGGGGGGAGCTTTTTTAAGGCCCTGGGCCGCGAGACGGGGATTCTTTCCGTCTTACTCTAACCCAACCAGTGAAGAGGAAGCTTCTTTGTTGAAGGAAGAGGCTTCTTCTTTAAGAAGCATGCTCAACTCCATTGAACAAAGGTTGAGCGAATTGGAAAAACAGAAATCAAAAGAATAAACAATCATACCTGTTGAAGGACCTCGCTCTTTTCCGGCGAGGTTCTTCTTATTTAACCCTATGAAACTTACCGTTGTTTTTGATGGAACGACCTCTAATTCCCGGTGTCTGGTGGGCTGGGGATTTTCCTGTTTTCTTCATGAAGCTAATCTTCTATTCGATACGGGAGAAGACCCCAATAAACTCGGTAATAACCTGAATGTGTTAAATATCTTTCCTCAGGATATTAAAAACATATTTTTATCCCATGGGCATTTTGATCACGTCAAAGGGATTATGGCCCTCAAGGAGTTTCCTTCCGAAGTTTTAGTGTTACCGGGCTTACTGGAACCAGCTTTCAGCCGTCAACTCCAGGATCATGGCTTTCATATCTCATCAAACCACAAACAAACAAGTGAAATTTTTCCAGGGATTCACCGGTTGGTCAATGGCGAAGGTGGATTTCTCGAACAGGCCTTGATGATTAAGGGACAGCAGGGCTGGTCGATATTATTCGGATGTGCTCATGGGGGTGTAGATCATTGGGTTCAAAAGGCGGCCTCTATTATCGAAGGACCTATAGATCTGGTGATGGGGGGGTTTCATTTATTCGGAGCCCAACCCCTTAAAATAAAAAATATTATCGATCAATTTCAAAGGCTCGGCGTTAAGCGGGTGGCCCCATGCCATTGTACCGGCCCGGAGGCACAAGGATACTTCAAAAAGGCTTTTAGAGAGAACTTTCTGCCTCTCAAGGTAGGAGATGAGGTGGAGATTTAAGTGAAGTGAGGGGGGGGCCATCCATTCGGTTAATTTGATAAATTTGTCTGCCGAGGCTAAAATTGTTAACTTTTCAATCTTATTTTTTATCGCTTTATAATATAAAAAAGGGGAAAAGAAAATATTATGAACTACAATATCATCATCGTTGGTGGAGGACCTGCTGGGATTATAACGGCTCTTACCGCTAAAAGTGTTTATCCCGATAAGTCGGTTTGTGTTATCAAGGAAATCGCCGATGGCGTAATACCCTGTGCGATTCCTTACATGATGCACACCCTGTCTGACCCGGCCCAGAACATCATGGGTATGGCGCCATTAGAGAAGGCAGGGATTGAAATCATGGTCGGCAAAGCGGTTTCCCTGGATACAGCAACCTCAAAGCTAACCCTGGAATCGAACCAGGAACTTCAGTATGAGAGACTGGTCCTGGCCACCGGGAGCAGGTCAATAATCCCTCCTATTCCCGGGATTGAAAGAGATGGCGTTTTTGCCATTGAAAAAAGCCTTTCGGCCATGACCACTCTCCGGGAAAGGGCGCAAAAGGCCAGGCAGGTGGTTATTATCGGAGGAGGGTTTATAGGGGTGGAATTTGCCGACGAACTGGCCCGTAACTCCACGGCCAAGGTGCATATCGTGGAGATGGTGCCGAAGCTTCTCAGCGGCGCCTTTGACGATGAATTCGCTGATGAAGCCAGCACGGAACTCGATAAGGTGGGGGTCAGCATTCATCTGAACCGGCGCGCTGTATCGATCGATGGTAGTACAAGGGTGGAATCAGTCACTCTGGATAACGGCGAGACCCTGGCGGCCGATCTCGTCATTCTTGGTATTGGCGGCAAACCAAACGTAGATCTGGCCAAACAGGCCGGCTTGAGATTGACCGAAGGTGGCTCCATATGGGTTGATTCATATATGAGAACCCAAGTGAAAAACGTCTTTGCCGTGGGCGATTGTGCGTTGAAAAGGGATTTTTTTACCAGGGAAGAGGTCCCCATTTGGCTGGCCTCAACTGCCACAGCCGAAGCGAGAATCGCCGGAACCAATATATACGGTATCCGTGTTCTCCGTCAGATACAGGGGACCATCGCTGCCTTTTCGACCAAAATCGGGAATGTTTCCTTGGCCAGTGCGGGTATGACTTGCCATACCTGTGAGAAAGAGGGGTTTAGGATTGTTACCGGTCAGGCCGTTGCACCGGATCGCCACCCGGGAACCCTTCCCGGATCATCCCCGCTAAAACTCAAATTGATCTTTGCCGACAGGGGGGGTTCCTTGCTTGGTGGTCAGTTATCGGGAGGGCCCTCCGTAGGGGAGTTGATCAATACCATCGCCATCGGGATTCAGACCAGATTAAACGTGCGGGATCTGGATATGATGCAGATCGCCACCCATCCTTTGCTTACTTCGGCGCCCACGGTGCATCCTTTGATCAACGCTGCGCACCAGGCGCTGGCTAAATTGAGGGGGACCATTATTAAGTAACAGTGCGGTTTAAAAAAGGGAAATCCCCTATCGCCATTAGAAATAGTCACCGTACCTCCGGCAGAGCCGGAGGCTTGAAAATATTAGCCCCTCAAGGGGGCTCAAAAACAAAAGTCCAAACCCCTTAAAGCCGTCTCCCCGGCGAAAGCCGGGGTCCAGGTTTTTCCTAAAGAAAATTAGATTGGAGATAAGACATTCAAACGCAAATAACCCGACTGCTAAAAATCCAATATCCTCTTCTCCAGGGGGCTATGGCCTGGATAACCGGAGCTGAAATGGCTGGTGCGGTCTGTGAGGCCGGAGGGTTAGGAACCATTGCGGCGGCGACTTTCCAACCTAAGGAGTTACGAAAGGAAATCAGTCGGCTTCGCCGGATAACCCCAAAGCCCTTTGCTGTTAACATCCCCCTCCGTCTGGGCTCAGCCAAGGAGGCCATCGAGGTGGTTTTCGAGGAAGAGGTGCCCATTATTGTTTTCTCCGCCGGAGATCCTCTTCCTTGGGTCCATCGATTTAAAAAGGCCGGACGAATTGTTTTGCAGGTCGTCTTCAACCGTGAGATGGCTGAAAGGGCGAATCAATCCGGGGCGGATGCCTTGATCGTCATGGGGGTTGAAGCCGGCGGCAACCTCTGCCCTGATGAATTAAGTACCATGGTTCTGGTTCCCCTGATTAAGGATGTTACCGGACTTCCGATAATAGCGGCAGGAGGGATTGCCGATGGCCGGGGTTTGGCCGCTGCCCTGGCCCTGGGAGCGGATGGGGTTCAAATGGGTACCCGACTTTTGGCTACTCACGAAGCCACCGTTCATCCCCTCTATAAACAGGTCGTATTGAAAGCCGGAGATATAGACACCACGGTGATTGGTCGTTCTACCGGTTTGGAGTTTCGCGTCTTCAAAAACAAGCAGGCCCGAGAAATCATAGGGCTTGAACGAAAAGGGGAAGATAAAAAAAAGATCGATGATCTGACGATTGCTTCCCTCGGGAGGGCGGTGGTCGAAGGCGACCAGGAAAAAGGGGTTTTTCTGATGGGACAGGCCGCAGCTTTGATTAAGGAGGAGATGACCATAGCCCATCTTTTCAAGCAGATGACCCAGGAGGCGGAAGAACGTCTTCAGGGATTGGTTGCGTTTATCGAAAAAGGGACCGCAGATTAAATATGACCGACATACGGGAAAAAATCATTCAAACCCTGCAAGAGAGCGGCAAGGACGATTGGGTTAAAGAGGTACGTATCGGTCTGGGATACACCGCCGTGCAGCTCGAATCCGGCCGGACCGGTGTAGCCTTTACCTTCCGGCAGGACTTACCCGGAGGATGCTCCGTATTTAATGGGCTACGCCCCTTGGCCGGAAGAAAGGCAGGGGATCTTTTACCTTTGCTCGATTCCAATGAGAAAATAGAGGCGGCGGTCGGATTGGCCACGGTCAATGCCCTATCCAACTATCAACCCTGCGGGGCGCAGGAAGGGGATATTCTGAAAATTTTGGATATACACCCCAAAGATACGGTGGGGATGGTGGGATTCTTTGGGCCGTTGATTCCTGAACTTAAAAAGAAAGTCCACCATCTGCATATTTTTGAAAAGGTGGAGCAACCCGGACCTATACTTCCGGAAGAAGCCGCCTATGAGCTTCTTCCTCAATGCCAGGTGGCCCTGATCACTTCAACCACCTTGATAAATAATACCCTTGATGCCCTCCTGGAAGTCTCCCGATCCTGTCGTGAGGTCGTCCTGTTAGGGGCCTCCACCCCCTTTTTGCCGGAGGTCTTTCAAGAAACTCCGGTCACGGTTCTTTCCGGTATCGAGGTCCTGAACAACCAAGGCATCCTTCAGATTGTCAGCGAAGGCGGCGGTATGCAGTTTTTTAAAAAAAACATTAAAAAGATTAATCTTACCATAGATAAAAACCGCCTTTTTAAATGAAAATGCGGACAGGAGGTCAATATGCCCTTTATGTTCAGGGGAGGCGGGCGACAAAAGGGAGGTAAAGGACGAGGGTTTGGCGGCGGAAGGGGCCCCGGAGGCATTGGGTCAGAAGGACCCCCCACGAACTGCATCTGTCCCCAGTGCCGTCTTGTGGTTCCCCATAAACCGGGAATCCCTTGTTTTCAGAGAAACTGCCCTCAGTGCGGGTCCCCTCTGACTCGTCAATTCAGAGGGTAAGTAGTCGGAGTTTAGCTGAAGAGATGGACACCGCAAAAAATCCTATCGGTAGACTTAAACAAGGTCAGAAGGTCGCCTTGATGGCAACTTTTTTAACGGCCTTTTTGGCGGCCGGAAAGTTTGTCATAGGCTACCGGATGGATTCCAGAATCATTATCGCCGACGCCTTTCACAGCGGTGTGGATGTTGTGGCCATTTTCGCCTCCTGGTTGGGGCTATGGCTGGCTTCCCGAAAAAAAAGTAAAAGATTCCCTTATGGGTTATACCGGGCCGAGACCTTCCTAACCCTGGTCATTGGAATACTGATTACCCTGGCCGGGTTGGAGAACCTGAACGAAGGATTTAAAAAGTTCTTCATTCTGCCTTCTTTGCAACAATTTCCAATCTGGCCTGTTGCCGTAAGTTTGCTTTCCCTGATCGCCGCTTATTTTATCGCCAAAAAAGAAAAAGAAACAGGAGAAACCATCAATTCTAGATCACTGCTGGCTAATGCATCTGAATCTTTTCTGGATATAGGCATCTCCTTTATTGTTTTGTCCGGTCTTTTGTTGGCCTATGCCAGGGTCCCCTATGTTGAGGGCACGGTAGTCATGTTTATTGCCCTGCTTATCATCCGCCTTGGCCTAAAAAATGTCTGGACCCCCATTCTGATATTGATGGACGCCAACCTCGATCCAAAGATGCAGCAAGAGATAGAAGAACAACTATATAAAATGAAGGGCATCAAGGGGGTGGGAGGAGTAAAAATAAGGCAGTTCGGGCCATTCAAAATGGTGCATTGTATTATCACGACCAACCCATCGTTAACCGTATATAAAGCCCATGAACTGGCCGATGAGGTGGAAGAAAGTGTGATAAAAACTTATGATGGGATTGAATCGGTTTTCGTGCACATAGAACCGTCTAAACAAACAGATAGGTCGATCATAATCCCCGTAGGGGATATCAACGGATTGGATTCAAGGGTCTATGGACATTTCGGCAGAGCCCCTTATTTCATTATATTCAAGCTGGATAACAGCGGTCTGGAGATTGAAGATTTCTATTACAATGAGTTTATTAAAGAAAAAGAACGGATTCATGTGGGGATCAAGGTCATCAATGCCGTTATCAAGCACGGGCTGGATATTGTTTTCACCCCTAAGATTGGGGAAATTTCATTTTACATGTTGAAAGACCATTTTGTAGACATTTACCGGGCCGAAGAGGGCACAACGGTGCGCGAAGTCATCGAAAAATTCAGAAACAACCAAAGTGAACCGATTACAGCCCCGCACCCGGCAGAGGAATCTGAAGTGGGAAGGAAAAAACAGTCAGTAGATGCATCCCTCAAGATTGAAACTAAAGAAGATTGAGCAGGCATCATTAATAACCTTGACGACTTAAGAATATAATTTTATGGAAACAAAAGAATATCGAAACCGTCCAGTATTTCCCAAAGCCCCTAATTTGTCGACTTCATCAATTTATGAAGCCATAGCCACAAAACTTCCTATTGGTTTTTCCCTGGTTGACCAGGATGGTCTTATTTTGGATTTTAATCCTGCCGCCGAAAAGATCACTGGTTTTTTAAAAAAAGATATCCTCGGCAAGCCCCACCTCGAAATAATTCATGGTTCATCCGACCCCAAATCCTGTCCTTTATATACCCATGCCTTTGAACAGCGAACCGCTTCAATCGCCACGGAATCTGTACTGAATAGAAAAGATGGTGAGTTGGTTACCTTGTCTTTTACCATATTTCCACTTTTTGACGATGCGCATAATTTCATTGGAGGCGTGGAGCTTTTCAGGGACATCACGGAAATTAAAAGGGCCGAAAGGGAACGAAAAAATTTTTTATCCATGTTTGCCCATGACATGAAAAACCCCATCGTGATCGGAGAGGGTTATCTGATTCGGATGCTTTCCGGAAAGGTTGGATCTTTTACTGAAAAGCAAAAGGATTATCTAACAAACATCAAGGAACAAACTCATAAATTGCAGCGGCTGGTGTCGGATTTCCTCGATTTTTCAAGGCTCGAAAGAAGTGATCTTTCCCCTGTGCTGGAGTCCTATAACTTAGAGGAAGCAATCGGAAAACAGATGAAATTAATGTGGGAGGCTGCTAACAAAAAAAATATCCATCTGGTTTTTGATTATACCCAGGAAAGCCTGCCGGTTATCACTGCCGATGCCTCCCTGATGGACAGGGTCCTCGCGAATTTGTTGGACAATGCCATAAAGTATACGAACCCAGGGGGAACGGTGACAGTCCATTTTCAAATTAGAGAAAAAGATATTCTAATTGAAGTGTCAGATACCGGTATCGGAATTCATGAAAAAGATTTGCCCTGCGTTTTTGATGCCTTCTGCCGGATCAACAGAGAAGGGGAAGGTTCAGGGCTTGGTTTGGCTATCATCAGAGCGATCATAGCAGCCCATGGGGGAGCGATCTCAGTCGAAAGCACGCCTGGAAAAGGCAGTACCTTCCGGTTGACCCTTCCTCAAAAGGATATCCCACAAGGATAAGATAAACTAAGGAGCAAAAAGTTTGAATTCAGCTTCCAAACCAAATCAAACAAGGGAATCAGGCAAGCTCGATAAGGTCTGGCTGGTTCCCCAAAAAGTCTTTTTCACTAAAGGGATCGGCCATCATAAGGCCAAACTACAATCCTTTGAATTGGCTCTGAGGGATGCCGGGATCGAAAAATGCAACCTGGTCTATGTATCCTCGATTTTTCCTCCTAACTGTAAGCTCATCCCCTTTGATGAAGGGATCAAAAAGCTTTTACCCGGTCAAGTTACCTATTGTGTTCTGGCTAAGATCAGTTCCAATGAACCGGAAAGACTGATGGGAGCTTCCATCGGCCTGGCCGTACCTTCGGATGAATGTCATTATGGTTATCTATCCGAACATTCGGCCTTTGGGGAGAACGAGAAAGTCATGAGCGATTTTGCCGAAGATCTGGCCTCCACGATGCTGGCTACGACCCTGGGAATCGATTTCGATCCGCAAAAGGATTATGACGAGAGAAGGGAGATCTATCGTATGAGTGGAGAAATCGTGGATACTTTTTCCACCACCTGCGTTACCAGGGGAAATGGTCTTTGGACCACAGTAATAGCGGCGGCGGTATTTCTGTTGTAATTTAAAATGGCCTTAAAAAAGAAAGAAATGGAAATAAAATCTCAATATATCTATGGGCCGGTTCCTTCTTGGAGATTGGGAAGATCACTGGGGATAGATCCGCTTTCCCAAAAAGATAAAATATGCAGTTTCGACTGTCTTTATTGCCAGTTGGGAAAAACCAGGTTCCCTACCCTAATCCGTGACGACTTCGTCTCCGAAAAAGAAATTTTAAAAGAACTTCGTTCCTTTCCCCCTGTCAACATAGATTATATCACTTTTTCAGGGAGGGGGGAGCCCACCCTGGCAAAAAATTTAGGACAGATTATTGCAGCCGTAAAGGGTGTTCGGCCCGAGCCGGTGGCCGTGATCACCAACTCATCTTTGATGGACAGACCTGATGTCCGGGAAGAACTATCACGGGCTGATTTAGTAATTTGTAAATTAGATGCCTGCTCCCAAGAATCTTTTGAATTGATCAACCAGCCTGTTAAGGGCATAGAGCTGGAAACAATCTTGAAAGGGATAAAAGCATTCAAGAAACATTTCCCGGGAAGGCTTGCACTTCAGATTATGTTCCTGAAAGAAAATATAAAATATGCCAGAAGGATTGCAGGGATAGCGAAAAAATTCCTTCCTGATGAAATACAAATCAATACCCCCTTGAGACCTTGTGGAGTTAAGCCTGTTGGCAAGGAGGAGCTGTTTAACATCAAGGGGCTTTTTACTGGGCCTCGGGTCGTTTCCGTCTATGAGAGTCAGAAGGTCCGCATCAATCCAGTAAGTGATGAAGACACATTGCGAAGAAGGGGAAAAATATAGAAGGATTATTAATGACCATATAACCCAAAACTCAAAGAAAGGAGGAAACTGATTATGGCGGAAGAAATCAAGGTCGGCTGTGCCAGACCCACAGGCGGCCCCGTCGGTGAAAAGGTGGACGTCAAAAAAGGATCCCCACAACAACCAATCGTCAAGGAGGTCAAAGCTATGGTCACCGTAGGAAAAAAAGCACCGGACTTTACCGCTCCGGCTTATCAAAAGGGCAAGTTCATCTCTGTGCAGTTATCCGAATTCCTGGGGAAGTGGGTGGTTCTTTGCTTCTACCCCGGCGATTTTACCTTCGTTTGAGCGACGGAAATTTCGGCGGTCGCCGAAAAATACCCGGAATTTCAAAAACTGGGTGTCGAGGTTCTTTCCATGAGTGTGGACAGCGTCTTTGTTCACAAGATGTGGAACGATCATGAATTGTCAAAAATGGTTAAAGGAGGCGTTCCCTTTCCCATGCTGTCAGATGGAGGCGGAAAGGTCGGCGACATTTTTGGTGTCTATTTGGAAGATGCAGGCGTGGAAGCCCGGGGACGGTTCCTTATCGATCCCGACGGGATCATCCAGGGCTTTGAAGTTCTGACGCCTCCGGTTGGTCGTAATGTGGGCGAAACATTACGGCAGATTCAGGCCTTTCAACTTGTGCGAAGCAGCCAGGGGACGGAGGCCACCCCATCAGGCTGGAAACCAGGCAAGCTAACACTGAAACCGGGTCCGGACCTGGTCGGCAAGGTTTGGGAAGTCTGGAAGCCGGAAATGGCTTTTGAATAAAAAATAACTTCTTATTAAGATGGAAAAAGCTGAGAAGGCCATACCATAGTTGGATCAAAGAAACTTCATTCTGCCAGGACCGCCAGCCAAGCCGGTGGTCCAAATTCTTGAGGTCGGGCGTGTGAACTTCATCGAATTATCCATTATTTTCGGAAGTGGAATTTTCGCAGGCCTCCTCGGGGGATTACTCGGAATCGGAGGAGGTATCGTGCTTATGCCGGTTCTCAGATTTTATTTAGGATTGTCTCCGGCTGTTTCAATAGGAACGTGTATCGTTGCCGTCTTTTTTACCACTTTGGGAGGCACCTTCAGACATTATAAATTAGGGCATGTGAACATTCAATCCATCATCCCTGTGATTACGGCCGGGGCAATCTCGACCATTGTCTTTTCTCTGGTTTTTTTATTTTTCACCCAAAGAGAAAGGTGGTTGGACCGGGGGACCGGGGTTGTCTTTTCTTTGATTTCTCTTCGAATGATGATAGAAGGATGGGCTGAATTCATTCGTAAAAAGAGGGAAGAGGGTACAGGAGGGGAGATAGGAGGTTCAACATGGAGTAAAATAACCCTTGGAGGGATTGCCGGAGTCCTTCCTGGACTTTTCGGTATTGGAACAGGGGCTATACTAATTCCTGCCTTTGTCTTGTTTCTAAAAGCTCCGATAAAGATAGCCATCGGGGCATCTTTAACCTCCTTCTCGGTAAACGCTTTTATAAGCGCTTTAATAAAAACTTTTCAGGGTTTTGTTTATCTCCCGGTAGCATTGCCGATCTGCCTTGGCACGCTTATTGGCTCCAATATCGGTGCTGTCCTAAATAAACACTCCCCGTCGTCAATGCTCAAGATCCTTTTCAGCTTGGCTTTTTCGTATGTTTCATACCAATACATCGTCATTTTTATTCAAAGGAGATAAACAAACCAGATGAAGCAATCTTTCCTGGAAAACTCAAAAATTCGATTGAAAAAAATCGTCACTAAAAACCACCTCGAAGACACGCAAGTCACGGTCTTGGTTAAAACTTTGACCCCGGAAGAGGCCATCGGGGAGCCGGGAAGGCGGGATTATCCCATTATTTTGGGAAAAGAAAGAATGGTGGAAGCTACGGTTTTGGGAACCAGAGCCCAGGCCTTTACCGATTCCCCGGGAGAATTTATTGGAAACTTAGGTGAAATATTAAACTATTCTCTCTCGTCCAATAAGGAGCGAGCCATTTATACGGCCACCCTTAATGCCGTACTGAAACTTTTGAACCTGGTGGAAGGAACCATCCATTGCCGGGATGAAGATCCTGAAAGATGCGCCAAGGAAATTGCTTCTTTCATCCTGGAAAGATGGGGTAGAGTTGCCGTTGGTCTTATAGGAATGAATCCGGCTATTGCTGAGAGCCTTGTCCAAACCTTTGGCGGGAATAATGTAAGGATCACCGACCTTAATAAACAAAATATCAATTCAACCAAGTATGGAGTCGATATTTGGGACGGGAATACTATGGTCGAAGAAATAATATTCCAATCGGAGGTGGTTCTTCTTACAGGAACAACCTTTATCAATGGTTCATTCGACTCCATTTGGCAGTTTATTCAAGCTTATGGAAAAAATTATTTAATCTATGGCGTGACCGGATCAGGAATCTGTGAACTGATGAGCTTGAATAGAATCTGTCCATATGGTAGAAACCAATAATTTTCACTCGAAAGAAAACGTTCATGAAAAATACCGGAAAAGTAGTTGGTGTGTGTCTCAGTCTTAACCGATCCGATCCGAAAAAAAATATAGGTTCCGGACTGCTCCGAACGGGTTGGGGTCTGGTGGGGGATTCCCATGCCGGCACGGAAAAGGAGGTCAGTCTTCTGGCTGAAGAGGATGTTCAAGACCTGTGTTGCAAATCCGGTCTTATAGCAGAACCCGGGAGTTTTGCCGAAAACATCAGGACCGAAGGAATCCTGATCAGCCTTTTGACCCGGGGTTCAATAATTCAGGTAGGGAAGGCCAGACTGATGATTATTCAACTCGGGAAAGAACTGTCCCAATCTCATACTTATAATTACAAAGGATACTCGTTGTTACCGACCAAAGGAGTTTTCTGCAAAGTCCTTGAAAGTGGAGAGGTCGAAATCGGAGACCTTATAAAACCAACAAACAACTAAAATTTTAGAGGAGGAAGCAATGGCCAATTTTTTATTTGTTTTAAGCAAAGACAATGTGGATGGGGCCACCAGGTGTTTTCAGTTCAGCAAAATCGCCCATACCAAAGGACATAAGGTGAATGTTTTTTTAATCGATGACGGGGTTAAATGGGCTGACTCCTCTCGTGATCTGACCGTTAAAACCCCCACCGGGGACTGCCCGAACGATTATCTGCCTTATCTGGTGGAAAACGAGATCCCTATCGGGGTCTGAATTCCCTGTGCCAAGGCCCGTCAGGTGGACGAGGCCAAATTCTTTTCCAACATGGTTCTGGACGGTGGACCGCATTTGATTGATCTGGCGGCGGAAGCCAAGGTTTTTAATTTTTGATTTTTTTATTTGCTCCGGGGTTAAGAATATAGTAAGCCTTAAATTAAAAACAGGAGCTTAGACTGAAGACCGAAGGCTGAAGGTTAAAAAAGAAGGAAGATCATCCTTATTCTCTTTAACCCTTTCTCTTATCCTTCAGCCTTCAGCCTATCTACCTGTACGAAAAGGGTCTAAAAATGAACACAAGCCGAGACTGGGAAAAACCGATACGTAGACTGGAATTATTAATGCGACTTAAATCTTTTCCTGTGGCCTTCAAACTGCTTGAGCACAAACAGGATATGGATAAAATCCCTTTTATCCGCCGGATGAAACACAAATCCACTTTATGCCAGCTTATCAATCTGGTCCGCAATTTCGATTGGACCGTTGGAGCCGACCTGGACGATTTTATGAGTCTTATGTGTCCTTCCATCATCGGCCTGACGGATATAGCCGATTACATGAAAGATGGAACTTTTCGAAGTATCGTCTGGACCAAAAGCCGGGCCGACGGGCGAAAATATGAAAACGGGGTGCCTCGCATCCCAACCGGGAAATACGAGGCCGTGGTCATGGCCCCGTTAGTTTATAATCCTTTTGATCCGGATATGATCCTCATTTATGCCAATCCAGCCCAGATGATGCTATTGATCAATTCACTTCAGTTTGAAGATTATGAAGTGATGGAATTTTTCTGCGTCGGGGAATCTTCCTGTTCCGATGCTATCGCCCGCTGTTATCTGACCGGGAAACCTTCTTTGACTATCCCCTGCTACGGGGAACGGCGGTACGGACACGCCCAGGACGATGAATTGGTGATGGCCCTCCCCACTGTGTTGATCGACAAGGCCCTTCGGGGTATGGAGGCCCTCTACCGACGCGGCATCCGCTATCCCATCAGCTATGCCGGGGCTGAGGCCGATATCGCCGGCCAGTTTCCGGCTGCCTACCAATCCGAGGGCCGATCCGGAAGACAGCGCCATAATCCCGGAAGACTCCTGCTGGGGGTGACCGGGAGTATCGGAACGGGAAAATCAACCGTGGCCAAGATGCTGGAGGAACTGGGAGCTCCCATCATTGATTTTGACGTCCTGAGCCGGGAAGTGGTGGAACCGGGAAAACCCGCCTATCAGGATATTGTTGCCTTTTTCGGAGAACAGGTACTGGCCGAAGATAAAACGCTCGATCGGGAAAAGTTAAGAGATATTGTTTTTCAAGATATGGAAAAACGAAAAAAATTGGAAGGCTTCACCCATCCCAGGATCGGCGAGGCCTATTCCCAGCAGGTGGAACGATTGTCAAAAGGGAAGGATCAGATCATCATCCAGGTGGTGATTCCCCTGCTCATCGAGACCCACATGCAAGCCATGTTCGACCACCTTCTTATGGTTTATGCTCCCGAAGAAGTCCAATTAAAGAGACTGATGGCCAGGGATAAAATCAACGAAGATTTGGCCATGAAAATTATCCGCTCTCAAATGTCGGTGGAGGAGAAAAAAGGATATTGTGACCTCCTGGTAGATAATTCCGGTTCGCTAAATGAAACCCGAAAACAGGTGGAGGAGGTCTGGAAAAAACTTCAGCAGCTTCTCAAAACCCGTCTTGAAAAAAAGGAGTCCTGATGACCTTACAATTTTTACGAAACAAAGTGATCGAAGTCGAACCTTTGCCGGATGGAAGCTTACGCGTATCCTGGCGACTGACCGACGATTTGCTCAAAGCGGAAGTACAGTTGATCGTTCAGCCGCCTGATCTGGAAATCATGGAAGCGGAAGCCCGTTTGGAAAGATATCCTCCCCTATCCTGCCGCGAGGCGTCAAACCTGATCAAAAAGGTGGAAGGGGTCAGCATCGGATCCGGCCTCCGAAAAATTCTGGCCGGCCTTTTGCCGGAGTGCTCCCTATTGCTGGATGCGGTATTGGAATCCAGCAATGCCGTCATCCTCCATTTCACCCGGCCAGGTATCGAAGCCGGGGAAGCGGTCACCGACCCGGATGAAAAACTGAAAGGCCTCCGGGAAAGACTTAAAACCAATCCGCGCCTGGTCAGAAGCTGTATTTCTTTCCAGGATGACAGCCCGATTATGCAGGGCTTGAACCTATAAGGAGAAAAAAATGATTACCTTTCAACGAACCCAGGTGGTTGGAGCTGAGTTTTTAGATGATAATACCATCCGCTTCAACGGCATCCAGGAAGATCATATCTACGGCATGGAGATTTCCATGGAAGTAAACATTAACGATGGAAAAATCCTTCAAATTTCCGGTAATATGAAACGCTTTACAAATTTTATGTGTCCTCAGGCCATATCAGTTCTTCCCAAAGCTGTCGGTTTATCCCTGCAAGAGGCGGAATGGGACAAAAAAATAATGAGGGAAATCGGCCGAAAGGGTTGCGAGCATCTGGCCGAGATCATCATTGAATGCGGCAGGTGTCTCTACTCGGCGGTTTTATCCAGAGATCTGGCCAAGGCCCTTAAGGACAATCCAGATCTCAATCAGGAAGAATTCCTTTCCTCCAGATTATAATAAAGGAGCTCTCATGCGGATCGATCTACATGTCCACACCTCCCCTCTTTCGCCCTGCAGCAATATCAATCCGAAAGAATTAGTTCAGGAAGCCAAACGAATCGGGCTGGATGGTTTTTGCTTAACCGAACATCAGGTTATTTGGAATTGGGAGGCAGTCACACAATTAGCCGGTGATAGTGGAATCAAAATATTCAGAGGCAATGAAATCACCACCGCCCAGGGGGATGTCCTGGTTTTCGGTCTGGATCAGGATATAAAAGGGATCATTACCATTCAGGAGCTTCACGAGATCGTTAAATCGGCCGGTGGATTTTCCATTGCCGCCCATCCTTTTCGCGGATTCAAGATGTTCGGGGTCGGTCAGTTGGGCATGACCCTGGATCAGGCCTGTAAAAAAAAGAGCTTACAGTATGTGGACGCCGTTGAGATACGAAATGGCCGGGTAACGGAAAAAGAAAATGAGGTCGCCGGTCAGGTAGCTGATAAGATGAACCTATTAAAAACAGCTGGCAGTGATGCTCATGAAGTCGGAGCCTTAGGGACTTGGGTGACTATTTTTGAGAAGGATATCGACAACGAGGCTGATTTATTAAAAGAACTGAAAACTGGTCATTATACCGTTGGAACTGCCCGCTGATTCACTGAGAATTTTTTAACTCAGATGAAGCCCAGGAAGGCAAAAATCATTTCAAGGAGGTATAAGTTACAGGACATCAGGTTCTTTTCTGATTTTGCTTTTCCAATAGCCTCTCGCCTATAGCCTTTTCGAAACCTGTTATTTTCAACTTAAAGTTATTTGACCCAATTCCCAACTCCGTGTATAATTCCTCCATACAGCCCAAACGTTGACGATTCCACCCAGCAAAGGATTCGGATTATGGAAGATCGTAGCTGCAAACGCTGTTCGGTAACCAGAGTTAATAATTTAGTTAAGGCCTATAAAAAAGCTCATCAAAATGGGAATTCCACCTCAATCATTGAACTCAAAGAAGTAGTCGCCCAGGTAAAGACCCGGGGTTATCAAGAAGGTCTAAGATTGCTGCAACCGGGTTTGGACGGTCAGGAACTCCGAGCCTTTTGCTGGAATGTCTCCTCTTTTCTTGAAGACGACGAACTGAAACAGATTTTCAGTCGTGCATCGAATAAAAGAGGACAATAGGCTATTGGCTATAGGTTTTAGGTTAAAATATTCTCCCTGTCTTTTATTGTCTTGTGCCAATCGCCAGATTTTCTCTGCAATACTTTCTCCCGACCAATTGTGAAACAAACTGGAAAAAACAATAGTAATGAAAGATAACCATTCCATAAAACCTCCTCAAAGACAAACCGAGGAAGAAACGGTATCAGACTGGGAGAATAACACAGAAAAAAGCTCTCAAATCCTCCTGGCCGGGGAGGCTACCGTAGTCCTCGATCGAAAATCCAGGATCATGGGTTCTAATGAAACAGCCCGCCGGCTTTTCGATCATGACCTGCTTCCCGGGGAACCGTTATTGTTAGAGAATCTCCTCCAGGGACCTTTTTTAAACGAAGCCCAGTCCGCGGTGGACACAGCCCTGGGAAAAGGAGAAGGAACCCAAAACTTAACGGCCAAGGCCGAGGATGCCCAGGGAAATCTTTTCACCTGCCTTTATTCGGCCAATCCGATTTTCGGCCCGGGAAAACAGGTAATCGGCGTTTTATTATCCTTCCAGGATGCCGATTATGGGGCAATTCAACCCCAACCTTTCACGGATCCTGGATTGTTGCCCCAGATGCCGGCCCTGGGTTTTGAATCCCTTCTGGAACAGATGGCCGAGGGCATTTTTACCATCAACTCCCGCTGGCGGATCATCTCTTTCAATCAAACCGCTGAAAGAATTACCGGATACCGTCGTGAAGAGGTCTTAGGGCGGTTTTGTTGGGAGATCTTTCGTTCCGACCTTTGTCAATCCGATTGTCCATTGCGACTGACTCTGGAAACCGGATTCACCCGATTGGACCAGGACGTAAGGATGCTCGACAAAAAAGGGACCAAACTGCCTGTGCTGGTCAATACCAGTGTGTTCCGGGATCGAAACGGTCTTGTTGTAGGAGCGGTGGAATCTTTTCGTCCTCTAATGGAATTTCAGGAAAATCTTGTTCCCTCTCAGCACAAATCATTTCCTTCAGACATCATAGGCAAAAGCGCTCCAATGGTCCGCATATTTCAGATGCTTCCTGATTTGTCGGCCAGTGACGTCAATGTCCTGATCCAGGGTGAAAGCGGCACAGGGAAGGAACTGATCGCTCGGGCCATCCATAATCAATCCCCCTTTAAGGAGGGGCCTTTTATTGCCGTGAATTGCTCGGCTTTGGCGGAATCTCTCCTGGAATCGGAGTTGTTCGGCCATGAAAAAGCGGCTTTTACCGGAGCGGTTAGATCAAAAGTCGGGCGTTTTGAACTGGCCCGGGGAGGTACATTATTTTTGGATGAAATAGGCGAACTCAAGCCGGAACTCCAAGTTAAACTCCTCAGGGTATTGGAACAAAAGATTTTCGAGAGGGTTGGGGGCACCCGATTAATCCCCATGCAGGCCCGTATTATCAGCGCCACCAACCGCGACCTGGCCAAAGCCCTTCGGGAAGGCGCCTTTCGGGAGGATCTTTTTTACCGACTTCGAACCGTACCTATAACTATCCCCCCCCCTTCGTAAACGCCGGGAAGATATTCCCTTGCTGATCGAACATTTCATGACCCACCTTAATAAAAAATACAAAAAGGAGGTCCGGGGATTGGACCCAAGGGTCTTGCGTCTATTCATGACCCACCCCTGGCCCGGCAACATACGGGAACTGGAAAGGGTCTTGGAACACGCTTATGTCTTTGTTAAAGGACCAGTCATCTTCCTGAACAATCTTCCAGCCATGGATGAATTTTTTCAGGAAAGAAAAGCGAAAATTATGCCGGAACGGGGAGTTGACCTCGATCGGGAAACCATCCAGAATGCCTTGAACCGCACCAACGGTAGGCGGGAAGAAGCCGCGGCCCTCTTGGGTCTTAGTCGAACTTCTCTCTGGCGCAAAATGAAGCAATTTAGTATAATATAGAGCAATGTTTCAAATTGTTTCAATAGTTTTATTGAAACAATTCTTAAAAACTCTTTTCACCCAATAGGAACGGGAAAATAATACAAATATCTAAAAAATTCAATTTCCTTGAAACAAATAATGTTTCAAGGAATTAACTTCTTCCCGATTTATATTAAATAAACTTAATAATTATAATACCTTAATTATAATGGCCCTGCTTTTGCAGTAATATAGTATTCAACATGATAAACCTTGTTTAGGGTTGAATTTCTTCTTCTCATATGTTAGGAGATTTAATCGTGAACGCAATCAAATGTTATCTTTCTACTTCTACCCTTTTCAAACAAAGAAGTTGATGGGTTACACTTTTACAACATTTTCCACCTAAACCGTTTAACTGCATAGAAAAAGATAATGATGAGGAGGTCTAAAGGTGATCAAAGAACATGTAGACATCGATGAAATTATTGAAAGGTATCCGGGGAAGCCGGATTCCTTGATTTTTCTTCTTCAAGAAATCCAGGCCGCTTATAATTATATATCTCCTGAAGCTCTGACACTGGTCTGCGATCATACGGGAGTCCCCTTAACACAGGCTTATACAGTAGCCACCTTCTATAAGTCCTTCAGTCTCGAACCCAAAGGAGAACACGAAATAAGAGTGTGTCAGGGAACAGCCTGTCACCTAAAGGGTTCTTTGCGTCTGGTGGAGAACCTTTCCCGGGAATTGAAGGTTGACCCCGGGGGTACTACCAAGGATCTAAAATTTACTTTGGAAACAGTCAATTGCCTGGGCGCCTGTGCTTTAGCCCCTGTGGCTGTCATAGACGAAAAATACTATGCCAAGGTGACCGCAAGAAAAATAGACAGCGTGCTCAAGAAAATCTCCACCGAATAGAGAGGGAAATATGGTCCAAGCAATAAAGAAAAAACCCGAACAACCTCAAAACGATCTCAGTTTAAGATCCCCCGACAGTCTAAAGGCCTACCGGGAACAACTTCTTGCTGATAAGGATCCGAACAAGCCGTGGATCATAGTCTGCCATGGAACAGGATGTCTGGCAAACGGAAGCGTTGAGGTGGCCAGTGCCCTTCGGACCTCAATCAAAGAAGCCGGATTGGACATCCCCATCATCCCGGATATCAAAACCACAGGATGCCATGGGTTCTGTTCCCGGGGTCCACTGGTAATCTTACAACCCTCAGGCATTTTCTATCAGAGGGTTAAACCGACCGACTGCAAAGAAATCGTCACTAAAACCTTAATAGAAGGGAAGCCGGTGGACCGTCTCCTCTATGAAGATCCAAAGACCGGAGAGCACATCGTCCATCACGAGGATATTCCTTTCTACAAAAATCAGTTGCGGGTCGTTATGCACAATATCGGAAAAATCGATCCGACCGATATTCGAGACACGATTTTGGCCGGTGGATACCAGGCCCTGGCCAAGGCCCTGTATTCCATGAAACCCGGAGAGGTCGCGGATGCGATTGTCTCTGCCGGGTTAAGAGGAAGAGGGGGGGCCGGGTTTCCTACCGGCATAAAATGGAAATCCGCCATCAGTTCGGTTGAAAAAAAAGGGGGGCCGGTTTATATCGTCGCCAATGGCGATGAAGGAGACCCGGGGGCCTTTATGGACCGGACCTTGATGGAGGGAGATCCTCATGCCGTCCTCGAGGGACTCATTCTCGGTGCTTACGCCGTAGGCTCCCATCAGGGGTTTTTGTATGTCCGGGAGGAATACCCCCTGGCCAGGAAACACCTGGCCATCGCTATGGATCAGGCCCGGGAACTGGGCTTGATGGGAACGAATATTCTGGGAAGCGGATTTGATTTTGATGCCAAAATAGTCAGGGGCGCCGGGGCCTTTGTCTGCGGGGAGGAAACCGCCCTTATGCACTCCATCGAAGGGCGTCCCGGAGAGGCCACACCCAAGTATGTCTTCCCGGCAGAGTCAGGTATCTGGGGTAAACCGACGATTATCAACAACATCGAAACCTTCTGTAATGTCCCCTTAATCATCGACAAAGGACCGGAATGGTATGCCGGTTTAGGTGTGCCCACCAGCACGGGGACTAAAGTCTTTTCTCTGGTCGGCAAAATCAACAATATCGGGCTGGTCGAGGTCCCGATGGGCATGCCCCTCAATGACTTGGTGGAAAACATAGGGGGCGGGGTGCCGGGCCGGGATCACTTTAAAGCCGTGCAAACCGGAGGGCCTTCCGGAGGATGCCTGCCCTATGCCTTAAGGGATACGCCGGTAGATTTTAATTCCTTATCCAAGGCCGGTTCCATGATGGGTTCAGGCGGCATGATTGTTATGGATGACAACGATTGTGTGGTAGACGTGGCTCGCTATTTTTTATCCTTTCTTATGGATGAATCCTGCGGCAAGTGTCTCCCTTGCCGGTTGGGGCTTAAGTCCATGTACCAGTTCCTCGATCGATTCTCAAGGGGCGAAGGCGCTATGAAAGACATCGACGACCTGGACAGTTTGGCCAAAGCCATTCAGGACGGTTCGCTGTGCCAACTTGGAGGCACTGCTCCCAACCCGGTCTTGACTACCCTGAAGCATTTTCGCCATGAGTATGAAGCCCACATCATTGACCACAAGTGCCCGGCCGGTGTTTGCAAGGCACTGATAACCTATTGGATTGACCCTGAGACCTGTACGGGGTGTGGATTATGCGCCCGCAGTTGCCCCCAGGATTGCATAACCGGTGAAAGGAAAAAGCCCCATCAGATCGATGAAAATATTTGCATCCGATGCGGAATGTGTTTTGATTCCTGTACCTTTGGGGCCGTAAAAGTTAAATAGAGAGGTGAGCTGATGACAGACAACAAAAAGAATTTAATTCATTTTACAATCAACGACCAACCGGTGGAAGCAGAAAAAGGCTGGACCGTTCTAGATACAGCCCGGCAATATGGAATTCATATCCCTACCCTCTGCTATCACGAGGCCGTAGAACCG
The DNA here is from genome assembly GCA_963782435.1 of uncultured delta proteobacterium. GTDB lineage: Bacteria > Desulfobacterota > RBG-13-43-22 > RBG-13-43-22 > RBG-13-43-22 > RBG-13-43-22. Next base: position 73,086 of record CAWAKF010000041.1, read on the forward strand.
AGCGGGGCCTGCCGGATGTGTGTGGTGGAAGCCAAAAAAGGCAATTGGTCCAAAGTGGTGATTTCCTGCATGTACCCGGTCCAGGAAGATATTATTATTGAAACGGACAGTGAACGGGTAAGAAATGTCCGGAGATGGATTCTGGAAATGCTTCTCGCTGAATGTCCGGCCAGTAAGGAAATAAAGGCCTTGGCTGCAGAATATAAGGTAACTTCGACCCGTTTTGAAATAAAAAATCCGGAAGAACAATGCCTGCTCTGTGGATTATGCCTAAGGGTCTGCCGGGAAGTGGTGGGGGTTTCCGCCATTGCCACCGTCGGCAGGGGGGTCCATAAGGTCATTGGGACACCCTTCGATAAACCCTCGGAGGTTTGTGTGGCCTGCGGATCCTGTGTTACGGTTTGCCCCACCGGGGCCATGCAAGCCAGACTGGATAAGATACGAGGCCCCGTCAATGTCCCCAAAGTCTGATGCGATTCTCAAAAAGATTATAGAAGGAGGCAACATGAACACCCAAAATAAAATAGGGGTCTTTCTCTGCCGGTGCGGCGGTCGTATTGAATCCAAGGTCGATCTCGAGGCCCTGGATCAGTTGGTTCGGGAAGATCCTTTAGTCGCTTATACGGAAATCATTCCCTTTTCCTGTAACACGCCGGGGCTGTCCCACCTAAGAGAAACGATTCGGGAAAAGGGCATTAACCGGATTGTGGTGGCCGGGTGCGAAGCCCGTATTCTGTTGAAAAAAATTGAAAAAGAAATGATGGAGGAAGGATTTTTTGAAGGACAAGTGGATATGGTCAATCTGCGGGATCATGTGGCCGCGGTTCATAATCTTTCCCCAGAAGAAATGGCCGTCAAGGGCGCTAAATTGATTCGAGCCGCTGCTGCCGGACTGGAGGCCTTGGAGCTGACCCCCCAGGAGAGAATATCCTTTAATGGCCCGGTCATGATCCTGGGTGGGGGAATTGCCACCTATGCCGCCGCCCAGGAACTCCTACGCCGGGAAATCGATTGCATCATTGCCGTACAGACCGACGAATATGAGGATGAAATCCGTATGCTCCACGAACATTATCCCGGAGAACGCCATTATTATGAGCGTCTGAGGAAAATTATGGAGGAAGTCAGCGACAGCCCCTTTGTCCGCCGGATCACCGTCGGTGAATTAAGCGGTTTGAAAGGCCGAACCGGGCAATATACGGTCACCTTTTCCAATGAAGATAATGGCGGCCCACCGAGGACCTACGAAGTGGGAGCCATTATTGCCTGTCTGGATGGACAGATGCTCAACCAGGGCTCGAATTTCGGCCACGATGGGAAGACTGTTATATGTCATACCGAAACCGAGGAGATGATCTGGGTCCACGGCGTACCTTCCGGAAAAATCGTTTTCTGGATCAATGATTATGAATCGGGGACCCCGGAATTTTCCTATCTTTCCGCCCGTTGTGCCTGGTCCATGGCCCGCTATATGGCCGAAAAACGCAAGGATGTGGAGATAACCATGTTCTACAATCAACAGATGGCCATCCCGTTATCAGCCGAAGAACGGCGTGTAAGCCGGCAACTTAAAATCAAATGGCTCCCTTTTGATGGCGCCTTGCGTCCCACTGTGCAAGTCGGTTTTGTAACCTATTGTGACCCCAGAGATCATCTGGAATACGAGTTGCCTTGGGACAAGCTGATCCTGTCCCCCAGACGTTCCCTGGGGGTAGAGGCCACCCGGGTAGCCCGAATCCTGGGTCTGGAAATCGAAGAAGGAAAATTTCTGGAGGTCAAGCAGGAAAAGGTCCGGCCGGAACAGGTTGGCCGGGAGCCCATGTATCTGGCCGGGAGTGCCCGGTATCCTTGTGATCTGCATGAGGCCTTGCGTCAGGGCCGAAGGGCGGCAACGCTAACGGCGGAGATCGTGGACAAGGACAAAAAAGGGGAGTTATATGCCCCCAGGATGGTCTGTACGGTTGACCAATCCCTTTGTGTCGGATGTGGATTGTGCAAGGAGATCTGCCATTGCGGGGGCATCACCCCCGTGGAAGGGTTGGGGGGCGGCATTCCTCGTACTGTGGACCCCATGGTTTGCACCGGTGGAGGGACCTGTGCAGCTGCCTGTCCCTACCATGCCTTAATCCTGCAAAATAATTCCTCCCTCCAGCGAGAGGCACGGGTGGCCGCTTTGGCAAAATTGCTTGCCGATAACGAGGTGATGGCCTTCGGATGCAACTGGGGAGGATTCGCGGCTGCCGATAATGCCGGAGTCAAAGGGCTTAAATATGATCCCCGCCTTTATCTGTTAAGAGTGGGTTGTATCGGTCAATTAGACCCGGCAGTCATGGCCCGGGCCTTCATGGAAGGGGCAAACGGCTTAATACTTATCGGCTGTCCACCGGAAGACTGCCATCATTCCTTTGGATTGGATCATACCTGGAGCCGGGTTACTTTGATTAAAAAACTGTTGGCCTTCAGCGGGTTTGATCGGCGCAGGATTGCCCTGGCCCATGTGGACCTCAACCATCCGGAAGATTATATTACCTCGGTGGAAAGCTTTATTCATCAGATCAATGACCTGGGACCGATTGAGAAAACAGAAGGAAACCTGGAAAAACTGAAAGGTATTTATGCCACGGTGAATAACGCCCGGGTCCGATGGGTCGTCGGGGCAACGTTACGCCGTCCCTGGGAAGAGAATTACCCCGGAGATCAACGCAACGCCCTGGCCTTTGATAAAGATTTTCTGGGAATCCTAAAGGAAGAGTTCACCAAATCCCGCTTAAAAAATCTCCTTAGCGCCGACAAACGCTATTTTGAGCTAAAGGAATTAATGGACACCCTCAAGGGAGAAAAGGAAACCACAATTCACAGCTTGCAGGAAATGGTCAATGAGGGCATGATCACCCGCGTTCATCGGAACGGTGTCGCCCAATATATCATGCGAGCTTAGACCTATTAGACCAAATGTTACAAGACGGGACTTCAATCAAAGTGGTCCCGTCTTGTTTTTCTTATCATCTATTAAGGGTCGCAACCCTGTTGGCTTCCGTGTCTTGATCTCAATTCAAAAAAAACACCAATCATCGTTTACACCTCGACGTTTATAGAAAATCACTTTTGATTACCTCACAAATAGTCAAAAACAAACTTTTTTGCGAGACGGGACCTGGACCTAACCGTCCTCGGCCTGAGGATGGACCTTATACGAGTCCATCTTTGAAATCCCCCAATAATTGTGGTTTCTGCCCCGAGCAGGCAATCCGATAAAATATTATTAGTTGTTTCCCCATTGCATTTTCATTGGGTCCAATGGTAAAATATTTTTATTAAATCTTCAATGGAGGTCCCCATGGCCATAAATTATGACCGGATTCTTTTCTGTACGGACTTTTCGGACGATGCTGATCATGCCTTTTTAACCACCTTGGATATGGCCGAGCGATATCAGACCCGCATTTATATTTTACATGTTCTACATTCCGTTTATCAATCGATGCCCGGCAGGGTTGAAGAATCCGGAAAGGTTGGGGGAGAAATGATTATTTCTCCAGAGACAATAGAAAAGGGAAAAGAAAGATTAAGAGAATGTTATGAATCTAAAATGGGCGTTCTAAAAAATAATTGTGAGTTTCATGTGGTCTTGGGGGTTCCATTTGTGGAAATTGTTCGTTTTGCCCGGGCACAGAAGGTGGATTTCATCGTTCTGGGGGCCGCCGGGAGTTCCAATATCCAACGCATCACTTTCGGCAGTACCGCCGAAAATGTGGCCCGCCGCGCCCATTGTACAGTCATGATCACTCGTAACCCGGACAAGGATTTTTAATGGAAAAATCAGAAACTAAGATTATTGAAATGACTTCAGGCTTCCTTGACGAAGTCGAAGAAGGATGCGGCATCAATGTTTCAGCCTGTTTTCAGTGCCGCAAATGCACCAACGGCTGTCCGGTAACCTTTGCTATGGACTTGTACCCGGACCAAATAATGCGCTATATCCAGCTCGGATTAAAGCAGGAGCTTTGGGAATGCGCCACCATCTGGGTCTGCGCCTCCTGCGAGACCTGCACCACCCGCTGCCCCAATGAAATAGATATAGCCGGAGTTATGGACTTTCTGAAACAATCCGTCATTAAGGCCAAAGGACCGGCTGCCGAAACCAAGGTCCTGGCCTTTCATCAGGTATTTATGAATGACATTCAAAAAAGGGGACGGATCTTTGAAACCGGCCTGGTCGGAAACTATATGCTTAAAAGCGGTGACTGGTTCCGGAAGTTGAAAGATCAATCCATCATCGATGAAATAAGATTGGGTTGGAAGATGTACCGCAAGGGGAGGTTAAATTTATTTCCGAAGGGGATTAGGGAGATTGAAGAGATTAGGCAGTTATATGATAAAAAGAATCGGCTATAGCCTATAGCCTACTTTATTAAGGTTTTTCATGAAACTTTCTTACTACCCCGGATGTTCTTTAGAAGCCACAGCCAGGGATTATCAGGAATCTATTTCCTATGTTTGCGGGCAACTGGGGATTGAACTTGCGGAAATCCCCGATTGGTCCTGTTGCGGGGCCACGGCCGCTCACAGTACCGATGAATTTTTATCCATCGCTTTGCCCGGCCGCAATCTTGAACTGGCTGAAAAAATTGGATTGGATATGGTTGTCCCCTGCCCTATGTGCTTTAACCGCCTGAAGACCGCCGGTCATGAACTTGAAAGCAGAGCAGTGGAAGGACAGCCCTTCCCTTTCTCCCAAACGATCAAAGTCTGGGATCTCTTGGACTTCCTAAGTCGTCCCGAATGGCTCTCCCGGATACAAGCTAATATCCAAAAACCATTACAAGACCTTTCCGTAGTCTGTTATTACGGTTGCATGGCCAATCGTCCGCCTAAAATCACCGGGGCCGAACAACACGAGAATCCTCAAAACATGGACACCCTGTTAAAAGTGTTAGGGGCAACAGTCCATGACTGGTCTTACAAGACCGACTGCTGCGGGGCCAGCCATACCATCGCCCGGCCCGATATTGTCCACACCTTGGTGAAAGGCCTTTATGATAGAGCCCTGGAAGTTGGAGCCGAGGCCATCGTGGTTTCCTGCCAGATGTGCCAGGCAAACCTGGATATGCCCCAGGCCACAATATCGGAAGCCTTTCAAAAACAATACAACCTGCCGGTTTACTATTTTACGGAATTAATCGGGGCTTCCTGGAAAGGATCAGAGACCAAGACCTGGTTATCCCGCCATTTTGTAGATCCTGTGCCTCTTTTGAAACGGAAGGGGATAATTTAAAAAGATGAGGCAATAGGCAAATAGTGCGAATTCAGCCTGACCCTAAAGGGAGCAAGACAGTAAAAGTACTTCCTTCCCCGGGAAGACTTTCAACTTTGATCCGTCCTTCATGGGATTCAACGATTCTTTTAACGATAGCCAATCCCAAACCCGTACCATTGATTTGACGGGTTTTTTCATTTTTTACTCGATAAAATTGTTGAAAAATAAGTTTTATATCTTCCTGGCTGATACCAATTCCGGAATCCTTCACCCGGATGCATAGATAGTCGTCTTCCGTAGAAACTGAAACGGTGATCTGTCCACCATCCGGACTGTATTTAATGGCATTGGTGATCAGGTTGGATATGACCCCCTCCATATTTCTTCGATTAGCCATTACCGGGGGCAGTGTTTCAGGGGCATTGATTTTAATTTGGATTGATTGCGCTTCGGCCCTGGGCTTGTGAAAGGCAACCTGATCACGAATGACGGCCAGCATATCCACCGGCTCCCGTTCAAGAGATATTAAGCCGGATTCGATACGTGACAGATCGAGCAATTCGGAGGCCATTATAGCCAAGTTATTAATTTTTTGGTAAACTCGAGACAAAATGGTCTGTTGTTTTTCCGACAGCTCTCCTGCCAATCCGTCCAAAATCACCTGAATCTGCATCATGATCGTATTCAAGGGACTTTGGATCTCATGGTTCACCGTGGATACAAACTGTGACTTCATCCGATCCATCCGCTTCAAGGCGGTAATGTCATGTAACACGGTAATGACTCCCAGATTACGACCGTTACGGTCACGGAATGGGGCACAACGGATGCTTAAAACAATCTCTTCCGGACGATTATTACCGTTGAGGGCGATTTCTTCTGTCAATTCAGAGAATTCGGATTCTGGCATCTTCAAAGCCCGATTGACCATATCCTTTATTGGAAGGATATTGACTACCTCTTCCATGGCCCAGCCTATCGCTGATGGGGCGGAGCACCCCATCATTCTCAAAAAAGCGGGATTGGCCAAAGCAACCTGATTCTCATGGTTAGTGCACATCACCCCGTCAGAAATGTGGTTAACCATGGTCCGTAACCGGGAACGGGTGTCTGCAATATCCCACAGCGCCCGAGTGTAATCGATGGCTTTACTCACAGTCACCCGGAGATGTTCCGGTGTGAACGGTTTGGGGATAAAATCAAAAGCACCCTTTTTCATGGCCTCCACTGAATTTTCCAGCGTTGCGTAACCGGTGATCACGATGACCACGGTGTCCGGATCCAACGATTTCACCCTGGCCAGCACATCAAAACCCGACATTTCCGGCATCATCAGATCCAGCAAAATGATGTCATAATGATTGGACGAGATAGCGTCTATCGCCAGAACTCCACTTGAAGCCAGGGTCACTTCATAACCACATTCTTCTAAAACCTGCTTGCAGGCCTCCCGGATACGGGTTTCATCGTCCACGACCAGGATCCTGGGCGGAAAATACGTTTGAACTTCAGCTTCCTTGATCATACTGCTCCTTTAATTATCCGATCATCCCCTTGTCGTCGTCCAAGGATTCAAGGTCCAGAGGAAGTTCCACCAGAAAAGTGGTTCCTCCAGGACCGGTCTCCTTGACGGAAATATCTCCATGGTTATCCCTGACGATGCCGTAGGCAGTGCTTAACCCCAGACCGGTTCCTTTACCCGGTTCTTTAGTCGTAAAAAACGGGTCAAAAATACGAGACAGATTTTCTGCAGGAATCCCTCCACCGGTATCGGATATCTCCAGGCAGGCCTTCTTTTTAACATCATCACGATAGGTTTTCAAGGTCAGTGTCCCCTTGTGATTCATGGCGTCAAGGGCATTCATAACCAGATTAATGATCACTTGACTCATTTTGTTTCGGTCTGCTCGAATCGGCATCCTGGCACTTGACAGGTTTTTGACTATCGTCATATTGATAAACAGTTTTTGATCCCGAACCAGGTGAAAACTCTCTACCACAAAGGAGTTTAATGAAAAACGATCTCGGGAAGTACTGGTTTGTCGGCTGTAGGCCAGAAGGTTCTTCACAATATCCCGGCACCGTTCGGCATCCTCCAGGATAAAATTCAGGTTGGGCTCAAGAGGATGGTCCCTTCCTATTTTTTCTTTGATCAGATTGCCGTACATGAGTATCCCGGTCAAGGGGTTATTGATTTCGTGGGCCACACCGGCGGCTAATCGACCCAGTGAGGCCATTTTTTCAGCCTGAACCAACTGGGTCTGTGCCTCCTGCAATTTTTTCTCAGCCGTCAACCGTTCCCGCAGGTCATTATATACCCCCATGGTAGCGGTTTCCCGACCATCTTCATAAATGATGGCGGCGGTCATCTCGACCGGAATCTGCTCACCCATGGCCGTAAGAATCTCAACCTGGGTAACCGGAAGCTTTCCACGCCCCCCATAATCATCATCGCGGAGTTTTTTCATGATCTTACGAGCCACACCCTGAGGATACAAAGTACTTACGTTGAGCTGATCCTCCGGTCTGAAAATGTAGCCGAATAATTCCTCTGCCGCCCTGTTCATTATTAAAACACGGCCCTCCCGATCGGCGGCCACAATAGCACTGGCCGAGCTTTGTAGAACCCGGTTGAGGAATTCCCGAATGTCATGCAAATCTTTTTCCAGAGCCTTTGACCGGGTGACATCCCTTATGGATTCTATGACGTAGAGGACCTCGCCCTCATCGTTCAAAATAGGGGAGAAGACGCGGTCCTCCCAGTGTTCGCTTCCGTCCTTATGCTGTATCCGGCGCAGCATGGAATGACCCATTCCGTCCTTAAGTGTTTCATCCAAAGGACAGATACTTTTATTACAGGGGAGATCATGGTCCCCGTTTAGGGACTTAAAAAATTCACGGCAGGTTTTCCCGATAAGGTTTTTATGCACCAGTCTATAGGTTTCTTCCAATTTTTTATTAACCGCTATGATGGTATGATCAGGGTCCAGAATCAAGGTCGGGAAGGAAAGGGAGTCAAACACCCTCAAACGCCAGTCTTTTTCCAGAGGCAAATGAAAATTCATTATTCGGATTCCTGATCGTCGGTTTTGGGGGCCATAAAGGCGGTTCCCAGGACCTCTATAGCCGGACGCGCACCGCCCTTCGGTAGTAATAGGTAAACAGATGCCCCTGTGCAGGCCATAGCCAGAATGGGAACATTACGGTCGAAAAGGGCACTCAGGGCCGCACAGGCAATGCCGTACCGGTCACTGTAATGAGGGCCCTGGAAAAAAATCATCTCGACATCTTTTTCCACCTTCCAGAAGTGGTCTCCAATATCCTCATGCAAAAAGGCCCGATGAGCATCGTCCAAGTCATGAGCGTTTTGGATTTCATCCAGAAGCAGATGGAGGCGCATGGTCTTTTCCGAGACAGGCCGGGCCATCAGCAATATCAGGGAACCTCCTGTTCGTGCAGGCAGGTCCAACAATCGTTCTCCCCAATCGTTTATCCGGTTAAGCGGAAAATCGACGGAAATCAAATCAAGGCCTGTTTTTTCGATAAACCCATAGGTTTTAATAATGGTTTCCCGGTAAAAAGCGATGGTTTCCATCAGAGTTGTTTGACTCGGAATTCCGGGCGGAACGGGGCGTGGTTATCAGGCAACTCCACCACTTGACAGACGGCATAGACGGCTTCATCCAAACGGTGATAATCGGTGGCGATGGTCAGGGAGGAAAGGGAAGAGGCCATCCCGTAAACAGGAAGTCCGGCCCGGCCTAAAGCCGACGATACCTCTCGGATAAGGTCCAATCGGGACTGAATCGGGAATATTGTCATGGTGCCCACATTCGACCGCATCTCAAAAAAGCTTTTAAAAGGTTGAAGGGCCTGTTCAGCCGACCTCCGGTCCTCTGTAGAAACACAACATATGCCGGTTAATTGTCCGTCAACAGCATCCAACGTTACATTGATAAGATTGATCTGATGATCCGCCAGGCGCTGGAACATTTCAGTCACCGGGAGGGTGTTATTCGAAAATAATCGGAGCTGAATAAGTTCCGAACTGAGTTTCAGGCCGCCAATGGAAAATTTCCGGATAAGGGGATCCATGAAAAAAACAATTGGGTCGCGGTTTACTGCAGATAATCCTTAACAATTCCCATCAGTTTTTCCAGATCGATCGGTTTCTGGATATAATCATCGGCCAAAGTGTTCTTGCCGTCCCAATGGGTATAATTGGTCGAGGTGACGGCCTCACCAACTGCGGTGAGCAGGAGGACTATAATATCCTTATACTCATCTGACTTTTTCAGTTCTTCACACAACTCGTATCCGTTTTTTCGCGGCATCATCACGTCCAGGACAACCAGATCCGGTCGTTCCTTCTTGATCTGATCCATGGCTTCCACCCCGTCATAGGCCTTGTTCACCCTAAATTTTTCACTTTCCAATTTCAAGGCCACCGATTCAACCAGATCCGGATCATCGTCCACTACCAGGATGAGTTTTTTGTTGTTCATCTTTTTTCTCCTTCTTTAAGGTCTCAGATTTAAAATCTGAAATTTCAAATACTATCTTTGAAACGGATTTCCCTTTGACCCTTGATATGGTCTTTACTCGACATTGGGACGGGGGTAAAGCCCGGCCCGCTCCACAATCTCGGGCACTTTCTGCTCCCACTCGATGGCCATGATATGAAATCCGGCCACCCCCTTGACCTGCTTAAGCCGTTCAATGGTTTCGACACAGATACGAAGGCCCTCTTCCGCTTGCTTTTCTTTGGCCACGCCGGCCATTCGATCCACCACCTCCTGAGGGACATCCATACCCGGAACCTTGTTTTTCATATACCGGGCCATTCCCACCGTTTTCATGGGTGTGATACCGGCCAGGATATAACATTTTTCATGTAATCCCCGGTTCCGGACCCCTTCCATCCATTTTTCAAATTTATCCAAATTGTAGATGCACTGGGTTTGAATAAAATCGGCCCCGGCGGCCACCTTCTTGGCCAGACGGGCTACCCGGAGTTCAAAGGGGTCGGCAAAGGGATTGGCCGCAGCACCGATGAACATTTTAGGTGGATTTTCAATATCCGCTCCCCCCTGAAACTTGCCTTCATCCCGCATCTTCTTGACCATCTGAAAAAATTGAATCGAGTCGATATCGTGGACACTGGAAGCCATGGGATGGTCCCCGAAATGGGGATGATCCCCTGAAAGGCAGAGCATGGTATTAATGCCGTGTGCATAGGCCCCGATGATATCGGCCTGCATGGCTAACCGGTTGCGGTCCCGGGTAACCATTTGCAGAATCGGATGAAGACCCATTTGCCGCAGGAATACACCAGCGGCAAAACTTGACATCCGGACCATAGCCGTCTGGTTGTCGGTGACATTAACGGCATCAATATAGCCTTTCAACTGTTCCGCCTTCTGACGGATCTTTTCAGGAACGGACCCTCGCGGAGGGCCGCACTCCGAGGTTACGGCCAGCTTGCCGGCTTTTAAAACTTTTTCCAGGACACTTTCGGTTTTCATTCTGCCAAATCCTCTCTGATAATTTTTCGAGGGCCATCACCCCGGCCGGGTCGCCAGTCTTTTGCAGGAATAATTTCTTCGAAACGGCTTTCCAGTCCCAACGCCTTAAGCCGGTCCCAAATCAATTGCCAGGCACAGTCCACATCCGGGCTGATCTCACATTTACCTGAGGTGGAACCCCCACAAGGGCCGTTCATCAATTGTTTGGAACATCTGGCAATGGGGCATATTCCACCGGTAATCCCCAGCAGACAATCGCCGCATCCGGCGCACCGTTCCGACCCAGATACCCTGCCGTTCCGAGGCGCCCATAAATTTGGTGTTGACCGCTGGGAAAACCGGTTTGGATTTAAACCGGCGGCTTAGTTCCTGGACGCCGCAGCCACAGGCCATGGACAGGATGGTATCGACGCCGTCAACCATGGTCGTCAGTTCTTCCACATATTCCGGGTCACATTGGCGTTCCAGGGTATGTTCCCGAATCTGTAAATTTTTCCCCTGTTTTAAAAAAGCCATTTGCAGTAATGAGGACAGGATGCCGACTTCCTTCCGGCCACCGGCTGAACAAACCGTTACACACTCATTACATCCGACCAGCAGAATTCTCTGAAATGGTCGGATATATTCAATGATTTCCTCCAGGGGTTTTCGTTCCGCAGTAATCATCGTGTTCATATCTCCTCGCTTCGGTATTCGGATTGGGTTGGGTCCCAGCTTCCGGATTTTTTCGGTGATCTGCCGGGCCGTCTCGGCGAAACGCTCTCCCATGCCCGCCGACAGATTGACCATTTCCACTCTTTCGCCTTCAATGCCGATGCTTTCCAACAGCCTTCGCACCTGTTCCACCCGTTTAGCAGCCCGGAGGTTGCCTTTCTTAAAATGGCAGTCTCCTTCCAGACAACCGGCCACATAAACGCCATCGGCACCTTTTTCAAAGGCCTTCAGAATATGAATGGTATCTACCTTCCCGGAGCAGGGGACCCGGATGATTTTAACATTGGGGGGATAACAGAGCCGCTGGGTGCCGGCCATGTCTGCGGCGGTATAAGCGCAGTAATGACAGCAAAAAGCGACAATGACCGGTTCAAAAGTTTCCATTATGTTATGCTACTCTCCTTTCCAGCAAGCCATCGAGCTTAGCCAGAATCTGGTCGTCTTCAAACTGCATCAGTTGTATGGCCTTGGCCGGACATTCGGAGGCACAAATACCACAGCCCTGACATTTAGACGGATCAATTTCCGAAACCCCGTCGGCATTGATAAAGGGGACATCAAAAGGACAGGCCCGGACACAAATCAGGCAGGCGGCGCATTTTTTGGAATCGACCCGGGCTACGGCCGCACCCAGGTTGATATGATCGCGGCTGAGTAAGGTCTGGGCCCTGGAGGCCGAGGCTTCGGCCTGAGCGATGGTTTCCCGGATCAATCGGGGGGAATGAGCGGTTCCGGCCACGAAAAACCCCGGGTTGGAAAGATCTACCGGTCTCAACTTGATGTGATCCTCCAAGAAATACCCATCCGGGGTCCTGGGAATTTTGAAAATCGCTTCCAGGTCCTCCGTGGATTCATCATCACTGACCATCCCGGTGCTCAGAAGCAGGGCGTCTGCCGTAACGGCTAAGGATCGACCCAGAATAGGATCGGTGAAGGTAACTTTCACCTGTCTTCCGTCTTCCTGGACCTCTGGGGGATTTTCCGGTTCGTAGCGGACGAAAACGACCCCTTTTCCCGGGCCAGCCGATAATAATCTTCCTGGAAACTGTATGTACGCATATCCCGGTAAAGGACAAAAATTTGGGCATCCGGTTTTTTTTCCAAAATTCTCAAAGCGTTCTTAACCGCCGTCTGGCAGCAGACCCGTGAACAGTTGGGATTATCCGGTTGCCGGGAACCCACACATTGAATCATGACCACGGTTTCCCAATTGTGGATCTTTTCCGGTGTTTCTTCGAGCCGGGCATCTGCATCCAACTGGGTCATGACCGCCTCGTGCCGGCCGAGAAGATATTCGCTCGGGCGATTAGGCAGGGCGCCGGTGGCCAGGATGGTAACGCCATGGCTGATTTGCCGGTAAAACATCTGTGGTCCAACCTGCAAACCGGTTTTGTACAATCCCGGCCTGCCGCTGTGATCAACGATAATGGCATTGGTTATGACTTGAATATTGGCATTGGACATGGTCCGCCGGATCAAGTCCCGGACAAAAGCTTGAACGTCTTCTCCTTCCAGGGTTCGGTGGACCAGGTTGGCCACCCCCCCCAGAAAGGACCGTCGTTCAGCCAGAAAGACTTTAAAACCCTGTTCGGCCAGGCGAAGAGAGGCCGTCATCCCCGCGATACCGCCGCCCACCACCAGGACATCCCGGTTGATGGGTAATTGGTTTTCCATTAAAGGCCGGGCTTTTTGTACAGCCAGAACAGCGGCACGGATAAGCTGTCTTGCCTTTGCCCCGGATTCTGCGGGTTGATCCAGGTGGACCCAGGTATCCTGTTCCCGCAAGTTGGCGATTTCGAGCAAATATTTATTCAACCCGGCTCTGCGGAGGACATCCTGAAACCGGGACTCATGAGTACGGGGAGAGCATCCGCCAATCACGACCCTATTAAGCCTTTGACTGACAATTGCTTCTTCAATATGCTTCATGGACTCCCGGCTGCAACCGTGCCCCACCCCTTCGGCCAGGATCACGCCGTTCAGCTTGGCCGCAAAGGCAGCCAGTTCCGGTACGCTGATATGTCCGCCAATGTCTTCACCGCAGTCACAGATAAACACACCGGTTCGGGGTTCTTCACCGGTCACATCCCGTTCGGGGATTAATTCCCCATCACTTTCAGACGAAGCCGTCTGGGTGGAAACATGGGACGAGGCCAGGCAGGCAGCGGCGCTGGCCTGGACCATAGTATCGGGGATATCCTTAGGCGATTCAAACATGCCGCACACATATATTCCGGGGCGGGAGGTGGACACCGGATTAAAAGAATCGGTCTGGGCAAAACCATGAACGTTCACATTGATGCCCAGTCGGTCGGCCAATTGTTTGAGGTCTTCGTTGACCCGGAATCCGGTGGAAAGGACCACCAGATCAAACCGTTCTTCCTTCGTCGCACCGCCTGTTTCAGGAGCAAAAAGGACGGTTAATTGCTCTTCTTCGGGATGCCGTATCACTGTGTGGGGACGACTGCGAACAAAACGTACCCCGTATTCCTTCCGGCTCCGTTCATAGTATCGTTCATAATCCTTCCCGAAAGTCCGCATATCCATAAAAAACACGGTAGTTTCAATGTTGTCTTGAAAACGCTCCTTAGTGACCATGGCTTCCTTGAGGGCGAACATACAACAGGCACTCGAACAATAAGAGGCCGCCCCTTGCTGCATTCCCCGGGAACCCACGCATTGGATCCAGGCGATTTTTGCCGGAACACGCCCATCGGACGGACAAATCAACCTACCCTGGGTAGGTCCGGAAGCAGATAAAATACGCTCATATTCCAGACTGGTCAGTACATCAGGATCCTGATAGCTCAAGTTGTCCATGCCGGACGGATCAAAAATAGCGGCACCGGGAGCCAGAACAATCGCAGCAAAAGACATCTCGGTTTGATTTTCATGATCGTCTAAAAGGATGGCGCCGGTCGGGCAACAGGCTGCCAGGGCCTGGGGGTCCTGACATCGGCTCAGGTCGACAGAAAAGGCCTGAGGGGTAGCCTGGGGATAACGCATACAGGTTGGTGCCCGATGATCCAGTCCCGGGTTGAAATCTACACACTCCGGGAATTTTCGGCGGCATTCCCCGCAAGCGGTACATCGATCCAGGTCGATATACCTCGGGGCGGTGGAAAGCACTGCTGTAAAATGACCGGCCTCCCCTTCCAATCGTGAGATTTGGGTCAGAGGCATCAATTGAATGTATTGGTTTCGATTGGTTTCAGACAGGGTCGAGGAGATGGTGCAAAGGTCACAGTTATTGGTCGGAAAGGTTCGATCCAAAAGGGTCATTAACCCGCCGATGGCATTAGCTTTATCTATGAGGACAACGCTTCTTTGGGCCTCGGCCAAATCCAATGCGGTTCGAATCCCCCCCATTCCGCCCCCGATCACCAGAACCTTGTCACTCATTTGAATGGAGTCTGCTATTATCATATCTCTCTTTTCAATTTTCATTTTGAAAGTTTCGTGTCAGATGCCTGCCATATCCAGAATGGTCGACAGGCGGTGCTCCCAGCCCATGGTTTGAATCAAAACCCCGTGGGCCATTTTTCGGATTTGGGCGATGGTCTCCCCGGCGATTTTTACACCCTCCATTTCCCGGTCAGAGGACTTTCGGATACGCCCGATCAACTCTTCTGAAATAGAAGCGCCCGGTTCATGGGTCAGGATATAGCGGGCCACGGCGACGGACTTGATCAGAAAAACCGGGGCAATGACTGGTGTATTGAGGAAGGCGGCCTTTTGCATAAAATGTTCAAAATGTTTATGATCATAAACAGGAGGGGTGACAATGAAAGCGGCACCGGCGGCTATCTTTTTCTTGGCCTGCTCCAGTTCACTGTTTAAGGCTGCTTCGTCGGCATAAGGCGCAATTTGGCAGCCAACATGAAATTCAGGCCATCCTTCCAAATCGAACCCGGCCAAATCCTTCCCCCCTTTTAGGGTTTGAACCGTCTCCAGCAAACCCAGTTCATCCAGATCGTCTACCGGCAAGGCATTCCGGTGGTCGCTGTTGGACATGGGTTCACCCCGCACCACAATCAGGTTCTGGATACCCAGTACATGCGCGGCCAGAAGATCCCCCTGCAGGGCCATCCGGTTGCGGTCCCGTCCATAAACCATGATGATGGATTCAATCCCTTGTTGTTGGAGTAAAGCACCTCCGGCCAGTGCGCTCAATCGCATAACACCGTTATTCATGTCGGGGACGACCATTCCATCGACCCGTCCCTTAATACGCCGGGCATCGGTCATAAACCGGGAAATGTCCACGCCTTTCGGTGTGTTCATTTCAGCGAGAACAACAAACTCACCATTTTGTAATCTCTTTTGAATACTCATGGATATCCTTCCCTAATAAGATTGGAGGGCTAAATTGCCCCGCATTTGTAAATTTGTTGTTGGTTCTGAACAGAAACCCCATCCTTGGTCACCCATTCAGGGTAAGGGGGAGGGAGTGTTGAGGGAGGGGTGTTGCGGTTCGTCTATAACGGAATTGCTTGACGAATTATAACCACGGCCTTCAATATGTCCCAGAGGTACTCCCCTTCTTCAACCCCCCTAAAACCCATCCGCCCATTCACTGATTTGAAATTGTGCCTAAAAAATAATTCAAATCAATAAGTTTGTCATGTGGACCATGACAGGGGTGAAAATGTATGGAGTCCTTTTTTCCTGCTCTATTCAAATTTGATTCCAACCGATTTTTAGCAGACACCGATTTTTATCCTTTTAAGTGTCCACAAAAAATAAAATTGTTTTTTTGTACTATTTTTCACCATTGAAGTCAAGCCAATTTTAAATGAAATATTTGACTTTTTCAAGAACCCTCTTTAGGTCGGGGAAATATTTTGCAGATCCGGGCAAGAAATCGCCACCCTTTAACAGCCGGGTCAATCCTGTTTGGTCCTTCCCCGGTAATCGGGGTGGAGAAGACAAAGATTCCAGGGTTCCCAAAGGCTCCCTTTGTTTATTGAGAATGGTAGTTCTTAGGCTCGTTACGAATGTTGAAAGTGTAAAACTAGTCGAAAAAAAATTTAAAAATGATTATTTAATTTTTTCTGCGGATCCCTCAGAACCCGGTCTGTCTTTTCTTTCTCTCCGAATCTCACGGATCATATCTTCCATCTCCCGATGGAAGTCTATTTGAAAGAGAAAATAGCGGGCCTGTTGCTCCGGCTTAAGTAAATTCATTTCCTCATCCAGTTGCTTGTTTTCTAAATCGTTAATTTCTTTTTTCCGGTTTTTAAGCCGAAGGGCAAGGTCCCGTAATTCATGTTCCGAAGGATTCATATCCTGAAGTATACTTCTGACTTTCTGAATATCCTCATAATAGCTCCGGTGAGCTTTTCGGAGCGTCTCTTCGTAATAATTATTTACGGCAATAAAACGGGCAACTCCCTCCCGGTCCAATTTTAGAGTTTCAGTCAATTTCCACATCTTCATCATCTGGATTCGTTCCCGGGTTCGTTATCAGGGTCTTTCATTTTTCTCCAGGGTTCGGCCCAGGCAAGTGAACTTCCCAAAATCAAAGAAAGAAGAAGGATCCAAAGTGTTTTTTCAACAGACATATTTCTCTTCCTCCCTATAATCGGCGGAACCGCCGGGTTCCATCTTTTTAATCAAGGCTTCCAGTTCTTGATCATTCAGTCCTCAAGCGATCGGGAAATATCCCAATGGACCTCATCGTTTATCGGTAAAAGGGTAGGGGCGGTTAAATCCTTTCCCAGACGGGCAATCACCCTCTTCGCCAATCGAACGGACTCATTGTCGGAAAGGGAATCAACCGCTACAGACAAAGGCAGAGGCCCCGTCTCCCATTGCGGTTCACCGCCCTTGATCTCCATTTCCAGGGCCGATGGTGCCTTCTTGCCTTGGAAATGAATATTATAAATGGCCACAGGAGTCAACAACATCAAGATCAAGGCTGTGGCCCAGGCATAACCCGGCCAACCAAAAGGATTCGTCCAGACCTTTTTGTACCAGGGGGCTTCCTTCTCCTTAGGCCGGTAAAGACGGACTTGCGTCATAATCCTGGAACTCAGGTTATTCCAGAAGGCAGGCCCCGGGTCCGACAAACTGTCCAGTTTCAATAACGTCAACATCTCCTTGGTTTTTTCATAGTCTTCACGGCAGGAAGGGCATTCAGACAGGTGAGCGTCAACCCTTAAGGTCGAGTCGGAGTCCAGAAGATTCTGATGGTAGGTCTCCGCCAGTTCTCTTGTTTCTTTGCAATGTTTTCTTTTCATCGCTTTTCCGTTTTTACCCAATTTTTAAGCTTTTCCAAGGCGTGATGGAAATTGACCTTGGCTGAATTAGTCCTCATATTAAGAGCTTTTCCGATCTCATCAAAAGTAAGTTCCTGGTAGATCCGCAAGGTCACTACCATCCTTTGTTTGTACGGCAACCTTTCAACCGCCTTCTGGAGATAGGACAGCCTCTCTCGGTCTGAAAAATCCCCTTCAGGGTCCCCTTTTGAATCAGCCACCGGAATATCATCAACCGAAAGATATTCCCGGTTTTTGTTCTGCCGATAATAATTATGACACTGATTGATCCCGATCCGATATATCCAGGTTTTAAATGAAGAATCTGCTCGGAATCCCTTAATATTTTGATAAGCCAGCAAAAATATCCTTTGAACAATATCTTCAGCATCCTGAGGACTTTTCAGCACCCTTAATACAAAATAATAGATCGATTTCTGGTGTCTAACGACCAGTTCTTCAAAGGCCGAGGAATCGCCATTTTTTACCCGCTCAACTAACTGGTCATCAGTCATCTGATTTTATCACCTATTTAAGACAAAAAAATAACCAAATAGTTAAAAAGAGATTTATTACTCTTTTCCCATTATTATTAATCAACCGTATAATAAAAAAGGAGAAATTACCCGGACCATTCCATGACCAGGGCATCCTCTCCTTCCGGTTCGTAATAGCCCGGGCGGCGATAGATAACATTAAACCTGAAGGAGCGATATAAGGCAATAGCAGCCTGGTTGGAGGATCGAACCTCTAAAAAAACTTTTGATATTTTTTTTTCTTCGGCCTGGAGGAAAAGAAAAGTCATTAGTTGCCGACCCAATCCTTGTCGGCAACGGTTTGGATGGACGGCAAGATTTAGTATCTGGATTTCATCGGCCACGGGCCAGAAACAAATATACCCTAAAACACAAGCGGCAGCTTCTTTCCGGACCACAAAAATACTGGGTGGATTCTTTTTTAATTCGGATAAAAAGGAGGCCTTAGACCAGGGGTAAGCAAAGGCGGCTGTTTCAATAGCCAATAAATCAGGCAAATCTTCTACCAGGGCTGGGACAAAGATCACAGGAAACTCCTTGAGGCTTACTTAACCTCCTTTTTTAGGATCTCTCCGGCCAAGGCAATACTTCGCAGGCCATAATCCTTAATCTCCCGGGCAACCTGATTCAAGGACTTTCCTTCTCTTTTAGAGGCCAAACCGATCAACATGGGCAGATTCACCCCGGTGACCACCTCAACCTTTCCTTCGGCCAAAAAGGATAGGCAGATATTGGAGGGGGTTCCTCCAAACATATCCGTCAGAAGAATTACACCATTCCCGGTATCCATCTTTTCGATGGCTTCGGCAATCCTTCCCCGCAGGGCATCAACCTGGTCCTCCGGATTAAGGGAAACCGCCTTGGTTTTTCCAAGTTTTCCCACGATAAATTCCGCCGCCCGTATGAGTTCCAAACCCAGACTACAATGGGTCACAATCACTATTCCTATCATAACTATTTTATCTCTTTTCTATTGCGATGTTTTATACAAAAATAGAATGTTCACCAAAAAGGCCATAGGCTATAGGCGAGAGGTTATAGGAAAAGAAAAATCGGGATAACCTGATGTCCTATAGCCCATTGCCTATCGCCCCCAATAAGGTATTTTTGCCCCTCTGGGTTATGAGGATTTAGTTCGAAACCTATTGTACACCCTTTTCGTCACCCCAACCGGATATCCCGGTGGCGGACATTGATCAGGAGCTTTTGTTTCTTCAAAAAATTGGATAAGGCATTGATGATAGTAACCGAACGGTGCCTTCCTCCTGTGCAGCCAACGGCAATGGTGAGTTGAGATTTTCCTTCCTTTTGATATTGAGGAATCAGAAAAGAGATCAATTCATAAAAATCTTTTAAAAAAACCTTGGTCTCCTTCCATTTCATCACATATTCGATAACCTGTTTTTGATTCCCGTCCATTTCTTTTAAATCCGTAACAAAAAAAGGATTAGGCAGAAAACGAACGTCCATAACGATATCGGCCTCATTGGGTAGGCCGTATTTATAGCCGAAAGAGATCAGGTTCACGGTCATTTTAACCGGCTGGGCCACTTTGGAAAAAAGCCGAAGGATCTCTTCCCGAAGTTGATGGACATTCAGATGGCTGGTCGACAGACGATAGGTTGCCAGCCGTTTAATCGGCTCCATTTTCTTTTTTTC
Organism: uncultured delta proteobacterium; assembly: GCA_963782435.1. Taxonomy (GTDB): domain Bacteria; phylum Desulfobacterota; class RBG-13-43-22; order RBG-13-43-22; family RBG-13-43-22; genus RBG-13-43-22. The sequence continues at coordinate 93,037 of CAWAKF010000041.1, forward strand.
CAATCGGATGGTGGCGGAAAGAGTCCGATGGTCTCCGAGGGGGTGATGGCGTCTGGTTTGACTGTAACGGCGAAGTAAAATTTCTTCATCGGCTTCCAAGAAAAGGACATCGACGAGATAACCTTTGCGCTTTACCTCTTGAAAAATCTTGGGGAAATTGGTTAAAAAATCTTTCCCTCTAAGATCCATCACCAGGGCGATTTTGAAGACCTCCCTGGATATCTCATCCCGCAACTCCAAGAAACGGGGAAGCAGGGTTGCCGGCAGATTGTCAATACAAAAAAAACCGATATCCTCGAAGGCCTTTAAAGCCGTACTTTTGCCCGATCCGGATAAGCCGGTAATGACCACCAAACGGATACTTTTTTGCGGCATTCAGTTCCCAAACAAAGTGACACGTGATGGGTAACACGTGACGAGAAATAAAAAGACCATTTTATATATCATAAGAAATAGTGACCATTTGAAATATTCCTATATCTCCTCCCCTAATATTCTTCATGCCACTCGTAACAAGTTACATTAGATCATCCTGTTCCTGAATAACCTTATACAAGGCTTCTCGATCGACCCCTCTGGAAAGACTCTCCTTGAAAGTGCTATTTTTCAAAAAGCGGGAAATCTTGGCTAAGGCCTTTAAATGAAGTCCGGCGGAATCTTCCGGGGCGATCAAAACAAAAAAATAAAAAGCCGCCTTCCCATCCAGAGAATCAAAGGGGACCCCTTGCCGTGAACGGCCGAAAGCGATAACCATTTGGTCAAGCGTTTTCAATTTCCCATGAGGAATGGCAAACCCCTCCCCGATCCCGGTACTACCCAGACGTTCCCGGTCGAGTAAGACCTTTAGGACTGCCCCGGTATCAAGATCGGGGATATGATCAACGATCCTGCCGGCCAATTCCTTCAGAACCCCTTCCTTATTAAGTGCCTTTAGATCGGGGACAATCATTTCGGGGGATAAATATTGGCAAATTTTCATAAATTTCCTACAATCCGGTTTATCGGGTCTTTTGTGTCTGTTTGGTCTATCTGTTCTATTTTTTCCTGATAAGCCAAGAGCATGGGGTAGCGGGTTTTAAGTCTATTGCAAAGGGAATAAAACATAGGGTAAAATCCGATATTATCCTTAACCAAAAGCCTCTGTGCCCTCAGTTCTTAGCCCGATGCCCCTTACCCTAAAGTCTTAGCTGGTCGGCTCGATCAATCCGAAATCTCCATCCTTCCGGCGATACAGAACGTTAATTAATCGGGTTTTTGAATTGGTAAAGACCAGGAATTCATCGTTTGACAGTTTCAGTTGCAAAGAGGCTTCTTCCGCATCCATGGGTTTGGCCAGGATACTTTCGGTCTTCACGATCTGAGGAAAATCTTCTTCTTCAGGTTCTCCTTCCTCCCGGCTTTTTTTAACTTCTGTTTGTCCTTTGGTTTTTCCATCGGGTTTATGTTCTTTGATCTTCTCTCGATGTCTTTTAATTTGTTTTTCAATTTTATCCAAAACCATATCAATGGCCGAATATAAATCGCCTGTTTCCTCCTGGGCCTTGATCTTGATCCCGTTGGCCGAGATAGTCACATCCGCCGTATGCCTGAACTTTTGAATGGAAAGGACCAGGTGAATTTCTACCGGTTCTTCCATGTATTTTTTGAAACGTGCCATTCGAGTTTCCGCATAACCCTTCAAATGCTCTGATGGATCTACGTTCCGGAAGGATACAGAAATTTGCATAATAACCTCCTATATTCCGTTAGTCTTCTTTCTCCGTCTTGTTTCCTTTTTCAACTTCCATTTTTTGAGAGCGAATCCAGTCCTGAATAGGAATATTTTTCCGTTTATTGGAGGGAAGGACTCTCAAAGCTTCCCGATACTTGGCTACGGTTCGTCGGGCGATATAGATATTATCTTTTAACAGGTGTTCAGTAAGCTCCTGATCACTCAAGGGGTGGGCCGGATCCTCGTGAGCCACCAAAAGCCGTATTTTTTCCTTGACACTTTCCGCGGCAATGGTTTCTCCATTGGCCCCGGGGACCGAACTGTTGAAGAAAAATTTCAATTCAAAGATTCCCTGGGGTGTGTGGACATATTTATTGGTGGTTACCCGACTGATGGTCGATTCATGCATCTGGACCTCTTCGGCCACATCTCTTAAAATCAGGGGCTTCAAAGCACCGACCCCATGATCTAAAAATTCCCGTTGAAATTTAAAAATACTTTCAGCAACCCGGTATATGGTTCGTTGCCGTTGGTGAATACTCTTGATCAACCAAATGGCCGAACGTAATTTATCCTGAATATAATCCCGGGTGGCTTCGGAAACGGATCCCCGTTGATCCAGGGCCTTTTTATAAAAAGAATTGATCTTCAACCGGGGAAGGCCGTCTTCATTCAGAACAATATGAACCTCCTCCCCTATTTTATAAACATAAATATCGGGGCTGATATATTGAGGCTCTTCGTCACTATAAGCCCGACCGGGTTTCGGGTCCAGATGTAAAATAATCTCAATCGCCTGGATGATCTCTTCGATCGGTGCTTGCAAGTTTCGAGCAATCGCCTGGTAGTTTTTTGTTTCCAGGGAATTCAGGTGATCTTGGATGATCAAATCCACCCAGGGAATTTGATCGGGCAAGTGATGGGCCTGAATCAACAGACATTCCTTGAGGTCTCGGGAGGCCACTCCCAGGGGATCAAATTCTTGGATACGCAGCAAAACCTTTTCCACTAAGATCATTTCTTGATGGGTACTTTCGGAAATCTCTTCCAAGGACGAGGTTAGGTACCCGTTCAAATCCAAATTTCCGATAATTTCGGAGCCCACGGTTTCTTCTTCCGGCGTCAAATTGGAAAGGGAAAGCTGCCACATCAAATGGTTGGTCAACGAAGTCTTCTTAGAGACCATGTTCTCATAGGAAGATTGGTCGTGGTCCTCTGAAATGTCTTCACTGCGAGGAGTATAGTAATCATTGATATAATTGTCCCAATCCATCCCTTCAAAAGCCTGCTCCCCGATAGTCACTTCAGCTTGCCGGTCCAACGGCTCAGCTTCCGGTTCCCCCGGAGCCTTTTCAATTTGGGTAGCCTCCAGGTCCTCGCTTAAGGCCTCTTCCAAAACCGGGTTGGCCTCCAATTCCTGATGGAGGTTTTCCAGGAGCTCCAAACGGGACAGTTGAAGCAATTTTATCGCCTGTTGCAGTTGAGGAGTCATAATCAACTGCTGGGCCAGTTTAAGTTGTTGTTTGATTTCTAAAGCCATCAGGGTAGTTGAAACTTTTCTCCAAGATAAATTCTTCGGGCCATCTCACTTTCAGCCAACGCCTGGGGAGTTCCCTCTTCCAGGACCACCCCCTCATTGATAATATAAGCCCGATCACATACCGAAAGGGTTTCCCGGACGTTATGATCGGAAATCAGGATCCCGATATTCTTGCCTTTCAAGGTTTCAATGATATTTTGAATATCATTGATGGCCAGTGGGTCAATCCCGGCAAAAGGCTCATCAAGCAAAATAAAAGAGGGGGATGTGACTAAAGCCCTGGTAATCTCCACCCTTCTGCGTTCCCCACCGGAGAGAGAAAAAGCTTTGTGATGGGCCAGATGGGTCAACTTAAGTTCCTGAAGAAGGTCCGTCAAACGAGTTTCCCGTTCGGCCGGCAATATATCCAGGGTTTCCAAAATCCCCATTATATTTTCAGCCACCGTCAGCCTGGTAAATACCGAAGGTTCCTGAGGCAGGTAATTGATCCCTTTCCGGGCTCGAAGGTACATAGGGAGTTCACTGATATTCTCTTCATTTAATAATATAGTTCCCTGGTCAGGACGGGTCAAGCCGACAGTCATATAAAAGGTCGTTGTCTTTCCTGCCCCGTTCGGTCCCAATAACCCGACAATCTCCCCCTCGGTCAACTGCAAACTGACTTTATTGACCACCGGTTTTTTGTGATAGATTTTTACCAGGTCCTGAACCGCTAAGTGTTTCATTTATTCCCTATTATTAAGTCGCTGGCCTCATCAGGAATGAGGCCAGCACAGAAGCATGCCGGAATGATGAAAGGGAAAACACCATCCCCCGAAACGCGGGACAATTGGACAGGCTTCATCAATCGACAGATCCTACTTTTCTTCCTGGTAGATAACGGCCCGCACTCGGTTCGACCCCTTGCTGGTAACCAAAGCCCTATCTTCCTTTATCCAAACGGTGATTTCCTCTCCCTTAATCAGGTTCTTCCCCTGCCAAAATTCAGCCTTGCCCGACAGGATGATCCGCTGGTCGGCATTGGTAAAGACAGCCGTTTCCCCGGTCGCCACGTTTTTGCCTTGGACCACTTTGACCTGCCCGGTGGCGACGATCCTGTCCACCTGGTTCTGCTGGGACAAGGCCTTTTTCCCATTTCCTTTTGGCTGGGAGGGAAGAGGTTTTTTCCCGGTTTCTTCGGACGAATAAATCACCATTTTATGGCAATAAATGATTAGAGGGTCTTTCCCTTTTTGTTCCTGTCTGGCCACCACATTTCCCGTAAAGGTGGCTGTTTTATTTTTATTGTCCAACTCCAGTGTATCTGCATCCGTGGTAATAGGGCGGTCGACATCAGAGGGATTTTTATCTTTTCCCTGTACCACCAAGGGTCCCCAAACCCCCGGCCCTATAATGATAATACCCAGGAAAAAAAGATCGCCCTCTTTAATACAGTCATGTCCTTCCTCTCTATCAAGATTTAAGAAAAGAACGATAAAGGGTCATCCTTACCTTCTTTCTGACCCAGACCTTTTGGGAATCAAGATTCATAGTCATGCCCTGACCATCCAAAAAAATGGACGGCCCCTTGAAAGTGAAGGTCCCTTCCGAAGAGACTTCTCTTTTATCATCGTTATAATAAAGGGAGGGTACCTTCAGCTCATAGCCTTCCGGGGTCGACATTACCACCTCCCCTTCAATGGAGATATTTTTTGTTTGGGTATCTAAATTCCCCAGATTCCCCACCAGCCTGATCGGCTTGTCATCTTTAGGGAAATAGGTCAAAGTAACCTTTTTAAAGGAGACCAGGTTCTTGGGTTGTTGATACTCGACCGTCTCGGCCTTCAATTCCCACAATTTAACCCCATCCTTAACCTGAACGAAATTGATTTCCTGCAACCCGACCTGACTGGAGCCACTCCCGGTGGTGGAAACCTTGGGAACCGGGGTTGCCGGCCTCTGGGTCCTGAAAGCATACAATCCTATCCAGAAGGCAATTACGGAAAGGATGCCGACGATCAGGATATTCTTTAATTGTTTTATATTAATCAAATGGGCCTCAATTTTAAAGACCTACCGGGTATTAACCCCTCGTTTCAAAAAGACTCCCGGCCTCCCTTTTTCAAAGGGATTTCCAGCAATGGCCGGATTGAGAAAAAAATTTCTTGGCTCTAAGGGTTTCCTGCTGGACCACTTTGATTAACGATTTATTTTACATCAAGATTTTCAATTCTTGATTTATGGATAACTATAATCAAATCGATCCCCTTGGTCAATGGTTTCCGACTTTATTTTTTACCCATAGTTTTCAAGAATGGATTCCCATTTACCCAGGGCCCTCAAAATCAATTCGGAGACCTCCCGCACAGCTCCAAATCCTCCGTCCGCCTGGGTGACATAATCCACCTCTTTCTGAACCAGGGGATGACCATTCTTCACACTGATCGAAAAGCCGACCTTTTTTAACAAACGAAGATCTATAAAATCATCACCCATATAAGCGACCTGCTCCGGATCGAGTTTTGTTTTTTTAAGAAGTTTTTCATAGATATTCATCTTATCCTTGATTCCCTGGAAAAGAAAGGAAATACCCAAATCCTTGGCCCTCATTTCGACCGCTCCGGAGGAACGTCCGGAAAGGAACCCTACCTTGATTCCTTCGCTTAGCAGCCAGCGGATTCCCTGGCCGTCCTGCACATGAAAGCCTTTCAGCTCCCCGCCTTTCTCGTCATAATAAATCCGTCCGTCGGTTAAAATTCCATCCACATCAAGCAACAGTAACCTGATCTTTCCAGCTTTACGGAGTATGGCCTTCATTGGTTAATTTTCGGCACAAGGTGTAAGGTTTAAGGTAAAGCCAATTTTTCGTCAGCTTATTTTTGGAATCTACGGTCTAAAGGATATTTACCCAGTACCTTGAACCTCAGACTTTATACCTTATATCTGCTATTTTCTTCCCTTTCTTTAATCGCCAACTCATGAATGGCTATCAAAGTCTGTAACAAGGGCTCCAATTGATCCAAAGGCCAGGAATTGGCCCCATCACACAAGGCTTTATCCGGATTCGGATGGACTTCAAAAAAAACCCCTTGAACACCGGCCGCCACCGCTGCTCTGGACAAATAGGGAACAAACTCCCTTTCCCCTGCGGACTGGCCTTGCCCCCCTCCCGGGAGCTGGACGCTATGCGTAGCATCAAAGATGACCGGGTAACCAAGACCGGAAAGGATCGGCAGAGACCTCATGTCTACGACTAAATTATTATAACCGAAGGAGGTTCCCCTTTCGGTCAACAGGATCTGATCGTTTCCGGTTTCCTGAATTTTTTCGACAACAAATCGCATATCCCAGGGAGAAAGAAATTGACCTTTTTTGATGTTGATCGGCAGGCCAGTTTCGCCAGCGGCCGTCAATAGATCAGTCTGGCGGGATAAAAGGGCCGGGATCTGGATAACATCCAGGACTTGAGAGGCCTTTTCAATTTCGCTGATTTGATGGACATCGGAGAGAACGGGAAGTTCAAAGCGGCTCCGGATAAAGTCTAAAAGATCCAGACCGGCTTCCAGGCCGGGCCCTCGAAAACTGCGAATTGAAGTTCGATTGGCCTTATCATATGAGGCCTTAAAAACAAAAGGGATGTTCAGTCGGTCCCGGATCTCATGAAGTCCATGGGCGATGGCTACGGTTGTCGATTCGTCTTCAATAACACAAGGTCCGGCAATGACCAGTAACGGGGTGGCCTCTCCGACTTTCCATTTCCCTATGCGTATTTCTTTCAAGAGGATTCTACCCGTTCAGTGACCTTGAGAATATTTCAAGGATGCCCGAATAAATTCCCGGAACAAGGGGTGAGGGTTCATGGGGCGGGATTTGAATTCCGGATGAAACTGACAGCCCAGAAACCAAGGATGGTCCTGGAGTTCGATTATCTCCACCAGCGCCCCATCAGGAGAAAGTCCACTCAAGACAAGTCCCTTTTCCGTCAACGGTCCTTTAAATTCCAGATTGAATTCATAACGGTGTCTATGCCGTTCGAATACCTCTTCCTGTTGATAGCACTCATAGGCCAAAGTATTGTTGATAATCGGCAAGGATAGGCCCCCAGACGCATGGTTCCGCCTAAATCCGTTTCCTTATCACGGTGCTCTATTTTTTGACTTCGATAATCGAACCATTCGCTCATTAAATAAATGACCGGATATGGGGTTGTCGGATTGACTTCCGTGGTATTCGCTTTTTCCAACCCGGCCATCGATCGGGCCCACTCGATTACAGCCATATGCATGCCATAACAGATTCCGAAATAAGGAACGAGATTTTCCCGGGCGTAACGGACCGAGGCGATCTTACCTTCAACCCCCCTGGCCCCAAACCCGCCGGGGACCAGAATACCATCGACTTCGGATAAAAAGTGCTCAGCCCCTTCCTTTTCAACTTCCTCCGAGTCGACAAAATGGAGAATTACTTTGCAGTTATTAGCGATACCCCCATGAAAAAGGGCCTCATTCAAACTTTTGTACGATTCCCTTAAATGGATATACTTCCCGACGATGGCAATTTGAACCGGAACGGTCAGGTTTTTTATGGTTTTATTCAAAGCCGTCCAGTTTTCTAACTTGGGGAACGGGTCCAGATGTTCAACGTTCTAACGATCTTGTCATCTAAGCCCTCTTGGTGAAAATATAAGTGGGACCTCATAGATGCTTTCCACATCTTTGGCCGTAATAACGGCATCCTTTTCCACGTTGCAAAAAAGGGCTATTTTGGCCTTGATTTCAGGAGAAAGGGTCTGTTCGGTCCGGCAAAGCAATATATCCGGCTGGATACCGATACTTCGAAGTTCTTTGACGCTATGCTGGGTTGGTTTGGTTTTGACTTCCCCGGCGGCTTTGATGAAGGGCACCAAGGTCAGGTGAATATAAAGGACATTTTCCTTCCCCACATCAGACTGAAATTGACGGATCGCTTCCAGAAAGGGAAGACTTTCAATATCCCCCACTGTTCCGCCGATCTCAATAATAGCCACATCGGTATCATTGGCTATGAGCAAGATACTGTTTTTGATCTCATCGGTAATATGAGGAATAACCTGGACGGTGCCCCCCAGGTAATCTCCCCTTCTTTCTTTAGTGATTACGGAATGATAAATCCTGCCGGTAGTAAAATTATTATCCTGAGTCAATTTGACCGAGGTATACCGTTCATAATGTCCCAAATCCAGATCAGTCTCGGCCCCGTCATCGGTCACATAGACTTCTCCGTGCTGGAAGGGATTCATCGTTCCCGGGTCCACATTAATATAGGGATCCAGTTTTTGGAAAGTAATCTTGAGGCCTCGGGATTCGAGAAGGGCCCCGATGGAGGCTGAAGCCAATCCTTTTCCCAAAGAAGAAAGTACGCCGCCGGTTACGAAAATAAATTTGGTTTTCATTTGCCGATGATACCCTTCCTGCCCTTCACGTTACCGAAACTTAACCTAAAACAAAAAAAATGTCAACTTAACTGATAGTCCCCTTTTTCTTGTAAAAAACGCAAAAAACTATTATTATGCAATAGACAATAGGTTATGAGGTATGAGGCGGGTTTGAATTATTTCAATTTTCCTTTGGCCTTGAGCCGATTGCCTGGTCAACGCATGAATCTTTAAACTTTGAACCCTTTTAAAGTAAAGGAGGGCCGATGCAGGTTAAAAATTGGATGATCAAGAAGGTGGTGACCATTTCCAAAAAAGATCACATTATGGAGGCCTTGACCTTGATGAAAAAATATTCCATCAGGCACCTTCCCGTTGTTGAAGATAAATTCCTGGTAGGGCTGATTACCGAAAGTGATCTTCGACAGGTCATGATCTCCTCCTTAATGGAAGAAGTGCGTCTTGACCAGGTCATGATCAAGAATCCGGTTACCATCGGCCCGGAGGAGTCCCTCGAAGAGGCCGCCCGATTAATCTACCGTTATAAAATTGGGGGGCTTCCCGTGGTCGTCAAGGAGAAATTAGTTGGAATATTGACCACACCGGATATCCTGGCAGCCTTTATCCAGTTAATGGGGGTTTTGGAATCCAGTTCCCGGCTGGATATCCAACTGGCTGCCCGGCCTAAGGCCTTCGAGGAGGCTTCAGGCATTATCCAGCAGAAAGGAGGGCAAATCATCAGTGTGGGAATGATGGGCAAAGGCCCTAAAAAAACCTATCTGTTTCGTATGAAACGTTGCCCCTTGGAACCGATCATTCAGGCCCTGGGGAAAAAAGGGCATCATGTCGTCTCTTCCATTGAATAATAAGTTAAAAACGATGCTGGGTTCTGGATACTGGATAATATAAAATTTATTTGAGAATTTTACCGGATTACATCAAAATAATAAGGAATTTCTAATGAATGGATGGCCTTTGCTGTTTGATAGTGCAAAATATCTTTCTTCCCATCCATCATCCTGCATCAAGCACCCAGCATCCAGCATCCAGAAAGAACCCATGCCTTCTTCCAAAACCCAAAAACTAATCAAGTACCTCAAACCATATCAACCAGGTGCCGTGGCCTTTTCCGGGGGTGTCGACAGCACCCTGCTCTTATATCTGGCCCGGGAAGCCTGGACTGATTCTCCCTTGGCCGTTTCCTTTATCTCCCCCTTGTTAACCTCCATGGAACAGGACCGGATACAAGCATTGACCGATTTTCTTCAGGTGCGGCTTTATAAGTTGAAAACCAGAGAATACCTTGATTTGAAATTCAAAAAAAATTCACCGACCCGCTGTTATTATTGCAAGATTTCCCGGTTTAAACAGGCACGTCCGGTTTTGAAGAAGATGGGGGTCCGGTTCCTCCTGGATGGAACCAATGCCGATGACCTGAAGAGCTATCGTCCTGGGATTCGCGCTTCGAGGGAGGCCGGGATCATCAGTCCCTTTGCGATCCTTGGTTGGGCCAAAAAGGAAATTAGAGAAATCAGCCGGAGTTTAGGTCTCCCCACATGGAATCAACCTTCCTCCCCCTGTTTAGCCACTCGAGTCGCTTACGGTCAAACCATTACCCTCCCGTTGCTCAAACGCCTGGCCATAGGAGAGAAGATCCTTCACCAAATGGGTTTTAGTGAATGCCGGCTTCGAATCCATCAATCATTGGTTAGAATTGAGGTCCCTGACGCTGAATTAGATATTATTTCTAACCTGAAAAAGAAACAAGATCTTTTGGCTCGCCTTTCAACCCTGGGTTTCACCTATATCACTCTCGACCTAAAAGGGTTTCGTTCCGGCAGCATGGATGAGGGGTTGAAAAAGCGGAAAGGGATTGCTCCGATCAAGGAACATCCTTCAAAACGGTAGGCCCCTCAAACGGAGTGGTCCATTGGATTCTAATAGCTTAAACATGAAAATTTTTCTCTAACTTTTTTTAAACGAGAGATCAATCGTCTCTGACCGGACGATACTGGATGCTGGATTATACTTCTGATACTGGATAAAAACAAAAAGCGATACTCGATTCTGGATAAAGTCATTCCAGTATCCAGTATCCAGTATCCAGTATCAAGTATCAAGTATCAAGAAACCAGTATCCAGAATCCAGTATCAAGCATAAGGAGAAATTTTGGAATTTCCGGATCAAATTGCTAAAAAGGCCAGGATAAAGAACACAATGGCCCTTATCAAAAATAAACTTCTGGTATTGAGTGGAAAGGGGGGAGTGGGAAAGAGCACCGTTGCCGTTCATCTATCGGTGGCCTTATCTAATCGGGGATTCTTGACCGGGCTTTTAGATATTGATCTTCATGGACCCAGTATCCCCAAAATGATGGGGCTTTCCGGACAGAAAGTTACCGTGGAGGGGGGGTTACTTAAACCCCTGCTCTTTAATGAAAAGCTGGGAATCATCTCCATAGCCTCCATTCTGGATGATCAGGAAACAGCCATTATTTGGCGGGGCCCTCGCAAAGGAGGGGCTATACGCCAGCTACTTGGAGATGTTCTTCTGGGGTCCTCTGGATTATTTGGTTATCGACGCCCCGCCGGGGACCGGAGATGAATCCCTGTCCATAGCCCAATTAATTCCCGAGGCAAGGGCGGTCGTGGTCACGACCCCTCAACAAGTAGCTGTTGAGGATGTTCGACGTTCTCTTCAATTTTTAGACAAGGTTTCCCTTTCCGTTGTCGGGGTGATAGAGAATATGAGCGGATTGGTATGCCCCCATTGCCATGGGGAAATTGATCTTTTCAAACAAGGCGGAGGAGAAACCCTGGCTCGGGAATGGGGGGTCCCCTTCCTGGGTAGGATCCCATTGGATCCGGATTTGGTTTCCGAAACGGATGCCGGCCGGCCCTATTTCAAGGACCATGAAGATTCAGCCGTGGCCCAAGCCTTTAACCGGATAGTCGATGAAGTCCTTAAAACAGGCGAGGGGCACGAGGCACCTGCGGGCAGGCAGGGGCAAGAGGAAAAACTAAAGGACTTTGTTTTTAAAAAAGGATAACTTCACCTTCAGATGGACTTCTTGACTATATTTCCAACTCGTTAAGAACAAATTGCCTCCCGCCTCAAACCTTTCGCCTCGTCCCTAATGCCTGCTTTTTGTTGCCTCTCCCCTGTTTTTTCTAATTCTTGGAAAAATAAATTTGATCAAAAAAAGATTCTGCTTTGTCTTGAGTATGTTGGCTATTGATATACAACAAGATCCCCCCGGTCTTGGGTGGCTCTTTATTGAATAACTTTTTATAATCTTCATAAACATTCCGTTTTTCCTGCACCCACTGATTCAACTTCTCTGAACCGGCCTGAAGGACAATGACCTTGGACTTTGACCAGGCAGGGCTTTCACCCTCCGCCCCCTTGTTCTTCGAGTTGCTTTCCCAGAGATAGCCGACAGTTTCGGTGTTCAGCTTGGCTGGAAAGCGCGGGAAAATGACATAAACCTGAGCGGCTTGATCATCGGTATCCTTTTTTAGAAAATCCCCTTTTTCCGGCAGACGGGTCACTTTCCATTTCCAGTTCAGGTAGGGATAATCTTTGATGGAAAAGTTCATGTCTTTCTTTAAGCCAAAGGATGAATTGTTGCAAATAAAACGAACATAAGCATTATCGCCCGATTGTTCCACCTTAACATCCGGGGTACCGGTTTTTTTCTCCAAAGTCCACTCTGCCGGGATACCATCAGTCACTTTTCCCATTGAAAATTTATCCACCCACAATATCCCTTCCTGAGCCAGTACACTCACAATAACAGAAAACCCGATTATAATAAGAAGCCCTATCCACAATCCTTTTTTCATAACCATTCCTTTCTTTCCTGAATCACTTCAGTCACCTGAAAGACAATTTGAGGTCTGACAACCTTCCAATACCCCCTCTTGGGCCTATTTTAAAGACTCAATCGAACCACTCCCCCTTGGAAAAATGAAGAAAGAGGAGATTTAAATTGATTATAATACAATTTCTTTCCTTAATCAAATCCATTGGTAGGCAATAAAACCTCTTGACCTTAACTAAATTTTGTCTTAAAAAAAGAAAAAGGTGGATTTTAAATAGATATCCGGGTATTATCAAATATTGTTTTTTCAGGACCAAGAAACAACGGAATGGCCTTTTCTATAAATTCCCCGAACAGAGGGGGACGAAACACCGGCCACCATTGGCGTTGGGGAGAATTTAGACGTGAAATTCATGTTTAGCCGCACCAAAACTTGGCTTCTCCCGATCTTACTCAGTTTAGGTTTGTTCGTATTAACATGGAAAGGGTATCAAGAAGTTTGGAAAATCAAACAATTAGCCCAAAAAAGAGAAACCCTGATCCAGTATAATCAAAACCTCAACTTGAAAAATGAGGCAATGTATAGGGAAATTTTCCGTCTGAAACATGATCCGATTTATCTGGAGGAGATCGCCAGGAAAGAATTCGGTTTAGTCAAACCTGACGAAATTATTTTTTATCTCGACGATGGCCATGCCAAGGAGGCACCGCGAAATGTCAATAGCAACCACTTCAACTAAAAGAGGTCAACAAAATCCGGAGATCAAAAACCTTTGCATTGAGATAGAACCTTCCTATCCTCTGATTGTCGCTATCACTGAATTCTTCAGGGCACAAAATAAACCCCAACAATCTCTCGAACTCTGCCGTTTGGGATTGGATTTTTTCCCGGGAGATTTGGGGTTACGCCTCGGGCTGGCCATGTCCTATTTGGATCTGAAGGAAAAGGAGAAGGCCTGGATGGAAATAAAGACCGTAATCCAGGAACTGAATCAACTTGCGCCCATATTGGATGCTCTCTCCAAACACCTCCGGCAGAGTGGTCAAAACAACGTTTCGGAATGGTTCCATCACCTCTCTGAATCTTTATCAAAACACCCGGAAGAAGATCACGAAGAAAAAGCCGACTCTCCGGTCCCTTCCCTTTTCCCCGAAGAGGAATTTCAACCTCAGGCAGTCCCGCCGATTCTCGCAGAATCACCTCAGGGGGCTATGGAAACCAAAACTTTTTTCCAAATCGCCGATGAAGAAATCTCCCGCTCCTCCCCGGACAAAAACAAAACTGAAAATGAAAGGCCCGATTCCAATATCCTTTCAACCTTGACCGGATGGCTCTCACAGTTAAAAGAAAGCAAAGCCTGATCATTTTGGTTTTTTCTTTCCTTAAAACAACTTCCTGTCGTAAATTTTCGGATAGGGAATTTTATTAACAAAGACAATCTTAAGGAGGTTTATTAAGCGACTTTATGTATTCCACCGCTGAATTCCGAAAAGGACTTAAAATCGAAATAGAAGGAAAGCCATACCTGATTGTTGATTTCCAACATGTGAAGCCGGGTAAAGGAGGGGCTTTTGTTCGAACAAAACTAAAAAACATGATCAATGGAAGGGTTACGGATCAAACCTTCCGTTCCGGTGAAAAAGTGGGACGTCCCGATATGGAAGAAAAAGAGATGCAATATCTCTACCGGGAAGGGGACAACTTTGTTTTTATGGATAATGAAACCTACGACCAAATTTATCTTTCCAAAGACCAGATAGGGGAACAACTTCAGTTTCTTCAGGAAAATATCAATATCAAGCTTCTTTACTTTAATAAAGAACCGCTGGGTCTGGAATTACCTAACTTTGTAGAACTGGAGGTAACCGCTACCGAACCTGGATTTAAGGGAGACACCGCCACCGGTGGGAATAAACCCGCTACATTGGAAACCGGGGCGGTTATCCAGGTCCCCCTGTTCATCTCGGAGGGTGACCGAATCCGGGTTGATACCCGAACCGGGAATTACATGGAAAGGGTGAAATAGCACCAACAAAATCTCTCTCTTGTTACGTGTTGCGCGTTGCGAGTTGAAAGAAAAAAAATTCTCCAAACCCGCGACCCGCAACCCGTAACCCGCAACATTGGGAAAAATGCCTAAGACCACCTTCTGGAAAGACTTGGCCCCCTTTAGCGCCACAGGCATCGGCAGCGTCCCTTTTCTGTCTACGGAACAGGCCTGTCAGGAAATCCTCTCTCATGAAATATTGATCCCCTTTTTGGCCCCAATTGGTCCAAAAAGACCCGCGGGAAGACATGGTCCTCCAATATAGTCCCCCCCTCCCTTGCCTCCAACCCGATCTTGAACAGAAAAATCTTTTTTACGATCCTACCTGTGACCGGGGGAAAGCCCTGCTCCATTTTTACGAAAAAGTTCTGTCCTCCGATATATCTTTTTTTTCGCTCCGTTCCGAATTCGCCTCCGGTTTTTTCCGGCTTTTGAAATTGCTGCCGGCTCTTCCCCCTTCCATCCGCTATGTTAAAGGGCAGATTGTAGGCCCCATTACCCTGGGCTTAAGCGTCAAATTGTCCTCCGATAGGTTTTTGATTCATGATCCGGAATTAATGGATACGGTAGTTAACGGATTGGCCTTACAGGCCGTTTACCAGGTGAAGACATTTGAAGACTTTAACCGGAAATCAATTATTTTTTTGGATGAACCCTCTCTTTCCGGATATGGTTCGGCCTTTACCCCCTTGTCCAAGGATGAAGTTACAAAAATTTTAGGAGAAACCATTCAACTCATTCGAGAACAGGCCGAAACTCTGGTCGGGCTTCATTGTTGTGGCAATACCGATTGGTCCTTGCTCCTTTCCCTGGATCTGGATATCATCAATTTAGATGCCTTTAATTTTGGCCGGTCTTTTTTGCTTTATCCCAAGGAGATCAAAAATTTTTTGGAAAAGGGAAAAGCCGTGGCCTGGGGTCTTGTGCCAACCACCGGCTTCACCGGAAACGAAACACCTTCCGGTCTGCTGGACCATTTGACCCCCCTTTTTGAAAACCTCATCAGCGCGAGGATCGATCGGGATCGATTATTCACTCAGGCCCTTCTCACTCCGGCCTGCGGGATGGGAACCCTTTCCGAACCAGCAGCCAGGAGTCTGTTGTCCTTATTAGAAGACGTAAGTAGGATGGCCCGGGAAAGATTTAAAATATAGGTCATTGGGGAAAGGAAAAAGGTTTGAGGAAAAAAAACATCTGATTCTTTCCTGTCTGTTATTCATCTGACCTAAGATATCAAGGTTCATAACCTTGAACCTTTAACCTTCACCAGAAAAGTTAAAAAAAATATGAAACCGCTATCCTTTTTTATCCTAATCGTCTTGGTCTTAACCACTTCCCTCCAGATCCGGCTTTTCCATGACAATAAAAAAGGCTATTCTTACAACATCTCCGGATCTTCTGTAGAAGAAGTTATCGAGTCCGACCAGAATATGAGACAATACCTGAAAAGCCTGGTCCCCAAAAAAAATGCGGGCCCGGCGCCTTCCAAACCGGCACCTAAGCCCGCTCCATTGAAAAAATAGTTTTTAAGGTTCGCTGTTGCTAAACGTTAGGATCCTCCATCAGTCCCTATTCAATGGTTACTTCTATCTTTCTTGGTTTGGCCTTTTCGATTTTAGGCAAAACCACCTTTAGAACCCCATTTTTAAGGTGGGCGTTTATTTTATTCTGGTCAATGACCTCCGACAAGGAAAATTGCCGAAAAAATCTTCCGGTTTCAAACTCCTTGAGCAGGGTCCGTTCTTGAGGACCGGGAATTTCAGCCACTTCCCCCAGGATGGAAATCTGATTATCTTTAAGATCAATATGCAATCCCTGCTGATCGACTCCCGGTAATTCCGCCATCATAGTCAAGGCCTCTTCGGTTTCAAAAATATCCACGGCCGGTATAAACGTTAGACCGGTTTTGGTCGGTTCCCCTGCCCCTTTTAGTTCCTGTTTATCTCTAAACTGCATCTCTTTTTCAGTCATGTTCTTCACCTCTCCATTCAATTATGGCCTCAAATTTTCATCGATGATCACTTGCTTATTACCGGATAGCACAAATCCAACCAGAAACAAAGGTCGGCTGTATTCTATCTTATTGGTGACAAAAAAATTTACTGTCCAACTTCAATTTGAATCGGCCGGGGTTTAACTTCCTCGGCTTTAGCCAACTTGATGGTTAATATCCCGTTTTTGGTCCGGGCTTCGACCTGTTCGGTATTTACCCTTGAGGGCAGGGCAATTACCCTCCGGAAGATGCCTTCTTCTCTCTCCCTCCGGTGATAATTAACCTTTGCCCCTTCTTCAGTTGTTTTTCGTTCACCCCGCAAAATAAGTTGATCATTTACAACTGAAAGATCCAACTGCTTGGTTTCCACGCCGGGAAGTTCGGCCCTGACATACAGATAGTCGCTATCCTCTGTGACGACTACCGGTGGAAATATCCGGGCCCTTTCTACGCTGGTTGGAGAACCGGACACCATCCCCCAAAGACGATTCATTTCATTTTGCAGTCGTTCGACTTCCTGAAAGGTGTTTCCAAAGGCATTCGGAGAACCCCATCTCCATAGAGTCATCGTCATCCCCTCCTAACATTTTTTATTTTTGAAAAAAGATAATCATCGATTTTAAGTTGTCAAGACAAGGAAAGCCGATAGCTCGTAGGTCATAGCTCATAGAAAAACAACCTTTCATATTTGATGGTTTCGAAAAAAGTCGCTAAAACTTTTTTCGGTTATTCCTCTGAAAATCAGTTATAATTTCTTTCAACGGTTGGATAGGTGGCAGATTATTAAGAGGTTTTTACTTTGAATTTTGAACGTTGAGTCTTGATCTGGAAGATAGGTCCTACGAGCTCTCAGATATCAGCTATGAGCTATCCTTCCCTGGTTAATTGCAAAACAAACTCATCCAGCAATTCCCGGGTGGTTTCCAACTCGGTCTTCTCGCGTTTATATGAAATATATAACTTCCCTTCTCCTTTAAACCGATAATTTTGGGAGTGTTGTTGGACCAGAGCCACCAACCTCTCCGGTTTCCAGGCCCCCCCGGAATAAAAAGAACAGACCAGATCATTTTCCAGAATTTCGATCCGTTCAATCCCTATGGTCCTCATCTTTTGTTTAATGTTCAGGACCTGTAACAAATTGGTTAATGGTTCCGGAATCGACCCGAACCGGTCTTCCATTTCTCCTTCCATATCGATCAATTCATCCTCGGTCTTCAGAGAGGTTAAACGCTTGTACAGAGACAATCGATGCCCGGGGTCGGGAACATACCTTTCAGGGATAAAAGCCGGGACCCGAAGTCGTATTTCCGGTTCCCACTCCTGGACCGAGCCGTTACCTTTTAGCTCGTTAATGGCCTGTTCCAACATCTGAATATAGAGCTCATAGCCGACCGCCGCCACATGTCCCGATTGACTGGTACCTAATAGATGTCCGGCCCCGCGTATCCTGAGGTCATGGAGGGCGATCTTGAACCCTGCCCCTAATTCACTGAAATCCATCAGGACCTTTAACCTTTTTTGGGCATCCCGGGTCAGGGTGGTTTCCCCGGAAACGACCAGGTAGGCATAGGCCCTTTCCCGCGACCGCCCTACCCGGCCTCGTAACTGATACATCTGGGCCAGTCCGAACCGATCGGCCTGATTAAGGATAATGGTGTTGGCCGTGGGAATATCCAGCCCGGATTCGATAATGGTTGTGCAAACCAAAAGATCCAATTCCCGGCGGACAAACTGGAGCATAACCTTTTCCAATTCCCTTTCCGGTAACTGTCCATGTCCTACACCGATCCTCACCTCGGGAAGGATCTTTTTCAAAAAAAAGGCAATGGACTGAATATTGTGGACCCGGTTGTGAACAAAAAAGACCTGCCCGCCCCGTTGAAGTTCTCGCCGGACCGCTTCAACAATTTTGGCTTCATCAAAAGTGATGATATGGGTCCGAATGGATTGACGGTCTTCCGGGGGAGTATCTATAGTGCTCAAATCGCGGATCCCGGTCAGAGACAGTTGTAGAGTCCGCGGAATGGGGGTGGCGGTCAGGGTCAGGCAATCCACCTGGGTTCTCATGGTCTTGAGCCGTTCCTTATGGGACACTCCGAAACGGTGTTCCTCATCAATAATAATCAGTCCCAGATCCCTGAATAGGAGATCCTTTTGAAGCAACCGATGCGTCCCGATTACGATATCCACTTTCCCGGCCTTTAGATCGGCCAGGGTTTGTTTCTGTTCTTTGGGGCTTTTGAACCGGCTCAATATCCGGACTTCAACCGGGTACCCCTCAAAACGCCGGGACATGGTTTGATAATGCTGCTCCGCCAAAACCGTGGTCGGAACCAAAACAGCCACCTGTTTTCCATCAAGAACCGCCCGGAAAGCGGCCCGTAAGGCAACCTCGGTTTTCCCATAACCCACATCCCCGCACACCAGCCGATCCATGGGCTTTTCCGATTCCATGTCGGCCAGTACTTCTTCGATAACCCTTAATTGATCGGAGGTCTCTTCATAAGGAAAGGCGGCCTCAAATTCTTTGAACATCTGGTCCCGGCCGGAAAAGGCAAACCCCTTGCTGACCGCCCGGTAGGCATAGAGGTCCACCAATTCCTGGGCGATCTTTTCCACGGCCTTCTTAACCTTTGCTTTGGCCTTTTTCCAACCGGCCCCGCCCAACCGGTCCAAAGAAGGAACCTGTCCATCCAGACCCATAAATTTATGAATCCCCAGGAGCCGGTCCACCGGGATATATAATTTATCCCCTTCGGCATATTCAATGAAAAGAAATTCGCCTTCCCACCCGTTCAAATTAAAAAATTGCAAACCCCGATACAGTCCGATTCCGTGATCTTTATGGACAATATAGTCATCAATCTTTAAGTCATCCAGGGAGGTGATATAGGACTCTAAATCCTCTTTCCGGGTCTTTTTTCGGACTTCTTTTTTTGGTTCGAAAATCTCCTGCTCGGTCAGGAAAATGAGTGGAGGTGATTTCATCCGAAACCCGGCTGAAAGCCGGCCGGTCAGGATTCGAATACCCGGTTTTTGCCCGCCAAACAGGTGTTTCTGTTCCGGGAAATAAACAGCATCAAGCTGATAAAAGGAAAGGATGTCCCGCAACCGCCTGGCTTGAGCATCCTGGGAAACAATGATCCAGATTTCCTGTTCCATTTCTTTCCAACCGGAAAGGAATGCCGCCAGTTTTTGAAGGGCCTCTTTAGACGAAGGTTGTTCCCGGATTAGATGGCTGACTTCCTGATTTTCCTTAGCCGATATAGACCAGAGAGGTCCGGTTGGTATCCCCGGGGTCTCTACAGGCAAATCCTCCAGGAAAATAGCAGGAACATTCTCCCAACCTTCCCAGTATTTTTTTTGAGGTCCGGTAGGATCAACCGGCATGCCTCTTTGTAACGACAAAGGGTCATCCCAGACTAAGAGATAATCCTTGGGAAGATAGTCTTTTAACTGACCGGGTATTTCATAAAACCACGAAAGCCACCTTTCACCCCCCTCAAAAGGAAGACCTTGTTCCAAACGATGGTTAAGCCAGGAGGCCTCATTTTCTGCAAGGGTCCCTTTACTTAAAGCCTGCTTCAACCTTTCTCCGGCCAGGTGTATTCTTTCCGGGTCCCAAATGATTTCACTGACCGGGAGTAAGACCAACTCTTCCAGATCCAGAACCGACCGTTGGGTGGCAGGATTGAATTCCCGAATGGATTCGACCTGATCTCCAAAAAATTCGATTCGGACCGGTCGATTGTGAAGAGGAGGGAAAATATCCATGATCCCACCTCGCACACTCATGTCCCCCAGACCTTCGACCAGCGGGGTCCTTAAATAGCCCCAGCGGCCCAACTGGGAAAGGAGGGCCTCTCTGGCGGTTTCTTCTTTCCGGACCAGATAATCCACCTGACTTGAAAGTAATTCCCGGGGCATGACCGCCGACTGGAGGGCCTGAATCGAGGTAATCACTAGCACCGGTCCGGGGCGGGTAAGTAGAGAGTAGAGACAGGCCAGGCGCTGGGCCACGATATCCGACTGAGGGACATATTCTCGAAAATCCGGTGTTTCATAAATCGGGAAATAGAGGATCGGCGAAGGAAGAAAAAATTGGATTTCTTCCGGGTCCCGTCCAGCAAAAAAAAGGAGGTCCCGGAAAAGGTTTTGGGCCTCTTCCGGATCGGCACAGACGACCAGCAAGGGTCTCCGGACCCTGGTCCAGGCCTGATGAAGAAAATAGGCCGACGCCGATCCCCGCATGTCGGTGATTCGGATAGGGATGCGGCCGGCCAGGATTTCTTGTATCACCGTCTGGAGACCAGGACCGGTCCGACTCAGTCTTTCGACTTCTTCATTCCAAAATTTTTCATCCATGATAAAAGATAGGCACGGGGCACCTGCATGCAGGCAGGGGCGAAAGGCAATGGGAAATAAGATCTTCCTGATTGATTTTTGCCTATAGCCTCTTGCCAATAGCCCATAGCCGGTTTTTCCCTAAATTCTATTTGGTACCAAAGATAATCAATTTTTCATTGACAGGCAAGTCTCAATTCAGTTTAATAATTATTTTGACCTTTGACCTTTGACCTTTGACCTTTGACCTTTGACCTTTGACCTTTGACCTTTGACCTTTGACCTTTGACCTTTGACCTTTGACCTTTGACCTTTGACCTTGATCCTTTCTTGGAGGTTTTTATGATCCCACGTTACACCCGGCCTATCATGGCCAAAATCTGGAGTCAGGAAAATAAATACCGGAAATGGCTGGATGTAGAAATTCTGGCTTGCGAAGCCCTTTCCAACCTGGGCCATCTCCCTCCCAAGGACTTGAGCCAAATCAAGAAAAAAGCCCGTTTTTCCGTGGGGCGGATCGAAGAATTGGAGGAGATAACCAAACACGATGTCATCGCTTTCCTGACCAATGTCGCCGAATATGTCGGGCCGGCCAGCCGTCACATCCATCTGGGACTGACCTCTTCCGATGTCCTGGACACCTCCATGTCTGTTTTGCTCAAGGAGGCCGCCGAAATCCTGATAGAAGACATGAAGGCCCTCCGAGCGGTTTTAAAAACTCGGGCACTATCCCATAAAAAAACCGTGATGATCGGTCGTTCTCATGGAATCCATGCCGAGCCTATCACCTTTGGATTGAAATTGGCCCTCTGGTATGATGAGGCCGGTCGAAATCTCCGGCGTTTGGTTCAGGCCAAAGAGACCATTGCCGTTGGCAAAATCTCCGGGGCAGTAGGAACCTTCGCCCACGTATCCCCAAAGGTGGAGGCCCATGTCTGCCGCAAATTAGGGCTTAAACCCGCACCTGCCTCCAGCCAAATTGTTCAGCGGGACCGCTATGCCGAATATTTTTGCACCCTGGCCGTTATTGCCGGATCTATTGAAAAAATAGCCGTGGAAATCAGACACCTTCAACGAACGGAGGTTTTAGAGGCTGAAGAATACTTTTCTAAAGGACAGAAAGGGTCTTCGGCCATGCCTCATAAGAGAAACCCCATCGCCTCGGAAAACCTGACCGGGTTGTCCAGACTGGTACGCAGTTATGCCATGGCCGCTCTGGAAAATCAAGCCCTTTGGCACGAACGGGATATTAGCCATTCCTCCGTGGAGCGGGTTATAGGTCCGGATGCTACCACCCTCCTGGATTATATGCTGAACAGACTAACAAATATAATAAGTAAGTTAATAGTTTATCCGGAAAATATGAACAAAAATATCAACAAAACGAAGGGGTTGATTTTTTCGGAAGGGATCATGCTGGCCTTGACCAGAAAGGGGGTCACCCGGGAAGAGGCCTACCGGGTCGTCCAGGAAAATGCCATGAAGGTCTGGTCTGGTGAGAGAAGCTTTGAAGAATTATTGAAGCAAGACCCAAGGATTAAGCAATGGCTGACACCCAGGGAACTGACCGAATTATTCGACCTCGGACATACTTTAAGAAATGTCGATGTGATTTTCAACCGGGTTTTCAAGAAGGGCAAATAGGCAGGAAAATTTTGCTCACCACTATCGGCTCAAAACACTATCAGAAGGCATTTATGCGGTTTTTTCCCTTTGAGCATAGGCTCTGAGCCTTTTAAATACCTACACTCCTTTCGACTTCCGACGGGACTTTTTCTTTTTCCTCCTTTCCCCGTCCTCACCGTAATAATAGTAATAATATTGGTAATCCAAGCATCAGGAATAAATGCCTACCAATAACCTAACCGACCTCCAGGGCCAAATCGAACGGGTAACCTATACCAATGATGAAAACGGCTATACCGTTGCCAAGGTCAAGGTCTACGGCCGACGGGATCTGGTAACGATTATCGGCAATATCATCAACCCCACCCCCGGAGAAGTCATCAAGATGAAGGGGGAATGGGGCAATCATCCCAAATTCGGCGAACAGTTTAAGATAGTCTTCTGCCAGACCACCACCCCGGCCACTGTATACGGAATCGAAAAATATCTGGGCTCAGGACTGGTCAAGGGCATCGGCCCGGTCATGGCCAAACGGATCGTCAAGATGTTCAAGGAAGAAACCCTGAATATCATTGAACTGGAAATCGACAAACTGGCTGAGGTTGAAGGGATCGGAAAGAAACGAATAGGGATGATCAAACATGCCTGGGAGGAACAGAAGGAGATCCGGGCGGTAATGATCTTTCTCCAATCCCATGGGGTCAGTTCCGGGTATGCGGCCAAGATCTTCAAACAGTATGGTAATGAAGCCATCAAGATCGTCCAGGAGAACCCCTACCGGCTGGCCACTGATATCTTCGGGATTGGGTTTATCACCGCCGACAAGATAGCCGAGAAGCTTGGGTTTGCCAAAGACTCGGATCTCAGGGCTGGGGCAGGGATACTTTATGTCCTCCAGGAAATGACCGATGAAGGCCATGTCTATTACCCTTATGAACCCCTGATCGTGAAGTGCAAGGAGGTCCTGGACATCGACCGGGAGGTTATTGTCAAGGCCTTGGGAACCCTGGTGGCCGACAAAGAAATCGTCATTGAGGACCTCAACCAGGATCTGGAGGCCTTCCAGGAAAACAACAAGGCGGTTTATCTGATTGGGTATCATATAGCCGAAACCAGCCTGGCCAGCCGTCTCAAGAGGCTTCTGACCACCCCCCAGGCCATCAGAGAGATAGACTCAGCCAAGGCCA
Organism: uncultured delta proteobacterium; assembly: GCA_963782435.1. Classification (GTDB taxonomy): domain Bacteria; phylum Desulfobacterota; class RBG-13-43-22; order RBG-13-43-22; family RBG-13-43-22; genus RBG-13-43-22. The sequence continues at coordinate 116,702 of CAWAKF010000041.1, forward strand.
TCCAGTGGGTCCAGGATAAGCTTTCCATCACCCTGGCCGATAAACAGATCGAAGCCGTCCGATCTGCCGCTGGTAATAAGGTCATGGTTATTACCGGGGGGCCGGGAACCGGCAAGACGACCATCATCAATGCCATCCTCAAGATATTTGCAGCCCTCAAAACCAAGATCATGCTGGCGGCCCCCACCGGAAGAGCGGCCAAGCGGATGAGCGAAGCCACTGGGCACGAAGCCAAGACCATTCACCGGCTGCTGGAATACAATATGCGGAAAAGGGCTTTCGACAAGAACGATGAAAAGCCCCTGGATTGTCAGACTTCTGATCATCGATGAAGCCTCCATGATCGATACCCTGCTCATGCATCATCTATTAAAGGCCATCCCCCTGACCGCCACATTCATCCTGGTCGGCGATGTCAACCAGCTTCCTTCCGTGGGGGCCGGGAATGTTTTAAGGGACATCATTGATTCAGGAGTAGCCCCGGTGGTTGAGTTGAATGAAATATTCCGCCAGGCCCAGGAAAGCTCAATAATCGTCAATGCCCATAGGATCAATCAAGGCCTAAGCCCGAACCTTAAGTCCAACCCGGATAAACTGGATGATTTCTACTTTATCGAACAGGAAGATCCGGAGAAGGTCCTTAGAACTGATCATCAGCCTGGTCAAGGACCGGATACCGCAACGATTTGGGCTTAAGCACGGCACTGAGATACAGGTCCTCACCCCCATGCACCGGGGGATAGTCGGGGCCGGAAACCTGAATATAGAGCTTCAGAAGGCCCTTAACCCCAGAGAGGATGGGGTCATTCGTGGGGGAAGAACCTTCAAGGTCAACGACCGGGTGATGCAGATTGTCAATAACTATGACAAAGAGGTCTATAATGGGGACATCGGGAGGATCACCCTGATCGATGAAGAAGCCCAGGAAGTAACGGTGACCATCGATGATCGCAAGATAATCTATGACTACAGCGATCTGGATGAATTGGTCCACGCCTATGCCGTATCCATCCATAAATCCCAGGGATCGGAATATCCGGCCGTGGTCATTCCCATTCTCATCCAGCACTATATCCTGCTTCAGAGGAATCTGCTTTATACCGGGGTAACCAGGGGGAAAAAGCTGGTGGTGTTGGTGGGGACGAAAAAGGCCTTGGCTATTGCCATCAGAAACAACAAGACGGAGAAGAGATATACCTTGTTGAGACAAAGATTGGCGGAGTTTCCTACACAGAGATATGGAAACTTTATTACATAACTTATTTAATTTATTATTTAATATTTGTTTCCTGGGTAGGAAACTTTTTATCTAATTAAAATTAACGAGTTACATCAAAGGTTTCCTATTAGTGCGTATGGAAACAATTTGGACCCGTCAGGATGCTCAAGTATGGTTTAAAGGGACCTGTTTGACTTTTCCAGTGGGAGCTCCGCGGAGGCCCTGACGATGAACACACGATTAATCGGAAGACCGCCCAGGATAACTTCAAGCACTCCCCGGCGTTAGAACGGTGCGGGACAGACCCAAGGACAGCGAAGCCGACCCTTGCTCGTCCAGATCGACCAGCACGACCAGGTGCTTTCCGGCGGCACCCCAAATCAAAGATAAATCCCCCTACTTACTAATCCCAAAATCGTGTATAATATGACCATTCAATGACCAGATAAGTAAATTAACCCGTCTTCCAGCAATGCCACTTCACCCTAAAGGGAGGCAAGACTATGGAGGATTTATGGAAACCTGCTTCTCAAGCGAGAGGTGGGGTTTGTGTTTTAATCATCCCATCTAATAATTAGGGGACTTTATGAAAGATGATAATAAGACAAAAAAGCAGCTCATTCACGAGCTAACTGAATTGCGCTCGCAAAATGACACGCTAAAAAAATCAGATAACGCAGAGAAATACCGGAGTCTGGTGGAAAACATCAGAGAAGTCATCTATGAATTGGACAGTCAGGGTGTGGTCCTTTACATCAGTCCGTCTATCAGAGATATGTTAGGATACGACTCGGCTGAAGTGGTCGGGAAGAGCTTTATCGAGCTTTCGCATAAAGATGATAGGAGTAGTCTGGAGGAATGGTTTTCTGAACTCCGGAAAGGTAGAGAATACCCGTCTGAGTATAGAGTCATCAACAAATCCGGTGATCTCAGATGGACGCGAACGAAAACCAAACCCATCATGGAAGACGGCCAGTTTAAGGGTGCCCAGGGAATACTCATAGATGTTACAGAACAAAAGCGGGCGGAGGAGGCGCTCAGGGAAAGCGAAAAGAAGTATCGTTTGGTGGTGGACAATATGGTGGACGTCATAACGGCCATGGACATGAATCTGCATTTTACCTATGTCAGCCCCTCCATCATGCGTATGCGGGGATTCACTGTTGAAGAGGCTATGGCGCAGACCCTTGAACAGGTCTTGACGCCTGAATCCATGCAGATCATAGCTAAGTTTTTTGAAGAAGAGATGAAATTGGAAGCCGGTGGTGCGGCAGATCCCGGCAGAAGCCGCATCTTGGACCTGGAAGAATACAGAAAGGACGGTTCCATCGTTTGGATCGAGAATCACCTATCATTTATGCGGGACGAGACACAGAAGCCCGTGGGCATAATCTCATTGAGTCGTGGCATTAGCGAGCGCAAACAGGCGGAGGAGAAACTGAGGGAGAGTGAGAAGAAATATCGTGAGCTGTATGATTTTTTACCAATCCCGATCTATGAGATGGATTTGGAAGCTAATATTATTTCCGCTAACCGCGCTATTTTTGAAACTTTTGGAGGCACAGAAGAGGATTTAAAGAAGGGTTTTAAAGTATGGCGGATAATTTCACCTGAAGAGATTGATAAAGTTAATAAAAACATGCAAAGGCTGTTAAACGGAGAGCCGACAGGTGGCGCTGAGTATACTTTAATGAGGTTAGACGGATCTGTTTTTCCTGCCTTTATCCTCTCCAGTGCAATTTACAGTAATGGCAAACCGGTGGGACTCAGAGGAGCTGTCGTAGATATTACTGAGCGCAGGAAGCAGGAGGAGGAGGCGCTAAGGGAGAGAGAGGAACTCTACAAAACCCTGTTTGACGAAGCCCTGGACGGTATCTGCCTGGCGGATGCGGAAACAGGAATCATCATTGATTGCAACCAAGCCCTGGCGGCTTTAGTATGCAGAGAGCGGGCAGAGTTGATCGGGCGACCGCAGATGATTCTCCACCCACCACAAGACGACAAGGCGGCAGTTTCCCCCACATTCAAGCAACACCTGACCGACAAACAATGGCAAATCATAGAAACGCAAGTTGTTACCAGGACAGGCGACATCAGAGAAGTGGAAATCAAAGCGAATCCCCTTTACCTCCAGGGCAGAAATCTGTTGCAGGGAATATTTCGCGACATTACCGAGCGCAAGCGGGCCGAGGAGGCGCTGGTATTCAACAATATCATCCTCCGCACCCAGCAGGAGTCATCCATTGATGGAATACTTGTGGTGGATGAAAAGGGTAAAATATTATCCTTCAATCAGCGCTTTGTTGACTTGTGGGGTATTCCTCCCGATATGATAGAATCAAAATCCGATGAGCGTGCGCTACAGTCGGTGGTGGAAAAACTGGCAAATCCTGAAGAATTCATCCGCAAGGTGAAACACCTCTACGAAGTCCAGGGATGAAATAAGCAGGGATGAGATCTTTCTGAAAGACGGCAGGTCGTTCGACCGTTACTCGGCCCCGATGCTTGGTGCAGACGGAAAATATTATGGCAGGGTATGGTATTTCCGGGATATCACCGAACGCAAAGAGGCGGAGGAAGATAAGCAAAAGAGTTTCGAGAAATTGCGGAAGGCCTTAGGAGCTACCGTTAAGGCCATTGCCACAGTCGTTGAAATGAAAGATCCTTATACAGCAGGTCATCAAACCAGGGTAGCCGATCTTGCTCGATCAATTGGCACGGAAATGGGGTTGTCAAAAGATCAGATCGATAGCATCCGTATAGCGAGCTTGATCCATGATATCGGCAAGATATCGGTTCCAGCGGAGATACTGAGCAAGCCGACGAAGCTGACGGATATAGAATTTAGCCTGATAAAAACGCATGCTCAAAGCGGTTATGACATTCTCAAGGATATTGAGTTTCCGTGGCCTATTGCGAGGATAGTTTATGATCATCACGAAAGGATGGATGGTTCCGGATATCCGAATGGGTTAACCAGAGATGAGATTCTCCTTGAATCTCGGATTTTGATGGTCGCTGATGTAGTTGAAGCCATGGCCACCCACCGTCCTTATCGGCCAGCCCTGGGAATTGATGCAGCCCTGGAAGAAATCTCTCAGAACAAAGGGATTCTTTATGATCCTGAGGTGGTGGAGGTCTGTTTGAGGCTGTTCAGAGAGAAGGGATATAAGTTTGACTAAGGATTTAAGATAATAGTAGTGGAGGGAAAAGTTGATTCTGCAAAGTTTATATGACCTCATTGCAACCCATGAAGACTGGCTAATGAATCGTGTTCTTTACCATGCCCGGGTACATAATTATACGAATTACACCTCTACCTTGGCAGAGGCTTGGAGAATGTCCATTCAAGGTCTTTCAGAACCCCTGATGCGAGCAATAAAAGAAAGCAATGAGCCCCCTGAATTTGGTTCCGATGACGATTTCACTAAAGATCCCATCGCCCTATTCGGTATCATAGAAGCCCAGAGACACCGTTCACGGGGGATTACGCTTAGTATGTTCCTTGGCTTAATGAAATACTACAAGCAAGGCTACATTGACCTTGTTATACAGGCAGGTTTTGAAAATAAATATGTGGAACATTGCAGGCTTTTCATAGAGCGATTCTTTGACCGTATCGAGATAGGATTTACTGTAGAATGGTCTATGTTGAGCAAAGACGAACTAATGAAAGAGCTCCAATCCACCAATAGAACAATAACCAATGAAAAAAACAAATACCTTACTATTTTTGAGAGTACTCCTACCCCGGTCATATTCCTCAACACAGAGAACATAATAGATAACATGAATCATGCTGCTGCAACGCTTATCCATGGCATCGAAACATCTGGTTCGACCTATTATGCGGAGAAAAGAATGCAAGAATCTCTCCCTTGGAAGATTGACGAAGTCGTTACATTTTTCTCTTGTAACAAGACGGAGTATGCTTTTGAAAGGTCACTTGAAACAAAGAAGGGGATTAAATATTTTCATATAAAACTTAAAAGAATGCTAGATGTGAGCCAGAAGTTCAGCGGAATAGCTCTCATCTTAAATGATATTACCGAGAGCAAACAACTGGAGGATCAGCTCTCTGTTATGTCAATTACCGACGAACTAACAGGTCTGTACAACCGCAGAGGATTTATCACCCTTGCCGAGCAACAGCTAAGGATATCAGAGAGGACGAAGAATAGGATCCTGCTCTTTTTTGCCGACCTGGATGGGATGAAGTGGATTAATGACACCCTGGGTCATAAAGAGGGGGATAATGCCCTTATCGAAGTGTCAATGGTACTCAAGGAGACTTTCAGATCATCCGATGTCATTGCCCGTATGGGGGGGGGGATGAATTTGCCATCCTGGCTGTCGATACAACTGAGCTAAATTCTGAGATCCTTATTGACCGGTTACAGTGCCTGATTGACACCCATAACAATCAGAAAAACCGGAAATACAACCTTTCAATCAGTATGGGCTGTTCCATCTATAATCCTGAGAATCCATGTTCGATCGATGAACTCATAGTGCAGGCGGATCAATTGATGTACGAGCAAAAGCAAAGTAAAATGTCCGTATGAGTTAGACTATCACAAGTAACCCATGGGTATCTTTTCATGAATTAGCAAGAGAGGCGTCAGATAAGGCAAGAGGCGGAAAAACAAGATATTAGATTGATCCTGAGCGAAGAAATACGGGAAAGGTTATGATCTATGAGCGAGCAAGATGAGATACTGGTTGTCGACGACACTCCAGCAGTAGTAGAGATACTTATGGAGACCCTTTCGTCTGAAGGGTTCCCGGTGCGATCTGCCAGCAATGGAAAATTGGCATTAGGCTTAATTGGGACCAAACCGCCCCAGCTGATTTTGCTGGATATCGATATGCCTGGGATGAATGGATTCGAGGTTTGCCTACGGCTTAAAGCACGGGAAGAAACCCGCAATATCCCTATAATATTTATAAGTGGCCTTATGGGCTTTGAGGAGAAGATGAATTGTTTTAGGCTTGGCGGGGTCGATTTTATTCCCAAACCTTTCCAGCGTGAAGAACTCCTGGCTCGGGTACGAACCCATTTGGAATTGAGCCGGTTGCGGCTCAATCTCGAAGCCCAGGTGGTGGAACGAACGGCTCAACTAAACAAATCGACAGAAGAACTCAAACAAAGTTTAGAAAAACTCAATAAATCCATGGGAGGGATGATTCAGGCCATCGCCTTGACCGTGGAAACTCGGGACCCTTACACCGCTGGTCATCAGCGTCGGGTAGCGGAGTTGTCATTTACTATTGCCCAAGAGATGGGTCTTCCTGCAGAAAAGATTAAAGGGCTCCGCATGACTGCAATGATCCATGACCTGGGCAAGATAAACATTCCCGCAGAAATCCTCAGCAAACCATCTAAATTATCCGATCTCGAATTCGGCATGATAAAAGTTCACCCCTCGGTAGGTTATACCATATTAAAAGATATTGACTTTCCCTGGCCTGTGGCAAGGATGGTCCTTGAACATCACGAACGGTTAAACGGTTCTGGTTATCCGAGTGGGTTAACCGGAGAAAATCTCCTTATTGAATCCCGGATTCTGGCTGTTGCCGATGTCGTCGAGGCTATCATCTCTTTTCGTCCTTACCGGCCCCCTTTTGGGATTAAAGTGGCCCTGGAGGAGATTGAAAAAAATAAAGGGATTCTCTATGATGCCAAAGTGGTGGATGCTTGTCTGAGGCTTTTTAGGGAGAAGGGGTACTGTCTCAATCGAACCGGAGAATTTCTTCACTCTGGCCATCAGAATTGAACCATGGAATTAAGGGAGTTGCTATCGATAATATGAGTTAGATATTTTGAACCCTCTTTTTACACTTAATATTCCTTATCATGTTGAGGGGATTAATAATGGCCAAGTTTCCTTTACCAACTGCCTCAATCAAGAAAGAGAATAATAACATCCTTCATTTTCCGGTGATGGATCTGAAGGGCAATCTAATTGCCAACGAAGGGGTCCAGTTTTCCAAACAATTCCTCCAGAAGATTATCCAGGTTCCCTCCCAACCCAAACCTTTCATCCCTGTCGAGAGAATTCCCACCCTCTGGTCAGACATAAACAAAGCCATTTCCGATTTGCCATACCGGGACCTTTTCAAAAATTCTAAAACAAAAACTAAATTGCAAGATATGTTAAAAAATGCCAAGCTTTCTTCCTTCGTAATAGGTGGGCTGAACTTTTTTAATGATAAGGACCCCGATACCTACTGGCATTCCCTTCATGTCTTTGTTCTTACCGGTTACATGGCGATGGAACTGATCAGCCTAGCGGAATGGGAACCAAATTTTGCCGTCATGGGGCCTCTCCATGATATTGGCAAAATCAATGTACCTATGGAAATCCTGCAAAAGAAGAACCCGCTAACCCGGAGTGAACTTCGACGCCTTCATCATCACACGGTGGCAGGTGCCCTTCTCATCACTTATTTTCACGGGAGAAAGGACCCGTTAGGCCCCACGGTAGCTCTGGAACATCACGAGCGGATGGACAGCTCCGGATACCCCCTTGGAATTCCGATTTCCAGCCCTATTGTGGAAATGGTGGCCATATGTGACGTTTATGATGCCTTGATCTCACCCCGTCCCTACCGCAACCGGCCTTTTGATTTACGCACCGCTCTTGAAGTCTTGACTCAAATGACGGTAGAAGGAAAATTCTCCGCAGATACGCTACGGTTTTTGATTTCCATACACCGAAAGGGTAAACCCAATTACAAAAAGGTTGCGTTTTCTTTGGAGGCAAGAGGCACCCATCCAGAGGAAAACGTTCATGGCCTGTTTGACTAAGGATGAAAAGAAACCGGAAAAGACATTTTTGGCACGGATAAAGTTAGCTCATTGCTGATAGCTAAAGCTTAAAGAAAAAAGACCTCTTTTTGGCACTGGTCCGGTTGGGCCGGATACACGGGATGACACGGTAATTTGGCAGAGGGCTAAGAGCATGGGGCATAGGGCAATCGATTCCTTGAGGACTGCCGTCCGCCGGAGGCGAAAAAAAACAACTGCAAAAACAAAAAACCCTTTTGACACGGTTAAGATCACTCAAATCCAATTTTCTATTCTTAACCCGTTAACTCGCTTAAATTCCTTTTCATTATTGCTTACCAATATACAGTCAAGGCTCAAGGCATGGGCAGCAATCAATAAGTCATTGCTTCCAATGATGTTGCCTTTTTTCTCAAGGGTTGACCGGACATCCCCATAAAAAATAGCGGCTTTTTGATCAAAAGAAAGGATTTGGATCAATTCGCCTAATTCATTTAATATTGATACATTCGCTTCAACCTGTTTACTTTTTTTTGCACCATTCATTAATTCAGCAAAGGTGATGGCAGACATGGCAAGCTGTCCTGGCTGCAAGCTCTCTAACCGTTTCAGGGCACTTTTAGGCTTACGTTTGATAATGTAAATGCAAATGTCGGTATCCAGCATGTACATCAAAATATTTCCCTTTCCTGAATGGCGGGCTGTTGCCGGCCCTCCTCCATAAAGTCATCTGATAATTCGGTTAACAGCCCAAATACCCGGGACAGATTCTGGGGCTTTTTTTTAAAAACAACCTCGTCATCTCTTCGAAAAATCAGAACCTCAGTCGTATCGAACTGAAATTCCTTTGGTAATCGTACTGCCTGAGAATTACCGTTTTTAAAAATTTTTGCGGTTTTCATAACACCTCCACAGATATTGTACACACTACAAGTATATACATACGGAAAGATTTGTCAAGCCTCTTCCAATTACGATTCCAACAATGCATTCAGGCAATGCGCTGCTACTGGCCGTCCCCATAGAGGGGAGATTGTTCAGCGGGCATAGAACCACTGGGTGAGAGGAAAGAGCAAAGTGCAAGGAGCATAGGCAAATAAGCGCCGTTTATCTGAGGGGACGCTGGTACTTTTGTTACCTTATTTGGCAATATCTTTCAAGTCCTCATAATGGTCATACCAGTGAAATAAAAACAAAATCAGATTTCACGGCACAGGAGGACTTTTGCCCCTCGTTCAACACAACGCCCTACATTGACCCAACTAATACCTATTGATCGCCCCACCTCGGAGGCACTATAACCCATACCGGTCACTGCCAAAAAGGAGATTATTGCCCGAGCATCACTAATCTCTCGTTTACGATTCGAGGAGATGATCGCCTCAGCCTTTAGATCAAGTTGAGAGGCTATTTTTTCAATCAAATCCGACAACGGTATTTTGTTCCCCGATCGTTTTTCCCCGTCAATTCCAGCTCTTCTTAAGGCCTCATTCACAAAATCCCCACTCCCCAGTATCCTCTCGTCACCTTCTTCACCTTCCCCCATCTTTCGGCCTAACAAAATCTGTTTTTCTCCTCCGGTACTTCGGTATAATCCGCCCCCTTGCAGATCCGGGCGGGTCCCCTCGCCAATCCCTTTCCGGATAAACTCGTGGTATCTCCTACGAGCCACCTTCTTGGTATCGCCGAAATAAAGAAGAAGATCTTCGATTGTTTTCTCGGATAGAGATTGATCTTGTTCATTGGGTTTGGCCGGTTTATCACTCCGGTTTGATTCCCCAGGAATAAGGGCGGTCTTACGGCGACCGAGGATGGCGGCATGTCCGGACCATGGGTACCGGTCAAGATCTGGGAGATCTTTAAGGAGACCTGCTCGCAATGGATTAAGGTGGATGTAGCGAACCAGTTCCAAAAGATAGGGGTCTTCTTCACAGACGATCGACTTGTATCGGTTCTGGAACAGGTGACCCCTTCGTCTGTGGCGTTTATTGAAGTTTACCGCATAGCCTGTCATCAACCGCCCCATGACCTTGCGCAAGGGCGTTGGCCCTGTTCTAAGCAAAAGATGAAAATGGTTGGGAATCAATGCCCAAGCATAACATTGGGTTTGGGTTTCTTCCAAGATGGTTCCCAAGCGTTCAAGGAAAAATTTACGATCTTCATCATCCTTAAAAGCTTCTCTTCGTTCTATTCCCCTGGCCATAACGTGCTGTAAAAGACCGGGGGCGTCTAATCGAGGTTGCCGGGGCATAACTTCGAAAACTTATTGTGATTCCAAACTTCCGCTTTCGGAAAGTGAAACGTGTATTTTTTGTATCATCCCGCTTAGCTTGGGGATATGCACCTTACAGATGTCATAAACGATTTCATGATCAACCTGCTCATGGAGAATCTTTCCTGGATCAAGTGGATGGACTGTACCATCAAATCCAAGTTATCGATAATTTCATCCTTAGACATAAAGAACGTCTTTCCCTATACGTCTTAAAAACCGCTCACTCAGCCCCTTCCTCTTTCGTATCACCTCGACCGGCTTCCCCAATCTGTCTTCCAGGTGTATCTGTAATCCTGCAAGAAAATCAAAACGAGGTTCAGCTAATTCGACAACAACATCAATATCACTATCAGGGGTCTGTTTGCCTTTCGCATAGGAGCCAAAAAGTCCGATTGACAACAGTCCAAAATTCTCCTGAAGGTATCGTTTCTCCTTCCGCAAGATATTTAATATTTCTTTGTTGTTCATAGCCATTGGTCCTTTTGCCCTAATTCTTGTGACTGTTAGAAGCGAAGCATAGGTTCAGATTTTAAATGACGACAGTATCTTCGTAACCTCTCGTCCGGCTTGGCTGACTTTATCAAAGGATTACTGGGATATTTCCCCCATAGAGAATCTCCTAATGAGCAAAGTTCGATCACTGGGTTTGGGAGAGATACCAGGCATAGGTCTTTTTTATGCCTTGTTTAAAATCTATTTCAGGTCCCCACCCGAGGTCTTTGAGACGAGAGACATCCAGAAGTTTCAAAGGCGTTCCATCCGGTTTCTCGGAATCATAAACTATTCGGGCTTCCGGGAATATGATATCCCGGACCAATTCGGCTAATTCACCTATGGTTTGATCCTGGCCGGACCCAACATTGATATGGTCCAAATCCTCGTACTTCTCCATAATAAACAAACAAGCGGAGGCCAGGTCATTCACATGGAGGAATTCTCGACGGGGGGAGCCGGTTCCCCAGATTAGTACGGAGTTTATTGGGTCTATTGAGTTTGTTGCGTTAATTGGGTTTATTGGGTTAGGTGAGTTTATTGGAATGCCCAAAGCCATTTTAAGGTCAGGAGGGATAGGGCCGAAAAGGGCCTCGTCACGCAGGATCCCTTCCCAATCGCCCTGGCAAGCAAGTTTGGCCAGGTGAAACTTGCGGATCAACGCCGGGAGGACATGGGAGCTTAAGAGATCAAAATTATCTCCGGGGCCGTAGAGATTGGTCGGCATAGCAGAGATGAAGTTACAGCCGTACTGCTTCCGATAGGCCTGACAAAGCTTGATACCGGCGATTTTAGCGATAGCATAGGACTCGTTGGTCGGCTCAAGAAGATTGGTCGGAAGATATTCTTCCTTAATGGGTTGAGGACATTCCCGAGGGTAAATACATGAGCTACCGAGGTAAAGAAGTTTATTGACTTTAAAAAGATATGCCGCATGAACCACGGTGGCATGGATCATCATATTGTCATAAATAAATTCTGCGGGCCGGGAGGAATTGGCCAGGATGCCTCCGACGGTTCCGGCTAACAAAAAGACATATTCGGCCGGTTGGCCTTGAACCAGTAATTGACGGCTGCCTGGTCCCTTAAATCCAACTGTTCCCTGGTGGCAGTAAGCAGATTAGTGAATCCTTTTTTTTCCAGAACGCGGAGGATAGCGGAGCCCACCAAGCCGCGATGGCCGGCGACGTAGATACGGGCGGATTTGGGGAGTTCGGGCATAAAGCAGTTCCTCCAGTCTGTTTGATCACCATTTGCAATTCAAGGCTCAAAGCTGGAAGACTTTCTCTCGCCCTCTTCGATCGAGTTCACTCCAGTTAAATAAAAAAGCACATTTAACGGGGCAAGCGAAAAAGAGGTGAATTTTTCCCTGCGGTTGAGGGGGACGATTGGAGAGGCTATCTTGTATGCCATACTTCCCATTTCAATCCGGAAAATAGTTCAAAATTTTTAATGTTCCGAGTAACCAGATTAAGTCCATTGATGACGGCTACGGCCGCTATCTGACCATCCACAAACGAAGGGGTTTTCCCAGCCAGGGTCAATCGGGCGCGTTCCATAGCATGCCACCGGGCAGCCTGTTCATCATAGGGAAGGATCGGAAGATTTCTGCGAATAACTTCTTCGAGAAATAACTCCAACAATTCCCGTTTTCTGGAAAGAGGTATCCGATAGCACCCAAACTGTAACTCATGCCAGACCGGTGCAGCGGTAGCCAATTCTTTTTGGTATCGCCGAAACTTTTCGATCACCCCGGTATCGGGATGTGGCTTAATTAATTCTGAAACCAGATTGGTATCCAATAGATACTTCATTCAGTCCAATCGAATTCTCTGCCTACTGTAGTATCACGAAGATCAAGAAAGTCGCTTTCTGTAAAAGTAGTCTTTTCGGACGACAATAGGTGTCGAAATTTTTTCAGGTCCCCCCAGAAATCCTGTCTCTTCTCCCTTATCTGTTCGTAATCCCTTTGGGGAACCATAACCGCAACGGCCCTTCCGTGTCTCGTAATTTTTATAGTAACTCCTCGTTCTACTTCATGAATAATTGAGGGGAGCTTGTTTTTGGCCTCCGCCACCGATACCGTTTTGTCCATTACTCAGCACCTCTTTTCTGATCTTTTGATAAAATTATAGCTATAATTATAGCCAAGTCAAGCATTTATTGAAATTCCGTTGATAGGAACGGTGGTACGTTTGTTACTTTATTTGGCAATATCTTTCAAATCCTCATACATGTGAGCGCTTCGTTTCCGCGTTCCACACAACTCCCGATACTGACCCGACAAATGACCCAATAAAAGCCACTGTAACGAGACCTTTGAAAAACGCCCCTTTTTGCCTAATCTCTCTCGTCAGACTCAAATTTTAATCCTCGAAATACTAAATGTATTCCTGTGGTTAAAATTTTCGTCTTCCTTGACCTTGGACAAAATTGAATATTTTTCAAATCTCTCTGAAAAACTCCCCTTTCAAGGCTGGAGACATTTTTTAAAGCTCTCACATTTCCCTACTGCTCCGCTCCTTCGATTACAGATTAAGGGAAAAAAGGTAATCTGTATCGACTGATTTAGTCCCCAGATTAAACAAATGGCTGATACTGGAATATCATATATTTCCTATTTTTTTCAATTAGTTACTTATTTTTATAAAATCCGGCACTATTAATGTCAAGGAAAAAATAAAAAACCCACTTTAGCCTTTTTACCATAGAGCTCTTGGTCAAAAGATCAGGAGACCCCGCAATGAAAAAACAGGGAACCTTCGGCGGATTTTAGAAGAGGGGTTTTTATTGGTACTGGATGAGGGTAACGATTCTTTCCTGGTCTTCAGGGTCCAAATAAGGATGCATGGGCAGGCTGAAGATTCGCCGGGCACAATCCTCGCTGATCGGGAATTGGCCTTCCTTATATCCCAGAAAGGCAAAGGCAGTTTGAAGGTGCAAGGGTTTGGGATAATAGATGGCCGTTGGAATGGAGGCCGTTTTGAGTTTTTGAATCAAATCCTGACGGTCGGACGAATTCTTGGCCAAAACAGAATACTGCGCCCAGGCACTCTTCATTCCTTCGGGAATGGAAGGAGCGACAAGTGATGAATAACGAGTGAGAAGATCGGTGTAACGTTTAGCTACTTGATTCCTTAATTCAATTTCCTGCGGAAAAATTTCAAATTTGGCCAGCAAAATGGCCGCTTGCAGAGAATCCAGTCGGCCGTTGAATCCGACTCGGACATTCTCATACTTATCTACACCCTGGCCATGAATCCTCAGGGAGCACATAACCTCGGCGAGATGTTCATCCCGGGTAAAACACATGCCGCCATCCCCATACCCACCCAGCGGTTTAGAAGGGAAAAAAGAGGTGCAGGCAATGTCGGATAAGGCACAGGCTTTTCGACCCAGATACTCCGCCCCAAAGGATTGGGCTGCATCTTCGATAACATAAAGTTGGTGTTTTTCGGCAATCGCATTAATACGTTCATAATCAGCCGGCAGGCCGAAAAGATCCACCGGGATGATCCCTTTGGGAATCAATTTCGGAGTTTGGAGCCTGCGAGGGGCAGGGGAATTCGGTGACAATGACTGCGGTAAGGGGTAAATAGACGAATCGTTCGATATTAAGGCCTGGATGGCTAATTCGAGTTTATGGGGGTCCAGGTTGAATGTCTGTGGATCTATGTCCACAAAGACGGCGGTTGCCCCCAATAGACTGATAACCTCGGCTGTAGCCACAAAGGTAAAAGGGGTGGTCAATATTGCATCTCCGGGTCCCAGATTAAAGGCCATGAGGGCCAAGAGCAGGGCATCGGTCCCCGAAGCACAGCTGATGGCATGATTTACACCGACATATTCCGCCAACTTTTTCTCAAGCTCATAGACCTCGGGACCCATGACATATTGGCCGTGGGCGAGGACGGTTTGAATCCTGGAATCGAGTTTATGTTTAATTCGCTTCTGCTGGGTTTTTAAATCGACAAAATCCATGATTGATCACCTAAGGTCAGGATAGTTTGAAAAATATCTTCCCCATTGGGATTCTTTCTTTAACTTTCTCATAATCCTGGTACCGTTGAAAGGCCACCAGATAAAATCATGATAAAAAAAAGAACCAAAAATAAAAAGGTTGACCAGGGGGGTATGAAAAAAAAGCTTTTGATACCTGCGGAAGGGACTGAACCATAGAAAATCCCCTATATTACTGGCGAAGTTATCCCCTACCTGAAACCCGAAATTTTCTTTTGATATATCTTCCCCAAGCACTTCGATGTCTTCAAATCGTCCCTGGCCCAGCCCGTCCTCCCGGGCCAGGCGAATAAAGGGGAGCGTTAATGGATCGAAACCCATCATATGGGCGGCTACGGCATCGATGGCTACACTGTCTCCGGAGGCCAGCAGATAATCTTTTTCCACCGGGGTCATAGTCCTTGGCCCCGGACCGGAGCCGCAGACGGTCCCATCCATCAAGGCGAAGATCCCGGAATGGATTTCCTTCTGGATGGCGAGAAGGTCCACCAGGGTTTCATGAATCACGCTGTGGGTGTAATGCCGTTTGGTGTTCAGTAGACCGCCGAAGGCATTCTTCATAGCCCCGGTGGTCGAGGTATAGATATGGGTTTTAACCGTCGGGAGGTGAACGATGTTTTTCCCGATAAAGAATTCAGGAATACGGATCCCCTGGGGAAAAATCTGGTTCAGGACTTTCATCCGGGCCTTGGGCTGATAGACCACCCAGCGGATCTGATCTTTATTAAAATTATAGAGTTCAGGAATATGGTATTTTTCATAAATTGGGGTCAGCTTATTCAGCTTCCCCCCCTTATATGGATTAGTAACCACCGTATTATTATGAACCGCCACCAGATCCTTGTAACCGTTTTCCCGGAGGGCCTTGATCGTTCCTTCCAATTGCCAGGGGGTGGTATTGGCACTCAGAAAGGGAAAATGCCAGGAGATATTGTCTTTGAGAATAACCGGACAGCTCGGGTCCAGATGTTTTTTCAAATCCGCCAGGTCGCACAGACGATGGATATCGTCAAAGACGTTCTCCGGTTTGGTTTTTAAGACGGCTACTTTGGACTGGGTCATTTTTTTCCTAATACTTCCTGTTTGATCCGATTGATATGGCCGCGGCCGGAGCCTTTCACCTCACACCCCAGTTCAAAATATTTTCGAATCTGGTCGTCATTCAGGATTCCGAAACAATCCACTACAGCCGCCGGTTTGCCGATCCACTCTACCACCTGCTCCGGGGCCAGGTTCATATAGGCCGAATGACGCACGGCCAGAACTACGGCATCTGCCCCACGCAAGGTTTCCTGAAGTTCCTTATCGACCTGTAAATTTTTTAACCCTTCCTGATTCCGGAAGAATCGGGCCCAACTGTTATGCGTAGGATAAGCATCCTGCTTTTCAAACTCCCACCAATGTTTTACGTAGGGATCATGCACCACCAGTTCGCCGCCCATTTCGGTCAGTTTGCGCACGAAGACCTCCGAGCCGCTATAGCGGGTATCGCCCACGTCTTCGCGGTAGGAGGCCCCTAACAGGGCGATCTTGGAGGCGGCCACGATCTTGCCCATGTTGCGCAGGGCGTCCCGCACCAGTTGGGCGCACGTGCAAGGCCCGGGTATCGTTGATGTCGATGGCCGTGGGCGTGATCTTAAAAATGTCGTCTTCGAACCCCATCAGGGTGTGATAGGACCAGAATCCCGAGCCCGCCGTCCTTGGGCAGACAATAGCCGCCGATGCCCGGTCCGGGAAAAATCATGTTGGAGTGGGTGGGCCGGATCTTGATGGCCTTGATCACCTTGACCAGGTCCACCCCGTTGCGTTCGGCAAACAGGCTCCACTCGTGCATGAAGGCCAGGATCGCCGCCCGGTAGGAGTTTTCCACGATCTTGCAGGTCTCGCTTTCGATGGGCCGGTCGAGAACCGTGAGCGGGAAATTCTCCACGTTCAGCACTTCGGAGAGAAACCTCACCACCCGCTCGCGGGCCTCGGGATTGATGCCGCTGCAGACCCGCCAGAAATCCCGGATCGAGGCGACGTAATTCTTGCCGGGCATGACCCGTTCGAAGGAGTGGGCGAGCAGCGGGTGCCGGTCGTACAAGCCGCGGCGTCTCGAACTCCTTTTTGACGATGGGGTAGGCGACGTACTCGGTGGTGCCGGGCGGCACGGTGGTCTCGATCAGCACCAGGCAATGGGGCTCGATCTTCTCGCCGATGATCTTCAGGCACTCCTCCAGGGCCTGGATGTCGGCCCGACCCTGCCGCACGTTGCCGAAGGAGTCCTTGTGATAGTCGCACTGCACATCCACCATGACCACATCGGCCAGGACTGAGCACATCGTAGGTATAGGTGGCGATCAGGGTTTTCTTGTCCTTCACGCAGCGCCGGATCATGGGGCGCCACCTCCGGGTCTTCCGCATCCACCGGCGCCATGCCCCGGTTGAGGTAGGGAATCTTCCAGAACGAGCGGGCGAGGGCCGCTGCATGCCGATGACAAATTTGTCCGGGGCGTCCGGTGACATCCACCGAATCGGCCACCACACCGGCCATGACCGCGCCGACAAAGCCCACCCCCATGACCACCACGATCTCGCGGCCCTGTTGCCGCTGCTCATCGACCAGGGTACGAGCCGTTTGTTTTCCACCTCCACATCCTCAGAATTTGGCAGGGGAAATCGTTCTCCTGTAGGGGCAATTGAATATTCCATAAAAATTAGAACCTCCCTTTTTCCTAAATTTTAACCAAATGTATTTGATACTGGATACTGGATACTCGATGCTGGATTAAACTTCCGATACTGGCTAAAAGATTCTGGATAAAGCCAATTAAACAACCAGCATCTGTTTCTTGCATTTATCCAGTATCCAGCCTCCAGCTAAAAATTCTATAATTTCCTAATAAATTCCGGTTCAATTTCCACGGCTACGGCCCGGTTAAGCATATCAACCCCGACCACGAATTTTCCCAATTTACCCTCCCTGGAAATAAAGATACCCTGGGCGCCTTTTAAGGGTCCTGCCTCAATAACCACCCGATCCCCTTCCCTGACAAAAGGATGAGGAGAAAGCGGCAGCAGGCTTTCCACGGCAATCTTGACGGACTGAATTTCCACCTCCGGCACAGGAGCAGGTTCTCCCCCCATGGTCAGGGCTTTTACTACACCGTCGGTCTTTAATACTTCCCAATATAACCTTAAATCCCAGGGAATTCGAAAAAATACATATCCGGGAAAAAGGGGAAGCCAGATTTTTTTCCTTCGGTCCTTGCGGCTGCTTAAGGTCTCGATTCTGGGTAAAAAGGCTATTATGGTCTTATCGGTTAAAATCTGAAAAACCTTCTGTTCATAACGGCTTTTTGTATAAACCGCATACCAGTTTTCTTGACTGCTCATAATGAAGACTTTCTATTATTCATAAAAGACATCGATCTGCCGGAAATAAACTCGATTGAATTTGAGACGAATTCAAGCTTCATACCCTTTTCGGAAATTTTTGATGCCAATCCCAGGCAGAAGCAATAATTTCCTTTAAATTCGGACACCTGGGTTCCCACCCCAGGACTTTCCTGGCCAGCGCAGATGAAGCCACCAACATGGCCGGATCCCCCGGACGACGTTCTCCAAGGCGAAAAGAGATTTTCCTGCCGCACACCTGGCCGGCCACCTCAATCACCTCCAAAACCGAGAACCCCCGGCAGTTTCCCAGATTAAAAATACTCTCCTGGAGACCATCCAATCTTTCCAGGGCCAGGACATGAGCCAAGGCCAGGTCACGGACATGAATATAGTCCCGCAGGCAGCTTCCATCCGGGGTCTGGTAATCCGACCCGAAAACCGTCAAAGGTCCACCGGACCCTCCATGGGCCTCAGCCAAAGGGTCCCGAAGGATCAAGGGGATCAGGTGGGTTTCCGGATGGTGATCCTCTCCCAGCCGGTCTGTGGCTCCGGCGGCATTGAAATACCGAAAGACGACATACTTAAATCCATAGGCCCGTTGATACCAATCCAGCATCTGCTCGAATATAAGTTTAGAATGGCCATAGGGATTGACCGGTTGAGTCGGGTGGGCTTCGGTGATGGGAACGGTAATGGGTTCTCCATAAACAGCTGCAGAGGAGGAAAAAACCAGCTTCTTAACCCCGAAAACCCTCATGGCTTTTAAAAGAACCAGCCCTTTGAAAACATTATTCCCATAATATTTTTCCGGATCTTGAACCGACTCCCCCACCTGGCAATAGGCCGCCAGATGGACCACTGACCCTATGGGATAGGATTCAAAAATATTTTTCAAAAGGGCTTCGTCTCCAAAGTCCCCCTGAAAAAAAATGGCCTTCGCCGGCAGGGCCTGGCGATGTCCCTCTTCCAGGCTATCCAAGACAATAATCGCGTGCCCTCTTTCCAGAAGTGTTTGACAGACCACACTACCGATGTACCCGGCTCCCCCGGTGACTAAAACATGGTTCATAAAAACCTTTTGGCTGGAGGGTGTTTTGTCATTATTTAACCACCGCATATTTCATAATACACCACAAGGCCCGAACGCCGTCTTTCCAGTTTATTTTTTTTCCCTCGTTATAGGTCCGGCCGGTATAGGAAATGCCTACTTCATAAATCCGGACCCCCAACCGGGCGATCCTGGCCGTTACCTCAGGTTCAAACCCAAATCTTTTTTCCTTCAATTGGATGGCCCTGAGTACTTCGGAGCGGAAAACCTTATAGCAGGTCTCCATATCGGTTAAATTCAGGTTGGTCGTCATATTGGACAGAAGGGTCAAAAACTTATTTCCCACATAATGCCAAAAATAGAGGACCCGGTGGGCTTGGCCCCCCATGAAGCGGGAACCATAAACAACATCGGCCTTCCCCTCTATGATGGGCCTCAGCAATTTAGGATATTCATCGGGATCATATTCCAAATCGGCATCCTGGATCAAAACGATTTCTCCCTGAGCCATCTGAAACCCGGTTTGCAAGGCGGCTCCCTTCCCTTGGTTTTTTTCATGCTGTATTAAACGGATTTCCCCGGCCTCAGCCAGCCTATGAGCCACATCCAGAGTCCCGTCCTGGGAGCAAT
The DNA here is from genome assembly GCA_963782435.1 of uncultured delta proteobacterium. Classification (GTDB taxonomy): domain Bacteria; phylum Desulfobacterota; class RBG-13-43-22; order RBG-13-43-22; family RBG-13-43-22; genus RBG-13-43-22. The sequence continues at coordinate 136,557 of CAWAKF010000041.1, forward strand.
CGTCGATAACAACAATCTCCCTTTCGATGTTCAAGGGGGAAAGATCAACCAGGCGAACCTTATCGATTAAATTTTCCAAGGTCGTTTTTTCATTAAAAACCGGAATAATAATAGATAAAAGCATCCCTTTAACCAAACCTATCTCGTTTACCCGGGTCAGGGCATCTTGGGTTTATTTAAACAATTTATTTTTTACCAGAAGCATTTTTGCCATAGATTCAAATTGGTTACATCATACATTTTCCCCTGCTGACCCTTTATGAATATGCTTTAAGGCAGGCTTTCGCAAGAGAAATTTGATAACAAAAAAGGCCGGCATCTTCTGATTGAGATGGCATCAATTTGGTATGATTATAGAGTTTTATTAATCGATCCGAATATATAGAGATTTTTTGGAATTGTCAAAATGAAAAACAAAAAAAGGGAAGGGAATCTGTTTTCTTCCTTGAAAGGTATGAGATAGGACTATTTTATTCTGGTGAATTGCTAAAACCATCCGGACCGGGAAGGGGTCTTCCCGTGTCTAAATCATCAGATTGCTTATTGCCTGTGTTGTATTGAGGAAGGAGTTTCGAGGTTCAAGGAGCGAGGGTCAAGGTTCGAGGTTCAAGATACCCAAGGCTCTGTCCAAACCGAAACTTAATTTTGATATTTGAATTTTAACTTTTGGCCCTAAGATTATCCTTTTCTCTTTTTCCTTTTGCCTTTATCCTTTATCCTCTATCCTTTTACCTCTATTCCTTCCCTTGCTCTCGGGAAATGATTATCTTATCAACTCTTTTACCATCCATATCGGCCACTTCAAATCGGAAATCCCCCCACTGAAAATGCTCGGCCGCCTTGGGCACACGTCCCATCTGCATCATTATAAATCCACCCAGGGTCTGGTAGTGGCCGCTGCCCTCTTCCGGCAACTGTTCAATATTAAAGAGTTCTTTAAACTCATCGATCGGTATCATTCCGTCCACCAGCCAGGAACCGTCTTCCCTCTCCACCACCTGGGGTTCATCCGATTGATCCTGGGAGGAAATCTCCCCGACTATGGATTCCAGGATGTCGTTCAAGGTGATCAGACCTTGGATCCCCCCGTATTCATCTACGACCAGGGCCAGATGGGGACGGGATTTTTTAAACAACTCCAAAAGGTGCATGGCCCCTGCATTTTCGGGGATAAACAGAGGGGGGCTCATCTTTCTTTCAGGTCCATCGATCTGCCGGAGAGACCCTGAACCAGTAAATCCTTGGCCCTCACTACCCCCATGACGTTATCTAGACTGCCCTGGACGACAGGAAAACGGGAATATGGATTTTCCATGATTTTGAGGCGATTTTCTTCCATGGAAGCCTCCTGGTCCAACCAGACGATCTCTAAACGGGGGGTCATTAAAACTCCGACTTCCCGATCGGCCAACCGAAAGACACTTTTGACAATATCTTTTTCGGTTTCAGCAAAAACGCCGTCTCGGGTACCCTGTTCGATCAGGATTTTAATCTCTTCTTCTGTAATGGACGGTTCCTGGGAGGGGTGAGAACCAAGAAGCTTTAAAATCCATTCGGAAGAAATAGTCAGGATCTGTACAACGGGGTGGGTGACTCTGGACACCCATTTCATGGGAACGGCCACAATCGAGGCTATCCGTTCGGCATTGTTCAAGGCCAACCGTTTGGGTACTAATTCACCGATTACAATGGAGAGATAGGTAAGGCATAAGACTACGACACCCAGAGAAAGGGCTTCACTGTATCCCTTCAAAAAAGGGATGCCTTTCAGATAGACATTCAGAGAACGGGCCACCGTAGTCCCCCCGAAGGCCCCGGCCAGGATACCGATCAGCGTGATGCCCACCTGAATGGTGGATAGGAAACGATTAGGATTTTCAGCCAAATCCAGAGCGGTTTTGGCCCGGGTATTCCCTTCCCTGGCCCATTGTTGAAGCCTGGCCTTTCGGGAAAAAATCACAGCCATCTCGGACATGGCAAATAATCCGTTCAGGATCATCAACAGAAATATGATTAGGATTTCCAAGCGCTTTCCTCGAACCAAAACAAAAAGCCCCTGGGGAATAATCCCAGGGGCTTTTTATCAACATAGGCCAACGTTGAATAAATGCAATATTTTTCCAATTTAATTTTCTGGTGGAGGCGGCGGGAGTTGAACCCGCTGTCCGAAAATACATCACTTAGGCCTCTACATACATATCCTGGCTACTCAAGTTTCGCCTTCCAGGGATCCGCCAGGCGGGAGACCAGAAAGGCTATCCTGTAAAGTGTTTCGCCCTCCCGATTACAGGCCATTCGGTCAGGCTATCCTGCTAATCGTCACCCTTATTCTCCACGCAGGAAAGAAGAACAGGATGTCGGCCGACTAAGCGGCCAAGGCGTAATCGTAGTTGTCTGCGATTATTGTTTCCTATCTGTTTTACGAGCCGATAGGACCTCGGTATGCCACCTAAGCTAAATATCCCCGTCGAAGCCGTTTCGCCCCCTTTCTGTAAACAAGCAGGATTTACGGGACCTAATCATCCCCAAAACCTGATCTATTTTAATTAAATATAATAAATTTAAGACTAAAAGTCAAGTTGCTTATTTTTACCGGGAGTTCGGCCTTCCCATCCCTGCCTCCCTCGGCCTAAGCAGACTTTCTTTAAATTGGAGAAGACCAAACAACATCAGCCCGCAGGGAGACCTACCCTCCCTGCCCCATGAAATTAATTTGATATGTCACCGGGATTAAATGCCGGTTTATCCCGGAATGTAATGTTGCTTTGCTCTTGCCATCTGGTTTCGTATAACATCCTTTTCCCCCCAAAAAAATGCGATATAGGCTGATTTTAGGGGTCAAACTTGACATCAATTTATTTTAAATCAATCACTTAACGTGGCCCGACCCAATGCCATTAACTTAAGCGAATAGCCATTAAAATACAATAAGTTATATCACTTTCTACTTACCTACCACTTACTCCTTTTCCTCAAAATCTTTCTCATTTCCCTATTACCATGATATTTTTCTTGACATATGTCAGTTATATATTAGTATTACTGTTAGGCAACTGACAGACCACTTTTCCTTTCCCCACGGGAGGGCCTTCTTATGAAAAAATCCGACATTAAAGAAATCATTCTGCAAGTTGTTGAACTTCAGCTTGATTATCAGTTAAAGGCTATTCGCCAACTCCAGGGGAAGCCCGAGACTGAGCCTAGTATTTCCATGCGAAGAGGAAGAAGACGTCAGTCTCTTGTCGATTTATCTATAAATTTACTTACTGAACAACGGAAACCATTACATGTCAATGATCTCGTCCAACTTCTTCAGCAACGTTTCGGACGTCTCACTGACCGGGATACCTTATCCAGTGCCTTGGCTAAAAAGGCTCGCCAGGGCATTTTACTTAAACAGACCGCACCGGCCACATTCTCCCTCATCAAAGGAAAGGAGAAAACCCATGTCAAAACCTGATCTAAGATTGCTTACACAATGGCTCAATCCAGTTCTGGTGTCCGGGCTGGAAGACCGACGACATCTGAAAAATGAATGGCGTCGTCACCGTAAATTGGCCACTCTGGAAACCCTTTGGCTCATGCTGGCTGTGTCATTGGATACCCATCGATCCAGCCTCTACGAAATCCTCCGTCTAGCTTCAGGACATCTTGATATCAAATGGTCTGTTTCCGTAGCCGCTTTCTGCAAAGCCCGTGCCCGTTTTTCCCCTGGAGGCTTTATCCTGGGTTTATGGCGCTCTAGTCTCCCGACTGCAAAATGCCTCTAAAGCCCACCGCAGTCGTTGGCATGGGTTACGCCTCCTGGCCAGCGACAAGACCACTCTCGCTCTACCCGAATCAACTTCCCTTTACCAATGTTTCGGTGCCCACAAAGGCCAGCAAGGATTGGGGCCGATTGCCGTCGAATTTTGTTGCCTCTTTGATCTGATCAGTCGCGCTCCCCTTCGATTCGTCTTCGACAAAATCTGTACCTCGGAGCACAAGCTCATCCGTAAATTCATCCAATACCTTAAAAAAGGGGACCTGCTTCTGTTAGACACTGGTTTTTACAACCACGTCACTTTTAAAAAAATCCTCTCTCGGAAGGCCCACTTCATCATTCCCGCTAAGACAACTAACCGTCCCCAAGTAATCCAAATCCTAGGCCCAGGAGACTATCTTTGCCAGATCACCGACTCCACCGATAAGACCACTCTTACGGTCCGGGTTGTTTTTGTTTATCGAAACGGCTTTCGAAGACGTCGTCTGGTTACCTCTCTATTAGACCCTATCCTTTTCCCCGTTTCAGAACTGGCCAATCTCTACCACCTGCGTTGGGACATCGAGAACCTTCTATCGCGATTTTAAGCACACCCTGAAAGCCACTTCCTGGCATTGTAAATCTCCCACCTCTTTTCATCAGGAACTCCTGGTGCACATGATTGCCCTTTGCCTCATCCGCCTGGCCATGATCGAAGCCAGTTCTTTGGCCAACGTCACCGTCGCTCAACTTAGCTTCTCCCGCGCCCTACTGAGACCCGCTTGTTTCTAAAGGCTTTATTATCTACGGCTGAGGTTTTACTCTGGTCTTCCCTCTACACCGCTTTCGTGTTATGTTGCTCTCGCCATCGTGTCCAATGCAAACCAGACCGGCACTTTTCCCGAGACCGACAGCTATATCGGAAAAAAAGCCGTGGTATTAGAACCCGTCATAAAGGCCGGAAACGTAAATCAGGACTCATGTCTGTGCCTCAACCGGAAACCGTTAAATCAGAAACCATAAAGGATAGTAAAAACAGGGTCTTTCTCTTAAGTTAATGGCATTAG